>CAVZAH010000009.1:0-414752 GCA_963773275.1 uncultured Acidimicrobiia bacterium | reverse complement strand
GAAAAGCGCGAGGTCACCGGATCGACGCCGGTCCCGACCACCACAAAAGTCCTGGTCGGAAGGGCCTGTCCGGTGGTGACTCGTGAGGTGAGATCCCATCGAGCGCGAATCTGCGGACGAAGTCTGTGAACGCCTCATTTTCCTGCGCGTGCGTTGCAGCCTGGCAGGTGCTACCGGACATCGTGCACGACGAGGCTGTCCGGCCCGATCTCGACGAAGCGCACCTCTTCCAGTGCAGCCACGACCGCGTCCAGATGCTGGGCGAACAGCGCTGTCAGCGCGTTGTTCGTGATGTTCCCTGTGGTCACGACGAGCAGCCGACGAGGCGTCTGTCGCAGGAGGTGGTCGTTGCGAAAGTCCCGGTCCTTGGTCACGACGACTCGGTCTTCGGCGTCAGCGACCGCGACAAGTTCGCGGTCTGTGGTTCGGTTGCCTTTCGGCATTTTCGACGTATGGAGAACGTCATGGCCGGCGACGGCCAACTGTCGAGCCAGTCGGACTGGGAGTTGAGCGTCGACGAGGAACTTCACACAGCGCCGAGCGGCACCACGCGTCTCAGACCAGTCGCAAGGGCGCCGAACTCGAGTGCGGCGAGAAGGTCGTCGCGCTCGAGGTCAGGGTGATCCTCAACGATCTCCTCGATGGTCATTCCCGACGCGAGAAGGTCGAGCAGGTTCTCGACCGTGTACCGCAGGCCGCGGATCGTCGGCTGGCCGTGGCAGACCGCAGGGTCGGAGGTGATCCGGTGAAGTCGGGTCATCTCTGAAAGCGTATCCACGGGGAGCGACGCGCCGACGCGTCGGGCGGCAATCGATTCTCGTGAACGCGGAACCACAGGTTAATTGATAGCCCCGAACCACACTCCTCCGGGCCCAGCCACCGCCCTCCACCTTGACGGTCAGGGGCGGGGTGACGAATGCGACCGGCTACCAATCGATGCCGAGGGGTAGGACGGGGGTCGGCCCGATCTGGCTGCCGGTCGCGCGACCATCGAGTCGGTACCGAGGCCCAGGCGAGCCACTTCGGTCGGCCAGGAGTCGAGCCGGTCCCAGAGGGATAAGGCGCCGCCCCCCCACAGCCCGCACTCCGGACCTGTATCGGCCGGGACACGACACGGCTCTACGTGCCCTGACGCCCTGCCTGTCCGCTCGGGCCACAGGTGTCGGAAGCTCTACAGCACGCCCGCCACCGGACGTCGATACAGACCGCAGCCCTCCGCCCGCGGGCGCCTCCATCGCCTTCGCCGGGCGAAATACGCGTCGGTGGATTTCGGGGTGCCGCCGCTGGGCCATCCGCACGGAGAGGCAGGACCGTAGACGAGATACCGCTAGAGAGAGAAAGAGAAAACCGTGCGAATTGGATCGAAAGTAACGGCGTCATTTCTTATGGGTGCGCTGGCCCTCGTGGGCGTTGCCTGTGGCGACGACAGCTCGTCGAGCTCGGATGACGCCCCGGCCGTGTCCGACGTGGTGACCGCCATCCCCAGCCTTTCCGGGGTCGGCACCTCGGTGGCCCTCGACGGTGGCACCGCCGCCGCCCTCAAGTCCCTGGGCGTTGCCATCGCCCCCACCGGCAGCGCCGCCTTCGACGCCGCCACCTCCACCATCACCTTCCCCATCACCTCCGGCTACGCCGAGATCCACAGTGACCTCGCCTTCAAGCCGGGCTACATCCTGGGCTCCATCGAGCACGCCGGCAGCGGCTTCAGCCTGTCCGCCGGCTCGACCAAGGTCGAGCTGTCCGACTTCATCGTCGACCCCGGCAACTCGGTGCTCTACGGCACGGTGGGCGGGTCCCCGATGGTCCCGCTCCTCGACCTCGACGGCACCGCCGTCAAGGTGAGCATGGAGGGCTCCAACGTCGTGCTCCAGGGCACGGTGGCCAAGCTGACCGACACCGCCGCGGGCGCCCTCAACCAGGCGTTCAAGGTCGACGCCATCAAGGCCGGCACGCCCCTCGGCGTGGTCCGCCTGGTGGCCAAGGGCACCGCCACCACCTACGACATGGCCACCGACAAGACCACCGCCATCAGCCGCCTGACGGGCAAGGGCACCTCCGTCACCCTCGACGCCGGCACGGCCCAGGCCCTGTCCGGCCTGGGCGTGGCCGTGACGCCGGTCGGATCGGCCACCTTCGACGCCAAGACGTCGACCGTGACCTTTCCCATCACCGGTGGGTTCGCCGCCATCCACTCCGACCTCAGCTACCAGCCCGGCTACATCTCGGGCACCGTCATCCACCAGGCCAGCGGGCTGAAGTTCGCCAAGGGCAACAAGTCCATCGAGGTCACCGACTTCGTGGTCGACCCCGGCAACTCCATCCTCACCGCCACCGCCGGGGGCAAGTCCGGCATCCCCCTGCTCGACCTCGACGGCACCGCCGTCAAGGCGAGCACGGAGGGCTCCGACGTGGTCCTGCAGGGCACCGTGGCCAAGCTGACCAAGACCGGCGCCGACGCCCTCAACGCCACCTTCGGGGTCTCCGCCTTCACCCCCGGCCTGCCCCTCGGGGTGGTCCGCCTGGTGGCCTCGGCCGCCTCCGCCGGCTAGCCGGCAGGTTTCGAGGCCGGCACGCACGGGCTCCGGCCCGTACGTGCCGGCTTCGTCGCGTTCGCCGTGGCGGCGGGAAGCGGTCTCTCTCGCTCCGCCGCCACGGCCAAATCGAGCGTGCAGCCAAGTCGGATATCCCACCTGACTGCACTCTCGGGATGGGCGGTCACCGGGTTCGTCGGTCACAATCGGCGATGTGACGAAGGCGAGGGGCCGGCCGCGTTCGTGGGTTGCGTCGTGCCTGGGCGTGGCCATGATGGTGACGTCGGCCGGGTGGTTGGGCATGGAGGCGGGCGTCTTCAACGGCTTCCGCCTCCGCGCCGCGGACTCGTACTTCCCCGCCCCGGGAACCGATCCACGGGTGATGGTCCTGGGCATCGACCGCCTCGCCCTGGACGCAGCCGGTTCTCCTTGGCCGTGGCCGCGGAAGGTCCAGGCGGAGATGCTCCGGCGGGTGGTCGACGCCGGCGCCCGGCTGGTGGTGGTCGACGTCCTCTACAGCCCCGCGACCGCCGACGACGCGGAGCTCTGGTCGAAGCCCTCCGGTCGGGCGACGTAGTCGTGGCCGAGGCCGGTGAGTTGTCCCGCGGGGAGGGACACCGCCTGTTGCAGGCGGGCGCCACGACCCGGCCCGTGCCCGCGGTGGCCGCCGCCGCTGCCGGTGTCGGCCACGCCAACATCACGCCCGACGCCGCCGACGGGGTGGTGCGGTCCCTGCCGGTGGCGGTGGAAGGGCCGGACGGCGAGCTGCTCCCCTCCCTGGCTCTGGCCGCGATCGCCCGGCTGGACGACGCCCCCTTCCCCCTGACGCTGCGCCCCCGCGGGGTCCAGCTCGGGGACCGACTCGTGCCGACCGGACGGACGGGGCTGCTCGACATCAACTACACCGAAGGGCTGGTGCCCGACGCCGGGTTCGGCCACTACCTTTCGGCCGCCCGGTTCCTCCCGTCCGCCGGACCGCCGCCACCCCGGCTCGAAGGCAAGATCGTGCTCGTCGGCCTGGCCGACCCCACCCTGGGCGACCAGCACCTCACGCCGGCGAACAAGGAGGGCGGGGTCCCGGGGGTGTTCGTCCACGCCGCGGCGGTGAACACGATGCTCACCAACGCCTACCTCACGCACACCGGGCAGACGGAGAACCTGGGGTGGATCTTCGTGATGGCCCTGGTGGCGGCCGCCCTCGTCCTCCGCACCCGGATCTGGCTGTCGGGTATCGGCGCCCTTGCGGCCGCCGCCGCCTATGTCGTGTGGGCGTTCTCCCGTTTCCCGTCCGGTCGGGTGATGGACCTCGTCTATCCGCTCCTCGCCCTCGCCCTCGCCTGGGTGGCCGGCCTCGGCGTCCGCCTGACCATCGAGGCCCGCGAGCGGCGGCAGATGATCGCCCTGCTCACGCAGTACGTCCCCGCACCGGTCGCCCGCCAACTGGTGAGCCGGGGCCGGGGACGCGACCTTCCCCGCGGGTCGGTGACCTTCCTGTTCACCGACGTCGTCGGGTCCACCCGGGCGTGGGAGGCGTGGCCGAAGGCGATGAGCGAGGCCATGCGTCGCCACGATGCCCTCATCGAGCAGGCGGTGGAGGAGGGCGGTGGCGCGATGGTGCGACCACGGGGCGAAGGTGACAGCCGGTTCGGTGTGTTCACCCGGCCCGGCGAGGGTGCCCGCGCCGCGGTCGAGGCGCAGCGGCTTCTGTTCGACGAGGAGTGGCCGACGCCCGATCCGATCCGCGTCCGGATCGCGTTGCATGTGGGTGAGGGCGAGCTCCGGGAGGGCGACTACTACGGGTCGGCGGTCAACCGGTGCGCCCGGATCCGCTCGCTCTGCGGTCCCGGGCAGATCCTGGTGTCCGAGTCGATGGCCGACGCCGTCCGGGACGCTCTGCCCGCGGGCGTCGAGCTGCGGGACCTGGGTCTGAAAGCCCTGAAGGACATCGCCGAGCCGGAGCACATCTTCGAGCTCACCGTGCCCGATCGGTCGACCTCGCGGCGCGCCTGAGGACGCGAAGATCCGGGGGGTGCGAGTGCACCCCCCGGCTGCGTTCTGCGGCAATCAGATCGTGCAGTAGGAGCCCGTGCCGTTGTTCTGCATGGCGCCGATGGGCGAGACCGAGCGGAGCTTCACCTGGTCGACCCGGTGCATCTTCTGCCCGTCGACGGCTCCCGTCGTGGGGTTGTACCAGAACACCTGGACCATCGCCATGTAGTAGCCGGAGCGGAGGGCGGTGAAGGTCTGGGCGCCGGGGATGGCGGTGGCCGACCGCGGCCGGGCGATGGCGGTCTTGACCGCGCCGTACTGGTGGAGGGCCCAGCTGCTGCCGTTCCAGCGGTAGGTGACGGCCCGCCAGCCCACGTACTGGGAGCTGTGCCCCGGGTAGCCCTCGATGGAGGAGGGCGGGCTCACGGTCATCGAGGAGCTTCCACCGTTCCTCATGCAGTCCGCTCCGGGCTCGGCCACGAAGCTGTTCGACGTGCGTCCGGTGTTCGAGGTCACTGTGTCGGCGAAGCTCGTACCCGAGAAACCGAGTCCGACGATTCCAACCATTGCGGCGGTCCCGGCGAGAATCTTCTTGAACATGACGCCCCCTTTGTTGCGCTTCACCGTGTCGTTCAGCGTGGCCTCATCGTCCGCGTTCCGGGTCGGGACGACCGCTCCCCAGGTGACACACCGAGTGTGCCGAGGACGACAGACAGTCCGGCCGATGACCGTCCGTGCAGTTGTATGGGATATAGCGACGCATGGCGCCCGCCGGAACTCGCAATGGCCGCTCGCCACGACGCTCAGGCGAGAGGAACGGAGCGAGCCGACCGGAGTCGGCGGCACATCTCCACCAGCATCGCCTCGGCGATGGACGGATGCTCCCGAAGGAGCGGGCGGAGGTTCCAGGAAGCGATCGTCAGTGCCTCGACGGGCGTCTCGGCGATCACGGTCGCCGATCGGGGACCTCCGTCGAGCAGGGCGATCTCGCCGAAGGTGTCACCCGCATGAAGCGTCCCCTGTGGGTCACCACCCACCTCCACGCGGGCGTCGCCGTCCGTGATCAGGTAGAAGCGACCGGCGTCGTCACCCTCCGACGTGATGGCCCGTCCGGCGTCGAACCGGACCGGCCGGGCCAGCTCGGCGACGAGCCTGAGGTCGCGGTCGGAGAGGCCGGCGAAGAACTTGATGCGGCGCAGCGCGTCCGCCGTGGCCTGCCGGTTCACGGAGCGAGCGGCGCCTCTGCCGCCCGGAGCCGCTGGCAGAGCCGCTGGATCACCTTGTCGGCGACCTCGGGATGTTCGGCGAGCAGGGGGCGGAAGCTGAACGATGCCAGGGTGAAGGCCCGCACGGGCGTGACCGCGGCGACCGTTGCCGACCGGGCCTGGTCGTCGAGGAGGGAGATCTCGCCGAAGTAGTCCCCCGCCTGGATGCGGGCCCGCTCCTGGCCGCCGACCGTCACCGCCACCTCGCCCTCGAGGATCACGAAGAGGGTTCCGCCGGAATCGCCTTCCCGGACGATGGTCGAACCGGCGGCGAAGCCCACCTCCCGGCCGAGCATGGCGATGCGCAGGAGCGCGTTGGTGGACAGGCCTTCGAACAGGTCGACCTCGCCGAGCCGCTCCACCGCCTCGTCCACCTTGGCCATTGCTCCCCCTTACCGGGCCCGCCGGCTCAACGCTTCGACGTCGAGGACGTCGATCCGGGACCGGTTGATCTTGAGTCCGCCGGCATCCTCGGCGGCCCGCAACACCCGGTTGACCGTCGGGCGCGTGGTGCCTGCCATCTGGGCGAGGTCCTCCTGGGTCAAGGGGATGGTGATCGTCTCCTCGCCGTTGGCCCGGTAGACCGCCACCAGGTCGAGCAGGCGGCGCAGGACCCGCTTGTCGACAGGCACGTACAACGCCTCCAACAGCTGGTGGGACAGGCGACGGACCTCGGCGATCGACGCCTCCAGCAGGATCCGGTCGATGCCCGGATGACGTTGCCGAAGCTCGTCGAACTGCTCGCGGTGGATGGTGAGGGTCTCGGTGGCCTCCAAGGCGGTGACGGTGGCGTTCCGGGGAGCGGGGGAGATGACGGACATCTCCCCGAAGTGGTCGCCGGCCCCGAGGACGAGGAGGGTGGCGGTGTCGCCCATCGGCGTCGTCACCCGGATACCCACCCGCCCCTTGGCCACCAGGTGCATCGCTTCGCCCGGATCGCCTTCGTGGAAGATCACCTCGCACCGTGCGAACCGCCGCCGGCGGGCCAACGCGACGACGCTCCGTCGCTCCTCGTCGGAGAGCCCCGCCAGCAATCGCCACTCCACTTTCGCCAGTCTGACCTCGCCGCCAGGGCAAGTCCACCGACTCGCCCTCGACCGCCGCGAACCCGGTGGACGAGGGGCCGGGCGGGGCGGGCGATGCCCGCGCGTCTTTAGGGCGCCGGCCCCGGTGACAGGACCGTCACCGTCACGGTTGCCGACACCGTCGAGCCACCGTCGGTGACGGTGTAGCTGAAGGAGGTGTCCCCTGAGAAACCGGCTACCGACGTGAAGCGCACCACGCCGGGGTGGCTCGGGTCGAGCGAGGGCGTTCCGCCGCCCGCGCCGCCCACCCCGGTCACCCTCAGCGGGTCCCCGTTGGCGTCCACATCGTTGCCGGTCACCCAGATGGCGATCTCCTGGAGGGGGCGGGCCACCGCGGAGTCGTTGGCCGCAGAAGGGGAATCGATACGGACCGTCACGGTTGCCGACACCGTCGAGCCACCGTCGGTGACGGTGTAGCTGAAGGAGGTGTCCCCCGAGAACCCGGACACCGACGTGAAGCGCACCACGCCGGGGTAGCCCGGGTCGAGACTGGGCGTTCCGCCGGACGCGCCGCTCACCCCGGTCACCCTCAGCGGGTCCCCGTTGGCGTCCACATCGTTGCCGGTCACCCAGATGGCGATCTCCTGGAGGGGGCGGGCCACCGCGGAGTCGTTGGCCGCAGTAGGCGGATCGACATGGACGGTGACGGTCGCCGACACCGTCGAGCCGCCGTCGGTGACTGTGTAGCTGAAGGAGGTGTCCCCCGAGAACCCGGACACCGACGTGAAGCGCACCACGCCGGGGTAGCCCGGGTCGAGACTGGGCGTTCCGCCGGACGCGCTGCTCACCCCGGTCACCCTCAGCGGGTCCCCGTTGGCATCCACATCGTTGCCGGTCACCCAGATGGCGATCTCCTGGAGGGGGCGGGCCACCGCGGAGTCGTTGGCCGCAGTAGGCGGATCGACATGGACGGTGACGGTCGCCGACACCGTCGAGCCGCCGTCGGTGACTGTGTAGCTGAAGGAGGTGTCCCCCGAGAACCCGGACACCGACGTGAAGCGCACCACGCCGGGGTAGCCCGGGTCGAGACGTGGGCGTTCCGCCGGACGCGCTGCTCACCCCGGTCACCCTCAGCGGGTCCCCGTTGGCATCCACATCGTTGCCGGTCACCCAGATGGCGATCTCCTGGAGGGGGCGGGCCACCGCGGAGTCGTTGGCTGCCGCGGGCGCGGCCGGCGCCGAGGGGGCCAGGACGGTGACGGACGCAGAGGCGGTCCGGGCACCGTCTGTCGTCGTGTAGGTGAACGTGTCGCTGCCGCTGAAGCTGACACCTGCTGTGTACCGGATGTACTCGGGACCGAAGACGCCGTTGATCACCTGCGTGGTGCCGGTCGCGCCGTCGGTGGCGGACGCGACCGATAGGCGGTCGCCGTCGAGATCCGAATCGTTGCCCAAAACGTAGACATCGGCGGTCTGACTGGGAGCGAGGGTCACCACGTCGGCGTTCACCAGAGGGGTCTGGGGGTCGACCAGGACGGTCGCAGTCGCCACAGACGTGAGGACACCGTCGGAGAGGGTGTAGGAGAACGTGGCCGCGCCGAAGAAGCCGGTGGGAGGCGTGAACCGGACGTACTCGGCGCCGAACACGCCGTTGACGGGAACGGCCGTCCCGACCGACGCGGGGCCCACGACGCTGATCCGCAACCGGTCGCCGTCGGGGTCGGTGTCGTTGTTGAGGACGTAGACGTCGACACCCGTGTTGGGGCCGGTGCGAGCCGTGTCGTCCGCCGCCACCGGGGCCCGGCCCGTCACCGTGACCGTCGCCGATGCGGTGCGGGCGCCGTCGGTGGCGGTGTAGGTGAAGCTGTCGGTTCCGTCGAAGGTCGGCCCGGCGATGTACCTGACGTACTCGGGTCCGAATACTCCGTTGACGATCTGGGTCGTGCCCTTGGCGCCCTGGGTCGCTCCAGCCACGGACAAGCGGTCGCCGTCCTGATCGACGACGAAGCCCAGTACGTAGACATTCGCCGACAGGTCCGATGCCAGTGCCACCGTGGCGTTCCCGGCTATCGGCGGATTCGGATCGACGATGACGCTCGCCGTGGCGCTCGACGTGAGGGCGCCGTCGGAGACCGTGTAGGTGAAGGTGGCGGTGCCGGAGAACATGGCGGGCGGGGTGTAGCGGATGTACTCGGGGCCGAAGACGCCGTTGGTGATCATGGGGGTCCCGGCTGAAGCGGGGCCGACCGCGCTCACGTGCAGCCGGTCTCCGTTGGGGTCGCTGTCGTTGCCGAGCACGTAGACGTCGACCGCCTGGTTCGGCGGCGAGCGGGTCGTGTCGTTGGCCGCCACCGGGCTGCCGGCCGGCGGCATCGTGGTCGTGGTCGTGCTGGTCGTGCTCGTCGTGCTGGTCGTGCTCGTGCTGGTGGTGGGCGGGACGGTGATCGTTGTCGTGGTCGTCGGCGGGACGGCGATCGTGGTTGTGGTCGTCGGCGGGGCGGAGGTCGTCGGCGGCGCGGTCGTCGGAGGCGGGGTCGTCGGAGGCGGGGTCGTCGGAGGTGCAGTCGTGGGCGGCACCGTCCCAGGCGGGGGAATGCTCGGCGGGGTCGTCGTCGTGGTCGGTGACGGAGCGGCGGCGACCTGGGCCACCGGGGTCGTTGGCGTGGTGGGTTGGGCCGCCGCCGCCGGTGCGGGCTGTTGGGCGGACGTCGTGGGCGCTGACTGGCCTCCCGCCCCCGAGGTCCCGGCCGGCGTCGTCGTCGTCGATCCGGCGGTGCCTGCGCCGGCCGGCCCGCCCGCCGGCGGTGGTGGTCGAGGGACCGCCGCCGCCGGCCCCACCGCCGGGCACGGTCGTGGTCGAGCCCCCCGAGCCGGCGACGGTGCTCGACGTCGCCGAGCCGCCGCCGCCGGCGGTCGTGGTGGTGGGTCCGCCGGGCCGGCCGAAGCCGTCGTTGAAGCCGAACCACTCGTCGTTGGTCCGCAGCTCGTCCACCGAGAACGGCGTCGGGTCGCCCACCGCTGCCGTCGGGGGCGACGGTGACGCTCTCCCCCGCGTCGAGCAGCACCTCTTGGCCGTCGCGGCCGGTCACCGCCACCGTTCCCTCCACCACCCGGAAGGTGCACTGCTGCTGGGCGGTGCAGTCGACCATGAACACCGTGCCCCGCACCGCCGCCACCGCGTTCGAGGTCTCCACCTCGAAGCGCCCGCCGGTCTCGGTCAGCTTCTCGACCTGGTGCCAGCTGCGGCCGACGTCGAGCTTGGTCCGCACCGTGCGGGCCCCGGGCGTGTCCACCAGCTCCACCACCCGGAACACGGTGTTGGCGTCGATGCGGGTCAGCGAGCCGTCGAAGTAGTTGAGCTGGGCCCGGCCCTGGGCGTCGGTGCGGATGACGTCGCCCTGGGCGACGTGGATCCCGGTCTGGGCGTCGTCGAAGCTGCCGTCGGCCCCGTGCTGGATCTGGGTGCTGCGGCGGTGCTCCTGCAGGGAGGCGAAGGGTTCGTCCGAGGACCCCTCCAGCAGGTTGGTGACGACGAACACGGCCGCCCCGGCCAGCACCACGACGCCCACGACGAGGCCGACCCGGCCGAATCGCCCGGGGGGCGCCCCCCGGCGGGGAGCCCGCGTCGGATTGAGGACGCCGGTCATGGCGACAACCGCTCCCCTGCATGATTCTCACGGTGTGGCCGACCGACCATCACCCAGCCGGTGATCATCAAAGCTGTCTTCTTACCCCCAGACCTACTGGCACATCGTGCCAGGATCGGCCGGGGCGTGCCCGAGAGGCTCAGCGGCGGCGGGTGACCCCCGCGCCGCTAGAGGACCGTCACCGTCACGGTCGCCACCGAGGAGGTCGCAGCTCCGTCGGTGGCCCGGTAGGTGAAGGTGTCGGTGCCGGCGAAGCCGGTGGTGGGTGTGTAGTAGGCCGCCCCCGCGTTGAAGGACACGGAGCCGTTGGTGGGGCTGGTCACGATCGCGTCCACCGTGAGCGGATCGCCGTCGGCGTCGGTGTCGTTGCCGGTGACGTACACGCTCACTGCTTGATTGCCCCTGGTGATGACCGTGTCGTCCACCGCCACCGGGGCGGCGGCATCGACCGTCACCGTCACGGTCGCCACCGAGGAGGTCGCAGCTCCGTCGGTGGCCCGGTAGGTGAAGGTGTCGGTGCCGGCGAAGCCGGTGGTGGGTGTGTAGTAGGCCGCCCCCGCGTTGAAGGACACGGAGCCGTTGGTGGGGCTGGTCACGATCGCGTCCACCGTGAGCGGATCGCCGTCGGCGTCGATGTCGTTGCCGGTGACGTACACGCTCACTGCTTGATTGCCCCTGGTGATGACCGTGTCGTCCACCGCCACCGGGGCGGCGGCATCGACCGTCACCGTCACGGTCGCCACCGAGGAGGTCGCAGCTCCGTCGGTGGCCCGGTAGGTGAAGGTGTCGGTGCCGGCGAAGCCGGTGGTGGGTGTGTAGTAGGCCGCCCCCGCGTTGAAGGACACGGAGCCGTTGGTGGGGCTGGTCACGATCGCGTCCACCGTGAGCGGATCGCCGTCGGCGTCGGTGTCGTTGCCGGTGACGTACACGCTCACTGCTTGATTGCCCCTGGTGATGACCGTGTCGTCCACCGCCACCGGGGCGCCGGCATCGACTGTCACCGTCACGGTCGCCACCGAGGAGGTCGCAGCTCCGTCGGTGGCCCGGTAGGTGAAGGTGTCGGTGCCGGCGAAGCCGGTGGTGGGTGTGTAGTAGGCCGCCCCCGCGTTGAAGGACACGGAGCCGTTGGTGGGGCTGGTCACGATCGCGTCCACCGTGAGCGGATCGCCGTCGGCGTCGGTGTCGTTGCCGGTGACGTACACGCTCACTGCTTGATTGCCCCTGGTGATGACCGTGTCGTCCACCGCCACCGGCGGGTCGTTGGGACCGACCGCGGCGAGGACCGTGACGCTGACCGTGGCGGTTGCGGTGCGGGCGCCGTCGGTGACCACGTAGGTGAAGGTGTCGGTGCCGGAGAAGCCGGAGCTGGGCGAGTAGAGGGCCACCTCGGGCAACCCGCTGGAGGCGCCGCTCACTATCTGGACGGTCCCGTTGGCGGCGGTGCCGACCGACTGCAGCGCCAGCCGATCGCCCTGGGGGTCGTTGTCGTTGCCCAGGACGTAGACCTGGACCTGCTGGTTGGGTCCGGTGACGACGGTGTCGTTCTGAGCCAAAGGAGGTGACGGGTCGACCGTGACGCTGACCGTGGCGGTTGCGGTGCGGGCGCCGTCGGTGACCACGTAGGTGAAGGTGTCGGTGCCGGAGAAGCCGGAGCTGGGCGAGTAGAGGGCCACCTCGGGCAACCCGCTGGAGGCGCCGCTCACTATCTGGACGGTCCCGTTGGCGGCGGTGCCGACCGACTGCAGCGCCAGCCGATCGCCCTGGGGGTCGTTGTCGTTGCCCAGGACGTAGACCTGGACCTGCTGGTTGGGTCCGGTGACGACGGTGTCGTTCTGAGCCAAAGGAGGTGACGGGTCGACCGTGACGCTGACCGTGGCGGTTGCGGTGCGGGCGCCGTCGGTGACCACGTAGGTGAAGGTGTCGGTGCCGGAGAAGCCGGAGCTGGGCGAGTAGAGGGCCACCTCGGGCAACCCGCTGGAGGCGCCGCTCACTATCTGGACGGTCCCGTTGGCGGCGGTGCCGACCGACTGCAGCGCCAGCCGATCGCCCTGGGGGTCGTTGTCGTTGCCCAGGACGTAGACCTGGACCTGCTGGTTGGGTCCGGTGACGACGGTGTCGTTCTGAGCCAAAGGAGGTGACGGGTCGACCGTGACGCTGACCGTGGCGGTTGCGGTGCGGGCGCCGTCGGTGACCACGTAGGTGAAGGTGTCGGTGCCGGAGAAGCCGGAGCTGGGCGAGTAGAGGGCCACCTCGGGCAACCCGCTGGAGGCGCCGCTCACTATCTGGACGGTCCCGTTGGCGGCGGTGCCGACCGACTGCAGCGCCAGCCGATCGCCCTGGGGGTCGTTGTCGTTGCCCAGGACGTAGACCTGGACCTGCTGGTTGGGTCCGGTGACGACGGTGTCGTTCTGAGCCACGGGCGAACCCGGGACCGTCGTGGGCGGCACCGTCGTGGGCGGCACCGTCGTGGGCGGCACCGTGGTCGGCGGAACCGTGGTCGGCGGAACCGTGGTCGGCGGCAGTGTGGTCGGCGTGGCCGTGGTGGGAGGCACCGTCCCGGGTGTTGTCGTGGTCGGCGTGGATGTTGTCGGCGGGGTCGTCGGGGGAGCGGTTGTGGGCGGCACCGTCCCAGGCGGGGGGGTGCTCGGCGAGGTCGTCGTCGTGGTCGGTGACGGAGCGGCGGCCGCCAGAGCCGCCGGGGCGGTCGTGGTGGGTGACCCGGCGGGCGTGGTGGCCTGGGCCGCCGCCGCCGGGACGGGCTGTTGGGCGGACGTCGTGGGCGCGTGACTGGCCTCCCGCCCCCGGGGTCCCGGCCGGCGTCGTCGTCGTCGATCCGGCGGTGCCTGCGCCGCCGGCCGGCCCGCCGGCGGTGGTGGTCGAGGGACCGCCTCCGCCGGCCCCCTCCGGGCACGGTCGTGGTCGAGCCGCCCGAGCCGGCGACGGTGCTCGACGTCGCCGAGCCGCCGCCGCCGGCGGTCGTGGTGGTGGGTCCGCCGGGCCGGCCGAGGCCGTCGTTGAAGCCGAACCACTCGTCGTTGGTCCGCAGCTCGTCCACCGAGAACGTCGTCGGGTCGCCCACCTTGCCGTCGGGGGCGACGGTGACGCTTTCCCCCGCGTCGAGCAGCACCTCTTGGCCGTCGCGGCCGGTCACCGCCACCGTTCCCTCCACCACCCGGAAGGTGCACTGCTGCTGGGCGGTGCAGTCGACCATGAACACCGTGCCCCGCACCGCCGCCACCGCGTTCGAGGTCTCCACCTCGAAGCGCCCGCCGGTCTCGGTCAGCTTCTCGACCTGGTGCCAGCTGCGGCCGACGTCGAGCTTGGTCCGCACCGTGCGGGCCCCGGGCGTGTCCACCAGCTCCACCACCCGGAACACGGTGTTGGCGTCGATGCGGGTCAGCGAGCCGTCGAAGTAGTTGAGCTGGGCCCGGCCCTGGGCGTCGGTGCGGATGACGTCGCCCTGGGCGACGTGGATCCCGGTCTGGGCGTCGTCGAAGCTGCCGTCGGCCCCGTGTTGGATCTGGGTGCTGCGGCGGTGCTCCTGCAGGGAGGCGAAGGGTTCGTCCGAGGACCCCTCCAGCAGGTTGGTGACGACGAACACGGCCGCCCCGGCCAGCACCACGACGCCCACGACGAGGCCGACCCGGCCGAATCGCCCGGGGGGCGCCCCCCGGCGGGGAGCCCGCGTCGGATTGAGGACGCCGGTCATGGCGACGACCGCTCCCCTGCATGATTCTCACGGTGTGGCCGACCGACCATCACCCAGCCGGTGATCATCAAAGCTGTCTTCTTACCCCCAGACCTACCGGCACATCGTGCCAGGATCGGCCGGGGCGTGCCCGAGGGCAGCTCAGCGGCGGCGGCGGCGGGGGGGTGGGCGTCGGGCGGGCGGGCGTCGGGGGGGCGGGTCGGGGGACGGTACGACGAACTCGTCCAGGTCGATCTCGGAGATCGGGCCCAGGTCGAGGACGGCGCCGATGTGCTCGGAGAGGATCACGGTCGTATGTCCGTCCTCCAGGTCGGTGCCGACGACCCGCCCCGGCTCCCAGTCGGTGACGAGCATGACGATCGGCTCGGCCAGCTCGCCGTCGGGATCGCCGAGGGAGACCGCCAGCACCCGACCTTCCCGGAACGCCGACTCGAGAACGTTCTCCAGGGCGTGGTCGCGCGGGTCCTCGAAGGGGCTCGGGTCGGGCACGAGGCGCAGTGCGGGGCCCACCACCGCCACCACCGCCGCCGCCGCCGGCGGTGGGCCGGCAACGATCGCCGCCGCCAGGTTCGCGGCCGACTCCTCGTCGATGGGGGCCGCCGGCGCGGTACGGAGCCCGGTGCGGGGAAGGAACGGCTCGGGCAGGTCGCCCGACGCGATGGCGGTGACCTCCCCCCGCCGTGGCGGACGCGCCGAACTGGCAGCCGCGACCGACACGGTTCCCGGCTCCCCGGCGTGCGCGGTCGGGAGGAACCCGGCCTCCCGCAGGCCCTCGATCACCTTGGCCGGAGCGGCGGGGCTCACCGCGACCGTGGGCGAAAGCAGGCGGAGGCCCAGCTTGCGGGTCTGGCGGTGGGAGCAGGCGTCGGCCAGGACGGCGGGATCGTCGCCGACGACGAACGCCCCCGCGCCTCCGACCTGGAGGTGCCCGTGGCGGCGGGCGACGTCGGCCACCAGGTACGCCAGCGGCCCGGGAACGCCTTTGTCGGCATGGTCCTCGAGGAAGGCGAGGATGCCATCCGCGTCGCGACCGGCATCGAGGCCCCGGCGCAGCGACGAGTAGGAGAACCGGAAGGTGGTGGCCGCGCCGCTGGACTCCTGGTCGGCCAGGAGTCGCAACTCGACCAGGACGTCTCGGTCGAGGGCCCCCACGGCCATCGCCGTCAGGTCGGCCTGCAGGGTGAACGATCGCACCGGCTCGGGCAGGGCGCCGGTCAAGGCCCGGCCCGCCGCCGAAGGGTCCCCGTCGACGGACAACCGGCCGAACGTGGACAGCGACCCCGAGTCCGCCATACCCAGCAGCTCGGCCTCCTCGTAGACCCACCGGACGACGGTCGCCGGGCGCTCGACATCCACCCGGCGCCAGGACTGGGGCCCTTCCCAGTAGACCGCGGCGGCCAGGGAGGCGGGTGTGGTCGCCTGGCCCGGGGCCATCGACGCCAGCGCGTGGAGCACGGCCCGGCGGCGTTCGTGGGCGCCGGGGGCGTACTGGTACTTGAGCACGGGCGTGGTCTTCGTCCCCGGCTCCTTCCGGCCGGTGGCGCTGGGCCAGTGCTCGGCCCGCATCCAGGCGCCGACGAGCTGCGCCCACCGTTCCGGCAGCGGCCGGGCCGACCACGCCGCGGCTGCGGCGGTGGCGGTGACCACCGTTTCGTAGGTGGCGTTGCGACCGCGTCCCTTGTGCACGATGCCCGACTCGAGCATCCCGGCCAGGTTCGCCAGCTCGACGAGGCGGGCCGCCTCGGTGACGTCGTCGTCGAGTGGTGCCGCGATCCGCTTGAGATCGGCCACCCGCAGCCCGCCGCCCTTCAGGGCCGTCACCGGCGACCCGGCCCATGCCTCCAGCAGGTCGGTGAGCCGCTCGATCGTCCGCACCGCCCGGGCGGCTCCGGCGGCGTCGACCGCCACCTGGTCAGCGTCGCCGGTCACCAGCACCGGCTTCTGCAGGGCGAGGTCGGGCACCGGCCGCCCGCCGCGCAGCGCGACCCCGACCTCGCGAGGCTGGGCGGCCGACCGACCGTCGGCCATCGGCAGCAGCAGCGCCCGCTCGAAGAGCCAATAGGTCGGCTCCCTGGTGTGGAACGACGAGTGGCGCGAGTAGTACATCGGGTGGTGGACGGGGATGACGGGCCGGTCGTCGGCCATCGCCCGGGACAGGGTGTCGACGGCGTCGGGGCCCGTGGCCAGCACCGCGTCGACCAGCCCGGGCGCCGCCAGGAGCGACGTCAGCTCTTCGATCAGCTCCGGCTTGCGGGGCGGGCGCTCGTCGGGCCCGGAGGACGGCGGTGGCAGCGAGAGGGTGAGCGTCGGCGAGATCGCAGCCGAGCGGAGCAGTTTGATCGCGCTCTTGAGGTAGTCGACCGTCTGGTCGCCGAGGAGGACATGGGCCGGCGGCCCGAGCGCGGTGGGCATGGCCTGGCGGAGGGTTCCGGAGGCGTGGACCCGCCCGTCGTGGCGCCAGACGAGGGCGGCCTCCTCGAGAGCTTGCAGCACGTGCTCGACGTCGGCCGGCGACACTCCTTCGGGGAGGGCGGCGGCCAGCTCGCCCATCCGGAGATCGGGCCGGCAGCACACCACGAGCTGGAGCAGGCGGTTCTCGGGCAGGGTGGTCGACGAGACGGCGGCCACCACCGAGGCGTACTGCTGGGCCCGCTGCGCCAGCTCGGCGAGGTCGGACGGAGGTCGGGGCCGGCCGAGGTCGGGCCGGCGCACGAGCAGCCGGGTCACCCGGTCCGCGTCCCATGCGCTCATGTGGGCGGTCAGCGTGCGGCGGGGCTCTCGGGTCGTCAACTCACTCCCATGCTGTCCCATCCTGGTCCGGACGGCCCCGTGGGAGCGGCTGCGCCGGATTTTCGCCACGCACCGCGGTCAAATCACGACTCGAATCTGGTAACCGGCACGCAGCGGGGCTATCTTGCTGGCGTCTGGCCAGCATTCCGGGAGTTGGCCTGTAGGGAAGGAGCCAGCTGTGGTTTCCGTCACCTCAACCAGGCGGACGACATCGACCGCGCCGAGGCCGGCGACCACGCCCCAGAACCAGGAGCGGGCGTTCCTCGCCAAGTGGCTCAAGGTCTGGGTCGGGCTGCTGGCGGTGGTCACCCTGGTGGTCGTCCTCTACCTGACGCTTATCACCAACTCCCTGGCCGACGTCAACGGGAACCTGGGGACGGTCTCGCGGGAGGTGGGCGGCGCCGGCGCCAACACCGTCCAGCTGCCCGACCACGTCGACCGCATCAACGGCTCCCTGGCCCAGATCGACACCGCCCTCAAGCCCATCCCGGGCCAGGCGGGCGAGATCGTCGGTGCCCTCACGTCGATCAACGACAAGCTGGTCAACACCGACGCCTCGCTGAAGGACACGGCCAACGTGCTCGGCGCGATCCTGGGCAGCGTCAACGGCGTCGGCGCCGCCCTGGTCGACGCCAACGAGCCGGGCGACAACCTCGGCGTGCAGGACATCCACCAGCGCATCGCCCGCCTCAACGGCCGCAACTCGCCGGCCGTCGGGACGGCGTCGGCCGGGGGTTCGCCCGGGCCCTTCGGGACGACCCCCGGCAACCTGGCGGACGCCCGCGTCGACACCAGCCAGCTCCCCGCCGCCATAGGCACCGTCAACACCCACCTGCAGGGCGTCTGCAGCAGCCTCGTCGGGAACCTGATCACCAACGGCCTCGTTGGAAGCCTCCTGGGGCCCCTCCTGGGCGGAGGCGGAGGCGGAGGCGGGGCCGGCGCCTGCTGAGGCGCCAGCACTCTGCGGCCCCTGACGCGACGGGCTGGGTTATCGCTTCGAGGGTCGCTCCGCCGTTGGACTGAGCCGGCCCTGGGTAATCCGGCCCTGGGCCATCCGGTAGTGCTGCCAGTACCGGGCCCGGGAAGGCATGACTCGGAGCGCAGGCCGTACCACCCGCCGGATCGCGGCGTAGGTGGCCCGGCGCCCCCGCCCCCACGGCAGGTCGAAGTCCTCCCGGACACCCGGCGGCAGGAGGGCGGCCGCCGCCAGTTGCATCGTCGGACGGGACCACCACGTCGGGCCGGCCACCGTCGCCTCGAAGATCCCGTGGGCGATGGCCCGGGCGTCGTCGCCGACGTCGAGGACCTCGTCCTCCATCCGGCGGACGTAGGCCTCGAAGTCGGCGTACGTCGCCGGCATCACCTCGCCGGCAACCCCGAACATGTGGCCGACGACCTTGTACCCCTCGTAGAAGTCGGCCTTGTGGTCGGCGGCCATGCGTCCCACGAAGTCCTCGAACGTGCCCAGGGCGGCGAGCACCAGGGTGGCCCAGACCCACAGCCCGAGCTCGGGGTCGTCCGCCCGGTAGGGCGTCCCCGCCGGCGAGAGACCCCGCACCGGACGATGCACCGCGGCCACGACCGCCACCGCCGCCTGCGCCTGCGAGCGGTCGCCGAACACGACGGTCAGCAGGCTGTCGAGGGTCCGGCGGAGGCGGCCGAGCGGGTCGGACTCGAAGTCGCTGTGGGCCGCGACCCCGGCGGCCACCAGGGGGTGGGCCACCTGGAGCAGCAGCGCCGCGGGCCCGCCGGCCAGGATCGCCTTCTCCCGGACGACCCGCCACACCTGCCCGTCCGGCCCGACGACGCCAGGATCGCCCTGTACCCCCGGCGGCAGGTCGGCGGGGAACAGCGCCTGGAGGGTGCGGCTGGGCGTGGTCTGCCTCCTGGCATCCGGGGATTCGAACATCGGTGGCGATCCCGCGAGGGCTGCACCGACGGCTGCACCGAACGGTAGCGCCGGGCGGAATCGAACCCTACGCTCATGGCACGTCCGGGCGGGCCGGGCCGAGGGAGGGTCGCCGTGCCCTACGAGTCGCTGGACCACAAGGAAGCCGTCCTGACGCTGCGGGTGGTGGGTCCCAAGAAATTCGTGGTGGTCGACGGCTTCCGCTACCTCGACCAGTACGACGACGGCGAGCCGTACACGGTGCGGGCGGGGGCGCCCACCGACCTGGCGTCGGTGCCGTTCTTCCTCCAGTGGCTGGTGCTGAGCTACGGCAAGCACACCAAGGCCGCGATCGTCCACGACGAGTACTGGGACGACGACAAGTCCCCCGTCGAGCTGCGCAAGGCCAACACCGCCTTCCGCCACGCCATGTGGGAGTCGGACGTGCCCTATCTCCGACGGTGGTTCATGTGGACGGCCGTCACGCTGGCCATGCTGACCCGTTCCTGGGGCGGGCGGCTCCGGGTCGCGGTATGGGTCGCGGGGCTGGTCAAGGCCGCCGCCGCCCTGCTCGCGTCCCGGGGCGTCGTGCTGTCGTGGAACGTGCCCGCATGGGTCGCTCTCGGCGCCGGCGTCGTGGGGGCCGTGGCCGCCCTGTCCTGGGCGGCGGGGTCGAGCGCCGTGGCCGGCATCAGCCGGAAGGTGCTGACCGGCCTGGCCGTGCTGCTGGCCGTCCTGTCCCTGTTCAGCCTGGTCGGGCACCTCCACTGGGTGGCCGATCACGGGGGCCTGGTGGCGCTCGTCGCCCTGGTGGTGGCGATCGGGGTGTGGGGCCGTCTGGTCGCGGCGGGGTTCTTCGCCACCCTCGAGGTGGTGATCATCCTGGTGCCGGTGGTGGCCATCGTCGCCGGCCTGCTGCTCTACGTGACCCTGGAGATGGTGATGCTCGGGCTGCTGAAGCTGGGCCGGGCGGTCAAGGGGGCCGTGGGCCGCCAGCCGGTGGGCACCCTGAACCCGGTGGCCAGCGACAAGCTCGAGGCACCCCGTCCGGCGCCCGACGTCAGCGTGAAGGCGTCGCAGATGTGACGTCGATCAGGACCTTGCCGACCGCGCCGTTCTCCACCGCGGTGTGGGCGTCGGCCGTGCGCTCGAGCGGGAAGCGGTGGAGGGGAAGCCCGGCCTCGTCGCCCACGTCGAGGGCGCCGGCCGCGACGGCGGCGGACACGTCGTGCACCGCCCGCCGCTTGGCCCCGTCGGGCATGGTGTAGACGAGGATGAACTGGTACCGGACGTTGCCTGTCATCGCCTGCCGCACCAGGACCGCGAGGGGGGAGTCGCCCTCGCTGGCGTAGATGGCGACGGTGCCGTTACGGGCCACGACGGCGGCGTCGAGGACGGCGTTGGTCACCGGAGCCACCTCGACGACGATGTCGACGCCACCGGGGGCGATGTCGCGGATGGCTCCGGCAGCGTCGTCGGTCCGGTAGTTGACGACGTGGTGGGCGCCCGCGGCCCGGGCCAGGGTCGCCTTCTCGGACGAGCTGACGGTGGTGACGACCGTGGCGCCGGACCACCGGGCCAGTTGGATGGCGGCGTGGCCGACCGCGCCCGCCCCGCCGGCGACCAGGACGGTGCGACCGGCGAGCGTGCCCGGCCCCAGATGACCCGGGCCCAGATGACCCGGGCCCAGATGACCCGGGCCCAGGCCCCCGTCGGCGTCGTTTCCGACGGTGAGGGCCCGGTGGGCGGTCAGGGCGGGGATGCCGAGGCTGGCGCCGACGTCGAAGGAGATGCCGGCCGGCAGGGTGACGGCGTGGTCCTGGGGGATGGCGAGCAGCTCCTGGGCGGTGCCGTCGGAGCGGTGCCACGCCGACTCCCACAGCCACACCCGCTCGCCGATCCGGGACTGGCCGACGCCCGGCCCCACCGCCACGATGGTGCCGGCCCCGTCCTGGTTGGGTACTGTCTCGGACGACCGGGTGGGTTCGCCCGGACGGCTGCCCTGGCGCACCTTCCAGTCCGTCGGGTTCACGCCCGACACGGCCACCCGCACCACAACCTCACCCGGACCGGCCTCGGGCTCCGCCCGCTCGACGAGCCGGAGCACCTCCGGTCCGCCCGTCTCGCTGTAGACGACCGCTCTCATCTCGGCGCTCTCATCTCGTCGCTCCCATCCCGGCGCTGTTGCGTCCCATCCCCTGATCCTCGCCCGGATCCTGTCGCATCGTGGCGGCCCCGGATGTCGAGGGGTCTGCCGGCCGAACTAACGTCCGCCACCATGAGACGCGTCACCCGAGCCACCCTGTCCATCGCCCTGGCCGCCGCCGTGGTCGGGGCCTTGTCGGCCTGTGGCGGTACCCAGACGGTGGACAAGTCCGTCTACGCGGCCAAAGTCGACGGCGGCGCCGGTTTCGCTCCCGTCACCCTCACCGTCGACAAGCGGAACCGGGTGGAGCTGGCGGTCGGAAACACCACCGACGTCACCCACGGGTTCAGCATCGAGGGCTACGGGATCCAGGAGGAGATCCAGCCCGGCAGCCCCATCGAAGTGAAGTTCACGGCCACCAACGCCGGCACCTACAAGGTGTACTGCCAGCTCCATCCGGCCCACAAGACGGCCACCCTCGTCGTCCGCTGACCGGCGCGGCCGAGGCCGACCCCGCCGGGGGACTTCGGGTTAGCCTCGTCCGGAATGGACGTCTTCGACCGCATCTCCGTCGACGACTACGAGCAGGTGGTGTTCTGCCATGACGGCGCCACCGGGCTGAAGGCGATCGTCGCCATCCACTCGACCACCCTCGGCCCCGCCCTCGGCGGTACCCGCTTCTTCCCCTACCGGAGCGAGGCCGAGGGGCTGGAGGACGTCCTGCGCCTGGCCAAGGGGATGACCTACAAGGCGGCGGTGGCCGGCCTCGACCTGGGTGGGGGCAAGGCCGTGATCTTCGGCGATCCGTCCATCGACAAGTCGGAGGCCCTCCTGCGGGTGTACGCCCGCTACGTCGACTCCCTCGGCGGCAGGTACATCACCGCCGAGGACGTGGGCACCACCCAGGCCGACATGGACGTCATCCGCCGTGAGACCCGGTTCGTCACCGGGGTGAGCCAGGAGCTGGGCGGGTCGGGCGACCCGTCGGCGGCCACCGCCTACGGCGTCCTGTGGGCCATGAAGGCGGTGGCCCGCCGGCTGTGGGGCCACTCCGCGCTGGAGGGTCGCCACGTGGCCGTCTCCGGGGTGGGCAAGGTGGGCACCAACCTGGTCCGCCACCTGGTGGAGGAGCGGGCCCGGGTGACGGTCGCCGACGTCGACGCCGAGGCGGTCGAGCGGGTCGTCGACGACTACGACGTCGAGTCGGTGGACGCGGAGAAGATCCACGCCCTCGACGCCGACATCTTCTCCCCGTGCGCCATGGGCGGCGTCCTCGACCCCGTCACGATCCCCGAGCTGCGGTGCACGGCGGTGGTCGGCTCGGCCAACAACCAGCTGGCCACGCCCGACTGCGACGCCCTCCTCCACGAGCTGGGTGTCCTGTACGCCCCCGACTACGTGGTGAACGCCGGCGGGGTGGTCAACATCGCCGGGCGAGCTTTCGCCGCGGGGCTACCACCCGGGTCGGGCCTACGAGCAGGTCCGGCGCATCTTCGACACGGTCACCGCCCTGCTCGATCGCGCCGATGCCGAGGGGATCACCACCGGCACCGCCGCCGACCGCTTCGCCGAGGGCCGAATCGCGCGCCTGAGGCACGTCCACGAGATCCGATCGTTCGGGTAGCGGGGGGCAGCGTCCTAGAGATGGCCAAGGTTTTCGACGAGGAGATCGCCTCCCGCAACCCGGTTCCCGACCGTCACTCGGAGCTCGGGCTGTCCGGCGACGATGTGGTGGCGATGTACCGCAACGAGGTGCTGGCCCGCACCATCGACCAGCGCATGTGGAACCTCAACCGCCAGGGACGGGTGCGGTTCGTGATCAGCGGCCAGGGCCACGAGGGAACCCAGGTCGGCTCGGCGTGGGCCCTGCGGGCGGGCTACGACATCGCCCTTCCCTATTACCGGGACATCGGCGTGGTGCTCACCCTGGGGATGACGCCCTACGAGGTGTTCCTGGCAGCCATGGCCAAGTCCGACGACCCCAACTCCGGCGGGCGCCAGATGCCGAACCACTGGAGCAGCCGGCGACTGAACGTCATCACCGGGTCGTCGCCGATCGCCACCCAACTGCCCCACGCCGTCGGGACGGCCCAGGCCACGGTCATCAGGGGCGAAGACCGGGTCTCGGCCTGCTGGTTCGGCGAGGCGGCGTCGTCGAAGGGCGACTTCCACGAGTCGCTCAACTACGCCGGCATCCACCGGCTGCCGGTGGTGTTCGTGTGCGAGAACAACTACTACGCCATCTCGGTGAAGATGCCGCAGCAGTCGGCGGTGGCCGACGTGGCCGCCCGGGCGTCCTCGTACGGAATGCCGGGCGTGATCGTCGACGGCAACGACACCCTCGAGGTCTACGGCGCCGTCCGCGCCGCCGTCGCCCGGGCCCGCGCCGGCGAGGGTCCCACCCTGGTGGAGTGCAAGACCTACCGGCTGATGCCCCATACGTCCGACGACGACGACCGCCGCTACCGCAGTCCCGAGGAGGTGCAGGAGTGGCGCGAGCGCGACCCGTTGCCCCGCCTGCGCCGGTACATCGTCGGCTCGGGCCTGCTGTCGGAGGGTTCGGCCGAGGCCCTGGAGGCGGAGGCGAAGGTCGAAGTCGACGAGGCCGCCCGGCGGGCCGAGGCGACGGCCCTGCCCGATCCCGACACCGCCTTCCGGCGGGTCTACGCCCGTCCCCTGCGCCGTTCGCCGGGCGTCCCCCCCGAGCTCGACGAGGGGCCCGCCCGCTCCCCGGTGGCACCGCCCCGGCCGGCCACCGGCGTGGTCCGCACCGTGCTCGACACCGTCCGCCAGACCCTCCACGACCTGATGGTGGAGGACGAGCGGGTGGTCGTGATCGGCGAGGACGTCGGCGTGCTGGGCGGGGTGTTCCGGGCCACCGACGGGCTGTACTCCGCCTTCGGCGGCAAGCGGGTCATCGACACCCCCCTGGCCGAGTCGTCGATCGTCGGTATCGGGATCGGCCTGGCCCTGGCCGGGTTGCGTCCGGTGGTGGAGATCCAGTTCGCCGACTTCATCCACTCCGCCTTCGACCAGATCGTGAGCGAGGCGGCCAAGATCCACTACCGGTCCAACGGCGACTTCCACGTCCCGATGGTGATCCGGGCCCCGTGGGGCGCCGGCGGCCACCGCGGCCCCTACCACTCACAGGCCATCGAGGCCTTCTACGCCCACGTGGCCGGGCTCAAGGTGGTGTGCCCGTCGACCCCCGCCGACGTGGCCGGCCTGTTGCGGGAGGCGATCGAGGATCCCGACCCGGTGCTGTTCCTCGAGCACAAGAAGACCTACCGGCGGGTCAGCGGCCTGGTGCCGGGGGGCGACTGGCGGGTGCCCATCGGTTTGGCCGACGTGGCCCGTCCCGGCGAGGATCTCACCCTCGTCACCTACGGCCTGCACCGTCACATCTGCCTGGAGGCGGCCGAGGCGCTCGAGGAGGAGGGCTACTCGGTGGAGGTCGTCGACCTGCGGACGATCTCCCCTCTGGACCGGGACACGGTGCTCGGCTCGGTGGCCCGGACGGGCCGTTTGCTCGTCGTCCACGAGGACAACGTGAGCTTCGGCGTGGGCGCCGAGGTGGCGGCCATGGTGGCCGAGGAGGCGTTCTACGACCTCGACGCCCCTGTCCGCCGCCTGGCCATGCCCGACGTCCCCGCCACCCCCTACGAGGTCGGCCTGGAGAAGGCCCTCACCATCGGCGTCGACCACGTCAAGGCCGCCGCCCGCTCGTTGATCGAGCATTAGTCAGGCGGCCTGGGCGATCTCGGCGATCTCGCGGAGCACACGCTCGGGCCGGCTCGTCACGTCGGTCCAGGTGAACTGGAGCACCCGCCAGCCCCGCGCCACCAGGACGTTTCCCTTGGCGCAGTTGCGCTGGACGTCGGCCGCCCCCGAGTGAAACGCAACCCCGTTGACTTCGATCCCGAGCCGCTTCTCCGGGTAGGCGAAGTCGAGCCGGACATCGCCCACCCGGTGCTGGCGCACCGGCGGAGGCAGCCCCGCCTGCCGGAGGAGGCGCACCATCCTGTCCTCCAGGAGGCTCTCCGTGGCCGCCGATCCCGGGCCGCGCTTCTCGATCGTCCGGCGGAGCGCCGCCGATCCATCGCGTCCCGGCCGCCCGAGGTCGGCCAGCATCTCCGTGAGCCGACGAACCGTCGTCAACCGTCGCCGGATGGCGTCCTCCACCGCCGATTCCAGGGTGGCCGCGTCGACCACCGCGGCCAGCCCGAGGAGCGTGGCGGCCGGCGTCGTCAGCGGAATTCCCCGCTGCGCGGTGAGATCCACCACCGTCAGGCGATGGACCACGACCTCGGAGAGCGTCGGGCAACGGCTGGCCGGCACCGTGATCTCGACCGGCGCCCGATCGATTCCCCGGAGGCCCCACAGCACCGCTGCGCAGCGGTGCGACGCCCCCGCGCCCGTCCCGGCCGACATGCAGGCCGCGAGCACGGACTGCTCCCAGGTCACCGGCGCCCCCGCCATCCGGAACACGTTTCGTTGTACTCGCACCACCATCCCCGACGAGGCCCGAGCCTGGAACTGGCGCACGGTCATTCCAAGGGCGAGCGCCTGGTCGCGATGGACCAGGCTGCGCTGCCGAGCGGCCACCCGGGCCAGAGCGACATCGAGCGGGTTCACCCGAAAAGTGAACCACGGCGGTGCGACAGCGGTTTCTGAAGACTTTTGTACCTCACGGGTACAAAAGTCTTCAGAAAGCGGCGGGTGACGCGGCTTTGAAGAACCAGTAGTCGGCGGTGTAGGGGACGCTGGCGGTGGCGCCCGCGTGGGCGGCGTCGCAGCCGGTGGCGGGGGCCACGCCGCCGGTGGTGTTGATGCGCTGGATATAGGTGGTGGGGGTGAGGGTGGTGCCGGCGCCCGGGCCGGCGTTGGTGGACGTCGCCCGGAGGAGGAGCCAGGGGATGGCGCCCGGTACGGGAGCCGGCACGCCGTT
Source organism: uncultured Acidimicrobiia bacterium (assembly GCA_963773275.1). Lineage (GTDB taxonomy): Bacteria > Actinomycetota > Acidimicrobiia > Acidimicrobiales > AC-14 > JAXDMK01. The sequence continues at coordinate 388,814 of CAVZAH010000009.1, read as the reverse complement.
GACCCGGGCGCCCACCACCGAGCTCCCGTCGACCGACCGCCACGTGGGCCCGCCGTAGTGGAGGATGATCGTCTGGCCGGAGCCGTCGGTGAGGGCGGCGAGCGGGGTCCGGAGGACCCATGCGAAGCCCGAACCGCTGTTGGCGCAGGTGTAGACCTGCAGTCCGACCGCCTGGGCGACGAGGAATGGCGTGTTGCCGGCCGGCACCCGGATGGCGGCGGGCACCGGCGGGGCCACCAGGGCCGACGCCGCCAGGGCCGATGCCCCCTGGGCCGATGCCCCCTGGGCCATCCCCGACGCCACCAGCCCGACAACCGCGAGCCCACCGGCAAGTCGTCCTACCTACCGCCATCCTCCGCCTCCTCTTTCGCGCCAGAACGGGGATACTACGGCCCGCTCAGGCGAGATGCACTCGCCGATTGCCCGGCACGATCTCGCCGATGTCGACCGACTGGTGGCCGGCGGCCCGGAGGATCGCATGGGCCTCCGCCACGTCGTCGGGGGACACGACGGCGACCATGCCGATGCCCAGGTTGAAGACGGACGCCATCTCCTCGGGGGTGATCCCGCCCAGCTCCTGGAGCCGGTCGAAGATCTCGGGCACCGCCCAGTTGGCCCGGTGGATCACGGCGTCGACGTCGTCGGGCAGGACGCGGGGGATGTTGCCGGGGAGCCCGCCACCGGTGATGTGGGCCAGGGCCCGAACGTCGAGGAGGCGGCACAGCTCCACCAGGGCGGGGGCGTAGATCACCGACGGTCGCAGCAGCTCGTCGGCCAGGCTATGGGGCGCGCCGGGCCAGGCAGGACTCTCGAGGGCGAGGCCGGCCCGGTCGAACAGCACCCGGCGGGCCAGCGTGTACCCGTTGGAGCGCAGGCTGGGCGAGGGCAGGCCGATGATGCGGTCGCCCGCCTCGACCTTGTCGCCGGTGACCAGGCGGGACCGCTCGACCACTCCCACGCCGAAGCCGACCAGGTCGAAGGCCCCCTCCTCCAGCATCCCCGGGACCTCGGCCATCTCGCCCCCGACCAGGGCGCAGCCGGCCTGGCGGCACCCGTCGACGACGCCACCGACGAGGGTGTCGATCTCGTCCGGGTCGAGGCGGCCGACCGAGATGCAGTCGAGGAAGAAGAGGGGCTCCGCGCCCTGGGCCGCGAGGTCGTCGACCACCATCGCCACCAGGTCGATGCCGATTGTGTCGAGGCGGCCGGTCTGGCGGGCGACGAGGGCCTTGGTGCCCACGCTGTCGGTGGACGAGACCAGGACGGGATTGCGGTAGCGGCCGGCGTCGAAGGCGAACAGTCCCCCGAATCCGCCGATGTCGCTGATGACCTCGGGCCGGAAGGTGGAGCGCACCCGGGCCTTGATGCGCTCGACCGCCGCCTCCCCGGCGGCGATGTCGACCCCGGCGGCGGCGTAGGTCTCGCCCGCCACATCAGTCTCGGAGACCGGCGCCGCGGTCTGGTCGGGATGGGGGGCCGGGTCCGGCGGGGCGGACCCCTCAGGCACGGGGATCGTCGAGGTCGCCTTCGCCCAGCGTGGTCGGCATGCCTGGTACCTCGACCGGATAGTCGCCGGTGAGGCAGGCGGTGCAGAATCCGGACCGGGGCGATCCGGTGGCGGTGAGCAGGGCGTCGATCTCGAGGTAGGCGAGGGTGTCGGAGCCCAGGTACTCACGCACCTCGTCGATCGTGCGCTCGGCGGCCAGCAGCTCCGACCGCACGCCGGTGTCCATCCCGAAGTGGCACGGCCAGCGGTAGGGCGGCGAGGAGATGCGCAGGTGGATCTCGGCCGCCCCCGCCTCCCGCAGCATGGCCACCATGGCCTTCATGGTGGTGCCCCGGACGATGGAGTCCTCCACGACCACCAGGCGCTTGCCCTCGATGTTCTCCCGGATCGGGTTGAGCTTGACCCGGACGTTGGCGCTGCGCTGGGCCTGGCCGGGAGAGATGAACGTGCGGCCCACGTAGCGGTTGCGCACCAGGCCGTGGCCGAAGGGGATGCCGCTGCGCCGGGCGTAGCCCTCGGCCGCCGGGATGCCCGAATCGGGGACCGGCATCACCATGGCCTCGCGGGCCGGGAGGTGGTCGTCGGGCGGGAGCGGGGCCTGGTCGGCCAGCTGCTCGCCCATGCGCTGGCGGGCGGTGTGCACCGTCTGCCCGTAGAGCATGCTGTCGGGCCGGGCGAAGTAGACGAACTCGAACAGGCAGAGCTTGGGGTCGATCCGCTCGGGGGCGAAGGGGCGCAGGGATCGCGTGCCGTTGGCGTCGATGACCACCATCTCGCCCGGGTCGAGCTCCCGGACGAAGGTGGCGCCCACGATGTCGAGGGCGGGGGTCTCGGAGGCCAGCACCCACCCGCTGTCGAGCCGGCCCAGGCAGAGGGGCCGGAAGCCGTTGGGGTCGCGGACGCCCACCACGTGGGAGTCGTCCATCAGCACGAGGGAGAAGGCGCCCTGCAGCTTGGGCAGCACCTCGAGGAGGGCCCGCTCGAGGTCGCGCCCGTCACTGCGGGCGGAGGCGGCGGGGCCCATGGCGACGCTGATCAGCTCGGCCACCAGGTCGCTGTCGTTTCCGACGGTGCCGGGGAGCACGCCCGCCTCGGCCGCCAGCTTGTCGGTGCCGACCAGGTTGCCGTTGTGGCCCAGGGCGATGCCGGCGTCGCCCACGTTGCGGTAGCACGGCTGGGCGTTGCCCCAGGTGCTGGACCCGGTGGTGGAGTAGCGGACGTGGCCGATGGCCAGGTGGCCCTGGAGCGGCGCCAGCTTGCGCTCGTCGAACGCGTGGGCGACCAGGCCCATGTCCTTGACGACCGTGATGGTGTCGCCGTCGCTCACCGCCATGCCCGCCGACTCCTGGCCGCGGTGCTGCAGGGCGTAGAGGCCGAGGTAGGTCAGCTGGGCGACGGGGTGGGCGGGAGCGTAGATCCCGAAAACGCCGCAGGCCTCCTTGGGATGCTCCACCTCACAGCTCGTCCGTACCGGCCCGGTCACGGCCTGCGACTGCCCGTGGTGCACAAGCCATCTTCGCGGAGCGGCCGACCTACTTCGGAAGGAGGCCGGCAAGGGCGTCGACGGTGTCGCCCACCGCTTGGGCGGTGTCGGAGACGGTGGCGCCGACCGCGGGCAGGGTTGCGTCGACGGCGTCGACCACCGGGTCCACGACCGCGGGTTCGAGCCCGTCTATCGGGAGGGCGGTCGGCGGGGTCGGGGGCCCAGAGCCGGGTCCCGGGGTGGGGTCAGGGGTGACCCCGCCCGTGGACCCCACTCCGGAGGGATGGGACCCTGCCGCCGCGCCACCGGCGATACCGCCCGGATGGGTGCCGACGGTGGCCGCCCCGGACCGGACACCGGCGTCGTCCGTCGACGGCTGGGCGGCGGGTCCCGCGGCCACCGTCGGCGGCGTGCCGGACGCGATGCCTTCGCCACCCGGCACGACGCCGCCCGGTACGGCGCCGGCGGGCTCGGGGAGGGGCTCGCCGACTACGACCGCCGGGGGGCGGCCGGGCGTGGAGGTCGGTTCGGGGGTGGCCGCCGGGCCGGAGCCGGTGATCACCACGGCCACGGCCATGATGGCCCCCGTCACCCCGCTCGCCACCGGGCGTACCAGGTCGCGGCCCGCCTCGGCCGCCGCCGCCACCCCGCCGAGCAGGCGGGTGGAGCCGATGGAGACGACGGCGAGGAGCAACGCCGCGGCGGCGGCGCTGGTGGCGGTAGCGGCGGCGCCGCCCTCGCCGGCCACCCGCTGGTAGGCCAGGGCCAGCCGCCGCCGGCCCCGCAGGATGAGCGAGTCGACCGCACCCACCGACAGGCCCAGGTCGTCGGCGATCTGCCCCGGCCCGGTGCCCTCGGCCCGGGCGGTGACCGCCTGCCGCTGGCGGGGGGGCAGGGTGTCGAGGGCCCGCCGGACGTCGTCGCGGCGTTCCCGGTCGAGGAGGGGGTGGTCGGGCTCAGCGCCGTCGGAGTGGTCCGCCGACACGGGCGCCTCGTGCGGCACCACCCGCAACCGGCCCCGCATGGAGTCGACGCACAGGTGGCGGGCGATGGTCTGGACCCATCCCCCGAACTCACGTTCCCCGCCGCACTGCCCGATCCGCTCCAGCGCCCGGACGAACGCGGCCTGGGCGACCTCCTCCGCGTCGAGCGGGCTGGCCATGCGCCGGGCACAGGCCCGCTGGACGGCCGGGTGGTGGCGGCGGAACAACTCGCTGTAGGCCTCCAGGTCGCCCGCCTGGACGGCACGCACGAGAGAGCTGTCGTCGCCGCTACCTCGTGCCGAAACGGCCAACGGAAGCTCCCCCGGGTTCTGTGGTGCGCCGTCGACCAGGCTGCCCCTGGTCACCTTCCCCCCAGGCCGAAACCCTACCCCACCGGTCCGGCCATCTCGTGGCGCAAGGTGTCCCGCCAGGTGCGGGCGGCCAGCTCGAGGGGGAGGTCGAGAAGGCCGCCGACGACCAGCCGGGCGCCGCCCGCCCGCCCGATCCGGAGGACGGACAGGCCCGCCCGCGACGCCCGGAGGGTGACCGCCCCCGCGTCCTCCCCGGCCACGCACACGACCACGCGCGACGGGGCCTCCGTGAACAGCGCGGCGTGGGTCGCGATCCCCGGCACGTCGAAGCCCACGTCGGACACGATCGCCATCTCGGCCAGGGCGACCGCCAACCCTCCGTCGGAGACGTCGTGAACCCCAGCCGGGACACCCTCGGCGACCAGGCCGCTGACGAGCGCGCACAGCCGGGCGTGGGCCTCGAGGTCGAGGGCGGGCAGCTCGCCGCCGTGGTGGCCCCGGAGGGCCGCCCACCGCGACCCGGCCAGACCGCCCTCGGCGGACAGGTCACCCGCGCCGAGCAGCAGGATCTCCCCCCCGTCGACCAGGCGGACGCCCGGCGGCCGGCGCTCGAGCACGTCGATCAGCCCCACCACGCCCACCACCGGCGTGGGGTGGATGTCGCGGCCCCCCGACTCGTTGTAGAGGCTGACGTTGCCGCCCACGACGGGCAGCGACAGGGCCAGGGACGCCTCGGCCATCCCGTCGATCGCCTCCGAGAGCTGCCACATCACCTCGGGATGCTCGGGGTTGCCGAAGTTGAGGTTGTCGACCAGGGCCAGCGGCCGGGCCCCCACGCACGCCAGGTTGAGGGCGGCCTCGGCCACGACCAGGGCCGTGCCCCGGCGGGGGTCGAGGTCGCACCACCGGCTGTTGCTGTCGGCGCTCACCGCCAGGCCCTTGCCCGTGTCGGGCAGGCCGGGCGCCTTGAGGCGCAGGACGGTGGCATCGCCCCCCGGCCCCTCGACGGTGTTGAGGAAGAGCTGGTGGTCGTACTGCGACCACACCGGGGACGTGTCGGCCAGCATGGCCAGGAGGTCGGGCCCGCAGTCGCCGCCGGCTGGAGGCGGCAGGCGGGACGGGTCGTCGGCCAGCCGCTCGGCCCGGTCGGCCGGCTCCCGCAGGGGCCGGTGGTACTTGGGCGCGCCCTGCTCGAGCGACTGGGCGGGGACGTCGGCCAGCACCTCGGCGCCTGTTCCGGCGTCCGGTCCGTCGAGTATGCGCAGCCGGCCGGTGTCGGTGACGGTGCCGATCACCGTGGCCCGCACCTCCCACCGCCGGCAGAGGTCGAGGACGGTGTCGAGGTCGCCCGGCGCCACGATGGCGAGCATCCGCTCCTGGGACTCGCTGGTCATGATCTCGGCCGGCACCATCCCCGTCATGCGCAGGGGGATGGTGCGGACGTCGACGTCCATCCCCATGCCGCCCCGGGCCGCGATCTCGCTGGTGGCGCACGTGATACCGGCGCCCCCCAGGTCCTGGATGCCCGCCACCAGCCCCGCCTCGTACAGGGCCAGGCAGGCCTCGATGAGCCGCTTCTCCTCGAACGGATCCCCCACCTGGACGCTCGGGCGCTTGGCCTCGTCGGCCCCGTCGGCGCCACCGGAGCTGGAGAAGCCGGCCGACGCCAGCACGCTCACCCCCCCGATGCCGTCCCGGCCCGTGGTGGAGCCGATGAGCACGGCCAGGTTGCCGACGCCGGTGGCCCGGGCGAACACCAGGTGCTCGTGGCGCAGCACGCCCACCGCCATGACGTTGACCAGGGGGTTGTCGGCGAAGCAGTCGGCGAAGTGCAGCTCCCCGCCGACGGTCGGCACGCCGACCGAGTTGCCATAGCCGGAGATGCCACTCACCACGCCTTCCGCCACCCACCGGCTGCGGGCGTTCCCGAGGGGCCCGAAGTGGAGCGAGTCGAGCAGGGCGATGGGACGGGCGCCCATGGTGAAGATGTCGCGCAGGATGCCGCCCACGCCGGTGGCCGCCCCCTGGTAGGGCTCGATGGCGGACGGGTGGTTGTGGCTCTCGATGCGGACGGCGACCGCCACGCCGTCACCGCAGTCGACCACGCCGGCGTTCTCGCCGGGTCCGACCATGACCCATGGCGCCTCCGACGGCAACCGGCCGAGGTGGGCCCGGGACGACTTGTAGGAGCAGTGCTCCGACCACATGACGGCGTACATCGCCAGCTCGAGCTCGTTGGGGGCGCGGCCCAGGATCTCCTCGATGCGCGCCGCCTCGTCGTCGGTGAGACCCAATGCCCGGTGTAAGCCAGGGGTGGGATGCGGGGAGGAGGGGTCGGCGGCCATGCCCCCACGCTACCGACTGGCAGAAAGTTGGAAATGATGACGGTTCGGAAGTTGAAATCTTTCGCCGAACGCGCCACAATGGCGCAAATGGCTACCGAAGCGAAACGATCCAGAGCTCCGATGTCCGACAGCCACAAGGCGGCGTTGGCCGAAGGCCGTGAGCAAGGTAGAGCAGTGCGGCGCTATCTCGAAGCGCTCGAGGCCCATCGGCCGAAGCGTGGGCGTAAGCGCACGCAGGAGTCTGTGCAACGGCGGCTCGCGGCTATCGACGACAAGCTCAACGAGTCCGACGCGCTCACCAGGCTCCACCTCTCGCAGGAGCGAATGAACCTGCAGGCCGAGCTGTCCTCCACCGACAATGCCGTCGACCTCGGCGCGTTGGAAGAGGACTTCGTCGGCTCGGCCAAGCCCTACGGGGAACGTAAGGGCATCACGTACGCGGCGTGGCGCCAGGCCGGCGTCGACCCCGGCGTGCTGCGCAAGGCCGGCATCAAGCGGGGCGTCGAGTAGGTACCGGGGAGGCGGCCAGAACGGTTCCGCCTCCCAACAGGCTTTCGAGCAGGGGCCGCCCGTCGGCGGAGCCGAGGATGTTGTCGCACGCCCGTTCGGGGTGCGGCATCAATCCGCATACATTTCGTCCCTCTGAACAGATTCCCGCGATGTCGTCGATCGACCCGTTGGGGTTGTCGAGATAGCGCAGGACGATCCGGTCGTCGGCGCGCAATTGCGCCAGGACGTCGGGGGGACAGGTGTAATTCCCCTCAAAGTGGTTGATCGGCAGGCGCAGGACCGCGCCGGCCGTGGCGCGGCTGGTGAGCGCCGATACCGTGTTCTCCACCCGCACCGCCACAGTTGTGCACAGGAACTTCAAACCCCGGTTCTTCTGGAGCGCACCGGGCAGGAGCCCGGCCTCGGTGAGCACCTGGAAGCCGTTGCAGATGCCGACAACCGGGCCTCCGGCGTTGGCGAATTCGACCACCGCGTCCATCACCGGGCTGAAGCGGGCGATGGCGCCGGGCCGGAGGTAGTCGCCGTGCGCGAACCCGCCCGGCAACACCACCGCGTCCACGTCGCCCAGCGACCGGTCGCCGTGCCAGATCAGCTGGGAATCCCCACCCAACAGGGCGACCGCCTCGGCCACGTCGTGCTCGCAATTCGAGCCGGGGAATACGACGACCCCGACTCTCATGGCCCGACTCTCATGGCCCGACGGTCATGTTGCCGGTCCCAGGGTGATGGTGGCGTCCTCGATCACCGGGTTGGTGAGGAAGCGCCGGCACAGCTCCTCCACCCGGGAGCGGGCGGTGGGCTCGTCGGCCGCCTCCACCGTGAAGCGGATGGCCTTGCCCACCCGCACGCCGGCCACCTGGTCGAAGCCGAGGGCGGGAAGGGCCCGTTCGATGGTCGCCCCCTGGGGGTCGGCCACGTCGGGCCGGAGGGAGACTTCGACCAGGACGTCGAAGGTGCTCACGGCGTCCCCTGGATTGCTTCGGCCGGCCCGCCCGGCCAGTCGGAGAGTGGCCTCCCGGCCAGTCGCTCGTAGGCGGCCACGTAGCGGGCGGCGGTGGAGGCCACCACGTCGGCCGGGAGCGACGGCGGGGGCGGGGTCTTGTCCCACCCGGTGGACTCCAGCCAGTCGCGCACCGGCTGCTTGTCGAACGACGGCGGGATGGTGCCCGGGCGCCAGTCGGACGCCTCCCAGAAACGGGACGAGTCGGGGGTGAGGACCTCGTCGCAGATGGCCAGCTTCCCGTCGATCCAGCCCAGCTCGAACTTGGTGTCGGCGATGACGATGCCCTGGGCGGCGGCGTCGGCCGCGGCCCGCCCGTAGGCGGCCAGGCTGATGGCGGCGGCCTCGTCGGCCACGTCCCGCCCGACCATCGCCACCGCCTGCTCGACGGAGATGTTCTCGTCGTGGAGCCCCACCTCGGCCTTGGTCGAGGGGGTGAAGACGGGCTCCGGGAGCCGGTCGGACTGCCGGAGGCCGGGGGGCATGGCCTCCCCGTGCACGGTGCCCGTGGCCTGGTACTCCTTCCACGCCGAGCCCGACAGGTAGCCCCGCACGATGCACTCGATGGGCAGCATCTCGGCCCGGCGCACGATCATCGCCCGGCCCGCCATCTCGCCGTCGTCGACGATGCGCACCAGGTGGCTGGGGGCGATGTCGGCCAGCCGGTCGAGCCAGAAGGCGGTGAGGGCGGTGAGCACCCGTCCCTTCTCGGGGATGGGTTCGTCGAGCACCACGTCGAAGGCCGAGATGCGGTCGGACGTGACCATGAGCAGGTGTCCGTCGCCCGCGTCGTAGACGTCGCGGACCTTGCCCGAGTGGAGGAGTTTCACGTTGCGGATTCCTCCTGGCCGATCGCCTCGAGCGCCTCGAAGATGGGGCCGGTGTGGGCGAGGGACCGGTCGAGGCTGAAGGCGTCGTCGAGCTGCCCGGCGGTGAGGGTGACGCGGGGGTCGTCCCCGAGGACGGTGCGAAAGGGCTTCCGGCCGGTGTGGGCGGTGCGGGCCGTCTCCTGGACGATGCGGTAGGCGTCGTCGCGCGTGACGCCCGCCGCCACCAGGGCCAGGAGGACGGGCTGGCTGAAGACCAGGCCGTAGGAGCGGTCGAGGTTCTCGAGCATCCGGTCGGCGTCGACGGTGAGGCCTTCGACGACTCGCGTCATCCGCACGAGGAGGTAGTAGGCGAGGAGGGACGAGTCGGGGAGGATGATCCGCTCCACGCTCGAGTGGGAGATGTCCCGCTCGTGCCACAGGGCCACGTCCTCCAGTCCCGCGCCCAGGTTGCCCCGCAGGACCCGGGCCAGGCCGGCCAGGCGCTCGCACGTGATGGGGTTGCGCTTGTGGGGCATGGCCGAGCTGCCCTTCTGCCCGGCCCGGAAGGGCTCGGCCACCTCCCCCACCTCGGTGCGCTGCAGGTGGCGGATCTCGGTGGCCATCATCTCGATGGTGGCCGCGGTGGAGGCGCACGCCCACAGGTACTCGGCGTGGCGGTCGCGGGCCACGACCTGGGTGGCGGGCACCGGTGTGAGGCCGAGGGCGGCGCACACCTGGGCCTCCACCCGGGGGTCGATGTTGGAGTAGGTGCCGACGGCGCCCGACAGCTTGCCCACCGCGATCGTGTCGCGTGCCGTCCGGAGCCGGGTGCGGTCGCGATCGGCCTGCAGCGCCCAGTGGGCGAGCTTCACGCCGAACGTGGTGGGCTCGGCGTGCATGCCGTGGGTGCGCCCGGCCATGGGGGTGTCGCGGAACTCGAGGGCCCTCGCGTGCAGGGCGGCGACGAGGCGATTGTTGGCGGCGACCAGGAGGTCGGCGGCCCGGGCGAGGGTGGCGCACAGGGCGGTATCGACGACGTCGCTGGACGTGAGGCCGTAGTGGACCCAGTTGCCGGCCGGCGGACCGATGGCGGCCTGGACCACGTCGACGAAGGCGGCCAGGTCGTGGTCGGTGACCCGCTCCCGGGCGTCGACCGCGGCCACGAAGGCGGCGTCGACGACGCGGCGCCCGCTCCCGGACCGCCTTGGCGTCGTCCTCCGGGACCACGCCGATCGTCGCCCAGGCCTCGGTGGCCAGCACCTCGACGTCGAGCCACGTCTGCAGCCGGGCCTCGTCGGTGAACAGGGCCGCCATCTCGGGCAGCGAGTAGCGGGGGATCACGCTTGCGGTGGCGTCGGACGACGACGCTCGTCCAGGCGGCGGGCGAGGTCGGCGTCGGTGATGGCGAGCATCTGGACGACGAGGAGGGCGGCGTTCATGGCGCCGTCGATGGCGACGGTGGCGACGGGGACGCCCCGGGGCATCTGGACGGTGGCGTAGAGGGCGTCGACGCCGTTGAGGGCTCCCGCCGCTGAGGGGGACGCCCACCACCGGGAGGGTGGTGTTGGCCGCCACCGCCCCGGCCAGGTGGGCCGCCATCCCCGCCCCGCAGATGAATGCGGCGTAGCCGGCGCCCCGGGCGCCCCGGGCCAGGGCGGCCACCTCGTCGGGCGTGCGGTGGGCGGACAGGACCCGCTCGTCGACCTCGATGCCGAACTCGGCCAGGGTCGCCGCGGCGGGCGCCATCTTGGCCTTGTCCGACGCCGACCCCATGAGCACGGCGACCTTCACCGGCCCTCCCCGTTCGTCGAGCAGTCCCCCGCCGACCACTTCGCGCGCCCGCCCCCTCCGCCGTGTAATTGCGCGGTTTGGTCGCCGGCGGCGTCGCCCCCCGCCGACCACTTCGCGCGCTCGCCCCCTCCGCCGTGTAATTGCGCGGTTTGGTCGCCGGCGGCGTCGCCTCCCGCCGACCACTTCGCTCGCCCCCTCCGTCGTGTAATTGCGCGGTTTGGTCGGCGGCGGCGTCGCCTCCTGCTGACCACTTCGCGCGCTCGCCCCCTCCGGCGTGTAATTGCGCGGTCTGGTCGCCGGCGGGGGCGGCGGACGGCCCAGCGATGTCGGTGCGGTAGTGCATGCCGGGCCAGGAGATGGCGGCTACGGCGGCGTAGGCCCGGGAGCGGGCGACTTCCGGCGTGGGGCCGGTACCGGTGACGCTCAGGACCCGGCCGCCGGCGGTGGTCATCCCCGGGCCGACGCCGGCGCAGAAGACCTCGACGCCGGGCATGGCCGCGGCCGCGTCGATGCCGTGGATGGCGTCGCCGGTGCGGGGCGACGTGGGGTAGCCCTCGGCGGCCAGCACGACGGTCACCGCGGCGTCGTCGGTGAACGACGGCTCCGACACCAGGCGACCGGCGGCGGCCTCGGCGAGGAGGGCGGCGAGGTCAGAGTCGAGCCGGGGGAGGACGACCTGGGCCTCGGGGTCGCCGAAGCGGACGTTGTACTCGAGCACCTTGGGACCGTCGGCGGTGAGCATCAGCCCGGCGTAGAGCACGCCCCGGTAGTCGATGCCCCGGAGGTGCAGCGCATTCAAGGTGGGTTCCACCGCTCGCTCGATCACCTCCTCCACCAGGTCTTTTCCGACTCCGGGCACCGGCGAGAACGCACCCATGCCGCCGGTGTTGGGACCGGTGTCGCCGTCGCCCAGGCGCTTGTGGTCCTGGGCCGGGGCCAGCGGCACCGCCCGCCGGCCGTCGCAGATGCAGAGCAACGACACCTCGGGCCCGACCAGTCCCTCCTCGATCACCACCCGGCGACCGGCGGCACCGAAGGCGGCGCCGGACAGCTTGGCGGCCACGTCGGCGATGGCGTCGTCGAGCGAGCCCGTCACCAACACGCCCTTGCCCGCGGCCAGGCCGTCGGTCTTGACCACGTAGGGCGGGGCCAGCGAGCGGAGGAAGGCGGCCGCGGCAGGTACGTCGGAGAACACCCCGTGGCGGGCGGTGGGCACCCTCGCGTCGGAGAGGATCGCCTTCATCCACGCCTTCGACCCTTCCAGGCGGGCGCCGTCGGCTCCCGGTCCGAAGACGAGACGCCCCCCGGCCCGGAGGCGGTCGGCCAGCCCGTCGACGAGGGGCACCTCGGGCCCGATCACCCAGAGGTCGGCGTCGATCTGGTCGGGCGGCGCGGGCGTCGAGCCGGGGATGCCGGGGTTGCCGGGCGTGACGACCACGTCGGCCGTTCGACCGAGCACCGACGCCAGCGCGTGTTCGCGCCCCCCGCTTCCGACCACGCAGACCCTCACCGGGCGCCGACGGCCATTCGACCCGAACTCATACGACCCGAACTCATACGACCCGAACTCATATGACCCGAACTCATATGACGAGGACGCCGGGGCCGATCTCCCAGCCGGGGCCCTCGTCCTCGTCGTCGTCGTAGTCGTCATCGTCGTCGTCGGCCTCCACCACGTCGGTGGGGGTGTCGGCGAAGCGCACGAACTGGTCCCGGCCGGGGCCGACGCCCACCAGGGTGACGGGCACCCCGCACTGCTCGGCCAGGAAGGCGATGTAGTCCTGGGCGGCCGAGGGGACGTCGTCGAGGTCGGTGACGGCGGTGAGGTCGGTGTTCCAGCCGGGGAGGTCCTCGTAGACGGGCACCGCCTTGTGCAGCACCGACTGGTGGTAGGGCAGGTGGTAGTGACGGTCGCCGTCGGCCTCGTAGGCGACGCACACCCGGAGGGTGTCGAAGGCGTCGAGGACGTCGAGCTTGGTGATGGCCAGCTCGGTGAGGCCGTTGAGGCGCACCGCGTGGCGCACCATCACCGCGTCGAACCAGCCCGGACGGCGCCGCCGGCCGGTGACGGTGCCGTACTCCTGGCCCCGGTCGACCAGGGTGTCACCCGTGTCGTCGAGGAGCTCGGTGGGGAAGGGGCCCGAGCCGACCCGGGTGACGTAGGCCTTGGCCACGCCCAGCACCCGCTGGATGTGGCGGGGGCCGACCCCGGCGCCCACCAGGGCCCCCCCGGCCACCGGGTTGGACGAGGTGACGAACGGATACGTACCGTGGTCGAGATCGAGGAACGTGGCCTGGGCCCCTTCGAAGAGCACGTTCTGGCCGTCGTCCAGGGCGTCGTGGATCAGGCCGACGGTGTCGCCGATCAGCGGCTCGAGCCGGGGGGCCAGCTCGCCCAGGTAGCGGTCGGCGATCTCGTCGGCCGACAGCGGCAGGCGGTTGTAGACCTTGGCCAGGATCAGGTTCTTCTCCTGGAGGACGACGTCGAGCTTCTGACGGAAGATCTTGGGATCGAGGAGGTCCTGAACCCGGAGCCCGACCCGGGCCGCCTTGTCGGCGTAGGCGGGGCCGATGCCGCTCTTGGTGGTGCCCAGGCGGTTCTTCCCCAGCCGGCGCTCGATGAGGCGGTCGAGCTCGGAGTGGTACGGCATGATCAGGTGGGCGTTGCCGCTGATCCGCAGGCGGCTGCAGTCGACGCCGCGGGCCTCCAGCCCGTCGATCTCCGACACCAGCACCGCCGGCTCGATGACCACGCCATTGCCAATGACGGGCGTCACCCAGGGGTGGAGGACGCCGCTGGGCACCAGCTGGAGGGCGAATCTCTCACCCGCCACCACGATGGTGTGGCCGGCGTTGTGCCCGCCCTGGTAGCGGACGACCATCTGCATCTCGCCGGCCAGAAGGTCGGTGAGCTTGCCCTTGCCCTCGTCGCCCCATTGGGTGCCGACGACAACTGTTCCGGGCACGCGCGTCTCCTAGCGACTGTCCTTCGGCGGTCCGGTCATCATACCGCTGCCGTGGACCCGTCCGGCCGCCCTTCCCTTGGCCAATCGTGCGAAGCTCCCATGTGATGGACGACACGACTTTGGTTTCGCGGGCCGTGGGCGGCGACCGGGACGCCTTCGCCGGTATCTACGACCGGTACGCGGGAGCCGTCCTCGACCTGTGCACCGCGGTGCTGCGTGACGGGGACGAGGCGGCCGAGGCCACGCTCGACAGCTTCCTGCGAGCGGCCCGGGAGATGGTGAACCTCCGGGACCGGTCCAAGCTCCGGACCTGGCTGCTGGGCGTCGCCCGCCACGAGGCCACCGCCCGGGCCCAGCGGGCGCCCTCCACGGCCACGGCCCCGGCCCCCGCAGATGTCCCGGTCGAGGTCCCCGTCGCGGCCCGCGGTCGGGCCGCCCGGAAGGCGGCTGCCGGCGGTCGGACGGGCGTGGTGCCTCCGCCCCCCCGGACCGCCTGGCCCAGCACGGGAGGCCCGGAGGGGACGGGCGACGACGGGTCCGACGACCCCCGGAGGATGGTGTGGGACCCGGTGGCGGAGCTGTCGGAGAAGGACCGGGCCGTCCTCCACCTGAACCTGCGCCACCAGCTCCAGGGCGAGGAACTGGGCGAGGTGCTCGGGGTGAAGGCGGCGGTGGCCGACGCGCGCGCCGCCCGGCTGCGCAGCCGGGCCGAGACCTCGGTCGGGGCCCTGCTCCTCAGCCGGTCCGACAGCGGTCCCGACCCGGCGTCGTGTTCCCAGCTGAGCGAGGTCCTCGAGGGATGGGACGGGCGGTTCACGGCGGCCGTGGCCGCCCGGGTCGACCGTCACGCCCGTCGCTGCGACGCCTGCCGCGAGCGTCGCACCATGCTCCTGGGCCGGTTGCGGGCGATGGCGTCGCTGCCGTTCCTGCCCCCGCCCTCCTGGCTGCGCCAGGAGGTGCTGCTGCGCATGGAGCTGGCCGTGTCGCCCCGGCCGCTGCCCGGCTGGGACGACGACGGCTTCCCACCGGGTGTCGGCGGGGGCGGCGGCGGCGGAGGCGGTAGCGCATTGGGTCCCCGGGCCCGCACGGTGATGGTGTTGGGGGCGGTGATCGCCGTGCTCGCCGCCGGCTTCCTGATCCTGCGCGACGACGGGGGCACCCGGTCGAACGTCGCCGCGTCCGACCCGTCGGCGGGCTCCCTCCCGACGATCCCCGTCGCCATCGGAGGGTCGGCCACGACCGCGCCGGCCCCCACCACCGGCGTCACGGTGGCCGTCACCCCCACCACGACGGTCCCCGCCACGACGGTCCCGGGCCAGGCGACCACGATCCCCACGATCCCCCCGATCCCCGTCCTGCCCGCCGTCGACCCGGGCCCCCAGGCGGTGGCCGACCGGAACCCGCCGGCGATCGCCGTCGGCGCCGACGCGGCGTCGGCCTATGTGGCCGGCTGCCCGTACAGCGTGACGGGCGTCTCGGCCGACATCGCCGACCAGTCCCCGCTCACGTGGGTGGTCCTGTTCGTCCGGCGCCCCGACGGCGTGGAGGACTCGTTCTCCATGTCGTTCGACGGGGGACGGTGGCGGGCCACCGTGGGCAACTTCGCCTTCGCCGGGCAGGCCGTCTTCTGGGTGGAAGCGGTCGACTCGGAAGGCAACCGGGGACGCAGCGACGACCAGGTCCTCGACGTCTTCGCCTGCGCATAAGCCCGCGGCCCGCCCGCAAGTCCCCCTCAAGCCAGGCCGGTGGCCGGCCGACACATTGATTGCGGCTTCCTCGCCTAGGCCGCGTGTGGAAGGTGGGGCCGGGCAGTGCGAACCCCTCCCGCCGGGGGAACGCCACCCGGCCCCACCCTTCGCACCATCACCCGTCACCGGGATGGAGCCGTCCGGGATGGCCCGGGCCGGCGGCCCTGCTAGGACAGGCGGCGTGTCCCTCGCCGTACCGCCCTCCACCAGGCCGCCCTCCACCAGGCCGCCCTCCACCAGGCCGCGCTCCACCAGGCTGGCCCTGGTCCGCCACGGCCAGTCGACGTGGAACGCCCTCGGGCGCTGGCAGGGTCAGGCCGACCCACCGCTCTCGCCGCTGGGCGAGGAGCAGGCGGCGGAGGCGGCCCAACGCCTCATCGACGCAGGCGTCGGAGTGACGGGCGTGGTGACGTCCGACCTGGTGCGGGCCCGCCGGACGGGCGAGATCATCGCCGGCGCTCTCGGCCTGGGCCCGGTGGAGGTGCGCCCCGACCTACGCGAGTACGACGTGGGCGACTGGAGCGGGCTCACCAAGCCCGAGATCGAGGAGAGGTGGCCCGGGCAGCAGGCGGAGTGGTTCGGCGGCCGGTTGGCGACCACGCCGGCGGGCGAGGGCCGGGTTCACTTCGACCGGCGGGTGTTGGATGCCATGGTGCAGGTGACGGACGGGGCCGCCCCCGGCTCGGTGCTGGTGGTCGTCACCCACGGCGGGGTCATCCGGGCCCTGGAGCGGGCCACGGGTGCGCCGCCGGTGCCGATCGCCAACCTCTGCGGCCGCTGGTTCGAAATGGGAGCCGCCGGCCTCGGCGGGGGGACGGAGCGGCGGCACCGGCGCTGCGGGCGGGCGAGCCGTTGACCCTGGTGGGCACCGACCACCGCACCGCCTCGCCGTCGGCCTGACGGCGCCGCGACCGGCGGGAGGGGTGGGTCCTACTTCTTGCGGATGATCGTGGGGATGTGGTCCGCCTGCTCCATGCCCTCCCGGAGCTGCCTGAGCTCGGTCAGGCTCACCTCGAGGGCCGCGATGTCGACCTCGGTCAGGGGAGCGCCGGTGGACCCGATCTGGGGCCCGCCCGGCCCGTAGCCCTTCTGGCCCGGGGCCTGGCGCTGGTTCCGGGGGTCGGGGGTCCCGCCCGGACCGCTGGCGTCGCCGGATCCCGCCGGTGCCCGCCCGGACGTCGGCCCGGCCAGCACTTCGGGACGCTGCGCTTCTTCGTCTGCCATCGACAACTCCTCCTCAGCAAAAACTTGACCCTCAATCATGGCCTGTACCCAGCCGCTAACGGAACCGACGCCTCCGCGGCCTGGCGTGAGGACTCGCGACGGCGCGAACCGGGGTGGCGTTCGGCAGCGGGGTGGTAGGTCCGCAGGGGATCACTTCAGGGCCAGCTCGTCGCCCGCCACCTCGACCCTGACGGTGTCGCCCTCGACGTAGCGGCCTTCCAGCAGGGCCAGGGCCAGGGGGTCGGCGATGTGGCGCTGGATCACCCGCTTGAGGGGACGGGCGCCGTAGTGGGGGTCGTAGCCGGTGCGGGCCAGCCAGGCGGCGGCCTCGTCCGACACCTCCATCCCCAGCCGTCGCCGGGCCAGGCGGTCGCCGAGGTGGCGCAGCTGGATGACGACGATGCGCTCGATGTCGGCCTCGGTGAGCGACCGGAAGCGCACGATCTCGTCGATCCGGTTGAGGAACTCGGGCCGGAAGAAGGCGGCCGGATCGCCCGGCAGGTTCGACGTCATGATGAGCACCACGTTGCTGAAGTCGACCGTCCGCCCCTGGCCGTCGGTGAGCCGGCCGTCGTCGAGCAGCTGGAGCAGCACGTTGAACACCTCGTGGTGCGCCTTCTCGATCTCGTCGAGGAGCACGACCGCGTACGGCCGGCGGCGCACCAGCTCGGTGAGCTGGCCCCCCTCGTCGTAGCCGACGTAGCCGGGGGGCGCCCCGATCAGGCGCGACACCGTGTGCTTCTCCTGGTACTCGCTCATGTCGATGCGGACCATGGCCCGCTCGTCGTCGAAGAGGAAGTCGGCCAGGGTGCGGGCCAGCTCGGTCTTGCCCACGCCGGTGGGGCCGAGGAACAGGAACGAGCCGATGGGCCGGTGGGGGTCGGACAGGCCCGAGCGGCTGCGGCGGATGGCGTTGGCCACCGCCGAAACGGCCTCGGCCTGGCCGATGACCCGCTCGTGGAGGACGTCCTCCATACGGACGAGCTTGGCCACCTCGCCCTCCAGCAGGCGGGACACGGGCACCCCCGTCCACCGGCTCACGACCTCGGCCACGTCCTCCGCGTCGACCTCCTCCTTGAGCATGCGCTTGGTGGACTGCAGCTCGGCCAGCCCGTCGGCCGCCGCCTTCAGGGCAGCATCCAACTCCGGGATCCGGCCGTAGCGCAGCCGGGCCGCCGCCTCCAGGTCGGGCTCCCGCTCGACCGCCGCCTTGATCGCCTCCAGCTCCTCCTTGAGGGTGCGGATGCGGGCGATGGCCTCCTTCTCCGAGGTCCAGTGGGCCTTCATGCCCGCCGAGCGCTCCTGCAGGTCGGCCAGCTCGGCCTCGATGGCGGCCAGGCGCTCGCGGCTGGGGGTGTCGGTCTCCTTCTCCAGCGCCACCTTCTCGATCTCGAGCTGGCGCATGCGCCGCTCCACGACGTCGATCTCGGTGGGCATGGAGTCGATCTCGATGCGGAGCTTGCTGGCCGCCTCGTCGACCAGGTCGATGGCCTTGTCGGGGAGGAAGCGCCCGGTGAGGTAGCGGTCGGACAGCACGCCGGCCGCGACCAGGGCCGCGTCCTGGATGCGGACGCCGTGGTGGACCTCGTAGCGCTCCTTGAGTCCCCGCAGGATGGCGATGGTGGCCTCCACCGACGGCTCGCCCACGTGGACGGGCTGGAAGCGGCGCTCGAGGGCGGCGTCCTTCTCCACGTGCTTGCGGTACTCGGCCAGGGTGGTGGCGCCGATCATGCGCAGCTCGCCCCGGGCGAGCATGGGCTTGAGCATGTTGGAGGCGTCCATCGCTCCCTCGGCCGCACCCGCCCCCACGACGGTGTGCATCTCGTCGATGAAGGTGATGACCTGGCCCTCGGCGTCGGCGATCTCCTTGAGGACGGCCTTCAGCCGCTCCTCGAACTCGCCCCGGTACTTCGAGCCGGCCACCATCGAGCCCAGGTCGAGGGCGATGATGCGGCGGTTCTTCAGTCCCTCGGGGATGTCGCCCTCCACGATGCGGCGGGCCAGGCCCTCCACGATGGCGGTCTTGCCCACGCCCGGCTCGCCGATGAGCACGGGGTTGTTCTTGGTGCGGCGGGAGAGGACCTGGATGACGCGGCGGATCTCCTCGTCCCGCCCGATGACGGGGTCGAGCTTGCCCTCCTGGGCCATCTTGGTGAGGTCGCGGCCGAAGCGCTCGAGCGCCTGGAAGGTGTCCTCGGGCGTCTGGCTGGTGACCCGGTGACTGCCCCGCACCTCCCGCAGCACGCCGAGGAGGTCGGCCCGGGACACGCCCCCCACCCGCTTGCCGTCGCTCCCGGCCAGGGCGAGGAGGAGGTGCTCGGTGGACAGGTACTCGTCGCGCAGGTCGGCCCGCTCCTGGTCGGCCGCCTCCAGGACGCTCCGCACCTCGCGACCCAACTCGGGCTCGGACGTGCCGTAGGCCTTGGCCACCTTGGCCAGGCGGTCGCGGGCCTGGTTGCGGAGGGACAGGGGGGCCACGCCGGCCCGCTGGAGCACGGGCAGGACGACGCCGTCCTCCTGGCCGAGGAGTGCGAGCAGGAGATGGTCGGGGGTGACCTCGGGGTGGTTGGCGGACGCGGCCAGGGAGAGGGCTGCCTGCACCGCCTCCTGGGTCTTGACGGTCCAGCGGTTGGGGTTGATCGCCATGCCTGGAACCTCACGGAGAAGGAAACTTGAGTGTACCCGTATCAACCACGGGGACCTACCGCCCGATTCCCGATTCGACCGCTGTCGCGACCGGGATTACGGGAGCCGATGCGCCGGACTAGCCGCCGAGGTTCCCGGCCCCGCCCCCGCCGCCGTCGCTCCCGCGGCCCCCGCCCGAGCCGCCCCCGCCCGAGCCGCCGCCCCCGCCCCCGCCCCCGCCCGAGCCGCCGCCCGAGCCGCCGCCGCCCTGAGTGCCACCCGGCTTCGGTCGTCGGCGCCCGCTGCGCTTGGGCCTCGGCTTGCGCTTGCCCGGTCCGGACGACCCCGACCCCGAGCGGGCCTTGGCCGCACCCGCCGCCTTGCGGACGGTGTCGCCGTCGCCCTCGTCCGACTCGTCGTCATCGTCGTCGTCGTCCTCGTCATGGTCGTGGTCGTGGTCGTCGTCGTCGTCGTGGTCGCGGCCGCCGACGTCACCCCCGCCGGCCTCGATCAGGTTGCCGTAGTGGGCCGCGTTGGCCGCCTGGGTGGCGGCCGGCGACAGGTCGAGCAGCTCGGTGAGCAGGAGGTTGTCGTCCGGGTCGGTTTCGGCCTCGGCCGCGGCCGTTGGCGGGGCGACGGCGGCTGCCGGCGCGTCCGTCCAGGGAACGGGCGTCGGCGGCGGAGGCGGCGCCGGCGGGGGGGTGGCTCCGACGAGGACGTCCTCCTGGTCCTCCAGGGCCCATTCGGTCTCCTCCTGGCCACCCGGGCGGCGGGACGGAGGCAGGTCCTCGGGGAAGAGGTCCCAGAACGAAAGCTCCTCCAGGGGGACGCGCGGCACAGGCCGGCCGGGGGGCGGCGGCGGGAGCGGCGGTCGGAGGTCGACCGGCGAGCCCCAGTCCTCGTCGATCAGTTCGGGGACGGCCACCTCCGCCCCCCCCACCACGGTGACCTCCCCGGCCCGGAAGTCGTCGGCCCGGAAGTCGTCGGCCCGGTAGGCGTCGGCCCGGAAGTCGTCGGCCCGGTAGGCGTCGGCCCGGGAGCTCCGGGCGGGGAGATCGTCGGCGCGGGGCTGTTCCTCGATGAGCCGGACTCCGCCGCCCCAGGTCTGCACCGGCGGCGGGGGCACCAGGGGCTCGGGGTTCTCCGTGCCCCATTGGGACGCCTCGCCGGCCGCCTTGCGCCGGAGATAGGCGGTCTGCAGGACGGCGATCAGGAACAGCCCGGCGGTGGTGGCCACCAGCAGGCGCACCCGTTTGTCGTGGGTGCCGGACTTGGCGGTGGCGGCGGGCGCGGCCGACCCCGCCGGCCCCGCGCTGGCGGTGGGCGACTCGGCCTCGGCCGCCGAGATGCGGGTGACGAACGAGTCGGCGGCGGCGCCGGCCCGGGAGGACTGCAGCGGCTTCGAAGTCGGGAAGTCGGCCGAGCTGGTGGAGCCGACGACGACCGGCGTGGCCGTGCCCACGCCGACGGCGATGCCGGTGGCCTGGTCGTCCTCCCGGCCGCCCAGGTAGGTGGACGACACCAGCGTGGCGCCCGCCGGGGCGAGGGTGGAGATGAAGGCATCGGTCGCCCCACCTCCCTTCACGCCCTGGAGCGGCTTGGCCGTGGGGAAATTGCTGGAGCCGGTGGTGCCGACGACGGTGACGCCGCCCAGCCGGTCGACCACGATGCCGGTGCCGCTGTCGGCCCCACCGCCGCCCAGGTACGTGGAATAGGTGAGGGCGGACCCGGCCGCGTTGACCTTGGACACGAAGGCGTCGGTGTCGGTGTCCTTGCGTCCCTGGAGGGCGGTCTCGACCGGGAAGTTGGGCGAGTTGGTGGTGCCGGTGACGTAGACCGCCCCCTCCACGTCGACCGCGATACCCGTTCCCTGGTCGGTGTCGCTGCCGCCGAGGAAGGTGGAATACACCAGGTTGTTGCCGGACGGGCCGAACTTGGTGATGAAGGCGTCGGAGAAGCTTCCCGCCACCCCGCTGGCCGATCCGCCGGCCCCCGCCTGGAGCGGGCGGGCGGTGGGAAACCCGGGCGACCGGGTGTCGCCGGTGACGTAGGCGTTGCCCGCGGGGTCGACCGCGATGTCGAGGCCGCGGTCGTCGCTGCTTCCTCCCAGGCGGGTGGAGAAGGCGAACGTCGCCCCGTCGGCCGCCAGCTTGGTGACGAAGGCGTCGACGTCGTCCTCACGGGGGGCGGTCGTCTGGAACGGGTTGGCGGTCGGGAACTCGAGCGAGTTGGTGGATCCCGTGACGAAGACCTCGCCGGCGTCGTTCACCGCGATGGCGCGGGAGGCATCGGTCTGGGTGCCCCCGATGAACGTCGTCCAGGTCACCGTCGACCCGCTGGGGTTCAGCTTGGTGACGAAGGCGTCGCTGGGTCCGCCGCTGTAGTTGCCCTGGGCCGAGGGCGCTGCCGACTTGGGAAAGTTCTCCGACTCGGTGACTCCCGTGACGTACACCGAGCCGTCGGCCCCGACCGCGACGCCGGCCGCCGAGTCCCGGTTGGTGCCACCGAGATACGTGGCGAAGAGGAGGGACGTGCCCTCGGGGTTGAGCTTGGCCACGAATGCGTCGGACTTCCCGCCCGAGCCGTCCTGGTTGAGCGTGTTCTGGAGCGGGTTGCTGGTGCGGAGGTCGGACGACTCGGTGGAGCCGACGATGTACACGTTGCCCCCACCGTCGATGTCGACCGCGGCCGCGCTGTCGATGCCGGCGCCCCCGAGGTAGCTCGACGTGACGAGCGTGGGGTCGATGACGAGCGGCTGGCGGAGGTCGTAGGCGCCGACCGTGTAGCCGACCCGGGTGTCGCCGAGAAGCCGGAAGGCGCCGTCGACCGGGAGTCGTCGTCCATCGACGTCCTGGTAGAGGATGGGCGCCGAAAGGCGGGCGCCGCCCACCAGGAGGTCGCCGGTTCCTGTTTCGACGGTGACCGGATCGGCGGTGGGGAACTCCACGGCGATCGCCGCCGGGTCGGCGCCGGGAGCGACCACGAAGTCGTGCCGCAGGCGGCGCCGGTCGCCGAGGAAGACGAGGTCGACGCCCGGCCACACGTCGTCGTAGGCCACCCGGGCAAATGTGGGGACGTCCTCCCGCCAGGCCGACGGGTCGCTGCCCGTCAGGTAGTTGGTGCGGCCGGGGAGGGGGTCGACACCGGTCGGGGCGGCCGCCGGGTTCGACCCGACGAGCCGCATCTCCAGGGGCCCTCCGGCGTCGGACAGGGTGACGATGGCCTCGGTCGGCGAGAGGGCGAGGCGGTACCCCGGACCCCGGGCCACGAAGTCGACGCCCGCCTCGGCCTGGCCCACATTGGGCTCGAAACCGAGGGGGAGCGAGGCCAGCGCGTCGAGGGCGGCGGCGGTGGTGGCTTCGGTCAGGCGCCCCTCGGTCGGTCGGGGGGGCCGCGACCCGGTCAGCCGACCCGGCACCCCTGTCGCGAGAACCAGGAGGACGAGTGACGCGACGAGGGCGGCGGCGGGACGCCTGCGCATCCCTTCATCCTGGCCCATCGACGCCGACGTGTGCAGGAGGCCCGTCCGATTGGCGCGGCGCGGGTGACGCGCCGGGCGTCAGCTCAGCGCGGCGGGTGTTGCTTGACGATGACGTCGATGCCCGGGATCGGATCACCTGCGGCGGGCGCCTCGCCGGGGGCATCGGGGGGAAAGGGGTCGCCGGGATCGGTGGGGGTGGCCCTGACCGGTCCCGTCCCCGCCACGGCCCCGCCGGCGTTCTTCCCGAGCTTGACGTCGATGCCGGGGATGGGCTCGCCCTCCATCGCGGTCCCGCCCGCACCCCCGTCGACCTCGGGATCGGGGTCATCGTTTTCTGCCGGCTGGGACGCCGCCAGGGTGGCACCAACGACCTTCTGGGCGAGATCGGCCGGCGGGAAGCCCTCGTACGCCGCTGCCGCACCATGCTTGATGTTCGACCTGGTGGTGCTGATCGAACCCTCGGCGGCTCCTGTCTCGAGCGGAGCGGCCTCGTCGCCGGGCAGGGGTTTCTCGCCGATGAACCGAGCGTACGCCTGCCCCGCCGGAATGGATAGGGAAAACGATTCGGCTGCCACCGGAGGGCCGGAGGCGTACCCTCGGGCCATCGGCGAGCGCGCGTTCGGCTTCGGTCATGGACTCGGGTCGATGCCACATGCGTCGGGGCAACCGGCGCCTCCTTCGGAAGGCTGACGCAGCCGTGGACCGGGGCATCGGGACGCTCCGATCGCCGGCTATCTCCCGTTCGCCCGTCCCACCGTCGAGCCTCGCGTCGGCCCTGGGGTCGCGTCCCGAGACGGCGGGTCCGGCGTCGTTCGTCGGGGTGGAGCACGAGTACTCCGTCACCCGGTCCGGTGAGCGGGTCGACTTCCGGCGGTTGATCCACGATCTGCGGGTCCCCGGGCGCCGCCTCGACCCGGGCGACGCCAACGCCTACCGGTGCCCGTCGGGCCTGGCGATCACCTGCGACGACGCCGAGGCGGAGGTGGTCTCGCCGCCGGTGCCGGTCCGCCCCGGATTCGTCGCCGATATCGACGGGTGGGGCACGCGGGGCGCGGGCGAGCTACGCCGTCTCCTTCCTGTCGACATCGGCATCACCGGCTTCTCCACCCACCTGAGCGCATCGATGCCGTCGGCCATGGTCGGTCCGGTGTGCGCCCTCTTCGCCGGGACGTTCGCGCCGGCGCTCATGCTCGTCCTCGACCGGGCCGACTCCCACGGCGTGTTCGTGCGCCCCCGGCCGGGTCGCGTCGAGCTGTGCGGCGAGTTCGCCCTCGGGGCCCGGCTGGGCGCGGCCGCCGTTCTCGTCGCCGGGGGGACGAGGGCGTGTGCCGCGGCACTGGGGGCGGCGGCGGACGGGCACCGCGATGTCGGCCTGGGCCTGCCCCCGGTGCTGGCCGTCGGTGTGCGCCCGGCGACGGGCCGCCTCGGCCTTTTCGTCGGGCGACGACTCGCCTTCGGCTTCGACCTTTACGCTGCCGGCCGGCGGGCACGGCTACCCCTGGAGGGGGGAGGGGAGGTCGGCGCCCAGGTCCACCTCGAACTGGCCTGGGAAGCGGCCCGTCTCGCCCTGGGTGACGCCGCCGGCCCGGCCGATCTCGACGCCGGCGATCGCATGGTGGCGGGATCCGGTCCCCTCGGAGTCGAGACCACCGACGACGGCGACGGACCGGGCGCCGCTGTGCCCGCTGTGCCCGCGTCGCCTCGGTCGCCGTTCGGCGACATCCTCGAGGCCCGCCACCGGCCGGGCTTCGACGTACTGGTCGCCGCCGCCACCTGGGACTTCACCGTGTTCCGCCTCTCCGCCGTCCGTCGCGAAGCCGTCGCCTGCGTCCCCACTCCCTGGCTCGGACCGTTCCTCGAACGCCTCGATGCGGGCCATCTCGACGTCGTCCTCACCGCCTTCCTCGCCGCCCCGGTGCGAGGGAGCGTCCTGCTGGCCCACGACCAGACCCGGGAGCCCGCCCTGTGGGACGAAGCGGTCATCGGCCCCGACCTGCTCCCCTACGAGCAGACCCCCATCGACGTCGGCGAGTCGCCCCCCACGCCTCTCGCCCGGCCGGGTCCGCCCGTCGTCGCCCCCCTCCCGCCCGAACCGCCCGAACCGCTCGCCCCCGAACCGCCCGCCCCCGAACCGCCCGCCCCCGAACCGCCCGCCCCCGACTCGCCCTTCCCCGAGCGGATCCTGGATCCCTCGGCCGACTCGCCACCGCCGTCGCCGGGTGTGCGGGACCGCCATCCCCGCGTGCTCGCCGCCCTGCTGATCTTGCTGCTGGTCGGCACGGCGGCGGCATTGGCCGCTCTGCTCGCTGGCCGCGGGTCCTCCGGCGTCGACGTCGTCACCAGCCCGTCGGCCCCCTCGACTGCAGTAGAGGAACCGCCGGCGACGAGGCGTCCCGAGACGACAGTCGCCCCCGAGCCGAGCCCTCCCGCCGAGCCGAGCCCTACCGCAGGGCCGACGACGCCGCCGACCGTCGGCGCCCGTCCGACGGTCGCGTCCACTGCGGTTCCCACCCCGACCCGCCCCGAGGTCACCGTCCCCCCTCCGACGCCCACCGTCCCGACCACCACCACCGCACCTTCGACGACGGTCGCAGTCGACCCTCCGACCGACATCCTGGCCGCGGTGGTGGTCACGCCGCTCGGATGCGGCTTCCAGCCCCCCTCGATCACCGTGACCGTAGGGTCCACGGTGCGATTTCGGAACGACACGGGTGGCGACATCACCATCACCATCGACGAAACCACGATCTCGCTCGAAGCTGGAGGGTCGTCAGGTGCCAATCCCCTGGATACCCCGGGCGACTACGGAGTCACGTGCGCTCCCGTCGACGGCAGCACGGGCGGAATGACCATCACGGTGACGAGCGGCTGAGGGTTGGGAGAACTTCTCGTCGACGGGCTTGCGCTCGAACACATGTTCGAGTAGGATGGGACGCACTTCTCCCTTGGTCAGTTCCCCGGACAGGGGCGGAGTCGATGGCCGTGGGTGCCGACGTGCTCACCAACCTGGTTGCCGCGCTCGATGCCGTGTGCGGGGCCGACCCGATGCTCCTCGGTGACGGGGGTGCCGTCGTGGTGCTGCACCGCCAGCTCGAGCGCCTGGAGGCGGCCACCACCCGAGCCACCGCCGCCTTCGACGCCGGCGGGACGTGGGAAGCCGATGGTGCCCGCTCGGCCGCGGCCTGGGTGGCGACACGATGCCGACTGCCGGTACCGGCGGCCCGGCGCCGGGTCCGCCTCGGCCGGGAGTTACGTCACATGCCCCTAACGGAGGCGGCGTGGGTGGCGGGAGACATCGGTGCCGCCCACGTGGCCCAGCTGGCCGACGCCCGCACCCCGGCCACCTCGCAATTCTTCGAACGGGACGAGGCGATATTGGTGGATCACGCCCGGGGCCTGCAGCACCGCCAGTTCGGGCGGGCCCTGTCCTACTGGTCCCAGCTGGCCGATCCCGACGGATCGGAAGAGAGCTCCGACGCCCAACGGCGGTCCCGACGAGTGCACCTGTCGGTGGGCTGGGGGGGGACGTGGATCCTCGACGGGGTATTCGATCCCGTCTCCGGGGCCATCGTCGACACCGCCCTGGCCCGCATCGAAAAGGAGCTCTTCGATGCCGACTGGTCCGAGGCCAGGCAACGGGTGGGCGAGGCGGTTTGCGGGACGGATCTGGCCCGCAGCCCGGCCCAGCGCCGGGCCGACGCCCTGGTGGAGATGGCCCGGCGGGCTGGCGCCGTCGCCCCCGGGGCCAGGTTGCCCGAGCCGCTCTTCACCGTGCTGGTCGGTTACGAGACCTTCGCCGGGCGTATCTGCGAGCTGGCCCAGGGTCACGTGGTCACGCCCGGGTCGCTGGTGCCGTGGCTCGACGAGGCGTGGGCGGAGCGGGTGGTGTTCGACGGGCCCGACCGCATCAAGAACGTCGGCGTGCGCCGGCGCATCTTCGGCGGCGCCACCCGCCGGGCGGTGGAGGTACGCGACCGGGAGTGCTTCCACGAGTTCTGCGACATATCCGCCGAGGACTGCGAGATCGACCACGTCGAGCCCTGGTCGGTCGGCGGGCTCACCGTCGACGAGAACGGCCGGGTGGCCTGTGGCTTCCACAACCGCCTCCGTCATCGACCAACCGAGCCGCCGTGAGGGCGGCGGTCCCGGGCGCTTCCGACGATGACCTGCCAGCTGAAAGGGGGTTTTGAGCTCATGGCCGGCACCCTGAATGTTCAAGCGAACTTCAAGTCCAACGGCTAGCCTGCGCCCGATGGAGCTCGAGCTCTCGATCGGTGCGGTGAGCGAGCGGACCGGCGTCGCCACCTCGGCGCTGCGCTTCTACGAAGCCGAGGGGCTCATCCCTGCCACCCGGTCCGACGGGGGGCAGCGCCGCTTCACCCGGGACGTGATCCGCCGGGTGTCCTTCATCCGGATCGCCCAGCAGGTCGGCCTGAGCCTCGACGAGGTCCGCCAGGCGTTGGCGTCGCTGCCCGAGAGCCGTACGCCGACGGCGAAGGACTGGGAGCGCCTGTCCCGGACATGGCGTCCGAGGCTCGACGCCCAGGTCGCCCTTCTCGAGCGGCTGCGCGACCGCCTCGACGGCTGTATCGGCTGCGGCTGCCTGTCATTGAGCGCCTGCCGGCTGCTCAACCCCGGCGACACGGCGGCCCAGCGAGGCCCGGGGCCGCGTTGGGTGCTCGATGCGGACAGCCCGGAGCCGAACGCCGGCTAGAGGCCCGACTGTCCTTCGATTTCCGCGGGGAGCCGCGTCGTCCTCGATCGTGGTCGTAAGGAGGTGGGTCCTTACGAGCCCACCCCACCGTCGGGCGAGTGGCGGCCGAGCGCCGAAAAATAAGGCCTCCAATAAGGTTGTGCGTCCCTTCCGCCCGTGGTCTACTCCGCGTAGCAATCAATCATCGAGGGAGGCGGGTTTTGATACGGCGGAAACGGTTACTCGGCTGGCTTATTGCCGGCGTACTTGTTCTCGGACCGACGGGCGCGGGCGGCGGTGTGGCGGAGGCTCATTACTTCGGGGGTCGCTTTCCGCACACTCGGGGAACGTGGTTGTACCTGCCCTATACGGCCCCGACGCAGTTCTCGTACCGCCCGAACATGATTCAGGGCGGGACCAACTGGTACAACACACCCACTCGGCTGTGGCCTTACCTGACAACCAACTACAGCATCTCCCGGATCGACTACTGGCAGGGGAACTACGGGACGTCGTGGTGGGGTTATTCGGTGAACCACCCCTGCTACGGGTCGGGCTGCACCTACACCTGGGCCGACAATTACCTGAACGCGCAGCTCTTGAACGCGCAGAGCTCCTTCACCAGGACGAAGGTGGCGACCCACGAGATGGGTCACGGCTTCGGCCTCGCCCATCCGCCCTGCTGCTTCACGTCGATCATGAACCAGGGGAGCCTGGCGTACAACACGCCCCAGGCCCACGACAACACTGACGTCAATGCCCTGTACCTGTACAGCTAACCCGGAGAGGAGCAGCGTGCGTACCCTGCTGAAATGTACTGGCGTCGCGGCGGCGATCCTCCTGGCCACGGCCTGTGGTGGCGGAGGTGGAGGTGGTGAGACCGTTCACCAGGTCCACGCCGACTATCCGTTCTTCGGGTCGGCGGCGGCGCTTACCAAGGCGTCGGAT
Source organism: uncultured Acidimicrobiia bacterium (assembly GCA_963773275.1). GTDB lineage: Bacteria > Actinomycetota > Acidimicrobiia > Acidimicrobiales > AC-14 > JAXDMK01. The sequence goes on along the minus strand of CAVZAH010000009.1, from coordinate 360,390 downwards.
GTCATCGTCACCGCTACCGCAAAGAGAGTCATCACCACCCGTCGGATCATGCCCGAGGGCGTCGACCTCAAGGCCTTGCCCGAATTCAAGCGGGCAGAGCTGGGCATGGTCGTCACCGACGTCGAATACACGGTGGCGAACCTGCACAAAGGGACGGCGGGTTCGACGATCGTCGTGACCGAGATCGGTGGCAAGATCGGGAACAGCCTTTACGTCAATGACGAAGAGCCGAACTCGAAAGCCGGTCAGACCATGCTCCTGTTCCTCATGCGAGGCGCGGACGGCAACCACACCGTCGTCGGCGGAGCGCAAGGTCGCTACCTGAGCGTGAACGGGGTGGCGAGGACGTTGGGGCACGGATCGACTCCGGGCCCGCTGGTCGGCGCGAGCGTGGTTTCGCCCAACCTCAACGACACCCGGGAGATTTCGGTGCCGAGCGTGGTCGACCCCGGCCCGGCCCCGGCCGGAAACGGGGGGAAGCCGGCCATTCCTGGCCCCCCGCCCGGGAAGTGACAAATCCCGGGCCCCCCGCCCGGGAATGACCCATCCGGGCGCCCGGCCCGGACGGTGACACCAGAGCGGCACGACGACGAGAATCACAGCGCCCCGTCCGTGTGGACGGGGCGTTGTGGTCTCCGCTCCCTCGGTCCGCTCAGCGGGGGCCGCGATAGGGGGCCGGCACCTGGCGGACGGGCACCAGGTCGCGGCGGTACTGGCGGTGGATTCGCTCGGCGGTGTCCCTGCTCTCCTGCACCGCCTTGGCCAGGTCGCGGCGCAGGCGGGCGACCTCCTCCTCCAGCTCCATGACGGCCTTGACCCCGGCCAGGTTCAGCCCCGCCTCGGTGAGCTCGTGGATGCGCCGGAGGCGTTGGATGTCGTGTTCGGAGTAACGGCGGCTGCCGCCGCCCGTGCGGGCCGGGTCGAGGAGACCCCGCCGCTCGTAGATGCGCAACGTCTGCGGGTGCATCCCGGCCAGCTCGGCGGCGACCGAGATCACGTAGACGCCCCGTGCCGACATCGACTCAGCCATCATGGGTGACTTTCTCATACCCCGAGATGCGAGCGGGGGGATTCCTTCGACGCCACCGCCAGCGCCTCGACCGCCTCCCGCTCCGCCGCCGACAGGTTGGTGGGCACCGCCACCTCGACGGTGACCAGCAGGTCGCCCACGGCCTTCGCCGCCGCCACCCCCCGACCCTTCACCCGGAAGGTGCGGCCCGACCTGGTGCCGGGCGGGATGCGCACCACGACCGGCCCCTCGAGGGTGGGCACGGTGACGTCGGCGCCCAGGACCGCCTCGGTGAACGTGACGGGCACGGTGAGGGTGAGATCGCGGCCCTTGCGTCCGAACAACGCATGGGGGGACACGTGGACGGTGACGAACAGGTCGCCCGGTGCGCCATTGACACCCCCCGATCCGCCCTTGCCCTTGAGCCGGATGCGCTGGCCCTCGTCGACGCCGGCCGGGATGCGCACCTTCACCTGGCGGGGCCGCACCTCGGAGCCGGTGCCCCGGCACGTGGGGCACGGCGTCTCCACCTTCATCCCACGCCCGGCGCACTCGGGGCAGGCCCGGCTGAACGAGAACAGGCCCTGGTTGTCGTCGAGCACGCCCCGTCCCGCGCAGCGAGGGCACACCACCGGGCTGGTGCCGGGGGCCGCGCCCGTGCCGTGACAGGTGGAGCAGATGGCCTCGGACGTGAGGTTGACGGTGGTGGTGACGCCGTTGACCGCGTCGAGGAACGACAGGTGGAGCTCGGCCTCGAAGTCGTCGCCCCGGCGGGCGCCGCCTGTGGCCCCCCGGCCGGCACCGGTTCCGCCTCCGAACGGGCTGCCCCCGGCCCGACCCCGCCCGAACAGCCCCCCGAGCATGTCGCCCAGGTCACCCAGGTTGTCGGTGTTGAAGCTGAACCCGCCCGGCGCCCCGGCCGCCCCCGGCGCCCCCGCCCGCCCCTGGCCCCCGGCCCCGCCGAAGCCCCCGGGGGCGCCCATGGGTCCCAGCCGGCGGACCTCGTCGTAGGCCTTGCGCTTCTCGGGGTCGGAAAGCACGTCGTAGGCGGACGAGACCTCCTTGAACCTCTCGTCGCCCCCCGGGTTGGCGTCGGGGTGGAACTGCTTGGCCAGCTTGCGGTAGGCGCGCCGGATCTCGGCCTCGGTGGCCGACTGCGGCACACCCAGGGCCTTGTAGAAATCCTTCTCGAACCACTCGCGCTGCGGCTGGGCGGCCACGGGTCGGCGCGCTACCCCGTGACCTTCACCATGGCCGGGCGCACGACCCGGCCCTTCCAGCGGTAGCCCGGCCGCAGCACCGCCGACACCACCTGGGCCCCGGGGACGTCACCCGGGCCGTGGGGCTCGTGGGCGACGGCGTCGGCCTCGTTGGGGTCGAACTCCCGACCCACGGGGTCGATCCGCTCGAGGCCCTCCTTCTCCAGGAGGGTCACCAGACTGGCCCCCACCTGCTCGAATCCCTCGGCGTGGGCCCGGGCCCCGTCGAAGACGTCGAGGACGTCGAGGAGCTTGCCCACGAGGCGCTCGTTGGCCCGTTCGTGCTGCTCGGCCTGCTGCTTGATCATCCGCTTGCGGAAGTTCTCGAAGTCGGCCCGGGTGCGCAGCAACTGGTCGTAGTAGGCGTCGCGCTCGGCGGCGATGGAGAACATGTCGCCCTCGACCACCTCGCCGAACTCGTCGGCCAGGCCGGCCTCGCCGATCGTGCCCATGGTTCCCCCGCAGTCACCCTCGCAGGCGCCGGTGGCACCCTCGAGAGGCGGGTCGTCGACCCGGGGGTCGCCCGCTGTCGGCTCGCTCATCGGGCTTCGTCGACGATCTCCGCGTCCACGACCTCGTCGTCGTTGGACGACCCGCCACCGGCACCGCCCCCGCCGGAGCCGCCGGAGCCGTCGGAGCCCGAACCGTCCCCCGAGCCGTCGGACGCGGTGGCCTCGGAGTACATCCGGGCCGACACGGTCTGGGTGACGACCATGAGGGCCTCGGTGTCGGCCCTGACCTTGGCCAGGTCGAAGCCCTTGAGGGAGTCCTTGAGGTGCCTGATGGCCTCCTCCAAGCGCTCCTTCTCGTCGGACGTGAGCTTGTTGGCCTCCGAGTCCTCCCGGATCAGCCGCTCGGTCTGGTACACCATCGTGTCGGCCTGGTTGCGGGCCTCGGCGTCCTCCTTGCGGGACTTGTCCTCCTCGGCGTGGGCCTCGGCGTCACGGACCATCCGGGAGATGTCGTCCTTGCTCAGGGCCGACTGGCCGGTGATGGTCATCGACTGCTCCTTGCCCGTCGCCCGGTCCTTGGCCGACACGTGGACGATCCCGTTGGCGTCGATGTCGAACGTGACCTCGATCTGGGGGATGCCCCGCAGCGCCGGGGGCAGGCCCACCAGCTGGAACTTGCCCAGGGTCTTGTTGTAGGTGGCCATCTCCCGCTCGCCCTGGAGCACGTGGATCTCGACCGAGGGCTGCATGTCCTCGGCGGTGGTGAACACCTCGGTGCGGCGGGTGGGGATGGTGGTGTTGCGCTCGATGAGCTTGGTCATGATGCCGCCCCGGGTCTCGATGCCGAGCGACAGCGGGGTGACGTCGAGGAGCAGGACGTCCTTGACGTCGCCCTTGAGCACGCCGGCCTGGATGGCGGCGCCGACGGCGACGACCTCGTCGGGGTTGACGCCCTTGTGGGCGTCCTTGTTGGTGATCTTGAAGACGAGCTCCTGCACCGCGGGCATGCGGGTGGAGCCGCCCACGAGGATCACGTGCTCGAGGTCGGCGGCGGTGAGGCCGGCGTCCTTGATGGCCTGCTCGAACGGCCCCCGGCACTGGTCGAGGAGGTCGGCGGTCATCTCCTGGAACCGGGCCCGGGTGAGCTTGGCGTCGAGGTGCAGCGGGCCGGCGTCGGTGGCGGTGATGAAGGGCAGGTTGATCGTGGTCTCCTGCACCGTCGACAGCTCGATCTTGGCCTTCTCCCCCGCCTCCTTGAGGCGCTGGACGGCCATCTTGTCCTTGGACAGGTCGACCCCGTGCTCGTTCTTGAAGGTCTCGACCAGCCAGTTGATGACCCGGTCGTCCCAGTCGTCGCCGCCCAGCTGGGTGTTGCCGCTGGTGGACTTGACCTCGAAGACGCCGTCGCCGATCTCGAGGATGGAGACGTCGAACGTGCCGCCGCCCAGGTCGAACACGACGATGGTCTGCTCCGCGCCCTCCTTGTCGAGGCCGTAGGCGAGGGCCGCCGCGGTGGGCTCGTTGATGATGCGCAGCACCTCGAGGCCGGCGATGGCGCCCGCCTCCTTGGTGGCCTGGCGCTGGGCGTCGTCGAAGTAGGCGGGGACGGTGATGACGGCCTGGGTGACCTCGTCGCCCAGGTAGGCCTCGGCGTCGCGCTTCAGCTTCTGCAGGATGCGGGCGCTGATCTCCTGGGGGTTGTACTTCTTGCCGTCGATGTCGACGGTCCAGTTGGTGCCCATGTGGCGCTTGACGGAGCGGATGGTGCGGTCGGGGTTGGTGATGGCCTGACGCTTGGCCACCTCGCCCACCAGCACCTCGCCGGTCTTGGAGAAGCCGACGACGGAGGGGGTGGTACGGCCGCCCTCGGCGTTGGCGATGACGGTGGGCTCGCCCGCCTCCAGGACGGAGACGACCGAGTTGGTGGTGCCGAGGTCAATACCGACGGCCTTGGGCATGAGATCTTTCCTCCCGGGACTTACGGAGTTATGTCACGTTGACAGTAGCAAACCTGAGTCGCTCCCTATCAAGGACGGACAGGAGCACGCTATTCCCGTTCTCGGGACTACCGGGCGCGGCACGGCCGGTTCCGGGATGTCATGCTTCCGCCGTGGCCAACGTCCGGGTCAAGCTCACCTTCCCCGAGCAGCTGATCAAGCAGCCGCTCCTCGGGCGGCTCGACCGGATGTTCGACGTCCTGCCCAACATCCGCCGGGCCAACATCGAGGACCAGTTCGGCTGGATCGTGTGCGAGCTCACCGGCGAGCGCGAGTCGGTCGAGAGGGCCCTGGCCTGGCTGGAGGAGGCCGGCGTCGAGGTCAGCCACCTGGGCGACGTCGTCGAATCCTGATTGGGTCGAATCCTGATTGGGTCGAATCCTGGACCGGGCCGAATCCTGACTCTGCGTCGTCGCTGATCTGGGGTAGACCTCACCCGTCCTCCGCAAGCTCTTCCTCCTCTTCGTCCTGGTCGTCGCGGCCGCCCTGGTGGTGGCCGACTTCGCGGCGCGTGCGGTGGCCGAGGATCAGTTGCGCCAGCGGCTCCGGTCCCGGGTGGAGGCGAGGGTGGGGTCTGCCGGGACGATGTCGGCCCACATCTCGTCGTTTCCCTTCCTCGGCCGGCTGCTGGTGTCGGGGACGGTCTCCCAGGTCGACGTCTCGGTGCGGGACCTCACCGTCCGGGGGGTCACGTTCGCCTCGGTGGGCGTCGAGTTGCGGGCGGTCCGCTTCGACCGGGACTCGCTGGTGCAGGACCGGCGGGTGGCGATCGAGAGCATCGAGCGGGGGACGGCGGTGGTGGAGATCTCCGGCGACGAGATCTCCCGCCTGTTGGGGGTGACGGTCGTGCTGGAGCGCGGGGAGGCCAAGGTGCGGGTGGGCGGGGAGCTGGTCGGGGTGGCGGCCCGCATCGAGGGCGGGAGCCTGGTGGTGGAGGCGGGCGGGCTGTCGCTTCCGGCCATCGAGATCCCCCCGCTGCCCCTCGTCTCCGAGTGTCTGTCGGGGACGGAGATCCGCCCCGGCCGCCTCCGCCTCACCTGTGTCCTCGATCAGGTCCCGGTCGAGCTCGCCGGCCGTTCCCTCGACGTCCAGCTGTAACCGAGCAATCCGCGCGCCCCCGGGCGGGTAATTCGCGGTCTGGTCGGACGCGCCGCCGCGAGCAATCCGCGGTTGCCCCCCCGGTCGGGTAATTGCGCGGTTTGGTCGGGGACCGGGCGGGGCGTCCTACCAGTCGAGGGTGCCGGCGAGGCCTTTGAAGGGGCCGACGACGCCGGTGGTGATCCAGCCGCCGTAGAAGCCGCCCGGCTGGGCCTGGACGGCCTCGCCGTCGAGGAGGGCGGACTCGACCCGGCCCGGGTAGAAGCCGACGTAGCCGGCCATGGGCTCGTAGCCGGGGGCCGGGTCGTCGTAGGTCCAGGCCGCGTCCTTCGACCGCTGGGCGCCCTCCACCACCAGGTCGAAGTACCGGGCCTCGCCCTTGAACTCGCAGAACGAGGTGCGGCCGTTGGGCTGGAGGACGCCCTCCTCCACGCTGTCGGGCGGGACGTAGTAGACGGGCGGGTGGCTGGTCTCGAGCACCCGGAGGGGGGCGTCGGTGTAGGCGATCGACCGGCCCGCGAAGTAGATCTCGACGTCCTCGTCGACGGCCTCGAGGCGGGGCGGCCGGGGGTAGTCCCAGACGGACTCCTGGCCGGGGCCGGGCGGGACGGGGTTCGGTTTCATGGACTCCCAGTATCCGGCACGATGGGACATGTGGACGAAACGTCGGTCGAAACGTTGGACCACTGGGCATCGGCGCTGGCGGAGGCCATCGAGGAGATGCTGCCGGGCTGGGTCGAGCGGTCGGTCGCCGCGGTCGTGGCGGCAGCCGGCGAGAAGATCGACGGGGAAGTCCGGGCGGAGGCGGAGGAGGCGGGACGGCGAGCCGCGGCGGAGGTCGGGTCGGCGGTGCGGGGGTTGCTGGCGGCCGACATCGACGAGCAGCGCTCCACGCCGCTCACGCTCCTGCGGGAGGCGGTCCGCTACCCGACCGAGGTGCTGCGCCGGGCGGGCGTGGTCCCGGCCGGGGGGCGCGACGATGTGAAGGTGCGCCTGTTCCCCGACGACGTGTACGACCTGTCGCCGGCGACGTTCGGCGACGTCGACCCCCGCCTCACCGAGCCCGGGCTCGTCTGGGGCGCGTCCAAGGCTTTCGAGCACCTCCGCCGCCGAACGAAAGAGGACCAATGACCCGAATCGCCGCCTACGTGCCCGATCTGATGGACCGGTCCAAGGTGGCGGCCGCGGGCGAGGTCACCTTCGTGAGCCGGCCCGACGCCCTGGCCGGCGTGGAGGCCGACGTGGTGGTCGTCGACCTCATGCGCCCGGGGGTGCTCGAGGCCCTGCCCGGCCTGTCGGCCAGGGTGATCGGCTTCGCCCGCCACACCGAGCCCGCCCTCATGGAGGCGGCCCGGGCCGCCGGCTGCGATGTCGTCCTCGCCCGCTCGGCCTTCTTCTCCCGCCTGGACGCGCTGCTCGCCGGCTGAGCTGGGTCAGGAGGTCATCGGCGGTCGGGGGGGCGTTGCCAGCCGCTGTCGCTGATGGGCCGGGGTTCGAAGAAGAGGCAGTCGTCCGGGCAGGCGAAGGGGGCCTCGAGGGCGACGTCGAGGCGGCACCGTTCGATGGCGTCGCCGGTGGGCAGCGTTCGGCGGGAGTAGTGGCGGCAGTCCTCCCTCACGCTCACGGCCGGAATCTTCGCGCAGACGCTCGGCGGGGCCGGGTCGCTGGCGTAGGGTCGGCGCCGGTGAGCGAGCCGGACGGCAGGCGCGGGGTCTCGGACCACGACCTGCTGCGGTGGAGCGAGGCGCTGGCGGCCATCGCCCGCACCGGCCTGGGGTTCACCGACAGCCTCTACGAGCGTGAGCGCTTCGAGGAGGTCCTCCGGGTGGCGGCCGACATCCGGGTCGCCGTCGAGGGCACGCCGGGCTCCCCCCTCGTCCCCGCCGTCATGGTGGAGGAGTGGCTCTCCCTCGTGGGCCGGGGGGTGGCGGGCTACGTGACGCCCAAGGTGGCCATCGGGGCGGTGGTGGGCAACGAGGCGGGCGAGATCCTGCTGGTGCAGCGGGCCGACTCCGGGATGTGGCTGTACCCGACGGGCTGGGCCGACGTCGGGTACTCGCCGTCCGAGGTGGCGGTGAAGGAGGTCCTGGAGGAGACCGGGATGCTGGTGGAGCCGGTGCGGCTGATCGCCGTCCTCGACGGGCTCCGCCTCGGGTTCACCCGCATCCCTCTCTACTCCCTGGTGTTCCACTGCCGGCTGGTGGGGGGCGAGCTGCAGGCCCATCCCCTCGAGTGCCGCGACGTCGGCTGGTTCCCGGAGGACTCCCTGCCGTCCCCGCTCGCCGGCGCCGGCCGGTGGCGGGTGCCGGCCTTCGAGGCGATCCGGGGGGAGCCGGTGGAGGTGCTGTTCGACATGCCCCGAGAACCCCTCTGGCGAAGCGCCGATACCGGCGGAGGGGAGGACCAACTACCGTGAACCCGGTCTTCAGGAGGTCGTCTTGTTGCTGCTGCGCCGCTTCCGTCGCAAAAGGGCCGTGTCCGATCCGGTCACGGTGGTCAGCCGGTTCGTGGACGCGGCCAACCGCCACGACGCCGACGCCATCGCCAAGTGCCTGCACCCGGATTTCGAGAGCATCCAGCCGATCTACCCGAGCCGGAACTTCCGCGGCGCGACCCAGGTCAAGCGCAACTGGCAGGCGATCTTCGAGAGCGAACCCGGCTTCCGCCTGAGCCTGGTGCGGTCGGCGGCCAACGAGAGCACGGTGTGGGTCGAGCTCCACGGCGCCGGCCGCGACGTCGAGGTGGCGGGCGTGTTCATCATGGGCGTCGAGGACCAACTGGTCCGTTGGGCCCGGGTGTACAGCGCGGTCGTCGAGCAGCCGGCGCCCAAGATGGCGGCCCACGAGGCCGAGCCGGCGGCGGGCGCCGAGCAGGCCCTCACCGCCCAGCAGGAAGCCGAGGAACTGCGTCGCGTCATCGACGCGGGCCGGGCGTTCGACACCGTCGCCCCGCCCGTCGAAACCGAGGGCACCGAGGTCTGGGCCGCCCCCGGGGACGAGGTGCAGGTCGTCGGGATCGTCGAGGGCTCCGGCGCGGCCGCCGATGTCGTCGCCGCCGGGGACGACGCATCTCCCGGGAAGGGCGAGATGGCGGACGCCGCCGTCGGAGTCGGCGACGAGGGGGGCGACGGGCTCCCGGCCGGCGAGGACGACGACGCCTCAGGTGGGGATGCCGACGACGATGACGACGACGGTGATGACGACGACGACGACGACGACGAGTATGACGACGACGACGAGTACGACGACGACGAGGACGACGACGGGGACGCCGGGGACGACGACGGGGACGACGACGAGGAGGACGAGGACGAGTCGGAGGGGGACCAGGACGGCGAGGATGACGGCGGCGAGGAACAGGGCACCGAGGGGACTGCGAGCGCGGCCGCGGAGGTAGCAGGGCCTGCGGTCGTGGCGCAGGCGGATGACGGCGACGACTCGGTCTGGTCGGCGGAGGAATCGGCCGACCCCGACGTGGCCAGCCTCTACGACACCGACGATTTCTGGAAGGGCGGCCAGGTGCACGACCTCGTCGGTGGCGCGGAGCTGGCCGGACTGCCGGACGACGACGTCCTCGTCGAGTTCAGCCTCGACGACCTGGCCGATGGAGACTCCGACCCGGGCTCCGGCGACGACTCGCCACACGGCCGCCACGCCCGCCGCCGGGGGGGCCGGCGTCGCCGCTAGCGCCGGCGGAGGTGCCGCGACACCAGCCACCGGATCCTCACGAGTTGGCGGGTGGGCTCGGGGAGGGAGGCGACAGCTGCTCGAGCAGGGCGGCCACGATGGACACCTTCCCGGCGGACTGCTCCCAGGCGTCGCCGATCCCCTGATGGTCGGCCAGGCCGGAAGCGTCGGGCGTCCGGCCCAGGGCTTCGGTGCAGGCGGCGGCCAGGGTGGCCGGCTCGACCTCGTCCCCGTAGGCGGGGAAAGCCTCCAGCCCCTCCCAGAGGGCGGCAGGGGAGACGGCGGGCGCCGACCCGGCCCCCAGCGCAGCCGAGACCTCGTCGAACACCTCGTAGGTGCCAATCCCCGCCGGCCGGTGGTACCCGGCCACCGGGTGCAGGCGCCACTCCACGGTGAGCCCGCCCGGGCCGTCGTCCCGCAGCCACACCTGTGACCCGTTGACGTAGGCGTCGACCGGGGCCCCGAACCGCTCGTCGAGGGCGAGGATGAGATCGTCCGACAGCGTCCACACGCACGTCGGCACCCGGGTGGCCATGGCCCCCAGTGTGCCCGAGGGCCGCCGCCGCCCGGCCACCACGGCCTGCCACTATGGGATCGTGAGCCGGTTCGCCCCCCGCCTGGCGGCGGGCGTCCTGATGGCGCTGGCGGCCTGCGGCGCCGGCGGCGGCGGCGATGCCGGCCGGAACCCGGCCCCGACCGATCCCACCCCCATGACCGCCAGCGGCCCGGCGACCTCCCCACCGGCGACCTCTCTCCCGGCAACCTCCCTCCCGGCCGCCACCTCACCGTCGTGTCCGGCCATCCCGGCCCGGGTCGAGCCCGCCACCGACCGACCGAGGTACACGCTGCGCGCCGACGTCAGCCCGTCCGACGGGATCGTCCACGGCGACCTGAAGGTGGCCTTCACCCCCGATCTGCCCACCGCCGAGCTCGTCTTCCGCCTGTGGCCCAACGGCCCCCGGCCCGCCCTGGGGGGCGCCGGCCTGGAGACCGGGGCGGTCACCGTCGACGGGGCGGCGGCGCGGGCCACCCGCGCCGACCCCACCACCCTGATCGTCGAGCCCGGCCGGACGATCGGCCCCGGCACGACGGTCGAGGTCGCCATGGCGTGGACGCTCCGGGTGCCCGGGGCGACCAACGACCGCATCTCCCGCGACCGCGACGCCCTGCGCCTGGGCTCCTTCTTCCCGATCCTGTCGTGGGAACCGGGCGTGGGGTGGGCCCGGGAGGCGGCGGTGGGGGACTTCGCCGAGGCGTCCGCCGCCCCTACCGCCGACTTCGACCTCACCGTCACCGTGCCCGACGGCTACGACGTGCTGGCCAGCGGCGAGCCCACGCCCGCCGGCTCGAACCGGTTCGTCGCCACGGCCGTGCGGGACGTGGCCGTGTCCATCGGGCACTTCGACGACACCGCCACCGCCGTCGCCCACGCCGGCCCCATCGACGACACCGCCCCCGCCGGCACCGCCCTCGCTCCGGTGCAGGTCACGGTGGGGGTCCACACCGGGGTGGCGGGCGACGCCCGGGTCTTCCTCGACCAGGTGGTGGCCGTCCTGGAGTCCTTCGCCGAGCGCTACGGGCCCTACCCCTGGACCACCCTGACGCTCGGCGTCACGCCCGGGCTGGGGGGCGGCATCGAGTACCCGGCGCACGTGATGCAGGGCCCGGGCACCGAGGGGTCGATCACCACCCACGAGATCGGGCACATGTGGTTCTACGGCCTGGTGGGCAACGACCAGGGCCGTGATCCGTGGCTCGACGAGGGCCTCGCCACCTGGACCGAGGCCCGCCACGGGGAGCAGCTCGGCCTGTACGCCCGCCTGCCCATCCCCCCGGAGGCCCGCGGCCGGCTGGACGAGCCGATGTCGTTCTGGACCCTCCAACCGGAGACGTACCAGGACGGCGTCTACACCCAGGGGGCCAAGGCGCTGGCCTCGCTGGGGCCGGCCGACCTGGTGGACTGCGCCCTGCGGGTCTACGTCGCCCAGAACGCCTATCGCATCGCCACACCCGCCGACCTGGTGGCGGCGGCCGGAGCCGTGTTCCCCGACGCCGCCGAGAATCTCGCCGCCTTTGGCGTCACGCCGTAGAACCGCCGCCGCCCGGGCAATCGGTCCGGACGGTCAGTCTGGGCAATCGGTCTGGGCGGTCAGTCCTCGGTCTGTTCCCGCAGGAAGCGCTCGAGCTCGTCGGCCAGGGCGTCGCCCGTCATCAGCTCCAGGCTGAGATCCTCGTCCGCGGGGTCGTCGGCGTGGTCCTCCAGGCGGCGGACGTAGGCGGACACGTCGTCGTCGCTGTCGACCACCTCGCTCACCTGGCGCTCGTAGTCGGCCGCCATCACCTGGAGGTCGGCGGTGAACAGGGACGTCGACAGCAGGCGGGCGGCCCGCTCCACCAGCGCCAGCGACGCCTTGGGGGACGGGGTGGCGGCCACGTAGTGGGGGACGGCCGCCCACAGCGACGCCGACGGGATCCCGGCCCGGCTGAAGGCCTCGTGGAGGACGCCGACGATGCCGGTGGGACCCTCGTAGGTGGACCGGGTGAGGCCCAGCCGCTGCACCAGGTCGCTGTCGGCGGCGGTGCCGGTGACCCGGACGGGACGGGTGTGGGCCACGTCGGCCAGCAGCGCGCCCATGGTGACGACCAGCTCGACGCCCAGCGAGGTGGCCATGCCCACCAGCTCCTCGGTGAACGTGCGCCACTTGAGCTGGGGTTCGGTGCCGAGGAGGACGACCACGTCGCGCGCGGTGCCGGGAAGCGAGGCCGCCGACAGCTCGTTCGAGGGCCAGGCGATCTCCCGGTCGAAGTCGTCGTTCAGGCGGACGTGGGGCCGGGTGGACGAGAAGTCGAAGAAGTCCTCGGGGTCGATGGTGGCGAAGGTCTTGGCCTGCCAGCGGTCGCGCAGGTAGCGGACGGCGGACGATGCGGCGTCGCCGGCGTCGTTCCATCCCTCGAAGGCGGCGAGCAGCACCGGACGACGAAGCTTCGGACGGGACTCCCACTGCAGGTGGTCCATCACGTCGAGGGTACCCGGGGTGCCGGGCCAAGCCGGGCCGCGGGCGCCCCGCCGTCAGGTCGGTCGTCGGTGGAGGACGGCCTGGATGCCGCCGTCGAGGTCGGTGGCGCGGTGGAAGCCGAGGTGATGCAGGCTGAGGGCGGCCAGGCTCGACGCGTAGCCTTCGTTGCAGACCACCACCACCTCCTGGTCGGTGCCGGTGACCTCCGGGATCCGGTGGGGGGACGTCGGGTCGAGTCGCCACTCGAGGACGTTGCGGTCGACGACCACCGCCCCCGGGAGCTCCCCGTCCCGCCGGCGCTGCTCGACCGGACGGATGTCGACGACCAGTGCGCCGCGCGCCACGAGCTCACCCAGCTCGTCTGCCCCCGGTCGATGGGGAAGGCGACGACGGACGTCCTCCAGGACCTCGTCGATCCGGGACCGGGGTTCCTGGTGGGAGGTCATGCGGGTACGGCCATCGCTTCCTCGAGGTCGGCCCCCTCAAGTCGGCGAGGTCGCCCCGCCTCGTGCGCCTCCGTGCGCAGCAGGCCGCGGAGTGGGGGTAGGCTACCGGCAAGCCTGAGTTGGCCCGCCATCCCTTCGTGCGCGGCGGGGATGTGACTTGCTCACCACTGTGGGGAGCCAGTCGTGCCTGCCAATTCCGAACTACTGAGCAAGGCGCTCGAGGCCATGTCGATGTTCTTCGTCGGCGACGCGACCCTGGAGGAGACGCTCCAACGGGTGTCCGACCTGGCGTGCGAAGCCGTGCCCACCGCCGACATGGTGGGCCTCACCATGCTGGTGGACGGGCGGGCCAGCACGGCGGTGTTCACCGACCAGGCGGCGGCCGAGATCGACACGGCCCAGTACGACACCGGTGTGGGCCCCTGCCTGGACGCCTTCCGCCACCAGAAGGTCTACCGCATCGACGACATGGACAAGGACGTCCGGTGGGTGCCGTTCAGCGACGCCGCCTCCGCCCACGGAGTTCGTAGCAGCATGTCGGTGCCGTTGCTGTCCCGCCACGAGGGCCTGGGCGCGCTGAACTTCTACTCCCGGGCCTGCATCGCGTTCGCCGACCAGGACGTGGAGGTGGGCTTGCAGTTCGCGGCCCACGCCGCCATCGTGCTGGCCAACTCGCAGGCCTACTGGGACGCCCACCAGCTCGGCCTCGACCTGGCCCAGGCCATGAAGTCGCGGGCGACCATCGAGCAGGCCAAGGGCATCCTCATGGGCGCCCAGCGCTGCAGTGCCGACGAGGCGTTTCAGGTCCTGGTGCGGGCGTCGCAGCGGGAGAACCGCAAGCTGCGGGAGATCGCCGACGACATCGTGGCCCGGACCGCCGAGACGAACGGAGCGAAGAGCCCCATTCCGAGGTGACGCCGGTCACCCCGGGCGGGAGCCCACCACCACGTGGGCCCGCTGGCCCATGGGGATCCCGTCCGGCGTCCGGATGGCGTCCAGCGCGGTGAAGACCTCGGCCCGCATCTCCTCCAGGGCGTCCGGGGGGAGGACCTCGTAGAAGGCCCGGATCCCGTTCGACCAGCCCCAGTCCCACCACGCCTGTGGATCCCGGAAGACGAAGGTCAGCTCCGCCTGCTCGTCGCCGACGATCTCGAATCCGGCATCCGCGACCACCGCCGGCAGGTCGAACTCCGGGCGGTAGGGCGCCGGCGGTGTCCGGACCGCGAGGGATGCGAACTTCCCGAAGAGCTGGCCGATGAAGTCCCACCCGGGACTCCCCGCGGGGGCAGAGGCGACGCACCGCCCCCCGGGGACCAACACCCGGAAGAACTCGGACGCCGCCGCCGCCGGGTCGGGCAGCAGGTGAAGCACCATCTGCGACAGGACCACGTCGAAGGTGGCGTCATCGAGGTCGAGCGCCTGGACGTTGCCCAGCCGGACGGTGGCGTTGGCGACTCCCGCCGCCTCCAGTTCCGCTCCCAGCAGGTCCACCATCTCCTCCGCCAGGTCGATGCCGACCACCCGGCCCATGCTCCCGACCGCGACCGACGCCGGCAGCAACGTCGCCCCCCGCCCGCAGCCGGCGTCGAGCACCCGCTCGCCGAGGGCCAACCCGGCCGTCGCCACCAGCCTTTCGCCGAACGAGGTGAAGAACGGGACGACGGTGTCGTAGGTGGCGGCCGCCCGTCCGAAGACGGCGGCGACCTCGTCCGGGTCGAATTCCTCGTGGTCAGTCATCGGTGGTCACCGGAACAGTGAAGCTGATGGCCGCCCCGTGAGGCTCGATGTTGGCGGCGGCGACGATCGGGCTCGGAATGGCGGCCGATGTTCCTGCCGTGGGCGTCGATGGCCCGGCTTACTCATGCCCCGGTCGGGCGCGCGGGAGGGCAGGTGACCAGTCGGTAGCCGAGGCCCTTCACGGCCTGGATGATGCAGGGACGGGCCGGGTCGGGTTCGAGCCGTTGGCGCAGCTCTGCGACGAGATCGCGCAGGTTCTCCCGCGTGAAGCCCCGCCCCAGGGCCCACTCCGACTCCTCGCCCCAGACGGCCCGGATGAGCTCGTCGTGGGTGCACGCGACTGGCGCCCAGCCGTTGCGCTCGCTCTGGCTGACCATGAACCGCACCAACTGGTGGGGCTTCGGCGGCAGTTGGATCTCGCTCCGGACGCTTCCCTGCCGGCGGAAGATCCGAGCCTGAGCCCAGTCGTACTCGACGCACGCTGCGGGCTCCAGGCGGCCTGTCACCGCCTGCCGGGTGGCAAAGGGGTCGCAGAACGCCAGCTCCCAGTACCGGGCCCCATCCGGGTCGACGTCGCCCAGGATGAGGATGACGTCGCCGTCCTGCAGCCGGTGCCGGCCCGAGATGCGTTCCGGCTCACCCCGCCCGGACCGGACGTACGTGCCGTTCACCGTGGCGTTGTCGGTCACCCACCACGCCCCCGCCTCGGCCTCCAGCAGGCAGTGGAACCGACCCACCCACTGGTGCGGGTCAGGCTCGAGGGAGATGTCGGGCCTGCTGACAGGGGTGATGCGGCCGACGCTGACGCGATTCGACTCCAGGGCCGCGGGCTGCCGCGGCCGACCGTCCGGGCCCCGAACCTCGAGGCGCGCCGCCCGACCGCTCATTGGACCGCTCCCCCGTCGATCGACGGATCGTAGGTGACGGCCGCGACGAGCACCGGGGTCACCGCCGTTCGCTCCGGCGGCGGGAGAACCAGAGCGTCGCCCCGACTCCCAGGCCGAGGCCGACGCCCCCGACGATCGCTACGACCGCAACGACGAGCCACGGTGTCCCGGGCCGCGACGAGATACCGGACGGAACGTCGACCTGGCGCCGCCGCAGCTCGGCCGCCTCTCGATCGCCGATCACCACCTCGCCTTCCCAGGACGCCATCTTGGCCCCATAGCGCAGCTCGACCCGGGTGGCGTGACTGCCGTCCGGCACCTTGCCGGCGAGCTTCAACGGGTATCTGATCGAGGTCCCGGGGACGAAAGTCCCCACCGAGAACTCCTGGCGGAAGCCGAGGGAGGAGATCTCGATCGTTCCCTCCGCGGTCGTCAGTGCGTTGCCACGATTGGTCACGTTCACCTGCACGAACAGGCCGGACGGCCGGGCGGCGACATGGGCGCCCGTCACCGCCAGCTCGGCCTCGGTCGGTCCGGGGACGACGACCTCGACCGCGATCACCCGCCGGGTGTCGAGGCGGATGCTTGCCGCCATCCCGGCGGAGCCGACTGAGGTGGTGTCCCCCAAGGAGGGACCGACGGCGATGGCGGCCAGGTGCTGGCCGCTGGCGGCACCGGCGGGGACGGCGACCCGCACGTCCACGGACTCCGACGAGCCGGGGCCGACGACGACCGACGTCGCCGAGAGCGAGATCCAGGATCCCGTCACCTGGGTCGGCGAGCCGGCGATGCCGTAGCTCGCGCCCCCGAGAGGACCGGTTGCCGCGTCCACCGCACCCAGCTGCAGGTCGAGGTCCGAGTCACCGAGGTTCCGGACGACCAGGCGGTCGTGGACCTCGTTCCCCGGGTCGGCCCGGAGCCGGAAGTAGTCCCGGGCCCCGCCGTCTGATGCGGGGGCTGGTTGTACCGAGAAGGATGCAGCCGGCGTACTGGCCATGGCCGGCACCGACGGCAGGATATTCGACATTGCGACGAGCGTCATTGTGGCCAAGAGCTTGGAAAACATTGTTCCTCTCCTCATGGATGATGGGGGTGCGGCGGCGATACCGCCGCACCCCCGTTTCTGTGAACTGGTCGTCGACGCCGGGGCTACGGACCCGACACCAGCGAGACGGTCACCTCGCTCACGTAGGTGCGGGCGAAGGCATCTCCCGGCACTCCGAGGCTGAGGTCGCCGGGGGTGACGATGAATCGACCCATCCCGGCGCCAGGCGCTGCGCTCATGGCGGCACGGCCCCCGCCCCGTCGAGGACGTAGGGACTGGCTGCCACCAGGGCGGTGGCGACGACGTGCCGTCCGGATCCGCGGTCACCGATGCCAGCGAGAGCGACTCCGGGCAGCACCTTGCCGCCGGCCAGTAGGCACCGCTCTCGACCTCGGTGAACTGTGGCCTGGGCCGTCAGCCGCCAGCCGGCGCCGGTGCCGGTGGCATCGGCGACGCCGAAGGCCTCCATGGTCGCGGTGGTGGTCTGCGGCGTCCCGTCGAGTGTGACGGGGGTGAAATCCCCCACGTCGGGTCGGTCGACGCTCAGGCTGCCGCCGGTGACGACGACCTGGGTGGTGTCGCCTTCGCCGCCACCAGCTCCGTTGCCGGTGTCGAAGATCTCCACCTCGTAGATCCAGCCGTGGATGTTGGGGTTGCCCGATATCGCGGTGCCGCAGTTGTCGAACGAGTAGCGGACCTTGCTGGCGGACACCGGGGCGAAGGTGTACTCGTCGGAAGTTGAGTACCCGGACCCGGACCCGGGCTCCTCCACCGCTCCGTAGACCCGGGTGAACGTGATCGGCTGCCAGCCGGCGCCGTCCCACCCGTCGAGGTAGGCGACCTCGGGAGTGTGGTCGATGCCGTGCTGCCAGACGACGACCTTGTCGAACTGCGAGGGCGACGCGAGGCTCACGGTTGCCTGCCGAAGGCCGCAGGTGCCTCCGTAGCCGCCGCTCTCGGGCCCACCCGTATGCCCTCCGGTGAACGCCAGGCCTCGAGCCCAGGTCGAGTAGCTGACCTGACCGTCGACGATGTCCCACGGGTTGGAGCCACCGCCCCATCCGCTGTCGGACTCCAACGGGCTCGGAAGCCCGCTGGCGGACGGGTTCAGGGCGATGTTGACCGGATCGGCGGACGCCGAGGACGCGGGCAGCACGAGCCCGACCAGGGCGCAGGCCAGCCCGGCCAGGAGACGGCGGCCAGTGGTCGCCGAGTTCGTTTCGAAATCGTGATCAGCCATGTCGGCCTCCTGGCAACGAAGAATGAACGTTCGTCATTTGCAAGCTCCCTTCGGTCTCGAGACCCACGGATTTGGGTCACTCCGAGACTGGGCTTCCCGGCCCCGAGGCTCCATCGGAGATGCGTGGGAAAGGCATCGGAACGAACATTGGCCGTCTCTGCCGTGCGACCGCGACGGGGTCGCGCGGCGGCGGTGCCCGCGGTCGAAGACCGCGGGCCCGAAACCCACCGCCGACCGCCATCGGGCCACCGACCCCTCGTCGTAATCGGGCCAGCAGCAGCCGGCTGCGTACAACCTTGATCTCGACCCGGCGATCCTCCGGACCGGGACCCCCCGGCTCCACGTCCTCCGTGGTTCCCGTTCCCCGGCAGGACAGCGACGCGCGAGCCAGGTCTGCGTCGACGAGTGGGGCGCATACCTTCTCCGCCCTCCGAAGCGAGAGGTCGGTGTCGTAGGCGCTCGACGAACCGTCGGCGGACGCATGGCCGACGACCTCGACCGCGCCCGCCCCCCGGCGACCTGGATGGCGCCACCGAGGACGAGCTGGGTGGACGTCTCCCCGTCCCGACGACCGAGGCGGCGCGCCGTGGTCGGATTCGGTCCGTGCTCGGCGTTCATCGGACCGACTCCTCGGCCTCGGCACAGATCGGGCACCAGCCCCGGGGACGGGGCGGGTCGGGCAGGGGGAAGTCCTCGGCCAGGCCCGGTCGGGCCTGGACGAGGCCGTCCTTGTAGACGGTCGCCACCGCCAGCGTGGTGTGGCGGACTGCCTCCGCCCGCTGGTGGAACACCGCGGCCAGCGTCTCCAGTTCGACCTCGGCCCGACGGAGGTCCTCCTCGGCCGCCGCCACCTGGCAGCGAACCGTTTCGGCGACCCAGGCGGCGGTGGCGTCGGTCGTGGATGCGGCCGCGTCGCCGCGTGCCCGGGCCTTCTGAATCGACATCCCGGCACGGGCCCGGTCGGCCTCGAGGGTGGCCTTGGCCGCGATGAAGGCGGCGCCGAGCACGTCGAGCGCGACCTGGCATTGGGCCTGGAGGTGCTCGAGGGTCGGCGTGATCGTGCTCGGTCGGTCGAGGTCGGGGATCCCGAGGCGGCCGTCGCGCAGCCCCTGGCGGAAGGCGCGCCGCCGCACCGGCCGGTCGAGTTCCGCCGTCGTGATCGAGTGCTCGGCACCGATCCCGACTCGACCGGCCGGTGAGGGAGTCCCGCCGTGCCCGGGCCGTCGCTTGTCGTCGACCGCCCGCAAACGGCGGGTGCGGGCGACGTTTTCCGAATGATCCAGCGGCCAAGCGGCAGGATGACCCATAACGAAACCTCCTCGTGCGGCGGATACCGCTGAACCTAGGAAGAGGCTTCTCCCGGACGAATAGGAACCGGATCGGATGTCCGTCGGAACGGGACGGGGCCAAGCTCGCCGGCAGCTCGGGGCGAGAAAGGGTGGAGGTCGGTCAGCCCTGGTGCCGGAGGAGGGCGCGCCTTCGCCCGGCGGCCGCCGCCGCCACTCCGGCACCCACTCCGCCGAGCGCGCACACGACGAGCGCCACCCAGGTCGGCTCACGGGTGGCAGTCAATCCGGCGAGGGCGACGAACCCGCCGCCGAGGACACCGCCCGCGACCGCCGTGCCGACCGACGCGGCGCGTCCCCCGGAACCGCTCCGGAGAGCGCGCAGGAAGGACTCGGCGTAGGCGACCACGAAGAGCAGCAGCGCGATCACCACCCCGCCCGGCACCGTGACGAACCAGGGAACGGCGAGCCGGACCGGGAAGCTCGCCGTCTGCGCCGTCCCGTTCCCCGTCAGATCGACCTCCGCTCGCAGCCGGCCCACGGCCAGGCGAAGGGAGCCACCGAGGTCGACGGCGGCGCCGATCGAGCCGTCGTCGAGGGGGCCCACCGGGGCGTCGGCGTGGGCGATCTCCCGGCCGAGCACCGAGAGGGACAGTCGAACGCGCGACACCGGGGACCCCGAATCGGGCAACGCCAGCAGTACCGGCGCATCCAGGTCGAGCGGCACGACCTCGGTGGTCGCCGGGTCCACACCGTTCACGGTGATCGTGCCCGGCTCCACCCCCACCACCGTCGGCGATCTGACGGGGCCGAGAAAGGCAAATGCCGCCGAAGTCGCCAGCAGGACGCTCGCCGCCAAGCGGGCCGGCAACACCCGCGGCCGGGGAAGCAGGTCACCGATGGGCCGCAGGTCCTCCGGGTCGGCGGTGGCGACGCCGACATGCGGTCGGCCCGCTTTCCTCGGCCTCATGAGCGGGAGGGCGGTTACGGGGCCGACAGCCGGCGCGGCGGACACCGGCCGCGTCGACCCTGGGAGCATGACGCGAACGCCGGTGTGTTCCAACCACTCCGCGCCCCAGGCTTCGGCGCCGGCCTGCACCAGCGCGGTGCCGAGGTCTGCGGGCGTGGCATAGCGATCGGCGGGGCTGGTCTCGAGGGCGTGCATCACGACATCGACCACGGGACCGGGAAGGTCTGGCACGAGCTCACCCAGCGGCCGCGGCTTGTCGTGCACGTGCCGGTACATGACGGTGAGGGCGCCGCCCTCGGAGGAGAACGGAAGCCGACCGCACAGCAGCTCGTAGAGGACGACGGCCGTCGAGTACACATCGGCCGCGGGGGTCAGTGGAGCGTCCGCCGCCTGCTCCGGCGCCATGTAGGCGGGGGTCCCGGTGGCGGTGCCGGCCCGGGTGGCCAGCGTCGCCGCACCACCGAGGACCTTGGCGATGCCGAAGTCCGTCACCTTGAGCACTCCGTCGCCCGACATCATCAGGTTGTCGGGCTTGATGTCACGGTGCAGCACGCCCTCACCGTGGGCATGGTCGAGGGCTGCGCACGTCGCCACTGCGATCGCGCAGGCGTCGTCGGCGCTGACGCCACCGCCCTCGAACAAGTCCCAGACCGTCCCGCCGGACACCTTCTCCATCACGATGAGGCAGAGGTCGTCCTTCTCCACGAAGTCGTGGACCCGGACGATGTGCGGATGGTCGAGCCGGGCCAGCACCTGCGCCTCGGTGCGGAACCGAGCCCGTACCTCGGGCTGAGCCACGAGGATCTCGGGGAGGCGCTTCACGGCAACGTCCCGGTTCAGCTGGCGGTGTCGAGCCTCGAGCACCACGCTCCACTGGCTCCGGCCCAGCTCGCGGCCGATCTCGTAGTCAGGCAGCGCGGCGGCGATGCGCTCCCGCTCGATCATCGAGGCGAGCGCCCCTCCTCCGATTGCCGTGCGGGAGCGGGCCCGTCGATGTCGTCGGTCGAGGGCGAGAAAAAACCGAGCGCGAACATCGCCACCGCGGACACAAGCACGACCGGGACCCACCAGCCGGGTCCGACGACGAACACGCGCAGCGCGGACATGGTGAAGCCGAGGGCCAGCCCCACGCCGATGCCCGGGGCGACGAAGCGCAGCCCCCGGCGCCACCGATTCGGGTGCAGGCGCCGGCGAGCGAGCGCGACCAAGGCCACCGCCAGGGACACGCCTGTCGCAAGCGCGACGACGAGTCCGAACACGCTGTACACCGACCGGGCCGAGCCCCGGACGTCGACGACGAACCGCTGGGCCCCGAGCTCACGCCGCTCGCCGTCGAGCACGCGGACGCCTCCCACGAGGAGGCCCGATGCCTGGTCGTCGAGCCGCCGCAAATTGAGCGTGAGGCTGCGGATGATGCTCTGACCGGCGGGGACGGGCATGACCACCTCGGTCTCGTAGGCGAAGAAGGTCATGCCGAGGATCCGGCCGATGACCTCGACCGCTCTCACCACGACTTCTGTCGACCCGGTGTTGGTAAGGGTGACGGTGAGCGTCGCCGGCCGTGCCGGACGCAGGCGGATCGGGTCTCTGCTGCCGGCGCCGGCCACCGCCCGCCCGTCGACGCTGGCCTCGACTCGTATCGGCCCGCCGTGGCCGCGGAGGCGCCGGCCGGCGAGAGAACAGCCCGGTCAGCATGACGAAACCCGTCACCGGACCGATGCCAGGGCGGCTTCGTCCCCGATGGGTCACCGCAGTCTCCATGAGGTGCTCCCTCCACGAATGACGAGGCTGGCGAGGATGAATCCGAGGAAGATCCCGAGCGTCGACGTGGGGGTGCTGACGGGTCCACCCTGGGCCACTTCGAGGGTGGCCACGAACGTCGGACCACAGCGGACCGTGACCCCCGCCCCACCGAGGCCGACGAGGGGGACGTCGAAGCCGGTCGAGAACCGGCCATCGTCGGTGCTTTGGGCGGACGCGACGGGGTTGCCCCCGAACTCGACCACGACGGGGGCGTTCGGGTCGCAACCCGCCCCCGTCACGGTTACCCGGCTTCCCGGCGGGCTCGACACGGGATCGAGTTGGAACCCTGGCGGTGGCGGCGGCAAGCCCGAGGGCTGACCGCCGGGCGGCGGAACTGACCGGGTCGTCGGCGGGACCGACGTTGGCGGAACCGTGGTCGGCGGCCGGACGGTCGTGGGCGGGACCGAGGTCGTTGGCAGGATCGTGGGCAGGACGGTGGTGGGCAGGACGGTGGTGGGCAGGACGGTGGTGGGCAGGACGGTGGTGGGCAGGACGGTGGTGGGCAGGACGGTGGTGGGCAGGACGGTGGTGGGCAGGACGGTGGTGGGCAGGACGGTGGTGGGCAGGACGGTGGTGGGCAGGACCGTCGTCGTGGTCGGCGGGACCGTCGTCGTGGTCGGCGGGACCGTCGCAGTCGTGCTCGTCGACGTCGTGCTCGTCGACGTCGTCGACGTCGTGGTGGTCGGGACCGTCGTGCTCGTCGTCGTCGTGCTCGTCGACGTCGTCGACGTCGTCGATGTCGTGGTGGTCGGGACCGTCGTGCTCGTCGAGCTGGAGGTGGTGCTGGAGGTGGTCGGCGGGACCGTGGTGCTCGTCGACGTCGTCGACGTCGTGGTGGTGGTCGGGACCGTCGTGGTGGTCGAGCTGGAGGTGGTGCTGGAGGTGGTCGGCGGGACCGTCGAGGTCGTCGTCGACGTCGTGGTGGTCGGGACCGTCGTGCTCGTCGAGCTGGAGGTGGTCGGCGGGACCGTCGAGGTCGTGCTCGTCGACGTTGTGGTGCTCGTGGAGGTCGTCGTCGACGTTGTGGTGCTCGTGGAGGTCGTGCTCGTGGAGGTCGTGCTCGTGGAAGTCGTGGGGGCAGGCATCACCACGGATTCCTCGCCGGGTGCACCACACGGGCTCATCGCCGGCGGGTAGTTGGTGTCCCCGTTGTAGACCGCCACCCAGTGGTACGTGCCGACCTCGATCGGCGTGTAGGGGGCCGATCGAGCGGTGGCGGGCGAGCCGGCGTCCAACGTGGCCGTGCTGGTGAAGACGGGCGGGCCGGCGCAGGTGGGGTCGCCGGCGCCGAAGAGGGTGAACGTGACCGTCCCCGACGGGATCGGACCGGGCGTTGGCGAGCCGCTGACTGCGGCCGTGTCGGCGATGGGGCTCCCGAGGGTGACTTGGGGCGTCGCCTGGGTGGTAATGGTGGCCAACCGTGCGCTGGTGATATCCACCGTGGCCCCATCGGAGGCGGTCCCGGTGTTGCCGTCGTCGTCAGCTGCAATGGCGGTGACGATGTCGGCTCGGCTGTCACCCGCGCTGCCGGTGAACGGCACGCTGAAGGTGCAGCTGTAGGTGCTACCCGGTCCCGGACCGGGCGCCAGCGGGAAATCGAAGGCGGAACCGCACGTCGAGCCGGCACGCGCCGTCAGGTCACCGAACACATCATCGGTGAGCGATGTGATCGTCACCGGCTCCGCGGTTCCGCGGTTGGTGACGACGACGGAATAGGTGAAGTCGCCGCCCGGCTCGGTCCTGCTCGTCGGCGTAACGTGCTCGACGACCTCGATTGTGGGAAGCGCGTCGCCGATCGTGACGACGGCGTCGTCGGTGTCCGTGACCGTGACCGCTCCCGGGGTGGTCGCAGTGACCGTCACAACGTCGGTCTGGCTGTCGCCGGCGTTGCCTGCGAAGGGAGCGGTGAAGGAGCAGCGGTAGGAGTCACCGGATCCCCCACTCGCCGACAGCGCGGTCCCGGGGGCAGTGTCGCACGTCGCGCCCGGGCGAGTGGTCAGATCCTGATAGACGTCGTCGGTGAGCGACGTGATGGTGAGCACCTCGGCACTCGTGTTGGTGACAACTATGTCGAACGTGAAGTCGCCGCCTGGCTCCAGCAGGCTCGAAGGCGCGGCTGTGATGTCGATGTTGATCGTCGGCGGGACCGTAACCACCGACGCCTCGCCAGGCTCACCGCAGGAACCGGACACCGCGGCGTAGTTGGCGTCGCCGCTGTACCGCGCCACCCAGTTGTAGGTACCGGGCGCCGAGGGGGTGAAGGCATCCGAGGTGGTGGTCGGCGGAGGCCCCCCTCCCAACGGCCGGTTGCTGCTGGTGAAGATGGGGGCGTTGGTGCAGGTGGCGTCGCTGGGGCCGTAGACGCTGAAGTCGACGTCGCCGGTGGGCGTAGGGGCCGGCGACGGCGCACCGGTGACGGTCGCGACGTCAGAGATGGAGCCGCCGAGAGCGACTCCCGGCGTCGCCGACGTGACGAGGGTGGCCACCGCCGGGTTGACCACCGAGGCCTCGTTCGCGTCATTGCACTGGCCGTCGGCAGGCGCGTGGTTGGCGTCGCCGCTGTAGGAAGCCGTCCACAGGTAGGTACCCGGCGCGGTCGGGGCGAAGGGCCCGGAATCGGCGGTGAAAGGCGGTCCCCCGGAGAGCGGAACGGTACTGGCAAAGACCGGCGCGCCGGCGCAGGCGGGGTCGCCAGGACCGAACAGGGTGAAGGTGACCGTGCCCGTCGGGGCCGGGGCGGGAGCCGGCGCCCCCGTGACTGTGGCGACGTCGGAGATGGGGCTGCCTATGGTGACGGGAGTCACCGCCTGCGTCGAGATGGTGGGCGTGACGGGATTGACCACCGACACCTCGTTCGGCGAGCCGCAGGGGCTGACGACCTGTGAGTAGTTGGCATCGCCCGAGTAGACCGCCACCCAGTTGTACGTGCCGGGCGCCGTCGGGGTGAAGAGATCCGAGGCTGCCATCGGCGGAGGACCCCCCGCCAACGGTCGGTTGGCGCTGGTGAAGCTGACCGGCCCGGCACACGTGCTGTCGTTCGGGCCGTAGGCGGTGAAGGTGACCGCGCCGGTGGGTGCGGGCGTGCCCGCCTCGCCTGTCACCGTCGCCACGTCGCGGATGGGGCTGCCGATCGTGACGGTTTGCGTTGCCTGGGTGTCGACGGTCGCCCCCGCCGGGTCGACGATCGAGGTCTCGTTGGCGTCGTTGCACGCGCCAGTGACCGCCGGGTAGGCGGCGTCGCCGCTATAGGACGCGATCCACCGGTAGGCGCCCACCGCTGTCGGGGTGAAGGGGGCGGAAGCGGCCGTGGGTGGCGTTGCCCCGCCGAGCGGACGGTTGCTGCTGGTGAAGATGGCGGGACCGGTGCAGGTGGCGTCGTCGGGACCGTAGGCGGTGAAGCTGACCACGCCGGTCGGCGTCGGGGTGGGGCCGGGGGGGCCCGTGACGATTGCCATGTCGGAGATGGAGCTGCCGATGGTGACGTTGGGTGTGGCCGCGGTCGCGATCGTGGCCACCCCCTGGCTGACCGACGAGGTTTCCCCGGCGTCGTTGCAGGCGCCGGTGGCCGGGAGGTACACGGCGTCGCCGCTGTAGGCCGCGATCCATCGGTAGTCGCCGGGCAAGGTCGGCGTGAAGGGCGGCGATGTGGCGGTGGAAGCCGGCGGCGGGCCGCCCGGTCCCAGCGGCTGCGGGCCGCTGACGAACGCGGGGCTGACGCAGCTGGCGTCGTCGGGGCCATAGGCGGTGAAGCTCACGGTCCCCGTCGGGTTCGGTGACGGGCCCGGCGGTCCGGTCACGACGGCGGTGTCGGAGATGGGGCTGCCGAGCGAGACGGTGGGTGTGGCTTGGGTGGTGACGGTGGCTGCCGCTGCCAGGACGGTGACGCTCGAAGTGCCGGTGCTGGATCCGGAGACGTTGGTGACGACATTCGTGCCGGAGGCGTAGGCGATCTGGGCGGTCTGGATTCCGGCGGTGCCGGCCTCCACGTCGACGGCTGGAGGTCTTAGGACGTCGACGGTGAAATCGATGACGCACGTGTCGTTCGGATCACCGGGCGGCTGCAGCACAACGGCGACGTCGGGTGAGAAGGACACCTTGCCCGTGGCATCGACGATCGCGATGGTGAACGTGGTGCCCGCGCAGGCAGTGCCCGCCTGCCCCGCTCCCGTGGCGCTCAAGGCGAAGACGCCCGGATCCGGATTGCCGCAGCTACCGATCGTTCCGCTGGGGACGGTGTCGCCGCACGAGGGGACGAGCGTGATCGGGTCCGGGCCGCCGCCGCCGATGACCCCGATGGCGAAGGGGTCGACGGCCTCGGAGGCGTCCGAGGTGTTGGTGAGCGCGAGCGAGCCCTGTACCCCCGTCTGGCCGACGGACAACGGTCCGCCGAAGCTCGGCGCAACAACCAAGCCAACTGCGGCGTTTGCGGGCGCGATCAGGCCGACGAAAGGACCACCGACGATCGCTACGACGATCGCGAGGATCCGGCGGGTGGGACTCGACCCCTTTTTTCGGGCGGCGTATCGCCTGCCATCCTCACCCGCAAGGTCGTCCGCCACCCGTCCCCGCATCGTCCTCTCCCCTGCCGGGGGTCCACGGCGCGCGGACGATACCAGAGGGCCGCATCGCGTATCCCGACCGGTATGCCGCACGCTTCACGATGGCGGCCGATCCTTTTTATGGAGGGGCGCGGTTGAGGCGGCGGAAGGTCGGCGGCGGGGGCGGCGGGATCCGGCGGCGCTCCTCGTCGGACGTCGCCCGGCGCCGGCGCATCTCCAGGCGCAGGCTCTCCTCACCTTTGGCCATGGCCCAGACATGGTTGGCCTTGAACGCGGGCTTGAGGAGCCAGGCCAGGCGGCGCAGCAGGGGCTTGGCCGCCTCCACCCGCCAGTCGTAGGTGATGACGACCTCCGGGCCGTCCTGCTCGAACTTCCAGATGCCGGTGCCGTTCAGGTCGCCGGCGGCTCCGATGGCGAACCCGGCGTCGGTCATCGGCTCCGTGAGCTCGAGGACCCAGTGAGGGTGTACGGCAGCCATCCCTTGGTGTGGAGCTCGCTCCTGCTCCCCCCACCGGCGGCGGGGGCGGGGGGATCCGGCGGCGCTCCTCGTCGGACGTCGCCCGGCGCCGGCGCATCTCGAGGCGCAGGCTCTCCTCACCTTTGGCCATGGCCCAGACGTGGTTGGCCTTGAACGCGGGCTTGAGGAGCCAGGCCAGGCGGCGCAGCAGGGGCTTGGCCGCCTCCACCCGCCAGTCGTAGGTGATGACGACCTCCGGGCCGTCCTGCTCGAACTTCCAGATGCCGGTGCCGTTCAGGTCGCCGGCGGCTCCGATGGCGAACCCGGCGTCGGTCATCGGCTCCGTGAGCTCGAGGACCCAGGTGAGGGTGTACGGCAGCCATCCCTTGGTGTGGAGCTCGCTCCTGCTCCCGACCCAGTCGGGCCCGCCGTCCTCCAGCCTTCGGACGCTGATGTACACCGCCGGCCACCACTCGGGCAGCGTGTCGGCGTTGCTGAGCACGTCCTTCACCTCGGCGATGGTGCCCGGCACCCGCCACACGGTGACGAAGTGGTACTGGCTGCTGGCCATGCCTCACGGACGGTAACGCGAAACGACCGGGCGGCCCCGAAGGGCCGCCCGGTCGATCGGTTGGTGGTGTGTTTAGCGGTCGGTCAGCGTGCGCTGGGTGGCGTTGAAGGTGTAGAGGATGGTCGACGTGTCGGCCTGGAAGGTGTTGCCCGCTGTCGAGGGCAGAGTCAGCTTGAGCCGGAGGTGGTCGGTGGTGCCCGATGCGCCGCCGACGACCGCCAGGTTGCTGAGCGCCAGCCCGGCTCCGATCACGGGCACCGTCGCCCGGACGGAGGAGGTCGTGCCGCCGCAGGTGTAGGTGTAGGCGGGAGCGGTACCGGCTTCGGTCCAGGCCACGGAGCAGTCGTCGATCACCATCTGAAGTCCGTTGGTGGTGTCGGTGTCCAGCAGGGAGCTGACCGTCGCCGTCGTGGTGAGGGTCACGACGCCCAGGTCGCCGACCGTGCTGGAGCTGATGAGGTTGATCGCCCGCTGGATGGTGTCGCCCGGGACGAGGGTGCCGGAGCTCACGCTGAAGCGGTTGGCCGCGCCGTCGGCCCCGACGTTGATGACGACCTCGCCGGCGGTGGCGGTGTTCGACGACGAGGTGGTGCTGGTGAATGTGGCGTAGGTACCGAGGCCGGCGATGGCGGCCGCGGTGCCGACAGCGGCCATCGAGAGGAGGATCTTCTTGGAGCTGAATCGACTGCTCATGGTTCACGTCCGTTCGGTTGGTGAGGTGTAGGAACCTGATCGGCGCCTGGGACGGAGGTGCGTTCCTCAGGATTGATGAACCTTCACCGATTCGCCGATGCCGACCGTCAGGCGGGGCAGTCGACGTGCTTGAAGATCAGGATCGAGGTCACCACGGCGGTCAGCGTGGCCGTGTCCCCGCTGACCCAGTTGGTCGACTTGGCCGAACGCATGCGGTAATGGATCTCGTCGCCCAGGCCCAGGAGCCCGAAGCTGCTGTCCGAGGCGCTGGTGGCCGTCCGGCCCGGGGTGAGGTACGCGTTCGTCCAGGATCCGTTGTTGATCTTGCGGTCGATCACGTAGCCGGAGATCACGTAGGTGCCGGCCGTGTACGGGTTCGCCGTGGTGGCGTCCGTGTTCGACCAGGTGAGCGACACCGAACTGTTGCCGGGGGCCGTACAGGCGAACGAGGCCGGCGTCAGGAGCACGCGGGGGGCGATCGCCTGGGTCGGCGTGTACGTGCCCGTGTAGACGGCGATGGCAGCCGGGACGGCGACGAACATGAGGATCGCCACCGCGATCGCGGCGAGCCGGCTGCGCCTCACCGGGCCTTCTTCGGTGGGGTGAGCTGCACTCCGGTGAACGCGTAGTTGATGATCGACTGTGCGCTCTGGGCCGAGCTGGGCGACGAGGTCGGGAGGGTCAGGGTGATCAGGAGGTGATCGGTCGTCGGCAGCGAGGCTCCCGAGTTCACCGCGTTCAGCCCGCTCCCCAGGCTCAGGGACGACCCGAGGACGTTCCGGGTCGGGATCAGCGTGGTCGTGGTGCCGGGGCAGCTGTAGGTGTACGCCGGCGCCGACCCGGTCTCCGTCCAGCCGGCGGTGGTCGAGCACCACTGCACGACCATCTGCAGGCCGACGGTGGCGGTCGAGAGCTTGGTGCCGCCGTAGGTGTCGGTTGTGGTGAGCGTCACCGAGGACAGCAGGGTGCTGCTGCTCAGGAGGTCGATGGCCCGGTAGATCGTGTCACCCGGCTGGAGGTTGGCGACGGCCGTGGTCAGGCGGTTGGCGGCGCCCGCTCCGATCGTGACCGAGCCGGTCGAGACGCTGAAACCGCCCGCCGCGCTCTGGCTGACGTAGCCGGCGGCCATCGTGCCCAATCCACCGGCCGCGGCGGCGGTGACGAGGGCGGCGAGGGCGGTGAGGAGCAGCTTCACCCGGTTGCGCGGTCCGGCCCGGCGCACGTCCTCCGGGGCCGGGCGAGCGGTCGACATGGGTTAGCGGGGGGTCGGTCCGGTGCGCTGGGCGGCGTCGAACGTGAACACGATGACCGACTGCGAGCCCTGGGGCACCTGGGCGTGGGTGGTGGCCGAGGGCAGCGTGGTGGTGACCACCAGGTGGTCCATGGTCGGCGTGAGGTTGCCGGGACCGGCCGTGGCGGCCAGGCCGGAGAACGAAGTGGCGGTCTGGATGACCGGGGTCGACGCCGACCCGAGGACGGTCGTGGTCGTGCCGGAGCAGGTGTAGCTGTAGCCGGTCTGCGGCGACGTGTTGGCCGTCTCCGTCCAGGCGACGGAGCATCTCTGGATGAGGAGCTGGAGCCCGTTGGTGGCGTCGGAGTTCAGCGTCGAGGAGGTCACCGGGGCGGTCGTGGTCAACTTGACCGACGCCAGGGCGTCGGTGCTGGTGCTGGTCAGGTCGACGGCCCGGGAGACCGTGTCGCCGGGCAGGACGCCGGTGGCGGCCACGCTCATGCGGTTGCCCGTCCCGCTGGCGGCCAGGTCGATCTGCACGATCCCGCTGCTCACGTTCAGGCTGGCCGAGGTGGTCGACGTGTAGGCGGCGAACGTCCCCAGGCCCCCCATGGCCGCCGCCGTGCCGAGAGCCATGAAGGACAGGAGGATCTTCCTCGTGCGCCCGGGCTTTCGGGTCCGGGCCGGTCGAGCGGCCGCCTCGCCCTTGGTCGCGGTTCGCTTCGGGGACCGTCTCAGTCGCAGCATGGTGCTCGGTCCCTCCCTTCCGGCGGTTCCCTCAGCGGATCGCGGCGTGAACCTCCGCTGGTCGGTCCGACGGGCCGGAGCGGGGGTCACCCGGTACAACATCGGCACCGGTGGCGGGCGAATCATCATCAACATTGTTGAAAGGGTCGGGCGGGATCTCGGGGTCGTTCCGCCAGATGCCGACCACCCACCACAGGGCGACGAAGAGGGGCAGGACGACGACCGTTGCCGTGTGGACGATCGGGAGTCGCAGCCAGTGCAGGGCGTGACCGAGGCCCGGGACGGTGTAGCGCTGTCTCCACACGGTGTCGCCGTCCAGGCGGGCCACCCAGGGGTCGGGGGCGTTGTTGGCGTCGCCCTGGGTGCGGAACACCGGGGCATCCCCGCCCTCGAGGATCTCGACCACCCGGTGGGTCACGACCCGGTGGTCGTCGACCGGGATCTGGTAGGTGATGACCTGACCCACGCGCAACTGGTCGGGCCGCTCCGGGGTCACGACGATGACCGCTCCCGGCTGGATGCCGGGCCGCATGCTTCCCGAAAGCACGGTGAGGGTGCGGTAGCGGCCGCTACGGGGGCCGACGCCGATGGCCAGGAGGAGGCCGACGCCACCGATGACGGCGACCCAGGTGACGATGCTCGCCAGGCCCCTGACCAGCCTCATTACCGTCATGTGGTTCCCTCGTGGGCGTCGGAGGCGGGTGTGCAACCTCGGTATCGACGCCCCCGCCCGGGTGCGCATCCCCAGGATTGATGAACTGGGGGCGGCACCGCCCGGCGCAGCCGGGTCAGCCCGGTGATTCAGCCCGGTGGTGGCGTCCAGCCCTTGCTGCGTACCAGGGCGACCGCCGCCAGCTGGGTCGTCACCCCCAGCTTGAGCAGGATCCCCCGGATCTGGCTGCGGACGGTGGCCAGCGACACGTAGGAACGGGAGGCGATGGCCTCGGCCGTCTCACCCGCCACCAGTCCGGCCAGGACGGCCTGCTCCCGGGGGCTGAGCCGCTCGAACGGCGCCCACCGGTCGCGGTCGGCCTGACGCCGCATCCGCAGGTCGTGGAGCAGGTCCTGGCGCTGACCGTCGGTGAGGAGCGCCTCCCCGTCCGCCGCCCGCCGGACGGCGTCCACCAGGACGGCGAAGCCCGCCGACTTGCTCACGATGCCGGTTGCGCCGGCCTCGACGCACGCCGCCAGGCGCTCCCGCTCGACGACCCCGGTCATCATCACCACCTGGCCACCGGCCTCGATCAGGGGCCGGATGAGGTCGATGCCCGATCCCAGGTTCGGGCCCAGCTCGAGGTCGAGGAGCACCAGCGCCGGCGCCAGGCGGCCGACCGTGTCGACGATCGCATCGGTCCCGGGGCCGGCGACGGTGTCGACCTGCAGCCCCTGCTGGCGGAGGGCCAGGGCCAGGGAAGTGGCCAGCAGCTCGTGGTCCTCGACGATCACGACGCGGACGGGAGGCCTCGCGGTTTCAGCCTCGGGGATCGACATGGCTGCCAGTGTGCTCGCCGGCGGCCGGGAGGTGGAGCCCGATCGAGCGGGCGCCCGCCGCCCCGAGCTCCACCCGCGTCTCGCCGCCCAGGTCCTCCACCAGCCGGGCGGCGACGTGGAACGCGATGGGGAGACCGGTGTGCGACGGGTCCACGGCGCCCGCCGGGAGCCACAACCCGACGCGTTCCCCGTCCCGCCGGCCCCGCAGGACGAGCGGGCCGCGGGGGGCGAGGTCGTGTCCGCACGCCGCCAGTTGGCGCACCGCCTCGGTGATCTCTCCCACCCGCCCGAACGCGACCAGGTCGGGCGCGACGTCGACCTTCATCAGGCCGTACCAGCGCCGCTCGGCAGCCACGCCATAGGCCACGGGGGCCAGCGGGACGGGGCCGGCGCCCTGGCCGTCGTCGTCGAGGAGGGCCCGGAGGCGGTCGATCCCCGATCCGAACAGGCGCCCGAGCTTGGCCCGGTCGACATCCGAGATGTTGTCCGAGGCGAGGATCGAACCCGCCCCTTCGACCGCCGTGAGGGCGTTCGCCATGTCGTGGTGGCGCCGGGCCCCGTCGGCGGTTCGCACCCGCTGCAACGCGCTCGCGACCTGGGCGTCCAGCTCCGCCTCGAACTCCCCGGTCGCGGGGCCGTCGGGCTGCGCCCGGGTCACCCCCCCGCGGGGTGGAGGGGTCAACCGACGAGCGGGGACGGCTCGCGGGTCCGGCCGGCGCCCTTGGTCTGCGCGACGGCGAGCGCCCGCCGGGCGGTGGTGCGGGCGGGGTGGCTGTCGTCGTCGGCGATCTCCTGCAGGACCTCGATGCCGCGGGGCGCGATGGCCGCCAGGGCGGCGGCCGCGGTCTGGCTGAGCAAGGGGGACGGTCCGAGGAGGGCGATCCGCAGGCTGGGGATGGCGGCCGGCGAGCCCAGGCGTCCGAGGGCGGACACCGCCTCCGCCCGCAGGGCCGGAGGTCCGGAGTGGACGCTGCCCACGAGCGGTTGCACGCCCCGGGGGGAGCCGATACGGCCCAGGGCCCGGGCCGCCCGAACCCGCACGGCGGGCGCCGGGTCGGCCTCGAGGAAATCTACGAGGACATCCACGCTCTCGACCGACTGGGACCGGCCGAGGAGCTCGACGGCCAGGGCCCGTATCGCCTCGGACGGGTCGGTCAGGCAGGGCTGGAGGTGGGACACCGGCCAATCCCGGATCTGCTGGATGGCATCGGCGGCGACGTCGACCGGCAGGCGGTTGCCGCGGCCGACCGCCCCCAGGAGGGGGAACACCCCGGTGGGGTGGCCGAGGCGGCCCAGGGCCCCGGCCGCGGCCATGCGGACCACCGGCCGGGGGTCGTCGAGCAGGGGGACGAGGTCGAGCACGGCGAAGGAGGACCCCATGTCGCCCAGGAGGCGGCAGCCCGCCACCCGCACCCGGGGCAGCCGGCTGCGGCACTGGCGGCGGGCGGTGTCGGTGACGCCCTGGCTCTCGAGCAGCCGGGCCAGGGTCTCGCGGTCCTCGCCCCGCAGGGCGGGGAGAAGGGCCCGCGCCTTGGCCTCGAGCCGCCTGCGGTCGGCCGCCTGGAGGTCGGCGAGGATCCGCACCGGCTGGCCGGGATCGTCGAGGGTGCGGTACAGGGCGGCGCGGACGGCGCTGTCGCGCCGGGCCTGCCGCTCCCGGTAGCGCTGCCGGACGGCCAGGCCGGCCCAAGTGACCGCTCCGCAGAGGGCGACGCAGCCAACCGCCGCCGCGACGAGGGCCGTGTTCACCGCCCCACCTCCACCCGGGCGAGAAGGGCCTCCACCCGGCGCAGCATCTCCCGGGGGCTGAAGGGCTTGACGATGTAGTCGTCGGCACCGGCCTCGAAGCCCCGCTCGACCTGGGACTCCTGGGCCTTGGCCGTGAGCAGGATCACGGGGATGCCGGCGGTGGCCGGGTCGGCCCGCAGGGCCAGGCAGACGTCGAGGCCGCTCATCTTCGGCATGGCCCAGTCGAGGATCACCAGGTCGGGGCGGACCCCCCACGCCGTGGCCGACGCACCCGAGGCGGCGGCCAGGCCGGCCGCGCCGTCTGCCTCGGACATGGTTCCGTACCCGGCCTGGGTCAGTTTCCAGGTGACCAGCTCCCGGATGTCGGTGTCGTCGTCGACGACGAGCACGATCTTCATGCTGGGGGCTCCTCTGAGAATGGACTCTGCCGGTGTTCATCGACCGGGGCGGAGACCGGCTGTATGAGCCGTTCGCCCCATCAGCCGTAGTCCGTCAGGGCACGTCCACGAGGCACGCCGACTCGGCGCCGCCAACTCGGACCGTATTGTCGCTCGCAGTCTCTACCCTTGACGGCGTGGCCTCGCTCGACCGCTTCTCGCCCGTGGCGCGGGCCTGGTTCGAGTCCGCCTTCGAGGCGCCCACCGACGCCCAGGAGCAGGGCTGGGAGGCCATCAGCGGGGGCGACCACACCCTCATCCTGGCCCCCACCGGATCGGGCAAGACCCTGGCCGCATTCCTCTGGGCCCTCGACCGGCTGGGGGAGAGCCCCCCGTCCGACGAGAAGCGGCGGCTCCGGGTCCTGTACGTCTCGCCCCTCAAGGCCCTCACCTACGACATCGAGCGCAACCTGCGGGCGCCCCTGGCGGGCATGGCCGTGGAGGCCGAGCGGCGGGGCCTCGCCGTACCCGACGTGCGGGTCGGCGTCCGCACCGGCGACACGTCCCAGTCGGATCGGCGCGACATCGTCCGCCACCCGCCCGACGTCCTGGTCACCACCCCCGAGTCGCTCTACCTGATGCTGACGTCGGCGGCCCGAGAGGTCCTGAAGTCGGTGGAGTACGTCATCGTCGACGAGATCCACTCGGTGGCGGCCACCAAGCGGGGAGCCCACCTGGCGTTGTCCCTCGAACGGCTGGAGCGGCTCACCGCCAACGGGGAATCCGGCCGGCCGCCGCAGCGCATCGGGCTGTCGGCCACCCAACGCCCGCTCGACGAGGTGGCCCGCTTCCTCGGCGGACGGGCCCGCGACGCCGGCACCGGCGAGTGGGCGGCGCGCCCGGTGGCGGTGGTCGACGCCGGGGTCCGCAAGCAGCTCGAGCTGGAGGTGATCGTCCCCGTCGACGACATGGGCGAGCTGGGCAAGGTCATCCCCGACGTGCTCTCGGGGCCGGCGGCCGGCGACCCCGAGGTCCGCCACTCCATCTGGCCCGCGATGCACCCCGTCCTCCTCGACCTGATCCTCACCCACACCTCCACCCTCATCTTCGTGAACTCCCGCCGCCTGGCCGAGCGGCTGGCCGCCCGCCTCAACGACCTGGCCACCGAGCGGAGCGAGACGGGCGAGCGGGTGGAGCTGGTGCGGGCCCACCACGGGTCGATCGCCCGGGAGCAGCGGCTGGAGATCGAGGACCAGCTGAAGGCGGGCAAGCTCCCGGCGCTGGTGGCCACCTCCAGCCTCGAGCTGGGCATCGACATGGGGGCGATCGACCTGGTGGTGCAGGTGGAGGCCCCGCCCTCGGTGGCCAGCGGCCTGCAGCGCATCGGCCGGGCCGGCCACCAGGTGGGGCAGCCGTCGAAGGGCAAGATCTTCCCCAAGTTCCGGGGCGACCTGGTGGTGGCGGCGGTGGCCGCGGGCCGGATGGAACGGGGGCTCATCGAGGAAACCCGGGTGCCCCGCAACCCCCTCGACGTCCTGGCCCAGCAGATCGTGGCCATGTGCGCGGTCGACGACGTCACCGTCGACGACGTGGCCGCGATGGCGGCCGGCGCCTACCCGTTCGCCGACCTCTCCCGGGCGGTGTTGGAGAACGTGCTCGACATGCTGGCCGGCCGCTACCCGTCCGACGCCTTCGCCGAGCTGCGGCCGAGGATCGTGTGGGACCGGCTGGAGGGCACGCTCCGGGCCCGTCCCGGCGCCCGCATGCTGGCGGTGGTCTCCGGGGGGACGATCCCCGACCGGGGCCTGTACGGCGTCTTCACCCCCGAGGGGTCACGGGTGGGCGAGCTCGACGAGGAGTTCGTCTACGAGAGCCGGCCGGGCGAGACGATGGTGCTGGGGGCGTCCACCTGGCGCATCGAGGACATCACACGCGATCGGGTGGTGGTCACGCCGGCGCCGGGCGAGCCGGGGAAGATGCCGTTCTGGCACGGCGACAACGTCGGCCGGCCGGTCGAGCTGGGCCGGGCCATCGGGGCCTTCCTGCGGGAGGTCGACTCGTGGCCCGATTCGCGTTTGGCCGACGAGTGCTCGTTGGATGCGCTGGCGGTCAAGAACCTGCGGGCCTACCTCGACGAGGAGCGGTCGGTCACCGGCGGGGTGCTGCCCACCGACCGCCAGATCGTGGTCGAGCGCTTCCGCGACGAGCTGGGTGACTGGCGGGTCTGCGTCCTGTCGCCCTTCGGCGGGCGGGTCCACGCACCATGGGCGCTGGCCATCGAGGGCCGGGTGCGCGACCGGTTGGGGCTCGAGGTGCAGACGATGTGGAGCGACGACGGCATCGTCGTCCGGCTGCCGGAGGCCGACGAGGCACCGCCGATCGACATGATCGTGATCGACCCCGACGAGGTCGAGGAGCTGGTGGTGGGCGAGCTGGCCAACTCGGCGCTGTTCGCCTCCCGCTTCCGGGAGAACGCGGCCCGGGCGTTGCTCTTGCCGCGTCGTCGGCCCGGGCAACGGACCCCCCTGTGGCAGATGCGGCAGCGCTCGGCCGACCTGCTGGCGGTGGCATCGAAGCACGGCGAGTTCCCGATCCTCCTGGAGACGTACCGGGAGTGCCTGCGCGACGTCTTCGACCTGCCCGCCCTCACCGAGATCCTGGCCGGCATCCGCTCGAGGACGGTGCGACTGGTGTCGGTGGAGACGGCCTCGCCGTCGCCGTTCGCGGCGTCGCTGGCCTTCGCCTACGTGGCCAACTTCCTCTACGACGGCGACGCCCCGCTGGCCGAGCGCCGGGCCCAGGCGCTGACCCTCGATCGGGAGATGCTCGCCGACCTGCTGGGTGCGGAGGAGCTGCGGGAGCTGGTCGATCCCGGAGCGCTGGCCGCCCTGGAGGACCAGCTGCAGGCTCTCGACGAGCGGTTCTGGGCCCGATCGGCCGACGAGGCGTCCGACCTGCTGCGACGGCTGGGCGACCTCACCCGCGACGAGCTGCGGGCCCGGTCCACGGCCGATTTCGCGGACGCGCTGCTGCGCGACCGGAGGGCGGTCGAGCTGCGGGTCGGGGGCGAGGCCCGGCTGATCGCGGCCGAGGACGCCGGTCGGTATCGCGACGCGTTGGGCGCCCAGCCTCCTCCCGGCCTGCCCGACGTGTTCCTGGCGCCGGTCGACGACCCCCTCGGGTCGTTGTTGGGGCGCTGGGCGCGCACCCACGGGCCCTTCCTGACGGCCGAGCCGGCGTTGCGGTTCGCGCTGCCGGTGGGCGTGGTCGAGGCGCTGCTGGCCGCCCGGGCCGACCGGGGGGTGCTGCTGCGGGGCGAGTTCCGGCCCGAGGGGCGGGAGCGGGAGTGGTGCGACCCGGAGGTGCTGCGGTCGCTGCGCCAGCGGTCGCTGGCCGCCCTGCGGCGGGAGGTCGAGCCGGTGGAGGCGCCGGTGCTGGCCCGGTTCCTGCCCGAGTGGCAGGGGGTGGGCTCCGAAGCCCGTGGCGTCGACCGGCTGGTGGAGGTGGTGCGCCAGCTCCAGGGGGTGCCCATCCCCGCCTCCGTGCTCGAGCGCGACGTGCTTTCGGGCCGGGTGTCGGGTTGGTCGCCCCGGTTGCTCGACGAGCTGGCTGCCGCCGGCGAGGTGGCATGGGTGGGGGCCGGTCCCCTCGGGCGCGACGACGGCAAGGTGCTGCTCTTCCTCCGGGGCCAGGCGGCCGCCCTGCGACCGGTCGTGTCCGCGACGGAGCGGCCGTCGGAGCCCGAGCACGAGCGCATCCGGGAGGTGCTGGCCCGGCGGGGGGCGTGCTTCTTCCGGGAACTGGCCGGCGCCGTCGACCGGGAGTCGCTCGTCGCCCTCTGGGACCTCGTCTGGGCGGGCGAGGTCACCAACGACTCCTTCGCCGCGCTGCGGGCGTTCGTAACGGGCGGGTCGGGTTCGGGGTCGGGCCGGCGCCCGTCGAGCGCGAACCGGCGACCCCGGCCGGGGTCGCTGACCGTGCTCGGTCCACCCAAGGCCCAGGGCCGGTGGTCGCTTGTCGAGGCCGAACTGCCACTGGGCGACGTCACCCCCACCGAGCGGTCGTACGCCCTGGCGGCCGCCCTCCTCGACCGCCACGGCGTGCTCACCCGGGCCGCGGTGCGAGGCGAGGGCCACGGCGGGGGGTTCGCCGCGGTGTACCCGGTGCTGCGCACCATGGAGGAGTCGGGCCGCGCCCGGCGGGGCTACTTCGTGGCCGGCCTCGGGGGAGCGCAGTTCGCGCTTCCGGGTGCGGTCGACCGCCTGCGGGCCCGCCGGGAGGCCACCGGCGACGTCCTCGTGCTGGCCGCCACCGACCCGGCCAACGCCTACGGGGTCTCCCTGTCCTGGCCGGTGCCCGGTCCCCGGCGGGTGGCGGGCGCCTACGTGGTCCTGGTCGACGGGCTGGCCTCGCTCTACGTGGAAAAGGGGGCCAAGGCCCTCGTCGCCCTCCGCCCCCTCGACGGTTCGTGGGAGGACGCCGCCGTCGGCGCGCTCGACGGCCTGGTGGCGAGCGGCCGGGTCCGCAAGCTGGCCGTCGAGCGCTACGACGACGCCCTCGAGCCGGTCCTGCGGGCCGCCGGTTTCGTCCCCTCCCCCCGGGGGCTGGTCCGCTATGGCGCCTGACCGCGCCTCGAACCGGTGACGTTTTCGGTCGTCTGGACGACCAAAATCGTCCCCGGTTCGAGGGGGTCCGATCGAACTGGTGTCGCCCGGCCACCGTGGGTTTGGCCGGCCGTCCCGGGTTCGCCGGGGGCCGATCGAACTGGTGACACTTCGCCCGGTCAGGGCCGGGCGAAGTGTCACCGGTTCGCCCGACGGGGCGGGCGCCGTGCCTGAGGGCGACACGCTGGCCCGCACGTCGGCCACCATGCACCGGTGGCTGGCGGGGCGCGAGATCACGGCGGCCACCACCCGGGTGGAGGGCTTCCCCGCCGAGCGCCTGGTGGGGCGACGCATCGAGGCGGTCGAGGCGTGGGGCAAGAACCTCATGATCCGCCTCGACGGCGACCAGGTCCTCCACACCCACCTGCGGATGTCGGGTTCGTGGCACGTGTACCCGGCGGGGCAACCGTGGCGCCGCCCGGCGCGACAGGCGCGGCTCACCCTCACGTGTGGCGACCGGGTGGCGGTGTGCTTCAACGCCCCCGTGGTCAGGCTCCTGCGTCCCGGTGCCGAGTCCCTGCACCCGGCCCTCGCCCACCTCGGGCCCGACGTGCTCGTCGAGCCGGTCGACCTGGAGGAGGTCCGCCGCCGGGCCCGGGCCGGCCCACCCGACCGTCCCCTGGGGGAACTGCTCCTCGACCAGCGGGTGGTGTCCGGGATCGGCAACATCTGGCGCTGTGAGGCCCTGTTCGTCGAGCGCCACAACCCGTGGACGCCCGTGTCGGCCGTCTCCGACGGGCAGCTCTGCGCCCTGGTGTCGACCGCCGGCCGAATCAT
The DNA here is from genome assembly GCA_963773275.1 of uncultured Acidimicrobiia bacterium. Classification (GTDB taxonomy): domain Bacteria; phylum Actinomycetota; class Acidimicrobiia; order Acidimicrobiales; family AC-14; genus JAXDMK01. Next base: position 321,142 of record CAVZAH010000009.1, on the reverse strand, counting down.
GCGGCCGGGCGTGGAGTCCCGGACGGGTGCGCCCGACCAACGGTGGGTCTACCGCCGGGCCGGCCAGCCGTGCCGCCGGTGCCACTCGACGGTGCAGTCCCGCCGTCAGGGGGAGCAGGCCCGCACCGCCTACTGGTGCCCCACCTGCCAGCCACCAACGGCTGGCGAACCGCCGTCGAGTGTGCAGAAACGTGGGATATAGCCAGTTTTCTGCACACTCGACGGGCGCCCGGGGACGCCGGTGACCGGCCGCCGGCGGCTCCTGGCCGACCTCTCCCCGCTCCGGGACTCCCGCGACTTCCGGCTCCTGTTCATCGGCAACGCCGTCTCCTACGTCGGCCGCCAGATGACCGTGGTGGCGATCCCGTTCCAGGTCTATCTCCTCACCGGGTCCTCGCTCGCCGTCGGCCTCACCGGCCTGGCCTCGCTCGGGCCCCTCGTCGTCATGTCCCTCATCGGCGGGGCCATGGCCGACGCGTTCGACCGCCGGAAGCTTCTCCTGGCCAACGTCGTGGCCCAGGCCGCCACCAGCGTCGCCCTGGCCGCCAACGCGTCGCTCGACCAACCCGCCCTGTGGCCCCTCTACGTCCTCGGTGCCGTCAACGCCGGGCTGTGGGGGATCGACCTGCCCACGCGCAACGCCATGATCCCGGCGATGGTCTCCCGGGAGAAGCTGCCGGCCGCGGCCGCCCTCGGCCAGATCATCTTCCAGGTGGCGCTGGTGGCCGGACCGGCCCTGGGCGGCGTCGTGATCAGCCGCATCGACCTGGCCGCGGCCTACTGGATCGACGCCGCCACCTACGGCGCCGCCTTCGCCGCCCTCGTCCTCATCCGGCCCCAGCCCCCCGAGGGCGGAGGCACCAAGGCGGGGCTGGCCTCCATCAGGGAGGGACTGTCGTTCCTGAAGGGCCGGCGCCTGCTCGTCAGCACGTTCGTCATCGACATCAACGCCATGGTGTTCGGGATGCCCCGGGCCCTCTTCCCGGCCCTGGGCACGGGACTGTTCGGGGGAGGGGCCACCACCGTCGGCCTGCTCTTCGCCGCCCCCGGAGCCGGCGCCCTGCTCGGAGCGTTGTTCACCGGCTGGGTCGGCGGGGTCCGCCACCAGGGTCGGGCGGTGATCCTGTCGGTCCTGGTGTGGGGGGCGGCCATCGCCGGTTTCGGCCTCGTCCCGTGGCTCCCGCTGGGGCTCGCCCTCCTCGCCGTGGCCGGGGCGGCCGACGTGGTGAGCGCCGTCTTCCGCAACACCATCCTCCAGGACACCGTCCCCGACGCCCTCCGGGGACGCCTGAACGCAGTCCACATCGCGGTCGTCACCGGAGGGCCTTCGCTGGGCGACGCCGAGTCGGGGGCGGTGGCTGCGCTGACCACCCCTCGGGTTTCGGTAGTCTCCGGGGGTCTGGCCTGCATGCTCGGCGTGCTGCTGCTGGTCAGACGGGTGCCGGAACTGTCCCGTTACGATGCGGCCGTGGAGGTAATCCCGATGGGTGACGCAGATGGCTGAGACCACGCGCAAGCGGTCTGTCGCCGGCCTGATGACCACCGAGGTGCTGACGATCTCGGCGTCCGAAACCCTGGCCAACGCCTGCCAACGGATGCTCGAGCGGGGGGTTGGCTCGGTGGTCGTGGTCGACGGCGATCGTGCGGTCGGCATCCTCACCGAGCGCGACCTGGTGCGGGTGGCGGGGGCGGGGGCCGACCCGTCCACCGCCCTGGTCTCGGAGTGGATGACGGCCGAGCCGGACACGGTGAAGTCCACCGACGACATCGACGACACGTTCAAGAGCCTGAAGGCCCACGGCTACCGCCACTTCCCGGTGGTCGACGACGACCGCCTGGTCGGCATCGTCTCCATGCGCGACATGCTCAAGCTGGCGCCGATCCTGCCCGTGGAGCATCCGGGATCGATCGAGGCCAAGCGGGGCCTCGAGGGCGTCGTGGTGGCCGAGACGGCGGTGGGCGACGTCCGGGGGATGGAAGGCTTCTACCACTACCGCCAGTACAACGCGGTGGAACTGGCCGAGAAGCGCAGCCTGGAGGACGTCTGGCACCTCCTCTACGAGGGCAACCTGCCCTCGGCCGCCGAACGCGAGACGTTCGCCGACGAGATCCGGTCGCTGCGGGCCATCCCGCCCGCGGTCAAGGAGCTGCTCCCGATCATCGCCACCGCGGGGGAGCACTTCACCCCCCTCGACGCCCTGCGCACCGCCTACTCGGCCCTGGCCTACGCGGCCGACTTCAAGTCGTGGATGGACATCGACGCCGCCACCCTGCGGGCCAACGCCATGCAGACCAGCGCGGTGATGCCCACGCTCATCATGGCCCTCTACCGGCTCAACCAGGGCCTGGAGCCGATCGACCCCCATCCCGACCTGGCCTACGCGGCCAACTACCTCTACATGCTCACCGGCGAGATCCCCGATCCCGGCTCCGCCCGGGCCATCGAGCAGTACCTCATCTCCACCACCGACCACGGCTTCAACTCGTCAACATTCACCGCCCGGGTGATCACGTCCACCGGAGCCGACCTCGGCTCGGCGGTGGTCGGGGCCATCGGCGCCCTGTCCGGACCGCTCCACGGCGGCGCCCCCAGCCGGGCCCTCGACATGCTCGACGCCATCGGCACGCCCGACAAGACGGAGGCGTGGGTACGCGACGCCATCACCCGCGGCGAGCGGATCATGGGCTTCGGCCACCGCATCTACAAGACCGACGACCCCCGCTCGTTGATGCTGCGGGGGGTGGCCGAGCGCCTGGGCGGTCCCATGGTCGACTTCGCCAAGCAGGTGGAGAAAACGGTGGTGGAGGTGCTGGCCGAGCTCAAGCCCGGCCGGTCGCTCTACGCCAACGTCGAGTTCTACGCCGGTGTGGTGATGGACAAGGTCGGCCTGCCCCGAAGCCTGTTCACGCCCACCTTCACGTCCAGCCGGGTCATCGGCTGGACCGCCCACGTGCTCGAGCAGGCGGGCGACAACCGCCTGATCCGGCCGTCGGCCCATTACGAGGGTCCGCCCCCCCCGGTGCCGGTGCCCGCTCCCGAGTGACGCCGGAGGCCGACCCGGCGGACGCCGTCCCGGCGGCGAATCGCCGTCCCGGCGGCGGTGCCGGTCGGGGAGATCACGGTCGAGGAGATCACCGAGGCCACGCCCGAGGTGCTCGAAGCCGTCGCCCGGCTGGTGCCCCAGCTTTCCCGGTCGGCCCCGGTGCCGACGGACACGGAGGTGGCCGAGATCGCGGCCGCGCCCGCCACCGTGTTCCTCGCGGCCCGCTCGGACGGGCCCGACGGCCGCATCGTCGGGCTCCTCACCCTGGCCGTGTTTCGAATCCCCACCGGTATGCGGGCCTGGATCGAGGACGTCGTGGTCGACGAGTCCCAACGGGGACGGGGCGTGGGCGAGGCGCTCACCCGGGAGGCCCTCCGGCGGGCCGCCGTGGCCGGGGCTCGCACCGTCGACCTCACGTCGCGTCCGACGCGGGAGGCGGCCAACCGCCTGTACCGCCGCATCGGCTTCGTCGAGCGGGAGACGAACGTCTACCGCTACGACACCGGCCCGGGCTGAGCCGGACCGGGACGGGCTGTCCCACTAGCCGGAGCCCATGGTTCAAAATGGTTCGCTCATGGCGACGAACCGGGGGTCCATCTACAGCATCGGGTACGAGGGGACCACGCCCGAGGCGCTGGTGGAGCGGCTGGCCCAGAGGGGCGTGTCACTGCTCGTCGACGTCCGCCTGACGCCGGTCAGCCGACGGCCGGGGTTCTCCCGACGGGCCCTGTCGGCGGCGCTGGCCATGGCCGGCATCTCGTACGTCCACGAGCCGCTCCTGGGCAACCCGGCCGCCAACCGGGAGGCCTACCGCGGCGGCGACCCGGCCGCCCGGCGCAACATGCGGGAGCGGCTCGAGAACGGGGGCCTGCGGGCAGTCGAAAAGCTGGTGGAGGAGGCCCGCCACCGCCCGGTCGCCGTTCTGTGCGTCGAGCGGGAGTCCGACCGCTGTCACCGCCGGGTCATCACCGACATGGCCCGGGAGCTGGCGCCGGGGCTGGAGATCGTCGACGGCCTCTGACGGGGGCGAGAATTTGCTGTTGTAACCCCGCCGGTTGGTCGTACGCTCCTGTCTGCGGACACACCAACCGCACCTCAACGGCGGGAGAGAAAATGGGATTCACCGGCGGCCGGCTTGCGCCCTCAGCTCCTCGTGGTGCGAGGCGTTCGCGATTGCGTCGTTGGACGGCGCTGCTGCCCCTGCTCGTCGTGGGCGGCACCCTGGTCATCCCCGCGCCGGCCGCGGTCGCGCAGGTCACCGCCACTCCGGCGGTTGACGTCGCCCGGGTGGCGAGGGTGAACGACAAGACCGAGGCCGAGGTCGTCCGGATCCTCGCTGATCCCTCGGCCCACGTGGACGCGACCGATCGGATCTACTTCGTCGACCCGGCGCCCAAGGTTCCCCCGGTCGGAGCGTCGGTGGCGGCAGCCCCGTTCCCGTACTCCCAGACCTTCCTCCTGCACAGCCGGACGGGCTCGCAACGCACGATCTACCTCGACTTCGACGGCGAGACGATCGCCAACACCGCCTGGAACGGCACCCACGGGACACCGGCCGGGCCGTACTTCGCCGAGGCGTTCTCCATGGACGCGTCAGCGGCGTTCAGCAACGCCGAGCAGGACGTCATCCAGTCGGTCTGGCAGCGGGTGTCGGAGGACTACGCCCCGTTCGACATCGACGTCACCACCGCCGACCCGGGTATCGACGCCATCACCCGCGCCGGCTCCGGGGACCAGGTGTACGGCACCCGGGCGCTCGTCACCGACGACACCGATCTGACCTGCACCTGCGGCGGCTTCGCCTACCTCGGCACCTTCGACCGCACGACCGACCACCCCCGATACCAGCCGGCCTTCGTCTTCCCCCACCGGCTCTACGACAATACGAAGTACATCGCCGAGGCCGTCTCGCACGAGGCAGGACACAATCTCGGACTGGCCCACGACGGCACCGACTCGGCGGGCTACTACCAGGGCCACGGGTCGTGGGCGCCCATCATGGGTTCGGGTTACACCAAGCCGATCGTGCAATGGAGCACGGGCGAGTACGCGGACGCCAACAACACCGAGGCTGACTTCGACGTCATCGCGAGCAACGGCGGAACGCTCGTGGCCGACGACCACGGCGACACCTCCGCCTCCGCCACCGCCCTGGGATCGGGGCCGACCCTGGCCGCCAGCGGGCTGATCGCGTCCGACGCCGACGTCGACGTCTTCCGGGTCGACCTCGCGGCCGGGGCGGCGAGCTTCTCGGCCCTGCCCGCCCCGGTCAGCCCCAACCTCGACATCCTGCTCGAGCTTCGCAACAGCGCAGGCGCGGTGCTGGCCTCCAACAACCCGGCTTCGGCCACTGTGAGCAGCGACGTCGCATCCGGCCTCTCCGCGTCGGTCTCGACAACCCTGGCCTCCGGCACCCATTACCTCTTCGTCTCGGGCGTCGGGGCGGGCCTACCCGCCAGCAGCGGGTACAGCGGCTACGGCAGCCTCGGCCGGTACAACCTCTCGGGAACGGTGCCCGAACCGGCCCGGACCGTCTCCGTCGGCGACGCCCCGGCGGTCCCCGAGGGAGCAACGGGGGCAAGTACCCCCGCCACCTTCACCGTCACCCTGTCGTCGGCGGCGCCATCCACGGTCACCGTCGTGGCCTCCACCGCCGACGGCACCGCCACCGCGGGCGCTGACTACACGGCCGTCACGACCACGGTGAGCTTCCCCGCCGGCACCACCTCCCAGGCCGTCCCCGTCACCGTCGTCGGGGATGCCACCCGTGAGCTCGACGAGAGCTTCACCCTGAGGCTCAGCTCGCCTTCGGGAGCCGTGATCCTCGACGACACCGGGCTGGGCACCATAACCAACGACGACTCACCGGCCCCCCAGAGCTTCGCCTACACGCTGGCCAGCACCGTGAGCAACGGGGTGCCGGCGGCGGGAGCGGGCAACATCGAGTTGCCGGGCTCGGTCGACACCTACACCTTCACCGCCACCGCCGGCCAGAAGGTCTTCGTCGACTGGACCACCGCCACCAGCTGCTTCCTGAACTGGCGAATGGGCGGACCGGCGGCAGCGGTCGTGTTCGCCTCCCGGGGCATCTGCGCCGACCCGGGCCCGTTCACCCTGGCCACCGCCGGCACCTACACCCTCACCGTCGACACACTCCTCACCTCGGCCGCGGTGGGCACCTACGGCTTCCGCATCACCACCGTGGCCGCCCCCCAGAGCTTCGCCTACACGCTGGCCAGCACCGTGAGCAACGGGGTGCCGGCGGCGGGAGCGGGCAACATCGAGTTGCCGGGCTCGGTCGACACCTACACCTTCACCGCCACCGCCGGCCAGAAGGTCTTCGTCGACTGGACCACCGCCACCAGCTGCTTCCTGAACTGGCGAATGGGCGGACCGGCGGCAGCGGTCGTGTTCGCCTCCCGGGGCATCTGCGCCGACCCGGGCCCGTTCACCCTGGCCACCGCCGGCACCTACACCCTCACCGTCGACACACTCCTCACCTCGGCCGCGGTGGGCACCTACGGCTTCCGCATCACCACCGTGGCCGCCCCCCAGAGCTTCGCCTACACGCTGGCCAGCACCGTGAGCAACGGGGTGCCGGCGGCGGGAGCGGGCAACATCGAGTTGCCGGGCTCGGTCGACACCTACACCTTCACCGCCACCGCCGGCCAGAAGGTCTTCGTCGACTGGACCACCGCCACCAGCTGCTTCCTGAACTGGCGAATGGGCGGACCGGCGGCAGCGGTCGTGTTCGCCTCCCGGGGCATCTGCGCCGACCCGGGCCCGTTCACCCTGGCCACCGCCGGCACCTACACCCTCACCGTCGACACACTCCTCACCTCGGCCGCGGTGGGCACCTACGGCTTCCGCATCACCACCGTGGCCGCCCCCCAGAGCTTCGCCTACACGCTGGCCAGCACCGTGAGCAACGGGGTCCCGGCGGCGGGAGCGGGCAACATCGAGTTGCCGGGCTCGGTCGACACCTACACCTTCACCGCCACCGCCGGCCAGAAGGTCTTCGTCGACTGGACCACCGCCACCAGCTGCTTCCTGAACTGGCGAATGGGCGGACCGGCGGCAGCGGTCGTGTTCGCCTCCCGGGGCATCTGCGCCGACCCGGGCCCGTTCACCCTGGCCACCGCCGGCACCTACACCCTCACCGTCGACACACTCCTCACCTCGGCCGCGGTGGGCACCTACGGCTTCCGCATCACCAACGTGCCGTAGCCGAATGGCGACGGCGGCCTACACGGCGACGGCGGCCACGACCGTGGCCACGAAGGCGCCGCCGACCGCGGCCGCGGTGCGGCTGCTCACGGCCGGGCCCTGATCACCGAGCCATGCCCGCCCGAGCCACCAGGCGGCCCCGGCCAGGGCCCCGACGCCGGCCGCCAGACCGACCGCCGACCAGACGGCGGTGCCCACCCGCTGGCCCAGCAACAGGCCGGCGGCGGCGGGGACGCCCGCCACCAGCGCCAGAACCACGACCCGCCGTTTCCCGGGCAGCCGGTCCCGCAAGGAGAGGGCCCCCAGCACCGCCGCTCCTCCGGCGGCGGCGACCGCGAGCATGGCGAGCGACCGGGTCCCGCTCAACTCGACGGCGCGGCCGCCGAGCCGTCCGACCACGAGTCCCTGGCCGAACCCGTGGGCCCCGACGGCAACGGCCACGAGGACCCCCAGCCCGACGGGATCCCCCGCCTCCGCCCGGCCGGCGGCCACCTTCCTCGCCCAGAGGGCGAAGAACAGCGCGGCCAGGGCCACGAAGACGACCAGCTGCCGGCCGCCGACGAACGCCGACACCGCGCGCGATGCGCCCGCTGCCCCCCTGGCACCGGACAGGAGGAGCGCGGCCACCACCGCCAAGGCCACCCCGCGGAAGATCCCCGGGGGCCACCTATCGGCGGCCCGGGCGGCCAGCGCCAACCCGGCCAGCGCCACGACGACCGGGGCGATCGCCAGCGCCAGCCCCAGAGGGATCGCCCGGCCGCTCCGGGGTGATGCAGCCCTGGTGAATGTGGGATTGGTGATCACGTGGGTGATCTCGGCGCCAGTGGTCGTGAGCAGGAAGATCGGGATGGTGCGGCCGGGCTCCCATGGATAGGCGATCGTCAGCTGCGCCCGGCCCCGCCGCCCCACCGTGCGCGGTTCGAGCGAGTGCTGCCAGAACGCCTGGTCGACCGACACCTGGGAAACGGTGATCGGCGCCCTGGTCGCGTTGCGGAGGTCGAGCTCGATCAGCCCCGGTTGCAACGAGATCCCCTCCACCAGGAGCGACTGGGACGATCGGGCGGCCGGCGAGGGAGCGATCGGACGGACCCCGCCGACGAGGCAGGCGGCGACGGCGGCGCAGGCCGCAGCGGCGGCCAGCAGCACCCATGTCGGGAGCGTCGGCCCGGTCCAACCAGGAGCGGACCGGCCCGCGTCGGCCGTCACACCGCCAGGAACGTCGACATCCATCCGAGCTCCATGATCAGGGCCTGGTGGGCATGGCACATGTACCGCCCCGGCGACCGGTAGGTGAACTCGAGCATGTGGCGCTCGGCCTGCCCCATGGACACGGTGTCGGTGAGCTCGTGGGGCGTGAGGGACGTGCCGGTGCGGTACAGCTGGAAGAAGTTGGCGTGCAGGTGCAGGGAGTTGATCGGGTCGAACTCGGTGACGTTCACGACGTGCAGCCGCTGCAGCTCGCCCACCCGGATCTCGATCGGCTTGTCGCTGTAGGCGAAGGCGATCGTGTTGGCCGCGTAGACCTGATTGGTCCCCACGCCCGCCGTGTCGAAGCCGTTCAGGACCATGACCATCTCGTGGGCCGGCGGCCGGCCCTCCTTGGGATCGACGATGAAGGCGCCGTACAGGCCCCGGTGCATGTGGGACCGGAGGGGAAGCGAGTGGCAATGGTAGAGGTGCGTGCCGAACGGCTCGGCGACGAAGTCGTACACGAAGGTCTCGCCCGACAAGACCTCGCCGGCCCCCGGCACGCCGTCCATCTCGGCCGTGTGCATCCCGTGGAAGTGCATCGTGTGATGGCGGCTGGTGAGGTTGCGCAAGGTGATCCGCAGGCGGTCGCCCTCGGTGGCCCGGATGGTCGGCCCGGGCACGCGGCCGTTGTAGGTCCACGCCTGGAAGAAGACACCCGGTGCAACCTCGATGGTCTTGTCGACAACGGTGATCTCGTATTCCCGCACCACCTGCCCGGTCGCGTCGCGGGAAACCACGCCGCCGTCGAAATCGGTGAGGATGGCGTGGGGATCGAACCCGTTGCGGGCGTGGTCGACCGTTCCCATCGTGCCCAGCCCGCCGTGGGCCGTGCCCGGCGGGTGGCCGCCCATCTGGGTGTGGGGACCAGGCTCGTCGTGGATACCGGCGGCGTCGGCGACGCGATGGCCGAGCACGGCTGCTCCGCCGGCCAGGCCCGCCTGCCCGAGGTGCCGTAGGAACCGCCGCCGGGGCATTTCGACCACGGGTGGAATGTAGTCGCGGCGCGCCCTCCCGGCTCAGGTGAAGTCGCCGTGGTTTCGTTGACACCTCAACCCGGCCCGGCTACCTTGAGGCCAGTCGCGAGGCTCGTTGCGCCCGGGGGGCTTGGAATGCATCACCTTGCGACAGCTGGGTCCTCCCGGGTGCGAGCGAGTAAGCTCCGAGAGTCCTGTCAATGGCGGCACCTACCCCGATCGGCGGGTTCTGTCGCATCGGAAAGAAGGGGGCACTATGCAAGAGGCGACCACGAAGGCGGGCTACCAGACGCCGGCGATCACCCAGCTGGAGGAGCACGAGCTGCTCAGCATCTTCCAGATGACCGCGTCCGAGATCAGTGCCGCGTCGTGTTGGTGGAACGCCTGCCCGACCGCTTCCTGCCCGTAGTTCACGAGTTCGCACGCGCAGTCGCCGCCGATCGTCGAGATCGGCCGGGTGACCCCGTTTCCCGGGCACCAGCGGTAGGCGGGGCCGCGCGTCGCGGAAGGAGTCGCGATGCCTGTTGTCATTGACCCCGCCGACACCAAGGTGGTCCGTGGCGTGACGTTGCGGCGGGATCCTGCGCGCGAGGAAGCCTTCACCGTCGCCCAGCTGCACAGCGAGTTGGCCGACTACGCCGACATGTCGGAGGTGGCCCGGCGCCAGCGCCTGCACAAGCACATGCACAACGAGATGCAGACGCTCGAGATCGCGGCGCAGTCGCTGGCCGATTTCCCGGACGCCCCGTGGGGACTCCGGATGGAGCTGGCCCGGCAGTGCTGGGACGAGTGCCGTCACACCCAGCTCACCCTGCGGCGGTTGGTGGAGCTGGGCGGACGCAAGGGCGAGTTCCCCGTGATGAACTACGAGTGGGGTGTCGTCTGCATGATGGACACCCTGGCCGCCCGCCTGTGCCTCCAGAACCGCACCTTCGAGGGCGGGGAGATGGACCTGCTCCGGAGGCTGGCCAAGATCTGGAAGGACGCCGGTGACGAGGAGACGGGCGAGCTGATGGACGCCCTGCTCGCCGACGAGGTCCAGCACGTCCGCTTCGCCAACCTGTGGTTCAAGCAGATGGCGTCCGAGGATCGCATGGTGCTCATGAGGATGGCGCAGGCGGTCGGCTACCTCCGGGCCGTCACCGCGGCGATGGCTCCCGAGCCGGGTGAGGTCAACGCGGCGGGCGTCAGCCTCACCGAGTGGGCCCACATGGACGCCTACACCAACGTGGAGGATCGCCTGCTGGCCGGGTTCACCGAGGCCGAGGTCGACGAGCTCCTGCGCCAGGACAGGGAGGCTTCGGCCAAGGCGGCGGTGGCTGTCGGGTCGACGTGACCACCTGCGCCTGATGGGCATCGCACCGGCCGAGCTCCAGCCGGGCCCGATCAACCACGAGGGCGTCGTCGAGCCGGGGGCCCTCGACCCCGTGGGCGGCGACCACGAGGGCGTTGATCCGGGGAGTGCCCGCCTTGCTGCGCCGGCTTTCTACCGCATCGGGGATGCCGTCCTCGAGCTGCGCACCGACCATCGACCGCTCCTCGACTCGCTGGCGATGCAGTACGGCGAGTGCGGCGTGACCGGGGCCGAGCCGGGGGCGCCGCGCCTGGTTTGCAACGCCACCCAGGTTCCGGGCTCCTCGTTGTTGCTGCTCACCTTCGAGGGCCAGCCCGTACCCAACCTCGTCGACGTGGCCCGGGGGATGTTCTGGCCGATTCGGGCCCGGCAGTGCTACGTCGAGGTACTCAACCCCGTCCCCGGGTGGCGCATGCTGGTCAACGCCGAGCACGGCGGCCGCATGCTCCTCACCTGCTCCAGGGACACCGCGCTCGTCGCCCTCGACGAGGCCCCCCCCGACTTCGTGCTCGACAGCCTTTTCGTCCTCATGCAGTCGGTGCAACCGGGCGTCCTGTTCGTGCACGGGGCGTCCATCGGTGTGTACGGCTCGGGAGCCCTCTTCGTCGGCCGCACCCGCCACGGGAAGTCGTCCACCGCCCTGTCCCTGGCCTCGCGGGGCCACGCCTTCCTCGGCGACGACGTGGCGGCCGTTCGCGTCGCGCAGCGGCACCTGATTCCCCTGCGCACGTCGGCCGCGCTCCGCCCCGGTCCCCTGGCCGACGCCATCCACGACCAGGTGCAGGCGTGTGGGTACACGCTCCACGCCGAACCCGACGGCAACATCCGCAAGCTGGTGCGGGTGGGCGACCTGTTCCCCTCCGCGGCAGCCGGGGCGGTGCCGTTGCGGTTCGCCTTCTTCCTCGACGGTTTCGCCGACAGGCCGACGTTGCGTCCTTTCAAGCCGGCCATGGCCGACGTCGACCGCCTGCACGCGATGATGGTGTCCTGGCTGCCCACGCCTGGCCAACAGCTGATGAGATTCCTGGAGATACTCGACCTGCTGGCGGACCTACAGTGCTTCCTGCTCGAGGTCGGGCCACCCGAAGACACCGCAGTTCTGATCGAGGGAGTGATGGCGTGAGCATGGGTTTGAGCGTGCGGGAACGGGGCGACTGCGTCTCGACCTTCCGGTGGATCGAAGTCCGCCTCATGGAGACCTTGGCGGCCTGGGTGCCCACCACGCCCGAGATGGAGGTGAAGCTCCTGTTCGGAGCCCACATCTGGGACACCGCCCAACACGCCGACTGGCTGGGCAAGCGCACCCACGAGCTGCGCCTGTCGGCCCACCACAGCACCGAGCCGTCGGGCGACTACGTGGGCCTGCTGGCCGAGTTGGCCGGCACCTCGGACACGGCGAAGCGCATCGCCGGCTTCTACGACGCCGTGCTACCCGACCTGCTGGCCCGGTTCGACGCCTACCTGGAGCGGGTCGACCACCTCCTCGACGCACCCACGCTGCGGATCCTCGAGCGCATCCGGTCCGACGCCGGGCGCATGAACGCCGAGAGCGGCACCCTGCGAGACGAGGTGCCCGCCGTCGGACTCGATGACGCGGAATGGCTGTCCGATCTCCGCCGACGGCTGGCCGGGATGGGTGACGTCGTGCAGTACCGGCCGGCCCGCTCGACGGAGGCCCAGCCGGCATGACCGCCCCGAACGCAGTCGGATCGAACGGCATCGGCATGATGGAGGTGCGGGGCGGGGCCATCCTGCGGGCCGACCCGGCCCGGGATGCCCGCTTCAACGTGGTCCACGCCCAGGACGACATGGCGCACTTCGGAGACGAGTCGCCACCGTCGCAGCGGGAGAAGCTCCACACCGACGTCAACAACGAGATCCAGAGCCTCGAGATCGCGGCCCAGACGCTCGTCGATTTCCCCACCGCCCCCTGGGCCCTGCGCATGGAGCTGGCCCGGCAGTGTTGGGACGAGACCCGTCATGCCCAGATGTGCCGCGACCGCCTCGAAGCCAAGGGCGGGTACCTGGGGGAGTTCCCGATCATCAACCAGGAGTGGGGCGTCGTCTGCCGCTTCGACTCACTGGCCGCCCGCCTGGCCGTGCAGAACCGGCTGTTCGAGGGTGGGTCGCTCGACGTGATGCAAGCGCTCGTCGGCCTGTGGAACGAGTTGGGCGACACGGACACGTCGGAGGTCACCGACGCCATCATGGCCGACGAGATCCGCCACGTCGGTTTCGGAAACGAGTGGCTGGACGAGATCCGCAAGGACAGCCCGGGTGACTTCCTGCATGCGATCGCGGCCATGAACGAGTTGGGTCGGCTGGCGGCCCAACTGGCCCCCGACATCGGCAAGGACATGCCCCACCACATCCCCGTCAACGACGAGGACCGGGCGCGGGCCGGGTTCTCCGCCTAGCGCGGGGCAGAGCGTGACCGACGTCGCCCCCCCCACCCGCGAGCGGGTTCCCCTCGACCCCACGCTGTTCGCCGAGCCCTCGGCCCGCGACGATCGTTTCGTGGTCGAGGACCGTTGGGTCGACTGCGAGAACTACCCGGTCGGCCATCCCCTGCGGGAGATCGAGTTCATCCACCGGCAGATGAACGAGGAGGTCGACGGCCTCGAGTGCTCGGCCCGGGCTCTCACCGACTTCCCCGAGGCCGAGTGGGATCTGCGCCTCTGGCTCGCCCGCCAGTGCTCCGACGAGGCCCGCCACGGGCGCATGTACCGGCGCATCCTCGAGCGCCGCGGTGGCCGCGTCGGCCAGTTCCCGGTGTTGTGCTTCCAGTACCGGATCATCAACGCCGTCAACACCCTCGTGGGCCGGCTCACCGTCCAGAACCGCAGCTTCGAGGCGGGCGGGCTCGACGCCATCGCGGCCGGCATCACCGACGCCGAGGAGCGGGGCGACCTGGAGCTGGCCGAGCTCTACGACGCCCAGCTGGCCGACGAGATCCTGCATGTGCGCTTTGCCAACGAGTACATCCGCCTGACGATCGAGCGAAATCGACGAGCCGTGCTCGACATGGGCGCGGCCCTGGTGTCGGCCTCCAAGGCGTTCCACCAGGTCATGGTGGCCGAGGCCACCGATGGCGCCACCTATCCGGCTGACCGCCAGGCTCGCCGGGAAGCGGGCTTCACCGACGCCGAGGTCGACCAGGCGGTGGAGCTGGCGGCGGCCGCGTATCCGTCGTCGGCCGGCGCCGGCGCCAGTGGGTGAGAGCTGAGCTGACCCAGCCCTCGGCCGACCCCGACAGCAATGATGCGGAACGGTTGCGGGCGGTCAGCTCGTTCTTCGCCGGGGATCCCGACCGCATCCTCGCCATCGCGTCCCGCTGGCGGCAACAAGGGCGGGTCATCGAGTCCGTCGTCGCCGGCGGGAGCATGGGCGCGACGCTGCCCGACGGATCCCGCATCCGGATCGAGATCGGCCTCCGTACGGAGTTCGGACCGGGCGAGGTCATCGCGTTCCTTCCTCGCAGCCACATCGTCGTGCACCGTCTCGTCGGGCGGGGGCGCGGGCGAGGAGCGGGCTGGCTCCTGACCCGAGGCGACGGTGTGGTGACACCCGACCCCCCGGTCGACCCCGAGCGAGTGCTGGGACCGGTCGTGGGGGTGGAGCGGGGCGATCACTGGAGCGGGGTCGAACGGCCGTCGTCGGGGTCCCGATCCGGTACCTGCGCCCGACGCCTGGCGTTGGCGGCGACGGCGGCGGTGCTGGCGGCCAGCCCGGCCGCCGCCCGACGGACGGTCGACGCATTGCGCCGGCTGGAGATGGCCGTACGCGCCTGGCGCCGCTGATGCGAGGCGGTTTCGTCGCCTGCTTCGGCCCCCACGAGGCCGGTCTCCTGCTGCGGGCGCTGGAGGCGTTCCGGTGGCACCACGGCGAGGCGGTGCACCACGAGGGGCACGACCTCTCCGTCGCCGCCCTCGCCCACGAGGAGGACGGTCCCGACGTCGAGAGTGGGCCGGCGTGCATCCGGGTCGCCTTCGGCCGGGCGGTGGCGCCGGTGGCCGAGGTGGAAGCGGCGGACGGCCGGTTCGCGGCCCTCGAGTGTGACGGCAACGTCGTCCGGGCCACCCGCGACGCGTTCGGGTTGGCACCCCTCTTCTACCGCCCGTTCGCGGGAGCGATGTGGTTCAGCACCGAGATCGGCCCCCTGGTCGCCCTGGGCGACACCGGCCCCGACCTCGAGGCGCTGGTGGCCAGGATGGCGTACCAGCCCTCGCCCGCGCGCACCGGCTGGCGGGGCATCTGGCGGGTCCTGCCGGGGGAGCGGGTCGATTTCACCGTCGAGCGACGGGTCTCGTCGACGATGCACTGGGACCCCGCTCGCGTCCTGGGCAGCTACCGAGGCGACCGCGAGACGGCCATGGCCGAGTTCCGCGAGCGGCTGGAGGCGTCGGTCGGGCGCAGCCAGGCCAAGGGCTGCGGCATCCTGCTCAGCGGAGGACTCGACTCGGCCGCGGTGGCCGCCTATGCCCGGCCGTCCGACGGGCCCCCGTTCTGCGTCCACGTCTCGTATCCCACGCTCACGACCACCGACGAGCGCGACTACGCCCGGGACGTGGCGGCCTCGATCGGCGCCCCCCTGGAGATCGTCGACGGCCCGATCACGCCCTGGGACCCCGACGTCGACCTCGACGTCACCGGCGGCGTCCCCTACGACTGGCTGCCGTACGGGATCGAGGAGGGCGCCCTCGGGCGGATGGCGCGCGAGGGCGTCGCCGTCGCCCTCGACGGCCATGACGGTGACGGGGTGGTCGGGCCCCACGGGGGTGAGTGGGGCGAGCTGGCGACGAGGGGGCGGCTGCTGCGCCTGGCCCAACTGGCCCGGCAGCACGGGACGAAGTCCCTGGTCGGGGGCCTGGTCATGGATCTCGTGCCCCTCCGGGCGCGGGTGTCGGTGCTGCGCCGGTTTCGGCCCGGCCCGACGATCACCCAGCGCGACGAGCGCTACTTCACCGGTCCGCTGCGTGAATCGCTGCGCGCGGCCGACCACCACCGCTCGGGAAGCCTCCCCACCACCCGGTGGAGGCTCAAGCAGCTGCAACCGCTGCTCCCGGGGGCGACGGTCAACATGGAGCAGAAGGAGCTGCTGGCCGCGAGCGTCGGGATCGACATGCGCCACCCCTTCGCCAGTCGGCACCTCGCCCACCTTCTGGTGTCGCTGCCGTGCGCGCTCAAGGCCGACCCGCTGCGCCCCAAGGCATTCATGCGAGATGCGCTGGCGGGCGTGGTCCCGGCGTCGGTGGGCGAGCGCCGCACCATGAGCAACTACCTGGGCGTGGTCGCCCATCGGGTGGACGCCGGGCGGTGCATGGACCTCATCCGGGCGTCCGGCGTCCGGCTGCCCTTCATCGACTACGACCGGCTGTTCCGCGATGCGGACGAGGAGCCGGAGCGGCTCACCGTGTTCTTCCTGGTGTACATCACCCGGGCCCACGCCTTCGGGGCCCGGGCCGCCGGTTCGAGGGCCGCCGCCGGTTAGGAAGCTGCGGCCCGGCCCGCGGCCCGGTCAGGCCCACCTGCCGTCGCCCGGAGCCTGGCCCTGACCGGCAGGAGGTTGGCCCCGAGGGCGAAGCCGGCGGCGCGGGCGACGAAGGGGGCGTCGGGGCGCCGGCGGAGGACGGCTGCCGCCACCGAGCGCACGACGTTCGATCTCGATGCCGGGCGGGGACCGGTCGGGGTCGGCGGTCGCCGGTTGTCGCCGCCGAAGGGCGTGAACAGCGGGCGGCCGGTCCAGACCACGTCGAACCCGGCGAGGTCGAGCATCTGCCGGAGGCCGGCGGAGTTCACCCGCCACCACTGGCCGGCGACGGGGGCCAACCAGGCGCAGGGGATCCGGGCCGCGAGCAGGTCGAGCCGGGCGTCGACGCACTCCATGAGCACCAGCTCGCCGGAACACACCGACCCCATGCGCTCCAGCGCCCCGACGGGATCGCGCAGGTGGAGCAACAGCGCGCCGCAGAAGACGACGTCGAAGCGACCGTGGACGTCGGGGTCGAGGTCGTAGACCGAGCAGTCGATCCGCTTGACCTGTGACCCGGTGATCGTCCGGGCCACCTCGAAGTTGGTCCCCCGCAGGGCGCGGCGCCGTTCGGCCTGGTCAGGATCACCCGCCGGCAGCCTCGACCACCCGTCGAGGCGGGTGGGATCGTCGATGTCGACGGCGACGACCTCGGCCGCCCCTCTTCGCTCCATCTCGAAGGCCCAGAACCCGTCGCAGGTGCCCACGTCGAGGCAACGCCCGCCGGCCAGGGCGTCCGGCCAACGCACGCGGGTGGCGACGACGCGGTGGTCGAAGACGCCGGGGGTGCTCGTGCCGTCCGGGAGGTCGATGGTGTGGTACCAGGACCGATCCTGCGGGTCCACCGTCGCCATCCGCTCAGTATGCCCGCCGCCGGCCCCGCCGGAGGACGTCAGTAGGCACCGAGGGTGCCGGCCACCCGGGCGATGCGCAGGGCGCGGGACAGGCACCACACCGAGAACGGGAGCAGGAGGGCGGTCATGAGAGCGAGGGCGGCGGCGTTGGGCAGGATTTGGTCCCACTGACCGCCGGGGAGCAGGGCGGCCCGCAGCGCGTTCAGCCCGTAGTAGCTGGGGATGAGGCGGGCCATGATCCGGATCCACTCGGGGAGTATCGAGATCGGGAACAGGGCTCCGCCGAGCAGGGTCGTGGCCTGGGTGATCAGAATCGCCAGCGGGTCACCTCGCTTGGTGATGAGGATCAGCGCGGCCGACAGGATGCCGATGGCGCCGAAGCTCGCCATCAGCAGCCCGAACACCGGGATGGCGACGAAGATGCCTGCCCATTCGAGATCGGCACCGAGAGCCGACCCGATGCCGAGGCAGGCCGCCACCTCCACCGTCGCCAGCGCCAGGGGCAGGACCAGGGTGCCGACGAGGATGGTGGTGGGTCGCACCGGGCCCATGAGGAGTGTCTCGAGCGTGCCTTCCCGCTGCGCCTGGGCGAAGCCGGCGTTGAAGGTGTTCAGCCCCACGCCCGCCAGCAGCGTGGCCATGAGGCCCACCAGGGCGAAGTCGAAATAGCCACCGGTATAGGGCAGGAGCCGTGCCCCCGGGATCAGACGGGACGTGAACAGGGCCGCTCCGACGGCGAAGGCCACGCCCTCGAACTGCAGGAGCAGGTCGAAGCTGTAGGTGAGCCGGACCCGCAAGTCGCGCCGGGCGATGGCTCGAACCTGGCCCAGGGCCGGTACCCCGCCCCCCCGGCGGGCACGGGTGGCCCCGCTCACGAGGGGGGCCCGCCTTCGACGAAGGATGCCATCATCGTGGTGAGGGTCTCGCCCTTCCCGCTGATCTCGCCGGCATCGCCGTAGAAACGGAGCCGGCCCTCGATCAGGACCGCGATCCGGTCACATTGTTCGGCCACCCGCTCGAGGTCGTGGGAGCAGACGAGCACCGCCGTGCCCGCGTCCGCCATCTGGCGAAGCAGTTGCCAGAGCACGTCCTGGGATGCGGCGTCCATGCTTCTCGTCGGCTCGTCGAGCACGAGCACGGGTGGTTCGGGGAGCAGGGCCCGGGCGACGTTGAGCCGGCTGCGCATGCCCGAGGAATACCCGAACACGAGTTTGCCGTCGTCGTCGAGCCCCACCAGCTTCAGCATGTCCGACGTCCTGGCGTGGGCCTCCGACGCCGACAGCCCGTTCATCACCCCGAAGAACTCCAGGTTCTGGCGGGCCGTGAGGCGCCAGTAGAGGCCTCGATCGTCGGCCAGGGCGACGCCGAGACGGGATCTGGCCTCCATCGGGAGGGCGAGGGCGTCGACGCCACAGATCGAGACCCGGCCTTGTGTCGGCTCGACCAGACCGCCGACGATCCTGATGAGCGTGGTCTTGCCGGCGCCGTTCGGGCCCACCAGGCCCACCACCTCACCGGCCCGCACCTCGAGCGAGACGTCGGCCAGCACCAGCGCCGAGCCCCTGGCCGCCACCCGCATGATCGGACGGAGCAGCCGGGGGGGAGGATCGTGCCGCTTCCAGACCCCTTCTATCGTGAGATCGGGCTCGCGCTCCTTCAACCCGATCCCAGGCGCTGCATGCGACGCTTTTCGCGACGGAACCGGGTGCGGGCCACTACGGCCTTGAACCCGTGCAGGCGGCGCTCCACCTGGATGGCCTGTTCGAGGTGTCGCATCCGACCGGGAGTGGCCGTCGAGCGCATGACTTCGGAGTGGAGCCGGGTGATGCCGAATCGGGGGAACGTGGCCACGTGCTCCTCGAGCTCGGCCAGCTCCTCGGCGGTGTGGCAGCGCCGGCCGAAGTGCATGGTGAACATCTTCCGGTCGGGGGCACCCCCGAAGGAGGCGTGGAGCACCGTCTGGTCGAAGACGATCACGTCGCCGGGCGACGATGCGATGGCCATTGCAGGGACGTCGCGCTGTTCGATGCCCCACAGCGCCTTCGACCCCGCCAGCCGGCTCCCCGGCCACGTGACGCCATCGCCCCACGCGTGCGAGGCGGGGACGACCCGAAGGGACCCGGTGTCGGCCCGGACCTCGTCGAGGTACACCGCGACCTTCATCCGCTGGCTCACGTTCTGCCAGCCGTCGCGGTGCCACCCGGTCTCGCCGACGAAGTAGCCGCCCGTGCTGCCGAGATAGTTGGCGTCGGGACCGAGCAGCAGCTCGACGAGCTGCTCGATGGCCGGCAGGTCGAGCAGGCGGCAGAATCGCTCTCGGCGGTCGATGAACGGGAACGGCAGGTTACGGAGGCCGCCGGGCCGGCCTCCCACCTCGGCGACCACCGCCGCGAACTCCTCTGCGATCCAGCCGATCTCGCCTGCCAGCAGCCCGGGGACGTGGAGGTACCCGAAGGCCTGGAAGAAGGCGGCCTGAGCCGGTCCCAGGAGGGTTCCCGACGCCTGGCGACCACCGCCGGCCTGCCCGTTGCCGCGTTCGTCCGGAGGACGGGCGCCTGTGGTCGCCGGGCTCATCGAAAGGTCCACGTTTCCGCCCTCCTGGTCGGGCCAATTCTGGCACGGGACCACCCTCCCGCCGCCGGCCTTCCACGTCTGCGTCCTCCGGACCCATGGCGTACAGTGCCGCCATGAGCGACAAGTTGCGGGCGGTGGCAGGGATGGAGAGCGCTCCCCTCCACGACGGGGCGGTGCTGTTCAACCCGACGAGCGGCAAGTTCATCATGCTGAACGGTTCTGCGGCCTTCATCTGGGAGGCGCTGGCGGCCACGCCGGCGACGGAGGAGGAGCTTGCCGGCAAGCTCTGCGACAACTTCGACGACGTCGATCCGTCGACGGCCCTGCAGGACGCCCGCGACGCCGTCAGCCGGCTGCGGGAGCTCGACATGATCGCCTCCGGCGACGACTGACGCACTCCTCACCGCTGCGGTCCACACCGGCAATCACCGCGAGGCGGGACTGCGCAGGGGGACGACCTCGCCGCTGGCGGCGAGGATGGACGGGTCGATCCGCACATGGGCCGGCGCGATGCGGACGGACAGGGCGAGCCGTCGCCCCTGACCCCCGGGGCGCGACCGGTGGAGCAGGCGCCGGTCGAAGAGGATGAACTGCCCGGCGTCCGCCTCCAGCGGCACCGCCTTCGATTCGTCGACCACCTCGGGCGCGGCCACCTCCCCGAACACCGATCCCGGTGCGGCCACGTGGCGCACGTCGCCGTGGTGGGTACCCGGGATCACCTCCAGGCAGTGATCGTCACGGTGGGCGCGGTCGATGGCGATCCAGGCGGTGAGGGCGATGGGGGGATCGAGCTGCCAGAAGTGCATGTCCTGGTGCCAGGGGATCTCCTTGCCGTCGGCACCCTTGGAGAAGAACACCGAGCGCCACACGACCAGGTCGGGCCCCAGCACCGCTTCGGCGCGCGTGACGATCTCGGGATGGGTGCACAGCTGGGCCACCACTGGAGAGTCGAGATGCCGATCGAGGCCGGGGTTGTCCGCCGTCGGCCCCGGCCGGGTGAAGACCGTGCCGATGACGTGCAGGGAGACCATGTGCATCTGGGCGGGTGTGGCCAGCGTGAACGGCCCTGCGAAACCTTGCGCCTCGAAGTGCTCGAAGTCGACCCGGTCCCCATCCGCCGCCGGCATGCCGCGAGTATGCCTCGCCGGGCGCGGGCGGCGCGGGCCTGGGTACGATCGTCGCGGTGGGGCCGCGGGGGAGAGGTGCTCTGCGATGAGCGCAACGGGGCGTGACGAGCCTGTGCCGACCGGGTCGGACGCCCGCACGGTCGCCGCTCACACCGCTCACGCCGCTCTCGGCGGGCTGGTGCGGGCGGCCCGTCGCGCACGTATCGACCGTCTCACGGCCGAGGTGGTCACCGTGTTTCGTTCACAGGGGATCAGGCCGGTCCTCCTGAAGGGGCCGGCCGTCGCCCGGTGGCTCTACCCGTCCGATCCCCAGGTCCGGTTCTACGGCGACGTCGACATCATGGTCAGCCCGGCGCAGATGGCGGAGGCGGAGGCCGCGTTGCACGCACTCGGGTTCACCCCCGGGGTGCACCCCCTCGGCTCCGAGAACTCGCACGCCACGGCGTGGCACCGGGCCGCGGGCGAGGCGGTCGATCTGCACCGGACGCTCCACAACGCCGTGAGACTGTCCCGCCAGGCCATGTGGGAAGCGGTCTCCACCGGCACCGAGACGATCGACGTGGGCGGCGTGGCGGTCGAGATCCCGGGCGTGGCTCTCCGGGTGATGCACGTCGTGCTCCACCTCCGCCTCGGCGACGACGCTCGCAGCCAGGCGTCGCGGGACTGCCTGCGGGCCATCGAAGTCGTGCCCCGGTCCGAGTGGCGCGAGGCCACCGATCTCGCCACCAGGCTCGGCCTCGACGACGTCATGGGGGCGAAGCTGCGCCTGCTGGGCCCCGGGGCGTCGCTCGCCGACGAGCTCGGCCTTCCCGTCGCCCTCCCCCAGGTCGTCGAGCTGGAGGTCGCCAGCGTCGGGATCCGGACCCTCGTCCACCTGACGTGGGCTCGCGGCTGGCGGGCCAAGGCGGGGTGGACCGTCAGGGTGGTGTTCCCGTCGCCGCACGTCATGCGCAACGGCCTGCGTTTCCGCACCCTGGCCCGCTCGGGGCCTCTCGGGCTGGGACTCGCCTACGTCCTGCGGCTGGCGTCGATGGCCGTCGAGCTCCCCCGGGCCGTCGTCGGCTGGCGGCGGATCTCCCGCCGCCGGTAGTGCAGCCCGTCCGTCGCTCGGCCCTGCGGCGAACGCGAGCCGCCCGGCCGGGGGCACCGGCCGGGCGGTCAGATCGGTTCAGATCAGTCAGTTCAGATCGGTTCGATCCAGTCCGGGTTCGGTCAGGCGGTGGCGGCGGCCTGGGCCGGGATGGGGGTGGAGTGGCCGTTGCCGAGCCTGACCTCGACCTTGCGGGGCTTGGCCTTCTCCGCGATCGGGATGGCGATCGTGAGGACGCCGTTGTCGCAGGACGCGGCGATGAGGTCGGCGCCCAGGCTCTCACCCAGGAACAGCTGGCGGGTGAAGGACCCGGAGGGACGCTCGTTCACGATGAGCTCCACGCCCTCGCCCCGCTGGCCGGCGCGCTGGGCGGACACGGTGAGGACGTTGTTCTCGACGGTCAGCTCGATCGTCGACGGGTCGACGCCCGGCATGTCGAAGAGGGCGAAGAAGGTGTCGCCCAGGCGGTAGGCGTCGAAAGGCATGCCGTTCTGGGGACCGGCACCGCTCATCTGGCTGCGGGCCATGCGGGGCTGCGGGCGGAAGGGGTCAAAGCGCACCAACACAGGTGTTCTCCTTTTGTGGTCGAGTCACCTGAGGTCAACGCCGTCAGCAAACTTGCTATTCCTCCGCGCAGGTTTTTGTAGCCACACGGCGGCGATGAGCACCACGAGCGCCACGAGGACGACGGGTGCCGGTCCGAGGGCGACGAACGTGGTGCGCCCGGTGCGGAGCTGGACCTCGTGGCCCAGGACGTCGGGCCCGCCCAGGTCGGTGCGGGCCAGCACCCGCCCCCGGTGGTCGACGACGGCGGAGTACCCGGTGGGGGCGGCCTGGACGACCCAGCGGCCCGTCTCCAGGGCTCGCAGGCGGGCGACGGCCAGCTCGTGGGCCGGGACCTGGGCGTCGCGGAACGACGATGCGTTGGTGGGCACGAGCAGGAGGCGCCCGCCGGCGCGGACCGCGGCCCGGCTCCGGTCCTGGAAGAAGACCTCGTAGGAGATGAGCACGCCCAGCCTTCCGGCGGGCGTGTCGATCACGCCCGGGCCCCGGCCGGCGATGGCGTCGCGGGGCACCGCCGACACGTCGCCCAGGCGGCTGAAGAACGAGCGGGCCGGGATGTACTCGCCGAACGGCACCCGGTGCACCTTGTCGTAGCGGTCGACCACCCGGCCCGCCGGGTCGAAGGCGACGGCTGCGTTGCGGAAGCGGTCGTCGTCGATGTCCTCCACCACGCCGACGACGAGCGTGGTCCGCAATTGCGCCGCTAGCGCCGCCAACGCCGTCTCCTCGGGTGAGCCGGCGAGGACGCCCGGGACGTCGACGACGTCCTCCGGCCACAGGACGAGGTCGGTGCCGGGAGCGACCATGGCGCCGGCCCGCAGGTGGGCCTGGAAGACCGGTCCCGGGTCGCGTCCCACCGCCCGCAGCCCCCGGGGACCGCCGCCCTGCACCGCCGCCACCGTCAACTGCCCATCGCGTCGCCCGTCGGGCGCCGCCGCCCCCCCGATTGCGGTCGCCACGACCGCGGCGATCGCCGCCACCCCCCGCACGCCGCCGCCGCCTGCCCGAGCGCCGGAGCCGAACTGCCGGCGGCCGGTCCCGAACGAGGTCGCCATCGGTGCGACGTCCCCCGAGTCGGTCGCCGGCGAGCCGGCCGCCACCGCCGCCGAGCCGGCCTCCGCCGAGCCGGCCGCCGCCGCCGCCGAGCCGGCCGCCGCGGCCGCCGCCGCCGCCGCCGCCGCCGCCGCCGCCGCCGACGAGCCGGCCTCCGCCGACCCGGCCGCGGCCGCCGCCGCCGCCGAGCCGGCCGCCGCCACCGTCGCCCGGGCGGCGTGGCGGCCGACCCGACGGAGTGCCATTTGCGCGACCGTCGCCAGGCCGGCCCCGGCCAGGCCGACCAGGGCCACGATCAGCAGGCGTCCCCCCAGGCGGGCCGCCGGCGCCAGGGGCCCGGCCACCTGCCCCAGCTCGATGCCGGCCAGGGGCAGGCCACCGAAGGGCCAAACCCCCCGGACGGCCTCGGCCATCACCAGCACGGCGGGAAAGGCGACCAGCCGGAAACCCGGCCCCGCCCGGTCGGCGGACGGCGCCAGGGCCGACGCGCCGGCCAGGATTGCGGCCTCGAGCAGCACCGTCACCACGAACCCGGGCCCGTTGAAGTCCCGCATCCACCAGAGGCCGGGGAGGTAGAGCCCGATACCGGCTGCCATCCCGCCGCCCAGCCGGCCCCGGAGCCGGCGACCGTCGACGGCGGCGAACACGACGCCCGCTCCCAGCACCCCGAGCGGCCACGCCCCGGTCGACCCCGGCCACGGCGGCAGGCTCAGGGCGAGGAGCAGACCCCCGAGGGCGGCCGACAGGATGGGGCGCGCGCTCACCGAGGACTCCGGGCCGTGGTAGTCCTGAGGACCATGACCGACCTGGCCTCGCTCATGGTCGAGGCAGGGCTCACGAGCCCCATGCTGCCCGAGAACCGCGGCGACCCGTACCCCACCTACGCGTTCATCCGCCGCCACGAGCCCGTCCACCACGCTCCCGACGGAACCTGGGTGCTCACCCGCTACGACCACGCCGCCGCCGTGCTGCGCGACCCGAGGTTCAGCACCAACCCGGCCCGACTGGGGGAGGGCGTCGACCTCTCCACCTCCAGCCCGGTGCGCCAGGCGGGGTCGAACCTGATGATGTTCAAGGATCCGCCCGACCACACCCGGCTGCGGGGCCTCGTGAGCCAGGCCTTCACCCCGAGGACCGTCGACAGCCTCAAGCCCCGCATCGAGCGTCTCGTCGACGAGCTGCTCGACGCGGTGGTGGAGCGGGGCGACGGCCGGCTCGACGTGCTGGCCGACCTGGCCTACCCCCTGCCCACGGTGGTGATCTGCGAGCTGCTGGGCGTGCCCGTGGCCGACCGGGAGAGCTTCAAGGGGTGGGCCGCGGGTGCCTCCCGCCTCCTCGACAACTACCTCGATCAGGCCGCCCTCATGGAGGGCATGGCCGCCGGCATGGAGCTGTTCCGGTACTTCAGTGATCTGGTGGAGGACCGGCAGCGCCACCCCGGAAACGACCTGCTCAGCGCGCTCCTGTCGGCGGGCGCCGAGGGCGACCGTCTGAGCCACGCCGAGTTGCTCAGCACCATCACCCTCCTCTTCGTGGCCGGCTTCGAGACCACCATGAACCTGGTCGGCAACGGGATGCTGGCTCTCCTGCGCAACCCGTCCGAGATCGACCGCCTCCGAGCCGACCCCGGCCTGGTGCGCACGGGAGTGGAGGAGCTCATCCGTTACGACGGGCCGGTGCACATCACCGCCCGCATCGCCACCTGCGACGTCGAGATCGGCGGCGAGCTCATCCGGGAGGGGGAGCAGGTGGCGGTGTCGCTGGGGGCGGCCAACCGCGATCCCGACCAGTTCCCCGATCCCGACCGGCTCGACGTCGGCCGCACACCCAACCGCCACCTCGGCCTGGGCGGCGGCCCCCACTTCTGCCTCGGCGCCACCCTCGCCCGCATCGAGAGCCAGGCCGCATTCGGCGCGGTCCTCCGCCGCTTCCCCCACCTCGAGCTGGCCACCGAGCACCCCACGTACCGCGACCACTTCGTGATCCGGGGCCTCACCGACCTGAAGGTGTCCGTCACGCCGCCGGGCTGAGACGCCGCCCGGCGGGAAAGTACGCTGGATCGATGGTGCCGAGCCCGGAGCGGGTCGAGTCCGCCTGCACGGAGCTCGAGAATCGACTGTGCGAGCCGGGCGGGGAGTTCACCGACTCGGCGGCGATTCTCAGCCGCGCCACCGGGTTGGCCCGCCTGGGTCTCATGATGCTGGGCCGCGACCATCCGCCCCTGGGGGCTTTCATGGCGGAAGCCCGCACCGTTCCCGGGCTCCTCGAAGCGGTCATCATGCGGCCGAGCGTTCGGGCCGAGATCTCCCGGCAGCTTTCGGCCCGGGAGGGCGGGGAACTCGCCCCGGAGCGCCGGACGACGCTCGACACGGCGCTGTCCGATGGAGCCCGCTCGACCTCCGCTCCGGGCGGGTCATGGGCCCCGGCCGTGCTCGGCCCGGAGGAGGGCTGCGCCCTCGATCGGGCGATGGCCGAGCTGATCCGGACGATCTGCACGAACCAGGGCCGGCCATCGGCTCGCGTCGTCGAGGCCGGGACCGGGGAGCGCCAGGCGCTGCTGGAGGCGGAGGCGATCCTCGAGAGCACGGTGCCGTCGCTGTGGCACTCGGCCAGGGACCACACGCGGGCGATCGTGGTGCTCGACGACGCGCCGTTCGGCAGCTGCACGCTCCGGACGCTGCCGGGGGTCACCATGTTGAGCACCGAGCTGCTCCAGGACCCGGCCGAGACGGCTGAGGCACTCCTCCACGAGGCGGTGCACGACAAGCTGGCCGACCTGTGCGCCTACCTGCCGGTCCTACCGGTGGGCTACAGCGACGACACCGCGCCCCGCCTGCTCTGCCCTCCCTGGCGCGAGGATCTCGCCGGCGGGTGGCCGGTGTGGGTGGTGCTGAGCGCGGCCCATGTGTACGTCCACCTCATCGTCCTGCGCGGTCGGAACCACGTCGAGGCGTCCCGCCCGACCAACGCCTACGCGACCGCGCACGAACGAGCCGACTTTCTCACCGCCGGACTGCTGCGGGCCGACGTGGCCGGGTCGCTCCGGCCGAAGGGCTGCGACGTGGTGGCCTGGATGCGGGCGAGCTTCGAGGCGTGGGAAGGCGCCGTCAGCACCGGGGAGTAAGGCGGGCCGCCCGGCCGTGAGCGCCCGAAGGCGGCCCCGAGCGCCGAGCACCGAGCGGCGGGGCGGCCCGGTCGGTAGGGTGACGATCGTGCGTGCCGTGCCGCTCGTTCATCTGGTGATTCCCAGGTGGGGAGGCACCGGGCTGCACCAGACGTTCGGTCACCGCATGCCCCCCATGGCGCTGCTCGTATTGGCCGCCCACGCCCGGCGGGCGGGGTGGGAAGCCAGGGTGATCGACCAGAACTACCAGCGCCTGCCGGACGAGACGCCCGACCTCGTCTGCATCACGGTGTGGACGATGACGGCGCCCCAGGCCTACCGGATGGCCGACGACTACCGGTCCCGAGGGGTGAAGGTCGTGCTCGGCGGCGTGCACCCGTCGCTGCTGCCGACGGAGGCCCTCCGCCACGCCGACGCGGTCGTCTCGGGGGAGGCCGACACCGTCTTCGCCACGGTGCTCGCCGACGCCGAGGCGAACCGGCTCCGGCGCCTCTACCAGGGCAGCTTCCAGTCGATGGACGACGTCCCCCTGAACGAGGAGTGGGCCGACATCCTCGCCTCCTTCCCGATCACGAGATACGCGCCGCTCAACACCCTGCAGACGACGAGGGGGTGCCGGTTCAACTGCGACTTCTGCTCCGTCATCCGCATCAACGGGCGGGGCTCGCGCCACAGCCCGCCGGCACGAGTCATCGAGGAGATCAAGGTCCTCAAGCGGGTCGGCCAGCACGTCGGCGAGTGGGCCTACGTGTTCTTCCTCGACGACGACCTGGCGGCCGACCTCGACTTCTGCGGCGAGCTTGCGGAGGCCATCCTCAGCTCCGGTGTCAAGGTGCGGTGGGGCGCCCAGGCCAGCATCGGCCTGGCCCGCAACCCGAAGCTGCTCGAACTGGCCACCCGCAGTGGCCTGCGGACGATGTTCGTCGGCTTCGAGGGCATCGACCGGGAGAGCCTGCTCGAGTGCAACAAGAAGAACCGGCCCGGGGAGTACGGCGAGCTGGTGGCGAGGATCCACCAGGCCGGCGCCGGCATCGAGGGCGGCTTCATCTTCGGCTTCGACAGCCAGGGACCGGACTGCTTCGAGGAGACGGCGACGTTCGTCGACAGGATCGGCGTCGACGTCGCCCACTTCTCGATCCTCACGCCGTACCCGGGCACCGCCACCTACGCCCGCATGTTGCGCGACGGGCGCATCACCAGCTTCGACTGGAAGCGCTACAACATGTACTCCTGCGTCTACGAGCCGGCCCGGATGACGGCGGCCGAGCTGGAAGCGGGGCTGGCCACGGCGTACAAGGCCTTCTACTCCCGGAGTCGCCGGCTGGGTCGGTTCCGGAGGTTCGCCAAAGGCCGGGAGAAGGCGTTCCACCTGGCGCTGGCCGCCGCCAACCGCAATTACGCCACCCGCTACCGGCGTCCCCACTGCGGGTCCGACGCCGGCTACGAGGCCGACCCCGACGACATCAAGGGCCTGCTGGCGGCCAGCTCCGCCCCTGCCCAGGAGGCGCTCAACGTGGCCTTCGCGGCCGCCACCGCCGCCAGCGGCGAGGATTTTTTCGGCCCGCACCCGTCGGAGGAGGGCATCCCCGGACGACAGTAGGGGTGTGAGGGGAGACCAGAGCGCGGCGACCGGCGACGGGACGGATCCCGGCCCCGCCCTGGTCGCCCTCTACGACGAGAGCCTGCCCCATGTCTACGGCTACCTGCTCAGCCGGTGCGGCGGCCATGTCGCCGTCGCCCAGGACCTGACCACCCAGACGTTCCTCGGCGCGGTGCAGGCCGTCCGGCAGGACCGGGGCGCCCGGCTGTCGAGGGCGTGGTTGATGACGGTCGCCCGCAACAAGCTGGTCGACCACTGGCGCCGCCAGGCCCGCGAGGAGCGGGGCTTGCGCACCGTGGCCGCCGACCAGCAGAGCTTCCACGACCCCTGGGACGCCGAGTTGGACGTCCTGCGGTCCCGCGCCGTCCTCGACGGGCTGTCGGCCCACCACCGGATGGCACTGACCCTGCGCTACCTCGACGACCTGCCCGTCCCCGAGGTCGCCGTCCTGATCGGCCGCACCCTGCACGCCACCGAGGCGCTGCTGGTGCGGGCTCGGGCCGCGTTCCGACGGGCCTACACCGAGGGCGAGGGCCCGTCGTGACGTCCGACCCGTTCGTGAGCCTCCGCACCCCCGCCGTGCCCACCAGCCCCGACCCGGGCTTCGCCGCCCGGCTCCGGGTCCGCCTCGAGGAGGCCCTCCGCCTCCCGGAAGGAGTCGATGTGACCGTCACCACCCTGGAAGCCCTCGGGGCGCCTGACGCCCCGGTGGCGGCGGCCCGGATGGTTCTCACCCCCTACCTCGCCGTGGCCGACGCCCGGCGGGCGCTCGACTGGTACGCCGACGCCTTCGGGGCCCGGCTCCGGGGCGAGCCGATCGTGATGCCCGACGGGCGCATCGGCCACGCCGAGCTCGACTTCGGCGGGGCACTGGTGATGCTGGCCGACGAGTTCCCCGACATCGGCCACGCCGCGCCCCGGCCGGGCGTGGGCTCGGCCGTCACCCTCCACCTGGAGACGGCCGACATCGACGTCCTCGTCGAGCGGGCGGTGGAGGCGGGCGCGGTGCTCGACCGGCCGCCGGAGGACAGCCCCTACGGCCGCAACGCGGTGGTGGTCGACCCCTTCGGGCACCGCTGGCTGCTGTCGGGGACCGTTTCCGGCCCGACGTCGGCCCGAGTCTCCGGCGGCACCCGCCACGGCGACATCGGCTACGTGTCGTTCCAGGTCCGCGACGTCGAGCGGGCCGAGGCGTTCTACGGCGCCGTCCTCGGGTGGACCTTCGCCCCCGCCGAGCGCCCCCAGGCCCGCCGGGTGGTGGACGCGATGCCGACGATGTCGCTCTGGGGCGGCCAGGAGCGGAGCGACCACGTGGTCTGCTGGCGGGTGGACGACGTCGCCTCTGCGGCCGGGAGGGTGCGGGCCCTGGGCGGCACCGCCACCGAGCCGGTCGAGATGTCCTACGGCACGACCTCGGACTGCACCGACGACCAGGGCATGTCGTTCTACCTGTGGCAGCCGAAGCCGGAGGACGCGGTGGCGACCGCCGGGCTCGACCGTTCGGAGAACGGCTCCCGGCAGGGCGACCTGGCCTACCTGACGCTGAACGTGGTGGACTCCGGACGGTTCAGGGCGTTCTTCGGCGACGTCCTGGGGTGGACGTTCTCGCCCGGCCGGATGGCCGACGGGTGGAACGTCGAGGGCCCCGTTCCGATGACCGGCATGGCCGGAGGCGCCGATCGGGCGTCGGGGGTGGCGATGTACCGGGTGGACGACATCGCGTCCGCCGTCGATCGGGTTCGGGCGGCGGGCGGTACCGCCACCGCGGTCGAGCGCATGCCCTACGGGCTGACGTCCGAGTGCACCGACGACCAGGGCACCTCGTTCTACCTGGGCCAGCTGTAGCCGTCCCGGCCCGGTTCCGTGCGCCTCCCGGCAGGTCGTCGGGCGGAGTCCGGTTTCGTGCGCTCGGAGGGTCGTGATCTGGCCCTCGTCCGGCGGAGATCACGACCCTCCGGACGATCTGAAGTTCGAGATCCGGGCGCGCCGTCGGCGGTCGGGGGGCGTCGGTACGATCGGGGCGTGGGACTCGCGGCGCTCGGCGGTCCGGCGCTGGTCCTGGCGACGGGGGTGGCGTGCGCCGCCGCGGGGGCGTCGTGGGACGGGCGGCGACGTGGCCGTCCGTCGGCGGTGGCGTGGGGCAGGCGGGGCCTGACGGCCGTGTTCGGGCTGCTCAGCGTGGCCGTCGTGGCGCTCGGGTGGGCGCTCGTGGGCCAGGACTACTCGCTGGTGTACGTCGCCGACAACGCCAGCCGGGACACCACGTGGCCGTACCGACTGGCCGGCCTGTGGGGCGGCATGTCGGGTTCGCTCCTGCTGTGGACGTGGATGCTCGCCGGGTGGGCCCTGGTGGCGTCGAGGTCGGTGCGGCGCCGGCTGCCGGAGCTTTCCGGCGGCACCCAGGCGGTGCTGGCCCTCGAGGCGGCGGTGTTCCTGGGACTGCTGGTGACCGTCTCCCGCCCGTTCGCCGCCCTCGCCGTCCCGGCGATCGACGGCGGGGGTCTCACGCCCATCCTCCGCCACCCGGCGATGCTCTACCATCCGCCCCTGCTGTACGCCGGCTACGTCGGCCTGGCCGTGCCCGCGGCGGTGGCCGTGGCCGCCCTCGTCGCCCGCACGACCCGTGACTGGCTGACGGTCGCCCGCCGCTTCATGCTCCCCAGCCTGGTGCTGCTCGCCGTCGGGATGGCCACCGGGGCCCACTGGGCCTACGTCGAGTTGGGATGGGGTGGCTACTGGGCGTGGGACCCGGTGGAGAACGGCGCCCTCCTGCCCTGGCTGGCCGGCATCGCCTTCATCCATTCGGCGCTTATCGCCAGGCGCCAGGCGGACGTCGGCCAGTCGGACGTCGGCCAGTCGGACGTCGGCCAGTCGGAGGTCGGTCAGTCGGACGTCGGCCCCTCGATCCACGGCCAGTCGGAGGTCGGCCAGTCGAACGTCGGCCAGTCGGATCTACGGCCAGTCGGAAGTCGGCCCCTCGATCCACGGCCAGGCGGACGTCGGGCCCTCGATCCACGGGCTGGCGTTCCTCGCCTTCGGGCTGTCGCTGCTGGGGGCGTTCCTCACCCGGTCGGGGGCGACCGCCTCTGTCCACGCCTTCGCCGAGGCCCGGGCCGTGGGCCGGGTGCTCCTGGCGCTGCTGGCGGTGACGTCGGTGGCGCTGACCGGGCTCATGCTCGCTCGTCGCCGCCGGGTCGAGGGAGGGCCGGTCGGGGCGCTGACCCGGGCCGGAGCGGTGCGGGCCAACAACACCCTCTTGCTGGGGGTGATCGTGGTCGTCGGCTTCGGCCAGCTCTACCCGCTGGCGTCGGGCGACGGCCTGGTCGTGACCGGTCGGTACTTCGCGATCGTGACCGCCCCGTTGGCGCTGGGCGTGCTCGCCGCCATCGGCGTCGGCCCCCGCCTGGGCCGGCGCCCCCGGCCCTGGTGCGAGCTGCGGAAGAGGTTGCGCCCGGCGTGGTGGGGCGTGGCCGCGCTGGGGGCGGCGGCCCTCGGCCTCGACGACCGCCGGCCGGTGGCGCTCGCCATGATCGGCCTCGCCGCCTCGGCGGCGGCCCTCACCATCGCCGAGTGGCGCAGCCGACGGCGCCCGGGTGGGGTCCTGCCGCCGCCGGCCGCCGCACGCGCCGACGCAACGGCCGCCCCCGGCGAGGCGAGCGCCACCCGGCGGCCGACCGCGGCCGGGGCCACGGCCGCCAACGGCGAGGCGAGCGTCAACGGGCGGCCGGCCGCGGCCGGCGCCGGCGTCCGCGCCGACACCAGGGCCGCCGACGACCAGCCGGCCACGACGCTGCTCGCCGTCCGAGGCGCCAGGACCGTCGGGGGTGCGCCGGCAACGAGGGCCTCGTTGGGCGGGCTGGTCGCCCACCTGGGTGTGGCCGTGCTGCTGGCCGGGGTGGCGGGGACCGCCACCGGCACCCATCGCAGCACCAGCCTGGTGCCGGGCCAGTCGGTGACGGTTCGCGACGACACCATCCTCCTGGAGGAGGTCGTGCCGGTCGCCGCCCCGGACGGAGGCCGGGCCGCCCGGGCCACCCTCACCGTCTTCCGGGACGGCCGGCGCGTCGCCACCCTCCGACCGGTCGCCCTGGTGGCCGCGTCCGGCGACCGGGTGTCGGAGGCCGCCCTCCGCTCGACGCCGCTCGAGGATCTGCAGGTGGCGTTGCGGACCGTGTCCAGCGGTGGCGGCGCCGTGGTGGTGGAGATCTTCGTCGTCCCGCTGGCCCAGTGGGTGTGGTGGGGTGCCCTCCTGGTGGCTGCCGGCCTCGGCCTGGCGACCAGGCAGCGCAGCCGCGTCCGCGGCTCGTAGGTCTTGCGCCCGATCAGCGTGGCGGCGAGTACATCCGGTGTGTCACCGCCGACACGTCCCCTGCGGCCCTGGTGCTGGATGGTGGTGGTGGCCCGACAATCGGTGCCGTAGTACCGATCCG
Source organism: uncultured Acidimicrobiia bacterium (assembly GCA_963773275.1). Taxonomy (GTDB): domain Bacteria; phylum Actinomycetota; class Acidimicrobiia; order Acidimicrobiales; family AC-14; genus JAXDMK01. The sequence continues at coordinate 288,346 of CAVZAH010000009.1, read as the reverse complement.
GGGGGTTCGCAATGCGCAAGATCACAGAATTCGGGAAGCTGCCCAAGCTCGCAGCCGCGCTGGTGGCAGTCGCAGTCACGGTCAGCGGAGCGGTGCGGGCGGAAGCACAAACCGCTCAGACGGTTCTCGGCGCCGCGCCGAACGTCGAAGTCCCGTCGGCGGTGGTGTCGGGTGACAAGGGTGCGGCCACCGCGGCGGGTGTGGGACAGCCGATTCCCGGTCAGTACATCGTCACGCTGAAGCTCGGACAGAGTCCCCGCCTGGTCGCGGCGCTCGCCAAGGTCACGCCGAAGTGGATCTACGAGAGCGCGCTCATCGGCTTCGCGGCCCAGCTCAGCGACCTCCAGGTCGCGGCGTTGAAGCTCCTCCCGGCGGTGGCGGCCATCGAGCAGGACCAGGCGATCGTCACCCAGGCCTACTACACGCAGACCATGGACTCGACGAGCCAGCCGTGGGGTCTCGACCGCATCGATCAGCGATCGGGCCGCAACAACACCTACACCTACTGGTCCAATGCCGGCCGCGGTGTGAACGCCTACATCATCGACTCCGGCATCGCCACTGCCAATCCCGACTTCGGCGGCCGAGCTCGGATGGTCTACGACGCATTCAACGGCAACGGTCAGGACTGCATGGGTCACGGCACCCATGTCGCCGGCACCGTCGGCGGCGCCCGTTACGGCGTGGCGAAGGCGGTGACGCTTCTCGGCGTCCGGGTCATCGGCTGCAACGACAACTTCGCCGGCGGGTCCTCCGCCAGCGCCATCGCCGGAGTCGACTGGGTCAAGAGGAACGCGGTGAAGCCCGCCGTCGCCAACATCTCGTGGCACGTCGGTGTCAGGAGCGCGGCGCTCAACACCGCCACCTCCAACCTGGTCAACTCAGGCGTCTTCGTCTCGGTGGCCGCGGGCAACGACAAGTTGGATGCATGCAACGACTCGCCGAGCAGCGCCGCCGGGACTCTGACCGTGGCTGCATCCGATTTCAACGACACCCGGGCGACCTTCTCGAACTGGGGTGCCTGCGTGGACCTCTACGCCCCCGGCGTGGCGATCAAGAGCGCCCACCTCAACGGGGGAACGGCGATATTGGAAGGAACCTCGATGGCCGCGCCCCACGTGGCGGGGGTGGCCGCACTGCTGAAGGCCGACTACGGCGACCGGCCGTCGACGACCATCAACGCCTGGATCCTCAACGCGACCACGACCAACGTCATCAAGAGCAACGTCTCAGGCACGCCCAACCGCCTGCTGTTCATGAACGGCTGGTAGGTCGGGACCGCCGACGAAGGGCCGGCCTGCGGGCCGGCCCTTCGTCGCGTGCGCTCCTGGATAGGATTCGGCCATGGCCGGGACGGGCTCGATCGATGCGTCGGCGGGGGATGTCGTGGTGCTGGTCGGAACGGCCAAGGGCCTGTTCACGCTCACCAGCGGGGCGGCGCGGGAGGCGTGGACCCTCGCCGGGCCGTGGTTCCCGGGCGAGGAGATCTACTCCGCCGTCCTCGACTGCCGGGCCGGCCGCAACCGGTTGCTGGTGGGCGCCACCAGCTCCCACTGGGGGCCGTCCGTCTACCGGTCCGACGACCTCGGCGCCTCGTGGCAGGAGCCGGAGCCGACGACGCTCGCCTTTCCCGACGACACCGGTGCGGCGGTGGCCCGGGTGTGGCAGCTGCAACCGGCGGGCGACGCCCAGCCCGGTGTCGTGTACGCCGGCGTCGAGCCCGCCGCCCTGTTCCGCTCCGACGACGGCGGCGAGTCCTTCCATCTGGACGAGGGCCTCTGGAACCACGAGCACCGCAGCCAGTGGAATCCCGGCGGGGGCGGGTTGTGCCTCCACACCGTTCTGCCCGACCCGTCCGGGGGACCCCGCCTGGCCGTGGCCGTGTCCGCCGCCGGCTTCTACCGCACGCTCGACGGCAGCACCTGGGAGGCGGCCAACGCCGGCATCAAGGCCCCGTTCCTGCCCGAGCCCACGCCCGAGTTCGGCCAGTGCGTGCACAAGGTCGACCGCCACCCGTCCGAGCCCGACACCCTCTTCCTGCAGCACCACTGGGGCGTCTACCGCTCCGACGACTTCGGCGGCCGGTGGGAGGAGATCGGCGCCGACGACCTGCCGTCCACGTTCGGCTTCCCGGTCGTCGTCGACCCGAACCGGCCCGGCACGGCCTACGTGCTGCCTCTCACGTCGGACGGCTTCCGCTGCGCCGCCGAGGGCAGGCTCCGGGTCTACCGGACCACCGACGGCGGCGGTACCTGGCAGGCCCTCACCCACGGCCTCCCCCAGGACAACGCCTTCGTCTCGGTCCTGCGGGACGGCTTCACGGCCGACGCGCTCGACCCCACGGGGTTGTACCTCGGCACCCGGACGGGCGAGGTCTTCGCGTCGGCCGATGCCGGGGAGGCGTGGTCGGAGCTGGCCCGCCACCTGCCGCCGGTGCTGTGCGTGAAGGCCGCGGTCCTGCCCTGAGGGTTGTCGTCCGCCTCGCCGCCGCCCTGCGGACCCACGCCGGCGGGGCCGCCGACCTCGACCTCGACCTGCCCCCACCCGTCACGGTCGGCGCCGTCATCGACGCCCTGGCCGCGGCCCACCCGGCCGTCGGCCGGCGCATCCGGGACGAGTCCGGGACGCTGCGCCGTCACGTCAACGTGTTCGTCGGCTCCGACAACGTGCGCGACCTGGCCGAAACGGTCGTGCCCGAGGGCGCCGAGGTGACCGTGCTGCCCGCCGTTTCAGGCGGCTCGTAGGGATCAGGCGAAAGGGGGGAGCGGGTCGGCGAACCCGGTTCCGACCGCTCCGTCGCACCGCCCACCGGTGGGTGCGCTCGGTCGCTCGGCGCGCCGGGCCCGGCCAGGTCCATCCCGACATGCTGCGGGCGGCGCGCGGCATGTGCGCCCTCAAGAGCCGGGGTGCCGTTGCGGGAGGTGCATAGCCGCTCGTCACGCCGACCCCCGCCCCACCACGGTGCACGGACCACCGTCGCCAGAGCTTCGACCGCCACGCCGCCTACGAGGTGGTCGCCTTCGTAGCGGGCGGCTGATCTACCCTGATGGCCATGTCGGAGGAGAGATCCAGCGAGACGCCGCTGCTCGATGAGTGGCGAGCCGAGGTGGGCGACGAAGCCGTGGCGGCCGCGGTCGAGGCCGCCCGGGCCCGGATCGCGGACGGCTCGCTTCGGGGATTCTCCGACAAGGACGAGCTCTTGGACTACCTCCAGGGCCCGCACCGCCGTTCGGCGTGACCTGGCGCATCTTCCTGACCGACTCGTCCCAGCTAGAGGCAATCAGAACCCCGCCGCCCGAGCCCGTCGTCCGTCGCCCATCGCCGATGGGCGACCATGGTCGGCAGATGAGCGCGCTCTCCCTGCGATTCGTGATGTCGGCCGACGACCCCGACGCCCTTCCCGATTCCCGGGCCGAGGTGGCGGTGGTCGGGCGCTCGAACGTCGGCAAGTCGTCGCTCGTCAACTCGCTCGGCGGCCACCGTGACCTCGCCCGGGTCTCCAAGACGCCGGGGCGGACCCGCCTGCTCAACTGCTTCGAGGTCGACGTCACGGGTGGGAACGGCGGCACGCTCGTCGACTGCCCCGGCTACGGGTATGCCGACGTGTCCAAGGCGGCCCGTGCCTCGTGGCGGGTGATGATCGAGCGCTACCTGCTCGAGCGTCCCCAGCTCACGATGGTGGTCGTGCTCGTCGACGGGGAGATCGGGCCGACGCGGCTCGACGTGCAGCTGCTCGAATGGCTCCGGGACAAGGGCCTCCCCCACACCGTCGTCGCCACCAAGCACGACAAGGTGAAGTCGTCCCTGCGTACCCGGCGCCGGCGGGAGCTGGCCGCCGGCTGCCGGCTGGCCGAGGGCGACGTGGTCTGGGTCAGCGCGACCAAGGGCACGGGCATCGACCGCCTGCGCGGCCTCGTCCACCTCTGGCTCTCGACCCCCTGACCCCGACCTCGAGAACCAGGGCCGGCCCTGACGCCCTCACCGGGCGACCGTCGCGCCCGGCGACCGGCAGGGTGGGTGCCGGCCGGCGGTCGGCCGCGGGTAGCTTGCGGCCCATGATCCGCCTGATCGCCGAGCCCACCGTCGTGCCGGCCGAGGGAGAACCACCGAAGATCATCAAGGAGTTCGTCGGACGGGTCAACACGTCCACCGATGCGTTGTCGGTTGCGGTCATGGAGAGTCCCGGGGGATGGGCCGAGCCGGGCCAGACGCCCGAGTTCGACGAGTACACGCTCGTGCTCGAGGGCACGTTGGTGGTCGAGTCGGCCGACGGCCCGCCGGTGCGCGTGGCCGCCGGTCAGGCCGTGCACATCCCGGCGGGGGAGTGGGTGCGTTATTCGACGCCCGATCCCGCCGGTGCCCGCTACGTGGCGGTGTGCAGCCCGGCGTTCTCGCCCGCCACGGTCCACCGGGACACGCAAGGGGCGTGACCCGGGGTGGACCGTCTCGAATCCTCGCCGCGGCCATGGCGCTCGCGGCGTTGTCCGGCGCGGCCTGCGGCAGCGATAGCCCCGGACTCGGCTGCGCCGGTGACATGGACCGGGGCCCGCGCCCTCACCGCCCAGGAGGACGCGCCCAGCGGCGTCGCCACCGACGGCACCCGGGTGCTGTTCACCACCGGTCGCCACCAGGCGGGGGAGAACGCGCTGCGCACGGTGTCGCTCGACGGTGAGGCAGGGTCGCACATAGTGGCGACGAATCCGGGGGGATCGATCCCGAACAGTGGTCTCGCCATCGACGGCGATGTCGTCTACGTCGGCAGCGGCGGCAACATCGTCCGCCAACCAATCGCCGGGGGCGACGGCACCGTCGTGGTCGAGGGCCGACCGGCGTTCATCGAGGACATCGTCGTCGCAGGCGACGATCTGTGGTGGACGACGGGCCAGCTGCACGCACCGGACCGGACCGAGCTGGCCCGGATGCCGAAGAGCGGGGGCCCGGTCGAGGTGGTGGCGGTCGACGTCGCCTCCGCCATCAACGATCCCCACCCGGACGGCGATACCGCCCTGGTGGGAACTCCCGGCGGCATCCTGCGCCTGCGGGCGGCAACCGAACCCGAGGTGGTGGTGGGCGAGAAGGCGCTCGGCGGGGCGGTGACGCACCTGGCGATGGACGACCGGCGCTACTACGTCCTCGTCGCCGGCCCCGATCGGCTCCTGGCCATCCCCCGGGGCGGTGGCCCGCCGGTCGTGCTGGCCGACGGCGTCGATTCCTTCAAGGGTCTCGTGCTGGTCGACGAGGAGGTCGTGTTCTTCAGCCGCAAGGGCCTCGGAGGATCGGGCGGCCGGGTGGCGCTGCTGGCGGTGCCCGGCACGGGCGGCCCGTCGCGGACGATCGCGTCCGGTACGTACGCCGACGGCGATCTGGCCGCGGTCGGGGACGGTCGGGTCGTGTTCTCCGCCAATTTCAAGGTGTGGATCGCGTCGGTGCACGGCTGACCCGAGGCCACCCCTTGTCAGCGGTTGACGGCGCTCATGTCGGCGTACCGGTCGCCGCTCGGCGGACCGACGTTGGCGTCGAGCCAGGCGAGGTCGTCTGCGTCGAGGGACACGTCGGCGGCGGCCACGTTCTCCTCCAGGTAGCGCAGGCGCTTGGTGCCGGGGATCGGCACCACGTCGGGTCCCTGGGCCAGGACCCAGGCGATGGCCACCTGCCCGGGCGTGCAGCCCTTCCGGTCCGCCAGCTCGCCGACCGCGTCGACGAGGGCCAGGTTGCGGTCGAAGTTCTCCTCGCCGAACCGGGGGAACCGCTCACGGCGGGTGTCACCCTCGGGCAGGTCGGCCGGCGACCGGTAGGCGCCGGTGAGCAGCCCCCGTCCCAGGGGGCTGTAGGCCACGAAGCCGATTCCCAGCTCGCGGCACGCGGGCAGGATGTCGTCCTCCACGTCGCGGGTGAACAGGCTGTACTCGCTCTGCAGGGCGGTGATGGGGTGGACGGCCTGGGCCCGGCGAACCGTGGCCGCCGCCGCCTCCGACAGGCCCAGGTGGGCCACCTTGCCCGCCGCCACCAGCTCGGCCATGGCCCCGACGGTCTCCTCGACCGGCACCGTGGTGTCGACCCGGTGCTGGTAGTAGAGGTCGATGTGGTCGACACCGAGCCGTTGCAGCGACGCGTCGCAGGCCGCCCGCACGTAATCGGGGCTGCCGTTGACGCCCACCCACGACCCGTCCTCCCGTCGCTCGTTGCCGAACTTGGTGGCGAGCACCACATCGTCGCGGCGGCGGGCGATCGCCGTGCCCACCAGTCGCTCGTTGGTGAAGGGCCCGTACATGTCGGCCGTGTCGAGGAAGGTGCAGCCCAGGTCGAGGGCCCGGTGGATGACCGCCGTCGACTCGGCGTCGTCGGTGGTGCCGTAGAACTCCGACATGCCCATGCATCCGAGGCCGATGGCGGAGACGGTGAGATCGCGAAGGGTCCGTTGTTCCATGGCCTCCCTCCTACCCTGCCCGGTGTCGTTCCGGTGACGGCCTCCGGCGGGCCCGCTGGTGAAGGCGCCCGACGCCGAGATCGATCCAGTAGAGGATGACGCCGACCACGAGGGCGACGATCAGAGCCAGGGCGAAGAGCACGATGTCACCGCCCTCGGTCACGTTGGCGAGCAGTGCCACCTCGAGCTCGGCCATGCGATGCGCCCTCCCTCACCGGGACCGGTACCAGCCAATATACGGGCTCGAGTACCTGGCCGCGTCGGCCCTCCGCCTGCACCACGGACGGGACCTGGGCGAGGCGTTCGACTTCCTCACCTGGTTCGAGTTCGCACCCTGCAGACGCCGGCGCCTTCGGAAGATCTGGTCGGCCGCCTCCGGGCGACCGGGGAATGGTCCTACGTGGAGCGCGAGGTCGACATCCGGCTGGCCCGGTGAAGGGTCAGCGCTGGCTCCAGTCGGAGGTGTAGCCGCCCTTGGGGCCCTTCTTGGCCTTGCCCGGGCCGCTGTAGCCGCCCTTGCTCCGTCCGCCGCCCCGGCCGGTCAGGCCGAGCAGGCCGAGGAGGCCGAGCAGTCCGGCGAGGCCCAGGTTGTCCTCGACGAAGCTGTCGTCGTCGTCCTCCACCTCGGTCGCCTGGGCGGCCACGCTGTTGGTCTGGGCCACCGCCGCAGTTCCGATCCCCATGCTCAGAATGGCGGCCAATCCAGCCGAAGCGAGTGCCTTGCGCATTGCCGTCTCCTCTGTCGTACGTCACCGGTACAGGTCTCGCGGTGCCTTACCCACGAGCGTGCGGGCAGAACCTAGCCGCACCCCGTGCGGGGTGTGAAGCGACGGCGGAGCGGGCAGGACCGTCACATGCGCATGCGTCCGATCCTCGCGGTGCTGGCCGGGGCCGCCGTCCTGACGGCGGGCGCCTGCTCCTCGTCGAAGTCCGAGCTGAAGGGCGACGCGGCCATCACGGCCTGCACGCCCGGACCGAACGACGGGCAACCGTTCGCCGAGGGCCAGATCACGAACAACTCGTCCAAGAGCAGCAACTTCACCATCCGGGTGGGGTTCTCCGACAGCAGCGGCAACAAGGTGTCCCAAGGGGTCGACGTGGTGACCGACGTCGAGCCGGGCACCTCGTCGCCCTGGGGGGTGACCGGCGTGACGTCGGCGAAGGGCCCCGTGACGTGCGAGGTGCTCGACGTCACGAGGAACGTCAACCCGACCGGCTGATTCCCGTCAGGATGCGGCGCCAGCATCGGCGTCGTCGGCGTCCTCAGGTTTGGCGGGCTCGCCGCGCTTGCGCTTGAGCAGGCGGTCGATCGTCGGCGGGGGGACGGGTGCGGCGGGTGGCGGGGACGCCTGGCGCGGCGTGCGGGGCGGTCGGGGGGGACGCTCGACGCCCGGGCGGGCCGGCATGCGTGACTTCAGCTCGTCGACGACGCGGCGGCGTCCGGACTTCAATGCGGCCGCGCCCGACCCGTGGAGCGCAACCCGGCTGAGGGCGACGGCGACCGGCCACAGGAGGGCCGCGGCCAGGAGCATCCAGCCGGCCAGCGCCACCCGCCCGTGACCGACGGGCAGGCCGGTGCCGTCGAAGGCGTCGGCCGCCTCGATGGCCCCCCGCCCCCCCGCGAGCGACGACACCCGGGCCAGGGCGTCGGGGTCGGCGGATCCCACCGCGTACTCGGCCGAGTACGACTGCACGGCCGTGGTGGTGGCCGACAGCAGGGCGGCTCCTCCCGGGCCGGTCACCGATACGCCCACCGCGTAGGTGCCGGCGGCGGTGGCCGGGACGTCGCCGACGAACGTGTTGCCCGACGTCCGCTCCAACGCCACCTCGCGGCCCTGCAGGTCGGGACCGGCCACCCGGGCCACGGCGGTGGCGCCGTCGGGCCACCCGTCCGCCGACTCCGCCGTCACCCGCAGCCGGCCGTCGACCAGCTCGGCCCGGGCCCCGGCGCCGGCCGATCCACCCAGGGGGAACGTGTCCTTGACCACGCCGGCCCAGAACGCGGTGTAGCCGTCCCACGTGGTCCAGGCCTGTGACCAACGGGCCGAGGCGTCGCTCGTCCATGCTGTGGCCCGGCCCAGCCCGATCTGCCACGACGCCAGCAGCGGGTCGCCCTCCTCGCCCACCTCGAGGTGGGTCTGGGCCGTGGGCTTGGACGTCGCTCCCAGGTACCCGAGCAGGGGCGGGGCGGCTCTGAGGTCGCGGACCGGCGCCGCCGAGGAGACCACCCGGGGGAACACCTCGCCCTCGTTGACGATCTGGCGGGAGGCGAGGATGGCCTCCTGCATCATGATCTGGGGGACCTGGGAGAGGTCGGTCTCGTTGTAGAAGCGGCCCCGGCCGGCATCGGCCACCGCGGCCAGGTTCGTGTCGGCCCCGGTCTCGCCGGTGGCCACCACCGAGACCGTGATGCCCTCGTCGGCCAGGTCGGCCGCCTGGCCGACCAGCGCGTCGAGCCCGCCGGGGCTGGTGAAGCCGTCGGTGAACAGGATGATGTGCTTGAGCTTGGCCTTGTCGTTGCGCAGGGCCTCGCCCGCGACCAGGAGGGGCTTGGTGAGGTCGGTGCCCCCGGAGGGGGACAGCTGGCGGAGTCCCTTGGTCACCACCTCCTCGGGCGGAAGCGTCTGCAGCGGCACGATCCAGGACTGCTCGGTGTTGAAGGCCAGGACCCCGACGTGGTCGTCGGCGGCCAGGGCGGAGATGGTGCGGGCCGCGGCCGCCCGGGAGATGTCGGTCTTGTTCACGCCTCCACCTGAGCTGTTGCCGCCCATGAGGCCGTTGGCGCCGCCGCCCTCCGCGCAGTGGCAGGCCCCCATCGAGCCGCTGCTGTCGATGGCCAGCACCTCGGCCACCGACGGCCGCCGGGTCGGGTCCTTGATGTCGCTGACGACCGGGAGCAGCTTCTCCAGCTCGCTGTCGAGGTAGCCGCCGAGGGCGAACGAGCGGTCGCCGCCGATGGCCACCAGTCCCCGTCCGAGATCGCGGGTGGCGACGGCGAGGCTGCCGACCTGGTCGGCCGACAGGCTGCGGGCGTCGACGTCGACGAGGACGGTCGACGAATACGTCGCCAGCCGGTCCACCGCAGGCAGCTCGGCGGCCGGGATCACGTCGACCGGCAACCCGCCGGAGCGCAGGGCGGTGGCGAGGGTGGCGCCCCCGCCGGGCATCCCCTCCACCAGGAGCACCCGGGCCGGGCCGTCCACCTGCACCGCGGCAAAGCCGACGTCGTTCTCCAGCCGGGCGTCGGCCGGGCCGCTGATCTGGAGCCGGTAGCTGGCCAGGGCCCCGTCCCCGCCGGCCACCTGGGGCAGCTCCACGATGGTCTGTCCGGCGTCGACGTCGACCACCCGCTCCTCGACCGTCTCGCCGTCGCGGGTCCACCGCACGGCGATGGCCTGGGCCGTGCTCGACACGATCGTGGCCCGCACCACGAAGGCCTCGCCCTGCCTGACGTGGGCTGGGGGCGTCGACCCGGGCCACGGCCATGTCGGCCCCGCCGAGGGTCTCCACCGGATGGACGTCGACCCGGATGCCGTCCTCCCGCAGCCGGCGGGCCTCGGTGGCGGCGTCGCCCTCGGTGGCCCGGCCGTCGGACACGACCACGATGCGGCGGCGGGCGTCGGCCGGGAGCACGGCCCCCGCCAGCCGGAGGGCGCCGGCCAGGTTGGTTCGGGACGCGTCCACCTTGGTCGCCGGCTGGAGCAGGGTGGCGTCGCTCTGGACGGTGAGCTCGAGGCGGGCGTCGCCCCCGAAGAAGGCCACGCCGGCCAGGGCCCCGTCCGGCTGGTGGCGGAGGGCGTCGCGCACCCAGTCGACGGCCGCCACCTGCCCGCCGGCGCCCAGGGAGTCGGAGGCGTCGACGAGGAACATCACCGCCACCCGCCGGGACGTGCGGGGGATGGCCAGGCCGGCGAGAGCGGCGACGAGGAGGGCGACGATGCCCGCCCGCAGGATGACGGCGGCCCGCCACTGCCGGCGGCTCACGCCCCGTCGCCGGCGGCTGAGGACGAGCTCGACCGCCAGCGTGGCGAGCAGGGCGATGACGAACCACCGCAGCCACGGGCGCTCGCCGGTGGCCTGCCGCTCGCCGGGACGAGCCGCCCGCTCCGGCACCGGCAGGCCGGCGGCGGGGGCCAGGTTCGATTCCGCGGGGTCGGCGTTGACGGCGAACGTGATGTCGGGGCGGCCCTCCTGGCGGACGGTCCAGAACCCGGTGGCGTCGGCGATGGGCGCCGCCCCGCCGGCGGCGAGGGTGAGCTGCACCCCCCCGGGGGCGTCGACGGTCGCCGCGCCGGCCAGGCTGACGGGGAGGGGCTGGCCCACGCGGAGGTCGGCGGGGGGAAGGGCGGCGCCCGCCAGCTCGGTGAGGAGGCGGTCGCCGAGGAGGGGGAAGGCGACCTGCAGCGGGAGGTTGCTCTGGGCGAGGGCGAAGGTGAGGTAGGCGAAGGGCCGTCCCCCGACGGCGCCCCGCAGGAGGAGCGGGGTGCCCTCGGCGCCGACCAGGACCTCGGCCGCCGGCGCGTCGACCCTCTGGGACGTGGCGATGCCGACCTCGGACAGGTCGAGGCCGGTGAGAAGGGCGTCGTCCGCCCGGACGAGGGTGACTGCCGGGTTCTCGACCTCGCCGGTGACGGCCACGCCGGCGGTGGTGGCGCCGCCGGGCGGGGCGATGGCCAGGAAGGGGGCGCCCGGGTCGGCGGGGACGGCCACGCCGTCGTAGACGACCAGGTCGAAGCCGGGGGCGGGGCGGGCGTTGTCGTCGCGCTCGACCGTCACCGACGGCAGGCTGGCGAAGAGGCGTTCGAGGAAGACGTTCTCGGGCCCGGTGAGGAGGACCTTGAGGGGCCTTCGACGCCGGGCCGTGGCGTAGGCGTGGTTGTCCGCCGCGAGGAGGTCCTCGCCCTCCAGGAAGGCCTCCACCCGGTCGCCGCCGGGCAGGTCGATGTCCTTCTCGACGGCTGCCCCGGCTGCGAGCTGCGACCTGTTCGGTGTGGGCGGTGCGGCCGTCGACGTCGAGGCGGAGGTCCTGGGTGGCGGCCGCGCCGCCGGTGTTGCGCAGGCTGACCCGGGCGTGGAGGCCGCTGCCCCGGGGCTCGACGGTCAGCCGGACGATGGCCCGGTTGGTGGACCTCGACCCGGTGCGCTGGTAGTCGGTGCCGGGCGGGAGGAGCGTCTGCTCCTCGTCGGTGAGCCCGCCGTCGGACAGGAGGACGAAGCCCACCGGCGCCCCCGGCGTCTCCACGCTCTCGGCCAGGTTGAAGGCGGTGGCGAAGTCGGCCGGGCCCGGCGTGGTGCGGACGGAGCCGATGGCGGCGGCGAATGCGTCCGGGTCGGGGCTGGCCGAGAGGGCCACCCGCGGTTGGGCGTCGGCGACCACCACGCTGGCCACCCCTCCCCCCGGGATCTGGCGGCGCAGGTCGCGGGCCTTCTTTTTGGCCGCATCGAGGCGGTCGGGACTGCCGTCGGTGGCGGCCATCGACCCCGACGCGTCGAGGATGAACACCGTGTGCTCGGCCAGCCGGGCCGCGGTGGGGCGCACCGGCTGGGCCACCGCCGCCGCCAGGAGAGCGACGGCCAGGAGCTGGACGGCCAGGAGGGCGCTGGGGCGGAGCTTCTGCCAGGGCGCCGCCACCGACACGGGCCGGGCCACCGCCTGCCACAGGAAGGTCGAGCTCACCTCCACCGGCGGCCGCCGGGGCCGGAGGATGTGCAGGACGACGATCGGCACCGCCAGGAGTCCCAACCAGAGCCCGGCCGGGTTGGCGAACCTCACGCCCGCCCCCCGCCCCGCCCCGGCCGAACCGGTGACGGTGGACCGCGCCCGGCCCCGGTGGGTGTCACCGGTTCGAGGTGGGCTCTCCGAACCGGTGACGTTTCTTGTCGCCAGGGCGACGGTTCTTGTCACCGGTTGGAGGCGGTCCGCCGCCGAACCGGGGACGTTTTGTGTCGCCAGGACGACCGTTCTTGTCACCGGTTGGAGGTGGTCTTCCGCCGAACCGGTGACGATTCTTGCCGCCAGGACGACCGTTCTTGTCACCGGTTGGAGGCGGTCCGCCGCCGAACCGGTGACGGTGGCCCGCGCCAGGCCCCGGTGGGTGTCACCAGTTCGGTGGGCGTCGGCCGAACCGGTGACGGTTCTTGTCGCCAGGGCGACGGTTCTTGTCACCGGTTGGGGGCGGTCCGCCGCCGAACCGGTGACGGATAACCGCGCCCGGCCCCGGTGGGTGTCACCGGTTCGGCGGGGGCCACCGAGGGTGAGGGTCACCGGAGGGCGCCTTCGCGGCGCCAGGTGCCCAGGAGGGCGGTCTCGAGGTCGTCCTCGGCCAGGATGCGGACGTAGGCCGCGCCGACCTGGGTGCACCGGCCCCGAACCCGCTCCAGCCAGGCGGCCGTGGCCTGCTCGTACTCCTCGAGGGTGTCGGCGGCCAGGCTCACCACCACCCGGCCGCCGCCCTCGCGGTCGACCAGCTCGAGGTCGCCGAGGAGCGTCGGGTGGAGCTCCTCGGCGGCCAGCACGTGGACGATCATCACGTCGCCGCCCCTCGACGGCAGCCGGCTCAGGGCGCCCTCCCACTCGGCGGTGAGCAGGTCGGACACGACCACGGTCAGGCCGGCCGGGCCCGGCCGGGCCAGCAGCGACGACACCGCGGCGGCGAAGTCGGTGTCGCCGCCGGCGTCGAGTGCGTTCAGGTGTCCGAAGAGGGCGGGGACCGCGCCCCGGCCGGCGAAGCGGGGCGCCGCCCGCTGCAGGGGAAAGGTGTGGACGCTCACCGGGTCGCGCCGGGTGAGCGCGACGAAGCCGAGGGCGGCCGCCACCCGCTTGGCCATCTCGAGCTTGCCCCCGGTCGCGGCGGGGCCCCCCATGGATGCCGACGTGTCGATCAGGAGGCGCAGGTGGAGGTCGTCCTCCGCCTCGAAGAGCTTGAGGAGGAGGACGTCGAGGCGGGCGTAGAGGAAGTAGTCGATGCGGCGGAAGTCGTCGCCCGGGTGGTACTCGCGGTAGTCGGAGAAGTCGGGGGACGAGCCGTGGCGGGTGGATCGGTGCTCCCCGGCGAAATGTCCCGCCAGGCGGCGGCGGGTGCCGAGTTGGAGCGCTTCGAGCCGGGCCAACAACTGGGGATCGAGCAGGCGGGCGCCGCCGCCGGCCTCACGCACCGGCGGAGTCGTGATCCCGCCGGAAACGGGCGATCTCACGACGCTGCGGGTGCAGGAAAGGCGGATCTCACGGCGCGCCCCGGATGCCGGCGGGCGGCTCGGGGACAGCGGCCAGGACGGCGGCGACGAGGTCGTCGGCCGAAACCCCGTCGGCCACCGCCTCGTAGCCGAGGACGAGCCGGTGGCGGAGGGCGGCGGTGGCGACCTGGCGGACGTCGGTGGTGGCGACGTTGGGCCGGCCGTCGAGGAGGGCGGTGGCCTTGGCCGCCAGGATCAGGGCCTGGGCCCCCCGGGGGGACGCTCCGAAGCGCACGTAGCGACGCACGGCCTCCGGCGCCTGGGGGAGGTCGGGATGGGTGGCCACCACCAGGTCGACGGCGTGGCCCACCACGTGGGAGGCGGCCGGTACCGACCGGGTGAGCTCGACCATCGCCGTGAGCACGGCCGCGTCGGCCACCCGGTCGACCTGGGGGCGGGCGTCGCCGGTGGTGCGCTCGACCACCGCCACCAGATCGGCGGCGGGGGGGAAGGGCACGACCACCTTGAGCAGGAACCGGTCGAGCTGCGCTTCGGGGAGCGGGTAGGTGCCCTCCATCTCGATCGGGTTCTGGGTCGCCATCACCAGGAAGGGCCGGGGCAGGGGGCGGGTCTCGCCGGCGACCGTCACCGCCCGCTCCTGCATGGCCTCCAGCAGCGCCGACTGGGTCTTGGGCGTCGCCCGGTTGACCTCGTCGGCCAGGACCAGGCTGGCGAAGATCGGCCCCGGCCGGAACCGGAAGCTGCGCCGCCCGGCCTCGTCCTCCTCCAGGACCTGGGTGCCCAGGATGTCGGCCGGCATGAGGTCGGGGGTGAACTGGACCCGGCTGAAGGGCAGGTCGACGGCCGACGCCAGGGTCTTGAGGAGCATCGTCTTGCCCAGGCCGGGGACGCCCTCGAGCAGGACGTGGCCCTCGCAGAGCATGCACACCAGGACGTGGCGGACGAGGTCGGCCTGGCCGACGATGACCCGTCCGATCTGCTCCTCGACCGCCCGGGCCCGCTCGACGTACTCCTCGGGCGTGACGGTCATCGGCTCGGGAGGCGTCACTCGCCGGCGGCCAGGGATGCGAAGTAGGCCTGGACCAGCGCCCGTTGGGTCGGGGGGATGTCGAGGCGGTCGAGGGCGGCCGTCGCCTGGGCGGAGTAGCGGGGTAGGACGCTGCCCAGCGGAACCTGGGCCGAGTTCTGGAGGGTGAGGCCGTCGCCCTTGCCGACGACCCGGCTCGGGCCCTCGCCCTGCTGGCCGGTGGTGTTGAGAACCTCGCCGTCGGTGCCTTCGGCGGGATCGAACACGGTGGCCGTCTCGAGTCCGCCCGAGGCGTTGTTGCCGGTGCCGCCGCCGACCGTGCCGGGGCCGCCCTGCCCGCTCCCGGTGCGGGCGTTGGTGCCGCCGACCTGCCCCGACCCCCCGCCTTGCCCCCCCTGTCCTCCACCCTGCCCGCCGCCCTGCCCCTGCCCCTGCCCCTGACCTTGTCCCTGCCCCTGCCCTTGCCCCTGACCTTGCCCTTGCCCTTGGCCCTGACCTTGACCTTGCCCCTGACCTTGACCTTGCCCCTGACCCTGACCCTGACCTTGCCCCTGACCTTGGCCTTGCCCCTGGCCTTGGCCTTGGGCGGACGACGAGAGGCCCTCCCGGGCGGAGGCGATGGTGGTCAACGCCCCGAGCGTGGCCTCCTGGCCCGACACCGAGCCGGCGGCGCCCGCCTGGGCGTCGGCCGCCGCGCCCATGCCGGCCGCGGCCCCGGCCAGGTCGCCGTTGGCGAGGGCGGCGGCGGCCGCCGACAGCGCCGACGCGGCGTCGGTGTTCCCGGCCGCCTGGGTGGCGGCGAGCGAGTTCAGACGCTCGGCCAGCGCCTCCCGCTGCTCGGGGCTGAGCTGGGCCAGCGCCGAGGCCGCGGTGCGCAACTGGTTGGCCGCGTCCCCCCCGGCCGCCGCCCCGGGCAGGGGCGACGACGCCAGGCTCCGGTCGAGTCCCCGCACCGCCGCCTTCTGGGCCAGCAGGTTGGGCGACAGTTGCGCGGCCAGCTCCCGGGCGGCGGCGTCGAGGGCCTCCTGGCCCCGCTGGAGGGTGGGGGCGGTGGCCAGCTCGCGGGCCAGCTCCTCCAGGCGGTCGGCCAGCTCGGCCTGGGTGGGGGTCGGGGGGGTGGCGAGGCGCAGCTCCTCGGACGCTTCCCGGAGCTTCTCCGCCTCCGCGTCGAGGACCTGTTGCTCGGCCTCCTGCCGGCGGCGGACGTCGTCCTGGTGGTTGGCGGTGATTCCGAGGGCGACGGCCGCCACCGCCAGGCCGGCGACCACGCCCAGCCTGCGACGGTCGAGCCGGACCGGCACCGCCTCCGCCGGACGCCGACCGGCGGCCAGGTCGGCGGCCCGGGCCTGCACCCTCGCCCCGAACGGACCCCCGCCGTCCGACGCACCCACGAGGGCACCGTCTCCGCCGGCCCCGGCCCCGGTCGCGCGCGAGAGCTCGAGGGCGGTGGCGAAGACGTCGCCCGTGGCCAGGCCCCGGTCGGCGGCCCGGGCGGCCACCAGCATGGGCACCTTCACGACCAGGCTGGCCACGACCAGTCCGACCACGACCACCGCGATCAGACCGACGGCTGCCGGCTCCGGCCAGGCCCACGGCCGCACCCGCCCCGCCAGCACCAGGGCCAGGGCCAGCCCCGCCACCGCGGGGGCCATCCACTGCGCGGTGGCCACGCCCCACGCCAGCCGCAGCCGCCGGCGCACGCCCGCGAGGAGCTCGGTCACGAGGAGTCCCTCGCCGCGGGCAGGGTCACCCGGCGGACGGCCAGGACCAGGGCCAACCCTCCGAGGAGCACCGAGCCGACCAACCAGGCGACCCACATGCTCATGCCCAGCACCTGGCCTCGCGGCCGGCGGACGTCGATCGCCTCGCCGAAGGGCCCGACCTGGAAGGCGGGGCCGCCACCGGCCCGGGCGATGGCGACGTCGGGCGGGACGATGGTCGGGTCGTCGAACGGGACCGTGGCGTCCGGCGCGTTCGACGGCTCGACGACCTTCAGCGGCAGGTCGTTCGCTATCGCGATGGTGGTTGCCACGCCCTCGGCCCGCTGCGCGATCGCCGGCATCGGCATCGGCATCGGGGCCATGGGCCCGCCCCGGGGGTCGATGATCACCTTGCCCTCGACCTCCATGAACGCGGTCGGACCGCCGTCGGTGCCGAAGACCGTCGAGTCGGGCCGCACCATGTCGACGAGGGCGGTGAACGGGGAGCTGAACGAGGTCGCGAAGTCGTTGCGGCCCTGGACGACGTCGGCCGTGGCCACGAACGGGTTCAGGGCGAGGACGGCGGGCGACGCCTTGTCGACCGGCCCGTCCATGGCCCGCTGGCCGCCGTAGACGATGAACGTGCCGACGGTGAGGGCGGCGGTGAGCCCGTAGGCGATCACGGTGGCGGCCTGGGTGCGGCGGAGGAGGGCGGAGCAGGCGACGGCCAGGCAGGCCAGGACGACGGCCGTGGCCAGGATCATGACCACGCCCTTCACCACCTCGCCGACCGACACCCCGCCCACCAGGAACGGGACGCTCAGCAGCGGGAGGCTGGCCAGGACCAGGAAGGCGGTGAACGCCAGGGACGAGAGGAGCTTTCCCAGGACGATCGACCGTGGCCGCAGCAAGGTCACCTGCAGCGACACCAGGGTCTGGCGTTCCCGCTCGCCGGAGATGGCCGACGCGGTGAGTCCGGGGACGATGAAGCACACCAGCATCATCATGAAGAAGAGCAGCCAGTGGAAGATCGACCGCCCCACCGCGGCCGACGCCAGCGGGTCGGCGAAGTCGGATCCGGAGAGCGACTGCGAGGCGCCCAGGTAGACGAAGCGCAGGATGAGGGCCAGCACGGCCAGGTACCCGGTGACGACCAGCCACGTCAGCCGGCCCCGCATCCGCTGCTTGAGCTCGCGGGCCAGCACCGGGTTGAGCGGCGGCAGGGTGAGTGTGCTCATTGGAGTGTGCCTTCCGTCACCTGGAGGAACACGTCCTCCAGGCCCGACCCTTCGACCCGGAACTCGACCACCGCCAGTTTCTCCTCCACGACCAGGCGGGCGAGGAGCGCCTGCTGCTCGTCCTCGTCGGCCACCGTGAAGTGCCTGACCTCACCCCCGGCCAGGTGGACCACCACCCTGCGTCCCGCGGCCAGGCGGGTGCCGATCTCGCGGGGGGCGCCGACCGCCAGCAGCCGGCCCGCCTCCATGATCGCGATGTGGCTACACATCTCCTCCATCTCGGAGAGGATGTGCGAGCTGATCACGATCGTCTTGCCCATCGACTGCAGCTCGGCCAGGAGCACCCGCAGCTCCACCCGGGCCCGGGGATCGAGCCCGCTGGCGGGTTCGTCGAGCAGGAGCACGTCGGGGTCGTGCACGAGGGCCCGGGCCAGGGCCAGGCGCTGCTTCATCCCCCGGGACAGCGACTCCACCATGGCCGTGCGCTTGACCTCCAGCCCCACCAGCTCGAGGAGGCCGTCGACCAGGCCCTTCCACGTCGCCTTGGGCAGGGCGTAGGCGGCGGCGAAGAACTCGAGGTACTCCTGCACCGAGAGGTTGTCGTAGACGCCCAGCACGTCGGGCATGTAGCCCACCCGCCGGCGGACGCTGCGGGGGTCGGTGACGGGGTCGAAGCCGGCGATCCGGGCCGAGCCCGACGTCGGGGTGAGCACCGAGGCCAGGATCGACAAGGTGGTGCTCTTGCCCGCCCCGTTCGGCCCGATGAGGCCGAACACGCTTCCCGTCGGCACCTCCAGGGAGAGGTCCCGCACCGCGAACAGCTCGCCGAACCGCTTGGTCAGTCCGAGGGTGCGGACCGCCATGGCGTCGACCGCCGCGTCGTCGCCCGGGCTGTCGTCGCCCGGGCTGTCGTCACCCGGCCTTTCGCCGACGACCGGCTGGTCGGTCGCGGCCGCGGCCGGCGTGGCCGGCGTGGCCGGCGTGGCCGGCGGGGCCGGCGGGGCCGCCTGCGGCGACGCGGCACCGTCGAGGTCGGTTGCGAGCGGCTCGACCGTGGCGGCGGTCCCCGCTGCCAGGTGGTCGTCGGTCACGGCACCTCCTGCAGGGTGAACGGCCCGTTGATGTCGACACCGGGGGCGAACCCGGGGAAGCGGACGTAGACGACGTCGCCCTGCACCGCCGCCGCCGGCAGGCGGAACTCGGCCCGCCCCGTGCGATCGAGCTCCTGGCGGACGACCGGTTCCAACGCCCGCCAGCTCCCGTCCTGCCAGGTCTCGATCTGGGGCACCGTGGCCCGCAGGCGCAGGCGCGCCGGGTCGGGGGCCCGCCCGCCCCGGTCGACGTCGCGGGTGAGGAACCGCACCACGTAATTTTCCTGCCGTCCCCGCCGGAAGTCGGGGGCCCGCACGACCTCCCGCCGGATGTCGAGGACGCCGCTGTCGGCCGGGGCCTCGACCCGTCCCCGGCCCAGGACGAGGGAACGGCCGCCGGTGCCGGCCGCCCGCCCGTCGACCTCGACCGGGGGGGCGAAGGCATGGGTCCAGCCGGCGGCTACCGCCTCGCCCGGGCCGCGGAACTCCTGGCCTCCGAGCTGCTGGGCCGCCTCCCACAGCGAGAAGTCGAACGAGTGCTCGGGCGAGAACTCGAAGCCGCCCGGTCCCCACACCCGGAACTCGGCCGGCGGCCCGCCTTCGAAGATGAAGTCCCGGTCGGTCTCCGAGACCCGCCACTCCCGCTCCTCGCCCGCACCCAGATGTCCGACGAGCGTGCCGCCGGTGCCGACGAAGACAGCCACGTCGTCGAGGGCGTAGGCCGTGCTGTTCTTGACCCGGCCCGTCGCCTCGCCGCCCGCGGCGGCCACCGCGGTGACCTCGAGCGCACCTTCGACCCCCGCCGGCCCGGTGGCCGGGACGATCCCGAACTGGCCCGCCTCCAGCGGCAGCGACGCCTCGGCGCCGTCGGCGGTGAGGCTGAGCGACGAGAGCTGCGTGCCGGAGCGGCTGTCGGGTCCGGCCACGCCGGGCATCCATCCCGGGCCGAAGCCGACGCGCGACGTCTGGCCTCCGGCCGAGAACACGCCGAGCCAGGTGGTGGCCGTCGACCCGGCGGCACCGGTGGCCACGATGCTGGTGTCGACCTGGCGGGTGGTGTCGCGCAGGCCCCGTCCCCCGACGTAGCTGCCGGCGGTGAACAGCACGGCCACCAGCGGCACCGCCACCCAGGCGAGCTCGGGTCGGCCCCGCCGGCGGAGGACGAGGAACAGCAGGGGCCCGACCACCAGCACGTAGGCGACGAGGAAGGCGACCAACCAACCCAGCCGGGGGACCCGGAGGCCGGCCTCGTCGGCCAGCGCCCGTGCGACGAAGCCCTCGCCGAAGCCGGACGAGTCGCCGGTGACGGCCCACCCGGTGGGTTCCGCCAGCCCCGGCCAGCGGCCGGCGGCGATGGCCCCTCCGGTGAGGCGGACCTCCCCCCGGCCGGCGGGCGACCGTGCGTCCTGCCCCGGTTGCCAGGTCGCAGGGAGTCCTTCCACGTTCTGGCCGGGATCGGCGTCGATCAGGAGGTGACCGCCCTGGTCGACCCAGGCCAGCAGGGCGGCGCGGGTGGGGGCCGCCAACCGGATCAGCTCGTCGGCCGCCGCCCCGATGGTGCTCACCGGGCCCAGGCTGGCGGGCGCCTGGGCCAGCTCGGCCGGCCCGAGGGCGGTGAAGCGGGCGGTGCCGGCATCCACCGCCAGCGCCGCGGGACCGGGAACCCCCCGCCCGGCAAGGGCCCCCGGCAGGAGCCCGACCAGCTCCTGGCCCGAGGAGCTCTGGAGGGTGCCGTTCCCCGCGGCCACAGCGTCCGACCCGTCCAGCAGCCGGGCCTTCACGGCCACGGCCCCGCCCGCCAACCCGAACGCGGACGACTGCGAGGCGGGCACGACGACGAGGAACTCCTTGGTGCTGCCGCCGGGGACCTCGACAGGGACGGCCAGCGGCGTGCCGTCGGCCACCGTGACCTCCAGCCGTCCCTGGAGGAGGCGGTCGGCCGCCACCTGCACCCGCACCACCGCCGGACGTCCCGGGACGTAGGTGCCGTCGTAGGCGCCGGCCACGGCGATGGTCGTCGCCGCCGCCGCGGGTCCGGTTGCCGGGCCGGCGACGGTGACGGCCGTCAGGAGGAGGGGAAGCACGACGTACGCGGCGACACCTGGGCGTCTGCGCCAGCCGCAGCGTTCTCGCACGTGCTGTCCTCGGCTTTCTCCCGCCCCGTGGGCCACGGTTCGGTGATTACGACGTCTGCCGCACATCGCTGGTTCCCGGCCGCCGCCCGGCCTTCCGGTCGTCGCCACAGACGGTAGCGGGACGACCGCTCGGCGATTACGCGCCCGTCGACCAGGACGATCACGGCCACCGCGGCCCATGCCCAGTAGTCGAGGCCGAGGGCGAGCCAGGTGCCGGCGTGGAAGGCGACGGCGGCGCCGGCGTAGGCGGCGCACGTCCGGGCGCCGGCGCGGTGGCGGAGGAACAGCACGACGGGGAAGGTCAGCTCGAAGGCGAGGACGCCCGCCGCCAGCCCGTGGGTGAGCCAGGCCTGCCCGGCCAGCCAGGTGGGCACACCGGGAAAGGCCACCTTGCCCCCGCCGGCCGCCTCGTAGAGCACGTTGCGCATGTTGTCGCTGGTCACCCACGCCACGCCGGAAGTTGTCAACTTCGCTAGGCCGCTCAGGAAGTAGGCGCCGGCCACCACGACCAGGGCGGTGCGCACCGGCCAGCCGAACCGGACCGAGCTCGCGGCAGTGGCCCGGTCCCGCCACCGGACGGCCGGGGCCAGCAGGAACGGCACCGCAGCCAGCAGCAGGAGGACGTCGTTGTGCAGGAACTTGCCCCGGCTGCTGCGCAGCCCGGCCAGCACCAGCAGGCAGAGCCACGCCACCGGGAAGGCGACCCGCCGGAGCCGGCCGCTGGCGACGTCCCGGCCGCCGGCGACCGACCCGGCGATGGCCAGGGCGGCGGCGAGCGTCCCTACCACCTGCAGCCCGACGATGACCCCGGCACCGGGCATGGCGTCGAGGGCGCCGAGGAACGATACCGGGCGGAACAGCGCCGCCGGCTGCCTGGCCAGGTCGCGGTAGGGCCCGAGGGCGATCCGCAGGCCGATCACCCCGGCCAGCGCCACCTGGGTGACGAGGAGCCGGCGGCCCGAACCCGGGGCGAACAGGTAGCGCTCGGCGCGGCGGACGGGGTTCACCGGCGGGGGCAGACGTGGCGCAGCTCGCGCCGGCCGTCGTCGGGGTCACGGGCCGGGCGGGTGGTGGCGTAGACGCGGATCTCGACCGCATCGATTCCGACTCGGGCCAGCTCCGCCGCCCACGCCCCACAGACCTCGACCCGGCCCTCGATCGACAGGCCGGTGAAGCCCTGCAGGACATGCAGCGCGGTGCGGAACCCGGCCGGGAACGACTCGAAGGGGATCGGCCGCTCGGCTCCGTCGGCGTCCACGACGGTGGCCTGCCAGCCCCGGACCTCCTCGGTACGCAAGTGGCTGAAGAGCCGCCACCCGGAGAAGGGCCAGGCCTCGACCTGCAGGAGCCCGGTCGCCACGAACACGGCCAGGAAGACGGCCACGAACGCCCGCACGCCGCGACCCACGGTGTCGCCTTCCACCTGCGCGGCCGCGCCGGGCTCGAGGTCCACTCAGGCCGCCGGCGGCTCCGGGAGCCGTTGCTCGAGGGTGAGGAGGG
Organism: uncultured Acidimicrobiia bacterium; assembly: GCA_963773275.1. Lineage (GTDB taxonomy): Bacteria > Actinomycetota > Acidimicrobiia > Acidimicrobiales > AC-14 > JAXDMK01. Next base: position 266,034 of record CAVZAH010000009.1, on the reverse strand, counting down.
GGGCGAAGAGGTCGCCGCCGTCCGCCACCCGGTCGAGCACGTCGGGCGCCTCGAACACGAGCGCATCGGCGTTGCCCGCCTCCGCCGCCTCCGCCACCTCGTCCCACGTCACCGGGGTCGACACCGTCGGCCGGGGACGGGCCCGCAGGGAGTAGAGCGACACCGTCGTCTTGTGCTCGTCGTTCTGGCTCCAGTCGATGAAGACCTTGCCGGTGCGGAGCTCCTTCTTCATCAGCGACAGGATCTCGCCCGGGTGCTCGGCCTCGAGCATTTTGGCCAGGGCGTGGGCGAACGGCTTGGTCTCGTCGTAGGTGACCGGCGTGTTGAGGGGGACGTAGATCTGCAGCCCCTTGGACCCCGACGTCTTGGGGAACGACTGCAGCCCCAGCCCGTCGAGGACCTCCTTGAGCACGAGGGCGACCCGGGTGCACTCCAGGAGAGCGGCCGGCGGGCCGGGGTCGAGGTCGAACACCATCATCGTCGGACGCTGGATCTCGTCCCCCCGGGACAACGACGGGTGGAGCTCGAGGGCGGCCAGGTTGGCCATCCACACGAGCGTGGGGAGGTCGTCGGCGACGCAGTAGTCCATGATCTCGCCCTTGCGGCCGCCGTACACCGGCGTGGTGGCCACCCACGGCGGCCGGTGCTTGGGGCAGTTCTTCTCGTAGAAGAACTGGCTGTCGACGCCGTTCGGGTAGCGCTTGAGGGTGAGCGGTCTCCCCTGCAGGTGGGGGACGAGCACCTCGGCGATCCGCGTGTAGTAGTCGATGACCTGGCCCTTGGTGAAGCCGGTCTCCGGATAGAGGACCTTGCCCAGGTTCGACAGCGTTAGCTGGCGCCCCCCGACCTCAACCGCCACCTCGGCCTTGGACCCACCCGACGAGGGACTCATGGCGCCGATGCTAAGCCGAGCAGTGGGCCCAAGGGGCCAACCGCCGCCCGCGCCAGACCCGACCAACAAGGGTGACGTGGAGGCAACAGGTCCGATCGCCCCGCCGCCGGAGACCGCCGCCGCGGTCGCTTGCGATCGGCGCTGTTGCGACACCGACTCCCTTGTTGGTCGGGTGACACCCGCCGGAACCCACTCTCGTCGCCCGCCCGCCGCTGCGCATCGGGCAGATGCCTTATGTCGGCGAGGCCGACACCTCACTTATCAGGCCCAACCGGTGGGCCACGGCCGCCGCCTCGACCCGGCTGACGACCTGGAGCTTGGCCAGGATGTGGGAGACGTGGACGCTCGCCGTCTTCTCGCTGATGAACAGGGCTGTCGCGATCTGGCGGTTCGAAGCCCCGCCGGCCACGAGTCCGAGCACCTCCCGCTCGCGGGACGTCAGGCCGAACGGTGCGGGTGGGGCCGCCGCCGCAACGACCGCCGCCCCGTCACCGGTCCGGCCGGTGACGTCGTCCGCCGGCCGGAGGAGGGCGACCCGGGCCCGCCCGGCCAGGGCCTCGATCTCCGCCTGGAACGGCACCGCCCCCATGGCCCGGGCCGAGGCATGGGCCTCCCGGAGAAGGCGGGCGGCCTCGGGACCGCCCTCCCTCCGGAACAGCGCCGCCTCCGCGCACCGGTAGCGGGCGTAGGCCGCGGGATACGGCTGGCCCACCTCGTCCCAGGCGGCAGCCGCCTCCTTCCACAGCCGTGGGTCGGAGTGGCCGTCGACCCGGGAGTGCTCGGCCAGGCACAGCCGTCGGTAGGCGTCGACGATGCCGGCATAGGCGAAGGGCAGGAGCGCCGCCGCCGCCACCAGCCGTTCCATCTCCCGGAGCAGGTCGGCCGCCGCCGCCCGCGCCTGCTCCAGCCCCGACCCTCCGGCTCGGGCCCGGGCCTGCTCCGCCCGTTCGCCCTGGGCCCGCAGGCCGTGCCACACGAGGGGGGCTCCGAACCACGGGTTGTCGGTGCCCCGCAGCGCCCGCAGCCCGTCCTCGGCCGCTTCGCACGCCTTCTCGTTGTCGCCCTGCCACATGGCCAGCCCCGCGGTCAGGGTGCTCAGCGGCGCCCGGTACTGCGGGGCGAGGGCTCGGGCCGACAGGGCGCGGGCCGTCTCCAGGTCGGCGGCTGCGTCGGCGAAACGACCCCGCCCGACCGACAGCCGGCCGCGGGCCAGGTGGAGGTCGATGGCCGAGGTCCCGCTCGGGCGCAGGGCCATGGCATCGTCGAGGAGGGCCTCGGCCTCGTCCCAGCGTCCCAACCGGAACAGCCCGTTCGACGCCGCCGCCAGCAGCGATACGCCATGGACCCGCTCGATCCCGAGCGTCCGCACCCTGTCCAGGCCCTCCATGGCGCTGGCCACCGCCTCGTCGACCCGGTTGAGGGGGCCGGACAGCAGCTCGGAAAGGCTCAGGTAGGCGCGACCGACGTCGTCCGGCCGCCCGTGCCGGTCGAGGATGCGGATGGCGTCGCGCAGGTGGGCGATCCCCGCCTCGTCCTCCCCGAGCAGGACCAGGTCGACCCCGAGGGTGGCGAGCGCCTGGCCCTCGTAGGGCCGGGCGTCGAGGCTGCGGGCCAGGGCGATCGCCTCCTCGGCCTGGAGCCGGGACTCGCGGTAGCGGCCGGCGAGCATCAGGGCCTGGGCCACCGAGGCAACCACCCGGGCCCGCTCCGTCACCTGGCCGGCGCCGGCGCCGACCAGGCGCACCGCCTCCTCGTAGGCGGCCAGGGCGGCGTCCGAGTCGCCCGCGTCCCAGAGGTAGCGGCCCAACGACTCCTGCAGCAGGCCCGCCCGCACCGGGTCGGCGGTCGGGTCGACGTCGGCCGACGCGGCCTCCACCAGGGCGCGGGCCCGGTCGTGGTCGCCGGCCAGGTGGGCCGCCTCCGCCGCCCGGGCCCGCAGCGTGGAGCGGTCGGAGCCGGCCAGGTGCTCGGCGTCGGTGGCCCGGTCCCAGAGCTCGAGGGCCCGCTCGTACTGGCGTTGCGCCTCGGCGAAGCCGTACAGATCCTCGGCCAGGGTGGCCGCCGCCACCGCGGCCGGCAGCGCCCGGTCGGCGTCGTCCGCCGCATACCAGTGGTACGCCACCTCGGCCACCCGCTCGCTCGGGCTGCCCGCCAGCTCGGGACGGGCGGTGAGGGCCTCGGCGTAACGGGCGTGGAGGCGGGTGCGCTCCTCGAAGAGCAGTTCGGAGTAGGCGACCTCCCGCTGCAGGGCGTGGCGGAAGCCGTAGAGGCGACGGTCGGGGTCGAACACCAGCAGCTGGTTGTCGAGGGCCTCCCGGAGGGCGTCGTCCAGCGCCTCGTCGGCGAGGCCGGTGGCCGCCGCGATCAGCGGGTGGGCGACCTGCCCACCGGCGACCGCCGCCGCCTGCAACACCTTCTGGGTCGGCGCCCGCAGCACCCCCAGGCGGGCGGTCAGGATGTCGTGCAACGTCGACGGCAGCCCCTGCTCGTCGCCCTCGATGGCGGACGCCAGCAGCTCCTCGGCGTAGAAGGGGTTTCCGCCCGATCGACGCCAGATGGCGTCGACCAGCTCGGGCCGGGGCGGCTCGCCGCAGATGCCGGTGAGCTGCCCGACCAGCTCCTCGCGGTCGAAGCGGCCGAGCTCGAAGCGGTCGACCCGCCCCCGCCGGTAGAGCTCGGCCAGGTACCGCAGCAGGGGGTGGCGGCGGGGCAGCTCGTCGCTGCGGTAGGTGACGACCACGAGCACCGGCTCGTGCAGGAGGTTCACCAGCAGGAACGTGAGCAGGTCCCGGGTCGAGCTGTCGGCCCAGTGGGCGTCCTCCACCACCAGCATCACCGGCGCCCGTTCCCCCAGGCGGGCCAGGACGTCGCGCACCGTCTCGAACAGCCGGGCCCGGGAGACGGGGCCGGCCAGGCCGCTCTCGGGCCCGAACCCGAGGTCCCCCGTCGTCCGCAGCTCGGGGTGGAGCCGGGCCATCTCCCGACCGAGCGGCCCGAGGAGCTCGTCCCGCTCGTGGGGCTGGGTGGCCCGGACCAGGGTGCGCAGCGCCTCGGCCATCGGGCTGTAGGGAAGCCCTTCCTCGGTGGACTCGATGCAGTTCCCGACGAGGACCCAGGCTCCCGACTCCGTCGCCCGGCCGGCCAGCTCCCCCACGAGCCGGCTCTTGCCCACCCCCGCCTCGCCGCCGATGATCACCGCGTTGGGCTCGCCGGCCGCGGCCCGCTCCAAGGCGGCCGAGAGGCGGTCCAACTCCTGCGCCCGCCCCAGGAAGGGTGCCCGCAGTCGCCGTCCTGGCACGGCCCCCAGTATGGCCGGGATTCGTTGCCAACCGAATGGGGAGTGGCTACGGTGCGCGTCCATGGCGACTACGGCGGAAAATGGTCCTCCCGTCTCGACGATTCCCGAGGCGATCGAGCGTATGGAGGAGATCGGCGCGGCCAACCCCGAGCGGGACGGGCTGCGCTGCTTCAACCACCTCTACACCGAGGTCACGCGCACGGTGTTCCTCTGGGTGAACGAAGGGAAGTTCGACGATCCCGACTTCCTCACCGTTCTCGACGTCGCCTTCGCCAACCGCTACCTCGACGCCATCCGGGCGTGGGCCGCAGGCGAGCCCAAGCAGACGCCGCGCGTGTGGCGGGCGCTGTTCGAACGCCGCAGCGACCTCGACATCGCATCGATCCAGTTCGCGGTGGCGGGGGTCAACGCCCACATCAACCTCGACCTCTCGATCTCGCTGGTGAACACGCAGAACGAGCTGGGCGTGCCGCTCGGCACCGGCACCCAGCGGGCCGACTACGAGAAGATCAACGACATCTTCGCCACCCTCTACCGGGAGCTGCGCGACGACTTCATCGACGGAAAGTTCGAGGAGCTCGACCAGGGACGGGTGGCGCGCATCATCGACTCCATCAGCCACTTCGCCGTCGACCGCACCCGTGACGTCGCCTGGGAGAACGCCGAGATCCTCATCGAACTGCAGGACAGCCCCCGGCTCGCCCGTCTGGTCACCTCGGCTCTCGACCGCACCTTCGGCCTCGCCGGCCGGGGCCTGCTCACCCGCGGTCTTTAGGTGAGTCGGCAGGAAGTGGCCCCCTCCTCGCATACAGCGGTCGCGCAACTGACGGCTACGTCACCACGCGGGCCGAGATGTTCTTGGCGAGCTGCAGCACGTCGTCCTCGTCCACGTAGGTGGCGTGCGACGCGGTCATCACAACGGCAACGTTGCGCACCCGCCAGGTCTGGGTGATGCTCACTCCGTAGAGCCCTACTGACCCTGGGCCAGTTCCTGAGGAGCGCACGACCCCAGGGGTCGACTCGTCACCGAGACCCGGGCTCGGGACGTCTGAAGCCGGCGGCGGGGTGTCGCCTTCTTCGCCCCACGACTCTATGAGGAGCGGGTCCGACCACGTGCTCCGCAGGAGCCCCAGCGAGCTCGATGCCGCCTCCGGGCTGGGAAACACGACGGCGAGGACGCGAAGCGAGGTCACGTCGTCCTCGGCGCCGACCTCGTAGTCCGACAGGCGGCATCCGCCCGCTCCGAGGGCGACGACCTGCTGCCTGATCGCGGCCTCTCCGGCGGTCTCGGTGGTCGGGCCCTGGTTCGCCAGCCAGCCGGAATCACACGGCACCGTCCGGGTCTGGCCGTCGAGATCAGTGAAGCCTGGTGACCTTGGCAGGTCGCCCTTTTCGGGCACGAACCGGCGGGATTGGTCCTCGGTGAAGTTCTGGCCGGGCGCCACGGACGTCGCCGAGCCGCCGCCGGTGCAGCCGGCGACCACGACCAACATCGTCAGCGCCGCCGCGCTCGCGCCCGCCCGTGTCGCCGACATCGTCCTCGCCATTCGAATTGCTCCTCGCGGTCGCCCGGAAAGATCGTCGCGCCGTGTCATGCGTAGACGGCCACCGCGCCACCGTCGACGTGGAGGGTCGCTCCGTGGACATAGCCGGCCTCCGGGCCGGCCAGGAAGGACACCGCGGCGGCGACCTCCTCGCCGGTGCAGGGCCGGCCGGCGACGAAGCCCCGGGCCAGGGCATCCAGGGCCTCGGCCCCGGCCTGGGTGCCCGGGGTGTGCACGGGGCCGGGCGACACGGCGTTGACCCGCACGCCAAGGCGTCCGAATTCCGCGGCCCAGGCCCTGGTCAGCAGGTCGAGGGCCGCCTTGGAGGCGCCGTAGGCCGCGGCGCCGGCGAAGCCCCGGTAGGCGGCGGCCGTGGTGATGTTGACGACCGCGCCCCTGCCGCGGCCGGCCATGAGGGGCAGCAGGGCGGTCGTGAGCAGGTAGGCGCCGCGGACATTGAGCGTGAACATGGCGTCGAAAGCGTCGACCCCCAACTGGGGGCTGGCGGCGAAGGCGTAGACCCCGGCGTTGTTGACGAGCACGTCGACTCCCCCGACGCGATCCTCGGCGGCGGCCGCCAAGGTGGCCGGCCCGGTGGGGGTGGAGAGATCGGCGGCGATGAAGGTGGCCCGGCGCCCGGTCTTCTCGAAGATGCGCTCGACCACGGCCTGGCCACGATGCTCGTCGCGGCCGGTGACGACCGTGTCCGCCCCGTCCGCCGCCAGGCGCATGACAATCGCCTCGCCGATGCCCGACGTAGACCCCGTGACCAGCACCTTCGTACCTTCGAGTGACATCCTGGGCTCCTTGTGGACTGATTGGTCCAGAACGTAGCCCAATTGGACCAGACGGTCCATTGTATTCTGGCCCGGTGGAAGGCGCGCTGACGGCTCGGGGTCTGCGATCACGCGAACAGGATCGTGGCCGCCGCCGCCGAGCTGTTCGCCCGCAGCGGGGTGAACGGCACCTCCGTCGATGACGTGGTGTCCGCCGCGGGCGCCAGCAAGAGCCAGCTCTACCACTACTTCGCCAACAAGCAGGCCCTCGTGGTGGCTGTGATCGAAAGGCACGGCGACGTGGTGATGGCGGCCAACGCCGCCTTTCTCGAGGACGCACGCACGCTCGACGACATCGAGCGCTGGTTCGCTGCGCTGGTGACGTTCCAGGAGGACGCAGGCTTCCACGGCGGGTGCCCGGTGGGCTCCCTCGCGGCCGAGTTGGCGGAGGCCGACGATGCCGCCCGGCTGGCCACCGCCGCCTGCTTCGCCTCTTGGCGGGCTCGCATCGTTGAGTCGTTCGGCCGTATGCGGACGGCCGGCGTGCTGCGGCCGGAGACCGACGTGGAGGCGTTGGCCTCGAGCACGCTGGCGGCGATCGAAGGCGGCCTGCTGCTCTGCAAGTCCGAACGCTCGACTACCGCGCTGCGGGCCGTCCTGCACGCGACCATGGCCTATCTGCGCTCGTGGGCCCGCGTCCCGGTGGCACCGCCGGCCGCGTCGGCCCCGGCTTCGTCCTAGAGGGGTCCGGCGCCCGCCGGGGCTACTTGGCCTTGCCCTTCTTCACCGCGGCCAGGCTGGCTTCGAGGGCGGCCATGAGGTCGACCACCTTGGGTGCCTCCTCGACGGCCTCGTCGACCACGATCTCCTGCCCCGCCGCCTTCTGCTCGATCAGCTCGAGCACCCTCTCGCGGTACTCGTCCTTGTACTTGTCGGGGTCGAAGTCGGTGGTGAGGGAGTCGATGAGCTGGCGGGCCATCTTCTCCTCCCGCTCGGTGACCTCGATCTCGTCGCCGGGGATGTCGAGGTCGTCGAGGGGGTTGACCTCGTCCGGATAGAGCATGGTCTCGAGCACGAGCGACCGCCCCAGGGGACGGATGGCGGCCAGGTACTGCTTGGTGCGCAGCACCACCCGGGCGATGCCCACCTTGTTGGTCTCCTGCATGGCCCGGCGCAGCAGGACGTAGGCCTTGGCCCCGCCCTTGTCGGGCGCCAGGTAGTACGGGTGGTCGTAGTAGATCGGGTCGATCTGGTCGAGGTCGACGAAGTCCTCGATGTCGATCGACCGGGTGGCCTTGGGGTCGAGGGCGTTGAGCTCCTCGGGCGAGATCATCACGTAGGTGTCGGGGCCCAGCTCGTAGCCCTTGACGATGTCCTCGTAGGGGACCTCTTCGCCGGTGGCGGCCGACACCCGCTTCTGCTTCACCCGGGCCTTGCTCTTGGCGTCGATCTGGTGGAAGCGGACATCCTTGGGCGACACCGCGCTGTACAGCTTCACCGGCACGTTCACCAGCCCGAAGCTGATTGCACCGGACCACATCGATCGGGCCACGACCACCTCCTGCCCGGAGATCGTAGAACCGAACCGGCGCCCGGCGATGCCTGCCGGCCGGGCGATGCCTGCCGGCCGGGCGGGCAGACTACGGACCATGTTTCCCGCCGGGTCCCAGGCCACCGGGTGAACCCGGTCGAGCGGGTGGTCCGCCGGATCGACGGGTACCAGCAGACACACCGTCCGCTGGCCCTCGGGTTCGGGGTGATCAAGAAGTTCGGCGACGACCGGGCCGGTTCGCTGGCGGCGCTGATCGCCTACTACAGCTTCCTCGCCATCTTCCCGCTCCTGCTCCTGCTGACCACGATCCTGGGCTTCGCCATGGACCGCAACAGCGACCTCCAGCGGCTGGTCCTGCGGTCCGTGCTGCGGGACTTCCCCATCGTCGGCCAGCAGCTCGAGCAGGCCATCCAGCCGCTCCAGGGCAACGCCCTCGCCCTCACCGTGGGCGTCGTCGGCATCATCTGGGGCTCGCTGGGGGTGACCCAGGCGGGCCAGCTGGCCATGGCCGAGGTGTGGAACGTGCCCGGGGTCGACCGCCCGCCCTTCGTCACCCGCCTCCTGCGGGGCTTCGGGTTGCTGGGCGTGCTCGGCCTCGGACTGGTGGCCACCACCGCCATCACCTCGCTGTCGGCGTCCGGTGCCGGCGCGCCGCTGCGGGTGGCCGGCGGTGCCCTCACGGTCGCCCTCAACGTCGGCCTCTTCGCGCTGGCCTTCCGGGTCCTGACCGTCCGCCACGTGCCGACCCGGGCCCTGCTCCCCGGCGCCATCCTGGGAGGGATCTGCTGGTCGGCGCTGCAGGTGCTCGGCGCCTACCTGGTCGGCCACCAGCTCCGCCACGCGTCCGCGGTCTACGGGTACTTCGCCTCGGTCCTCGGCCTCGTCTCCTGGCTCTTCATCGGCGCCCAGCTCACCCTGTACGCAGCCGAGGTCAACGTCGTGTGGGCCCGCCGGCTGTGGCCCCGCAGCATCGTGCAGCCGCCGTTGACCGACGCCGACAAGCGGGCGTTCGACCACATCGCCCTGCAGGGCGAGCGTCGCCCCGAGCAATCCGTCGTGTCGACGTGGACCGACGAGGCCTGACGACGCCGCCCACGCAGGCGGACGGGCCGTACCGGTGCTGTGACCTAGCATGGATGCCGCGTGCGGACAACTGAATCGTCCCGACCCCTGGTTCTCGTCGTCGACGACGAGGAAGGGATCCGGGAGCTGCTCAGCCGTTACCTCCAGATGGAGGGATACGACGTGTGCCTCGCCGGTGACGGGGCGGCCGCGCTCACCCTGATCGGCGAGCGTGATCCCGACCTGGTGCTGCTCGACCGGATCCTCCCGGCGGAGGACGGCCTCGACGTTCTCACCCGGCTGCGGCGCGAGAGCGACGTGCCGGTCATCCTGCTGACCGGCATGGGCGAGGAGGGGGACCGGGTTCTCGGCCTCAAGCTGGGCGCCGACGACTACGTGGTGAAGCCCTTCTCCCCGGCGGAGATCGCAGCCCGGATCTCGTCGGTGCTGCGCCGGTCGCGGGTCGATCCGGCGCCGTCCCGGCTGGATTTCGACGGCCTGGCCCTCGACGCCGGCTCCCGGGAGGTGTCCGTCGACGGCGTCGTGGTCGAGACGACCCACAAGGAGTTCGAGGTCCTGCTGTTCCTCGCCACGTCCCCCCGCCAGGTCTTTTCCCGGGAACAACTCCTCGACCAGGTGTGGGATTCGTCCTCCGAATGGCAGGACCCGGCCACGGTCACCGAGCACATCCGCCGCATCCGCAAACGGATCGAGCCCGATCCCAACAATCCCAGGTGGATCAGGACCGTGCGCGGGGCGGGGTACCGCTTCGAGCCGTGAGGCCCGTCAGACCCTCGTAGCAGAGGTCACCGCAGCCTGACCTCGAGGGCGCGTTTACGTCGGCGGGCATCGCTCCCGACTGCACACTTCCCGGTAGCGGACGCGCGAGTCGTGACCTCGTGGAGCGCCGAACCGGCACTCCGGACGTCGTCCTGGCTGCCGTCCGCCGTCACGCCCGGCGTCCCATCCGTGTGCTCCGGGCCGGATCGGGACATGGCCGGAGCATGGGCTGCCGTTGGGGGCGAGTTGTGATTGGTCATGTTCAATCGGTTTGAGCAACGGAAACGGAGGCGGAATCCGGAGCTCGATGCAAGCCCTTCAACGGCACTGGGAGTGGTTCTTCGATGGGAGCAACAAGAATAGGCGGAGTCAGGGCGGGCCTCATGGTCACGTTTGCGGCGGTGGTGGCCACGGCCACCATTGGCTGCGGCGGCGACTCCAAGGACGCCAAGACGGTGGCCCGTCAGGCCGACAGCATTTCAGCTCCGGACCTGACCACGGTCGTGCCGAACGTTCCGGCAGTCCCGCCGGCGGAGGGGGAAACCCCTCCTGCGACCACCGAAGGGGCCGCGGCGCCGGCCGGAGCACCGGCTCCGGTTCCGCCGTCCGCCCAGGACATCCAGAACGTCATCGCATCGATTACGTCACAGGTGCTTGCTCCGGCCGATACCACGGCGGGCACGGCGCCTTTGACCAAAGAAGAAATCATGGCCGAGGTGCGGGCACAGCTGAAGCTGCTCGGCATCGAATACTGACAATTCGTCAATCAAGAACAACTCGAACCACCAAGGAGAACGACATGAACATGAGCAAGAAGATCATCGCCCTGGGTGTCAGCGCCGTCAGCGCAGCCACCTTCACCTTCAGCGCCGCCGGTCCCGCTTCGGCCCAAGTCGTCCCCGAGACCTCCACCGAGCAGATCTGCGGCGCCCTTCCCGACGTCGTGACCGGCCTGGCCGGCTCGCTCGTCGAGCGGCTCGCAGACGTAGCGGCCGGCAACGCCGACCTCCTGCTCAAGCAGGTAGCGCTGAACGGCGCCGTCACCAGCCTGGTGACCGCAGCCGTCTCGTGGGTCAACACCACTGACGCCGGCGGCAACGTCGTCGCCGCCGGCCACGTGCTCGACGCGGCCAACGAGGTCTTCGCCGACGCTCTCGTCAACGAGAACGACGCCATGACCACCTCCTTCGAGGCGCAGCGCTACCTCTACCTGACCACCGTGAACCAGGGGTTCGTCGCCGGCATCGGCACCAGCCTCTGCCCCATCCTCCCCATCTAACTCCGCCACTCCCGGGCTACGAGGGCGCTCCGCTTCGGCGGGGCGCCTTCGTCGCGCGCCTGACAGTCTCCTGAGCGGCTGACCAAAGCGGCCGGCTGCTTTGATCTCAAACCGCGAATCGGGGGGAATGCACCCGCTGCAGCAGGCGCCAGTGGCGGCTGGCGGGAAGGGGGCAGGTCCTCTCGTCCTCACGGCGGCATCGCCCTACACGCCGGAGCGTCAATCGAGGAGCCCGCCCCGGGCGGGGCGGGGCAGCCGGCCCCCTTCGAGTACGACTTTCCCGGCCCAGATGTGGGTCAGGACCTTTCTCCCAGAACCGGCGCAGGCGGCCGGGCAGGAGTTGTCGTAGTCGTCCGCGCCTCTCCTGGCCGAATGGGCGGTCGGCCAGGACCGCGGCCCAGCCGGTTCGGCAGACGTAGTACTCCTAGTAGGAGACCGCTGAGCAATCAGGGGTAGTGCCAGCGGATTCGCGATCTGAACGTCAGCGCGATCCAATGGCGGCATGCAAGGTTCCTCTCGCCCGGACCGGACGTTGTTGGACGCGTCGGCGCTGTGCCGACACCTGCTCGGGGAGGGCTCGGTGCACGCCTTCCTGGCCGAGCACCGGGGCGCGGTGTTCCCCGATGAGCTGTTCGAGGACCTGTTTCCGACGAAGCGGGGTCGGCCGTCGGTGCCGGCCGACGTGGTGGCCACGGTGATGGTGCTCCAGGCTCTCGAAGGTCTCTCCGACCGCCAGGCCGTGCGCCGCCTGGAGACCGACATCGCCTGGAAGGCGGCCGCCGGCCTGGCTCTGACCGACGAGGCCTTCCACCCCACGGTTCTGGTGCTGTGGCGCAACAAGCTGCGGGCTTGGACCGCCCCCAGCGCATCTTCGACGCCGTGCGCAAGGTGATCACCGCCTCGGGCGTGATCGCGGGCAAGACCCGCCGGGCGCTGGACTCGACCGTGCTCGACGACGCCGTGACCCGCCAGGACACCGTCACCATGCTCGTCACCCAGATCTGCCGGGTGCGACGGCTCATCCCCGGGCTGGCCTCGGTGTGGGTCCGGGAGCACAACCTCGAGGGCGGTCGCCCACCGTGTGACTGGCAGGACCCGGCCGACATGGACCGTCTCGTCTCGGAGCTGGTCGACGACGCCAACGAGCTGGTGTGGGCGGTGCAGGACCGGGACCTGAAGCTCACCGAGGCCCAGGCCGACGCCGTCGCCCTGCTGGCTCTGGTGGCGGGCCAGGACGTGGAGCCGGGAGAAAGACCTGGTCAGTGGCGCATCGCCCAGCGCACCGCCCCCGACCGGGTCATCTCCACCGTCGATCCCGAGTCCCGCCACACGCACAAGACCGCCCACGCATACCGGGACGGGTTCAAGGGCCACATCGCCGTCGAGCCCGACACCGGCCTGGTCACCGACTGCGAGCTGACCCCGGGCACCACCTCCGACGGCGACGCCGCGCCCGGCCTCATCGCGCAGGAGCCCGCCGGCACCGAGGTGCTGGGCGACTGCGCCTACGGCACGGGCGAGCTGCGGGACCACCTGGAGCGAACGAAGATGACGGCCACCATCAAGCCGCCGCCGCTGCGCCCGGCGGTGCCGGGCGGGTTCAGCCTGGACGACTTCGAGATCGACTTCGAGGCCCGGACCGTCGCCTGCCCCGCCGGCATCGTTGTCACCCTCAGCACCAGGCGCCGGGCCAGCTTCGGTGCCCACTGCAGGACCTGCCCCCTGGCCACCCGGTGCACCACGGCCACCGCCGGGCGGGTCATCGCCGGGCGGGTCATCGTCCTGCACCCGCATCACCGTCACCTCGCCGCGGCCCGGGCCCAGGCGCTCACCGACGACTTCCAGGACATCTACCGGCGGTGGCGGCCGATGGTCGAGCGCAGCCTGGCCTGGCTGACCCGGGGCACCAACCGCCGCCTGCCCTACCGGGGAGTCGAGCGCAACGCACTGTGGTGGTCCCATCGCTGCGCGGCCGTCAACCTGCAGCGCCTGCTCAACCTCGCCCTGGTCGTGGACGCCGACGGCGACTGGGCGATCACCTGAGCGGCGAGGCCACACGGGCCCCAAGATCGACTGAACGGACCCGATCGGCGACCCGGAACGCCCTCGGAGTGCACACGACGGCAATCGCCTGCTCGGGCCGCATCTGGCGCTTCCGGACTGCCGTCCACCCCCGAGCCTCGTCAGCGGTTGGAACAGACCTCAACATCGGCCTTGCTCAGCGGTCTCCTAGTCGGTGTCGATCGACCGCGCGAAGCCGATGCAGGGCGGTGGGGTGCCGTGGCGTCGCCCGGTGAGGAACACGACCTGGGTGACGGCGGTGTCGGTGGTGGTCTCGGGCATGGGTGTCATCCTCGCGGATGGACGGTGGTTCTCACGCCGAACTCGGCGGGTCGAGCGTAGCTGCTCGACCCGTACTGAGCGCGAAGCGGCAGTTCCTATTCCTTACTCCTTTCGGGGGACCGTACTGTGGGTCTCAGGCTCGCTGAAGGACAGCTCGCCGCCGCACTCAGAAAGAGCTTCCGATGCTCAAGGGTTCACCGCGACGCCCAGCGCCTCCTGCAACCGGTGCTGTGGGTATGAGGCTCAGGACCTTGAGGTGGTCACGGCGGGTCGGGTGCACCGCCTTGGATACCGCCGCCAGCGACTCAATCGGCCTGTTGCCTTCCTGAGTTCATCCGATGCTCGAACGACACGGAAACCAGCGTGGAGTCTGACGACTTAGATCGCACGATTCACCTTCTGTCCCGAAATAACAGGAACGGAACGGTTGTCCCCAGGGTCAGGACAGTGAGCAGTCCAAGTGAAATATACTGGCCTGTGCTTCCGTCGTCAACGTTCCAATAGATGATCATTATCACCCAGAGTAAGCCTAGACCGAGAAGCGATGCTACAGCTCCCTCGACAAATACCGGGCACCGCGTGCTGTGGAAAAAGGATCTACCACAGTTGCATGCTCCTGGGTCGTTATCCTCCTGACGTCCCCCCCGAGAGGGGCTTCCACCCTTGCTACTCATTTAGCACCGCTTTGGTATGAGGCGACTCGCAGCCACGGTGGCATATCCTACTCCGCCAGTGGATAGCCTGATCGCGCGACTCGCACGTGTTCCCCATCGGATCGCAGTCCCCACGAATCCCGAAGCATCGCCAGCAAATCCAGCGGCATGTTGTGAGCTACGACACGCGGATGACCCACTGGAGCGGGTTGCGTAGCCCGTAATCGCTGCGGCGAGCCCCAGGCCGATCGCCCATGGGCCAGGTGCTCGTACGCTCGCGGCGCCAAGGCTGGTCGAGATGTTGTCAAGGAAGAATTCCGACGCGGTTCGGAAGACGTTGCTGTAGGTAGGATCCAGATTTGCCCGAACAACCTCCTGGCCGGCAGCGTAGTCGATGAAGTCTGATACGACCCTAGTAGCTGTGTCCGAAACGGCGTCCACGACATCGCCACACACGCCACATTCGATTCCGAACAGGCCGTAGCCCGAGAGGTCGAGCTGGTTGACCGGATCCCCGCACGCGTACTCGTAGTCGTTGCACGACCCACCCTCCACGGGATCGACCTCAAGGAACCGCCCGAGCGACGGGACATACTGGCGGGCTCCCATCTCGATGGTGGCGATGGTACCGGCGTGCTCCAGGGGCCGCTGGTGCTGGCCGAGCCAGCCGTGGTCGAAGTTGCCGGCCGAGTTGTCGGGCACGGCGCCGAGGGGCTGAAGGGGCTGGCCGAAGGGGTCGTATTTGAACGTGGCGCCCTGCTTGATGCCGACGTTGTTGGCCACGGCCATGACGTCGCCGTGGATGTTGGGATAGCTCCAGACGTCGTTGACCCCCAGCAGGGCGGCCCGCTTGGTGACCATGGCCCGCCCATCAGGGCGATCATGCGCTCGGTGACGTTGTTGGAGGCGTCCATGGTGAAGCCCGAGGAGTCCCCCGGCCCGGCGAAGCCGTAGTGGATGACGGTGGCGCCCTCGGTGCGGGACACGATGCGGTCGGAGGCGTCACGCTCGTAGGTGACGGTCGGCCCCCCGGCGACGGTGCTGGACATGTGGCGGTCGGCCCCGTCGTAGGAAAGCGTCTGGGTGCCGAGGGTGGCGGTGTTGCCGTGTCCGTCGTAGGTGGGGGTGCCCACCGCCGTGTCCGAGCTCGACGTCAGGCGGTCGGCCCGGTCGTAGCAGTAGGTGGTGGGGGTGGCGCCGTTGAGCGACACCGACGACCGGTTGGCGTTGCGTCCGGGGGCGGCCTGGCTGCCGCAGCCGGCCGAGGTGGCGAAGCCGTAGTCGAGGCTCTGGCCCTCGACCCGGGCCAGGTCGAGGCGCCCGGCGGCGTCGTAGACGAAGTTGGCCCCCGCTTCTGTTCCCCACGCCCCGAAGGCGTCGGAGCCGTCGGTCTTCTCGTCGACCACCTTGCCCGCGAGCGAGCGCACGACCTCGTCGGTGGCGATGGCAGCGCCGGCGGGATTGGCCCAGGTGAGCTTGGTGACGGCGCCCGTCGCCGGGTGGCGGGCGACGGCCAGGGTGGTGCCGTTGCCGCCGCCGAGTGCGGTGGTGTAGGTGGCCGCGGCCAGTGCCCCGGCCGCGTCGTAGGAGGTGGCGGTGGCCATCAGGGCGCCGTCGTGGCTCTGGGTCAGCACCCGGCCCGCCGCGTCGTAGGTGACGCCGAGGTTGCCCGCGGGGCCGGAGGTGGCGGTGCGCCGCCCCGACTGGTCGTAGGTGGAGGTGGTCGTCTTGGCCCACCGGTCGGTGTAGGACACGACCCGGCCCAACATGTCCGACACGGTGGTCGAATGTGTCGTCGCCCCCTCCTTGGACAGGGTGACCAGGGGGTTGTCGTAGTTGAAGGTGTAGATGTGGCCGCCCTGGTCGGCGTCGGCCGGGAAGCTGCGGGTGGTGATGCGGCCCTTGCGGTCGTAGTTCAGGCACGACCAGTCCTCGCTGCCGACTCGCGTCGCCAGGACCCGGCCGGCGGGATCGTAGACGACGCTCACCTGCCGGCCGCTTGCGGTGCCGTCGGGGCTGGGGGCGGTGGTGGTCTGCACCCGCCCGCCCTGGTTGACGCCCGCCGCCTGGCCGCAGGCGGCGGCCCCGGATGCGGTGTTGGCGTAGTACGCATAGACCGTGGCCGCGGCGGGCACCTCCGGATCGTTGGCGGGCAGGGTGCGCGACGTCGTGCGACGGAGCAGGCCCGCCTCGTTGGCCACGGTCGTGACCAGGTTGAGTCCCTCGGGGTCCACGATCGACTTCTGGACCAGGCCCGTGAACAGGCTCTCGTACTCCACCGAGGCGACCATGGCCGGCACCCCGAGGTCGTCGTCGGTGGTGGTCGTCGTCGGCGCCGCCCACCGCGGCGCGAGGTCGGAGGAGGCGATGTCCCGCGAGCTCTGCCCGGGCGGCGTCCAGCTGATCACCAGCTCGGGATCGGTGGCGGTGGCGGAGAAGTCGACCCGGAACCGGTGGCGGCCGGCGATGTCGCTGGGCTTGGTCCCCGTGCCCCCGGCGGTGCTGTCGGCCACCAGCGTGTCGTCGACGAAGAGGCGGGCGCTGCCGCCGGTGGCGGCCAGGCCGTAGGCGTAGGAACCGGTGCCGAGCTCGATCTCTCCGGTGTAGCGGGCCGACCAGACGCCGGCGGTGCCGGCGGGGAGGTCCGCCAGGTCGGTGTCGACCAGGGTGCCGCCGGTGTGGACGGACTCGTCGCGCAGCCGGGGGGCGCCGGCGAAGTCACGGTTGTCCCAACCGGTGACGGCCAGGCCGGTCTTGTCCGTGCCCCCGGGGGCGTCGTACTGGGTACGGGTATGCGGCGCCGCGGGACAGCTGACGGTGACGACGTCGGCCGCCACCGAGAAACAGCTCGGCGCCGCGGGGCCGAAGCCATGTGTCACCCGGTCACTGCTCTGCACCCGGTCGGGGTTGCCGTAGCCGGCGCCGCCGACGGCGTCGTCGTCGTCGTAGATCACGGCGGTGGTGCTGGCCAGCGCCGTCTGGGCGGCGGTGGTGGTGGTGAGCAGGCGGTCGGCCGCGTTCCACCGGTACTCCGACTTGTGGCCGGTGGCATCGGTCGCCACCAGGAGTCGGCCGGCGGGATCGAAGCCGACCGTGCGGTCGCCCGCGGGCCCGTCGTCGGCGACGGTGGTGACATCGCCCGGCCCGTAGGTGTACTCGTGGCCGGGGCGGGCGCCGGCTGCGCTGCCGTCGGCGGTGTAGGGCACGGGCAGCGTGACCCGGCGAACCCGGCCGTCGTCGCCGACACACTCGCCCCGCCTCTTCCACGGCCGGAGGCTATTTCGTCACGCCGCCCAACGGCGGCGCGAGGCCGGTCGTCCCGGGCCTCACATCACCCGAGGAGTCGAGCGGTGGGCGTCTCCCGGGCCAACAGCGGGTGTCTTTCTCGAATCCGTGTTCCCCGGTGCCGGAAAGAGCGGTACGGTGGGCTTCGTCGGTCTCGACTCCAGCACCTTGGGGGGCACGGGACGGCAGGCGGGGTCCTCACGGCGCCAGTGACCGCTTCCAAGCGAAGAGTCCGTAACTGGTGTCACGGCGAGTGGAACATCCTTGAGAATCGATTTCGGCGCGAGCCATGCCTGGAAGTCCTCTGACCGCGAGGCGCCTGTGGCGCACGCGAGGGAGTCCGGATGAGCGCCATCCGCCAGGCCGTGAAGACGGGCGTGCGAGGTGCCACGATGGCGGCGCTGGTCACGATGACCGTCGCCAGCTCTCAGGCCATGGTGGTCCCGGCGTGGGCCGAGGAGCCGAAGGCCAAGCCCTCCAAGCCGGTCCCCGCCCTGCGATCGGAGCCTGCCCCCGAGACGGTGCCGGAGGTGCCGGTCGGCGACTTCGCGGACGTGCCCCTCGAAGGTGTGCCCTCGCCCGCAGCGGCGGCTCGGCCCCCCTTCGATGCCGCCCAGGCAACGCTCGTCGAGGCCGAGACCACCGCGAACAAGCAGGTCTACGTGGGCCCTGACGGAACCAGGACGGCGGCCATCGACGCGCGACCCGTCCGGTTCCAGGACTCCTCAGAAGGGGGAGCGTGGAAGGACATCGACCTCACCCTGGTGCCCGGCCCCGGTGGCGGGCTGGTCGCCAAGTCTGCCCCCGCGCCGACCACCTTCGGGGGCCGGGCGGACGCGACCGTGGCCCGCGTCGAGACGACCGCGGGGACGATCTCCCTGCGCCATCCGGGTGCCACCACCGCCGCGCCCACGAGCGACAAGAACGTCGCTACCTATGCCAAGGCCCTGCCCGGCGGACGCGACATCGTCGTGAGCCTGACGGGCGACGGCTTCGAGAACAGCGTGGTCCTGCCCGACGCCAAGGCGTCGCCCACCTACATCGCCGAGTTCAGTGTCCCTCCGGGGCTCTCGGCCCACGACCTCGACACCGGCGGAGTCGATTTCGTCGATTCGTCCGGCCAGTCCGTCGCCACCTTCGGCTCCGCCCTGGCCCACGACGCCTCCTTCGCCAAAGTCGGGTCCGCCGCCACCGCCCCCGTCTCGGTTCGCATCGTCCCGGCGAAAGCACCGCCCGTGCGTGCGGAGACCACCCCCCTCGACTCCGCACCCCCCACCACGGCGGCGCCGTCGCCCGACTCGGGCGCTCCGACCACCTCAGCTCCAGCGGGCACCTCCCCGCCCACCACCACGATGCCGTCGGCCGAGGTGGCGGAGCCAGCCGATCCCCAAGCCGAGGCAGCCGACGCCAACACGGTCAGCGTCGAGGTGGGCATTGACCCGGCATGGCTGTCTTCGCCCGAACGTGTGTTCCCGGTGACCGTCGATCCCGCCCTCACCATCACCTCGCTCACCAGCGATACCGGCAACCGGGACACCTTCGTCTACAGCGGCGAGTACGCCGACACGTCCTACGGTGCTCACCCGTGGCTGGCGGTGGGCAGCAGCGAGGGCGGCCCCCACGCCGTGCGCAGCCTGATCTATTTCGACATGGGCACCCTGCCCGGCCCCAACGTGGTGGTGGGCGAGGCCCACCTGGAGGTGTTCAACTGGTATTCCCAGGGCGTCTGCGCGGCCCGCGAGGTCAACCTGCAGGGCCTGGGGGCGGCGTTCACCGAGAACACCACCTGGAACAACCAGCCCGCTCTCGACGCCGCCGGTGTGGTCTCGCATCCCAGCTTCGGCTCCCACACCGCCCTCGGCTCGCTCTGCCCGGGCCGCTACAACAGCCTCGACGCCACCAGCCTGGCCAGCCGCTGGCTCCACGACGGCGCCCCCAACTACGGCATCAGCCTGCGGGCGGCCAGTGAGACCGACCCCTCCGCCTACAAGGCGTTCTACTCGGCGCAGGGCACCAGCCCCCCTCGGCTGTGGATCACCTACACCCACGTGCCGACGGTGCCCGTCCCGCACGCCCCGGCGGAGGGCGTGGTGCTGGTGGACGACTCCCCGACGCTGATCATCAACCCGTCCACCGATCCCGACCCCGGCGAGACCATCCACTACTGGTTCCGAATCGGCACCGGGCCCAACGTGGTGGGCGGCAACGTCATCGACTCGGGCTGGATCAACGCCACCACCGCCGGCTACGTCGCCTGCCCGGCGGGCAACCCCCCCGGCGCCATCTGTTGGACAGTGCCGGGCGGGGTGCTGTCCGACGGCCTCTATCGATGGCACGCCTTCGCCTCCGACGGCAACTTCGGCCACTCCTTCGCCCTGCCCCCCGACGACCCTGCCTATCGTCGGTCGCTGCGGGTCACGCTCCGACTGGGCTCGGGCGGCCCGGCACCGACGGACTCCCTTGGCCCGGTGCAGGCCAACCTGGCCTCGGGCAACGTGGTGGCATCCCATGCCGGGCCCCGTTTCCCGACGGTGGGCGGCGACGTGGGCGTGGGCCTCGTGTACAACTCGGCGGCCCGCACCAACGGGCTGCTGGGCGAGTACTACGCCGGGTCCGCCCTGCCGGCGGCCACCACCCCGCCGGCGCTGGTCCGCACCGATGCCCAGGTGGCCTTCAACTGGGGTGACACCGCCCCTGCCCCCATGGTGGGCAAGGACGGCTACGTGGTGCGTTGGAGCGGCAACGTCACGGTTCCCTCCGCCGGGTCCTACAGCTTCTATGCCGGCACGACCGACGGCATACGCATCTTCGTCGACAACGTCCAGCGCACCGCCGCCGGAGAATGGGCCCCGCCCGGGGCGGACTACCGCCAGGTCAACGGCGACCCGGTGGTTTTCGGTGCCACGACGCTCACCAAGCCCATCCGGATCGAGTACAGCGAGCAGGCCGGCGCGGCGTTCGTCAACCTGGCCGTCATCAAGCCGGGTGGCGTACCGGTCGTCGTGCCCGCCTCGTGGCTCACCGCCCCGTCGGTGGGTCCCCTGCCCGCCGGCTGGACCCTGTCGGCGGGCTCCGCCCTGGCCTACAGCTCGGCCCGCATCGGCGAACACGGCGTCACCCTCACCGACGCCGGCGGCGGGCTGCACACCTATGCCGCCACCGGCGCCGACCCGAGCGCAGGGTGGGGCTACACCCCGCCCTACGACGAGGACGGGACCCTGGCCCGGGCCGCCGACGGCAAGCTGAGCCTCACCGCGGCCAACGGCCTCACCTATGTCTTCGACGGCGCCGGAGCGCCGACGGCGGCCACGAGCGCCCTCGACGACGCCAACCAGGCCAGCGCCAACTACACCTGGACACCCCACGCCACCTACGGGGCGGTCTCCCGGCTGACGGAGATCACCGATCCCGTCAGCGGCCGCAAGATCACGCTGCGCTACCGCGGGTTCAACAACGAGGATCCCGCCCTGGCCGACGATCCCGCCAACGGCCCCTACAACGGCTTCGACCCCGAAAAGGACTGCCTGGCGCTGCCGTCGGGCCAGAACCTGGCCGCTCCGCCGGCGGGCAAGCTGTGCCAGGTCGACTACTCCGATTGGGACGGCACCTTCACCCGGCTGTGGTACGACAGCATGGGCCAGCTCGTTCGCATCAGCGAGGACCCCACCACCGACCCCATGGGCACCGTTCTCGGCCAGCAGTCCACCCGCACCGACGTGGCGTACAACGACAAGCGCCGCCTCTCCACGGTCCGGGATCCCCTGGCCAACGAGGCGATGTTGCGCAACGTGGGCGTCGTGCCCACCGATCCGGCCAACGACACCACCCGCACCCTCGTCACCTACTACGACGACGGCCGGGTGCGCCGGGTCACGCTGCCCGTGCCCTACACCGCCGACGGCAGCGCAGCCGGCGCCCGCCCCGGCCACGAGTACACCTACGGGCCGGGCGATGTCACCACCGTCGCCGACGACGGGCCCGCGGGCGACCGCACGGTCGGCTTCGATCCCGCCGGCCGACTCCTGGTGGCGACCGATGCCACCGGCCACAAGTCGGAGTACCGGTGGAACGCGGCCGACCGCCTGCTCACCACCACCACCGCCGCCCAGACGGCGCTGGCCAGCACCACCGCCGTGATCTACGACGACGACGACGCCGTCGGCGGCGCCGGCTACGGCAACCCCGACCGGGTGCAGAGCAGTGACCGGGTGACACATGGCTTCGGCCCCGCGGCGCCGAGCTGTTTCTCGGTGGCGGCCGACGTCGTCACCGTCAGCTGTCCCGCGGCGCCGCACACCCGTACCCAGTACGACGCCCCCGGGGGCACGGACCAGACCGGCCTGGCCGTCACCGGTTGGGACAACCGTGACTTCGCCGGCGCCCCCCGGCTGCGCGCCGAGTCCGTCCACACCGGCGGCACCCTGGTCGACACCGACCTGGCGGACCTCCCCGCCGGCACCGCCGGCGTCTGGTCGGCCCGCTACACCGGAGAGATCGAGCTCGGCACCGGTTCCTACGCCTACGGCCTGGCCGCCACCGGCGGCAGCGCCCGCCTCTTCGTCGACGACACGCTGGTGGCCGACAGCACCGCCGGGGGCACGGGGACCAAGCCCAGCGACATCGCCGGCCGCCACCGGTTCCGGGTCGACTTCTCCGCCACCGCCACCGATCCCGAGCTGGTGATCAGCTGGACGCCGCCCGGGCAGAGCTCGCGGGACATCGCCTCCTCCGACCTCGCGCCGCGGTGGGCGGCGCCGACGACGACCACCACCGACGACGACCTCGGGGTGCCGGCCATGGTCGCCTCGGTGGAGTACGAGAGCCTGTTCACGGGCCTGATCCAGAAATCGATCGTGGACCCCGAGGGACTCAACCTGGTCACGACCGTGGCCAACGAGGCGGGCCTGCTCCGTCGCACGACGTCGCGCACCCTGCCCGCCAACGACCCGGAGGTGGCCGCCGCGGCCACGGTCTATGCGTACTACGCCAACACCGCATCCGGGGCCGCCGCCTGCGGCCAGGCGGCGGGCGTCAACCAGGGCGGGCGGATGCAGACCACCACCGCCGCCAGCCCCGACGGCACCGCAAGCGGCCGGCAGGCGAGCGTCGTCTACGACCCCGCCGGCCGGGTCCTGGCGACGCGGGTCGGCAGCGAGGACTGGAGCTGCCTGAACTACGACCGCAAGGGCCGCATCATCACCCGCAGCTTCCCGGCCGACGCCGACCAGGGCGGCCACATCTACACCTTCAACTACGACAACCCCCTGGTCACCCTGTCCAAGGAGGGGGCGACGACACATTCGACCACCGTGTCGGACATGTTGGGCCGGGTCGTGTCCTACACCGACCGGTGGGCCAAGACGACCACCTCCACCTACGACCAGTCGGGGCGGCGCACCGCCAGCTCCGGCCCCGCGGGCAACCTCGGCGTCACCTACGACGCGGCGGGCCGGGTGCTGACCCAGAGCCACGACGGCGCCCTGATGGCCACCGCCACCTCCTACGACGCGGCCGGGGCACTGGCCGCGGCCACCTACACCACCGCACTCGGCGGCGGCAACGGCACCACCCTGGCCGTCGCCCGCCACCCGGCGACGGGCGCCGTCACCAAGCTCACCTGGGCCAATCCCGCCGGCGCTGCCATCGCCACCGACGAGGTCGTGCGCTCGCTCGCGGGCAAGGTGGTCGACGAGAAGACCGACGGCTCCGACGCCTTCGGGGCGTGGGGAACAGAAGCGGGGGCCAACTTCGTCTACGACGCCGCCGGGCGCCTCGACCTGGCCCGGGTCGAGGGCCAGAGCCTCGACTACGGCTTCGCCACCTCGGCCGGCTGCGGCAGCCAGGCCGCCCCCGGACGCAACGCCAACCGGTCGTCGGTGTCGCTCAACGGCGCCACCCCCACCACCTACTGCTACGACCGGGCCGACCGCCTGACGTCGAGCTCGGACACGGCGGTGGGCACCCCCACCTACGACGGACACGGCAACACCGCCACCCTCGGCACCCAGACGCTTTCCTACGACGTGGCCGACCGCCACATGTCCAGCACCGTCGCCGGGGGGCCGACCGTCACCTACGAGCGTGACGCCTCCGACCGCATCGTGTCCCGCACCGAAGGCGCCACCGTCATCCGCTACGGCTTCGCCGGGCCGGGGGACTCCTCGGGCTTCACCATGGACGCCTCCAACAACGTCACCGAGCGCATGATCGCCCTGATGGGCGGGCCATGGTCACCAAGCGGGCCGCCCTGCTGGGGGTCAACGACGTCTGGAGCTATCCCAACATCCACGGCGACGTCATGGCCGTGGCCAACAACGTCGGCATCAAGCAGGGCGCCACGTTCAAATACGACCCCTTCGGCCAGCCCCTTCAGCCCCTCGGCGCCGTGCCCGACAACTCGGCCGGCAACTTCGACCACGGCTGGCTCGGCCAGCACCAGCGGCCCCTGGAGCACGCCGGTACCATCGCCACCATCGAGATGGGAGCACGCCAGTACGTGCCGTCGCATCGGGCGATTCCTTGAGGTCGACCCCGTGGAGGGCGGGTCGTGCAACGCGTATGACTACGTGTGCGGGGACCCGGTCAACGGGTTGGACCTGAACGGTCACGAATGCAACTCAAGATGTCGCGGGCTTCGTAACGCTGCGGATGCCCTCGATGTAATCGCTACCATCGTGGCGATAGGAGGTTCCGGATGTGGTCGACAGGTTTCGCTTCCAGGGCCTGGAAGCAATCTGCCGTTATGCGGGACGACCTACGCACAGCAGGCGAGGCAGATCCGAATCGTAGCTGAGGGGCTGCGCGGAATGGCCGCCGTGATGGATGCTTGGCGTCCGCCTCCGGACGATTGCGTAGGTTTCGGGTGCCTTACAGCAAGCGTCTGGACGGGCATTTATGGCTGCGCGAAGCTGGCACCGCCCACTGCAGCAGGGTCAGCATTTGCCGGCGCCCTGATGGCCGAGGAAATGTTGGAGGGTAGCGGGAGCCTCGGGTGGATTGGTGGGGGCGCCGTCGGCCTAGTCGGAGGGTGCTTCGTGGGTTACATAACGCCTCCATCGCCGTGATACAAGCATCGAATTCCCGGGTTCAACGCATCCTTGACTGGTTTCGCCGGACCCTCCCTCGAGCGTCTCTGCTCGTTGGTGTCGCAGGCGCGCTACCCGTCGTCCTCGTAATGTTTGTTTACCAGCCTCCAATTCCCTTAGCCGCCCAGGGATTGATGGTATTGGTCGGAATTCTTGGCCTTGCCGCTTTCTACTACCGGGGCGCCAAGCCACTGTTCCTAGCACGACAAGCCGAGCAGCTCCGCCGCCCCGACGACCCTCCCATGGGGGCGCTCACGGGCGAGTCCAAGACTCAGGAGCAATCTTCGGCGCAACTGCCGTCAGTTCCATGGGCTAAAATCTCCGATCGGTCGCTGTTTTGGCTGGTGGTGGGTTTGAGCGTAAGCGCTGTCCTTTCGGTGGGGGGATTCGTCGTTCATTCCGCCAGTCTCTGGCCATTCGCCGTTGGCGCAGGGTTGTCAGCGGCGGCCGCAACCGTCGCTTGGCAGGAGTGGCGACGTCGTCGTCGCTGATCACGAGCGCCTTTCGAGCCCATACCAGGGACAACCTCGTCTACGACGGCGCCGGCCGCCTGAGCGCCGCCTGGATCACGGGCCAGGCCCTGACCTACGGCTACGGGGCCAACGGCGCCGGCTGCAGCTTCGACTCCGCCGCCGCCGGAGCGAACGGCAACCGCACCTCCATGGCGGTCAACGCCGTGACCACCACCTATTGCCACGACGCCGCCAGCCGCCTGGTGTCGAGCTCGGATGCCGCCATCGGCAGCCCGACCTACGACGCCCCGGGCAACACCACCGTCCTCGGCGCCCAGAGCCTCTCTACGACGGCGCCGATCGTCATACTGAGACCCGGGTCAGCGCCGGGGCCACGGTGCGCTACGTCCGTGACGCCACCGACCGCATCGTCAAGCGGACGGAGGGCATCTCCGTCGTCCGCTACGGCTTCGGGGGCCCGGGCGACTCGTCGTCGTTTACAATGGACGGGACCAACGCCGTCCCCGAGCGCAGCATCGCCCTGGCCGCCGGGGCCATGGTCTCCAAGAGTTGCCGGCCTTCTCGAAGTGAACGACGTGTGGAGCTACCCAACATCCACGGCGACGTCGTGGCCACCGCCGACACCGGCGGCCTCAAGCAGAGTGCGATGGCCTACGACCCCGCCTACGACCCCTTCGGGGTGGCCCTGGCCACCCCCCTCATCGACAACTCGCCCGGCAACGACGACTACGGCTGGCTGGGCCAGCCCCGGCGGGGAACCGAGCACGCCGCCGGCATCGCCACCATCGAGATTGGCGCACGCCAGTATGTGCCGGCCCTGGGGCGGTTCCTCGAAGTCGATCCCGTGGAGGGCGGGTCCTATAACGCCTACGACTACGTGTGTGCGGACCCGGTCAACGGGTTCGACCTTGCGGGCACGAACAAGTGCGAAGTCGACCTCAACCCTCTCCGGTGGGCAGGCAACGCGGCGGATTATGCGAGCGACGTCGCCGAAGATGTAGTCGACTATGCGAACGGTTCGAACGACCCCGACAACCCGCTCGTACGTGGAGCCCAAACGCTCGACAACAAAGTGACTGGGGCAGCCAGCACGATTAACCGAAACGTCCTTACCTGCAGCAATACCAGTTTTACAACGGCAGCTACCGGTGCCCTGAGTGTAATACTACCGTTCGGCAGCGGTGTGAAGGAATGGGCGGTCATTCCGGCCGGAACAATGAACATCGCTGTCGGCGCCCTTGTGGGCGCGGCCGCATCGGGAAGTCTGGGTGGAGCTGCTATGACCGGCTTGAAAGGGGAGTGTGGTAAGAGGAGGTGGAAGGATCTCGACTGGGATAACCACCGCGGCCACGGGCTACGACCTCGCACGGCGAGGCGTCTGCCGCGGCCGATGACGATCACGGTTTTGCTTTGTCTTGGGCTCTGGGCCACCGTTGCGGCGCACACATTGATTCGAAGGTTCCAGGACCGATACCGAGCCTATCTGCTTCATGCTCCCCTATTCGTGATCCAGTCTATTCTTGCCGGGGCTTTCATGGCTGGCGTCAATGAATGGGTTGCTCTTATCGGGCTCGGCATTGTCGCGGTCGCAAGCCAGTTCATATTCTTGTTTTGCAGGAAGTCCTGAAGTATGTCGCACGTGTACCGATAGCCCAGAGTCCTCGAGCGTTGACGTATGCTGACTCAGTGCGAGAGCGCTGGTACGCGGACGGGCAGTGCACCAAGTGTGGAGCAGGGACCTTTCACCGTCTCGGATGCCCAATACTGAGGAATGAGGTCGTCGGTGGGGTGATCGGCCTTGTCATGGTGACTGCAGCACTCGCCATCTATTCAGAACTTACCGGCCAGCAACGAGATGACGATCTCGGCGGCATTCTGATCATTTGCATCCTGGTCCTTATCTTGGCCGCGGGCGTGGCCTTCGCTTACTGGATGCATCGCCATAGGACTCGGGGAAGCAGGCGGCGATCTCGTCGTCCCAGGTCACCTCGTCGGCGATGACGTCGGTACGGAGCCCCTTGATCGAGGGTTGGCGCAGGGTGCCGGCCTCGGTGACCTCGGTGTAGGCGACCTCGGTGACGAGGATGGGCTCCACCCAGTGCAACGACGCCCGCGGCGGGTTGACGAACGGGGCCGACGGCACCTCGATCTCGGCGAAGAGACGGGTGAGGCGCTGGATCATCTCGTCGTTGAGTCCCGAGCCGGCCTGGCCGGTATAGAGGAGGCGCTGCGACCGTCCTTCCTGCGCTGCCTCCTCGGGCGTCACGTCGTAGACGCCGAGGGCCAGGGACCCGATGCTCGTCTCGCGTGAGCCGCTCCCGGTGGACCATCCGCCGACCACGAACTCCCGCCGCCGGCCACACTTGATCTTCGACCACGCAGTGGACCGGCGGCCGGGGAGATAGGGCGCGTCGAGGCGCTTGGCCATGAACCCTTCGAGGCCGAGCTGGCGGCAGGCGTCCATCAGGTCCTCGGGCGTCGCGTCGAGGACGGGGGCGGTCTGCCAGGCCCGTCCCTTGATCCCGAGGCCGTCGAGGATCGCCCGCCTCTCGGACTGCGGGCGGTCGACGAGCAGCTCGCCGTCGAGCCAGAGCACGTCGAAGACGACGAACGACACCGGCGTCTCGGCCAGCAGACGAGCCGTCGGCTGGCGGACGTGCATCCGCCGTTGGAGCCGCTGGAAGCTGGTCTGGCCCTTCTCGTTGAACGTGACCATCTCGCCGTCGAGCACCGCGGAGTGCGGCGCCAGCGCCTCGGCCAGGCCCGCCACCTCCGGATAGGTGGCCGTGATCTCGCCGCCCCGTCGGTTGGTCAGGACGACGCCGGTGGCTTCGGCTGATCCCGATCACCCGTTGGCCGTCCAGTTTCGGCTCGAGTTGGAAGGCGTCCGGGTTGAGTGGGATCCCGTTGCCGCCGGCGAGCATGGGCAGAAGACGAGGGGGCGGCCCTGTGACTCCGGCGACGGTCACGGTCCGGCCTCAGCCCCCGGCCCGCAGCCGGGCATGGGGCCGACCGGAAGCCACAGTGACAACAGCAAGACGCGCACGGGCTCCACCGGATCTCGAAGGTACCCGATGTGGGCACCGATGCCGCGTTCCCTCCCGCCGGGGCCGGCCGGACGGGTTTGCCGGTACGATGGAGGGGCACGGCGCTGGTCGGCCGTAGCGAGAAGTCTCGAGAGACGCCTGGTTCGGGTGCGCACGACGCTCACGTCGTCGCCCGAAGCCGGCTTCGACGCCTCCCGACACGAGAGGACGCGAGACATGACCGTCACACAGGAAGTCGCGGCCGGCCGATTGCCCGGTCCGACCGCCGGCGGACCGGGCGGCGCACCCTCCCGGATGGGTCGCCTGCCGAAGGCGCCGACGGGCATCAGCGGCCTGGACGAGGTGACGGGGGGCGGCCTTCCCCGCGGGCGCCCCACGCTCGTCTGCGGCCCCGCCGGCTGCGGCAAGACGCTCCTGGCCATGGAGTTCCTCGTCCGGGGGATCACCCAGTTCGGCGAGCCAGGCGTCTTCGTGGCGTTCGAGGAATCGGTCGACGACCTCGTCGCCAACGTCGCGTCCCTCGGATTCGACCTCCCCAAGTACGAGGCCGACGGACAGCTCGTGGTCGACCACGTCAGCGTCATCGCCGGGGAGATGGAGGACACCGGGGACTGGGACCTCGACGGCCTGTTCCTGCGCCTCGGCGCGGCGATCGACTCGGTCGGCGCCAAACGGGTCGTGCTCGACACCATCGAGACCCTCTTCGGCGCGTTCTCCAACAAGGCGGTCCTCCGCTCCGAGCTGCGCCGGCTGTTCGCCTGGCTCAAGGAACGGGGCGTCACCGCGGTCATCACCGGCGAGCGGGGCGACGGCACCCTCACCCGCTATGGGATCGAGGAGTACGTGTCGGACTGCGTGATCGTCCTCGACCACCGGGTGATCGATCAGGCATCCACCCGGCGGCTGCGGATCCTCAAGTACCGCGGCTCGCTCCACGGAACCAACGAATACCCGTTCCTCATCGGCGAATCGGGCATCTCCGTGCTCCCCGTCACCTCACCCGGCCTGCGCCCCAGCGTGTCGACCGGTCGGGTGTCGACGGGCGTGGCCCGTCTCGACGCCATGCTCGGCGGCGGAGGCTTCTACCGGGGGAGCACCATCCTCGTCAGCGGCACCGCCGGCACCGGCCGGACGACGCTGGCCGCGCAGTTCTGCGATGCCGCCTGCGCTCGGGGCGACCGGGCCATGTATCTCGCCTTCGAGGAGTCCGAGGCCGAGATCGTGCGCAACATGTCCTCGGTGGGCATCGAACTGGGGCGTTGGGTCGAGGCCGGGCTCCTCCAGTTCCGGTGCTTCCGCCCCAGCCTCCTCGGCCTCGAGGCGCACCTTTTCGCGGTGCAGAAGTACGTCGGGGAGTTCGATCCCGCGGTGGTCGTCATGGACCCGGTCTCCGACCTCCTCCGTATCGGGACCGCGGCGGACGTGTCTGCCATGCTCACCCGTCAGGTCGACTTCCTGAAGGCCAAGGGCGTCACCGCCCTGTTCACCAGCCTGAACTCCGATGCCGAGCCGGCCCAGGCCGACCAGCAGATCGCGCCTCTCGTCGACACCTGGCTCCTCGTCGAGACCATCGAGGGCAACGGCGAGCACAACCGGGTGCTGTCCGTGATCAAGTCCCGGGGAATGGCCCACTCCAACCAGATCCGCGAGTTCCTCCTCACCGGGCAGGGCATCGAGCTGGCCGACGTCTACGTCGGGCCCAGGGGAGCGCTCACCGGCTCCGCCCGCCAGGCCCGGGAACGCGCCAACGGGACGTCCCGGGCTGACCCGGACGAACCCGAGGCCCCCGGTGGCGCAGGGATCGGTGGAGGATGAGCGCCAGCTCCGAGGCCGCCGCCACCGTCGCCGAGGACCACTGGTGCCTCCGGCTGTACGTCGCCGGCCAGTCGCCGAAGTCGCTGCACGCGCTGGCCAACCTCCAGCGCCTCTGCGAGGAGTACCTGGCGGGGCGCTATTCGATCGAGGTCGTCGACCTGGCCGCCGACCCCTCGCTGGCCCGGAGCGACGACATCCTCGCCATCCCCACCCTCGTCCGCCGCCTCCCCGCTCCGCTGCGCAAGATCATCGGCGACCTCTCCAACACCGAACGCGTGCTCGTCGGGCTCAGGATCCTTCCCGAACAGAAGCGATGACGGCGCCGGCCGGCGCATCCATGCGCTACGAGCTGACGCTCTTCGTCAGCGGTGCGTCCGCACTGTCGGCACGAGCCGTGGCGAACGCCAGGCTCCTGTGCGACGACCACCTGGACGGGCCGAGTGACCTCTCCGTGGTCGACGTCCAGAAGGATCCCTCGGCCCTGCTCGGCAGCTCGGTCATCGCAGTGCCGACGCTGGTCAGGAGCCGGCCCCTGCCCGTGCGCAAGGTCGTCGGTGACCTGTCGGACACGGCAAAGGTCCTCCTGGCGTTGGACCTTCCCGGCGCGCGGGACGCTCCCGAACGGAGCGGATAGGTGAAACCGATGCCCCCGGTGAGTCCCACGCCGGGACCGGAGTCCGCCGGGAGGGCGGAGGCGGGGCAGGTGGAAATCTTCCCCGAGGGCGGGGGAGCGGATCCGGCACTGACGACACCCTCCGACGCCGTGGTCCGGATGGCGGAGGCGGAGGACACGCTGCGCGCCATCGCAGCCGGTGAGATCGACGCCTTCGTGGTCTCCGATGCCGCGCTCGGTCAACGGGTGTTCACGCTGTCGACCGCCGACCGGCCCTACCGGATGTTCGTCGAGAACATGCGCGACGGGGCCGCGACGCTCTCGCCGAACGGGCTCATCCTGTACGCCAACCGCCGCCTGGCCGAGCTGCTCTCCTGCACGCGCGAGACCATCGTGGGGACCCCGCTGGCAGTGTTCGTGGCCGGCGGCCTGCCGGCCGAGCTGGAGGAGATCCTTCGGGTGGGCGGGTTCGGCGGCACCATCGAGATCGACCTGCTGGACGGCAACGGTTTGGTGGTTCCCGTCCTGGTCGGCAGCTCCCCCCTCGAGGTGGACGGGACCCTCCTCGCCTGCCTGACGTTCACCGACCTCAGCGCCCAGAAGGAGCAGGACCGGGAGATCGCCCGCCTCAGCGACGCCCAGGCCGAGCGCATGGCCGACCTGCAGGACGCCCAGGCCGCCCTCACCGAGTTGGCCACCCACGACGCGCTGACCGGCCTGCCCAACCGCACCCTCCTGGTCGACCGCATAGACCAGGCCCTGTCCCGCTCGAAGCGTTCCGGTGGGGTCACGGCCGTCCTCTTCGTCGACCTCGACCGGTTCAAGCAGGTGAACGACTCCCATGGCCACGCCGCGGGCGACGTCGTCCTGCGCCGGGTCGCCGAGCGACTGACGGCCGTCCTCCGGCCGATGGACACGGTCGCCCGCATCGGTGGCGACGAGTTCGTCGTCCTCGCGCCGGAGATCGACGACCACCTGCACGCGGTGGACATCGGCGCCCGGCTCGTCACTGAGCTGTGCCGCGTCCCCGGGGGGGTGGACGACGGTGAGCGGGTCGCCGCCAGCGTCGGCATCGCCGTCTCGGTGGCCGGAGGAGGAACTGCGGAAACCCTGCTCAACGAAGCCGACACCGCCATGTACCAGGCCAAGTCGCTCGGGGGCGGACGGGCCGAGGTGTTCGACGCCGCCCTCGGCCGTCAGGTCCGGCAGCGGTCGGTCGCCCGCCGGATGCTCAAGTCGGCCCTCGACGAGCGTCGGGTCATCGCCTACTACCAGCCCATCGTCGACCTCCCCACCCGGCGGGTCGCCGGCTTCGAGGCGCTGGCCCGGATCACCGAGATCGACAGGTCGATCCTGCCCCCGGTCGCCTTCATCCCGGTGGCCGAGGAAAGCGGGCTGGTCGTCCCCCTCGGCGTCCAGATCCTCGAAATGGCCTGCGAGGAGGCTCGCGGCTGGGAGCCGGCGGACCTCTCCGGGCAACGGCTGACCATCGCGGTGAACCTCTCCGCCCGCCAGTTCGAGCCCGGCAACCTCCCGGCGGTGGTGGGGGAGATACTGGAGAGGACCGGGCTCGAACCGGCCCGCCTGCACCTCGAGCTGACCGAGACGGCGATCATCGACCTGCACCGCGACATCCTCGAGCAACTCGGATCCCTCCGGGATCTCGGGGTGGAGATCGGCCTCGACGACTTCGGGACGGGGTACGCCTCGCTGACGCATCTCCGCCGGCTGCCCCTGACCTTCGTGAAGATCGACCGGTCGTTCGTGCAGGGCCTGGCGACCAACGACGAGGACGGGCGGATCGTCTCCGCGGTGGTCGACCTGGCCGCCAACCTGCGCCTGCGGTCGATCGCCGAGGGCGTCGAGACGGATGGCCAGTTCGCCCGGCTGCGCATGATCGGCTGCGACCAGGTGCAGGGCTACCTCTTCAGCCGGCCGGTGCCGCCGGCCGACGTCCCCCTGACGCTGGGGCAGCCGGCCTGGTGAACGCCCGACCCGGTCGTCGCAGCCCGCTGCGCCGCCGGGTCGGTACGGTGCGGCTCGGAACGGGCGCTCACTACGCTCCGCATCGGGATGAGGATCACCGGACGACGCTCCGCCGCGCCCGACTCCCGTCCCCGGCGGGCCGCGCCGGCGATCCTTCTCGGTGTGGTGGTCCTGCTCGGAGGCGCCGCGCCCGCCCGGGCGGCGCCTGAGCCTTTCGGGGCCGACGATCGAGGACGTCCGGTCGTCCTGGTCGAAGCCGCGGGCCCCGCCCGGGCGGCGCCCGACGGTGCCGGGGCCGACGACCGGGGCCGTCCGGTCGTCCTGGTCGGAGCCGCGGGCCCCGCCCGGGCGGCGCCCGACGGGGCGGGGGGCGACGATCGGGAAGGCCCGGTCGTCCTGGTCCTGGTCCGTGACCTCACCTGGCTGACGGCGCCGGCGTCGCTCGACGGGTTCGCCAAGGCCAGCCTCTCCATGCGCACCGCCGAGGCCGGCTCCGATGCCGCCGACGTGTACGTCACCCTGGGCAAGGGCCGGCGCTCGTCGGGACTGGCGGGCGAAGCCGGCATCGGGCGGGTCGAGCCCACAGCCGGCGGTGGGCTGCGGCTGGTCGACTGGCCGGACCTCCAGGACCGGGACCGCAAGCTGCGCTACGGGGGGACCCTGGGCTCGGTCGGCCAGGCGCTGCTCGAGGGCGGCCGCCGCTGGGCGCTGGCCGGGGCCGGGTCGGACGGGGACGCGGATGCCGCCGCCGTCGCGGCGACCGCCGAGGGGTTGGTGCCCCGCGTCCACCCGGGAACCCTGGATGGCATCGGCGCCACCCTCCGGGAGCCGCTCGACGCCGTCTTCGTGGCCATAGCCGGTTCGGACCTGGTGCCGGTCCTCCGGCTCCTGGAGGAGACCTGCACGGTGGTGGTCAGCGCCTCGACACCCTCGCGGAACCGCCACCTCGGCGTGCTGGCCACCTCCGGCCGGTGCGGGTTGGGCACGGCCGGCCTGGCCTCGTCCTCGACCCACCACGCCCATCTGGCGACGCTGCCCGACGTCAGCCGGACGTTCCTCGACCTGGTCGGGGTTCGCCCCCCGTCCTCCGTCGCCGGCGCGGTGGTCACGCCGGCGGGCCCCATCTCGCGAGAGGCGCTCGTTGATCGTGACGAGCGGACGTGGACGGCCGACCGGTCGCGCACCGCCTTCGTGTGGCTGTTCGTGCTGCTCCACGCGCTGGGCGCGGCGGCGGCCGTGCTGTGGCGCCGGGGCCGGACGGTGGTGTGCTGTGCCCTGCTGGGCATCCCCGCGGCCAGCTTCCTGATGATGCTCGTTCCCTGGTGGCGGGCGGGGCCGGGGGTCGGGCTCCTCGTCGGCGGGGTCCTGGCGTTCGTGATCAGCGTCGGCGGGGCGCTGGTCGCCCGGCGCGACGTCGTGCTCGGGGTCGGCCTCCTCGCGGG
The DNA here is from genome assembly GCA_963773275.1 of uncultured Acidimicrobiia bacterium. Taxonomy (GTDB): domain Bacteria; phylum Actinomycetota; class Acidimicrobiia; order Acidimicrobiales; family AC-14; genus JAXDMK01. The sequence goes on along the minus strand of CAVZAH010000009.1, from coordinate 232,109 downwards.
GGTGACGTCGGCGGTGGTCGCCGTCGACGCCCTCTTCGGGAGCCCCCTCCAGATCGACGCCCCGTTCGGCAACTCCCCGGCGGTGGCCGGGAGGTTCTTCGGGGTGGGCAACATCGGCTCCGGCCTCCTGGTCGCCGGCCTCCTCGTGGCCGGGGGACTGGCGATCGATCGGTGGAGCCGCCGGTCGGCGCCGTGGGTCGTGGCCGCGGTGGTGGCGGGGGCGGTGGCCGGGGGCGCCCCGCAGTTCGGGGCCGACGTGGGCGGCGTCCTGTTCGCCGTCCCCGCCTTCGGCCTGTTGTTGCTCGGCCTCGGCCAGGGCCGGGTTACGGCCCGCCACGTCGTCCTCCTGGCGGTCGCCGCCGTCGCCGCGGTCGGGCTGTTCGCGGTGGTCGACCTGGCCCGGGGGACGGACTCGCAGACCCATCTGGCCAAGGGGCTCGGGGGCGAGGGCCTCGGCGACGAGGTGATCCGCAAGGCGGGCCGGGCGGTGAAGACGGCGAAGGCGCCCATGGCCAACCTGGTGTGGATCGCCACCGTGGCCCTGGTCCTGTCGAGGTACTCGCCGGGTCCCCGGCGGGCGCTGCGGTTCGCGTCCTACGCGGTGGTGGTGGCCGCGATCCTCGGCTCCGTCCTCAACGACTCGGGGGTGAACGTGGCCGCGGCCGTGCTCGCCGTGGCCTGGCCGGCGGGTGTCGCCGTGGCCGCCGCCGGCCGCCCGGCATGAGCACCGGCTCGGGACTGGAGGCGAAGCTCGGCGACCGCCGGTGGGCCGTGCGCCTGGGCCTGGGGTTCGCCGCCCTCGCCCTCCTGCTCCACCTGCCGGGGCTGGTCGGTCCGCTGTTCAACTCCGACGAGGCCAGCCTGGCCACCATGGCCATGGAGATCGAGCGGGGGGGCACGCTCTACCACGAGACGGCCGACCGCAAGCCTCCCGTCGTCCCGTACATCTACGCCCTGGTGTTCTCGGCCACGGGGGAGCGCGACCTGCGCCCGGTCCGAGCGGTCGGCGCCCTCGTGCTGGCCGGCACCGCCCTGTTGCTGGCGTCGGAGGCCCGGCGGAGGACGGGTACCCGGGCGGCGGCGGTGGCCGCCGGGGTGCTGTTCCTGGCCGGAACCGCGGCCAACTTCCCGGCGGACTCCCAGGCGGCCGGGTTCGAGCTGTTCATGCTCCTGCCGATGACCGCGGCCGTCGTGGCCGCCGGCCGGGGCCAGGCGGTGCTGGCCGGGCTCTGCCTGGCGGTGGCCTGCCTGTGCAAGCAGACGGCGGTCATGACCGCCCTGCCGGTGGCGTTCCTCCTCCTGCGGGCGTCCGGGTGGCGGGCCGTGTCGCGCGCCGCCCTGGCCACCGCCGGGCTGGTGGTCGTCACCGCCTTCGCCTTCGGCCCGAGAGAGTTCCTCCTCTGGACGGTGACGGGCAACGGCGGTTACCTGTCGCTCCGGGGCTCCCTGCTCGCCTCGAGCGTCCGGGGGATCGGCATGACGCTGGCGCTGCTCGGGCTCAACGCCATCCTGGTCTGGTGCTGCGTGCTGGCCCGGCGCCGGGGCAAGGTCGACACCGACCTCTGGCTATGGCTGGCCGGCGGGGCGGTGGCGGTCGTGGCCGGGTTCCGCTTCTTCGGGCACTACTACCTGCAGCTCGTCCCTCCGCTGGCGCTGATCGCGGTGGGCGGGGTGCCGGCGTTGGCCGGGGTGTGGAAGCGGGCGGTGGCCGGCCTGGTGGCGCCGGTGCTGGCGATGTGGGCCTTCAGCTTCTTCCCGCCGAACGCCCGGGGGATCATCCCCTACCGCGACGTCGCCGACCGGGTGCGGGCGCTCACCGCCCCGTCCGACCGGATCTTCGTCTGGGGCGAGTACCCCGAGATCTACTGGGCCGCCGACCGGGAGCCGGCCACCCGCTTCATCCACACCGGCTTCATCACCGGGAACTCCGGGGCCCGGGACGCCGCCCTGGTCAAGCCGTCCGACGGCGTCCCCGGGGCCGGGAAGTTCCTGGCCGACGACTTCGCCGCCACCCCGCCGGACCTCATCGTCGACACCACCAAGGCGTCGATCCGCAAATCGGAGCGCCATCCCCTGGAGGCCACGTTCCTCTGGGAGGAGGTCGTCCGCCGCTACCGGCTGGTCGATGTCGTCGACGGTGTCCGCCTCTACCGGCGGACGGGCTGAGCCGGGGCCGGGTCACGACGACAGTTGGCCAGGCGGCGGACCGGCCCCGGCGGCTCCGGCGGCCCCGCCCGCCCGGCCCCGCCCGGCCCAGGCGGCTCCGCCGGCAACGCCCGGCTTGCCGGCCCCGCCCGCCCCGGCCCCGCCCGCCCTGCCCGCCCCGCCGGCCCGGCGGCGGACCGGACCCGGCGGCTCCGGCGGCCCCGCCGGCCCGGCAGCCGCCTGTCCCGCCGGCCCGCCGGCACGGCGCCCGGCACCGCCCCGGCTCACGCCTTGACGACCACCAGGCGCTCGTCGGTCATCTCCCGCACGGCGGCGGCGGGGCCCTCCTTGGTGTTGCCGCTCGACCGGACGCCGCCGTAGGGCATCTGGTCGGCCCGCCAGGTGGGCACCTCGTTGACCAGGACCGTCCCGAAGTGCAGTTCCCGGGCCGCCCGCAGGGCCGTCGCCAGGCTCGACGTGTAGATGCCGGCCTGGAGCCCGTACCGGGTGTCGTCGGCCAGCGCCAGTCCCTCGTCGGTGGTCGCGTAGGCCTGCACGGCCACCACCGGGCCGAACACCTCCTCCCGGCACACCCGCATGTCGGGGACCACGTCGGCCAGCACGGTGGGGCGGAGGAGCCCGTCGTCGCCCACCCGGCCGCCGGTGACGACCCGGGCCCCGGCCGCCACCGCCTCGTCGATCCACGCCACCACCCGGTCACGGTCGTCGGTGGAGATGAGCGCCGACACGTCGGTCGACTCGTCCATGGGGTCGCCCACCACCAGCTCCTCGACGTGGGCGGCCAGGGCCTTCTCGAATCCGCTCGGCGACCGCCTCCTGGACGAGCACCCGCTGCACCGACACGCACGACTGGCCGGCGTGGGCGAAGCCGGTTGCGGCCACGCGGCGGGCCGCTGCCTCCCAGTCGCCGTCGGCCTCGATCACCACCGGCGAGTTGTTGCCCAGCTCGAGGGCCACCTTCTTGCGGCCGGCCCGCTCCTTGATGCCCCACCCCACCTCACCCGACCCGGTGAAGGTGAGGTAGGCCACGTCGGGGTGGCGGACCAGGGCCTCGCCCACCTCGGCCCCGCTGCCGGTGACCACGTGGAGGTGGTCGGTGGGCAGGCCGGCGCCGTTGACCAGCAGGTCGGCCAGGGCGAGGGCGGTGATCGGGGTCTGGCTGGCCGGCTTGAGCACGACCGGGCAGCCGGCGGCGATGGCGGGCGCCAGCTTGTGGGCCACCAGGTTGAGGGGGAAGTTGAAGGGGGCGATGGCCGCCACCACCCCGATGGGCACCCGGAGGGTGAAGGCCAGCCGTCCCTCGCCGACCTCCGCCGCGTCGATGGGGATCATCTCGCCCGTGAGGCGGCGGGCCTCGACGGCGGCGAAGGTGAACGTGCTCACCGCCCGTTCGACTTCGGTCCGGGCCGTCTTGATCGGCTTGGCCGACTCGAGGGCGATGATGCGGGCGAAGTCGTCCACCCGGTCGGCGAGCAGGCGGGCGGCGTTGTCGAGGATCTCCGCCCGCCGCCAGGGCGGGAGCGGGCCATCGGCGAGGGCCTTGCCGGCGACGGCCACCGCCCGGTCGACGTCGGCCGCGGTGCACTTGGGGACCCGTCCCACCTCGCTGCCGTCGAACGGGGAGCGAACCACGATCATCTCGGGGGGCATCTCCGGCGCCCCGGCGTCAGGCGGGGCTGGGGACGAAGGTGACGGTGACGCTGGTGAAGCCCAGGCTGCCGAGGAGGGTCTCGAGCATCTTGCGGGTGTTCTGCTCGGCCCGGCCCGACAGGTCACTGGCGGCCGCGGCCGCCTTCATCTTCTCCTGGGCGGCCAGCTGGAGCTCCCGCTCGCCGGTGGGGGTGTCGGAGAAGACCGAGCCCAGGCGGTCGAGCAGGCCCCGGTCGCGGCTGACCACCATGCTCTGCTCGAGGTCGAGGGTGGGTTCCGAAAGCTTCGGCGGCGGGAGGGCGATGGTGACCGACCGCCGGTCCTCCGACACGATCACCGCCTGGGCACCGAGTCCGGAGAAGTCGACGGATGCGTCGACCGAGCCGGCCGCCGAGTACACCGTCCGCTCCCCCCGGATGAACGAGGGCAGGAACTTGGCGTCCTTTTCGCTGTCGACGAGGACCTGGAAGTTGCCGGCGGCCGCCTTGTAGTCGCTCAGGTCCTCCATGGCCTGCAGGAGCGCGGGCTGGGTGCGGTCGATGGTGCGGCTGGAGAAGGGGTTGGGAATCGACGGGAGGAGGTTGCCGAGCGTGCCCGTGACCGCCAGCAGTCCGCAGACGACCAGGGCCCCGGCGACGACCCATCCCGAGCGGGACCGGGGTCGCATGACCACGATCCGGTCCTCCCGGTTGCGTTGAAGCATCCACCCATCGTCTCACCTCCGATGTACGTTCGGCACCGCGTCTTCCCCCTCTCCAATTGACGGTCGGCAGGAGGAAGTGGCACGGATGGACACCCCTGGAGGGTGCCGAGACGGCGCGGAAGCAGCGCTGGCGGCGGTGGCATGCCTGCAGCACGGAGCGTTTCACTGCCGCCAAGCCGCGGACGCGGGCTTCACGGCCAAGATGCGCCAGGTCCGGCTCGAGAACGGACGGTGGGAGACGCTCCACCAGGCGGTCTACCGGCTGGCGGGCACGCCGGCCACCTGGCACCAGGGCCTCACGGCGGCCTGCCTGGCGGCCGGGCCCGGTGCGGTCGCCTCGCATCGGGCGGCGGGGGCGCTGTGGGCGCTCGACGGGCTCGGCCCGGGCCCGATCGAGGTGACCTTTCCGGGACGCGGCGAGCGTCATCTCGCAGGAGCGACCATGCACCGCACGCGGAGCCTCGCCGGCGTGGATGTCGGCCGGCGGGACGGAATCCCGGTCACCCGGCCGGCTCGGACCCTGCTCGACCTGGCCTCGGTGCTGGATCGGACCCGACTGGAGGCCGCCGTCGATGCCGCTCTTCGCGACGGGCACGCCTCGGTGCCGCACCTCCTCCGGCGACTCGACGCCATGGGTTCAAGGGGGCGGACGGGGTCGGCCCTGCTCCGCGACCTGCTCGACGACCGGGCGCGGGCGCGGGGCCACGAGAGCCCCAAGGAGCTCGAGTTGGCCACCCTGCTCGACGGCGCCGGCCGTGCGCCCCTCGTCCGCCAGTTCGAATTACGCGCCGGCGATCGCCAACTGGTGGCGCGGTTCGATCTGGCAGATCCGGTGGCCCGGGTGGCGATCGAGTTCGACAGCTACCGGCATCATTTCGGCCGTCAGGCGTGGCGCAACGACCAGTCCCGTCACAACTGGGCGACATCGCTCGGTTGGCTGGTCTTCCACGTCACGGAGGACGACCTGTCCGGCCCGGCGGCAGAGGTCCTGGCCCAAGCGGTGGACCAGGCGCGACTTCTCGGGCTGGCGAGGGGCAGGTGAGGAGCACGCGCTGCGGCCGGCCGGAGTCTGCGGCGCGGGCCCGGCCAGGGACGTGTCGCCGGGGTCGGTCAGGGGCGTGGGCCGAGCCGCCTGCGACCTTGGGTCGCGACGCCAAGGCCCCGGTAGGCGGCACGGGTCAGGGCCGGTCAGGTGTGTGGGTTGAGCACGGCTGCGACCTTGGCCGCAGCCTCCTCGGCCTGGCGGACGCAGGCCGCGATACCCAGGCCCCGGTAAGCGGCGCCGGCCACGGTCACCCCGGGCATGGCGGCCGCCAGTCCGGCCTCGATCCGGTCGACCCGGCGCTGGTGGCCGGGCTGGTACTGGGGGAAGCCGTTCGGCCAGCGGGACACGAGGCTGGTGACGGGGGCGTGCCGCACGCCGATGGCCTCGGACAGCTCGCGGTGGAGGTGGGCCACCAGTTCGGCGTCGTCGAGGTCGGCCGGGCGGTCGTCACCGGAGCGCCCGGCCGAGGCCCGGACCAGCACCAACCCGCTTCGGGCGAGGGCCGGCCACTTCGACGTCGTCCACGTGCACGCCGTCATCAACCGGCGTTCCACCCGGGGGACGAGGAACCCGGACCCGTCGAGGGGAGCCGGCAGGTCGTCCGGTCGGTAGGCGAGGGTGGCCACCGCCACCGACGCGTAGCGGATTCGCTCGAGGTCGCCGGCCACCGCGGGTGCCCCGCCCCGGAGCAGGCGGGCGGCGGCGAAGGCGGGGACGGTGACGACGACGGCCGAGGCGGCCAGCACCGACCCGTCCGATATGACGACCTGGTAGCCGCCGGAGGCGTCGGACTCGACCGCCCGCACCCCCGCTCCGGTGCGGACATCCACGCCCGCCCGCCCGAGGGCCTCCACCAGCCTGTCGACCAGCCGCCCGAGCCCCCCGCCGACGCCCAGGAACACCGCCCCCCCCGCCCCCAACCCCGAACCGGTGACGTTTCCTGTCGCCGGGACGCCCTTATCCGTCACCAGTTCGTGGCCCGAACCGGTGACGTTTCCTGTCCCCAGGACGCCCTTATCCGTCACCAGTTCGGGGTGGCCCGAACCGGTGACGTTTCCTGTCGCCGGGACGCCCTTATCCGTCACCAGTTCGGGGTGGCCCGAACCGGTGACGTTTCCTGTCCCCGGGGCGCCCGTTTCCGTCACCAGTTCGGGGTGGCCCGAACCGGTGACGTTTCCTGTCCCCGGGGCGCCCGTTTCCGTCACCAGTTCGGGGTGGCCCGAACCGGTGACGTTTCCTGTCCCCGGGGCGCCCGTTTCCGTCACCAGTTCGGGGTGGCCCGAACCGGTGACGTTTCTCCTCGCCGGGGCGCCCTCTTCTGTCACCGGCTCGCCGGCGTCCCCGGCCCCGGCCGGACCCCCTCGGCGGCGGCGGAGGCCGAGGATGAGGCTGCGGGAGGAGGCGGCGGCCTCGGCCAGTTGGGGGGCGGTGGCGGACAGGCTGAGGTCGTCGGCCCGGCCGGCGTTGATGCCGCCGACCAGGGGCTCGACCAGGCGGTCGACCACGCCCTGGCCCATCCTCGACCCGATCACCTCGGCCACCGTCGGGTCGGCGCTCAGCGGGGGCCGCGACCGGGGGAGCACGAGGTCGAGCCCGGCCCGGAACACCGCCCGCGGCGACAGTACGCCCGACCGGAGGAGCGGCCCGAGCTCGATCGGCACGCCCAGCACCTGTCCCTTCGGCAGGGGACGCAGCCGGCCCCGGGTCCACACGAACGCCTTGCCCGTCGCCGGCTCGACCAGGTCGCCGGCGAGGCCGAGGTCGACGGCCAGGGCACGGGCGTGGGGCACCCGGGCGAGGAACGTGTCGGGCCCCTCCTCCACCACCACGCCGGCGAGGGACGACGTGCGGATCTTGCCCCCCAGGCGGTCGTCGGCCTCCAGCACCGTCACCCGGGCCCGGTCCCGCAGGAACCAGGCGGTGGCCAAGCCGGTGATCCCGCCGCCGACGACGACGACGTGGGGCCGGGTGTCGGCCCCTGCGTCAGCCGGCGGCGGCACGCGCCCGGACCACCTCCGCCAGGGTGGCGCACAGGGCGGGGTGGTCGTTGGGCGAAGGGGTGCGGGCGAAGTCGAGGCGCATAGCCGACGCCATCCTGGCCGCCTCGATGTCGAGGTCGTAGAGGACCTCCAGGTGGTCGGACGTGAACCCGCACGGGCAGACGACGACCCCCCGGGCCCCGTTGGCCGCCAGCCGGGGCAGCACGGCGAGGATGTCGGGCCCCAGCCACGGGTCGGTCGTGCCGGTTCGGGCCGCGCTCTGCCAGGCGGTGGACCACCGGGTGTGGGGCACGCGCAGGGCCACGCTGATGGCGGTCTCCCGCAGCTGGCCGGGGTAGGGGTCGCCCGACGCCTCGATGAACGCCGGCAGGCTGTGGGCGGTGAAGACGACCTCGACGTCGGGCTTCTTGTGGGGGAGCGACCCGATGGCCTGGCCCACGAAGCCGGCCAGCAGGTCGAGGTAGCCGGGAGCCGTGTGCCACGAGTCGACCATCAGGATCTCCACCCCCTGGGCCGCCCCCGCGGCCGACGCCCGCTCGGCGTACTGGCCCACCGAGAGGAACGAGTAGTGGGGGGCGAGCACCAGCCCGACCGCCCGCTGCACGCCCCGTGCCGCCAGCGCCGCCACCCCGTCCTCGAGGAACGGCGGGGCGTGCTTCATGCCCAGCTCGACGGTGAAGCCGGGCCGAGGGCGGCGGCGAGGCCCGCGGCCTGGGACCGGGTGCGTTCGAGGAGGGGCGACGTGCCGCCGATGGCCTGGTAGCGGCGGGTCAGGTCGGCGAGGAGGTCGGGCGGCGGCGCCTGACCCCGGCGGACGTGGGTGTAGTACGACTCGATGTCGTCCGGCGTGGCGGGCGTCCCGTAGGCCATGACCAGCACCCCGACGGGCGCCTCAACGTCGGCCGTCGGGCGGCGGGCCCTCAGGTGGCGGTGGAGTCATGGACCAGGTCGACGACGCGGCGGAGGACGTCGGGGTCGGTGTCGGGCAGGACGCCCCACCCGAGGTTGAACACGTGGCCCGGCCGGCCGGCGTTGGCGTCGAGGACCTGGGACGTCGCCGCGGCCACGGTGCTCCAAGGGGCCAGGCACACGGTGGGGTCGAGGTTGCCCTGCACCGGGACGTCGGGGCCGAGGCGCTGCCGGGCCCGGTCGAGGGGCACCCGCCAGTCGACGCCCACCACGTCCGCCCCCGCCTCGTGCATGGCCTCCAACAGCTCGCCGGTGCCCACGCCGAAGTGGATGCGGGGCACGCCCAGGTCGGCCAGTCCGCCCAGGACCTTGCGGGTGGCCGGCAGCACGTGCCGGCGGTAGTCGGACGGGCTCAACACCCCCGCCCACGAGTCGAACAGCTGCACCGCCGCCGCCCCGGCCTGCGCCTGGGCCCGCAGCGACGCCAGCACGATGTCGGCCAGGCGATCCAACAGGCCGGCCCACAGCACCGGCTCGGCGTGCATGAACGCCTTGGCCGTCGTCTGCTCCTTGGACGCCCCGATCAGGTAGGTCGCCAGGGTGAAAGGTCCGCCGGCGAATCCGATGAGCGGCACGTCGAGCTCGTCCACCAGCAGCCGCACCGTCTCCAGCACGTAGGCCATGTCGGCCTCGGGCTCCAACGGCCGGAGCCGGTCGAGGTCGGACGCCGACCGGAAGGGCTCGGCCACGACCGGCCCCGGCGCCAGGTCGATCTCGACCCCGATGGCGGTGAGGGGCACGACGATGTCGGAGAACAGGATGGCGGCGTCGACCCCCAGCCGCCGCACCGGTTGCATCGTCACCTCGGCCGCCAGCTCCGGGGTGCGGATGACGTCGAACATCCCGTGGCGCTCCCGGATGGCCCGGTACTCGGGGAGCGACCGCCCCGCCTGGCGCATGAACCACACCGGGGTGCGGGCCACCGGCTTGCCCCAGCACGCGTCCAGGAAGGTGGATGGGGACGAGGACGGCATTCGCCCCGACCCTACCGTCAGCCCCGCTGGTAACGGCGGGCGGCGAGGGGGGCGAAGAGCACCATGAACAGGAGCGACCACAGCAGGGACCGCACTGCGAAGTAGCTCGCAGGATGGCCGAGGAGGGCCTCCGCCTTGTCGCCCAGGGAGAAGGCCCGGACCGCGTTGACCAGTTGGGTGAGGGGTTGCTGCTCGGCGATCGGCTGCATCCACCCCGGCATGGAAGCCACGGGGACGAAGGCGCTGGACACGAACGTGAACGGGAAGACCAGCAGGCCGATGCCCTGGGCCCCCTGGGGGGTGCCGGCCAAGATCCCCAGCCACACGAACAGCCAGGTGAAGGCGAAGGACGCCACCAGGCACAGGCCGATCGCGGTCAGCAGGCTGAGGATGCTCGCGGACGAGCGGAACCCCACCGCGAAGCCGACGAGTGTCGTCACCGTCAGGCCGATGGCGCCCAGGGCGGTGTCGGCCACGACCCGGCCGGAGACGACCGCCAGGCGGGGGACGGGCAACGACCGCAGCCGGTCGAACAGGCCCTCGGCGAGGTCCTCGGCGGCGCCGATGGAGGCGGTCATGCCCGAGAACAGGACGCCCGTGCCCACGAAGCCGGGGACCAGGAAGTCGACGTAGCGGATCCCGCCGATGGGGATGGCACCGCCGAACACGTAGCGGAAGATGAGCAGGAACATGGCGCCCTGGACCATGCCGAGCACGAAGACCTGCGGGGTGCGGACGTTGCGCAGGACCGTGCGCCGGGCGATGCCGAGCGTCGTGGCCGCGAAGCCGGCCGGCTTGCCCGGACGGGGGAGGTCGATCCCGGGGGCCGGCCCGGAGGCGGGCCCGTCGGCGACGGCGGGGGTGGCGGTGGTCATGGTTGTCCAGTCATTCTCGGCGTCCTCCGGGGATCAGGCGGCCGGCCGGCCACGCTTGCGGCCGGCGGTGGGCGTGGACTCGTCCGCCGCCTCCTCTGCGGGGCGGCCGGTGAGCTTGAGGAACACCTCGTCGAGGGTGGCCCGGCGCAGGCCGACGTCGGCCACCGGTACCCCCAGCGAGTCGAGGATCCGCACCGCCTCCAGCAACTGGGCCGAGCCCTCGGCGACGGGGATGGCGACCGACCGGGTGGGGACGTCGACGCGCGGCGCCTCGGCGCCGAGCGGCGCCAGGGCGGCCACCACCCGGTCGAGGTCGGCCGGGTTGGTGACGTGGACCTGGACCACGTCGATGCCTCCGAGGGACTTGAGCTGGTCGGACGTCCCCTCGGCGATGAGCTTGCCGCGGTCGATGATGGCGATGTGTGACGCGAGGTTGTCGGCCTCGTCGAGGTACTGGGTGGTGAGGAGCACGTCGGTGCCCCACGTCACCAGGTCGCGGATGATGTCCCACACCTCGTTGCGGCTGCGGGGGTCGAGTCCGGTGGTGGGCTCGTCGAGGAGGAGGAGCTCGGGGGCGCCGACCAGGCTGGCGCCCAGGTCGAGCTTGCGCCGCATGCCGCCCGAGTAGGTGCGGACCAGGCGGTCGCCGGCGTCGGTGAGGCCCAGCCGCTCCAGCACCACCTGGGCGCTGGCCTTGGCCTGGCGGGGGTCGTGGCCGAACAGGCGGCCGATCAGCTCCAGGTTCTCCCGGCCCGACATCGCCCCTTCGACCGCCGCCGTCTGGCCGGCGAGGCCGATGGACCGGCGGACCTTGGCCGGCTCGGCCAGGGCGTCGATGCCGGCCACGGTGAGCGTGCCGGCGTCGGGCAGGAGCAGGGTCGCGACCATGCGGATGAACGTCGTCTTGCCCGCCCCGTTGGGGCCGAGGACGGCCGTGACCTGGCCCCGCTCCGCGACCAGGTCGAGGCCGTCCAGCGCCTGGGTCTTCTTGAACCGCTTGGTGAGCCCGTGGGCTTCGATGATGGGCGCCATCTGGGGTTCTCCTGGCTCGTGGTCGTGTGCGGCGCAGTGCTGGAGTCCGGCTCCGCCCGCTCAGCTCGTCCCACCGGGCGCACCAGCTAGGTCGCGGGAGGGCTCCCAGACGAGCTCCGCCACCTCGATGACAATGTCGAGCCCACCACTGTCGCGCGCGTGGGCCTCGCCGGCGACACGCACGCCGCCCGCTCGCTTGGGGCCCGGCTCGGTGGCCCGGGGCGTGTGCCAAGCTGGGAGCACCACGGGAGCCCGTCGGGGCTGAGAGGGCGGTCCGTCGAGTCGGGCGGGCGCCGACCGTCTGAACCTGTCCGGGTCATGCCGGCGAAGGGAGTGCTCGAATGGCCAGCCGGCGCAAGGTCCACGTCGAGGGCCGCCACGGAGTGCGGGTGCCGTTCACCGAGGTCAACCTCACCGACGGGTCGTCGGTCCGCCTGTACGACACGTCCGGGCCGGGGTCGGAGCCGGCGGACGGCCTACCCTCGCTGCGGCGGGACTGGATCGTCGGGCGGGGCGACGTCGAAGAGCACGACGGCCGGGTGCCCACCGCTCGCGACGACGGCCGGTCGGCCGCCCGCCGCACCGCCATGAACGGCGCCGCCACGAACGGCCCCGCCACGAACGGCAACGCCACGACCCGCCACGAACGGCACCGCCACGAACGGCCCCGCCGGCAACGGCCACGGCCACGGCGCCGCCGGCGGCAACGGCCACGGCGGACCGGTCGTCCTGCGGGCGAAGCAGGGACGGATCGTCACCCAGCTCCACTACGCCCGGCGGGGTGAGATCACACCGGAGATGGAGTTCGTGGCCCTGCGGGAGAACTGCTCCCCCGAGCACGTACGGAGCGAGATCGCGTCCGGGCGGGCCATCCTGCCGGCCAACGTCAACCACCCCGAGTCGGAGCCCATGGTGATCGGGCGCAACTTCCTGGTGAAGATCAACGCCAACATCGGCAACTCGGCGGTCACGTCCTCCGTCGCCGAGGAGGTCGACAAGCTGACGTGGGCCACCAGGTGGGGCGCCGACACGGTGATGGACCTTTCGACCGGCGCCAACATCCACACCACCCGCGAATGGATCGTGCGCAACTCGCCGGTGCCCATCGGCACCGTCCCCATCTACCAGGCCCTGGAGAAGGTGGACGGCAAGGCCGAGGAGCTCTCGTGGGAGGTCTACCGCGACACGGTGATCGAGCAGGCCGAGCAGGGCGTCGACTACATGACCGTGCACGCCGGCGTGCGCCTGCAGTTCGTCCCGGGCACCGCGACGCGCACGACGGGCATCGTCAGCCGGGGCGGGTCGATCCACGCCGCCTGGTGCCTGGCCCACCACAAGGAGAACTTCCTCTACGAGAACTTCGGGGAGCTGTGCGAGATCCTCGCCGCCTACGACGTTGCCTTCTCCCTGGGTGACGGGCTGCGGCCGGGCTGCATCGCCGACGCCAACGACGAGTCCCAGCTGGCCGAGCTGGCCACCCTGGGCGCGCTGACGAAGATCGCCTGGGGCCACGACGTGCAGGTGATGGTGGAGGGACCGGGCCACGTCCCGATGCACAAGATCCGGGAGAACATGGACCTCCAGCTCGAGCTGTGCCACGAGGCGCCCTTCTACACGCTCGGCCCCCTCACGACCGACGTCGCCCCCGGCTACGACCACATCACTTCCGCCATCGGGGCGGCCATGATCGGCTGGTTCGGGACGGCGATGCTCTGCTACGTCACTCCCAAGGAGCACCTCGGGCTCCCCAACCGGGACGACGTCAAGGCGGGCGTCATCGCCTACAAGATCGCGGCCCACGCGGCCGACCTGGCCAAGGGCCACGCCGGGGCCCAGGCCTGGGACGACGCCCTGTCGAAGGCCCGCTTCGAGTTTCGCTGGGAGGACCAGTTCGACCTCGCCCTCGACCCCGACACGGCCCGCGCCTTCCACGACGAGACCCTGCCCGCGGCACCGGCCAAGACGGCCCACTTCTGCTCCATGTGCGGCCCCAAGTTCTGCTCCATGAAGATCAGCCACGACATTCGGGAGTACGCAGCCGCCCACGGCGTCGACGAGGAGCAGGCCATCGAGCTGGGGATGAAGGAGAAGTCGGCCGAGTTCGTGGCCGGGGGAGCCGAGATCTACTCGGCCGAGGGGAAGTAGCCGGGATGCCCGATCAAGCTCCGGAAGTGTGCGCGCTGTGCGGGGGTCCGCCGGACAAGTCCGAATACGGGCTGGTCAGCTGGACCGCGCTCCCCGACGTGAGCTGGCACTACGAGTGCATGGCCACCCCCGACGGGGCCGAGTGGTTCGCCGGCCTGCGGGCCGAGCACCCGCTGCTCGACCGCCAGGTGAGCCTGCGCACCCTGCGGGTGGAGCAGGAGTGCGAGTGGTGCCACACCGTCCAGCACGTGAGTCCCACCGCCATCGGCCACAACGTCACCGGCTGGTGGATCACGTGCGACTCGTGCCCCACCCCGTGGCGCGACGCGGTCAACGGGTGGGACCACGAGGAGGTCATCCGCAAGCTCTGGGGCCTGCGCCTGCGCTATGAGGTCGACGACTGGGACGACGCGGCGGAGGCCGAGCTGACCGCCCTCGACGACATCCTGCCCGCCGCCTTCCGCAAGTGCGGGGCGTGCGGCGGCCAGTTCGGCTTCGCCTCCCGGGTGCGGTGCGTGGAATGCGCCGCCCTGCTCCCGATCGACTCGTGGTTCCACTACAGCTACCTGCCCGAGGAAGAGGAGGGCTGAGCGATGCTGCTGGCCGAGGAGTTGGCCCTGGTGGCCGTCAACCCGGACTCGGGCCGCCACGCGATGGGTGTCCGGAGCAACCTCAACGCCTGCCTGGCCGGCCTCCTCGTCGCCGAGCTCATGGTCGAGGGGGCCGCGGCGGCGGGTGACGGAAAGCAGCAGGTCGTCCTGGTCGGCGGGCGTGCGCCGGGGCCCGCATCGCCGATGCTGGCCACCGCGGCCGAGATCGTCGACGACAAGGGTCCCAAGCTGCGTTCGGTCCTGTCGCACATGAGCCGGGGGCTGGAGAGCCGCCTCGGCCACGGCACCTGGGACGCCGTCGTCGCCGGCCTGGTGCGAGAGGGTGCTCTGGCTCCGACCGAAGGTGGCATGCGGCCCAAGAACGACGTGGTCGACCACCAGGCCCGCGACGCGGTGATCGCCCGCCTGCGGGCGGCGGCCAGCAGCGACGGCCACCTCGACACCCGTACCGGGCTGCTGCTCGACATGACCGGCCCCGCCTCGCTCCTCGAGGTGGTGGCCCCCGACCGCGGCGAGCGCAAGCACGCCCGGCGCCGCATCGACCACGGCCTCGACGGCACGGAGTACGAGATGTTCGGCAAGGTCGTCCGCCGGATCCTGGCCGACGCGGACGCCGCCGCCGCCGGGGCGGCGACCGGGGGGGCGGTAGCGGCCGGGAGCTAGCCGGGCGCCCCGGCCCCGGCCGCCCCCGCCGGTGCAGGCGCCGGGCGGCCGACATCCGGTTCGAGGTACATGACCCTCGCCTCGGGCACGACGGCGCGTACCGAGGTCTCCACCCGGTTGAGGGCGTCGGCCACCTGGGCGAACCCGAGGGTGGCGTCGAGCTCCAGCTTGGCCCCCACCAGCAGCTCGTCGGGTCCGAGGTGCTGCGTTCGCATGTGGATCAGCCGGCGGACGCTCGGGTCGCCCTCGATGGCGCCGCGGATCTTCTGGACCACGTCCGGGGCAGCCCCCTCGCCGATGAGCAGGCCTTTCATCTCGATCATCAGGATGACGGCGATCACCGCCAGGAGGACGCCGATGGCCAGGGTGCCCATCGCATCGAAGCGGGCGTCCCCGGTGACCTCGGCCAGCCCGATGCCGACCAGGGCGAGGATCAAGCCGACCTCGGCGCCGATGTCCTCCAGGAGCACGACCGGCAGCTCGGGGATCTTGGCGTGGCGGATGAACTCCCACCACCCCTGCTCGCCCCGCACGTGGTTGCTCTCCTTGATGGCGGTGCGCAGGGAGTAGGTCTCCAGGGCGATGGCCACGATCAGGATCCCGACCGCGATCGGCACCGACTCCAGCGCGTGGGGATGGCGCAACTTCGAGATGCCTTCGTACAGGGCGAAGAGCGATCCCAGGCTGAAGATGACGAGGGCCACCACGAACGACCAGAAGTAGCGCTCCCGGCCGTAGCCGAAGGGGTGCTCGGTGTCGGCCCCCCGCCGGGCCCGCTTCCCGCCCAGGAGGAGCAGGCCCTGGTTGCTGCTGTCGGCGAACGAGTGCACCGACTCGGCCAGCATGGAGGACGCCCCCGTCAGGAGGAACCCCACGAACTTGGCGACGGCGATCCCCGCGTTGGCGAAGAACGCGGCGATGATGGCCTTGCGGCTGCCCTCCTGCATGGGGGCGGACCTTACCCGGCGGTGCCGGCGCTCCTTTCACCAGGCCATGTGGCCGGGGTTGGACAACGGCTCTTTGGCGGAATATGTACCTCAGCGGTACATATTCCGCCAGAGACCGCGCTTTCAGCCGGCGCCGGGGTAACCCTCGGCCGCGAGAAGGGCCACCTTGGCCTCGAGCCCCAGCCCGAACCCGCCCAGGCCGGTGCTCGCGACCACCCGGTGGCAGGGGACGATCACCGGGACCCGGTTGCGCCCGAGCGCCCCGCCCACGGCCCGGGCCGCACCCGGCTTGCCGATCGCCTGCGCCACCTCGCCGTAGGTCCAGGCGTCGCCTGCGGGGATGGCGCGGATGGCGGTGAGGACCGCCCGGTCGAAGTCGGGGACACCCCTCCAGTCGATCGGGACCGGCCGGCGCCCGAGGAGCTCGGGCGCCGCCTCCGCCCGGGTGACCGTGCGCCCGAACAGGGCCTTGAACCCGGCCTCGAAGCGGGCCTCGTCGGTGCCCGGCTCCACCCGGCACACGCCGTGGTCGTTCCAGGCCACGAAGACCGGCCCCATGGGCGTGTCGAGGGCGCAATAGGCGTCGTTGTCGACCATCCCCCCAGTATGCCGACTGCCTGAGACATTCGAGCCCGCCGGATCAGCGGATGCGGACGAGGCGCAGGATGTCGGTGACGGAATCGGGGTCCTGCCGGGAGCCCACCAGGATGGCGACGACGTCGTCGCTCTTGACGACCCCCAGGTCGACCGCCGCCTTGATGGCGAACCACACGATGTCGTCGGTGGTCCCCCGCCGTTCGGTGAGGACGGGGGTGATGCCCCACGCGACCGACAGCTGGCGGGCGGTGCGCAACGACGGGGTGGCGGCCAGGATCGGCACCCGGGGCCGGAACCGGGAGATGGCCCGGGCCGTGGCCCCGCTGTTGGTGCAGGCGATGATGGCGGCGGCGTCGGAGTCGAGGGCCGCCCGCCAGGCGGCGGCCGACACCGAGGCGCTGATGCGGTCGAGCACCGGGCCGCCCTTGGTGCCCGCCAGCTGCTGCTGGCCCAGGTTGCGGCCCCACAGCTCGTAGTTGAACTCCCGCTCGGCCCGGGCCGCGATCCGGGCCATGGCCCGCACGGCGGCGACCGGGTCGTGGCCGATGGCGGTCTCGCCGGAGAGCATGAGGGCGCTGGTGCCGTCGAACACGGCGTTGGCCACGTCGCTCACCTCCGCCCTGGTGGGCGTCGGCGCCGACACCATCGACTCCAGCATCTGGGTGGCGGTGATGACGGGCCGGGCGTAGCCCACCCCGGCCAGGATGATCTGCTTCTGGTAGTGGGGGACGTCCTCCAGATCGCACCGGACACCGAGATCGCCGCGGGCGACCATGACGCCGTCGGAGGCGGGGATGATCTCGTTGAGGTTGTCGACCGCCTCCTGGGTCTCGATCTTGGCCACGAGCATGGGCCCGTCGGGGCCCACCGCGTCGCGCACCCGCTCGATGTCGGCCGCCGAGCGCACGAACGACACCGCCACCGCGTCGACGCCCGCCCGGCAGACGATCTCGAGGAGGCGGAGGTCGTCGGCCGTGGGGGTCTTCATCGCCGTCGCCCCCGGGAAGCTCACGCCCGGCCGGCCCCGGACCAGGCCCCCGGAGAGCACCCGGGTGACCACGCGGTCGCCCCCCACCATGACCGCCAACAGCTGGATGCCACCGTCGCCCAGGGCGATGGTGTCGCCGAGCTCGATGTGGTCGACCAGCTCGGGATCGTCGACGGCGATGCACCGCCCGTCGCTCGTCGCCCTCCCGTCGAGGGCGGGGACGAGGTCGACGGTGTCGTTCTCGGCCAGGTGGGCGCCTTCCTCGGGGAAGCCGGCGGCCCGCACCTTCGGCCCCGGGAGGTCGGCGAGCACGCCCACCGTGCGGCCCTCGGCCTCGGCCGCCTGCCGGACCCGCTCGATGCGCTCCACCGTCTCGCCCGGCGGGCCGTGGGCCAGGGACAGGCGGGCCATGTCCATGCCCGCCTCGATCATGGCTCGCAGGACGACCGGGTCCTCCGAGGCGGGACCGACGGTCGCCACGATCTTGGTCCGGCGGGGCACGGCGGCCACGTTACGGGCCCCGGCCGAAGGCCTCCGACACATCCCAGGAGCCGGAAGGCGACACCGGTGGTGGCGCGGTAGTCGAGGTGGCCTCCGTAGTCGTCGGCCATCGTGCGGGCGTCGAAGCCCCAGTTCGGCTCGTACGGTTTGGCCAGGGGCAGGACGACGTAGCCGCTGCCCACGCCACCGTCCCGAGGACAAGGCCGTACCCAGGCCCGGAGGGCCGCGCCCGCCGCCAGCCCCCGGCCGACGAGCGCCGGGGGGAGTCATCGTCTGCTCACGCCTGGTGACGGGCTCTAGCGTGGCCGATGGCGCGACAGGGCGTCGACAGAGCCCGGGGAGGACGCATGACCACCACGTGCGGACACGAGGGATGCAACTGTGGGGCCCGTGAGGACGGGTTCTGCAGCGACTACTGCCAGAAGCACGCCACCCGTGAGGGCCACCAGGCCCACGAGTGCAACTGCGGCCACGACGGCTGCCGCTGACGGGGTGAGGGTGAGGCCGTGACGCTGATCGGTCCGGGCGTCGTCCAGATCGACACCCTCCTCGCCGGATGGGAGAGGGTCACCGCCGGCTACCTGATCGAGGGACCCGCGCCGGTGCTGGTGGAGACCGGCAGCCAGACCTCGGTGCCCGCCCTGCTGGCCGGGCTGGCCGGGCTCGGTCTGGGCCCGTCCGACCTGGCCGGGGTCGTCGTCACCCACATCCACCTCGACCACGCCGGGGGGGTGGGCGACGTGGCCGCCGCCTTTCCCGGGGCGACCGTCTACGTGCACGAGAAGGGCGCCCGCCACCTGGCCGATCCGTCCCGGCTGGTGGCGTCCGCGGCCCGGGTCTACGGCGACCTGCTCGACACCCTCTACGGCCGGCTGGAGCCCACTCCCGCCGAGCGCATCACCGTCCTGGGGGAGGGCGACGAGGTGGTCATCGGTCCCACCCGGACCCTGACCGCCATCGACTCGCCCGGTCACGCCAAGCACCACCTCGGCTTGCACGACTCGGAGACAGGCATCCTGTTCGTGGGCGACGCGGTGGGGGTGCGCCTGCCCGACGTCGGGGTGCTCCGGCCCGCCACCCCGCCACCCGACTTCGACCTCCACCTCGCCCTCGACTCGTTGCGCCGCTTCGCCGCCCGCCGGCCGTCGGCCCTGGCCCTGGCCCACTTCGGGGTGGTGCCGGGCGATCCGGCCGACACCCTGGACGAGGCGGCCGACGTGCTTCGCCGATGGGTCGACGTGGCCGAGGCGGCCTGGCGGGAGGGGCGGGACATCCCCGACGCCCTGGCCGCCGCCTTCGCCTCCGAGCTGTCCGGCGTCGGCCCCGAGGACCAGGCCCGGCTGGACACCCTCAACGGCGTCCACTCCAACGCCGCCGGCATCCGCCGGTGGCTCGAACAAAGCGAGGCGGCGGTCGACCCGTCCGCTCTGTGAAGCGATCTCTGCCGCCGACGGCCAACCCGTGAGTGGTGGTCCACCCCACGGGCGACCGCGGGAGCTCAGGTGGCGGTGGCGTTCACCGTGGCGGAGGCGGCGCTGCGGTTGCCCGCGGAGTCGTAGGCCTTGACGTAGTACCAGTACCGCCGGCCCCGCGTGAGGCCGTTGTCGGCATAGGCCGGGGACGGCGACTGGGCCAGCAGCGCGAAGGGGCCGGTGGCACTGGCCGAGCGGAAGACCTCGTAGCCGGCCAGCCCACTGCCGCCGGTGTCGGACGACGCCGTCCACCCGAGGGTGATCTTGCGTTTCCCGCCGATGGCGGAAGGGTTGGAAGGGACGGACGGCGCGGCGGTGTCGGCGACACCCATCCGGGCCGCCACCTGGGCCCGGACCCCGGGCAGGGTGGCGTAGAAACCTCCACCGGGGCACTCCGTGGCCTCCACGTCGCGGTGGCCGGCGATGTTGGCGAAGACCTTCTGATTGCCGCTGACCGGGTTGGTGTACAGCGACGACCCGTAGGGACCTATTGCGTGGGCGTCCGCTTTCCAGCCCAGGAAGTCCACCAGCGCGCCCTTTGCCGCCGGCGTGGCGTCCGTGGTGGTGAGGGTGCCCAGGAGGGCCACGCCGACTGTGCCGGAGTTGTATTGGTACGCGTGGGCCGCGGTGACACCCTGGCCGCCGGCGTCCTCCCCGGTGATGGTGTCGGCAGTGGTACCGGCCGTGTGTGAGTGCCGGCCCTTGTAGATCCGACCCGCCTCGTCGATCAGGAAGTTGTACCCGATGTCGTTCCAGCCCTGGGTGACAGCGTGGTAGTAGTAGATCGAACGTATGGTCGCTGCCGGGTTGGGGTCGGCGTTGGCTCCCGCGGTGTGGTGGACGATGAGCTTCTGCACCGGGGCGAAGGCGGGCGGCCACAACTCGTTCCCGGCTCCGTCGAACCGCAACGACTCGTCGGCGCCCCAATCGGAGCGGGACAGGATCGCCGGCTGGGCGACCGCCGCGCCCGCCCGGTTCCCGGGCACGACCTTGGCAACCACGGTGGTTTCGCCGTCGGCCAGGGCCAGCACCGTGAGGCGGCCCAAGGGCCGGTCGCTGCTCACCTCGACGGATGTGGCGCCGCCGCCGGCCAGGACGGCGCCGTAGGTGACACCGTTCCCCCGCTGCCCGCCGACCTCGTCGCGCTCGGCGTCGACGGGCTTGGTGAAGGTGACCCCGTCGGTGCTCAACGCAACGGTCACGACCGCGTCCGGATGGCCGTTCCAATAGAGCGCGACGTGGCCGGCAGCGAAGGGCAACCGGCGGACCTCCGACCCGAGGACAGGTCCGCTGACCTCACCGGTGCGGGGGTGGACGACGACCCGAGCCTCCACCTCGGCGGCCGGCACCAGGCTCAGGGCGATGGCGACCAGCGCTGTGGCGAGGGCCACGGTGGCCCGCTTGAAAAGTTGCGGAGCGGGCATCGAACCAGGCTACAGAGGGCGTACTGCCGGACCGGACCCCCGGACCGCCCCGGGTCGTCGACCGGCCTGACCTCGATCGACACCGTCGCCGGTGGGTTCGAGACCTCCGTCGTAGGCCGGGTACACGAACGAGTCCGATGGTGGGTGGGAGGACGATGCACCCACCTGAACAGGGTCGGCGCCGCGACACAACGTCGAAGCGCACATCGGTCCGGTTTCGACGGCGATTGGTCCTGGACCGGACCACACCTGACCTCATCCCGGCGCGCCACAGGGGGACTCGGCGGGCCCGGCAGCCAGGTGGAAGGCTGGGCGGGTGACCGGAACCGGCGATGGCCTGGCTGATCCCGACCTTCCCGAGCGGCTTCTTCTCGCGATGCGACGGGCCGGGCTGACACAAGTCGAACTTGCCGGTCGGCTTCACACCGACCCACGGGTTCTGCGCCGCTATCTGTCGGGTGAGCGGGTGCCCCCACGCGAGGTCGTCGCCGCCTGGGAGCGAGAGTGCCACCTGCCTTCGGGCGCCTTGTCAGGATCGGCCGAGAAGCGTCAGGCCGTCCGCGAGGAGCATCTCGCCGCGCCTGGAGGCAGTCCGGCGGAGCCGAGCGTGACGCGGCCGAGGCGCCCCGGGATGCGTCGATTGGTCACCGCGCCGATCACGGTCGCGGTCCTCGGCGCCGCCCTGTGGTTGGCATTCGACAGGCGGACTCGGGACGACTCGGCAGGTACGCCGCCGACCGGCGTCCCGCTCCTCAAGGTGTTGGGGACGGTTGGTTCGACGCCCTCGAACATCACGGCCGGACCCGACGGCAACCTGTGGTTCACCGAACAGGCAGGTGACAGCATCTGGAAGGTTTCGCCCACGGGGAACCCGATTCGGGTGCGGCTCCTCGAGGCGGGAAGTCATCCGTTCGACATCACGACCGGGCCCGACGGAAACCTGTGGTTCACGGAGGGGGAGGCGGATGGGACCAGCGGCGACTCGGTGGGCACGCTGCGTCCCGACGGCACGCTCCTCCACCGCACGACGCTGCCCGACGGCACCCAGCCCATCGGAATCGCCGCCGGTCCGGATGGGCACATGTGGGTCGCGGCGTACGGCACCCATCAGGTCTATCGTCTCGCCCTGAACGGTGAGATCGCCGGGGGTCCGTTCCCGGTGGTCGGAAATCCCAACCGGATCGTCGTCGGGCCCGACAAGAACCTCTGGATCACCCAGGCGAACGGCTCCGCGGTCACGGTGCTCTCGAGCGATGGGACCCTGATCCGGGAGTTCGACGTCATCGACGGGCCTACCGACATCGTCGTAGGACCGGACGACAAGGTCTGGATCACGTCCTACAACTCGGGCGGCATCCAGCGGATCGATCCGACGACGGGGGAGGTGTCCCGGCCGTTCCAGGTGGGAGGCGGCCCTGGCGAGCTCGTCGTCGGACCGGACGGGAATTTGTGGTTCACGCAGCTGACGGGCCAAAGCCTCGGTGTCATGTCCACCGGCGGCGTGGTGACGAGGACCGTTCCGGTCGAAGGGGGCACGCCCTTCGGCATCACCAGCGGCCCCGACGGCGCGATGTGGTTCACCGTGCTGGGCGTGGATGCAGGCCATCCCGACGCGATCGGCCGGTTCCCCGTGCCGTAGCGGCGACCTGCCCCGGCGTGCTTTGCCGAGGATCGTGGTCCGGTTCCGGACCGATCGGCGTCCGAACCGGACCGAAGACCCGGTCCCGGTTGATCGTCGTCGACGTCCCTGCTGAGGTGGAGCCATGCCGCGGCCGACGACGGCAACGACACCCTCCGGCGAGGCCGCGGCAAAAGGGGAGAACACCACGTGACGCCACATCGAAGTGCCCGTGCGGCGGCCGGGGCCGTCCTGGTCCTCCTCGGTTCCCTTGTCGCGACCCACACCCGCCCACGCCGCGGATGGCTTCGTCCGGCGCCAGGGCGCCGGCCTGACGGTGGACGGCCAGCCGTGGCGCGCCGTCGGATACAACCAGTACCGGCTCACGTCGAGCCCGGGCGGTCACGTTTGCGACGGCGGCTACGGCGCCGTCACCGACGCGTCACTCACCACCCGCCTCAATCAGATGCAGGCCTCAGGGGCAACGGTGATCCGCTCCTGGTTCTTCCAGAGCCAGTATCAGGGTTCGGTGAACCACTGGGCGCCGTTCGATCGGGTCATCAACGGTGCGGCTGCACGCGGCATGAAGGTGATTCCGGTCCTGGTGAACCATTGGGCCGACTGCGAACCGTCTCCCGCGCCGAAGACGTCCAGCTTCTATGAGAGTGGGTACAAGTCGCCGAACAGCTTCGGCTACCCGATGTCGTTCAAGACCTATGCCACCACCGTCGTGCAACGATACAAATCCAACCCCGCAGTCGCGTTCTGGCAGTTGGTGAACGAGGCCGAGGCACCGAACAACGGGTGCAACGAAGCAAGCGCGGCCGGGGTCCTGCGCCGTTTCGCGGACGACATGGCCACTGCGATCAAGGCCGTCGACCCGAACCACCTGGTGAGCCTGGGCACTATCGGCTCCGGCCAGTGCGGCGCGTCCGGAGCCAACTACCAGTACGTGCACGCGGGAGCGATCGACCTGTGCGACGTGCACGATTACGACCAACCGACCGTGGCGATTCCCGGCGACCAGTGGAACGGCGTCCAGGTCCGGATCAACCAGTGCAACGCCTTGGGGAAGCCCATTGTGACGGCGGAGTCCGGCATCCTGGCCGATGTGACGCCGAGCGGGACGTCCTCCCTCTCCATAACGCCGACCAGCCTTCAGCAACGGGCTCAGTTCTTCGATGCCAAGCTCGCCGCTCAGTTCGCGGCCGGGATGGACGGCTACATCATCTGGGAGAAGATCACCGAGGCGAGTGCGTCCCAATACAACCTGAACAGCGGGCGCTTCGGGGTCGGCCCGAATGATCGGACAGAGGCGGTCCTCAGGGGCTGGAGCGGCCTTTGCGGCACGGTTCGGAGCGATTGGGAGGACGGGACGACGGGCGGATGGTCCGGGGCATGGGGCGGGATCACCCTGGCCAATGATGCCCAGGTCTCCTACAGCCGACTGCGATCCCTCCGCCTCACCGTGCCCGCCACCGTCGGGTGGCCCGCGGTACGCCTCACGACCGGCATCACCAGCCTGGTACCGGGCAAGACCGTCACGTATCGCGTGTTCAAGCCCGGCTCGGCGCCCAGTGATCTCGGCGTGAAGGCGTTCACCTCGAACGCCACCTGGGTCCAGAGTTTCGGAGCCGACCTGCCGCTGAATCCGGGTTGGAACACGATCACCTACGTCGTCCCGCCGCAGAGCACGCCGCTGCGGGCCCTGGGACTACAGGTGAACAACGGTCCCGGCTGGGCCGGGTCCGTCTACGTCGATGCCGTGAGCTGGTCCTAGAGGTCCCACCTCTGGTAGCTCCCCCCGTTGTACGGGTGGGTGTAGACCTGCCGGGCGTGGTTGCTGTCGAGGTAGAAGCCGGTGGCCAGGTTCCGCAGCGTCCAGGCGCCGTATCCGGTGTTCGTGTAGATCCACCGCTGGTAGGCCCCGCCGTTGCAGGCATGCGTGTACACCTGCCGGGTGTGGTTGCTGTCGAGGCAGTTACCGGTAGCCTGGTTCCGCAGGGTGTAGGCGCCGTATCCCGTGTGGGTGAGGCTCCACTTCTGGTAGCTCCCGCCGTTGCAGACGTGCGTGTACACCTGCCGGGCCTGGTTGCTGTCGAGGCAGTACCCGGTGGCCAGGTTCCGGTGCGTGAACGTGGTGGCGGCCTGAGCCGAGCCCCCGCCGAATCCGACCACCAGCGTCGCCGTCGACACCACTACCGCCGCGCCGGCCACCAGACGAGCAGCCGGTTTTGTCGCCCGCATCGCCATCCCCTTTCGCCGACGGACGATGTGATCACCGCCCGCTTGTGGAATAGAGCGCCGAACGGGGGTTCAGATACACCGATCTCGATCTCAGCCGCTGGCGCTTCTCAGGCAGGGGCGACCTCGTCGGCGGCGGCGACGGCGATGGTGGCGGCCAGGACCGACAGGAGGGCGCCGGGGACCCCGGCCAGCTCGAGGCCCACCAGTCCTGCGGCGAGGGTGACGAAGGGGCCGACGTGCACCGTCTGGGCCTCCACCCGGCGCTCGACCAGGAAGTTCTCGGCCAGCTGGTAGGCGACGAAGGCGGCGGACAGCCAGGCGGCGTCGGTGCCCGAGCTCACCGCGGCCAGGCCCACGATGGGGATGGCCCCGACCAGGGCGCCTCCGACCGGGACCAGGTCCCACAGGCCCACCCAGATGCCGAGGGCGGCCGGACCCGGCACGTCGGCCGCCCGGGCCGCGACGAATGCGAACAGGCCGGCGGCCAGGGCCATGGTGAGGCTGCTGGCCGCGTAGCCGAAGGCCCGGGCGTAGACCACCGGCCCCAGCGCCCGCAGCCGCTCCCGCCGGCGGGGATCGGAGAACTGGCGGACGGCGGCGGCCGCGATCCGGGGTCCGTGTTGCAGGAAGAAGATGGTGAGCACCGCGGTGGCGAGGAAGGCGACACCCCGGGTGGCGGCGGCCCGGATGGCGTCGGCCGCCGTGCCTCCCCGGAGGCGCTCGGGCAGGTCGTCGAGGAAGCGCCGGGTGCGCTCGGCCAGGTGGACATCGCGCGCCAACTCCCCGAAGCGGGGCGAGCGCTCGATCTCCTCGGCCCGGAGGGGTGCGACCTGTTGGAGGCGACGGGTCTCGTCCTGGACGTCGTCGACCAACCCGTAGATCACCACCCCGGCCGTGCCGACGAGAGACACCATCACCAGGAGCACGGCCAACGACCGCCGCATGCGGCGCTGGAGCCAGGACACGATCGGGTGGAGCAGCCCGGCGAAGGTGGCGGCCACGAGGATCCAGCCGATGACCCTGCGGGACGCGGCGGCCACCGCCAGGCCGGCAAGGGTGGCGCCGAGCATCCCGACGGCCACCACCGCCGACCGGGGGCTGATCCTCAGCCGCTCCCTCCGAACCGCCACGTCGGTACAGTACCGACGGTGGCGGACCCCGGCCTTCCCCCGGCCCAGGCCCAGCCGGTCCTGGTCGCAGGTCCGGCCCTTTCGACGGGTCCCGACACCGGCCCCGGCCCCGACACCGGCCACGGCCCCGAGCCTGCCCCGGCCCCGAAACCACGGCCAAACCGAGGCCGGCCCCGAACCCCGGCACCCGATGCCGGCCCCGAAACCGAGCGGGCCCGAACCGACCCCGGCCCCGGCCACGGCCCCGATGCCGGCCCCGAACCCGAAACCGAGGCCGGCCACGGCACCGATGCCGGCCCCGAACCCGACGCCGGCCCCGGCCCCGAAACCGATGCGGGTCCCGGCACCGGTGCCGGCCCCGAAACCGAGGCGGTTCCGCCCGGGGCGCCGCGGCGGGGCCGGCGGGGCGGTCCGGTGCGGGAGGTCGATCTCGACTGGCGCTCGGTGGCCTGGATGCTCGGCGCTTTCGTCGGCCTGTTGGCCATCACCAACCTCTTCCGGGTCGCCCCCCGGGCGATCACGGTCCTCGCCGTCGGCACCCTCCTGGCCCTCGCCCTCACGCCTCTGGTGACGGCGGCCCAGCGGCGGCTGCACCTGCCCCGGGCGGGGGCGGTGGCGTCGGTGGTGCTCGCGCTGGTGGCGCTGGCCGTGGCCGCGGTGGCCCTCCTCGCTCCCCCCGCCATCCGTCAGGGGCGCGAACTGGGCGGCGACCTCGACGAGGTGGTGGGGCAGATCGAACAGCTCCCGGTCGTGGGCGACGACCTGGAGAAGGCCGGCACCGCCGACAAGGTGCGGCAGTGGATCGAGGACGTACCCGATCGCCTCGAGGGCGAGGACACTCCGCTCGGGGAGACCGCGGTCCGGGTGGCGGACGGGTTCATCGCCATGCTCTTCACCCTGCTCGTCACCATCAGCCTCCTCCTCGACGGCGAGCGCCTGGTCCGGGGGCTCCGCCGCCTGTTCCCTCCCTCCCGGCGCAAACAGGCCGACCGCATCGGCCGGCTGGCCTACGAGACCGTCGGCCGCTACGTGGCCGGGTCGGTGCTGGTGGCGGGGATCGCCGGGGTGAGCGTCCTGGTCATGGGCCTCATCCTGGGCGTGCCGTTGACCCCCCTGCTCGCCGTCTGGGTGGCCATCTTCGACCTCGTGCCCCAGATCGGGGGGGCGGCGGGCGGCATCCCGTTCGTGCTGCTCGGGCTCACCCAGGGCATCACCACCGGGCTGATCTGCGCCGTGTTCTTCATCCTCTACCTCCAGTTCGAGAACCACGTGCTCGGGCCGCTGATCGTGGGCCGGTCGGTGAAGCTGTCGCCTCCCGCCACCATGACCGCGGCCCTGATCGGGGTGTCGGCCGGCGGGGTGGTGGGGGCCCTGCTGGCGGTGCCGGTGGTGGCGTCGGTGAAGGTGGTCTACCTGGAGCTCCGGCAGCCGCCTCCCGAGCCCGACACCGGCCGTTTCACCGACGCCGCCCCGGGGGACGGGTCGGATGTGACCGCCGACCAGACCGACCCGACCGACCCGAACCGGACCGAGCCCGAGGTCACCAGCGTCCCGCTGGAGGACGAGGACGGCAACGAATACGTCATCGCCCAGCAGAACATCGGCTCCGCCGAGAGCACCGAAGGCGGCGGCGAGTTCGCCGACCCGGACACCCCGCCCCAGTCCCCGGCCCCCGGCGCCGCCCAATAACGCCGACCTCCCCGAGCACTCCGCGCAACTCCCCCAAGAAGGGGGCAACCGCGAGTGTCGCCCGGCAAGCGAAGTGTTCGCCCGGCAGGAGGCGAAACGTCGAGCACTCCGCGCAACTCCCCCAAGGAGGGGGCAACCGCGCCAATTGGTCGCCCGGCGCGCCGCGAACGTCGAGCACTCCGCGCAGTTCCCCAAGGAGGGGCACGCGAAGTCCTCGCTCGGCGCGCGCGAACGTCGACCACCCCGCGCAACTCCCCCAAGGAGGGGGCAACCGCGCGAAGTGTTCGCCCGGCGGGAGGCGAAACGTCGAGCACTCCGCGCAACTCCCCCAAGGAGGGGGCAACCGCGCCAAGTGCTCGCCCGGCGCGCCGAGCGGACGCCGCGGGCGAGGGCCGCCGGTACGATCCCGGAATGCGTCGAGGGGGCGCCGTGGGCGAGGGCCGCCGGTACGATCCCGGAATGCGTCGAGGGGGCATGACGCTCGGGCTGCTGCTGGCCGCGACCGCCCTATTGGCCACGGGGTCGGGGTCCGGGCGGGACCAGTCGGTTGAGGTGACGACTCCGTCGACCGCAGGACAGGCGCCGCTCCTGGCCCTGCCGCCGGCCTTCCCGTCCACCACGACCACGCCGCCCCACCGCAGCCTGGTGGCGACGGTGAAAGGGCCGTCGATCGACGTCTTCGACTCGCCCGACGTAGGCGCCGCGCCCTCCCGGACGTTGGCCAATCCGCGACCGTCGGGCGCGGAGGAGGCGTTCCTCGTCATCGGCCGACGACCGGGCTGGCTGGTCGTGATGCTGCCGGTTCGGCCGAACGGATCGACCGGGTGGATCCGCAGCGACGACGTCACCCTCGCCGGCCACGACTACCGGATCGTGGTCGAGCTGGGCGCCCACAGGCTCACGGTGTTCAAGGGCGACGCCGTCTTCCACGAGGAGCCGGTGGGCGTCGGCGTGGCCACCACCCCCACCCCCGGAGGGCGGTTCTACACCGTCGAGCTGTTCCGTTCGCAGAAGGCCGCCTACGGGCCGTACGCCTACGGGCTGTCGGGATACTCGGAGGTGCTCTACGACTTCGCCGGTGGCGACGGCCAGTTCGGGATCCACGGCACCAGCGACCCGGCGGGCCTGGGGACCGACGTGAGCAACGGATGCATCCGGATGAGCAACGAGGGCATCACCAAGCTGGCCGAGACCCTCCCCATCGGCGTTCCCGTCGAGATCCGGGCCTGAGATCCGAGCCTGAGCCCCGAGCGTGAGCCCCGAACCCGAGCGACGGCCCCCGGCGGATCAGTAGATCTGCCGGTAGTGCCGGCGGCGCACCCGTCGTCGCAGGGGCCGGGTCATCCGGCGCCAGCCACCCGGCGCCCAGGTGGGCGGCCAGACCGCGCCCACGGCGACGACTCGCCATGGCCACGATCGCGAGCACGACGAAGACCACACGGCCGAACGCTAGCAATCGGGCCTGGTCTCCGGGTGTCGAGATGCCGAATTGCCGGGAAAGAGAACCTTTCCGGTTTCTGGCCTCGACGATCAGGTCGGGGTGATGCGCAGGCCGAGGTCGGAGAACTTGGCCAGGGCCTGGTCGTACCCCCGCTCCAGGTGGTGGACGCCGTGGAGCGTCGACGTCCCCTCGGCGGCGGCGGCGGCGATGACGTAGGCGAAGGCACCCCGGATGTCGGGCATCTCCACCTCGGCGCCCCGCAGCGTCCCCCCACCCCGCACCAGCGCGGAATGCGACGACCCGCTCTCCCGGAAGCGACACGCCTCGCCCACCAGGCACTGCTCGAACAACTCGACCTCGGCCTCCATCGAGCGCAGCGCGTCGACGTAGCCCAGCCGGTCCTCGAACACGGTCTCGTGGATGACCGACATCCCGTTGGCCCGGGTGCAGAGCACCACCAGGGGCGGCTGCCAGTCGGTCATGAAACCCGGGTGGGGGCTGGTCTGCACCGCCGCCGGCCGGAGCTGGTCGGCCTCGGCGGTGATGTGGTCGTCGTCGATCTCGAACCGGGCCCCCATCCGCTGGAGGGTGGAGATGGCGGTCACCAGGCGGTCCTGGCCGCAGCCCGAGATGCGGACCCTGCCCCCGGTGGCCAGCCCCGCCACCAGGTAGGAGAAGGCCTCGATGCGGTCGCCGCCCAGCCGTTGGGTGGCCCCCGACAGGTGCGACACCCCCTCGATGACGAACCGGCGGTCGGGCTGCAGCTCGATCCGGGCACCCATGCGCTGGAGGAGCAGGGCCAGCTCGACCACCTCGGGTTCGACCGCAGCGTTTTCCAGGATGGTGCGTCCCTCGGCGACGGCCGCCGTCATGAGCACCGTCTCGGTGGCGCCCACGCTGGGGAACGGCAGGGCGAAGTGGGCCCCGTGGAGGCGGAGGGCCTTGGCCTCCAGGCCCTCGTCGGTCAGCTCCACCTCGGCGCCGAACTGGCGGAGCGCATGAACGTGGAAGTCGACCGGGCGGGCGCCGATGCGATCGCCGCCGACGAGGGGGACGAACGCCTCGCCGACGCGGTGCAGCAGGGGACCGACCATGAGGATGGGCACCCGGTTGAGGCCGGTGTACGACACCGGGATGCGGCTGCCCGTGGTCGTGGCGGGGTCGACGGTGACCCGCCCGCCCTCGATCTCCACCCCCGCGCCGAGCGAGCGCAGCATCCCGGCGGTGATGTCGACGTCGCCCAACCGGGGGGCGTTGGTGACCACGCTGGGCGTTTCGGCCAGGAGGGCCGCCACCATCAGCTTGGTGACGGCGTTCTTCGAGCCGGAGATGCGGACGTCGCCCCGCAGCGGTCCCACCGGCTCGATGCCCCAGGTCACGTGCCCGGGGGAGCTGGCCGGCGGCCCGTGCGCCTCTACCGCCGCGTGGGCCGCCGATCTGGGCTCCGGGGGCTCCGGGGGCTCCAACTCATCGGGCTCGGGGGCCTCGGGCACAGGGGTCATTGTGGCACCGCGGCGGTGCCTTCCCCCCGGGGCGGGGCCTCCAGCCCGGCCGGCAGGGGTTGGGACGACACCACCCGTAAGCGGCGGGTGGTGCGGGTGAGGGCCAGGTACAGGGCCCGTCCCCCGTGGGGGTGCTCGGCCACGATGGCGGCCGGCTCGACCACGACCACGGAGTCGAACTCGAGGCCCTTGGCCTGCTGCACCGCCAGCACGGCCAGGGGGGCGTCGAGGAGGTCGGGACCGGTCCCGGCGGACGTCAGGAGGGTGCGGACGTGCTCGACCATCGACGGGGCGGTAAGGACGGCCACCTTCCCGTCGGCGACGGCGGTGGTCTCGGCCCGGGCCGCTTCCCGGACGGCCCCGTCGAGCTCGGCGGACCCGACGGCGACGAACACCGGATCGGTGCCCGACTGGCGCACCGATTGCGAGGGGGTGAGGTCGGGGGCGGCCACCGCCAGCACCCGGGCGGCCACGTCCATCACCTCCGACGGGGTGCGGTAGTTGACGGTGAGCTCGGCCCGCCGGGGCGGCCGGCGGGCGGGGGAGGGCAGGTGGGCCACCACCTCGTCCCATGTCCGCGGCGCCCACGAGCCGCTCGCCTGGCCCAGGTCGCCCACGATGGTCATCGACCCGCTCGGCACCCGCCGCCCGATCATCCGCAGCTGCATCGGGGACAGGTCCTGGGCCTCGTCGATCACGACATGGCCGAAGGTGCGGTCCCACAGCTCCAGGCTCTCGACGTCGGCGTTCCTGGCCCTCGGATCGACCTCCTCCAGGTGCGCCAGGAGGTCGCGGCGCATGAGCGAGTCCATCTCGCCCAGGTCGGAGACCACCTTCTCCCGTTCCCAGCGGGCGGCCCCGTCGCCGTTGCGGGTACCCGTCCGGCCCCGCCGGCGGGCCACCGGGCCCAGGTACACCAGGGCCTCGTCGAGAAGGGGCAGGTCGGCGTCGGTCCAGGGCACGTCGCCCAGCGCCTCCGACCGGGGCCGGTGGAGGGCGGCGACCTCGTCCTCGTCGAGCACTCCCCGCCCGGCCAGGCGCACGAGTGCGGCCCAGCCGAACAGGTCGTGGAGCAGCTCCTCGGGGGTCAGCGCCGGCCACATGCGCTCGAGGGCGGTGACGACCGCCCGGTCGGCCCGCAGGGTAGCGGACACGGCCTCCCGCGCTGGACTCTCCTGGGCCGGACCCTCCCGGGCGTCCTCCTCTTCCAGGTCGAGCTGGCCCAGCAGGTGGCGGACCACCAACCGCTCCACCTGGGCCCGGCGCTCGTTGTGCGTCCCCCGCCGCCGCTTCACCTGGTCGACGATGCGGCGGGAGTCGCGGACCGACAGGCGTACCCGCTGGCCCTTCCACAGCAGGGCGACGGCGGAGGGAAGGCCCCGCTCGCGGTCGCCCACCGCCTGGGCCAGCACCCGGGCCATGCGGGCCTCGCCCTTGAGGCGGGCCGCCTCGGGCTCGTCCCGTCCCCGGATCGGCGTCGGCACCAGGTCGGCCGGGGTCGCCAGGTTGACGGTGTGCTCGCCGAGCGCGGGCAGGACCTGCTCGATGTAGCGCAGGAAGATGCGGCTGGGCCCGATCAGCAGGACGCCCGGCCCGCTCCAGCGGGAACCGGAAGGTGTAGAGCAGGTAGGCGGCCCGGTGGAGGGCCACCGCGGTCTTCCCCGTCCCCGGACCGCCCTGCACCACCACGATGCCCGGCAGGGGCGACCGGACGATCTCGTCCTGCTCCCGCTGGATGGTGGCCACGATGTCGGCCATCCGCCCCGACCGCGAGCGCTCGAGGGCGGCCAGCAGCGCCCCCTCGCCCACCAGCACCAGGTCGGCGCCGGTGGGCTCGGCGGTGAGCAGCTCGTCGTCGAGGCCGGCGACGTGGCGGCCCCGGAGGATGAAGTGGCGGCGGCGGACCAGCCCCATCGGCGCCCCCGGCGTCGCCCGGTAGAACGGCTCGGCCGCGGGGGCCCGCCAGTCGACCACCAGGGGCTCGTTGTCCTCGTCGGAGATGGCCACCCGGCCGATGTAGCGGCGCTCCCCGCCGGCGGCGTCGGTCCGCCCGAACACCAGGCCCGCCTCTCCCACCTGCAGTGATGCCAGGCGGCGCTCGGTCAGCTGCACCCGCACGTCGCGCTCCAGGCGGGCCTGGTGGGTGCCGCCGGGCGTGGTCTCGATGACGTCGGCCGACACGGCGCGGGCCGCGTCCCGCATGGCGTCCAGGCGGGCGTAGGCGCGGTCGACGACCGCCTGTTCGGCTCGAATTTCGGGGTGCGACGTGGTGGGAGGTCCTTTCGCGGCGGGAAGGGAGCCATCGAGTGTCACCACTCCGGCGCACGGGAGCAAACCGAGCCGCCCGGCGGGGCGCAGGATTGGCCCGATCGGCCTACCGGCCGCCGCTCCACCCAACCATCGGTTCTGCCGATAACATCGTCGATGGTGCTCCTCTCCCCCAGCAGCCTGCTTGAGCGGGCGCGCACGCCCGCCGGCCGCAAGCTCGTGCGGTACAGCCTGGTG
Source organism: uncultured Acidimicrobiia bacterium (assembly GCA_963773275.1). Classification (GTDB taxonomy): domain Bacteria; phylum Actinomycetota; class Acidimicrobiia; order Acidimicrobiales; family AC-14; genus JAXDMK01. The sequence goes on along the minus strand of CAVZAH010000009.1, from coordinate 199,215 downwards.
TCGGTCGTGTCGGTCGTGGTGTCCCAGATCGTGCTGTTCCTCGCCCAGTTCGCATGGTCGGCCCGCACGTCGAACATCGTCGCCGTGTGCCTGTCGGCGGTGCCTTCGTACCAACTCAACCGGGCATGGGTCTGGGGCAAGTCCGGCCGATCGCACCTGATGAAGGAGATCGCCCCGTTCTGGGGGATGTGCCTCCTGGGACTCATCCTGTCCACCTGGTCGGTCGACTATGCCGAGAGCCACGCGGCCGGGGTCACGGCCTCGGCCGTCGGCCAGAAGCTGATCGTCAACGCCGCCGCCCTGGCTGCGTTCGGGGTGCTGTGGATCGCCAAGTTCGTCATCCTCAACAAGGTGTTGTTCGCCCATTCGGCCCACCCCGCCGGCAACCCCGAACCCGTCACGTGAGCTGCCTCCACCCCAGGTGCCTCCACCCCAGGTGACCGACGTGCTGCCGGCCCGCACCCCCTGATCGGCCTCCGGACGACCGTGCTCGGGTTGGCCACGCTGCTGGCGTTGACCTCGCCCGCGTGCGACGACGGCGGGGACCGCCCGACCACCGGCGCCACCGGTCCGACGATCGTCGTGGCGGGGGACCCGGTGCCGGTCGCCCGCCTGACCGACGCCTTCGAGAACCTCTGCGCCGCCCGCCACGAGGCCCCCGACCGGCCCCGGGCGGCGGAGGCCCGGTTCTTCGACCGGTCCCACGAGACGCTCCATGTCATCGCCCGGGCGCTGGAGGACGTCGACCGGGCGCTCGCCGGCCGGCTGTTGGAGGCCAAGCAGAAGGTGGAGGCCGACTTCTCCGGGCTGGCCAGTGGCGACCGGCTGGCGGACGACCTCGGACGGCTGGTCGACGTCACCCGGGAGGGCCTCGACCGACTTGCGGTTCCCGTCCCCGCCTGCGCCAAATGACCGCGATGCTGTCGTCACGCCGGTCGCCGTGGGGGACCCGGGGCAGGCTCGCGGCGACCCTGGCGCTGGCCTGCGTCCTCCTCCTCCGGCGCGTGCTCGTCCGACGACGGCTCCACCGCCACCCCGGCGACCACGTCCCCCGCCGGCCAGGACGGCCTGGTGGCCCAGGTCGCGAGCTACGACCTGGCCGTCGGGCCGCCGGCGCGGCTCATCGTCGGGCTGCAGGCGCCCGACTTCCGGCTGGTGGTGTTCGGCACCGTCGATTTCCGCTTCGCCTACCTCGGCACCAAGGACGCACCCCTCGCCCCGGCGTACGGGCCCGCCGTCACCGCCACGTACCTCCCCATTCCCGGCACCCCGACGTCCGAAGGGATCGAGCAACCCCAACTCGTCAGCGGGTCACAGGCCCGTGGTGTCTACGCCGCGCCGGCCGGGTTCGGGAAGGCCGGGTTCTGGCAGGTCGAGGTGACCGCCCAGGTCGACGGCGACACCAAGCGCGCCACCGGCGCCTTCGCCGTCCGCGAACAACACCGGGTGCCCGCCCCCGGCAGCCTCGCCCCCCGATCGCAGAACCTCACCATGGACGCGCCGGCCGACGTTCCCCGGGGCGCCATCGACTCGCGGGCCGGCAGCGACGGCTCCCAGCCCATCCCCGATCCCGAGCTGCACGAGACCACCGTCGCCGCCGCCCTCGACGCGGGCCGGCCGGTGGTGGTGTCGGTGTCCACGCCGGTGTACTGCACGAGCCAGTTCTGCGGGCCCGTCACCGACCTGGTGCAGGAGCTGTCGCACGCATACGGCGACCGGGCCGCGTTCGTCCACATCGAGGTCTTCCGTGACTTCCAGAACACCGTCATCAACCGGGCCGCCGCCGAGTGGATCCTCCCCGACGGGGCCGAGGGCCTAACCGAGCCCTGGGTCTTCGTCGTCCGCGCCGACGGCGTGGTGACCGCCCGCTTCGACAACGTCGCCACCCGGGGCGAGCTCGAACCCCTCCTCCAGGCCCTCCCGGTGATCCCGCCGCCGGCCTGACCGAACCGAGGGGGGCGGCCCGGGCTCAGACGCCGGCGATGGGGGCGGGGGGCGCGGCGGTGCGGCGGAGGTAGTTGGGACGGTCGGAGTCGTCGGGTGGGTCGGGCAATCCACCGTGGATGCGGGCCACGGCCCAGTCCCGCAGCAGGTTGCCCTCGGGGAGCGCCCCCACCACGGCCTCCAGGTCGGCCCGACCGCCCTCGGCGTCGCCCGCGCCCAGCCGGGCCAGCCCCCGCCCGTAGCGGACCCGGGCGTCGTCGACGACGGGGGGGCCCAGCCGGTCGAACGCGGCCAGGGCGTGCGTGGGACGCTCCATCGACGCCAGGGCCAGTCCCTGGTTGGCCCACAGCCGCTGGACCACCTCGACGTCGTCCGCCCCCGCCGCCTTCACCCCTTCCCCGGCCGCGATCACCGCCGACGACCACCGGGACTGCGCCATCGCCACCCGCACCCGGGCCAGGTGGACCCGGGCGGTGGGCGCGGCGCCGGCGGCGTCCTCGAGGGTGGCCTTGGCCAGGCCCAGCTCGCCGTTCTGGGCGTAGAGGCCGGCCAGATCGAGCCACGCGGTGTCGTCGCCGGGTGCCTCCTGCACGGCCCGGCGGAGGGAGGCCAGGCGGTCGCCGGCGCCCGAATCCACCGCGAACAGGGTGTGGCGCACGCTCGCCCGCCACCAGCGCCAAAGGGCGGCCAGCACCGCGACGTGGGCCGCGCCGGTGGCCCAGCTCAGCCCGGGGGTGGTCCCTGCGTCGTAGATGGTGACCCAGTCCCCCCAGTTCGACGACAGCGAGAGCAGGGGATAGCCGATCAGCGCGTAGCCCACCTGCAAGGTTCCGCCGAGGATGAGGACGTGCACCAGGGCCGGCGGCCACGCGGGCCGGCGGCGGGCCGCGACCAGCCCCGCGCCGGCCAGGGCCAGCCCGGCCAGGACGCCGGCGACGTTGCCCGCCAGGGAGACGAACCAGGCCTGCCCCGGGCTGACGTCGCCCGCGTACCCGACCGACCCCTCGAAGAACCCGTAGTGGAAGCCGGTGACCTGGGCGCCGACGGCCAGAACCGCCGCCAGGTGTCCCAGCTCGTGGACCAGCACGACCAGCGGGGGGACCACGAACACCGCAACCTGGGTGGCCAGGCGCTTGGCCTCGGGAGCGAGGCGGGGGGCGAAGAACGTCCGCCGGGACCGGACGACCGCCACCAGGGTGGCCAGCGCGGCCAACCCCATGACGAGGTCGACGACACCGGACTGGGGGTCGAAAGGCACCTCCCGAGCCTAGAAGCGCCCGGATACAGTCGGACCGGCAGGGGAGCACGAGGGGGCATGTGCATGGCGCGCCACGACCTGGTCATCATCGGAATGGGGTCCGGCGGGATGGTCGGGGCCGAGTTCGCGTCCACCATCGGGCTCCGCGTGGCCGTGGTCGAGCGGGACCGGGTCGGCGGCGACTGCCTGTGGACCGGATGCGTGCCCAGCAAGGCGCTGCTGGCGTCGGCCAAGGCGGCCCACACCATGCGGGTGGCCGACACCTACGGCCTGCCGTCGGTGATCCCCGAGATCGACACGTCGATGGTGTGGAAGCGGATCCGCGACATCCAGCAGGAGATCGCGTCCACCGACGACGACCCCGAGCGTTTCGCCGCCGAAGGGGTCGAGATCATCCGGGGGGCGGCCCGGATCGTGGGGCCCAACACGGTGCGCGTCCTGGGCGAGGGCACCACCGGCGCCGACCGCGAGCTGGAGGCCCGCTTCATCCTGGTCTGTACCGGCAGCCGGCCGGTCGTGCCGCCGATCGAGGGTCTCAAGGAGGCCGGGTTCCTCACCAGCGAGAGCCTGTGGGACCTCGAGCGGGCCCCCGAGAGCATCGTGATGATCGGGGCCGGCCCCATCGCCACCGAGATGTCGCAGGCCTTCGCCCGGCTCGGGATCGTCACCACCGTGCTGCAGAAGGGGCCCCGGATCCTGCCCCGCGACGAGCCCGACCTGGTCGACATCCTGGTCGCCCGGCTCCGGTCGGAGGGCGTCGACCTGCACTTCAACGTGGAGACCGAACGGGTGGCGGTGTCCGGGAAGCGCAAGATCGTCTACGGCAGCGAGAACGGGGAGCCGGCCTTCTGGGAGGGCGAGGAGCTGCTGGTGGCCACCGGCCGGCGTCCCAACGTGGAGGGACTGGGCCTGGAGGAGGTCGGGGTCAAGGTCGGGCGCACCGGCATCGAGGTCGACGAGCGGATGCGGACCGCGGTGCCGTCGATCTACGCCGCGGGAGACGTCGCCGGGCGGTTTCTCTTCACCCACTCCGCCGGCTACGAGGCGGTGCGGGCCGTCCGCGACGCCTTCTATCCGGGCAAGGGCCGGGTCACCGACTTCGTGCCGTGGTGCACCTTCACCGACCCCGAGCTGGCCCACGCCGGCCTCACCGTGGCCGAGGCCGAGAAGAAGCACGGCGACGACGTCGAGGTCTACCGGCTCGACCTGTCGCACTCCGACCGGGCCCGGGCCGACAACGCCACCGAGGGGGCCATCGTGGTGGTCACGGCCAAGGGCAAGGTGGTGGGGGCCCACATCCTGGCCCCGTCCGCCGGGGAGATGATCCACGAGTTGGCGCTCGCCATCACCCAGGGCCTCAAGCTGTCGGAGGTGGCCAGCCTCATCCACGTCTACCCGACGCTGTCGACCGGCATCGGGCAACTGGCGGGCGAGGCCGCCTTCGAGGGGGCCAAGCGCTTCCGCTGGCTGGTCCGCAAGGAGAAGTAGCGCCCAAGGTTTCCTGCGGTGGCGGCGGGCGGCGGGCGGCGGTTACGGCCGCCGGTCAGTCGTCGTCCTTGCCCTTGTCCTTGGGGGGGTTGGTCAGGTCGAAGACCTCGGGGACGTTGAAACTGGCGGAAGGGCCGGCGGCGACGGCGGGGGCGGAGCCGGCGACGGTGAGGCCCGGCACCTTCTGGAGCAGCTGGACGCCGCCCACCGTGGCGACGTCGTTGAGCTGGCCCGCCTGGCGCCACCGGACGATGTCGACGATCAGGGCGGTGGCGGCCGCGGGGGCCCCGGCGTCGGCCCGCTCGACGGCGTCGGCCACCACCCGCAGGCGGGCGGCCAGCTCGGGTGCGGCCGTGCCGTGGGCCGGGCCCAGGGTGGCGGCCCCGGCGCGCAGCTCCTCGGCCAGCTGTCGGCCGGGGGTCGGAGCGGCGGAGGACGGTGGGGTCGTCGCGGGGGTCGTCGCGGGAGTGAGCGTGGTGGCGGACGACGCCGATCCGGCGGCGACGCCCGTGGCGTCCTCCCGGGGCAACGAACGCAGCATCTGGACGACCAGGAACACGACGGCCACGGCGGCGAGCGCGACCAAGGCGATGCGGGCCTCGCGTGAGGGCCGCCGACGACCCGCCAGGGGAGGGAGGGCCGGAGGCGGGACGGGTGCGGCCGCCGGACGTGCCTGCGAGGACGCGGACAGGACATCGCCGGGGGACGGGGTGCCGAGGACCTGTCCGGCGGCCGGGCGCCGACTGGGGGAATCGGGACCCTCGACCCCGCTGCCGGCCACATCGGTCGCGGTGGCCGCCGCCGCGATCGGGGCGGCCAGGGCGGCGGCTGGAGCGGGGGGTGCGGTGTGGGCGGCGATCTCGGTCACGTCGAGGATCTCGGTGGCGTCCGGACCGATGGCGGTGGCGCCGGGTCCGGGCACGACCGTCGGTACCGCCGGGGGGGCGAGGGCGGCGGCCATCGCCGCCGCCGACGAGAACCGGGCCCGCGGGTCGGGGTCCATGGCCCGCTCGACGACCCGCACCAGGTCGGCGTCGAGGTCGGGACGGACGTCGGCCAGCGGCACGTGGTCACCCCGGATCACCGCCCGGGCCGTCACCATGGCGTTGTCGCCCTCGAACGGCTTCCGCCCGGTGAGTCCCTCGAAGAGCACGACGCCGAGGGCGTAGAGGTCCGACAGGGGCGACGCGGGGTCGCCGCCCAACTGTTCCGGTGCCAGGTAGGCGGGGGTGCCGATGAGCTGGCCGGTGCCGGTGAGGTCGGCGCCCACCTCGACGCTCTTGGCGATGCCGAAGTCGGCGATCTTGGCCGCCCCGTCCGCCGTGAGGAGGATGTTGCCCGGCTTCACGTCCCGGTGGATCAGGCCCACCCGGTGGGCGGCGTCGAGGGCGCCCAGCACCTGACGCCCGAAGGCCCGGGCCTCCGCCGCACTCAGTACCGATCCGGTGGCGATCCGGTCGGCCAGGGTGTCGCCGGGCAACCGTTCCATGACGATGTACGGCACGCCCTCGTGCTCGCCGGTGTCGTAGACGGCCACCGCGTGGGGCTGCGTGATCGCCGCCGCGGCGCAGGCCTCGGCCTCGAAACGGATCCGGATGTCGTCGCGGGCCGACATCGCCGCCTGCAGCAGCTTTATGGCGACGGGGCGCGAGAGCCGGCGGTCGATGCCGGCATACACCTCGGCCATCCCCCCCCGCCCCAACAGCTCGCCGACCTCGTAGCGGCCGGCTATCAAAGTCGGCGTCGTGCTTCTCACCGAGAGGGGCCTACCCGTCGCAGGATGGCGCTACTCGCCGGTCACGCACCGGGAGGCTCCTCGTCGAGCAGCTCGAGGACCCGCTCCGCGGGTCGGGCGACCACCGCCCGGTCGCCCCGGACGACGATCGGCCGCTCGATGAGCACCGGGTTGGCGGCCATGGCGTCGAGGAGTTGGTCGCGGGTGGCGCCGGCCAGCTCGAGCTCGCGGTACACCGGCTCCTTGGTGCGGACGATGGTGCGGGGATCGTCGGTGCCGAGCAGGCCCATGACCCGCTCGATGTCGTCCCGGGACGGTCGTTCGCGCAGATACTCGAACATCTCGGCGTCGACGCCCCGCTCGGCGAGGATGCCCTGGGTGGTCCGGCAGGTGCCGCAGGCCGGGTTGAACCACACGGACACGTCCATGAAATGGGATTCTACGGCCATGGCCCCCTCCGGAGGAATGCGGCGACGAGCACTGGTGACCGGCGCGACCGGCTACATCGCCTCCCATCTGGTCCCCGCACTGGTGGAATCCGGGTGGGACGTGCGGGCCACCGGGCGGCGGCGGGAGTCGCCGCCCCTGCCCGAGGGGGTGGAGTACCACGCCATCGATCTCGTCAAGGACGAGCCGTGGGCCATCTCCGGCCTCCTGGAGAGCATCACCCACGTCTTCCACCTGGCCGGGGCGTCGAGCTCGCTGTCGGACCAGGCGGAGATGGAGCGGGTCAACGTCCTGGGCACCCGGCGGCTGTTGACGGCGGCCCGGCCGTGGCCCGTCGAGCGCTTCGTGCACATGAGCTCGACGTCGGTGTACGGGGAGGAGGTGCAGCTCCCGTCCCCGGTGCCGGAGGACGTCGGCCGCCATCCCAGCCGGGGCTACGGCAAGGCCAAGGAGGCGGCCGAGCGGGTGGTGGAGGAGTACGCCGCGTCCGGCACGCCGACCGTGGTGGTCCGCCCCGTCACCGTCTACGGGCCGGGGAACGTGAAGCTCCTGGCCAGCGCCATCCTCGACGTCGCCATCGAGCGCTTCGCCGGGGTGGACCGGGTCGCGGTGCACGAGACCCCCATCGAGCAGCGCCTGGTCCACGTCGACGACGTGGTGGCGGCATCGATCCACCTGGCCACCGCCGACGATGCCGTCGGACGGGCGTTCAACGTGGTCCTACCCCAGTACCCGTCGAGCCACGAGGTGGCCACCATGGTGGCGGACGCCTTCGCCCTGCCGATCGAGCTGGTCGCCGACGCCGACGCCGGCCTGTCCTACGACGCGAGGGCCGACGCCCACGGACGGATGGTCGACGCCGGCATGGAGCCACGCATCCTCCTCAGCAAGGAGCGCTTCCGGTTCCTGCGCAAGGCCAACCGCAACAACCGTCTCTCGGTCGACGCCCTCCTCGCCACCGGCTTCGAGTTCACCCAGACCGACCTCCCCACGAGCATCGCCCAAACCGTCACCTGGTACCGGGACCACCACTGGGTGCTGTGATCTCTCGGCGCCGGCGGCCCCTTCTCTGGTGGGATGTGTACCTGGGAGGTACATATTCCACCAGAGAAACGGGTTGGCCCGCGCTTCGAAGGTCGGGTGCGAGCCATCGCGGTCGGCAGGCCGGAGGCCGCAGCGTTCCGCGCCAGATTCGCAGTCGTCATTCACCATCCCGGCTCGGCCCTCGGGGGCGAGGTGCATCGCAGCATTCCGTCGGGACCGGTGACCTCGAAGGTGGCATTGGGCAGGAGTTTGGCTTCCCATTCGGGGAGGTGGAGCAGGTGATGATGCCGTTGGCACAACATCACGAGATTCGACAGCTCCGTCGCCCCGCCGTGGGTGACCCACCGGACGTGGTGGCCCTCGCACCATTTTGACGGCCGGTCGCAGCCGGGGAACCGGCAGTGCTCGTCGCGGATGACCAGCGCGCTCCACAGCGGAGCGGGAATGGTGCGGGTCGACGTGCCGTAGTCGAGGATGGCCGAGCGAGCCGACATGAGCACCCGGTGCACCGAGGCGTCGCACAACAGCCGTGACACGCTCGCCCCGTCGATGGCGGGCCCGTCGATGATCCGGCCCCCCTCGCCCAGCACCAGCGCGTCGAGGTCGACCACCACGTTGAGATGGGGCCGGTGCCGGCCCCCGGGCCTCGTCTGCTGGTGGTCGAGGAAGAACCGGCAGATCTCGACCAGGGCCTCGGCTCTGCGTTGCGCCGGGGTACGGGACCCATCGTCGGAGGTGGCCAGGCGCAATGCGGTCTCCACCGTGGCCCCGCCCTCGGCGTCGAACGATCCATCCAGCACGTAGCGCCCGTCGAGGGTGGACGACAGGTGCAGCGACCGCTCCGGCTCGCTGCGCTCGGGTGGCTCGGGCTGGGCCCGGGCCTTCCACGAGGCCATGGCCCGACAGGTGCCGGCCACCGTCAGGGGCACCAGGTACTCGACCAGTTCGGCCTCCTGCCCGGCCAGCACCTCGACCGTGGAATCGTCGACGTTGGCCAGGATGGCCTCCACCTGTCCCCCCGACAACGACCCTTCGCCATAGGCGGCGGCGATCACCGGCAGCCTGCGCAAACGGGAGGCGATCGAGCTCGTCCGCCTCGCCGCCCGATCGGTCATGCGGGCCGAGGACTTGAGCCACGCCGTCATCGACGTGGCCCCGTCGATGTCCCACAGCGAGGCCGCGTCGAAGGCCCCCACCACCTCCGCTATCCGGGCGTCGAGCTGGTCCCGCAGGGCCAACGCCCGCACGATCGCAGCACCGTCGACCGCAATGTCGAGGTTCCCGATCGCTTCGGCCAGGTCGTCCAGCACATCGCAATCGTACACCTGTTCGATTCAATGCGCAAGCTCAAGATGAGGGTATTTCCGGGGGAACAATTGGCAGAAAGAGGTGACGCAGGTATTCATGTCCGAAGTGCCCACCTATTCGGCATGTCTCCAGGTCCTCAGCCTCCCCAATCGCAACCCCGATGGGAGCACCACGCCGAAGGTTGGGAGCGCGACGTGGCAGGTCAGCCGCACTGCGGCATGCCAATTCCCTCCGACGCAGGCCCCGGAGGGCGCCCAGGATCAACCGATCAGGCTGAATCGCCGAGATCGGATGCCAGGTGAAGAGCTTTGTCGGGCACGGGACGGCCCCGGCGGCGGTCGAAGTTGCGGACGGCCCTCAGGCCGCCAGCCGCCCGACCAAAATCCCCGATCTCCTCGATTGCGCTGCGGTCTCCGGCGCATACCGCCCCCGCTCATCGTCGTGGCTCGGCCGAATCGCCGGCGCGACGACCGCCTTCCACCAAGCTGATGGAGGGCGGCCCGCCTGGCCGACACGCCCGGCGTGGTCGGCGACGTGGCAAACCCCCCGCTCACCCCCGCTCACTGAACGCTCCGTGGTCGGCGCGGGCGGGCTGCTCAGGCGGGGTCGACGGACGGGGTCCCGCCGAACTCGCGGAGGAGGAAGGGGTTGGTGCGCCGTTCGTGGCCGATGGTGGTGGTGGCGCCGTGGCCGGGGAAGACGACCATGTCGTCGGGCTGGGGGAGGATCTTCTCGGCCATCGACGCCATGAGCTGCTCGTAGGAGCCGCCGGGGAGGTCGGTGCGGCCGATCGAGCCGGCGAAGAGGTGGTCGCCGCTGAACAGCATCGGCGGCTCGCCCTCCATCTCCAGCAGGAAGCACACCGAACCCTGGGTGTGTCCGGGTGTGTGGAGGGCGGTGAACGTCATGCCCGCGCCCGTCACCTTCTGGCCGTCGTCGAGCCCGAACACGATCTCGGGCGGTGGCAGCCGGAGGTTCTCCATGTCGAGCATCTGGGCCAGTGACCCGCCGGTGCCGACGGGGTCGAGCAGCATGTGGCGGTCGGCGTCGTGGAGGTGCACCGGCACGCCGGCGGCGGGCGCCACCATCCCGTCGTGGGCGTGGGCCACCACCTCGCCGATTCCGCCGACGTGGTCGACGTGGCCGTGGGTGGTGACCAGGGCGACGAGCTTGAGCCCGTTCTCCCGCAACCGGTGGAGGATCACCCGGGGCTCGGGCGGGGCGTCGACCAGCACGCACTCACCCCCGGGACCGGCCGGAGCGACGATCCACGCGTTCGTGCCGGCCAGCCACAGCCGGAGCCCCTCGATCACGCGGGCCTCCCGGTCACGCCGGCATGAGCGGCGATCCAGATGTTCGTGCGGGCCAGCCGCAGCCGGCGGCCATCGATCACACGGGCCTCGATCACGCCGGGCGGTGCGGCGATCCAGATGTTCGTGCGGGCCAGCCACAGCCGGCGGCCATCAATCACAAGGGCCCCTCGAACAACCGAGGGACGATCCACGCGTTCGTGCCGGCCAGCCACAGTCGGAGCCCCTCAATCACGCCGGCCTCTCGATCACGCCGGCATGAGCGACGATCCACATGATCGTGCCGGCCAGCCACAGCCGGAGCCTCTCGATCACGCGGGCCCCTCGGACAACCCAGCCCGCCCCTCGGCCACGCCGTCGGCCCGGCCCGACCCCTCCGACGACGACGACCACGATGACGATGCCCCGTCGTCGGCCGCGGCTCCGTCAGGACGGCGGGACAGGGCCCGGGCGATGGCCCGGGGTCGGGGGTCAGCCATCAGATCCTCCAGCGGCGCCGGCAGGGCGATCGACCAGTTGGGCCACGAGTCGACGGTACCGGGCATGTTGGGCCGCTCGGACACGGCCAGCGCGTCGTCGAGGGCGGCGGCCAGCAGCATGCTCGGGGCGGTGCCGAGGGCGGCGTACATCCCGGCGACGGCCTCGTCGGGCGACGCGTCCGCCCCCACCCCGGTCACGTCCTGCAGCCGCCGGCACATCTCTTCCGTGGCCGCGACATTCGGCTCCATCCCCAGGCGGCGCTGGTCGTCGAGGTCGGAGCCCGACCACAGGCCGGCGACGGTGGGCAGGTCGTGGGTGGTGACGGCGGCCATGGCCCGTTCCGGATACGCGGACGGCGGACGGTCCTCGAACCACAGCAGCCGGTACGAGAGGATGTCGCGGGCGGCCATCTCGGTGCGGACCTGGTCCTCCACCGTGCCCAGGTCCTCGCCCACCACGTAGGCGCCGGCCCGGTGGCACTCGAGGGCGACGATGTCGAGCAGCTCGGAGGCCGGGTACCGCACGTAGGCGCCGTCGGCCGGCGAGTCCCCCCGGGGGATCCAGAACAGCCGGAACAGCCCCATCACGTGGTCGAGGCGCAATCCCCCCGCGTGGCGGAGCGACGCCCGGATGGTCTCCACGAACGGTCCGTAGGCGGCGTCCCGCAGCCGCCACGGGTCGAACGGGGGCAACCCCCAGTCCTGGCCCCGGGTGTTGAACTCGTCGGGCGGGGCGCCGACGGCCATGTCGAGGGCGAACACGTCCTGCCACAGCCAGGCATCGGCACCGCCCGGGTCGACGCCCACCGCCAGGTCGTGCATGACCGCCACCCCGGCGGACGAGGCCGCCGCCAGCTGCCGGTCGACCTGCCACTGCAGCCACTGGTGGAAGCGGACCCGGTGTTGGTGTTCCCGGCCGAACGTCGCCACCTCGGACCGTTCGGGATGGCGGAAGCGGTCGGGCCACGCCCGCCAGTCCCGCCCGTGCTCCTCGACCAGGGCGCAGAAGGTGGCGTAGAGGTCGAGCGGCGGACCCTCACCATCGCGCCACCGGTCGAATCCGGCGTCGCCGGGGAAGGCGTCCCAGATCCGCTCGAGGGCGTCGAGCTTGAGCCGCCACACGGCGTCCCGGTCGATGAGCCGCTCCCCGTTCAGGGCCCGCCCGGATGCGGCCAGCCCGTCGAGGTGCCCGCCGAGGGCCTCCGATGCACCAGGGACGTCCTCCACCCGCAGGTAGAGCGGGTTGCGGAACCGCCGGCTGCTCGGGAAGTAGGGACTGGACGACTGCGGGAAGCCGGGGAGGGCGGCGTGGAGGGGGTTGACCAGCACCAGGCCCGCGCCCAGCTCGTCGGCCGACCAGCGGGCCAGGCGGCGGAGGTCGGCCAGGTCGCCCATGCCCCAGCTGGCGGACGATCGCATGGCGTAGAGCTGCACCGCCCAACCCCAGGTGGGGACTCCGCCGGGCAGCGGGCAGCGGCCGGGACTGACCACGACCGTGGTCCGCGTCCCGTGGTCGAGGCGGACGAGGGTGTGGTAGCCGAGGGGCAGGTCGGGGGGCAGGTGGTCGTCGACCCGGATCTCGGCCCCGTCCTCGGTGTGGAGGAGGGACGGCCCCCCGACCGGGGTCGAGTCGCCGGCCCGGAGGAAGAGCACAGGGTCGCCGGCCGGTGGTCGGGGGTGGTCCTCCGACGCGCCCATCGTCCGCAGCACGGCCTCGATCGTCGACGCAGGGGTGCTGCGCCACGTACCCATGGCGTCGTGATAGCCGTCCTGGACGCCCCAGCCGGCGGGATCCACCCTCAATGAGGGACGGCCTCGACCCGGTCCCGGGGTCGCACCCCCTGGCCGTTGAGCAGGACGATGCCGCCCAGGATCAGCGCCCCGCCGGCCAGCAACCGCAGGTGAAAGGGCTCGTGCAGGAAGAGCACTCCGGCGGTGACGGCCATCACCGGCACCAGGTAGGTGACCGCCGCGGCCATGGTCGGGCCGAGGTCGGCGATGACCCGGTAGAACAGGACATAGGCCAGGCCCGTCCCCATGATGCCGAGGAGGCAAACGGCCAGCAGGCGCCGGGGAGTGATGTCGAGGCCCTCCCGCGCCGTGGTGAGCACGGCGATGGGCAGGGTGAGCACGGTGGCCGTCACCAGCTGGCCGGCGGCGGAGACGAGGGGGGAAAGGTCGGCCATGTTGCGCTTGGCATAGGTGATGGCGCCTGCATAACAGGCCCCGGCCGCCACCGCCGCCCCCTCGCCGGCGAGCGACGACCCCGACAGGTCGGACGCTCCCAGCCCGGCGGCCACGCCCACACCGACGAAGCCGAGCGCCAGCCCGAGCCCCTGGCTCCGGCGCAGCCTCTCGCCGAGGAAGACGGCGACCAGGAGGGCGGCGAACAGGGGCGTGGCCGCGTTGAGGACGGCGGTGAGGGCGGAGGAGATGTGCTGCTCGCCCCAGGCCAGGAGGGTGAAGGGGACGGCGGAGCCGAGCAGCCCGACGGTGGCGAAGTGCCGCCACACCGCCCGTCCCCGCGGCAGGCGCAGCCCACGCACCCGCAGCACGACAAGCAGGACGACCATGCCGAGGGCGACCCGGCCGAAGGTCACCGCCGCCGGCGGCATGCCGCCGACCGCCACCTTGATGAGCAGGTACGACCAGCCCCAGATGCCCGCCAGGAGGAAGAGGCGGCGCACGCCCCGATCGTAGGGGTGGCCCCGTCCTACCCAGTCGGGATTTGGCCAGTCGGGATTTGGCCGGTCGGGATTTGGCCGGTCCGGATTTGGCCGGTCGGGATTCGGCCGGTCGGGATTCCGGAGGTCAGCACCTTGGGGGGCGAGGCGACGGCGTCGAGGTCGACCTCGCCCCGGGCTACCAGTCCGATGACGTCGAGCGCCAGCCGGGGCTCGCACGCCCGGACCCGGTCGCGGAGGGTCTCGAGGGTGTCGTCGGGCTGCACCGGCACCCGGTGCTGGAGGACGACCGGCCCGTGGTCGTACTCCTCGTCGACGAGGTGGACGCTGGGACCGGTCTCGGTCTCGCCCGCGGCCAGCACCGCCTGGTACACCCGGTCGCCGTACATCCCCTCGCCCCCAAAGGCGGGCAGGAGGGCGGGGTGGATGTTGAGGATGCGGTTGCGGAAGGCCCCCACCGTCCTCGGGCCCAGCCGCTTCATGTACCCCGACAGGAAGACCAGCTCGACGCCATGGTCGCGGAGGCACTCGGCGATGGCCTGGTCGAGCCGGTCGGGGTCGGGGTGGGTGCGGCTGCTCAGGTGGTGCCAGGCGATGCCGTGTTCACGGGCGTAGTCGAGGATGCTTGCCTCGCCGTTGTTGCTGACCAGCACCACCAGCTCCGCGTCCACCTCACCGGCCCGGCAGGCGGCGTCGAGGTGGCGGAGGTTGGTGCCGTTGTGGGAGGCGATCCCGGCGATCCGCAGCGGAGCGTCCCCCATCGCCCCGAGCGTACCTAGGGAGCGGCCGGGGACGGGGCGGCCGGGGACGGGGCGGCGGGGGTGGTGGGGGTGGTGGGGGTCGGCCGGGGCGAGCGCCGGCGGAACAGCCGGCTGGCGCCCCAGATCACGAGTCCGAGGGCGACGATCGGCAGGGACCACCCGACCACCACGATCATGCCCCCGATGACGGCGACCGCCCCGTCGACGGCCCGGGTGAAGGCGTTCGCCAGCCCCTTGTCGTCGTCCACCGGACGGGGCTCGAAGCCGGCACCGGGCTCGAAGACCGACACCTGGAGGGTGGACAGCGACGCCGCCTGCTCGAGGTTCTGCTTCTGGGCGGTGAGCTGCTCGACCTGCTGGCGCACGTCGAACAGCGAGTTCTGGACCTGGAGCACCTCGCCCACCGCGGTCGCCTTCCCCAGCAGCCCCCGAAGGGCCTCCTCCTGGGCGGTGAGGCTCTTCAGCCGGGCGTCGTAGTCGACCAGCTGGCCGCTGACGTCCTCCCCCCGCAGGGCCTGGTACTCGACCTTGCCCAGGGCGGCGAGGTCGCGGCGGGCGGCGTCGAAGCGGTCGGACGGCACCCGGACGGTCAGCTCGCCCGACCGGGCCTCCTCGACCGACGAGGTGGACGAACCGGCCACGAACCCGCCGTGGGCCGAGGCGATCGATGCCACCCGGTCGAAGGCGACGTCGAAGCCGTTCTTGCCCACGTTCACCCGCAGCTCCCCGGTGCGCACGATCTTCGGGGACCCGGCGACCGGCGTGGCGCCCGGTTGGGTGGGCGGCACCGGTCCGATCTGCTTGAGCGCCGCCTCGCCGCCGGCGTCGCCACTCGACCCGCTGTTCGACCTGCTGCTCACGCTGGCGTCGGCGTCGGGGCCGGCGACGCCGATGCCCGGGGTGGTCGGGGTGTCCTCGACCCGGGCGACATGGTCGGATGAGCTCTCCGTGCCGATGGCGGCCACCAGGGCCCCCGCCACCACGAGGGCGACGACGACCGCAGCCAGCACCCATCCCCGGTTACCCGGAATCCGAACCTTTCGCATGCCTGTCCTCCCTCTCATGTTCCAAGGGATGGACGAGCCCGCCCCCGGGGAAGTTCCAGCCGCCGCGCCGTGGGCCGACGGTAGACTCCTCCTTCCATGTCCAAGTGGTTGGTCGAGCGCAGACTGTCGGAATCGGCCGAGCGGTTGAAGCGGTTGCGGGCCGAGATCCAGGTGGCCGACGAGCAGCTGCGGTCGCTCGCCGACACGGCCGACGACGCCCGCCTCCGCGCCCTCATGTCGGAGACCCCTCGGGCCGAGCAGGAGCACCGGGAGGCGCAGCGCCACGCCGACGCCATGGCCCGCCACCGCACGGAGCTCGCCGCCGAGCTGCAGCAGCTCCAGAAGTCCCAGGACGACCTCCTCGACCGGTTGGCCCGAGAGCTCGACTGACCTGTGACAACCGACTTGTGGACCGACCTTTGAAAACGGAATAGTGGCGACCCGCATCGTCATCGCCGAGGACGAGGCCCTCATCCGGCTCGATCTCCAGGAGACCCTCGAGGAGGAGGGCTACGAGGTCGTGGCCGCGGTCGGACGGGGCGACGAGGCCGTCGCCCTGGTCAAGGAGCTCAGCCCCGACCTGGCCATCCTCGACATCAAGATGCCGGGCATGGACGGAATCGCCGCGGCCAAGGAGATCGTGGGCGCCCGCCGGGCGGCGGTGCTCATCCTCACCGCCTTCAGCCAGCGCGACCTGGTCGAGAAGGCCACCGCCGCGGGAGCCGTCGGCTACCTCGTCAAGCCCTTCCAGAAGAGCGAGCTGATCCCCGCCATCGAGGTGGCCATCGCCCGCTTCAAGGAGCTGCGGGCGCTGGAGGACGAGGTCCACAGCCTCGAGGACCAGCTCGTGACCCGCCGGCTGGTCGACCGGGCCAAGGGCCAGCTCATGGACGGCCACAAGATGTCCGAGGCGGACGCCTTCTCGTTCATCCAGCAAACGGCCATGCGCCAGCGAGCGAAGATGCGGGCCGTGGCCCAGCAGGTCATCGACGGCGACCTGACCCCGCCCACCGCCTGACAGCAGCCCAGCGCACCGTCGGGCGCCCAGGTCTGGCGGCGCGGTCGGCGGCCCAGGTCTGGCGGCCCGGTCTGGCGGCCCGGCTGGCGGCCCGGTCTGGCGGCCAAGTCGTGGGGCGAAATGTCAGTCGATGGCGGCGCCGGCCGACTTCACGGCGTGGCCGCCGAAGCCGTGGCGCAGGAGCGCCAACACCTTCATGGCGGGGGAGTCGTCCTGGCGGGACGTGAACCGGGCGAACAGCGACGCCGTCAGCACG
Source organism: uncultured Acidimicrobiia bacterium (assembly GCA_963773275.1). GTDB lineage: Bacteria > Actinomycetota > Acidimicrobiia > Acidimicrobiales > AC-14 > JAXDMK01. The sequence continues at coordinate 182,437 of CAVZAH010000009.1, read as the reverse complement.
TTGGCCGGCACCCCCAGCCGGACCGCCTCCTGCACCGTCCACCGGCCCTCGCCCGAGTCCTCCACGTAGCCCCGCACCCGCTCCAGGTTCGGGTCGTCGGCCAGGCCCAGGGCCAGCAGCTCGAGGAGCCAGCTGCGGATGACGCTGCCGTGGCCCCACGCGCCGACCACTGCCGTCGTGTCGATGCCGAGCTCGCTGGCCCCGAGGAGCTCGAAGCCCTCGGCGTAGGCCTGCATCATCCCGTACTCGATCCCGTTGTGGACCATCTTGGTGAAGTGCCCGGCGCCCGCCGGCCCGCAGTGGACGAACCCGCCCTCGGGAGCCAGGGCGTCGAAGATCGGCTGCATCGTGGCCACCTTCTCGGCGGCGCCGCCGACCATGAGGCAGAAGCCCTCTTTGAGTCCCCAGATGCCGCCGCTGACGCCGGCGTCGATGAAGAAGATGCCGCGTTCGGCGAGCGACAGGCCTCGCCGCACCGAGTCGTGGAAGTTGGAGTTGCCACCGTCGACCACCAGATCGCCCGGCTCCAGCAACTCGGCCAATTGGGCGACGGTCGCCTCCGTGGGGTCCCCGGACGGCACCATGACCCAGACGGCGCGGGGCGGCTCGAGGGCCGCCACCAGGTCTGCCATCGACGCCACGTCCCGCCGGTCGGGGGAGAAGTCGAAGCCGACCACCTCGTGGCCCTTCTGGCGCAGCCTGCTCGTCATCCCCCAGCCCATCCGGCCCAGCCCGACCATGCCCAACTTCATCGGCGTGCCTCCAGTTCGTGGCCCGGATCAGGCTACGCCGGGGTCAAACCGCGCCCTGACGCCTCCGGGGGAGGTCAGGAGGTGGGCCTGCCGCCCTCCAGGGCGACGAAGAGTTGGCCGGCCAGGGCGGGGCCGAGGGCGATGGTGCCCTCGTCGAGGTCGAGGGTAAGGGTGCCGTCGGGCGCCTTCGACCGCACCTCGGCGGCCGTGCCGGGGACGAAACCGTTCTCGTCGAGGTAGACGAGGGCGGCCATGTCGACTTCGACCTGCTCGGTGACCCGCTCCAGGCGGATGCGGTCGCCGGGCTCGGAGTCGGCCAGCGCCGACAGCTGGCGGGCCGGTCCGCCGGCGCCGGGGATGGGGTTGCCGTGGGGACAGGTGGCGGGGTTGCCCAGCAGCACGACGAGCCGTTCCTCGACCTCGTCGGAGATGACGTGCTCCCACCGGCACGCCTCCTCGTGGGTCTTGTGCCACGGGATCCCGATGATGTCGGTGAGCAGGCGCTCGGCCAGCCGGTGCTTGCGGACCACGCTGACCGCCCGGGTGCGGCCCTTGTCGGTGAGGCTGAGCATCCGGGCGTCGATCGAGATGTAGCCGTCGGTGCGCAGCCGGCGGATCATTTCCGACACGGACGGGGCCGAATGCCCGAGGTGCTCGGCGAGGCGGGCCTGGATGACCTGGACGCCCTCTTCCTCCAGCTCCCAGATCGCCTCCAGGTACTCCTCCAGGGGAGGGTGGAAGCCGTCGGCCATGGGCGGCCATCGTACCCCCCGCGGGGCCCGCCACCCAGGGCCATGGGGTGGCCGTAGCATCCGGGGATCGCCAAGATCATGCTCCTCGACGGCAACTCGATCGCCTACCGGGCCTTCTTCGCCCTCCCGACCGACCTGGCCACCGCCTCCGGGCAGGTCACCAACGCGGTCTACGGGTTCACGTCGATGCTCATCAACCTCCTCAAGGATCACCAGCCGGACGGCATCGCGGTGGCCTTCGACCGGCCCGAGCGCACGTTCCGCCACGACCTGGTCGAGGATTACAAAGCGGGCCGGGCCGCCGCCCCCGACATCCTCCGCCAGCAGATGGGCCTCGTCCGCCAAGTGGTGGAGACGCTCAAGATCCCGATCGTCGAGATTGCCGGCTACGAGGCCGACGACGTGATCGCCACCCTGGCCACGTGGGCCCGGGACGAGGGCGACGACGTCATCGTGGTCACGGGCGACCGCGACGCCTATCAGCTGGTCGAGGATCCCCATGTCAAGGTGCTCTACAACCGCCGGGGGGTCAGCGACTACGTCCTCTACGACGAGGCCGGCATCCTGGAGCGCACCGGGGTCACCCCCGTCATGTACCCGCAGTACGCGGCCCTTCGGGGGGACCCGTCCGACAACCTCCCGGGGGTGCCGGGGGTGGGGGAGAAGACGGCGGCCAAGCTGCTCAACACCTACGGCGACCTCGACGGGGTGTTCGCCAACATCGCCGCCTGCACGCCCAAGCTGCGGGAGAACCTGGCCGCCCACGAGCCGGTGGTGCGGCGCAACGCCACCGCCACCCCCCTGGTGCGCGACGTCCCCCTCGACGTGGAGCTGGGCGACCTCCGCATGGGCGAGTTCGACGCCACCGCGGTGCGGGAGCTGTTCAACTTCCTCGAGTTCAACACCCTCCACCCCCGGCTCATGGAGGCCATCGGCACGGCCGAGGCGGTGGCCGCGGCGGCCGCGGCCAAGGCCGCGATCGAGCCTCTGGAGGTCGACGTGCGCCGGGCGGGCACGGTCGACGAGGCAGTCGGCGCGCTGCGGGCGGCGGGCCCGATCAGCATCGCCGCCTACTGGGGCGGTGTCGAGGGACGGAGCCGCCCGGAGGGGATCGCGGTGGCGGCCGACGGCAGCGACGGCCGGGCCACGTGGATCCCGGGCGAGCTCCTCGCCGAGCCGGCGGTGGTCGAGGTCCTCATGGACGTGCCCTTCCGGGCCCACAACGCCAAGGCCCTGCTGCGTGGCCTCGAGCTCGACCTGCGGGGCCTCGACGTCGACACCGCCATCGCCGCCTACCTCATCGACCCGGCCGAGTCGCAGTACGTCCTCGACGACCTGGCGGCCCGCTTCCTCGGCCTCGAAGTCCGCTCGCCCGACGCCCCCCCGCCGGGCCAGCTCGACCTCTCGGGCACCACCCCCGACCCGGCCGAGGAGGCCGGGCGCCGGGCGGTGGCCGTGGGCCTGTTGGTCCCGGCGCTGGCCCAGTCCCTAGACGCCCGGGGCCTGCGCCGGCTGTACGACGACGTCGAGCGGCCCCTGGTGCGGGTGCTGGCCCGCATGGAGGCCAACGGTGTCCGGGTCGACGTCGACCTGTTGCGCTCGATCTACGACGGCCTGGTGGCCGAGGGGGCCCGGCTGGAGGAGGAGATCCAGGAGATCGCCGGCGAGCGGTTCCTGGTGAACTCCACCCTCCAGCTGCGCCGGGTGCTGTTCGACAACCTGGGACTGCAGCCCCAGAAGAAGACCAAGACCGGGTTCTCCACCGACGCTGCGTCACTCGAGAAGCTGCGCGGCCTGCACCCCATCGTCGAGCCGCTGCTGCGCTACCGGGAGGTCGAGAAGCTCCGGTCCACCTACGGCGAGAGCCTGCTGGCCGAGGTCGCTCCCGACGGGCGCATCCACGCCACCTTCAACCAGACGGTGGCCCGCACCGGCCGGCTCAGCTCCGACCGGCCCAACCTCCACAACATCCCCATCCGCACCGAGGAGGGCCGGCGCATCCGCCAGGCGTTCCTGCCGGCCGAGGGCTGCCGGTTCCTCGTGGCCGACTACAACCAGATCGAGCTGCGGGTGATCGCCCACCTGGCCCAGGACCCGGGCCTCATCGAGGCCTTCGCCACCGGCCAGGACATCCACCAGGCCACCGCCGCCCGGCTGTTCTCGGTCGACCCGGGGGCGGTCACCACGGCGCAGCGGTCGAAGGCCAAGATGGTCTCCTACGGGCTGGCCTACGGGATGGAGTCCTTCGGGCTGGGCCAGCGCCTGGGCATCCCCACCGAGGAGGCGGCGTTGATCCTGGGCGCCTACTTCGAGGCCTTCCCGAGCGTGCGGGCCTACATGGAGCAGACGGTCGTCGAGGCCCGGGACCGGGGCTACACCGAGACCCTGTTCGGACGCCGCCGGCAGATCCCCGAGCTCCAGTCGCAGAACTACCGCCTGCGCCAGGCGGGGGAGCGCCAGGCCATGAACGCCGGCATCCAGGGCCTGGCCGCCGACATCTTCAAGGTCGCCCTCGTCCGCCTCGACCGGGCCCTCGAGGATCGTGGCCTGTCCGCCCGCCTGGTGCTGCAGGTCCACGACGAGGTCATCCTCGAGGTCCCCCCCGGCGAGGAGGACGAGGCCGCCGCCGTCACCCTCGACGCCATGCGCGGCGCCTGCGACCTGAGCGTCCCCCTCGAGGTCAACCTGGCCTGGGGCGACACCTGGGCCAACGCCAAAGGCTAGATTTCGGCCTCCTCCCCCGAGGCTTCCCCCTCACGATTCCATGCATCCGAAGCGCCCCGAACGGTGCCGATCCGGGCGAATCAGGGGCGCTTCCCGTGCAGCAAACGCGGAACGCGGAGGGCGGAGCGGTGCGACGGTTGTTCACGACGAGACAGGCGACGGCCGCGGCGTTGTCGCCGAAGGCCTTGCGCTGCGGTGAGGCGGCCGGACGGTGGCGAAGGATAAGGAGGGGTGTGTACGGGGAGGGGCCGGACGAGCCGAGTGCCCTCGACCACGCCGTGGCCGAAGTGCTGGCCAGGGACGCAGTGGCCAGCGGAGGCCTGGCCGGCGTGCTGCACGGGCTCGATGGAGTCCGGCTGGACGGCCACCCGGTCCGGCGGCGGATGCTGCCCGCCGAGCGAACAGTTGAGTTCGGCGGCATTCGGTGCACCGACGGCCTGCAGACGATGGTCGACCTGGCCGCAGTCGTCGGCGACCTGGCATGGGAGCAGGCGCTGGAGTCGGCCCTGCGCAAAGGCCTCGTGTCGATCGCCGCCATCGAAGCGCTGCTGCCGGAGCTGGGCCGGTCCCGGGTGCCGGGCACCGCCCGCATCCGAAGGGTGCTCGGGCTGCGCCCCCGGGACGCATTGCCGACCGAGAGCCTGCTGGAGACCCGCATGGTCCAGCTGATCCGGACGGTGCCCGGCCTGCCTGCTCCCGTTCGGCAGCTCGTCGTGGGCTCGGCCCGGGTGGACCTTGCGTGGCCCGACCTCGGCCTGTTCGTCGAGCTCGACGGCCAGCAGCACGCCGACCAGCCGGTCTACGACGCTCGACGGGAGACAGCGGTGGTGGCGGCGACCGGATGGCTGTGCGGCCGTTTCACCTGGACCGAGGTCGTCCGACTGCCGGTGTCGACCGGGCGACGGCTGGGGGAGCTGGCGGAGCAGGCCCGCCGCCGTCCGGTGGCGGTCCCCGGGCCGTTTCGTGCGTCGATAGCGCCCTGATTTCGCCCGGCCGGGCCCGATCCGGGGCCCTCCGGAGGATCGAAACGCGGGATCCGCCGCCTGGGTCGGCGTTTTGCCGGCTCAGTCCATTGGGGGAGCGCCGGCCACGGCGGGGGCCGATTCGGCGGACCGGATGACGAGGAAGGTGCCGAGGGCGATGACGGCGGCCGCCGGCACCGCCGCCGCGGGGGGCTTCTGGCCCAGGAAGACGGCGGCCAGGATGGCGGCGCCGACGATCTCGAAGAGCAGGGCGACGGACACGATCGTGGGGCTGACCGTCCGCAGCACCAGGTTGAAGACCGAGTGCCCGAGGATCTGGGCCAGCAGGGCGAGGGCGGCCAGCCGCAGCCACGTCGAGCCCGCGTAGCCGCCCAGCCGTTGGCCCGACACCAGGCACACGACCAGCAACGCCACCGCCGCAACCGGGTAGCACACGGCCGTGTAGGCGGTGGTGGACACCGTCCGACGCACCTCGGCCCCCACCACCCGGTACGAAGCGGCCAGGGCGCCGCCGACCAGCGCCAGCCCGTCGCCCACCAACGCCCGGCCCGACACCGTCACGTCGACGCCCGACAGCAACAGCGCCCCCGCGATCGCCAGCGCCACTCCGAGCCACGCCTGGCCGGGCATGCGCTCGCCCCGGACCCGCAGGATGAGCGCGGCCCACGCCGGTTGCATCGCCACCAGGGCCACCGCCGAGGCCACCGTCGTCAACGAAACGGCCGGGATGAAGCACCCGAAGTGACCGGCCAGCAGCATCCCCGCCAGCACCGAGAGCCACAGTTGGCGCCGGCCCATGCGCAGCTCGGCCCGCCGGCGGGCCCCGCCGACGGCAACGGGCACCACGACCCCCGAGGCCATGGCCATGCGCCAGAAGGCGATGGCCAGCGATGGCGCGACGGTGGCTTTGATGAGCGGCGCCGCGGTCGACGTCCCGAGCACGCCGACGACCAGGAGCAACGCGCTTCCGGCGGGCGGCCGGTGCATCGCCACCCCGGGCGTCCGGTCCATGGGACGAACCTAGAGTCGCCCGCGGCCCATCGGTGCCACGAGGGCTACGATGACTGCACCGGGTCGTCCCGCGCCCGGTGACGCCTCGGCGCCCTCGACCAACTCCCCGACAAAGGCCCATCCCGACTCATGTCCGACCAGAGCCCCGCCTCCGCCATCACCGCTGACGTACCCGCCGACGAGGGAGGTGAGTACGTCTTCCGGCAGATCGTCGGAGACGACGACGGCATCTCGTTCGAAGACGCCATCGCCGGCACCATCGTCGAATTCGAGGACGGCGACATCGTCATCGGGACGGTCGTCAAGGTCGACAAGGACGAGGTCCTGCTCGACATCGGCTACAAGTCCGAAGGCGTCATCCCGGCCCGTGAGCTGTCCATCCGCCACGACGTCGACCCCGGCGAGATCGTCTCCCTCGGGGAGGAGATCGAAGCCCTCGTCCTCCAGAAGGAGGACAAGGAAGGCCGGCTCATCCTGTCCAAGAAGCGGGCCCAGTACGAGCGGGCCTGGGGCACGATCGAGCGGATCAAGGAGCAGAACGGCGTCGTCAGCGGACCCGTCATCGAAGTGGTCAAGGGCGGCCTGATCCTCGACATCGGCCTGCGGGGCTTCCTGCCCGCATCCCTGGTGGAGCTGCGCCGGGTCCGCGACCTGCTTCCGTACGTGGGACGCACCCTCGAAGCCAAGATCATCGAGCTCGACAAGCACCGCAACAACGTGGTGCTGAGCCGTCGGGCATGGCTGGAGGAGACCCAGAAGGAGCAGCGCGAGGAGTTCCTCGACAACCTCAAGCCGGGCGAGGTCCGCAAGGGCGTCGTCTCGTCGGTCGTCAACTTCGGCGCTTTCGTCGACCTGGGCGGCATGGACGGGCTGGTCCACGTGTCGGAGTTGTCCTGGAAGCACGTCGACCACCCGGCGTCGGTGGTGGCCGTGGGCGACGAGATCGAGGTCCAGGTGCTCGAGGTCGACCTCGAGCGGGAGCGCATCAGCCTGTCCCTCAAGGCCACCCAGCAGGACCCGTGGCAGGAGTTCGCCAACAACCACCGGGTCGGCGAGCTCGTGTACGGACGGGTCACCAAGCTCGTTCCCTTCGGGGCGTTCCTGCAGGTCGGCGACGGTATCGAGGGCCTGGTCCACATCTCGGAGATGGCGGCCCACCACGTCGACCTCCCCGAGCAGGTCGTCACCCCGGGCGAGGAGCTGTGGGTCAAGATCATCGACCTCGACCTCCAGCGGCGCCGGATCAGCCTGTCGATCAAGCAGGCGGCCGAGGGTGGCGTCGTCGCCGCCGAGTACCAGGAGGCGTTCGGCGAGCACGCCTACGACGCCGAGGGCAACTACATCGGCGAGTACGCGGCCGTCGACTTCACGCCCGAGACCGAGGCGCAGGCGGCATGGGCCGACTACGTGGTCGAGCTCGGGGCCGGCGAGGTGACGGGGGAGCACGCGGGCGAGCACGCGGCGCCCGCCGCCGGCAGCGAGGCCGCCACCACCGGCGAGGGTGACGGCGAGCGGATGTCCCCGGCTGACGATGAGGGTACCCCCGCCTCCTAGAGGCTCCGCAGGTCCCCGGGGCTTCCTCCGGGAGGAGGATATTGAGCGAGGGCCCGACCACGACAGACGCACGCGTCGCCAAGACTCGGCGCGCGCCACGGCTCGAGTCCCTGTTCGTCGCCACCTTCGTCCTCTTCGGATTCCGCCTCGGCGTGCGGCCGATCGGCGACAACTCGATGTTCACCCACCTCCGCACCGGCATCGACATGGTGCGGGGGCTGGGGATCCCCCGGGTCGACCCCTACTCGCACACGGCCGCGGGACAGGACTGGGTGGTGCAGAGCTGGCTGCCGGAATGGACGTACGGCTGGGCCTTCCGCCTGGGCGGCCTCCGGGTGGTGGTGCTGGAGCAGGCCCTGCTCATCTGCCTGCTGGTCTGGCTGGTCGTCCGCCTGGTGCGGGCCGGATCCCCGCTGCGCACCGCCTTCGGGGGACTGATCGTGGTCGGGCTGGGGGCGCCCTTCTGGTCCCCCCGGCCGTTGCTCTTCGGCGCCATCTGCATGGCGCTCACCATCACCATCGTCGAGAGCCGGCGCAGCCAGTGGCTCCTCATCCCGGTGGTCTGGCTGTGGGTCAGCAGCCACGGCTCGTTCCCCCTGGGCCTGGCCTGGCTGGGGGCCCGGGCGGTGGGGGAGGCCTTCGACTGGCGGTCCTGGCCCCGCGACAGCATGCGCTACGTGGGCGGGTTCGCGGCGGGGCTGGTGGTGGCGATCATCAACCCCCTCGGGGCCAAGCTGCTGGCGTTCCCGTTCACCCTGGGGGACCGGCGGGACGCGTTCGAGAAGATCCTGGAGTGGATGTCGCCCGACTTCCAGCACGCGCCCGGCCGCTTCGCCCTCATGTTCCTGGTACTGGCCATGCTCCTTCTGATCCGGGCCCGGCTGAGCTGGCGCGACGTGGTGCCGGTGGTGGCGTTCGTCGCCGCCGGCCTCCTGGCGGTGCGCAACCTGCCCATCGCCGCGGTCGTGCTGGCTCCCGTGCTCGGGAGGGTGCTCAAGCGTCCCGACTCGCTCCCACCACTGCCGCCGCCGCCGGCCAGCCGCGATCGGGTCAACCGGGTGTTCGCGGTGGCAATCGCCGCCGCCTTCGTCATCTTCGGGCTGTCCGTCAACACCAACGACCCGGTCGACGTGTCGGGCTACCCGGAAGAGGCGACGGACTTCATGGAGGAGAACGGCCTGCTGGCCGCCCCCCACAAGGTCGCCCACCTCGACTTCGTCGGGAACTACTTCGAGCTGCGCTTCGGCCGCCAGGTGAAGGTCTTCATCGACGACCGCTACGACATGTACCCGGTGGAGGTGTCCCGCGACTACCGCCGCCTCCTGAACGGGTACCCCCAGTGGCAGGCGATCCTCGCCACCCGGCAGATCGATGTCGTGCTCTGGGAGAAGGATCTGCCTCTGACGTCGCTGCTCAGGGCCAGCGGGCAGTGGCTGGAGGTCTACGCCAAGGGGGACTGGGTCGTCCTCCGTCGCCTGGGAGAAGGCGCCTGATGGGAAGGCGCCGCCTGGGAGAAGGCGCCGAATGAGGGGGCGCCGAATGAGGGGGCGCCGAATGAGGGGGCGCCGAATGAGGGGGCGCCAGTGAGGAGGCGCCTGGTGAGGAGGCGGCTGGTGAGGAGGCGCCTGGTGAGGAGGCGGCTGTGAACCGTGCCGCCATCATCGGCGACCTGCTGCGGCGGGCGTCGCTCACCCCGCCCGACCTGCTGGCGGCGGACGTGGCCAACGCCCTGCACGACGCAGGTGGCACCCACCTCGTGCTCTACGTCGTCGACTACGAGCAGGAGACGCTCCAGCCCGTCGCCCTGGCCGGCGACCTGCTCACGGAGCAACCGAAGGGCGTCCCCATCGAGGGCACCATGGCCGGCCGCGCGTTTCAGACCCAACTGCTCCTCTCGGCCGAGACGGCCGACGGCTGGCGGGTGTGGGCGCCGGTGCGGGAGCGGGCCGAGCGCATCGGGGTCCTCGAACTGGGCTTCCCGACGGTCGACGACGAGCTGCTGGCGCTCTGCGACGACCTGGGCCTGCTGGTCGGGCATCTCACCCACACCGCCGGCCGCTACACCGACCTCATCGAGCTGCGCCGCCGTCGCCGGCCCATGAACCTGGCCGCCGAGATGCAGTGGGACCTGCTGCCGCCACTGTCGTTCACGTCCCCCGAGCTCGCCATCGCCGGGCTCCTGGAACCGGCGTACTTCGTCGCCGGCGACGCCTTCGACTACTCCCTCAACGGCGACATCCTCGGTTTCGCCATCATCGACGCCATGGGCCACGGGGTGCACTCCACCCTGGCCAGCACGCTCGCCCTCGGTGCCTTCCGTTACGGCCGGCGGCGCGGCCTCGAGCTCACGGTCATCGCGGAGCACATCGACGATGCGGTGGCCGAGCACTTCCAGGGCGATTGCTTCGTCACCGGCCACCTGGCCCGGCTCGACGTGGCCACCGGCGACCTGCGTTGGATCAACGCCGGACACCCGCCGCCGCTGCTGATCCGTGGCGCCAAGGTCGTTTCCGAGCTGGAGTGCGAGCCGTGCTTCCCGTTCGGCCTGGGGATCGACGTCACCGAGATCGGCCGCTGCCGGCTGCAGCCGGGGGACCGGGTGCTCTTCTACTCGGACGGGGCCATCGAGGCTCGCCCGTCGAGCCCGTCGGGTCGCAGCGGTGAGCAGTTCGGCCTCCATCGCCTCATCTCGGAGGTCGAGCAGTACATCGGTGCCGGGGTGCTGGCCTCGGAGACGCTCCGCCGCCTCGCGGCCCGTCTGCGCCAGCACCGGGGCGGCGAGCTGGACGACGACGCCACCCTCGTCTTCCTGGAGTGGCTCCCGGGCCGCTGAGCGGGCTCAGTCCCCCGCCGCGGCCTCCCGGCCCTGGTGGTCGGGGCCGCCGGTGTTCCGGCCGGCCCCATCGTCGGCCCCATCGTCGGCCCCATCCTCGGCCCCATCGTCGGCCCCGTCATCGGCCCCATAGGCGGCATCGTCGGTGGTCGGGATCCCGGCGAGGTGACGGCCCAACGGTCCGTCGCCCATGACGTCGAGCCGCTTGACCAGGTGCACGACGGTGCCCGCCTGGGGGCGGGACTCGAACCGGACACCGTCCACCAGCGCCGACAGGATGGCCAGGCCCCGGCCCTGCTCGGCCGAGCCGGGGGCCATGCCCGTGGCCAGTGCCGACGGGTCGAACCCCTGTCCGGTGTCGACCACGCTGATCTCGCAGACGGCGTCGGTGACGACCAGGTGGACCGCGTATTCGTCGTCGACGCCTGAATGCTGCACGACGTTGGTGCACGCCTCGGTGAGGGCGAGGGCCACGTCGTCGACGGCTGCGGGCGCCACGCCCAGCTCGTCGAGGGCGCACATGGCGATGTGGCGGATGACGGGCAGCGTGGCTGCGTCCCGCGGGAGGAAGACCTCGATGTCGATCTTCACCCGCCACCGCCCGAGGGCCGGGGCCGCTGTCCGTTCGGGCGAATCGGCGTGGGGGGTGTCGGGTTCATGGTTGCGTGGCCGCCGATCCCTCTCGGCGCCCATGCCTCCCCTACCCGGAGCGGCGCCCCGCCTACCCGCCCGCGAGACGGTGCCCCGAAATGCCAGAGGAGCGGGCCCGAAGGCCCGCTCCTCTGGACTGACCGGGGGGGTCAGGTCATGTTGTCGGTGTTCAGCTCCCGGCGGCGGTGATGCTGGCGCCGACCTTGGAGAACTTCTCGGAAGCCTGCTTGCCCAGGGTGGTCAAGGCGACGATGCAGACGACGGCGATGAGGGCGAGGAGGAGGGCGTACTCCACCAGTGCCGCACCCCGCTCGGAGCGGCCGAAGACGGCACGCAGGTAGGGGGTGCAGTGCTTCTGCCAGTAAGCGACGATGTCCACGGTTCTTCCTTCTCTGTTATTGGGCACCCAGAGGTGCAGGACTCGACTTGTGATCTATGTATCGGCTCGTCCGGGGCCCTCTGGATAGGTCATTCGACCTATTTCGCAACTTTTCGACAACACTTGCCTCCGGCGGTGCTGCAGGCCGCCGGACGCGAAGAAGGAGCGAGCCGGTTGGCTCGCTCCTTCTTCGACTGCCGACCGGGGGGGGTGGTCGGGGGAAGGGTTTCCGTCAGCCGGCGGCGGTGATGCTGGCGCCGACCTTGGAGAACTTCTCGGAAGCCTGCTTGCCCAGGGTGGTCAGGGCGACGATGCAGACGACGGCGATGAGGGCGAGGAGGAGGGCGTACTCCACCAGTGCCGCACCCCGCTCGGAGCGGCCGAAGACGGCACGCAGGTAGGGGGTGCAGTGCTTCTGCCAGTAAGCGACGATGTCCATGGAAATCTCCCGTTCGTGGTTTTGCCCCCGTCCCGGGGCTTTCTGGTACAAGAGATGTATCGGCCGGTGGAGCGGGTTCTGAATAGGTCGTTTGGCTCGATCGGAATTCCCCTTGGCTCCGGACGCGAAGAAGGAGCGAGCCGGTTGGCTCGCTCCTTCTTCGACTGCCGACCGGGGCGTGGTCGGGGGGAAGGGTTTCCGTCAGCCGGCGGCGGTGATGCTGGCGCCGACCTTGGAGAACTTCTCGGAAGCCTGCTTGCCCAGGGTGGTCAGGGCGACGATGCAGACGACGGCGATGAGGGCGAGGAGGAGGGCGTACTCCACCAGTGCCGCACCCCGCTCGGAGCGGCCGAAGACGGCACGCAGGTAGGGGGTGCAGTGCTTCTGCCAGTAAGCGACGATGTCCATGGAAATCTCCCGTTCGTGGTTTGCCCCCGTCCCGGGGCCTCCTGGTTACAGGAGATGTATCGGCGGGGAACACCGGGGCTGAATGGGTCGTTTGGCCTAATCGAGGGATGGCCGAGAGAGCGTCGTCCGGACGCGAAAAAGGAGCGAGCCGGCGGCCTCGCTCCTTTTTCGACCGCCGACCGGGATCCCCGAACCGGGACCCGGTCGGGGAGTGTCAGCCGGCGGCGGTGATGGAGGCGCCGACCTTGGAGAACCTCTCCGACGCCTCTTTGCCCAGGGTGGTCAGGGCCACGATGCACACCACGGCGATGAGCGCCAGCAGCAGGGCATACTCGACCAGGGCCGCACCCCGCTCGGAGCGGCCGAAGACGGCACGCAGGTAGGGGGCGCAGTTCTTCTGCCAGTAGGTGACGATGTCCATGTTCTCTCTCCCAGCTCGTGGTTTCCCCGCCGTCTGAAGGCTTGTTGGCAGATCATGTATCGAGTGACGGTCGCCGGCCCCTGAATGGGTTCATCGAATCAAATCGGGCGAGAGTGACGGTCGTGGGTTGGCATTCCCCGCTGACACATTTCAGCCGACGCGACAAAGGAGCGAGCTGGTGTGCTCGCTCCTCTGTCTATTGCCCGACCGGGGGCGAGAGGCCGCTGGCGGACCAACGACCTCGATGGAGGCATCGGTACATCGGGCCCTACCCCTGAATGAGGCGTTCGGCTCAATACGTTCTACGGCTGGCGCGACGAGAGGAGCGGGCCGGGCCCGCTCCCTCGTCTCCGTGGTGTCCGGCTGACGACGCTGTCAGGCGGCGGCGGTGATCGAGGCGCCGACCTTCGAGAACTTGGTGGAGGCCTGCTTGCCAAGGGCGGTGAGGGCGACGATGCACACGACGGCGATGAGAGCCAGCAGGAGGGCATATTCCACCAAAGCGGCGCCGCGCTCACTGCGACCGAATACGGCCCGCAGGTACGGTGTGCAGTGCTTCTGCCAGTAGGCGACCAGGTCCATTTTTTGATTTCCCCTTCCGGGATCCAACCCCCGCCGGGGGGTTTGCTCTTGTCCTTTTTCCTATCGGTGCGCAAGGACCTCCGAGCTTTAGCAACAAATCAAATTTCTGCCAAATCTGCCCGAGACCCTCGAGACGCGCTCGGGTTCGAAGGGCACGCGTGCCAGCCCACCGGCACAACGGAGCACGCGGGGGCAGGTGGAGGCCGGGGACACCCGGCGGATCTCTACGGTTCCGAGGGGGACAGGCGGATGATGCCCATGCGCACGGCCCGCAGGACGGCCTGGGTGCGGTCCCGGGCGTCGAGCTTGGCGTAGATCGAGGCCAGGTGGTTCTTGACCGTCTTGACGCTGATGTAGAGCTGCGCCGCCACCTCGGGCAGGGAGAGGCCGTCGGCGAAGAGCTGGAGGACCTCCTCCTCGCGGGCGCTGATCACGGGGACGACCGCCACGCTGCCGTTTCCTTCGCCGCTGCCGCCGCCGCGCTGCATCTCGGTCAACATCGACGACGCCAGGCCGGCGGAGAGCACACCGTCGTCCTGGGCCGCCATGCGCACGGTGGCCACGACCTCCTCGATGGCACAGTCCTTCACCAGATACCCGACCGCCCCCGCCTGCAGGGCGCGGGCCATCACGTCGCCGTCGGCGTGCATGGTGAGCATCACCACCGCGATCCCCGGCACCGAGCCGTGGATCAACCGGGTGGCCTCCACACCGTCGAGGACGGGCATGGTGACGTCCATCAGCACGACATCGGGCCTCAGCTCCACGGCCAGGCGGTAGGCCTCCTGGCCGTCGGACGCCTCGCCCACCACCTCGAAGCCGTTGTCCTCCAGCGATCGGCGGAGGCCCTGGCGGAGCATGCGGTGGTCGTCGGCGAGAAGTAGTCGGGTCATGAGGCAGCTTTCTGGAGGGTCGGCGTCGTGGTGGACGGGCCGGTCGGGGAGGATGCGGGCCCATTGTGGCCGGGCCGTGGGGCCTGGCCCGGCACCGGGGGGGCATCCACCCGGCACTCGATGAGGGTGCCCACGTAGGGCTCGGACTCGACGAGAAGGGTGGCGCCGATGGCATCGGCCCGCTCCTGCATGCCGGTGAGGCCGAACGAGTCGGTCCGCCGGGGGGCGGAGGTGGCGAAGCCGCTGCCGTCGTCGGCCACGGTGAGCTGGGCGGAAAGGCCGTCGCACCGCCATCGGACCCGGAGGTGGGTGGCCGAGGCGTGTCGCTCCACGTTGGTGATCGCCTCCTGGGCGATGCGCCACAGCTCGCGTTCCTGCACGAGGGGCAGGCGGGCGGTGCTGTCGTGGCGGAAGTCGACCACCACGTCACAGCGGGCGGCGATCCGCTCGAGGTGGGCCTCGAGGGTGTCGACCAGTCCCCGCTGGTCGGAGACCTCGGCCCGCAGGTCGGAGAGGGTGTCCCGCACCTCGCCGAGGACGGACCGCACCTCGGAGCGCAGCCCGTCGAGCGAGGACTTGAACGGCTCCTCGGCCTGCCCGATCATACGGTCGAGCTCGAACGCGACATAGGCGAGGGACTGGCCGATGCGGTCGTGCATGTCGCGGGCGATCCGGGTGCGCTCCTCGTCGGCGCCCATGCCCCGGAGCCGGCCGAACCAGCGGGCGTTGTCGAGGGCCAGGGCGGCGGAGTCGATGAAGCCGTCGAGGAGCTGGAGCTCGCGCCGGCCGTACCGGCCGACCTCGTGATGTTCGAGGGCGACCAGGCCCACCAGCGCGCCCCGGGCCCGCAGCGGGGCGTAGAGGCCGGACCGGGAGACGAGTGGCGGCCCGAACCCCTCGCCGGGGGCCAGGCTCACGACCAGTGACGACACGCTGCTGGCGGTAGCCGCCCGGAGGGGAGAGGGCAGGGTCTCGTCGGCCAGGGGCCGGGAGGCCACCGCGCCTTCGGCGGCGGCCACGATCCAGCGGCCGGTCACGTCGTCGCGGAGAAGGAGGGCGGTGACGTCGCAGTCGATCAACGTGCGCAGGCGCTCGATGGTGGAGGTGGCCACCTGGTCGAGGTTGAGGGACGCGGGGAGGCTCTGGGCCACCCGGTGGAGCGAGACCAGCAGGTCATTGGCCTCGGCCAGCTGCGAGACCCGGTCGAGGGCCTGGGAGTGGCGCTGCTCGGCCTCCCCGAACAGTCGTCGGGCGTACCCGGCCAGGATGGCCACCAGCACCAGCTCGATGCCCCACTGGCCGCTCAGTCCGAGGCTCTCGACCCCGAAGTCCGCCAGCTCGAGGTGGTTGGGGATGGCCACGCTGAGGATGACCACGCCGGCGACCTTCAGGCCGAGCCCGAAGCCCTGGGCGAAGCCGGCGGCGACGACCACGCTCAGGAGGCAGAAGGCGAAGGGCGACCGCCAGTAGTCGGTGCTGTCGACGGCCAGGACGGTGAGGAAGACCTCGACCATGATCGCCAGCGGGGGCAACGAGCTGGCTGTCACGTCGGCCGTCGCCGACATTCCCGCCCGGTGACCGGGCACGGCCGGCGCCGCCGGCGTGGCCGGCACGGGGTGGCGGGCCCGCCAGAAGGCGTGCGCCACCAGTACTGCGCCCCAGACCACCATCGAGGTGGTGAGCGGCTCGTGGACCACGGCGACGAAGCCGCTGAGAGCGAGGATGCCCCATCGGACACCGGGCACCAGCGCCGCGAACGACGGCTGGTGCCCGGGGGTCCGCCCGAATCCCCGGGATTCGGATCTGGACGATCCGGATCCCGGGGACTCGGGTGCCTGCTCCCTTGTCATCGTCAGGGGGAGAGCGACGTGGGGGAGCATGGTCGGGGAGAGAGCTACTGGAGGGCGGAGCGGATTCCCGAGGCGGCGGGTCCGAGGATCACGACCATGATGGCCGGGAAGACGAACAGCACCAGCGGGAAGAGCATCTTGACCGGCAGCTTGGCTGCCTTCTCCCGGGCCCACATGCGGCGCTTCATCCGCATCTCGCCGGCCTGGGTCTTGAGGACCCGGCCGATCGGGATGCCGAGGGCGTCGGCCTGGAGCAGGGCCAGCACCAGGTTGGACAGCTCCGGGACCTCGGTACGGCGCTTGAGGTTCTGGAACGCGTCCCGGCGGGGCAGGCCGAGCTCCATCTCGTGGAGGGTGCGGGCGAACTCGTCGGCCAGCGGGGAGTGGAAGTGCTGGCAGACGATGGCCAACGCCCCCTCGAAGCCCATGCCCGCCTCCACCGAGATGGCGAGCAGGTCGAGGGTGTCGGGCAGGTCCTTGAGGATCGCCCCCTGCCGCTCCCGGAGCTTCCTGGCCAGCCAGGACGCGGGGAGGAGCAGGCCGATCAGCGGTCCCATGATCAGCACCAGCAGGGCCACACGTGCCGACGGGTGGCCCAGGGTGACGAACAGCACGGCACCCAGGGTGCAGCCGGCGGTCGCGGCCAGCTGCCCGACCACGAACTCCTCGGCCCGCATCGTCCCCGTGAGGCCGGCGAGCAGGAGCTTGCGGTGGGTCTGGTCGAGGTAGTTGCGGGGCGTGAGCCGGCCGACCGTGGAGGAGAGGCCCGTCCCGAGCGGCCGCACCACCCGGACGATGAACGGGTCCTGCAGCTTCCGCTCGAACTCGTCGGTGAACGTGACGTTCTCGTCGAGGTCGCGGAGGTACTGGCCCACGTCGCCGGCCGGGCGGGCCCGGGTGAGGCCCACCGCCACGGCGGCGGCTCCGGCCACGGCGAGGAAGACGGGAAGGAGGATGGTGAGCTCCATGGCTTATACCTCGATCTTGGTCATGCGGAAGATGATGAAGGAGCCCATGCCCACCATGCAGGCCGTGCCGATGAGCACGATCAACCCCGCGCCGTGGAACATCGGCTCCATGTAGGCAGGGCTGACGAAGTTGATGGCGAAGAGCATGAACGGAGCCAGGGCGGTCAGCACCCAGGCCGAGATCCGGCCCTCGGCGGTGAGCACCGCGACCTCGCGGCGGACCTCTTCACGGGCCCGGATGAAGTCGGCCAGCGTGTGCAGGAGGTCGGCCAGCCGGCCACCCACCGTCTGCTGGATGCGGATGGCCTGGACCACCCAGTCGAGGTCCCGGATCTGGAGGCGCTTGGCCATGCGGTCGAGCGCGTCCACCACCGGGTCACCCAGGCGGGTCTCCGACACCAGGCGGGAGAACTCCTCCGACAACGGCGGCGGCGCCTCCTCGCACATCATCTGGATGGCCCGGAGGAACGTGTGCCCGGCCGAGAGCGACGATGCGATGAGGCCGAGAGCGTCGGGCAGGGCCGCCTCGAACGCCTTGCGGCGCTTGGCGATGCGTCGCCTGACGAGCACCGAGGCGAGCAGCGGTCCGATGGCGAAGCCGAGAAGGCCGAAGAACCAGGTCGACGACAGCGCCATGAGCAGCGCGGCCAGGGCCAGGCTGCCGGCGACGGTGACGAGGACGAACTCGCCCGGGCGGAGCGGGACACGGGCCCGCTCCAGGGCGGCGGCCAGGGCGCCCTTCGAGTCGAACTGGGTGACCATCCGGCCCGCGGCCTGGATGGTGCTCTCGACCAGGGGGCTGAGGTTCTCGGTGACACCCTCCACCCGGACGTCGCGCTCCCCGTAGGGCAGCTCGAGGATCTCGGCCAGGGCCCGCTGGCGGTCACGGGTGCGGGCCAGCATGCCGGCCACCACCAGGGCGAGGCCGATGCCGACGGCGAATACGGCGAGGATCGTGGTCATTGGGCACGCTCCGCTCGGGCCAGGGTGGACAGTGACGGGACGCGGGCGTTGCGGCCGCCCCGGGCCGACGTCGGCTGGGCCGCGGTCGGGGTCGGGGATCGGAACGCCTTGGCCGGGACCTCGATGCCGTTCTCGGCCAGCTTGTCGAGGAACTTGGGCCGGAGGCCGGTGGCCACCAGCTCGCCGTTGACCCGACCGTTCTCGCCCCGGGAGAACTGTCGGAACTTGAAGATCTCCTGCAGCAGGATCGTCTCGCCCTCCATGCCCTGCAGCTCGGTGACCGAGGTGACCACGCGGCGGCCGTCGGCCATGCGGTCGAGGTGCATGATGATGTTCAGGGCGGACGTGATCTGCTCCCGGATGGCCTTCACCGGCAGGTCGTAGCCGGCCATCAGCACCATGGTCTCGATGCGGCTCAGTGCGTCACGGGGCCCGTTGGAGTGGACCGTGGTCATCGAGCCCTCGTGGCCGGTGTTCATGGCCTGGAGCATGTCGAGGGCCTCGGCCCCCCGGACCTCACCGACGATGATGCGGTCGGGGCGCATACGCAGGGCGTTGCGGACGAGGTCGCGGATCTTGACCTCGCCGGCCCCCTCGGCGTTGGGCGGGCGGGCCTCCAGGCTCAGGATGTGGGGCTGCTGGAGCTGGAGCTCGGCCGCGTCCTCGATGGTGACGATGCGCTCGCCCTCGGGGATGAACGACGACAGGACGTTGAGGTTGGTCGTCTTGCCGGTGCCGGTACCGCCGGAGACCAGGACGTTCAGCTTGCCCCGGACGCAGGCCTCCATCACGACCGAGAGGTCGAGGGTGAAGGTGCCGAAGTTGATGAGGTCCTTGACCGTGTAGGGGTCGGCGGCGAACTTCCTGATGGTGAGGATCGGGCCGTGGACGGCCAGCGGCGGCAGGATGGCGTTGACACGGGAGCCGTCGGGGAGGCGGGCGTCGACCATGGGCGACGACTCGTCGATGCGACGGCCGACGGCGGAGACGATCTTCTCGATCACGTGCCGGTACTGCTGGTCGTCACCGAAGGCGGCGCCGGTGTGGTGCAGCTTGCCGTCGCGCTCGATCCAGATGTCGTCGTAGTTGTTGCACATGACTTCAGTGATCGACGGGTCCTGCAGCAGCGGGTCGAGCGGCCCGTAGCCGAGGGTGTCCTGGATCATCTCCTGGAGGAAGGCGCGGCGCTCCCGGGGGGAGACCTTCACGTCCTCCCGCTGGATGATGCGGTCGAGGGCGGACTTGACCTCGTCGGTGAGGCGCTGGGGCGAGAGCCCCTGCACCTTGGGTGCCACCTCGGCCAGGACGAGCTCCCGGACCTTCTTCTTGGACGCGTGCCAGCTGGCCGCCGAGGTCGCTCCCGCCCGGCGGGCGGCGGCGCTCTGGGTGGTGGTTTCGGCGGGGCGGGTCACCCGGCGGCGGGACGGTTCGCCCGACGAGACGGGGGACCGGGACGAGGTTGACGCCCGCTCCTGGTCTTCCAGGGCTGCGAGCTTGTCTGAGAGTTTCACGGTCCTCCCTAAGAGCCGGTCGATTGAGGAGTCAGGTGGAAGATGCGGGCGAACAGGCCGGCCTTCCGGGCGCCTGGCTCGGTGAAGGTGGGCACCTTGGACTGCAGGCCCTCGGGCAGCAGGGGCGCCAGGCCGGCGGCCAGGCGCTTGCTGACTTCGGAGTTGGGGTTGAAGGCCAGGATGGGCGTGCCGACGTTCACCGACTTGCTGACCTCCCGGGCGTACGGCAGCACGGAGCTGAAGCCCTGGGAGAACAGCTTGGTGATCTGGTCGACGTCGATGCCGACGTCCTTCTCGGCCTTGTTGAGGACGAGTTTGACGTTCTCCGACGGTATCTTCAGCTTGTCCATGGTGTTCAGGAACACGCCCATGTTGCGGACGCTGGGCAGGTCCATGGTGGCCATGATGTAGAGCTGGTCGGAGAGGTCGAAGGCGGCCAGGACGATCTCGGTGAGCGCCGCCGGCGTGTCGACCACGACGTAGTCGAAACGGGCCCGCACGGCTTCGATGACCCGGGCCACGTCGGTCGGGTGGATCCGGTCGGCGTCGGAGGGGTCCTTGGGTGCGGCCAGCACGTGCACGCCACTGTCGTGGGCGACCACGTACTCCTGGATGTGGGCCTCGAGGTCGGCCGGGTCCTGGTCCTCACGGGCCAGGGCGTCGGAGATGCTGAACCGGGGGCGCAGCCGGAGGGCGGTGGAGACCTCGCCGAACTGCAGGTCGAGGTCGATGATGCAGGTGCGCTTTCCGGTGTGCTGGTGGAGGAAGTAGGCCAGGTTGGTGGCGTAGAAGGTCTTGCCGCAGCCGCCGGTGGCGGAGGCGACGGTGAAGACCACACCCTGCTTGGCATGACCGCCGGCGGCACCGGCGGTGGCCGGTGCGCTGCTCATCCGGGGCCGGCTGACACCCACGGCGCGCTCGATGGCGTCGTGGAGCATCCGGTCCGACACCGGGAGCTGGAGGAGATCCAGCGCCCCGGTGCGGACGATGTCACGGAGGGCGGCGTCAGGCCGCTTGTCGAAGGCGAGCAGCAGGCTCATGGCCGGCGACTCGTCGTGGAGGGCCTGCATCCGGGTGAGGCTGGCCTTGGTCCCGAGGCTGGGCCCGGCGATCATCACGTCGAACGGACCGCTGCTGGCGATCACCTCGTTCACGATGGCCAGCCGGTCACACGGCACCACCTCGGGGCGGGGACGGAGGTCTCCGGCCACCCCGCGGACCTGATCGGCCAGGTCCGCGTCCTTTTCGACTACGAGGATCTTCGGGTTTCGCACGGAGGCTCCTAAAGGGCCTTGAGTGCGTCGAGGGTGCTCGAGCCGGGGGTCTCGCCGATCGCCGGCTGGTCCTTGCTCACGAGGGAGAAGTAGAGGGACTCGAAGGTCGTCAGGTAGACGAGGCGCTCGGCCTCGACCGGGGTGACGGCCAGCAGGTAGACGAGGCCGGTGCCACCGGGCGTGCCCGGCGCGGCGGCGAGGGTCGTGCCGTTGACGTTCAGGACCTCGGTGTTCTGCATGATCAGCTTGACGCTGGGGCCGCCACCGTTGACCTCGGCCGAGGACTTGGCCACGCCGTAGATGTTGATGCGGTCACCGGCGCCGGCGAACCCGGCGACGCCCGGCACGTTCTTCAGCTCGAGGGCGAGAGCGGTCTTGCCGTCGGGGATCTTGAGGGTGCCGATGCGGGTCTGGGTCGTCTGGAACTGGTCGGACGTGATGATCTGGCCTTCGGGCACGCCAAGGCTGGCGGACCGGCCGGCGAGCTGCGTGGGGTCGGTGAGGGCGTTGGCCGGCTTGACCGAGTCGGCCACGACCTTGCTCTTCACCAGGCCGCCGTTGGCGGCGTCGGCGCCGTTGGTGCCGGCGGGAATGGGCTTGGCGGCCACCAGAACGGCGACCTTCCCCGATCCGGCCGCAGGCGTGTCTTCGCCGTTGTCCCGGAGGATGAGGAATGTGGCCATCGCGCCGACGATGAAAACGGCGAGGCCGAGGGTAACAATCACGTTTGAGCGCTTAGCCATTAGAGATTTCGGCTCCTGGTCGGGGTTGTCTGTGGGGCGTCATGCGTACCGCCCAGGTAGTTGTCGGCCGGCCCCGCGCCGATCTGTAGCCGGATTTCCGTAACGCCCCCTCAAGCTGCAGCGGTTTCCGACCGATACCTCTCCCGTACCGACCGTCAGGGCCCAGCCAGAGGGAATGAGGAGCCGACCGTGAGTGACAGCCGTGTTTCCGCGCCGACCGCGCGTTCCCGTCTGCGGTTCCGCCGCGGGGACGAATCGGGGGCGGCCCTCGTGGAGTTCGCCCTTGTCATCGGGATCTTCATGTTCGTCCTGTACGGCCTGATCTCGTTCGGGATGATCCTCGCCCAGAAGCAGCGCATCACCAACGCCGCGGCCGAGGGCGCCCGCTCCGCCGTGGGCCAGACCGACAAGGTGTCGGCCGAGCTCGCCGCCACCAACCGGATCACCAAGCTCCTCGGAGCCCCCGGCCCTTACACGGTCGTCTACGACGGCGCCTACAACTGCATCGCGGCGCAGCCCAACTGCATCAAGGTGACGATCACCTACGACTACAAGAACTACCCGATCGTGCCGCCGGCCCCGGGTCTCGGATTGTTCACCCCGGACAAGTTCGAGTCGACCGCCGTGGTGCAGTACAAGTGAGCGCCGACAGGCGGTTCAGCATCGCCGGGCGCCTGGCCAAGCCCCGCGACGAGCGGGGGGCCATGCTCGTGCTCTCCGCCCTCGGCCTCGTGCTGGCCATGATCTTCACGGCTCTGGCCGTCGACATCGGCTTCCTCGCCGCCGACAAGCGCACCGACCAGAAGATCGCCGACATGGCCGCGCTGGACTCGTCCCGCGACCTCGCCGGTGTCGCCACCCTCTGTGGCGGCGGAGCCCCCATCACCGACCCCACGTCGAACTGCCCGGCGGTCGTGAGCGCCAAGCGCAACAACTTCATCCCCGACGCCAAGAACAAGGTGCGCGCCGAGCTGGTCACGCCGAACGCAGCCGGCACCGACTACGTCCCCTCCGCCGGTGGCCGGTACGTGCGGGTCACGATCGACTCTCCCCGCAAGCCCTTCTTCCCCTTCGTCGGCAACGACGAGCGCACCGTCACGGCCCGCGCCGTCGCCGGGTCGGAGCCCGAGGCCGAGTTCTCGGTCGGCTCGACCCTGGCCTCCCTCGACGTCCAGCAGGGCGCCCTCGACGCGATCCTCGGCCCCATGCTCGGGCTGTCGAACACCAACCTGAGCGCAGTCAGCTACAACGGCCTCGCTTCCGGGAACGTCAACCTCCGCGCCCTGCAGACGAACCTGCTGGCCGCGGGCTACGGCGTGGGTACCACCGAGCAGCTGCTGAACACCCAGATCAAGGCGGCCGACCTGATCGCCGCCACCGCCCTGGCGCTCGGCCAGAAGTCCCCGCCCGACACCGTGGCCCAGCTCGAGCTCAACAAGATCCCGATCGGCCTGATCCCCAACATCAAGACCGTCGCCCTGGGCGAGCTGATCAGCCTCTCCCAGCCGGGGAACGACTCGGCCCTCGACGCCACCCTGAATGCCTTCGAGATCGTCAGCGGTGCCGCCCAGGTGGCGAACGGGACCAACTTCGTGAACGTCCCGGGCGTCAACGTGACCATCCCCGGCACCTTCCTGACCGGTCCGCTGGGCACCATCTCGACCAGCCTGAGCGTCATCGAGCCCGCCCAACGGGCCAAGGGTCCCGTCCTGATCACCAAGGCCAGGACCTCCCAGGTGAAGCTCCGCCTCCACGTCGACCTGCTGCAGACGGGCGCTCTCGCCCTTCTGGCGCCGGTTGTGCTCGACCTCGACTTCACGGCCGGCAGTGCCGAGGGCACGCTCATGGAGATCGACTGCGATGCCACCCCGGGTATCAGCGTCAGCGCCACGACCAGCGGGGCGGGCGTCGGCGGGACGGCCACCGTCCTGGGGGCGCTCGGTGGGACCCTGGCCCTGAACGGCACGCTGGCCGGCACGGTTGCCGGTCCGCCGATGCGCTTCAACTACCCCACCCAGTTCATGCCCCCCGTGGGCCCGAGCCCGTACTCCCAGCACGTGGGCGCAGCCAGCCTCGACCTCACGCCGGCGAACATCACCGCCACCCCGGTGCCGCCGGTCGGCCTGCTGACCGGACTCGTCGACCCGGTGCTCGACATCCTGATGCCGATCATCCTGACCGCCTACGACAACCTGGCGTCGCCGCTGATGGGCCCGATTCTCAAGACACTCGGCCTCGACCTGGCCGGAGCCGACGTCAGCGCCATCGACATCTTCAAGCCGCCGCCCTCGTGCAGCGGTCCCCGGCTGGTCAAGTAGCGGGCGTTCGTCCTGGTGTCCCGGCGGGACTTCGCTCCCGCCGGGGTTACCGTGCCGGCGTGATCCGTCACGTTGCCGTCTTCCGCTGGAACCCGGACACGCCGGTGGCGGCGATCGAGGCCCTCGCATCGGGGCTCGACGCGCTGCCGGCGCTGATCCCCGAGATCCGGTCCTTCCGGTTCGGGCCCGACGCCGGGCTCGGGATCTCGGCCAACGCCGACTTCGCGGTGGTGGCCGACTTCGACGACGCCGACGGCTACGCCGCCTACGCCGGGCACCCCGCCCATCAGGACGTCATCGTGCGGCTCCTCCGCCCGATCGTGGCCGACCGCCTGTCGGTGCAGCTCAGCCTGTAGGTGCAGCTCAGCCTGTAGGTGGCTTGCCGTCCGGCGCCGGACCGTGGATGGGGGCCGAGCGCAGGTAACCCAGGATGTCGTCGGCCCGGTAGAGGTTGTGGGTGGCCGGGTGCTGGGGCGACTTTCCCACGACCACCCCGTCGCCGGTGCGGCCCCAGAAGCCCTCGTAGGCCTGCTTGGGCCGGTGGGGGTCGGTGATGTAGTGGGGCACCTGCTGGATGATGTCGAAGCGCCCCCGGGACGCGGCCCACGACGGCTCGTCGAGGAAGAGCACCAACTGCGGGTCGAGGGCCTCCACCGCCCGGGCCACCCGGTCGGGCCGGCCGCCGGCCGGGAGGAGGGCGGTGAGGGCCAGAGCCTCGGTGCCACCCCATCGGGGCTGGCGGAGCCGGAACAGCTCGACCGCCCACGTGCGGATCTCGGCCCAGAAGCCCATCGGGTCGGGGTAGTAGAAGCCCTGGTGGGCGGCGCCGAGGGCGAGCGGCCGGTCCTGCCACTGCACGAGGGGGTCGCGGAAGAGCGGTTCCTTGGTGGTGACGAGGAGGAGCCAGGCGTTGAGGCTCCCGGGGGCGTTCGGCGGCCAGTCGCCCACCCGCTCGGCGAGGGCCTTGGTGCCTCGACGGCCCTGGGCCCGCGCCGCGTCGAGGCGGTCCTCAGGAACTGTCGAGAACAGCCGTGCGTCCGATCGGTTGCGGCGGGCGTCGAGGCGTATGGGACCGATGATACGGTCGCCCGGCGATGCTCGTGGTCGGACTCACGGGGGGGATCGGGTCCGGCAAGTCCACCGTCTCGTCCCTCCTGGCCGAGCGGGGCGCGCTGGTGGTCGACACCGACGCCGTCGCCCGCCGCGTCGTCGCTCCCGGGGGCCCGGCCCACGAGGCCCTGGTGGCCCGATTCGGCTCCGAGCTGGCGGCCGACCGCCGGGCGCTGGCGGGAGTCGTGTTCTCCGATCCGGACGCGCTGGCCGACCTCAACGCCATCGTCCACCCGGCCGTGCGGGCCGAAGTGGGCCGGCGCCTGGCCGAGCTGCGGGCGAGGGACGCCGAGATCGTGGTGCTGGCCGTACCCCTGCTCGTCGAGACCGGCGGCGCCTACGAGGTGGCGGGCGTGATCGTGGTGGACTGCCCGGAGGAGGTCGCCCTCCGACGGCTGGTCGAGCACCGGGGGATGGACGAGGCCGACGTCCGCCGCCGGATGGCCGCCCAGGCGTCCCGCGAGCAGCGAATGTCGGCCGCCGACATCATCATCCACAACGAGGGCCCCATGGAGGACCTCGAGTCCCAGGCCGACGAGACCTGGGAATGGATGCACGAGCTCCTCGACGAACACTCGAACCGGTGACGTTCAGCCGCGTCAGGCCCCGGTGACCGTCACCAGTTCGGACGGTGACCCGACGCCTGGCGAACCGGTGACGTTCAGCCGCGTCAGGCCCCGGTGACCGTCACCAGTTCGGACGGTGACCCGACACCTGGCGGCCGGACGCCTGGTGAATCGACGAGTAGCTCGCGCATCCGGGCGACGACGTTCGCCCTCGTGGCCACCAACTCTGTCCATGTGAACCGCTCGACCCGCCAACCAGCCGCGCAGAGTTGTGCGTCACGTCGCTCGTCGGCCACGACGTCGACCTTCGCTGAGTGATGGCGGGCGGAGTCGAGCTCGACAAGGAGCTTGACCGAGGGGTAGGCGAAGTCGACTCGTCCGACCCAGGCTTCGGTGGTGCCGACGTCGAGTTGGCCCACCGGCTCGGGCAGATCGGCATCCCGTAGGAGGTGCAGGAACCGGGCTTCGAGCTCACTGGCCGGCGCGACGTAGCTGTCAATCCGGTCAGTGAGGAGTCCTCGCATGACGGCCGTGCCCTTGCGGCCGCGGCTGGCCAGCTCGCTGAACGTGTCGTGGAGCACGGCCGGGGTGACAATTCGCATGGCGAGGCAATTGTCCAGCGCCCGCTCCGTCCTGCCGGCGTGGAGCACGCCGGCAAGGTCACAGAGTGTGCGGGCGACTCTGGTGGTCACGATCCCGTCGATCACGGTGAGGTGGTGGTCAGGAAATGGGCGCCAACGGTGCACGAGAGTCTCGGCGCTTCGATGTCTGCGCTGCCTGGGCGTCGTCACCTCCACGAGACCGCTGCGCTCGAAGCCCGGGATCCCGAGCAGGGCGGCCGCTGACCGGTGTGAGGCGGCTGCCGAAGGCCCGGCGGCGAAGGTGAGGGCTACGAGCCGCTGCTCCCAAGTTCGCGGTGCGCCGGGAAGGCGGTAGACACCTTCGGCCACGGCGATCCACCGACCGGTGCGGACCAGGTGCCAGATGGCATCGTCCGAGAAGCCGCAGGCGAGCGCCTGGCTTCTGGTGAAGGCGCCATGTTGCTTTTCAGCCAAATCTGCGATCTTTCGATGCATACGACAGTCTGGCGGACAGGGGCCCACCGGCGCCACAGAAACCCGTACCGGTGTCACTCAACCGCGTCAGGCCCCGGTGAGCGTCACCGGTTCGGAAGTGGGTGTCGCACCCTCGTCGTAACCTGGATGGGGATGCCTCCTTTCAGGGTTGTGAGCGACTTCGAGCCGGGGGGCGACCAGCCCAAGGCGATCGAGGGCCTGGCGCGGGGCATCGAGCGGGGCGACCGGTTCCAGACGCTGCTCGGGATCACCGGCAGTGGCAAGAGCGCCACCATCGCCTGGACGATCGAGAGGGTGCAGAAGCCCACCCTGGTGATCGCGCCCAACAAGTCGCTGGCGGCCCAGCTGGCCAACGAGTTCAAGGAGTTCTTCCCCGACAACCGGGTCGAGTACTTCGTCTCCTACTACGACTACTACCAGCCCGAGGCGTACATCCCCTCGAGCGACACCTACATCGAGAAGGACTCGTCGATCAACGACGAGATCGACCGCCTGCGCCACAGCGCGACCTCCGGCCTCCTGGCGAGAAGGGACGTGATCGTCGTCGCCAGCGTGTCGTGCATCTACGGCCTCGGATCGCCGGAGGAGTACGCCACCCAGGTCCTGCGCCTCCAGCCGGGGGAGGAGCACGCCCAGCGGGCCATCCTCGGCCGCCTGGTCGACATGCAGTACGAGCGCAACGACGTCAACTTCGTCCGGGGCAAGTTCCGGGTGCGGGGCGACACCATCGAGGTCTTTCCCGCCTACGACGAGATCGGCGTGCGCATCCAGCTCTTCGGCGACGAGGTCGAGCGGATCAGCCGGGTCGACCCCCTCACCGGTGAGCACCTGGGCGACCTCAAGGAGCTCGAGATCTTCCCCGCCACCCACTACGTCGCCGGCCAGGAGAAGATGCGGCGGGCGATCGTCCAGATCGAGGACGAGCTCCAGCACCGGCTCAAGTGGTTCGAGACGGAGGGCAAGCTGCTCGAGGCCCAGCGCCTCCGCATGCGCACCCAGTACGACCTGGAGATGATGCAGGAGGTCGGCTTCTGCAACGGCATCGAGAACTACTCCCGCCACATCGACGGCCGCCAGCCGGGCGAGGCCCCCAACACCCTCCTCGACTTCTTCCCCGACGATTTCCTGCTGGTGGTCGACGAGTCGCACGTCACCGTCCCCCAGCTCCACGGCCAGTACCAGGGCGACCGGTCCCGCAAGGAGACCCTCGTCGACCACGGGTTCCGCCTCCCCTCGGCGGCCGACAACCGCCCCCTGCGCTTCGACGAGTGGTACGACAAGGTCAACCAGTGCGTGTTCCTGTCGGCCACGCCTTCGCCCTACGAGCTGGCCCAGTCGACCCAGGTGGTCGAGCAGCTCGTGCGGCCCACGGGGCTGGTCGACCCCGAGATCATCGTCAAGCCCACCAAGGGCCAGATCGACGACCTCATGGAGCTGATCCGGGACCGGGTGGAGCGGGGCGACCGGATCCTGGTCACCACCCTCACCAAGAAGATGGCGGAGGACCTCACCGACTACCTGCTCGAGCTGGGCGTGCGGGTGCGGTACCTGCACAGCAACGTCGACACCGTCCAGCGCATCGAGATCCTGCGCGACCTGCGGCTGGGGGAGTTCGACGTCCTCGTCGGCATCAACCTGCTGCGGGAGGGCCTCGACCTGCCCGAGGTGTCCCTGGTGTGCATCCTCGACGCCGACAAGGAGGGTTTCCTCCGCAGCGAGACGTCGCTCATCCAGACGATCGGCCGGGCCGCCCGCAACGTCGACGGCCAGGTGGTGATGTACGCCGACAAGGTCACCGACTCCATGCAACGGGCGATCTCCGAGACCAACCGGCGGCGGGGCGTGCAGCGGGCGTACAACGCCGAGCACGGCATCGACCCCCAGACCATCCGCAAGGCCGTCACCGACATCCTGGCCAGCCTGCGGCCGGAGGGCGACGGCAAGTCGCCCGCCCCCGGCAAGGACCGTCGCTCCCGCAAGCGGGACCGCATCCGGTCCGATTTCGCGGAGCTACCCCGCGACGAGCTGGCTCGCCTCATCCTGACCCTGGAGGAGGAGATGAAGGCGGCCGCCGCCGACCTCCGCTTCGAGTACGCGGCCCGGCTGCGCGACGAGGTCCACGACCTCAAGCGGGAGCTGAAGGAGATGGAGCAGGGCCTCAAGCCGGCGTCCGCGTAGGCCGATGCCGGCCGGGTCGGACGAAGGGCCGGGGGACGCCGGGCTCAGGGAGGGGCCTCCGGCGGCCGATACCTACCGGGTGACCCTTGTCGACGCCGGCCCGACGCCGCCGAGCCCGCCCGAGTCCGATCCGCCGCCGCCTCGCCCCGGCCCCGGCCCGGGGGCCCGGCTGTGGGCCGCTCCCTTCTGGGCCCACGTGGCCGCCCTGTCGCTCGTGCTGGTCGCCCTGCTGCCGTTCATCGGGACGGCGGCCTCCTTCTCGGCGGACGAGGGGGCGGCGATCATCCAGGCCCGGTCCCTCTCCCGGGGCGACGGATGGATCGTCGAACACCCCCTTCCCGAGATCGACCCCACCGGCGACAGCTACCCGATCGAACTGTCGTCACGGGGCCCGAACGGGGTGGGCACCTTCGCCAAGCATCCCGTCTACGCCTTCGTGATGGCCGCCGCCGACCGTCTCGGGGGGGTGACGGCCATGATCCTGCTGTCGCTCCTGGGCACGGTCGTCGCCGCGTGCGTCGCCGCCGCCCTGGCCGCCCGCATCGACACCGGCCTGGCCCGGTCCGCGTTCTGGCTGGTGGGACTGGGTAGCCCCCTGCTCTTCGACGGTTACCTGGTGATCGCCCACACGCTCGGGGCGGCGCTGGCGGGGGCGGCCGTCCTCGTCGCGGTCGTCGCCATCGAACGCCGGCGGCCTCTCGTCGCCCTCGCGGTGGCGCCCATCGTGGCCGCGGCCGTCCTGCTCCGCACCGAGGCCGTCCTGTTCGCCGTGGCCCTGGCCGTCGTGACCGCGATCGTCGCCATCCGTCCGGTCCACCTGGGCCGCCGGGCGGCCCTCGCCGCCGCGGTGGCCGCCGGTTCGGGCGGGGTCGGGGCCATGGTGGTCGAGCGGTGGTGGGTGCAATCCATCCTGGGTGGAACCCCGGTCAGCACCGGAGGTGGCCCCGGTGCCGGCGACGGGTACCTCTCGGACAAAGTCCACGCCTTCGTCCTCACCTGGCTGCGGCCCACCTACGACGCCATGGGACCGGGCGAGCTGGCCCTGGTCGTCATGGCCGTGTGCATCGCGGCGGTGGCCTACGTGGTGCACCGCCACCCCGGCGACCGCCGGCCTATCGCCCTGTTCTCCTCGGTCGCCGCCGTCTCGGCTGTCTTCGCCCTCGCCGCGTCGCCCCGCAACCTGGTTCCCGGGCTGCTCATCGCCTGCCCCGCCGCCCTGGCCGGGTTCCTGGCCCTACGGCGCCGCACGTTCGCCTCGCCCACGTCGGCCATCGCCACCGGCACGTTCGTGCTGTTCGCCGTGGCCGTGGCCGCCACCCAGTACGCCACCGGCGGTTCGGGCGAGTGGGGAGGTCGCTACTTCGCCCTCGGACTGCCGGTCATCGCCCCCGTGATCGTGCTCGCCCTCCGCGACCAGGGTCGCCGTCTCACCCACGCCCCCACCCGCCGGTGGGTCGCGGGATCGCTCGCCGTCTGCACCGTGGCCGTCACCGCCATGGGGATCCAGAGCATCCGCTCCACCCGCCAGTTCACCGACGAGCTCATGACGTCGATCGACCGGGCCGGCCGGCAGGTCACCGCCGGCGGTGACCGCCCCGTCCTCGTGACGACCCATGGCGCTGTCCCCCGCCTGGCGTGGGCCACCTTCGACGACCAGCGCTGGCTGCTCGACGCCCGACCCCGCCTGGCCGAAACGGTCGGGCGCCTCCGGTCGGCCGGGGTGTCCGAGTTCGTCCTCGTCACCACCGACCGCAAGGCGGAGGTGCCGCTCCTCGGGCCGGGCGTCACGGTCGAGGAGACCGACGACGACCTCGCCCGCAGGGGCTGGAGCATCCTCCGGGTCTCGGTCGGCGGGTGACCACCCCGGCCGCGCCGACGGCGGCGGACGCGGCGGCGGCGGACGCAACGGCGGCGGGCGCAACGGCGGATGCGGCTTCCCACGACGGACCCGCTCCGGCCCCCCTCCTCCGCAGGATCTGGAACCTGCCCTTCCGCTGGCACGCGGCGGCCCTCGCGCTCGTCCTCCTCGCCCTCCTGCCGCTGATGGCGACGGGGAGCGCGTTCACCTCCGACGAGGGCGCCTATGCCCTCCAGGCCCAGTCGCTGGACGACGGCGACTGGGTCTACGACTACCGGGCCGCTCCCCTCGATCCCGAGCGGGCCAACTTCCCCCTGCCCTTCAGCGCCCGCGCGGGCGACTCGTTCTTCGCCTACGTCTCCCACCCCGCCTATCCCGTCCTGCTGGCGGCCGGGCGCCGGCTGGCGGGACCGGTGCTCGGATTCCACCTCGTCCCGCTCCTGGGCGCCCTCCTGGCGGCCGCCGCCGCCTGGCTGCTGGCGGCCGAGCTCGACCCCGGTTCGCGCCGCCTGGCCTTCTGGCTGGTGGCCGCCGGCCCGGTGGTGGCCAACGGCTATCTCCTCTGGGCCCATTCCCTCAGCGCGGCGTTGGCCGGCGCGGCCGTCGCGCTCGCGGTCCGAGTGGTTCGGCGGGGTCCCCGCCCGCTGGCCGTCGCCGGCGGCCTGGCCCTCGCCCTGGCCGCGGGTGCCCTGCTCCGTTCGGAAGGGGTGTTGCTGGCCCTGGTCGTCGCCGTGGCCGTGGCTGCGTGCCGCGTACGGCGCGATGGCATCCCCCGCGCCGGGGCCCTGCTCCTCGCCCTGGTCGGACCCACGGGCCTGGCGGTGCTGGTCGAGAGGTGGTGGACCGCCGCCATCGTGGGCGGTGCCTCCGGCAACCTGCAGCTCCGGGCCAACTCGGGTCCCTATCTCGAGGGACGGATCACCGGCGCCTGGCACGAGCTGTTCAACAGCCACTACGAGGACGCGACGTCGATGCTGCCGGTGCTGCTGACCCTGGGCCTGGTCGTGGGCCTGGGTTCCATCGCCCTGAAGCGGTGGGGTCCTGACTCCCGTCGCGACCTGACGGTCGTGGCGGTGTCGGTGGTCGCCCTGGTCGCGGCCCGGGTGATCCTGTTCCCCCACGAGACGGTCACCGGGCTGCTGGCGGCCTGGCCGCTGGCGCTCCTCGGGGTGCTGCTCCTGTCCCGGTCCGACCGGGTACCGCAGGTCGGGCTCGTCCTGGCCGTGGTGGCCGGCTTCACGGGGGCCATCCTCCTCACCCAGTACCCCGAGGGCGGCGGCCTGGAGTGGGGCGGCCGGTTCCTGTCACCCGTCGGCGTCCCCCTCGGCGTGCTGGCCGCCATCGGCCTGCGCCAGCGCCTGGGCCGGCTCCCGTCGCCCGACCGACGGTGGGCCGCGGGATGCCTGAGCGTGGTGGGCGTCGCCACCGCCCTCCTCGGGATCCTCACCATCGCCGACGGCCGGGCCGGCCACGACGGCATCGTCGCCGCCATCGGCCGCCACCCGGCACCGGTGATGGTGACGACGGTCCCCGGTCTGCCGAGGGTGGCGTGGCGCACCCACGAGCGGCAGGCGTGGATGCTGACCGACACCGCCGGGCTCCCGGGCCTCCTCGACCGGCTCGAGGACAAGGGAATCGGGGAGATGGCGGTGGTGACGGACGAGGCCAACGCCGTCACCGGCTGGCCGGGGTGGACGGGACGGGCCGTCGACGAGCCGGCGCTGCGGGAGGTCGGTCTCGGGCTGTTCGCTGTTGCGGCGCTGACCCCTTCGCCGGGGGCGAACACGGGTTCGTAGCATCCGCCCCCGAGGGCGACCGCAGGCGGTACCCTCGAACGGGTGTCTGACAGGCTTGTGATTCGGGGTGCCAGGGAGCACAACCTCAAGAACGTGTCCCTCGACCTGCCCCGCGACAAGCTGGTCGTGTTCACCGGGCTGTCGGGGTCGGGCAAGTCGTCGCTCGCCTTCGACACCATCTACGCCGAGGGCCAGCGCCGCTACGTCGAGTCCCTGTCGGCCTACGCCCGCCAGTTCCTGGGCCAGATGGACAAGCCCGACGTCGACTTCATCGAGGGCCTGTCGCCGGCCATCTCCATCGACCAGAAGTCGGCGTCCCGCAACCCCCGGTCCACCGTCGGCACCATCACCGAGGTCTACGACTACCTGCGCCTGCTCTACGCCCGCATCGGCGTCCCCCACTGCCCGAAGTGCGGGGCGGTGGTCGAGCGCCAGACGCCCCAGCAGATCGTCGACCGGGTGCTGCAGCTGCCCGAGGGC
This sequence comes from uncultured Acidimicrobiia bacterium, assembly GCA_963773275.1. GTDB lineage: Bacteria > Actinomycetota > Acidimicrobiia > Acidimicrobiales > AC-14 > JAXDMK01. The sequence goes on along the minus strand of CAVZAH010000009.1, from coordinate 149,364 downwards.
ACCCGCTTCCAGGTGCTGGCGCCGGTCGTGCGGGGCCGCAAGGGGGAGTACGAGGGGCTGCTGGCCGACCTGGCCGGCCAGGGCTACGCCCGGGCCCGGATCGACGGCGAGCTGGTGGAGCTGTCCACCCTCGCCGGCACGGGCGCGGGAACCGAGGGCCGCCTGGCCCGCTACGAGATGCACACCATCGAGGTCGTCGTCGACCGGCTGGTGCAGCGGGAGGGCATCGAGCGCCGCCTCACCGACTCGTTGGAGACGGCCCTGCGGCTGGCCGAGGGCGTGGCCGAGGTGGAGATCGTGGCTCGCGACCGCCCCGACGGCGAGAAGGCCGAGAACGAGATCCTCACCTTCAGCCAGCACCTGGCGTGCCCCAACGACGGCACCTCGTTCGACGAGCTGGCCCCCCGCAACTTCTCGTTCAACTCCCCCTACGGAGCCTGTCCCAAGTGCGACGGCCTGGGCACCCGCTACGAGGTCGACCCCGACCTGGTGGTGCCCAACCCCGACCTCACCCTCGACGAGGGCGCCATCGCCCCGTGGGCCGGGGCCAAGGGGGAGTACTTCCACCGGGTGGTGGCGGCGGTGGCCGACACCTACGGCTTCCGGGTGACCACCCCGTGGAAGAAGCTCACCGCCGAGCAGCAGACCGTCCTGCTCTACGGGTCGGGGGCCAAGCAGCTGCACGTCTCCTACCGCAACCGCTACGGGCGCACCCGGTCGTACAACACCCAGTACGAAGGCGCCGTCCCCTACCTCCAGCGGCGCCACTCGGAGGCCGAGTCCGACTACATGCGGGAGCAGATCGAGGGCTACATGCGGGAGGTGCCGTGCGCCACGTGCGGCGGGGCCCGCCTCAAGCCCGAGTCCCTGGGCGTCACCGTCGGCGAGCTCAACATCCACCAGGTGTGCGAGCTCTCGATCACCAAGGCGGCCGACTACCTGTCGTCGCTCGAGAACTCGCTCTCGGCCCGCGACCGGATGATCGCCGAGCGGGTGGTCCGAGAGGTCAACGCCCGCATGCGCTTCCTGCTCGACGTCGGCCTCGACTACCTCTCCCTCAACCGGTCGGCGGGCACCCTGGCCGGGGGGGAGGCGCAGCGCATCCGGCTCGCCAGCCAGATCGGGAGCGGGCTGGTGGGGGTGCTGTACGTGCTCGACGAGCCCTCGATCGGCCTCCACCAGCGCGACAACCGCAAGCTGATCGACACCCTCATCCGCCTGCGCGACATCGGTAACACGGTGATTGTGGTCGAGCACGACGAGGACACCATCCGGGTGGCCGACCACGTGGTCGACATCGGGCCGGGCGCCGGCGAGCACGGCGGCGAGGTGGTGGTGTCGGGCACGTTCGCCGACCTGGTGGCCACCGAGCGCTCGATCACCGGGCAGTACCTGTCGGGCGTGCGGACGATCCCCGTTCCCGCCATGCGGCGGGAGCCGGGCGACGAATGGGTCGTGGTGCGGGGCGCCCGCGAGCACAACCTGCGCAACATCGACGTCGAGATCCCCCTCGGGTGCTTCGTGACGGTCACCGGCGTGAGCGGTTCGGGCAAGTCCACCCTGGTCAACGACATCCTCTACCGGGCCCTGATGCAGCGCATCTACCGGTCCAAGGTGGTCCCCGGCCGTCACCGCACGATCGAGGGGTTCGAGTACCTCGACAAGGTGATCAACATCGACCAGTCGCCCATCGGGCGGACGCCCCGGTCGAACCCGGCCACCTACACCGGCGTGTGGGACCACGTGCGCAAGCTGTTCAGCCAGACGGCCGAGGCCCGCGTGCGGGGCTACCTGCCGGGGCGGTTCTCGTTCAACGTCAAGGGCGGGCGGTGCGAGGCGTGCGCCGGCGACGGCACCATCAAGATCGAGATGCACTTCCTCCCTGACGTGTACGTGCCGTGCGAGGTGTGCAAGGGCGCCCGGTACAACCGCGACACCCTCGACATCATGTTCAAGGGAAAGAACGTGGCCGACGTGCTCGACATGTCGATCGAGGAGGGGGCCGAGTTCTTCACCAACCAGCCCAACATCGCCCGCCACCTGCGCACCCTGGCCGACGTCGGACTGGGGTACGTGCGGCTCGGCCAGCCGGCGCCGACGCTGTCGGGCGGGGAGGCGCAACGGGTGAAGCTGGCCAGCGAGCTGTCGAAGCGGGGCACCGGCCACACCATCTACATCCTCGACGAGCCCACGACGGGCCTCCACTTCGAGGACATCCGCCGGCTGCTGGGCGTTCTGTCCCGCCTGGTCGACCAGGGCAACACCGTCCTGGTGATCGAGCACAACCTCGACGTGATCAAGAGCGCCGATTGGGTCATCGACCTGGGGCCGGAGGGCGGCGACGGCGGCGGCATGGTGATCGTGGAGGGCGCCCCCGAGGTGGTGGCCAAGACCTCCGACAGCTACACCGGCCAGTTCCTGGCCCCCGTGCTCCTGCGCCGCTGACCCGGTCGCGGACAGCGGTCGCGGACCCCGGCCGCGGACCGCGGTCGGCGGGCAGGTTGGGGTCAAGGTTCTCAAGGACCGGGCGTCGGGAGTCGATATTCCTCCGGTGACGCTGCTGGCGCTCGAGGAGGCGCGTTCCCCGCGCCCCCGAGCCCGCCCCCCCGCAACCGTGGGCGCCGGCCATCGGTCCAGACCGTCCTCGTCCTCCTGGCGGTGGCCATCTTCCTGGGAACGTCGTGGGGGACCATCTCGGGCCCGTTCGGCGATTCCCACGACGGTCGCAACGCTGGCGTGTGGGCTTCCGGGGCCCGCAGCATCCGCGACCACGGCACCATCGAGTCCCGGCTGGGGGCGTGGAGCGCGGACCGGGGGGTGTACGCCAACCACCCGCCGCTGCTCTACGTCCAGACGGCGGTGGCGGACTTCGTCGGTCGCGACTGGAACGTGGCCACCCGGGCGCCCGCCTGGCTGGGCAGCGTGGTCGCCCTCTTCCTCCTGGCCCAGCTCCTCCGCGAGCGGGGCCTGCGCCCGTCCGCCGTCGGGGGGGCCGTGGTGCTGGTCGCGGCCAGCCCCATGTTCCTGGTCTACGGCACCATGCTCGACACCCCGGTGACTTCGCTCCCCTTCGCCCTGGGGCTGCTCCTCCTGTGGGAGCGCACGCGGGACGGGATCGTCGGCCCCCCCTCCGGCCTGTTCGCGCTGGCCGCGTTGGCGGTGCTCGCCGGTTGGCAGTCCCTCCTGGTGGCGGCCGGGGTGGGCGTGTGGGCGATGGTGCGGGTGATCCTCCGCCGGGGACCGAAACAGCTCAACCTCACCGTCGTGTCCGGCGTGGTCTGCGGAGTGGTCGTTCTCGCCCTCTGGCAGCTGTGGGCGTACGGCTGGAGCCTGCAGCCGGTGCTCGACCAGTTCCAGGTGCGCACGGGACAGACGGCGGCCGCGTCGTCGTCGTTCGGCGACCTCCTCGCCCGCCAGTACCGGGACGTCTCCCACATGTTCGGGCTCCCGCTGCTGGTCCTGGGCGTCGCCGGCCTGGTGCTCGCCGTGGCCGACCGCCGGACCCGGGCCCTGGCTGCGATCGGGACGATCGTCACCATCTCCTACGTCGTGGTGTTCCGCAATGGCGCGCTGGCCCATGACTACTGGGACTACTGGTTGCTCTGGCCCCTGGCCGTCGGGCTGGGCGTCGGCCTCGACCGCCTGGCCCGGGCCCTGCCCCCTCGGCGGGGGAAGGAGGTCGGCTTCGCCGCAGGTACGGCCTTGATCGCCCTGGTCGCCACCGTCGGCCTGCTCCTGAACCCCCCCACCGCCCGGCGATTCCTCGACCGCGGCCTGCCGGCCGGTCGCCTGGCCGACGAGGCCCGGCTCGGCCCGGCGCAGGAGACCGCCTGGTACGCGGGGGTGGTCGTCGACCCCGCCTCCTGGCTGTCCCTCGCCACCAGCCGTCCTGCGGTCCTGGTGCCGGACGACTTCCTCCGCGACCTCGCCGCCGCCCGCCCCTCCGACCAGGTCCTCGTCGGCCACGTGACCTGCGACGACGGCCGTACCCGCACCCACTACGCCTTCGAGCAGGCCGCGGTTCTGGCCCACCGGCCGCCCCAGGCCGACCCCTGCCCGTAAGCCGCAAGGCACGGGCGGCGGAAACCGGGCTTCAGGAACGGGCCCGACCGGTCGATAAGTACCCCATGCGACGCCTGGCCCGGCCTCTCCTGGTGCTGGGCACGATCGCCTGCGTCCTCGGCCTGAGCAAGGCCCACGCCGTGGCCCACGACTACGACTTCACCGACTCGTACCGGTTCGCCTGGGCCCTCACCTACATCGCCATGCTGGGCGTGGCCGCCTATGGGATCGGCCTGCCCGACCTGGCCCGCAGCCGGCGGTCCGCCGTCGTGGCCGCGATCGCGTCCACCGGCGCCGCCGCCTTCGGCGTCTCGGTCCTGCAGCTCCTCGCCGGCTCCGCCCTCCTGCCCCGGTTCGTCGTGTTGGGCACCCCGGCCCTGCTGGTGCCGTTCGCGGTGCTCTGTTGCGCCCTGGCCCGGGAGGGCCGCGCCCGTGACGGCCAGCGCGACCGGGTGGTCGCGGTGGCCGGCCTGAGCGAGAGCACCCACCTCCGCCAGGAGCTCGACGACCAGCCCGAACGGCCGGCGGTGCTGGCCCGGGTGCTGAAGCCGGAGGAGGCCGTCGCCGACGGGACCCGCCAGCCCCTGGTCGACGCGGTGCGGGAGACGGGCGCCACCGCGGTCGTCCTCGACCGGTTCGCGCTGGCCGACGAGTCGATCGTGGCCCAGGCCGCCGGCCTGCACGAGTCGGGCGTCCGCATCCGCACGCTGTCGCTGTTCTACGACCACTGGCTGGGCAAGCTGCCCCTGTCCGAGCTGGAGCGGGTCTCCCTGCTCTTCGACATCGGCGAGCTCCACCGGGCCCGCTACGGGCGGGTGAAGCGGATGATCGACAGCGCCGCCGCCCTGGCCGGGATGTCGGTGCTGGCCGTTGCCGTGCCCGTCGTGTGGCTGGGCAACCGGTTCGGCAACCGGGGCCCGCTGTTCTACCGCCAGGCGCGGGTGGGCAAGGGCGGTGTCGAGTTCTCCATCCTCAAGTTCCGCACGATGACCCCGGACGGTCGGACCCAGGGCCACGGGGGGTCCGCGTGGACCGCCGACGACGACCCCCGGATCACCCCGTTCGGCGCCTGGCTGCGGCGGACCCACCTCGACGAGCTGCCCCAGGTGCTCAACATCCTCCGGGGCGACCTGTCCTTCGTCGGCCCCCGGCCCGAGCAGCCCCGCTACGTCGAGGAGCTGGAGGGCAAGATCCCGTTCTACCGCCTGCGCCACCTGGTGCGACCCGGCCTCACCGGATGGGCCCAGGTGAAGTACCCCTACGGGGCCAGCGAGGGTGACGCCCTGGAGAAGCTGCAGTACGAGTTCTACTACCTGCGCCACCAGGGATTCTCCCTCGACGCCCGCATCGTCGGCCGCACGGTCCGCACCGTCGTCGGGCGGGGCGGCCGCTGAGGCCCGTCAGGGGCGCGTGACCGCCGGCCGGTCAGGGCGAGGCGGGTCGAGGAGGAGGCGGGAGACGGCCCGCCACAGCAGGACGGCGAGGACGGTGTTGGCCAGCATGGTCGCCTCCGCCGCCCCGTTCATGCCGAACCGGGGGATCAGGACGAGGTTGGCGGCGATGTTGCAGGCGGCCGCGGTCGCGATGAACGCGGCGTAGCCCTTGTCCGACCCGAGGGCCATGTACAGCGAATGCAGCGGTGCCGCAGCCGTCTGCACGGCCGTGCCGGCGAGCAGCAGCACGACCGCCGTCCGCCCCTCCCCGTAGGACGCGCCGAACAGGCGCGGCACCAGGACGTAGGCGACCGGCGCCACGGCGAGCAGGCCGACGCCGGCGGGGATGCTCCATCGCAGGAGCGACCGCCGGAGGTCACGGAGCGACGCCGGATCGTCGCGAAGGGCCCGGGTGACGACCGGCAGCAGCCCGTACATCACGATGATCAGCAGGGTGACCCATCCGTTGGGCAGGCGGTAGACGGAGGCGTAGATGCCGGCCTCCCGGCTCGACCGGAGGGCCGCCAGCAGGATGGTGTCGAGCGTGGACAGGACCTGGGTGGCGAGGATGGCCAGCAGCAGCCAGGCGTCGAGACCGACCATCCGTGACCGGGCGCCGGCGGGCAGGCGGTTGAGGGCGATGGACAGGATCCCGGCGGCCCCGTAGCCGAGGGCGATCGGCACGGCCGGGTGATCGACGACGGGCAGGACGAGGGCCGCACCGAGGAACGTGAGTCCCTGGACGGCCAGTGGGAGCCCCGACCGGAGCCCCCGCTCGCGTCCGAGCGAGAGCCAGTCCCGGGAGAGCCCGAGGCAGGCGATGACGGCCGCCAGCGGGGCCAGGCGGGCCTGCCCGGCCACGATCGAGCCCACGAGGTAGGCGACCACGAGCACGAGCGTGACCCCGGTGCGGCGCCGGACCAGGCCCCGGATCGCCGAATCCCGCTCGGACGCGATGTCGATGACGCCCCGCAGGGTCGCGCCCCAATCGGCCAGCAGCCCGGCGTAGCGGCACACCAGGAACGCCACCGCCAGCCGCCCGATGGAGGACGGCCCCAGCCGGCGGGCCAGCACCACCCAGCCCACGAACTCGGCCGCCTGCCCGAACACCCGCAGCACGAGAAGGGGCCCGGTCACCGCCCGCCACCGTGCCCCGAGGGACTGTTCGCTCATCGACGCCCCAGTCCGGCAACACGCCCGGCAACCGGCCCGGCCACCCGCCCGGCCTGCCGGCCGGGCCTGGGTAGAGTCTCGGCGTCATGCCGGAGGCCGCGTCGTTGGTCACGGTGGGCATCCCCACCTACAACGGGGAGCAGCGCCTGGCGCGCGCCGTGGAGTCGGTGCTGGCCCAGACCCACACAGCGATCGCGATCGTGATCTGCGACAACGCGTCGACCGACGGGACGGCCCGGGTGTGCGCCGAGCTGGTCGCCCGCCACCCGAGCATCCGGTACGTGCGCCAGGAGCGCAACGTGGGGGCGGTCGGCAACTTCAACCGGGCGTTCGCCGAGGCCCGCAGCCCGTACTTCATGTGGCTGGGCGACGACGACTGGCTCGACGAGGGCTACGTGGCCGGGTGCCTGGCCGTCCTGGAGGCGGACCAGGGGGTCGTGCTGGCCGCGGGCGCGCAGGTGTACCACCGCGGGGAGGAAGTGGTCCGGCACGGGGTCATCATGAACCTCGACGCGCCCCGACCTGCGGACCGGGTGGCCGGCTACTTCGCCCTGGTCGAGGAGAACGGGGTGTTCTACGGCCTGGTCCGGACGGACGCGATGCGGCGGGCCCTGCCCCTGACCGACGAGATGGGCGGCGATTGGTTCCTCGTGGCCCGGCTGGCGTACCTGGGCCAGGTCCTGACCCTTCCGACGGTTGCCATCCACCGGTCCGTCGGGGGCGCCACCCGCAGCCTGCGCAACGTGGCCGAGTCGGCCGGCCTGGGCCGTTTCCAGGCCGGCGCCCCGCAGCTGGCCCTGGCGGCCTTCACCGCGCGCGACATCGGGTGGCGCTCGCACGTCTACGCCGACCTCCCGGCCCGCGAGCGCTCCGTCCTGGCCGCCCGGTGCTCGGCAACCGTCACCCGCCGCTTCCTGCCGGTCGCCCTGCGGAAGTGGTCCCGCCTCCATCTCACGGCGGCGGGCCGCCGGTCACCCCGCGGGCCCTGATCCGGAGGGGCGTGACAGGCCCGCGGGCCACCCCGCCCACGCCGCCGCGGTGTAGTGGAGGGCCATGTGCCGGCGGGCGGCCGCGCCCTCCCGCTCCCGCCGCTCCGGGTCGTCGAGGAGCTCGACCACGGACATGGCGATCTCGGCGTCGGAGGCGGCGACGGTGACGGGGAAGCCGGGCCGCATCCCCCGGATGGAGGCCGGCGTCACCACCTGGGCCAGGCCGAGGGCGGCCGCCTCCAGGACCTTGATCTGGATGCCGGCGGTGTGGTCGAGGGGCACCACCGCCAGGCGGGCGCCGGCGCACAGGTCGCCCACGTCCGGGAAGTCGGACACGACCTCCCAACCGAGCCGGGCCGCCAGCGTGCGGATGCCGGGGGTGGCGTTGGCCCCGGCCACGCGGGCCGTCGTGCCCGGCCGCTGCTGCAGAATTGAGGGCCACAGCCGGCCCAGTCGCTCCACCGCGGCCACGTTGGGCGGGTAGGCCAGGTTGCCGAAGAACAGGACGTCGCGATCGGGCTCCCGGGGGTGGGCGGGCGCCGGCGGTTCCACCACGATGGGCACCCAGTCGCCCCCCAGGTGCCGGGCGTCCTCCCAGCCGGCGGCCACGATCCTCACCCCGTCGGGCCGCGGTCGGCGCTCGAACCGGCCGTTGGCCAAGGACAGGCCGCGGAACAGCACCCGCCGGCTCCAGCGCCCGCTGATGCCGGCGCGGTCGCGATAGCTCACCGAGAGCCGGTCGACGAAGTCCAACACGACCGTCCGCCGTCCGTCGACCAGGGCGGGATGGAACGCCCGGGCCGAGACGCACACGACCACGTCGGCCTCCAGGCGGGCGAGGGCGCGGTCCACCGATCCTTTCGACCAGGCCAGCGTCTCGGGCACGGCGGCCCCCGTCACCACCGCTATCAGGCCCGACGGGCGCCGGGTGCGGTGGTCGCGGAGGAGCGAGATGGTCGAGACCTCGGCCCCCGAGGCCTCGAAGATGCCGATCCACGACGCCACCCGCCGTTTCTCACCCATCCCCATGGCGCGGTCGAGGCTGACGATCGCGACCCGCGGCCGGCGCGGCGGCCGCGGGGCCGCGTCAGACGATGGCAAGCATCCGTTCCAGGGCCACTCGTGCGTTGTCGGCGATGTCGGGGTCGACCGTGATCTGGTTGACCACCCTTCCCCCGCCGCCATCGACGCCATCGACGCCATCGACCCCGACCAGGTTCTCGAGGACCCAGGCGAGGTGGGCGGCGTCGACCCGGAACATGGTGGAGCACGGGCAGATGAGGGGGTCGAGCGAGACCACGGTGAGGTCGGGGTGCTCGGCCGCCAGCCGCTGCACGAGATGGATCTCGGTGCCCACCGCGATCACCGAGCCGCCTGGGGCGGCGTCGACCGCCCGGATGATGTAGTCCGTCGACCCGACCTGGTCGGCGACGTCGACCACCTCGGCCGAGCACTCGGGGTGCACGATGACGATTCCGTCGGGATGGGCGGCCCGGAAGTCGGCCACGTGGGCGACGGTGAAGCGCTGGTGCACCGAGCAGTGCCCCTTCCACAGCAGGAACGTGGCCTCCTTGACGTCGGCCTCCTCCAGCCCGCCCAGGTCGCGCCGGGGGTTCCACACCCGCATGTCGGCCGGACCGAATCCGAGCTGGTGGGCGGTGTTGCGACCGAGGTGCTGATCGGGGAAGAAGAGCAGCTTGTCGGCCCGCTCCAGCGCCCAGGACACCACCGCCCGGGCGTTCGACGACGTGCACACCGCGCCGCCCTTGCGCCCGACGAACGCCTTCAGGGCGGCCGAGGAGTTCATGTAGGTGATGGGCAGGACGCGCTCGATGTCGGTGACCGCGGCCAGCTCCTCCCAGGCGACCTCCACCGAGTCGATGTCGGCCATGTCGGCCATGGAGCACCCGGCGTTGAGGTCGGGGAGGATGACGGCCTGGTGGTCGCCGGTGAGGATGTCGGCCGACTCGGCCATGAAGTGGACGCCACAGAAGACGATGAACTCGGCCGGCGAGTCGGCCGCCAGCCGGGACAGGCCGTAGGAGTCGCCGCGGGCGTCGGCCCACCGCATGACCTCGTCGCGCTGGTAGTGGTGGCCGAGGATGAGGAGCCGATCGCCGAGCGCGGCCTTGGCGTCGCCGATCCACTCGGCGAGCTGTTCCTGGCTGGCCGCCGTGTAGCGGTCAGGCAGCGCCGCCTGTATCCGGAGCATTATGGGTGACCTCCGATGGAGGGCTCCGATAGTGACCGGTGGAGACAGCCTGGTCGCCTCACACGGGGTTGTCGGCCTCGGAGCCGGATATGTTGCCGGAGACCAGGCCGGCACTGACTGCAACCTTACGCCGGCCCGATCATTCCCGAGAAGTCTGCTCCGTGTTTTCGATGGTGCGCTTCAGCTCGGTGAGGACGTGCAGATGGGCCGCATCCTTGGGGCGGCCGGCCGCCTCCTTCATCCGGATGAGGTCGTCGAGGGCCACGACCCGGACGACCAGGCCGTCACCGAGGTCGAAGGCTGTGGCCCCGGCGTCGAGATCACGGAAGCCGCCGGTGCCCGACGGCGTCCCGAGCACGTCGAGGTCCCCGGCGTCGGTCAGGAAGGTGAACGAGTCGCCGGCGGCGAGGGTACGCCCGTCGAGGATGAACGGCAGGTCCTCGTCGACCCCTGCGACTCTGAGCTTGGCGTTGAGCTGGCCGAGAGCCTTGGCCAGCCGATCCATGTTTTCGGCCGTGCGCCGGTAACAGATGTCGATGTCGTTGGTGGCGAGGGGCGCCCCCATCAGCTCGCCCGCCAGGCCGCCGATGACCACGTACTCGACCTCGTGCTCGTTCAGTGCCCGCAAGGCCAGCGTCGGATCGAAGAGCGGCTTCACGGTCCGACGGGTTCGACTCGTGTGGCGGATCGCAGGCGATCGATCATGCGGCCGTAGCCGGTGGCGCGCCGCAGCCGTTCCTCCGGGGACATGTCGAGCCACTCCCGGATCTGGCCCTGGTCGACCCCGCCGCCCCTCGTCGGAGCGAGGCGCAGTTCGAATCCGCACGCCTCCAACAGCCGGTCGAGGGTGTCGGCCCGGGGGATCTGCTGGCCCCGTTCGATGCGGGCGATCGCCGACTGGGGGACGCCCGTCCGCCGGGAGAGCTCGCGCTGCGAAAGGCCGGCCGCCCGCCTGGCCTGGTTGACCCGTGACGCAGCCGTCATGGCACTAAGATACCTCTTTCAGTATCGCTACCATGGACAGCGCATGTTGCAGCGTCCGCCGGCCGGCACCATTCCCGAGACGCCCGGGTCCTACCAGTTCAAGGACAAGGACGGGCGGGTCATCTACGTGGGCAAGGCCCACAGCCTGCGGTCGCGCCTGTCGAACTACTTCGTGAGCCCCTCGTCCCTGCCGGCGCGGACGGCCCAGATGGTGGCGGCGGCCGAGTCGGTGGAGTGGATCCAGGTCCGCAACGACGTCGAGGCGCTCATGCTCGAGTACAGCCTGATCAAGCAGCACCGCCCGCGGTTCAACATCCGCCTGCGCGACGACAAGAGCTACCCCTTCCTCGCCATCACCGAGGGTGACCGGTGGCCCCGCGCCATGGTGATGCGGGGCAAGAAGCGCAAGGACACCCGGTATTTCGGCCCCTTCGCCCACGCCTACGCCATCCGGGAGACGCTCGACCTGCTGCTGCGCACGTTCCCCATCCGCACGTGCAGCGACAACAAGTTCGCCCACCACGAGCGCCTCGGTCGCCCGTGCCTCCTCTTCCACATCGAGAAGTGCCGGGGCCCGTGCGTCGGCGAGATAGACGAGGCCGCCTACGACCGGCTCATCCGCCAGCTCATCGAGTTCCTCGACGGCGACACCCAGTCGATCGTCCACCTGCTCGAGCAGCAGATGTTGGAGGCGGCCGACGTCCAGGAGTACGAGCGGGCGGCCCGCCTGCGCGACCGGCTGGCGAGCGTCCGCAAGGCCATCGAGAAGCAGACGATCGTCACCGAGAAGCCGGAGGACCTCGACGTCATCGGGGTGTCGGGAGACGAGTTGGAGGTGGCGGTCCAGGTCTTCTTCGTGCGGCGGGGCCGGGTGGTCGGCCGCAAGGGCTTCATCCTCGACCTGGTGGAGGACGTGTCGCCCGGCGAGCTGGTGGGCCGGATCCTCGAGGGCCTGTACGCCGAGGCCGACGCCGCCAGCATCCCCCATCAGGTGCTCGTGCCCGACGAGCCGGCCGACGCCGACGTCTACCGGGAGTTCCTGTGCGAGGTCCGGGGCTCGAACGTGTCGATCCGGGTGCCCCAGCGGGGCGACAAGCGGGCCCTGCAGGCGACTGTCACCCAGAACGCGAAGGAGGAGTTCGTCCGCCACCGGCTGCGGCGGGCGTCCGACCACAACGCCCGGGCCCGGGCCCTCACCGCCCTCCAGGACGCCCTGGGCCTGCCCGACGCCCCCCTGCGCATCGAGTGCTTCGACATGAGCCACATCCAGGGGTCCGACTACGTGGGCTCGATGGTGGTGATGGAGGACGGGCTGCCCAAGAAGAGCGACTACCGGCGCTTCCGCATCAAGGAGGTGCCCGGCAACGACGACTTCGCGGCCATGGAGGAGGTGCTCACCCGCCGCCTCACCGCCCTGATCGTGGAGCGCGACCGGTCGCTGAGCGGGGGCGGGGGATCCGCGAGGCCCCGGAAGTTCGCCTACCCGCCGAACCTGCTGGTGGTCGACGGTGGCCGGGGCCAGCTGAACGTGGCCCAACGGGTGGTGGAGTCCCTCGGCCTTGAGGAGGAGATCGCGGTCGCGGGCCTGGCCAAGCGTTTCGAGGAGGTCTTCGTTCCCGGCCAGGCCGATCCCATCCGCATCCCCCGCCAGTCCGAGGCCCTCTACATGCTGCAGCGGCTGCGCGACGAGGCCCACCGCTTCGCCATCACCTACCACCGCGAGCTGCGGGGCAAGCGCATGACCACCAGCGTCCTCGACGGGATCAAGGGCCTGGGCGAGACCCGCCGGAAGCGCCTGGTCAAGGAGCTGGGGGGCGTCAAAGGGGTGAAGGAGGCGTCGCTCGACGACCTCCTGGCCCTGAAGTGGCTGCCCGACGCGGTCGGCCGGGCCGTCCACGAGAAGGTGCACGGGCAACTGGTGACGGTTCAGCCGCCCAGGACCGGTCCAAGTGTCACCAGTTCGTCGGGGTCGGAGGAGGACGGGTGACCGACGCCAACCTGTGGGAGGAGCACGCCCGGTGGTGGCAGGACGCGTTCACCGACGGGGCCGACGCCGAGTACACCGAGCAGATCCTCCCGATGGCCGCGGCCCACCTGGTGGGGGCGGTCGACGTGCTCGACGTGGGGACGGGGGAGGGCCAGGTCGCCCGGGTGGCGGCGGGCGTCGAGGGCGTGGCCCGGGTGGTCGGCGTCGACTTCTCCCGCGCCCAGCTCGACGTCGCCCGGCAGCGGGCGGGCGGTCCGACCTACGCCCGCGGGGTGGCCGGGGCCCTGCCCTTCCCGCCGGCGTCGTTCGACGCGGTCGTCGCCTGCCTGGTCTTCGAGCACATCGACGACGCGGTGGGGGCCATCAACGAGGTCGGGCGGGTGCTGCGGCCGGGCGGGCGCTTCCTGTACTTCCTCAACCACCCGCTCCTCCAGGCGCCCGGGTCGGGATGGATCGACGACCACATCCTGGAGGAGCAGTACTGGCGCATCGGCCCCTACCTGACGGAGGAGACGTCGCTCGAGGAGGTGGAGAAGGACGTCTTCCTCCCCTTCGTCCACCGGCCCCTGTCGCGTTACGTCAACGCCCTGGCCGACGCCGGCCTGGTGATCCGCCGCATGGAGGAGCCGCCCCCGCCTCCCGGTTTCCTGGCCCGGGCCCAGGAATATCGCGACGCCGCCACCATCCCGAGGCTCCTCTTCCTCCGGGCCGAGAAGCTCGTCTCAGATCAATGACTCGACGAGGAACACGACGACCACGATGACGACCGCCGTCAGAGCGTTGACGCCGTAGAACAGGCGCCAGACCGCCCTCGGCAGCCTTGCGCTCCTCTGTCTCCCGCCAACGTTCGAGCGTGCGCACCCGCTCTTCCAGGCTCACACGGCCACTCTACCGAGATGTCCCAGGCCCCCGGTATCCTTGGATCGTGCGCTACATCGGGTCGATGATGGGTATCGCGGCGCTCGTCTTCGCCATCGCGAAGCTCGGCTGAGCGCGCCATGAGCGAGTTCCTCATCATCACCGGGGTGTCGGGGGCGGGGCGGTCGCAGGCGGCCGACACGTTCGAAGACCTCGGGTGGTTCGTGATCGACAACCTCCCGCCGGCCCTGATCAGCAAGGTGGCCGAGCTGGTGCAGGCCCCAGGTTCGATCACCGAGCGGGTGGCCCTGGTGGTCGGCACCGGCCACTACCTCGACGAGGTCTCGCCCGCCCTCGAGCAGCTCCGGGCCACCGCCTCCCGGGTCCGGGTCCTGTTCCTGGAGGCCAGTGACGAGGTCCTCGTCCGGCGCTTCGAGAACACCCGCCGCCGCCACCCACTGGCCGAGTCCGACCGGGTCACCGACGGCATCGAGCGGGAGCGGGCCCTCCTCGACCCCGTCAAGGCGCAGGCCGACGTGGTGGTCGACACCAGCGACCTCAACGTCCACCAGCTGCGCGACCGCCTGCTCGAGCTCTTCGGCAACGACGCCGAGGGCCCGATGCAGACGCGCATCATCTCCTTCGGCTACAAGCACGGCCTGCCGCTCGACGTCGACCTCGTCTTCGACTGCCGCTTCCTGCCCAACCCGCACTGGGTCGAGGCGCTCCGACCCCTCACCGGCCTCGACGGTCCGGTGCGCGACTACGTGGCCGGCCAGCCCGAGACGCCCGAGTTCCTGGCCCGGCTCGACGACCTGCTGGCCCTGCTGCTGCCGGCCTACGTCAAGGAGGGCAAGTCGTACCTGTCGATCGCGGTCGGGTGCACGGGCGGGAGGCACCGGTCGGTGTACATCGCCGAAGAACTGGCCAAGCTGCTCCACCAGCGGAACTTCCGACCCATGGTCTCCCATCGCGACATCACGAAGTAAGCCCGCGCCCGTGACGCGCGTCGTCGCCCTGGGGGGTGGCCACGGTCTGGCGGCGAGCCTGCAGGCCATCCGCCGCTACGCCGGCGAGGTGTCGGCGATCGTGTCGGTCGCCGACGACGGCGGCTCGAGTGGCCGGCTGCGGTCCTCCTACGGCATCCCCCCTCCGGGGGACCTGCGCAGGTGCCTGGTCGCCCTCGCCGACCCCGATTCGCCGTGGGTGGACGCGTTCAAGTACCGCTTCACCACCGGTGAGCTGGAGGGCCACGCCCTCGGCAACCTGATGATCGCCGGCCTGGCCGCCACGGGCGGCGACTTCGAGGCGGCGCTGGCCCAGGCCGGACGGCTGCTGGGTGCCGTCGGCCGCGTCATCCCGGCCACGACGGAGCCGGTCGTGCTCAAGGCGGTGGTGCGGTCGCCCGACGGCGACGGCGCGGCCGACGTGGAGGGCCAGGTGGCGGTGGGCAACAGCGGCCGCATCGCGGGCGTGTCGCTCGTGCCCGGCGATGCGCAGGCCAGCCAGGCTGCGCTCGACGCCCTGGCCGGCGCCGACCAGGTGGTGATCGGGCCCGGCTCGCTGTTCACCAGCGTCCTGGCGGTGGTGGCCGTCCCTGCCATCCGCGACGCCCTCGCCGCCACCGGCGCCACCAAGGTCTACGTCTGCAACCTGCGGGTCCAGAGGCCCGAAACCGAGGGCTACGACGTCGCCGCCCACGTCGACGCCCTCCGGGCCCACGGCCTCGAGGTCGACGTGGTGCTCTGCCATCCCGGGGCTCTCCCCCTCGGTGGAGTGAGCGCGCGGGTGGTGGAGCGGCCGGTGGCGCGGGAGGACGCGGCGGCTCACGATCCCCATCTATTGGCGGCAGCACTCTCTGATCTGGTCGGATAGGGGGACAACGGCACACATAGGAGGCACTTCGCATGCCGGAGAATCGGCCAGTACGGGTTGGGATCAACGGTTTCGGTCGCATCGGACGGATCTTCTTCCGGGCCTGCCGGGCTCGTGGAACCGAGATCGAAGTCGTGGCCATCAACGACCTCACCTCGCCGACGATGAACGCCCACCTGCTCAAGTACGACTCGACCCACGGCCGCTTCGGTGAGTCCGTCGAGGTGACCGACGAAGGCATGACGGTCGGTGGCGATCTGGTCAAGGTCTTCAGCGAGACCGACCCCAAGGCCCTCCCGTGGTCGGAGGCGGGGGTCGACGTGGTGGTGGAGTCCACCGGCTTCTTCACCGACGGCAACAAGGCCGGCGGCCACATCGACGCCGGCGCCCCCCGGGTGATCATCTCGGCGCCGGCCACCAACGTCGACGCCACGTTCGTGGTCGGCGTCAACGACGACACGTTCGACCCGGCCAAGCACAAGATCGTGTCCAACGCCTCGTGCACGACGAACTGTTTCGTGCCGATGGTGAAGGTCCTCGACGACGCCTTCGGCGTGGAGAAGGGCCTCATGACCACGGTGCACGCCTACACCAACGACCAGGCCCTGCTCGACGTGGTCAACAAGTCGGGCGACCTGCGGCGCATGCGGGCCGCGGGCCAGAACATCGTCCCCAGCCCCACGGGTGCGGCCCGGGCCACCTCTCTGGTGCTGGAGGCCATGAAGGGCAAGCTCGACGGCACCGCCCTTCGGGTGCCGGTGCAGGACGGCTCGATCACCGACTTCACCGCCGTGCTCGGCCGCGATGTCACGGTCGACGAGGTCAACGCCGCGTTCAAGGCGGCGTCGGAGTCCGGGCCGCTGTCGAAGGTCATCATCTACTCGGAGGACCCCATCGTCTCCTCCGACATCGTCGGCTCGCCGGCGTCGTGCACCTTCGAGCCCGGATCCACCATGGCCATGGGCAGCCTGGTCAAGGTCTTCGGCTGGTACGACAACGAGTGGGGCTATTCCAACCGCCTGGCCGACCTCGCCGTCATCGTGGGACGGGCGAACCACTAGAGGTTTCGCCCTCGGAAAGCTGCGCTTTCCTCGGGCGAGTTGCAAGGAGGTCGGTCGGCCGGCGGAGCCGGCCTCCCTCCCACTGAAGGCTTGTTGGCCGGCAGCCATTGGAGGGCGCCTTCGGCGCCGGTCGTGGCCGCCGGCATTGGAAACCCTCGACCAAGGTGAGCCCTGCAAACCCTTGAATGTTCCTCAGCTGGAAGATCTGCCCGATGTTGCGGGGAAGCGGGTGTTGCTTCGTGCTGATTTCAATGTTCCTGTTACGGACGGGAAGATCGACGACGATCTGCGGATCAGGGCCGCGCTGCCGACTATTCGGTGGTTGCAGGAGCGGGGCGCCACGGTGGTGGCGTGCACCCACTTCGGGCGGCCCAAGGGGAAGGTTGACGAGCGCTACTCGGTGGCGCCGGTGCGGGAGCGGCTGGCGGAGCTGGCGCCCGGCGTCGAGCTGTTGGAGAACCTTCGCTTCGACCCGGGCGAGGAGGCCAACGACCCCGCCTTCGTCGACCGCCTGGTCGACGGCTTCGACCTCTACGTGAACGACGCCTTCGGGGCGTCCCACCGGTCCCACGCCTCGATCGTCGGCCCCCCGGCCCGCCTTCCGAGCGCCGCCGGCCGCCTGCTGGCGAAGGAGGTGGAGGTCCTCGGCGGCCTGCTCGACAACCCGGCCCGGCCGTTCGTGGCCATCCTCGGCGGGGCCAAGGTGAGCGACAAGCTGGGCGTCATCAAGGCCCTCCTCGACAAGGTCGACACCCTCGTGGTCGGCGGGGCCATGTCGTTCACCTTCGCCATGGCCCAGGGCCACGGCGTCGGCGACTCCCTCAAGCAGGCGGACTGGGTCGACGCCTGCAAGGACCTCCTGGCCCAGGGCGGCGACAAGCTCGTCCTGCCCGAGGACGTCCTCGCCCTCGGCCCCGACGACGAGCTCGAAGTGGTCGGGCCGGGCGTCCCCGACGGTTGGAAGGGGCTCGACATCGGACCCAGGGCCACGGCCGCGTTCTGCGAGATCGCGTCCCAGGCCGGCACCCTCTTCTGGAACGGGCCCATGGGCCTGTTCGAGGACCCCCGCTTCGCCGAGGGCACCATCGCCCTGGCCAAGGCGGTGGCGTCCTCCCCCGGCTTCACCATCGTCGGCGGGGGCGACAGCGCAGCCGCCCTGGCCAAGTTCGGCCTCGACGAAGGCGTCGACCACGTTTCCACCGGCGGCGGTGCGTCGCTGGAGCTCATCGAGCAGGGCGACCTGCCCGGCCTGGTTGCCCTCCGAAAGGCTTCAAATGCCTCGTAAGCCCCTGATCTCGGGCAACTGGAAGATGAACCTCACCCACCTGGAGGCCATCCAGCTGGTACAGAAGCTCTCGTACCAGCTGACCACCCAGGACTACGAGGCGCTCGACGTGTCGCTGCACCCGCCCTTCACCGACCTGCGCACGGTCCAGCTCCTGCTCGACACCGACCGCATCCCCATGGCCCTCGGGGCGCAGAACTGCCACTGGGAGGAGAAGGGCGCCTTCACCGGTGAGGTGTCGCCGGTGATGCTGCAGAAGCTCAACTGCACCTACGTCATCGTCGGGCACTCGGAGCGGCGGGAGCTGTTCGGCGAGACCGACGAGGTGGTGCGGCGCAAGATGGAGTCGGTCGTGGCCCACGCCATGACGCCGATCCTTTGCGTGGGGGAGACGCTCGAGGAGCGGGAGGCGGGCAACACCGACTCCAAGGTCACCGGCCAGATCGAGGCCGCGCTGAAGGGGCGACCGGCGGCGGAGGTGGCGGCCATGGTGGTGGCCTACGAGCCCATCTGGGCCATCGGCACCGGCCGCACGGCCACCCCCGCCGACGCCCAGGCCACGTGCGGCCTGATCCGGACGACCGTGCGGTCCCTGTTCGACGACGCCGTCGCCGACGCCCTGCGCATCCAGTACGGCGGCTCGGTGAAGGGCTCGAACGCGGCCGAGCTCATGGCCCAGCCCGACATCGACGGGGCCCTGGTGGGTGGCGCCAGCCTCGACCCGGACGACTTCGCCCGCATCGTCCAGTACCGACTCGGCGGGTAGGATCCGGACGTGCTCTACCTGACGACCTGGGTGGTCTTCCTCCACGTGACCATGTCGCTCGCTCTGATCCTGCTCATCCTCCTGCACAGCGGGCGGGGTGGCGGGCTGTCCGACATGTTCGGCGGCGGTGCCGGTTCGGCGGCGGCGGGCTCCACCGTGGTCGAGCGCAACCTCGACCGGGTCACGGTCACGGCGGCCGTCATCTTCGCCTTCACCACCGTCATCCTGGCCATCCGGCTCCAATAGGGCTGTCCACTGCTCCGCCGGGGTTCGAGCGGTAGGCGGTCCCGTGGGAGAGAACGACCATGGTGACGTCCCGACCGGTGCGCGCTCGTCCCCCGGGTGAGCGGGTGCCGGTTGCCCGCCGGCTGACGGCGCTCGCGCTCGTGTCCGCCCTGGCCCTGGTGGCCGCCGCCTGCTCCGGCGGCGACGACTCGTCCTCCGAGGACCGGGTCACCGGCCCCACCAGTCCCGGGATCCTCCGGGTGGGCGTCGAGCGGCCCCAGTCCCTCGACCCGGCCCAGGCCCGGTCCCCCTCGGAGCTGCTGGTGGCCGAGCAGCTCTTCGACGCCCTCACCGCCTACGACGCCGACACGTCCGCCGTGGTGCCGGCCATCGCCGCCAGCTGGAAGTCGAGCCCCGACCAGACGAGGTGGGAGTTCACCCTGCGGTCGGACGCGAAGTTCTCCAACGGGCGGGCCCTCACGTCGGACGACGTGAAGTACACCCTCGAGCGCATCGCCCGCAAGGGCACGTCGTTCCCCTCCGCCGCCCAGCTCGACGCCATCGCCGGCTTCAAGGCCTTCAACGTCGAGGGCAGGGCGGAGGAGCTCACCGGGATCACCACCCCGTCGCCGGCCGTGGTCTCGATCGTGCTGGACCAGTCCCAGGCCGCGCTGCCCGCCATCCTCGGCAATCCGACCTTCGGCATCGTCCCCCGGGAGGCGGTCGAGGCGACAGAGGCACCCATCTTCGCCGACGCCCCTGTGGGCAGCGGGCCGATGACGATCCGCAGCCGCACCGACGATGTCATCCACCTCGTACCCGCGCCCGGTGTGGCCATGCCGCTGCTGGGGGTCGACCTGGAGGTGATGTCCGACACCACCGCGTCCTACGAGGCGTTCCTCGACGGGGAGCTGGACTGGACGGCGGTCCCCCCCGACCGGGTGGAGCAGGTCGCCGAGCGTCACGGCCGCAGCGCCTTCCGTCCCTACCTGGGGCAGCTGTTCTACGGGTTCAACCTCGAGAACCCGAAGTTCGCCGACATCCGCTTCCGGGAGGCGATCGTGCGGGCCGTCGACCGCGACGCCATCGTGCGGGCGATCTACGGGGCGGCCGCCCAGCGCCTCGACGGCCTGGTGCCCGACGGCGTCCCCGGCTTCAAGCCCGACGCGTGCGGGGAGCGGTGCGGGTTCGACCCCGAACGGGCCCGGGTGCTGGTGGCCGAGCTCTTCGGCGGCCAGCCGGCGCCCGAGGTGGCCATCGACTTCGACGACACCGGCACCCAACGGGCGGTGGCCGAGGCCATGCAGGCCAACCTGCGCGACGTCGGCATCCCGGCCACGCTGCGGTCGCACGCGTTCGCCGACTACCTGAAGTTCGCGATCAGCGGCGGGCAGGAGATCTTCCGCCTGGGCTGGATCGGCTCGTACCCCACCCCCGACGCGTTCCTCACCCCGTTGTTCCGGAGCGGGTTGGCCGACAACGTCACCGGGTTCGCATCCGATCCGGTCGACGACCTGCTGCAGGCCGGTCGCTCGGAGGCCGACGAGGCCAAGCGCACCGCCAGCTACCAGCAGGCCGAGAAGCTGGTCCTGGAGCAGCTCCCCGTCATCCCCCTGGCCCAGTTCGCCTTCCACTCGCTCGTGAGCGGGAGGGTGACGGGCCTCGTCATGTCGAGCCTGGGCACCTTCGACGCCACGAGAGTCCAGGTGGGGGGGTAGGATCGAGTCCCACGTCGGAGTGGCGGAATAGGCAGACGCGCCAGGTTGAGGGCCTGGTGCCCGCATAGGGCGTAGGGGTTCAAGTCCCCTCTCCGACACCAGAAAGATGCAGGTCAGAGGGGGTGCGGCCGACGCTTGCGGGGCGACTTGTCCGCGATTTGTCATCATTTGTCCACAACACCTCGTGACAACTCAGGGCACTTGAGACACGCGTTCCACTTCGTCGACCGGGGTGACGGCTGGGACGGGCTCGATCGACCACTCCTTGCTGCACTGGTCGACCTACATCCTCGTCGGAACTTCGTCGTCAGTCACGGCAACGTAGTTCACTGGGACTTTGGCAAGTCCGGGCCTGAGATCTTGAACAACGCGCTCCGGATCCTCACGGAGTCGAGCGGCACGATCGACCCGGAGCCTTATGTCGACCTCATCACCACCAAGCGGCCATATGTGCAATTGGTTCAGGGCCTCAGTCGCCGCCAGGCGGGACAAGTTCACCGGACGCTAACGGCCCACCCCGACTACGTCGGTTTCCTCGAACTGCACTTCGACAACAGCCTCCAATGGGTCGTCTATGGCACTGGCCTCCCCGATGCGTATCGGCTGGTCGGATCCGAGCTTCGAATTCGGTGGCGATCCATTGATGGGGAGGAGGCCGAACTCGTCACGAATCAGCGGCTTGATGAATGGGGGCGCAGCGGCCTGTTTGGTGCAGTCGCGCTCGAGGACCTAGGCCTCCGGTCGACAATCTTCGACGCATTCGAATCGCCCGAGCATGCTGCCCTTGAGGCGAGGACTCACGAGATGCTGAGCGACCTTCTCGCTGGCGTCGCGAACGAGGTGCTGCTGCGGGCGATCGATCTAGACCCGAGGCTTGTGGAGGGACTCCATGCGGTGCTGCAGTCGCTAAGCACCGCGAAGTCATCCGAAGAGCTTGCCCAGGCAGCTCTGTCGTGCCGGCGATTCCTCGAGCGTTTTGCGGATCGTGTCTTTCCGCCTACAACTGACCTTCGCAAGGGCCGGGAACTCGGCGCTGCGCAGTGGAAGAACAGACTATGGGCCTATGCGGAGGATGCGTTGGGTTCAGCGAACGCCGATGGAGTGGACGAGCGTCTAAAGGACATTGGCTCTCGGATCGACTCCGTTGCTAGCGCCGCCAACGCGGGTGTCCATCGTCCCGAGGTGGAGGAGGTTGCGATCATCAGACTCGTTGTTGGACTCACTTCGTTGGTGTTCGACCTTTGTCTCATCAGCCCACCCCCATACGATCTTCCGGGCGCCGGCTACGAGGTGCAAGCAATGGCGATGATTCGCGACATGGTCGGTCGGCAGGAGTGAGAGGGGCGTGGACACGTCTCTCGGCGAACCGGCCCCTCCGACTACCCAGCCCAAGCTTGCACTAGTAGGAGGCCTGTCGCGCACGACGAAAAGACGGCCAGTCGACGGGCGGATCTTGAAGCTGCTCAACGTCGTCGACGAGTACACAGGAACCAGTCACGGGGCCGTGATAAGTCGTCCTCCTTTTTTCACGACGGTGGTGTCGAACTGGAAGTCCATCGCCCACGGGGCGTTCGGGGCGATGGGGCACATGGCTCCCACCGCCGTGCCGATGCCCGGTGGGGCTTCTTGCGCTTGCGGTAGGGGACTTGAGGCCCTCATCCCGTCACAGGCGCTGGATGCGCTTGTCGTTGACCACGCGGCCCTCCCGCCGTGCCTGCTTGGCCGCGCGGCGCCACCCCCACCCGGGGACGCCCGGTCAGGCCAGCGGATCGGTCCAGCGAAGCCCGGGGAAGCGGGCGAAGTCGGTGTCGCATGAGCACACCTCGGCCCCGTGCTCGATGGCGATGGCGGCCAAGTGGGCGTCGCTCGTGAGGTTGCCGGCGCTTCCGAGGGGCTCGAGCAGCGTTCGGAGCACGACCGAGTGCCGATCAGTGGGTCCGAGGACCGTGGTGCAGGGCTGGCCGAGCCATCCGTCGACCAAGTCGAGCGCCTCCGACACGTCGAGTGGATGCTCGAACACCCTCGCCCCGGTGCTCACCCTGACAAAGGCGAGTAGGACGAGCCAGGTGAGGCCGACGGTCTCCGCCCCTGAGAGGGTGCGCTCGAGCCACGCCCGCGCCGGGATGTGCCGGGGTGACTGCTCGTCCACCGCGTAAAGCAGGAGGTTCGCGTCGAGAATCTTCATTTGCGCAGGTGGAGCTTGCGGACTATCTCGCCATCTTCGTCGTCGGCCGCGAGCCGCAGGGCGCGGTCGAGATCGACGCCGGGGAGCAGGCCCATCGGTCGGGTCGGGACGCGGTAGGGGCGCGCCGGGACCGCCGAGGCGTCGAGCCCGGACCGCACCGCGTCGTTGAGCGCGACCTTGAACGGCACGCCCCGTTCGCGGGCGACCGCCCTGAGCCGGGCCGCCACATCCGGGTCGAGTGTGACGGTCGTCCTCACGCGCGCATCATAGCAGCAGTAAGGTTGCTGTCATGATGCTGGGGACTGGTCGGTGGTGCGCCAGCGGATGACGTAGGCCTGCTGCACTCCCAGGCCGCCGCCGGAGTATTCCCGTTCGATCTCAAGAACAATGGACTGCTGAGGCACGTCGCGGCCGACGCCCAGGATCTGGGCGGCGGCCAGGGTCAGCGTCTTGTCGAACCCATCGGCGGCAGCCGCTGGCGACGTCTGGTCTCGCTCGCCGATGACACGGCGGGTCCCACCTGCTGCTGCGTCATCGCGGCCACACCGTATGACGAGGCTGTGACAACAACCGACCGAGGGCACCACCTGCGTACGGTTTCGGCATGGCGAGTTCAGATCGGGTTAGGCGGCTGGGCCGATTCGTGGGTCGCCTTCGTCGCTTGCGCCAGCCGAGTCGGTCATGCGGCGAGCAGTAGATCCCGAGAGCGCGACGACCAGGAAGGGGCGGGGAGTGTTGTTGCAAGTCCCTCTCCGACACCAGCACTGCCTCACGGGGAATGGCTCTCCACGGTCACTCGCCCGTCGGTGTGGTGGGTGGTCCGGCGTTCGTGCTCGATAAATGGGGGTCGTTCGCTCGGGTAGTTGTGTATTACACTAAGGCCGCGTGTGGAGATCCATCGTGCAGCCCGACGGCACGGCGTCAGCGATGACGCCATCCGTCATGCCTTGGGTCACCCGATCGTCGTCGTCGACCTCGATGCCGACAGTGATCCGCCGAAACAGCTCGCCATCGGGCCCGACATCGCGGGCAACCTGCTTGAAGTGATCGTGCTCCTGTTGGCCGACGAAAGGGTCCTGGCGATCCATGCCATGCCGCTTCGCCCGACCCTTTATGACCTGCTTCCGAGTGGAGGCGACTCCGATGGCTGAGAAGACCGAGTCCTACAAGACCCAGACCGACAAGGTGCTGACTGATGCCGACATCGAGGCGATGGCGGACGAAGCCGAGCGTGGGTACGACGTCGAGATCCTGAAGACCCGTCGACGCGGCCGACCGATGCTCGGATCGGCACCAGCGGATGTGGTTCCCGTCCGGCTCGATCCCGATCTGAAGCAGGCCGTCGAAGCGCGCGCCGAGGCCGAGCACACGACAACCAGCGCGATCATCCGCGAGGCGTTGCGCCGGTTCCTCGAGGTCGCCTGACCTCACGCGGCGGCGTACGAGCCACCACCGATCGCCGCGTCGGGCCCGTCGGCCGTCTGGGCCAGGCCGTCCGACCCACTCCTCCGCCTCTGCGACCATGTAGCCCGCCCCCTCCGGAGGCGCGCAGGAGCATCCGGATCACGCCGTCGTCATCGACCAGGAGCACGGTGTTGTTCATTTCGCGACCCAGTACCACCGTTGGCCGAAGACGACCCAACGGGTCGCGACCCCGTTTGTACCGCAACGCCGTGGGCCCACAGCCGGGTCGGGCCGCCCGGTTGCCAGCCGGCGCGTGGGTCGCGGTCGTGGCCATGCTCCTGGCCACGGCCTGCTCGGGTGGCGATGCCCGGACGGCATCGCCGATGGACGGTCTGATCGGGTCCCGGGTGACTGCCCTCAGCGGGTCGTGGCAACCGACGCCGACCCAGCTCCAGGGCCTCACCGCGCTCGCGTCGGTGACCGACGGGAGGTTCCTGCTCCACACCACGGGCGGCGACCGCACCTTCCTCCCGGGGGCGAACCTCGGTGGCACCGTCCCCGGCCGGTCGCCGGGAGAAATCGACCATCTCACCGCGGCGGACTACCGCCGCTGGCTCGCGTTCGCGGGCGAGGTCGGTGTGCGTGTCCTCCGGGTCTACACGATCCACCCGCCGGCGTTCTACGACGAGCTGGCCGCCTACAACCGGGCCCACGAGCACGCGCCTCTCTACCTCATGCAGGGGGCGTACTTCGTCGACGAGGCCGCCTTCATCTCCTCGGGCGACCTCTGGCGCCCGGACGTGCACGACGCATTCCTGGCGGAGCTGGCCGACGCCCAGGCGGCGGTGAGCGGCCGCCTGGTGCGCCCGGCGACGCCGGGGCGGGCCAGCGGACAGTGGACGACCGACGTCTCGCGCTGGGTGGCAGCGTGGGTGGTGGGGGTGGAGTTGGACCCGGCGGCAACCCTGGCCAACGACACCACCAACGCCTCCCGCCCCCTCGTCGAAGGCACCTACTTCCGGAACACCTCCGACGCCACGCCCACCGAGCGGTGGCTGGCGGAGATGCTCGACCACCTGGCCGGGCTGGAGGCAGCGGCCGGCCGGACGGTGCCGATCGCCTTCGTGAACTGGCCGACCGTCGACCCCCTGCGCCATCCGGAGGAGCCTCTCGAGCAGGAGGACCTGGTCCAGGTCGACGCCAACCACGTGCTCCCGACGGCCGCGTGGCCGGGTGGCTCGTTCGCCAGCTACCACGCCTACCCCTACTACCCCGACTTCCAGCGCTATGAGCCCGCCCTCCAGGTCCCCGGCTCCGACGGCCGGCCCGATCCGTACCGGGGCTACGTCCGGGCTCTGGTCGCCCACCACCGGGAGGCAGGCCTGCCCGCGATGGTCACCGAGTTCGGGGTGCCTTCATCGGTCGGGAGCGCCCACTTCGGGCCCCGAGGCCGTGATCAGGGCGCCCTCCCCGAAGCCGACGCCATGCGGATCGACGCCGAACTGCTCGAGCTCCTCCAACAGGAGGGTATGGCGGGCGGCATCCTGTTCGGCCTGGTCGACGAGTGGTTCAAGTTCACCTGGAACACGGTTGACCTCCTCCTCCCCGCCGACCGGCGCTCGCTGTGGCACGACGCCCTCACCAACGAGCAGCATTTCGGGCTGCTGGCGGTCGACAGCGGCCTGGCCGGTCGGCTGCGCCTGGGCGACCCCGTGTCCGAGTGGCTGGCGGACTCGCGGGTCATCTACGAGAATCGGCGTGGACTGCGGGAGGTGCGGCTGGCCCAGGACGAGGCGTTCGTCTACCTCCGGCTCCGGTTCGACAAGGTGCCCGAGCAGTTCACCCTGGGCTTCGATGTCCTGCCCGGGGCCGACTCGGGGGGACTGCCGGGTGCCCCCGGCGTGGGCGCCCGGACGGACGTGGCGGTGGAGGTATCCGGGAAGGGCGGCGCCGGGCAGGTGCTGGCCTGGGCCGGGGCCGACGCCACCACGCTGCTCTACGGCGCCGCCCGCACCTTCATACCGGTCGACCCCGAGGACCTCCAGAACGGGTCGCAGGCGTGGGTGCCCCGCCGCCAGATCGTCAACCGTCCCCTACGCGTCCCCACCACGGGCCAGCTGCTCGACGCCGAGCTGATCGACGTCAGCCGGCTCATCCGGGCCCCGACCGTGCCCGGGTCGAAGGGGTTCGACGCCCACGGCCAGCTGTGGTCGTCGTCGACCGAGGTCATCCTGCGCCTGCCGTGGGGACTCCTGGGGATGGCCGACCCGTCCTCCCTGCAGGCGTTGGCGGTACGGGCCGACGGTGCCATCTCAACCGTCGCCATCGACCAGATCGGCCTCACCTACCGCAGCGGTACCACGACGGTCGAGTCGGCCATCCGGTGGGAGGGCTGGCAGGAGGCACGATCGGCCGAGCGCCCGAAGGCCGGCCTGGCCGTCCTCTCCGCCGCCGTCGGCGCGGTGCTGGAGCGAGGGGTGGCGCCCGCTAGGCCCCCGCTCCCCGGTTGAACGAGCTGATCACGGCCCGACCCGCCCCATACGACCGCGACGCCTAAAGGACCGAGGGTTGATTGAGGATGACGTAAGCCTGCTGCACTCCCATGCCGCCGCCGGAGTACTCCCGCTCAATCTCAAAGAACAACTTGTTGACGGGGCTGCTGTAGTCGCCCCAGGCTGGTTCCTCGTTCTGAATGAGCTCACGCAAGACCCGCGAGCCCATGTAGTAGACGGACGAGAAGTCCTCGACATGGAAGGATAGGCCGGCCTTCTGAAGCCAGGCTTCAAGGAGATTCTTCTTCAGGTAATGATTGAAGTCGTGCTCTACGAGCGGCGGAAGATTCAGCAGGAGTCGGATGCTGTTGAGGAGGCAGAGTGGCTCCCAGAAGCCCTCGGAGAACACGACGACTCCTCCCCGCTTGGCGACGCGCAAGCACTCTTCGATGCCTCGTTGCTGCTCTGACCAGGTTGGAAGATTTATGAGCACTCGGGTCGTATAGACCACGTCGAAGTGGTTGTCCGGAAACGGGAGGTCGAAGATGGATGCCACCGAAAAGGCGACTTGATCATCGTTCAGTCGCTGCTCCAGCTTCGCCTCGCGGGCGTGTTCGATCATCGATTCCGCGTAGTCGATGCCGACGTACGATGCACCGGGGTTCAGTTCGAACTGGCGCAGGGTGGCGAAACCGTTGGCGCAGCCGACATCCAGCACGAGGTCGCCGGTCTTGATGAACTGACTGATGGTCTCGATCTCAAGCGTGATGGCGAAGTTGTCGCCCCAGGAGGCGTGGTGCGATGTCTTGTGCTTGGCGCCCTGCTCCTCCCAGAATTGCTTGATGTGATCCATTCGAGCTTTCAGCCGGTGGGTCTTCGGGCGCGAACCCTAGTCTCCAGGAGGCTGCACGCCTGTTGTTGTCTTCCGACAGATGTAGAGCGTCGTCGAGCCGGGGAAGAAGCGCATGGGGCGGGTCATCGCCACGCTGAACCCAACGGACTGGAGCATGGCGGTCAACTCGCGCCAGTCGTAGTAGAAGGTCTGGTCTCCCGGGTAGAGGACCCGGTCCCAGATCATCGACAATCCGGTGCGGATGCGCTCGGAGCGGTCGACGTCCTTGATGATCAGGACGCCGTGCTCATCGAGGCTCGTGTAGAGGCGCTCGAGCATCCGGCGATGCGAGGAGAACGGTTTCACATGATGCAGGGCGTCCGAGAGCAGAACGCCCTGCACCCTCGTCAGATCGAGGTCGGTGATGTCCTGCTGAAAAAAGGTCAGGTTCGGCCGCTTGTTCGATCGAGTCGCGCGAGCGATGCGCCTCGCGTCGAGGTCCATTCCGATCACTTGGCGCGTCGGCACCTCCGCCAGCGCCGTGGCCATCGTGCCCGCACCGCAGCCAAGGTCGACGATGGTGCCTTCGCGAGCAAGATTTCCGTCTATCTGGGCCAAGGGGAGCATGAAATGCTTGAGGAGATGATAGAGAGCCGCCACTAACGGATCGCCTCCGAGGGACGACGGATGGTGATCGACGACGTACCGAAAGGTGGCGGTAGGCGTCCGAGAATCGAATCGGCCGAAGACAGGGCGCCCAGGATGGGGTTGCGCGGCGCCCGCCACGTACATCCCCGCCACGTACTTCCACCGTCTCCAAGCGAACCGTGAGCGGAACGAAGTATGGCGACGTTGTCGTCGGCGTGCTCTACGACATCGAAAGGGCAGAAGTCATTCGAACTGATACCGAAAGGGTATCCGAGCGGCGTTGTCCCGCAGGAGAAGACAAGACCCCAGCAGGCGGTCTAATCCGCTCTCCGGCACCACGAGGGCGCAGGGCAGGCGGCTAGGGTCGCCGGTGAATGGACGGCCGGCCGATGATTCCGTTCAACCGGCCGGCGCTGGCCGGGCGGGAGATGGAGTACGTCGCCGACGCCGTCCGTTCGGGGCACGCGTCGGGCGGGGGTCCGTATACGGCCCGTTGCCAGGATCTCCTGCGATCGTCGCTCGGAGCGCACGACGTCGTGCTCACCACGTCCGGCACGGCGGCGCTCGAGGTGGCGGCGCTCCTTCTCGACCTGGGACCGGGGGACGAGGTCGTGATCCCCTCCTTCACGTTCCCCTCGACGGCCAACGCCTTCGTCCTGCGTGGCGCCCGCCCGGTGTTCGTCGACGTCCGCCCCGACACGTTGAACATCGACGAATGCCAGCTTGAGTCGGCATTGACGTCTCGCACCAAGGCGATCGTCGTCGTGCACTACGCCGGGATCAGCTGCGAGATGGACCACATCCTGGCCCTCGCCGCCGAACGCGGCATCCCCGTGGTGGAGGACAACGCCCACGGCCTGTACGGCCGGTACAAGGGTCGAAGCCTCGGCACGTTCGGCCCGCTGGCGGCGCTGAGCTTCCACGAGACGAAGAACTTCACGTGCGGCGAGGGCGGTGCGCTGATCGTCAACGACCCGGCCTACTCGGAGCGAGCCGAGATCCTCTGCGACAAGGGCACGAATCGGGCCCGGTTCTTCAGGGGCGACGTCGACGCGTACACGTGGGTCGACCTCGGCTCCAGCTACCGCCCGTCCGACATCCTGGCCGCCTACCTGTTCGCCCAGCTCGAGGCGAGGGAGGCGATCCTGCGCCGGCGGATGGAGATCTGGGACACCTACGACGCCCAGCTGGGCTCCTGGGCCGAGGCCAACGACGTGCAGCTGCCCACCGTCCCGTCCTACTGCGAGCAGTCGTACCACATGTATTACGCCCTCTTGCCGGACCGGGAGCGTCGCGACCGCTTCATCGCCCACCTGGCGAGCCTCGGGGTTGGGGCCGTTTTCCACTACGCCCCGCTGCACGGTTCGACCATGGCCCGCACGCTGGGAGCCGACCGGCGCCCGTGCCCGGTGGCGGACGCGGTGAGCGAGAGGCTGGTGCGGCTCCCCTTCTACAACGACCTGACGGCTGCCGACCAGGCCCGCGTGGTCGAGGGGGCCCTGGCGTTCTCCAGCCTGACGGCATCGGGGGCCTGACCGGTGCGGATTTTGGTGCTCTTTGGCACCCAGCGGGCACGCCGGTGGGGAGCTCCTCCCGACGCAGCTTCGCTCGTGGAAGCCGCGAAGCAGGCTTGACCGACGCGCCGACGCCGGCGGTGCGGCTCCCGCCGGCGACGGCGGCGTCCGTGTCGGTGGTTGTCCCGGTGTTCAACAGCGAATCGACCCTCCCCGGGCTCTGCGACCGCATCGCATCGGTCATGGGCGCGTCGGCCGGCAACTACGAGATCATCCTCGTCAACGACGGCAGCTCCGACGGGAGCTGGGAGGCGATCCGGGCGGTGGCCGCCGCCAACCCGGCGGTCCGAGGCCTGAACCTGACGCGAAATCACGGCCAGCACACCGCGCTGCTGGCCGGTCTCCGCGCCGCCCGGTACGAGCTGACGGTCACGCTCGACGACGATCTGCAGAACCCGCCCGAGGAGATCCCGAAACTGCTCGGCGCGTTGGCCGACGATGTCGACGTCGTCTACGGGACGCCGGCCAGGAGCAATCACCGCACCGGGCGACGGTTCATGACCCGCCTCACGAGAACGATGTTGCGGGGTCTCATAGGTTCGGAGGTCGCCCGCTCGGCCAGCAGCTTCCGTGCCTTTCGCACCCGGCTGAGTGATGCGTTCGCCGATTACCGGGGTGCATCCGTCTCGATCGACGTCCTGCTCTCCTGGAGCACCAGCCGCTACGCCGCCGTCGCAGTGCGCCACGACCCTCGGAGGACGGGCCGGACCAACTACACGGTCTCGAAGCTTCTCCTCTACACGATGGACCTGACGGTCGGTTTCAGCACCCGCCCGCTCAAGATCGCCAGCGTCATCGGGCTCGCCTTCTCCGCAATCGGCTTCGGGGTCCTCGTGTTCGTCGTCGGCTCGGCGATGGTGCGGGGGAATCAGGTGCCCGGGTTCCCCTTCCTCGCGTCCGTGATCGCGGTGTTCTCCGGCGCGCAGCTGTTCGCCCTCGGGATCATCGGGGAGTACCTGGGCCGCATGTACGCCCGTCTCCTGGACAAGCCCGTCTACGTGGTGGTCGACGAGGTGGGCGGCGATTGACCGGGTGAGGGAGCGGCGGGCTCCTCCGGGCCGTTTCGGGCGATGGCGACGAGCGACGTCCCGAACGGCAGCGAACGGCCGCGAGCGAGGACACGGGTTTCCTGGCGGAGCACGAAGCCGAGCAGCCCGTTCACGCCCGGCGGCACCCGGAGCTCCTCCGTCGCCAGCTCCTGGGTGTCTTTCCGCCCCGAGCGGCGGCGGTGGTCGCCCACCTTCCTGCGCATCCAGACCATCGGGACGAGGGAGGCCATGTAGGGGCTGAGGAAGGTGACCTCGAAACCCGCCTCCTGCAGCGCCCGGTCCAGATCCGGGGTGCGGTAGCGCCGGCGATGACCGCAGGCCTCGTCGAAGTAGCTCCACAGCGAGGGGCCGGCGGGGACCGTCACCACGATGTGCCCGCCGGGTCGCAGGAGCCGGCGCATGCGCGCCAGGGTGCCGACGTCGTCGTCGAGATGCTCGATGACGTCGAAGGCGCCGATCACGTCGAACTGGCCGCGGAGGGGCGGGGAGCGCACGTCACCCTGGATCAGGAGCCGGTTGCCCCGGCCCCGGGCGAACTGCAGTCCCTCGTCGAGGAGATCCATTCCCACGGTGGTCGCCGATGGGAACGCCCGGGTCACCGCCCCCAGGACGTTTCCGTTGCCGCACCCGACCTCGAGCATCCGATCATCCGGCCCCACGACGCGGCGAAGCAGGGTGACGATCGCCTCGTTACGTGACCGGAACCAGAAATGGCGGTCCTCCACTGCAGCCAGGTCCCGGAAGTACGTCGGATCGAAACCCTGGGGAAGTGGCACGTACGCGCCGTCACCGCTCATCGGGTCATACCCGGCAGTCGAGCAACGAGGTGTCGTTGCCCCCGGCCGGGCCCGGGCGGAGGACCACCACGGCCCGCAGGCCCTGGGCCCGGGCGTGCACGCAGATCTCCTGGTCGCCGATGGCCTCGGTCCTGCTTTCGGGGGGGTAGTCGCCGAACCCGAAGTTGGGCCGGATGCACGTGGTGGCGGTGGCGGCCGGCAGGCCTTTGACCATGGGAAGGCCGGTGAGGGCGGGGATCACGAAGGGAGCCGCGAAGCACGCCCGGGGCAGTGTCCAGAAGGCCTCGTTCTCGGGGGGAACGAAGACCCCGACGTCATCGACCGAACGGGTGACCCGTCGCACCTCACGCACGGTCCGGGATCCGTAGGCGGCGGCGAGGGCGTCGGAGAACGCCCGACCGAAAAGCCTCTGCTCGTCGCGCAGTGACGTCCGGAAGAACGAGTCGGGGGAGACGGGGAGGGCGTCGCCCGGCGGTGCGGTGCGGTTCAGGGCCTCGAGCATCTGCCGCGTCAGGCCGGCGACGTGTCGGGGGACGAGCATGGCCTGCGTCACCGGGACGGCGATGACCACGGCCACCAGCGAGCCGGCGGCCAGCCCGGCGCGCGAGGCGACCAGGGCGCGGCCGAACGCGTTGAGGTCCGCGGCAGGTATGGCGGCGAGCAGCAACGGGAGGGCGAACCACTGGGCCACGTCCAGGAAGTACCAGGCGGCCAGTCCGTACAGGTCGAGGAGCAGCGCCGGCGCCAGCGCGAGCAGTGTCACGACGAGAACGAGCCCGGCGTCGCCTCGCTGGTCATGCGGGCCGGAACCGTCGGCTGCCGATCGGCGGTCCCGGAGAAGGAGCAGCAGGACGACGGCCGGCACGAGCAGGCTGGAAACCGCCAGGTACGACTTCCAGGTGCGGAAGTAGTCGAGCAGGCCGAACGAAGTGGCTCCGACGCCGGATCGGTCGCGGAAGGCGAGCATGCCCACCACCACGGCCGCGGCCAGGGCGACGCCGGCGGGCAGGAGGACCCGGACCCGCCGGAACCGACGGACCAGTACGTACCCGGTGGCCCCGGCGAGGATCAGCCCGACGGAGATCTTCATGGCGAAACCGACGCCCACCAGTGCGACGAGGACCGCGACGCGGGTCAGGACGTTCCTGGCCCCGGGATCGACCGTCCTCACGAGGGTGACCAGGATCGGTGTGGCCGCCAACAGGACGAGGAGCCCGAACTGGTACGACTCGCTCACGTAGAAATAGCTGGCGTTGACCCGGTCGAGCAGCATCACCAGGCCCGATCCGAGGAGGACGAGGGTCGCGGCGGGGACGGCGTCGTTGGTGGCGAGCGCCCGGCTGGCCCCGAAGAGCAGCAGGAACAGCGCGGGCAGCACCACGATCAGGATGCCGAACGGATAGCTGTAGGGCGGGAGCTCGCCGGCCATCCGACCGATGGCGGCGAACCAGTGGTGCGAACCGACGTGGTAGTGGATCGGCCTCGTCCCGTCGGCGCCGATCGAGGCGACGCCCTGGTTCTGGATCATCGAGGACACCGCCGAGTGGAAATAGGTGTCGGAGTGGAGCAGGCCGAGGGCGGCGAACTCCGGGGAGTACACCGTCGCGTTCTCCCGATCGGTGGCCTGACCGAACACGTACAGGGACAGCAGGAGTGGTCCGACGACGAGTACCGCCAGCTGAGGGCGGGTCGGCCCGGTCGCAGCTCCCCGCCAGTGTCGAACGGAGCGGGCGGCGCCGACGATGGCGGCGACCGGGTAAACGACGAGGAGCCCGGCCCCCACGATCAGGGCCAGCACGGGCGACAGCAACACGGCCAACGTCGGAAGGGGGAGCGCCCACGGACGCTGCGCCAGCCGGCCGAGCGCCGACCCGCTCAGCAGGAACGGAGCGTACGCAGCCGCGGTGAGGACGGACAGGCAGGTGAGCACCAGCCGCGGCGGCGTCGGCAGCCCCAGCCGGACGACGATGACTCCCGCGGCCATCAACCAGCTCAGGAGCACGCAGAACGTGGCGAAGAAGCTCAGGTGGGTGAGAAGCGAGGTCGATCCGCCCGGCACCTCCTCGACCACGGCCGGGCTCACCATGGCCGCACCCTAGGTGCTCCCACGGCCGGCGGGAGGTGGCTCCGCGTGCGGTGGGACGGGAGTCGAAGGCTGCGAAGATGGGGGTCATGGTCGCTTCACCGGAGGTCAGCCCGCCGGACGCCTCGGACACCGAGACCCCCGAGGGCGGCGGGGACGCGCCGGGGGGAAAGGCGGGGTTCTTCCCCACGACGGCCCGGGGATGGATCGCCTCGGTGGTGGCAATGCTGTGGTTCGCCGGCGCAGTCGGGTACGTGGTCGGCGCGCGCAGCCCGGACACGGCCGAGGGCGGGCCGGTCGACGTCGGGTTCCTGCAGGACATGATCACCCACCACGAACAGGCGATCGAGATGTCGAACATCGAGCTGGCCGACGGGGCGGCACCCGGAGTCCAGGCGTTCGCCCGGGAGATCCTCACCTTCCAGGCGTACGAGATCGGGATCATGGAAGCCAAGCTGGCGGAATGGGGCCACGTCCCCGCAGACCGGTCCGGGACAGCGATGGCGTGGATGGACCTGCCCCTGCCGGCCGACCAGATGCCGGGTCTGGCCAGCGAGGAGGAGATGGACGCGTTCGGGCGGGCGGAGGGCAACGAGGTGGATGCCCTTTTCGTCCGGCTCATGCAGGACCACCATCGCGGCGGCGCCCACATGGCCGACTACGCGGCGGATGCCGCCTCCGACCGGACGGTGCGGGAGCTCGCTGGTCGGATGGCCCGCAACCAACGCATCGAGATCGGCGAGCTGGAGGGCGCCCTGGAGCGGGAAGGGCTGAACCCCATGCCGGACGGATTCGTCCCCGCCGAGATCCCGGCTGGTCACACCGGCCATCACGGCTAGCGAACGGAACGTCTGTTCGAGGGGAGGGTAATCTGGGGGTCGTGGTGGTGGCCCGGCAACGCTCGCTCTTCGACCTGGCCGATGGGGTCGGCGTGGGTCCGCTCGACGCCATCCGGCGCACCGCGCTCAGCCGGGGGGCGTGGGTCGACCTGTTGCCCGGGTGGCTGACGGGCGCCGACGAACTGTTCGAGCGGCTGGTCGCCGGCGTGCCGTGGCGCTCCGAGGTTCGACCGATGTACGACCGGGTGGTGACGGTCCCCCGTCTCCTCAGCTTCTACGGGGAGGACGACCCCCTGCCCGACCCGGTCCTGGACGACGCCCGGGCCGCGCTCAGCGGGCACTACGCGTCCGAGCTCGGCGAGCCGTTGCGCACCGCCGGGCTCTGCTACTACCGCGACGGCCGCGACAGCGTGGCGTGGCACGGCGACACCATCGGCCGGGGGAGCACGGAGGACACGGTGGTGGCGATCCTGTCCGTCGGTGCGCCACGCGAGCTGCTCCTCCGGCCCCGGGGCGGCGGGCCGAGCATCCGCCATGCTCTCGGCCACGGCGACCTGCTGGTGATGGGTGGCTCCTGCCAGCGCACCTGGGAGCACGCCGTTCCCAAGCGGTCGAGGGCTGTCGGCCCCCGCATCAGCATCCAGTTCCGGCCGCGGGGCGTCCGCTGACGAGAATCGGTGGACACTGTTCGGCCTGAGACTGGGCCGACCGGCCCATTCCGGGTCGGGCGGAGGTGGGCTCGCTCAAGTCCGAGGCCCGGGTTGCCGATGTTGAAGTGGTCCGACCGTCTGCGAAGAGGGAAATCATGGCTGCCACGTCCGACGCCAAGAAGTCGAGGCCCGCACCTGCCGGGATGCCGATCGAGGCCTACGACCGCCTTTCGGTCAAGGCGATCCTTCCCCAGCTGGCGACGCTCAGCGGTCCCGAGCTCAAGGCGGTGACGGCCCACGAGAAGTCGGGCAAGAACCGGGTGACACTCCTTCGGGCCGTCCGCCAGGTTGAGCTGGCCCGGGAAGCGGCGTCGAAGCGACCCGCTCCCGCCACCAGCCACCTCACGATCGTGGAGACAGCGCCGGAACCCCCCGACGAGCTCGATATCGACGAGCGCGATATCGACGAGATCGAGATCGACGAGATCGAGATCGACGAGATCGAGATCGACGAGATCGAGATCGCCGAGATCGAGATCGACGACGAGGCCGATGAGCTGTTCGCGGCCGACGACGACGACGAGTACGAGTCCGAGGCCGAGTTCCAGGCGGACGACGAGCTTCAGGCCGACGACGACTTCCAGGCTGACGAGTGGCAGGTCGATGACTACCTGGACGATTTCGGTGGTCCGGCGGTCTCGGTGCCCGAGCCGGAGGCAGTGCCCGAGCCGCCGGTCCGCAAGAGCCGCAGGAACGGCACCATCGGCGGCACGGTCCGTCCGGCGTCGGTCGGGAAGACACGGCCCGAGGCCAAAACCAAGGCGGAGTCCGCTCCTGCCCCCGAGTTGACGACCAGGAAGGCCCGCACCAAGGCGGCGGCCAAGCACGCCACCTGGGAGGAAGAGGTTCGCCCGCAGCTGCCCAAGCGGATCGAGTCGATGGCCTACGAGCTCGACCCTCCGATCGTCGCCCTGGTGCCCGACGACGTCGAAGGCGACCGGCTGACCCCGACCGCCACCCCCGGCCAGGCTCCTCGCACGAGTGGGACGGCCAAGGTCGCCCGCAAATTCGAAGGCGCGGCGCTGGTGATGGCCGCCATCCTCGCCATCCTCCTCGGCCTCGCCATCGGGACCGTCCTCGCCCGGGGCGGCTCGACCTCCGCTTCTGGAGCACCCCCCGTCGCCGCCGAGGTCGTCGTCACGCCGAACGGCTGACCCGGCTCGGCTCCCGCTGGCGGCCGCGCCGGAGCGCATCCCGCGATCTCCTGGCAGCGTGGTTGACTTCGTCCGTGACCGAGCTATTCGACCCGTCCCAGAACGTCCACTTCGAACTCCGGGTGCCGCCTGAGCTGGAGGGTGGCGTCTATGCCAACTTCCTCGGCGTGTGGCACACCGCCCACGAGTTCACCCTCGACTTCTCGGCCACGCTGCCCGCCGAGCCCACCGAGTCGCC
Source organism: uncultured Acidimicrobiia bacterium (assembly GCA_963773275.1). Lineage (GTDB taxonomy): Bacteria > Actinomycetota > Acidimicrobiia > Acidimicrobiales > AC-14 > JAXDMK01. The sequence goes on along the minus strand of CAVZAH010000009.1, from coordinate 112,731 downwards.
CGAGGGCGGATCGACCATGCACGTCCCCTGCCGGGTGACGGCGCGCGTGAAGGTGCCGCCGACGCTGGTGTTCGACATCATCCGGGCCCTCAACGACAACCTCACCGGCTACGAGGAGAAGTTCGGGTCGATCCGCCGCCCGGGAGGCGACGAGCCCCTGTTCATTCCGGACGAGGAGCTGCCCCAGGACTGACCGCCCTCGATCGGGAGCCGTCTACGGCCGCCACTGCTCGATGTCGACGGTGCGGGTCGTGCGCACGGCCTCCAACAGCCGGCGGTCGTGGCTGACCAGGAGGAGCGTGCCGTCGTAGCCGTCGAGGGCCTGCTCGAGCTGCTCGATGGCCGGCAGGTCGAGGTGGTTGGTGGGCTCGTCGAGGACGAGGCAGTTGGCGCCGCCGGCCATCATGAGCGCCAGCGCGGCCCGGGTCCGCTCCCCCGGGGACAGGCTGGACCCGGGGCGGCCCACGTGCTCGCCGGTCAGCCCGAACTTGGCCAGCAGCGAGCGGGTCTCGCGCACCAGCAGTCCGGACGCGGCGGAGAACGTGGTCACCAGCGGCTCTTCGGTGAGGAACCGGCGCCGGCCCTGGTCGAGCTCGCCCACCACCACCCCGGGACCGAGGTAGCGCTCACCGCCGGCCAGGGGCAGCTGGCCCAGGAGGGCCCGCAGGAGGGTGGTCTTGCCCGAGCCGTTGGGGCCGGTGATGGCCAGCCGTTCGGCCCACCTCACCTCCAGGTCGACCGGGCCGAGGACGAACGTCCCCCGCTCAACGACGGCCCCGTCGAGCCGGGCCACCACGTCGCCACTGCGGGACGACGGCGCCAGCTCCATGTGGAGGTCCCAGCCCTCCCACGGCTTCTCCACCACCTCCAGCCGGGCCAGGGCGGTCTCCGACTGGCGGACCTTGGACGCCTGCTTCTCGGTCCGGTTGAGCTTGAAGCCCTGTTGGGCCTTGTCGTGGTCGGTCGACTTCTTCGTGACGTTGCGGGCGCCCGTGATCGCCCACTGCCGCTGGATCCGGGCCCGCTCGACGAGGTCGCCCTTCTGTGAGGTGTACCGCTCGTGGGCCTCCTCGGCGTGGCGGCGGGCGACGGCCTTGGCGTCGAGGTAGCCCAGCCAACCGCCGCCGAACTCGTTGGCCGTGCGGTCGTGTTCGTCGAGCTCGAGGACGCGGTCGACGGTGGCCTCGAGGAAGGCCCGGTCGTGGGACACGACCATCAGCCCGCCCTCCGACTCGTGGAGGAAGCGCTCGAGGCGGGCCAGCCCGGCGAAGTCGAGGTCGTTGGTGGGCTCGTCGAGGAGGAGGACGTCGAACCGGGAGAGCAGGATGGCGGCCAGCGCGGCCCGGGCCGCCTGCCCACCCGAGAGCTGCGACACCTCGACCGCCAGCCGGTCCGCCGGCAGGCCCAGGTCGTCGCACACCGCCTCCGCCCGGGACTCGAAGTCGGGACCGCCGAGGGCCAGGTAGCGGTCGAGCGCGGCCGAGTACCGGTCCGCCACACGCGGGTCCGCCACGCGCGGGTCCGCCACGCGCGGGTCGGGCACGCCCCGGTCGGGCACGCCCCGGTCGGGCACGCCCGGGTCGGGCACGCCTTGGCCGGGGCCCGGCACAACTGGGTCCGGGTCCGGGTCGTCGCTCGGGTCGGCGACGGCGGGCGCGGGATCGCCGGCGAGGGCGGTTGCCGCCCGTTCGAGCTCCTGCTCGGCGGCGGCGACGCCGGTGCGGCGGGCCAGGTAGGCGGCCAGTGACTCGCCCGGCCGGGCCTGGGCTTCCTGGGGGAGGTACCCGACGGTGAGGTCCGGAGGGGCCGCCACGATCCGGCCGCCGTCCGAGGGCTCCAGCCCGGCCAGGATGCGCAGGAGGGTGCTCTTGCCCACGCCGTTGGGGCCGACCACCCCGATCCGGCTCCGGGGCCCGAGCGTGACGTCGACGCCGTCGAGCACCACGAACGTCCCGTGGGAGCGGGTGAGACCGGTGGCGACGAGGGTCGCGAGAGGGCGGGCCGGCGACATGGGCGGCCCCCACGCTGCCATGTCCCAGGCTCCCGGGTGGCCGAGTTGGGCTCGGTGCGAACGCCCGAAACAGCCGTTCTACCCCGTCCCGACCTCCCCCAAACGGGCCCGACGGGGTGGAAAAGGGCTGGTCGTGGGGCTGCTAGCTTGTCACCATATGGTTAATTCAGGAACATACAAGCTCGGGCCCCAAGACGGGAAGCTCGTTGTCAAGATCGAGCCCGACGGCATCGGCAAGGGTATGGCCCACTCCCTCACCCTTGAGGTCAAGGACTGGAACGCCGACGTCACCGTCGGCGACGACGCCAGCGCCTCGTCCGTCGCCGTGACGGCGAACCTCGGCTCGCTCGACGTCGTCAAGTCGTCGGGCAACCTCTCCGACAAGGACAAGGCCGACATCAAGAAGAACACCGACAAGACGACCAAGGGCGGCACCGCCACCTTCAAGTCGACCAAGGTGTCCGGCGACGACAAGCGGGCCACGGTGCAGGGCGATCTGAGCGTCGGCGGCAGCAGCCAGCCGGTCACCATGCAACTCACGCTGAACGACTCGAAGGTCTCGGGCAGCACGTCGTTCAACCAGTCGACCCTCGGCATCAAGCCCTTCTCCGCCATGATGGGCGCGCTGAAGGTGAAGGACAACGTCACCGTCGAGATCGAGGGCAACCTGAAGTAGCCCGGCGGGGCTGCTAGCCCTGCCAGCGGGCGGCCACGGCCGCCTGACCGATGCTCACCCCGCCGTCGTTGGGCGGTACTCGGGAGTGGATCAGCACCTCCATTCCCGAGGCGGTGAGGTCCCGCTCGACGATCTCGGTGAGGCGCGCGTTCTGGAACACGCCGCCGCTGAGGGCCACCGCGCCCACGCCCGCTTCCGCGGCCAGGTCGCGGGCCAGCGCGGCGACGGCCCCACCGAGGGCGGCGTGGAAGGCGGCCGCCACCTGCGGCACCGGCGCGCCCCGGTCGCGCTCGGCCACCACCTGGGCCACCAGTGGCGACGGGTCGAGCACGGCGCATCCGTCGTCGTCCCGGGTGACCACCGCCTGCCAGCCGTCGCCGGTGGCACGGGTGTCGAGGGATTCACCGGCGGCGGCCGCCTCCAGCTCGATGGCCGCCTGGGCCTCGTAGGTGACCGTCGGCCGGATCCCGAGCAGGGCCGCCACCCCGTCGAACAGGCGACCGGCGCTGGTGGTGCGCAGGCTGTCCTCCCGCTCGACGATCGACAGGATCGAGGGCCACCGGTCGTCGACCGACCTTCCGTAGCGTTCGGCCTCCTCCCGCCCGAGGGCGGTGCGGGCCCAGGCCAGCGCCATGCGCCACGGCTCCCGGATGGCCCGGACACCCCCGGGCAGGGCCACCGCCGCCAGGTGGCCCACCCGCCGGTAGCCCTCGAGGTCGGCCACCAGGAACTCGCCGCCCCAGATGACCCCGTCGGTGCCCATGCCCGTCCCGTCGAAGGCGATGCCCAGCACCCGGTCGTCGCGCCGGTGCTCGGCCAGGCACGACGCGATGTGGGCGTGGTGGTGCTGCACGCCCACCGCCGGCAGGTCGAGCTCGGCCGCGAACTTGGACGACAGGTACTCGGGATGCAGGTCGTGGGCCACCACCTCGGGCCGTACGCCGGTGAGGTCGCACAGGTGGTGGACCGCCTGCAGGAACGACCGGTAGGCGGCCAGGTGCTCGAGGTCGCCGATGTGGTGGCTGGCGATGAGGTTGGTGCCCTTGGCCACGGTGACGGTGTTCTTCAGCTCGGCGCCGACCGCCAGCACCTGGTGGAGGGTCGGCCGCATCAGGGGGATGGGCGCCGGGGCGTAGCCGCGCGACCGGCGCAGCATCTGCACCGGCTTGCCCGCCGGCCGGGAACGGACCACCGAGTCGTCGCAGCGGATGTGGATGGGCCGGTCGTGGGTGAGGATGGCGTCGACCATCGGTCCCAGGCGGGCGAGGGCGTCGGCGTCGTCGTGGGCGATCGGTTCGTCGGAAAGGTTGCCGCTGGTCATCACCAACGGCCCCCCGAAGCGGTGGAGCAGGAGGGTGTGCAGCGGCGTGTACGGAAGCATGAGGCCCAGCTCGGGCAGCCGGGGGGCGATCCGGGGCGCGAGGGCGGAGTCGTCCCGCCGGGGGACGAGCACGATCGGGCGGCGGACCGAGCCCAACTCGACCTCGGCGGCGGCGGTGACGTGGGCCACCCGTCGGGCCTCGTCGATGTCGCGCACCATGACCGCGAACGGCTTGTCGTCGCGGGCCTTGCGCCGGCGGAGCTCGGCCACCGCGTCCGGGTTGGTGGCGTCCACCGACAGGTGGTATCCGCCCAGGCCCTTGATGGCCAGGACCCGCCCGGCCGCCAGCAGGGCCACGGTCCGGTCGAGTGCATCGTCGGCCTTGGCCATCACCTCGCCCTCGGCCGAGAGGAGGGTCAGCTGCGGCCCGCAGGCGGGGCACGCCACCGGCTCGGCGTGGAACCGGCGGTCGGCGGGGTCGGTGTACTCGGCCCGGCAGGCGTCACACAGCACGAAGCCGGCCATCGTGGTCGACGCCCGGTCGTAGGGGATCGACAGGATGATCGTGTACCGGGGGCCGCAGTTGGTGCAGTTTATGAACGGGTAGCCGAAGCGCCGGTCGGCGGGGTCGAGCAGCTCGCGGGTGCAGTCGGCGCAGGTGGCGACGTCGACGCTCACCGCCACCGCCGGCGATCCCTCGGCCCGGCTGTCGACGATGGTGAAGGCGGTCGCGTCGGACGGCTCGTCCACCGCCTCGACGTCGAGCGACTCGATGTCCGCCAGCGGCGGGAGCTCGGCCACCAATCGCTCCACGAACCGGTCCGACGCGCCCCCGGACCCCGACACGTCGATGATCACGCCCCGGCTGTCGTTGGCCACGGAGCCCTTCAGCCCCAGCTCGACCGCGATCCGGTAGACGAACGGCCGGAAACCCACCCCCTGCACCGTGCCCATGACCCGCACCCGTCGCCGCTCCTCCCCACCGAACTGGTGACGTTTCGCGGCGTCCTGGCGCCGCTTTTCGTCACCAGTTGCGTCGGGCGTGGCGCTCACCGGGACAGGGCGCGGCGGCTCAACAAATACGAGGGAGCGGGTCTCCGACGAGCATGTCGACGATGCGGGTGCCGCCGAATCCGGTCTGGAGGACCACGATGCCCGGCGGCTCGGCGGTGACCTCCCCGATGATGGCGGCGTCGACGCCGTACTTGTGCGCCCGCAGGGCGGCCAGGGCGACGTCGGCCTCCTCGGGCGGGACGACGGCGACCAGCTTGCCCTCGTTGGCCACGTACATCGGGTCGATGCCGAGGATCTCGCACGCCCCGTTGACCACGTTGCGGACGGGGATGGCCTGCTCCATGATCCGGACGCCGACCTCGGCCTCCTTGGCCATCTCGTTGAGCACGGTCGCCACGCCGCCCCGGGTGGGGTCGCGCATGAACCGCACGCCCGGCGCCGCCTCCAGCAGCTGCTCGACCATCTCGTTGAGCGGGGCCGTGTCGGACGGGATGTCGGCCTCGAGGTTGAGCTCGCCCCGGGCGATCAGGACCGCGACCCCGTGGTCGCCGATCTTGCCCGACACGATGATCTTGTCGCCCGGCTTGACCGACTTCGAGTCGAGGTGGACCGAGGCGGGCACCACGCCCACCCCGGCGGTGGTGATGTAGCAGCCGTCGGCCGCGCCCCGGTTGACCACCTTGGTGTCGCCGGTGACGATGATGACCCCGGCCTCGGCCGCCGCCTCGGCCATGTCGGCCACGATCTCGCGCAGCTCGACGATGGAGAAGCCGTCCTCGAGGACGAAGGCGGCCGAGATCCACTGGGGCCGGGCACCCATCATCGACAGGTCGTTCACCGTGCCGCAGATGGCCAGGTGGCCGATCGACCCGCCGGGGAAGCGGCGGGGCTTGACCACGAACGAGTCGGTGGAGAAGGCGATGCGCTCACCCGACGGGAGCTCCATGACGGCCCCGTCGGACATGCCCTCCAGCGTCTTGTTGCGGAACGCTTCCAGGAACACGGCGTCGATGAGGGCCGCCGACGCCTTGCCCCCGGCCCCGTGGGCCGAGTTGATGAACTCGTCCTTCAGCTTCGGGCGACGCTTGCGGAACTCCTCGATCCGCTGCATGACCTGCTCTTCGCGGTCACCTCCGCCCTGTTCCGCCACCGTCGGATCGGTGCCGACAACGTCGGTCATGCCGTCTCACTCATGAGTGGGCGTTCGCCCCGACCTTGACCGGGATCTTGGTGAAGCGGCCGTAGTTGTAATAGGCGGCGCAGGCGCCCTCGGACGACACCATGCAGGTGCCGATCGGGGTCTCCGGCGTGCAGGCGGTGCCGAACACCTTGCACTCCCACGGCTTGATGACGCCCTTGAGGACCTCGCCGCACTGGCACGCCTTGGGGTCGGCCACCCGGATGCCGGGCACCGAGAAGCGCATCTCGGCGTCGAAGTCGGCGTAGTCGGCGTTGAGCTTGAGCGCCGACTGGGAGATGAAGCCCAGGCCCCGCCACTCGAAGTGGGGGCGAAGCTCGAAGACCTCCTGGAGGATGGCCAGGGCCCGGGGGTTGCCCTCGTCGGACACGGCCCGGGTGTACTGGTTCTCGACCTCGCAGCGGCCCTCGTTGATCTGCTTGAGCAGCATCTCGATGGACTGGAGGATGTCGAGCGGCTCGAAGCCGGCGGTGACGAGGGGCAGGCCGTACTGGGCGGGCACGAAACGGTAGGGCCGGTTGCCGATCACGGTGGAGACGTGGCCTGGGCCCAGGAAACCGTGGAGGCGCAGGTCGGGCGACTCGAGGATCGCCTTGAGGGGCGGGACGATCGTGACGTGGTTGCAGAACACCGAGAAGTTCTTGACGTTGCGCTGGCGGGCCTTGAGCACGGTGACCGCGGTGGAGGGGGCGGTGGTCTCGAACCCGACGGCGAAGAAGACGACCTCCTTGTCGGGGTTGGCCTCGGCGATGCGCAGGGCGTCGAGCGGTGAGTAGACCATGCGCACGTCGGCGCCCTGGGCCTTGGCCTCGAGCAGGTTCTCGCTGCCGCCGGGCACCCGCATCATGTCGCCGAAGCTGGTGAAGATGGTGTTCGGCGTCTTGGCCACGGCGACCGCATCGTCGACCCGGCCCATGGGGATGACGCACACCGGGCAGCCGGGGCCGTGCACCAGCTCGACGGTGGGGGGGAGCACGTTCTCGATGCCGTGCTTGTAGATGGTGTGGGTGTGGCCGCCGCACACCTCCATGAACTTGAAGGGGCCGCCGTTGGGCGCACCCTCGGCCGCCCGCTCCGTGATCTTGGCGATGGCCGCCCGGGCCGCAACCGGGTCGCGGAATTCGTCGACGTACTTCACAGCTGGGCCTCCTGCTTGAAATCTGTCATTTCCTGTTCGTAGACGTCCCCCAGGCCCCGCATGTACTGGAGGGTCTCGGCCGCTTCCTGCTCGCCGATCTTGCTCATGGCGAACCCGACGTGGATGAGGACCCAGTCGCCGACCTCGACCGTGCCGCCTTCGCCCGAGACCAGGCGGATGTTGATCTCGCGGCGGACGCCGTCGACATCGACGATGGCGCGGTGCTCGGCCAGGTCGACGATCTCGACCAGCTGGCCGGGGATGCCTAGGCACATGGTGAACGATCCTCTCGATATGACTTCGTGTCATTCTCGCGCCAGGGCAGTCCTAGCACGACATCTCTCCCGATCCGGAGGTCGACCCAACCCGCAGGCGTCTCCGATCGAGCAGTTCCGACCCAGGATACGTCGGTCGTCGCGCTATGCCTATAAGGACGCGACGGCTCTACCGGCTCGACCAGTACGCACCCTCCCCGCCTCCGGTGCGTGGCCCGGGCCGGCAGGAGGGCCTTGCACACGGTGGACTCCGCCGGCGGGCCCGGTCGCGGCGACCGGCGGCCGGTCAGGGGATGATCTCGAGGCCGTCCCGGTGGGCGGGAGGGGCGTCGTCGTCGACGGTGTCGTCGGCGATGCGGTCGTAGCGGCTGAGATAGGCGGAGAGGTAGCGCCGGCCCTCGCGCAGGGCGCCGGCCCAGGCGTGCAGCCATTCCACGCCTTCCTCGGTCAGCCGGTAGCTGCGACGGGCGGGCCCGGCCGTGGAGTGCTCCCACCACGAGGCCACCAGCCCGTCCTGCTCCATCACCCGAAGCGCCCGGTAGAGCCCACCCGGATCGACGTTGCGCAGGCCCAACTGGGCGATCTGCTCGAGCAGGTCGTAGCCGTGGGCGGGGGTCTCGGCGATCAGCAGGAGCAGGCTGGCCCGGAGGTAGTTGCGGGGCAGCCCGCCCTGGGGCTCCTCGGTGGACGTCCGGGTCGGCTGCTTCATACCCGTGTGCCTTCCCCGACGCGCCCGAATACCCACGACTGGACCCTGTTGGCCGAGGGCCGGCGCGATGGCGTCGGCGCCCCGCAGGGCAGTGGGCGGATCTCGGACAAAAAAGCCTCCAAAGCTCGGCTGGCAGACTCGGATGTCAGCACCCGCTCGCCCCTCGCGTGCGACGTATCTCGTCCTTCCGGGACCAGATAGGTGCATTGTACACCTAGCAAGACCGGAAAAACGGGCCGACTTCGACGCCCCGCTCGCTTTCGCAGCCGGGCGCGAAGGGGGGTCGGCGGGCCTGCGGGGTCCCGCGGGAGCCGTTCCGGCCGGGTGCCGACCAGGGACGGGCCACTGACCGTGGCGAAAGTGAACGCCGAGAGCGCCAAAGAGGGTGTTGCACCCGGGGCAGCCGTGCCATACAGTCCCCGTCACATCCGTGGTATCCGTACGGGGTCTTCCGACACACGCCGCAGCACTCTTCGTCGCAGCCTGCCGCTGGTCCCCGGCCTAACTATTCAGGGGGAAAGTATGACCAAGCGGTGGAGGTCAGCCGCCGACGAACGGGGACAGGCCACGTTCTCGCTCATCATCGTTCTTGTGGTGGTGGCGATTGCAGTGGTTCTGCTCCAGCGGACGGCGTCGACCGCAGAAAGCATCAATGACAAGGCGGGCACGATTTCGAGCTCCGCCAGCGGCATCAACGAGAGCACGAAGGCCGTCCTGAAGCTGGGCACGACCAACGACCTCGCCGGCTCGATCCTCGCGACGGCCCAGCCGCTCGAGGGCGCACTGAACGAGGTGATCCGCCTGGCCCAGTCGATTGACGGCCTGGCCACCTCGATCAACGGCTCGGCCGAGACGATCAACGGCACCGCCGGAAGCATCAACACCACGGCCGGCACGATCCTCGCCACCGCCCGCTCCATCAACGACGGGGTTGCCCAGATCAACACCAACCTGGACACCACGCTGGGCATCGCGGCGCAGATCAAGGCCGACACCGCCGACATCCGTGTCCGTGCCGTGCGCACGACCGCCCTGGCCGACGCCATCAACTCCGGCCTCCTCGCCTAAGAAAGGAGCGAAAAAAACATGACTTCAACCATGGCAGCGCGTCGTTCGCGTAGCGGCCCCGCGCCCGCTCCTCGGCCTGGCAACGACCAGACGACATTCCTGTCCCGCTGGCTCAAGGTATGGGTGATCCTGCTCACCGTCGTCACCCTCGTGGTGGTGGTGTACCTCGTGCTCATCACGAACTCCCTGGCCAACATCAACGGCAACCTGGCCACGGCCGACCGGGCCGTCGGCGGCGCAGGCGGCAACGTCACGTCGCTGCCCAACCAGGTCGACCGCATCAACGGCGCCCTCACCGGCATCGACGAGGCCCTCAAGCCCATCCCGGGCCAGGCCGGCGAGATCGTCACCGTCCTGACCTCGGTCAACGACAAGCTCACCGCCGTCGACGGCTCGCTGCAGACCATCGCCGCGACGCTCGTCACGGTGCTCAGCTCGGCCAACGGCATCAGCTCCACGCTGGTTGACGCCAACGACCCGGGTGACCGCCTCGGCGTTCAGAACATCCACCACCGTGTGGCAGGGCTCAACGGGCGCAACTCGGCTCGCCAGGGCTCGGCTCGCGACGGCGGGACGGCCGGGCCGTTCGCCACGGCCGGCAACCTGGGCGCAGCCGAGACTGACGCACGGGCGATCGTCGGCAGCCTCGACGCCATCAACTCCAGCCTGAGGGGCATCTGCACCTCCGGTGTCGGCCAGTTGGTTATCGCCGGGACGCCGTGCCCCGCATGATCGTCAACGGTGACGGCCGCCTGAGAGGGCAGCGCGGCATCGTCGGCCTCAACCTGGCCCTCACGATCGCCTTCGCCTTGTTCGCCGTGATCCAGCTGTCCAGGGTCACCCTGGCGGCGAAGCAGATCGACGACCGGGTGGAGAAGATCACGCAGGATGTCGGCCCGGGCTCCAACGTCTCCCAGCTCGACGAGACGCAGAAGCTCAACGACATCGCCCAGAAGGCGGAGGACATCCTCGCCGCGGCCAAGCCCCTTTCGGGTCAGGCCCAGGTGGTCCTCGACACGGTGAAGAACATCGACTCGACTGCGTCGTCGATCCTCACCAACGCCGATGCCATCAACGGCACCGCTCAGGGCATCAACAGCACACTCGTCTCACTGGCGCCGGTCGTGAACTCGATTCGCGGCTCCGGCGGCAAGGGTGGGGGTGGCGTCGAAGCCATCAACGTCCGGGCGCAGGAGGCCTTCGGGCCGGTCGGCGGCATTCAAGCCGACCTTGCCCAGGTGATCGCCCTCGCCGGACGTCCGGGAGCCCCTGCGGGCACCATCCGGACATCCGCCTTCGGCATCTGCAAGTCGGCACCCATCGCCGGTGCGGGATGTACTGCCTAGTCAGTGTCTGATCCCCTTCGGGGGAGCACGTCGGTACGAACGAGGGCCCGGGGGCAACCCCGGGCCCTCGTTCTGCGCCTGGGTCCCCGCCCGCGCCGCGGCGTCCGCGCAATGCCGGCCGAGCCTTCGGGAGGAACGGGGGCCGGCGTCACCGGTCGGCCTCGGCATGCGGGGTCCGGGGGAAGCCCTCGTGCACCGGACGGCGGCGTCGCCGGGCAGCGGCGTCACCGGGCAGCCGCTTGCGTTCCACCCTGCCTTCCGGGGCGAGATCTCGTTTGCTGCACCCGGAGCGCCCTCAAAGTCGCCGATTCGACGCCCGATAGGGCGCTTCGGAGGCAGGAAACCGTGAAGAGCGGAGGGGTGCCCGGTATGCCCGGCGCCCTCCGGCCGGCCCCTCCCGCCTCGGAGGGGGGAGGGGCCCCGGTCAGCCGGGAACGGTGGTGGTGGGTGCCTCGCCGGGGGTGGGTGCCGGGCTGGTGTCGGGACGGGTCTGGAAGCTCCCCGCCACCTGGTCGAAAACCTTGCTCAGGCGGATGAAGCCGTCGGCGGGGAGGGCCTGGAAGATGAGGGTGTACATGTTGCGGCCCCGGAACAGGAAGTAGTGGGCGTGGGCGCCCTCGGCCCCCGTCTGCGGTTCGGTGAACGTGTACAGGTAGTAGTAGCCCGGCATGCCGTTGAGCGTGATCGGCTGCTCCTTGAGGATCACGGCGGTCTTGTTGGTGCCGACGATCCCGTCGGTGAGGGCCTTGATGTTGGACAGGTTCTCGGCGGTGGTGGGGACCTCGGTGCGCTGGAGGAGGCGGACGTCGACGGCGTCGGCGCCTCCCACGTCCCAGGCCACGCCCCCCTCGTCGCCCACCTCGAGGAAGGGCCACGCCTTCGGGTACCTGATGCTGAAGCCGTCCTGCTCGCTGGTGAAGGTGGCGAACTCCGACTCCGCCACCGTCGTGCCGGGGGCCTCGCCGCCGACCACGGTCGTGGTGGTCAGGCTGCTCCCGGCGCCCGTGCCCACCTTGGCCGAGGGGCGGAGCACGAAGGCGTACACGATCAGGCTCAACACCACCACGGTGAGGACGGACAGGACGACGATCATCGTGTTCTGCGACGACGACGGCGTGCGGGGGGCGCGACCGGGGGCCGGTCGGGTCCGCGTGGGGGGGCCGGCGGGGCCGCGCCCACGCTCGGACGTCCGCGAACCCCGGCCCGACGCGGCGCGGGTGTCCCGCACAGCCGACGGTCGCGGCGGAGGCGTCCGTGCCGTCGCCGCCGCCCGGTCGCGGTTCGAGGGGGCTCGTTGCGGCCGCCCGGTGGCGGTACGGCCGGATGTGCGGCCCGCGGGGGCCCGGCGACCGTCCTCGACCCCGGCCGGTGCGGGCCGGCTTCCCCCAGCCCGGCCGTCAGCCGGCCGGCGTGCTCCCGAGCGCCCCGCCGCGGCACGGGACTGGCCCCGTCCCGCGGGCCGGGGACGCGGTGGTCGGGAGCCGGCGTCGTCGGCAGGGGGCGGATCGTTCTCTGGGCGGTCGCCCATGGCGGTGGTCTCCTTCGGAACGGGACGTGGGCAGTCGATCCTGGCCCGTGCCACCGGGTGGGCGAGCCGGCCAGGCCTCCCGCCGGTGGCTGATGGCCGGCGGGTCACCCCGGTGGATACGTTGACCGTCTCTCTGCCGCCACCTTATTGTGACATCGCCGTGGGTGATGGGCCGGTCGTCCGGCAGCCGGGGGCTCCGGGGCGGGCCGTGCTGCGGGCGGTGGTGTTCGACGTCGACGGCACGCTCGTCGACAGCGAGCGCAACGGCCACCGGGTGGCGTTCAACCAGGCCTTCGAGGACTTTTCCCTCCCGTACCGCTGGGACGAGGACGTCTACGGGCGCCTCCTGCGGGTGACCGGGGGCCAGCGCCGGATCGACGGCTACCTGGAGGAGCAGGGCGTCCCGGAGGGGGAGCGGGCCCGGTTGGCCCCCGCCCTGCATCGCCACAAGACCGAGATCCTCCGCCGGATGGTCGACGACCGGTTGCTCCTGCCCCGGCCCGGTGTCGTCCGCCTGCTGGGGGACCTGGCCGGACGCGGCTGCCGGTTGGCCGTGGCCACCACCGGCAGCCGGGGTTGGGTGGACCAGCTCCTGGAGCAGATGCTGCCCGAGGTCGACTTCGAGGTGGTGGTGACGGGCGACGAGGTGGCGCACCGAAAGCCCGACCCCGAGGCCTACCTCGCCGCCCTCGAGCGGCTGGGGACGACGACCGCTGACACGGTGGCGGTGGAGGACTCCCACGAAGGACTGGCGGCGGCCAAGGCGGCCGGTCTGGCGTGCGCGGTGGTGACCAACGGGTACACCGCCGACCACGACCTGGCCGACGCCGACCTGGTGCTCGACGGCTTCGGCGGGCCCGGGGACCCGGCCCGGGTGGTGGCCGATCCCCGGGGGACCGGGTGCACGGGCATCCTCGATGCGGCCGTCCTCGAACGCCTGAACGCCTGACAGCCAGAACGCCTGACAGCCGTCGGCAACCCGGAGGGGAGGGGAAGGGGGCGGGAAGGGGCCTCGTTGGAAGCCCCTTCCCGGGAGGGGGTTTCGCACCGCGTAACGGTGCGCTCGGGACCTACCCCGTCGGCCGATCGACAAACCCGATCGGGGTGCCTGCCCCGCTACTCGTAGGTGATGGCCTGCAGGATGTCGAGGCGGGCGGCCCGGCGGGCGGGGAACAGGGCGGCGAAGACGCCGAGGATGCCGGCGACGATCACGTACATGGCCAGCTGTCCCACGGGAATGACCAGGTCACTGATGCCCTGGCCGGACAGGTCGGCGACGATGGCCCACCCGAAGAGGACCCCGATGGCCAGGCCGATGATGGCGCCCATCACCGAGATCATCACCGCCTCGCCCCGCATCATCGACCCGACCTGGCTCCGGGCCATCCCCACCGCCCGCAGCAGGCCGAGCTCCCGGGTCCGCTCGAACACGGAGAGGGCCAGCGTGTTCACGATCCCGAGGAAGGCGATGAACACGGCCAGCAGGAGCAGCACCGAGACCAGCCCCAGAGCCTGGTTGACCTGCTTCTTCTGCTCCGCCTTGAACTCGACCTGATCGCGCACCTCCACGTTCGGGAAGTCCTTGGTGACCCGCTCGACGGCGTCCCGGGCGGCGGTGGTGGCGACGCCCTCGGCCGCCTTGGCCATGACCACGAAGTCGAGCCGCTCGGTGAAGTTGGCCTCGTAGGTGCCGGTCGACACCGTGTAGCCGCCCAGCAGCTGGTTGCGTTCGTAGGTGCCACCCACCTTCAGCTCCTGGTCGCCGGTGCGGGCGAACGTGACGGGCACCACGTCGCCCACCTTCAGGTCGTCGTCCTCGGCCACCGTCTCCTCGAGGAGGAGCTCGCCCCGGCCCAGCGACGCGATGTCGCCGGTGACCATCTCCATGTTCAGCAGCTGCGGCAGGTCCTCCGGGTCGCCGGCTATGAGGCCCTGGCTCGACCCCCGGACCTTGAACTCACCGCTCTTCAGCCCGGTCACCGCGCCCAGCTCGGGCTGGGCCGCGAGGCGGGCCGCCACCTCGGTGCTGACGGTGGGGGTGAACTGGGAGGTGCTCACGATGTAGTCGGCGGCGAGCGCCCTGTCGATGACGCCGGCGGCCGACTTCACGACGGATGCGGCGAGCACGCTCACGCAGCCGACCAGCGCCAGGCCGACGGTGAGGGCGGCCGCGGTGGAGGCCGTGCGCCGGGGATTGCGGAGGGCGTTCTCGCGGGCCAGCTTGGCCGAGATCCCGCGGACGAGGAAGGTCCAGGTCACGGGCCGGCCGATGGCCGACACCAGGGGCCGGGCGAGGACGGGGAGGAGAAGGGCGACGCCGATGAAGACGGAGAACGCGCCGAGGCCGACCCAGCTGATGCCGCCGTCGGCCCAGAGACCGGCCGCCAGCATGAGCAGCCCGGCCAGGGCGACGAGGCCGCCGGCCATCGTCCGCCTCCGCAGGGGCTCCTGGCCCTCGGTGCCCGCCCCCGAGAGGGCGGCCATGGGCGACAGCCGCGAGGCCTTCCGGGCCGGCCCGACGGAGGACAGGACCGTGATCAGCTCGCCCAGCACGAGCGAAACGATGACCGTCCGGGGCTTGACCTGGAGGCCTCCTCCCGGGAGGTCGACGCCGAACGCCCCCAGCAGGGCCTTGAGGCCCATGGCGACCAGGATCCCGAGCCCTATGCCCGCGATCGACGCCACCAGCCCCACGATGGCCGCCTCGCCCACCACCGAGGCCATGACCTGGGACCGGCTGGCGCCCAGGGCCCGCAGCAGGCCCAGCTCCCGGGTCCGCTGGGACACGAGGATCGAGAACGTGTTCAGGATCATGAAGGCGCCCACGAACAGCGAGATGCCGGCGAACACCAGGAGGAAGGTGTTGAAGAACCCGAGGGCGTCCTGCACCTGCTGGGCCTGCTCGTCGGCCACCTGGGTGCCCGTGAGGGCCTCGAAGCCCTCGGGCAGGGCGCTCTGCACCCGGGTCCGCAGCTCGATGGGCGAGGCGCTGCCGTCGCCCACCGCGTCCACCGAGTCGAAACGCCCGACCTTGTCGAGCACCCGCTGGGCGGTGCGGGTGTCGAAGATGGCCAGGGTGGCCCCGGCCAGGTTGTCGGCCTTGCCGAACCCGGCCACGCCCACGACCGTGAACTCCTCGGGCGGGCCCTTGAACAGGAGGCGCACCCGGTCGCCGACCACGAAGTCGTGTTCCTTGGCCGTCCCCGCGTCGATGACCACCTCGCCCGACGCCCGGGGGGCACGGCCGTCGCGGAGCCGCAGCGGGTTGAGCTCGGCGACGTCGGTCCAGTTCACGCCCAGCGTGGGCGCGCCGCCCGTGTCGACCGCCTTGCCCTCCTTGTCGACGAACTGGGCGTAGTCGGCCAGGGTCCCGTCGGCCGCCTTCACCCCCGGCACGCCCGCCACCACGGCCAGCAGGCTCTCGGGGACGGTGTCGCGCCCCGTCGTGAGGCTCGTCTCGTCGCCGAAGCCGGACTCGGCCCGCACGGAGACGTCGGTGCCCGCCGTCACCTCCTCGAACAGGGTGTCGAACGTGCTGTTCAGGGTGTCGGTGAGGACGTACGTGCCGGCCACGAACGCCACGCCGAGGACGATGGCGGCTGCGGTGAGCAGCAGCCGCAGCTTGTGGGCCAGGACCCCCTTGAGGGTCGCTCTCAGCACGGTCCTAGTCCCCCAGGGTCTTCATCTTGTCGAGGACCCGGTCGGGAGTGGGTTCCTGCATCTCGTCGACGATGCGGCCGTCGACCAGGAAGACCACCCGGTGGGCGTAGCCGGCGGCGACGGGGTCGTGGGTGACCATCACGATCGTCTGCCCGAACTCGGCCACCGACCGGCGGAGGAAGCCGAGCACCTCGTTGGACGCCTTGGAGTCGAGGTTGCCGGTGGGCTCGTCGGCGAAGACGATCGCCGGCTGGCTGGCCAGGGCCCGGGCCGCCGCCACCCGCTGCTGCTGGCCGCCCGAGAGCTGCGAGGGAAGGTGCGACAGCCGGGGCCGGAGCCCCACGGTGTCGATGATCTTGTCGAGCCACTCCTGGTCGGGCTCGCGGCCGGCGATGTCGAGGGGCAGGGTGATGTTCTCCAGGGCGTTGAGGGTGGGGACCAGGTTGTAGGCCTGGAAGATGAATCCCACCTTGTCCCGCCGGAGCCGGGTGAGCTCCTTGTCGGGAAGGTGGCTGAGCTCGGTGTCGCCGATGGACACCTCCCCCGCCGTGACCCGGTCGAGTCCGGCCATGCAGTGCATGAGGGTGGACTTGCCCGACCCCGACGGGCCCATGATGGCGCTGAACCGGCCGGTGGCGAAGTCGACGGTGACGTCGTCGAGGGCCTTCACCGCGGTGTCGCCGTGGCCGTAGACCTTGGTCAGCCCGACGGCGCGGGCGGCGACGGTGGTGGGCGGGGCGCCGGCCGCGCCAGGGGCGCCGGGGGAGGCGGTCATCGTTTGTTCTCCCACTTGAAGAGGCGGAGGGCGAGGACGGCGCCGACCGCGGTCCAGACGGCCAGGACGGCCAGGTCGCCGCCGTTGACCCCGGGCGCCGCGGTGCGGGGGTCGAAGGCGTACTGCAGGCCGTTGGCCAGGTGCTGCACGGGGAACAGCTCCGCGAGCGACGTGAGCCACGACGGGGCGTCGTCGAGGGGGAAGAAGATCCCGGAGATGAAGATCACCGGGAAGATGGAGAAGTTCACGATGGCGGGGGCGGCGTCACCGTTGGGGCACAGCCCGCTGACCGCCAGCCCGAGGGCGCAGAAGCAGGCCGCCCCCAGGGCGAGGGTGGCGAGCAGACCGCCCAGCGTGTCCCACCGGAAGTCGACGTCGAACACGACGACGCCGACGCCGACGGTGACGGCCACGATGGCGAGGGTCGTGGCGATGCAGGACCCGATCTGGCCGGTCATGTAGGCCCAGGTCGGCACCGGTGTGCCCTTGACCCGCTTGAGGATGTTCAGGTCGCGGGCGATCGCCACCTTCATGGCGATGTTGGTGTAGCAGGCGGAGATCAGGCCGAAGGCGGCGATCCCGGGGACGAAGAAGGTCACGAAGGTGATGCCGCCCCGTGTGTCGATCGTCCCGCCCGAGTTCAGGCTCCCGAAGATGAAGAGGAACATGAGCGGGAAGGCGAAGGTGAACACGGCCGCCGCCGGGTTGCGCCAGAACGCCTTCTGCTCGTACCGCATCTGGCGGACGGCGATGGCCAGGTCGCTCACGGCGTCGCCCCTTCGGTGGAGGGGGCCGGCGATGTCGCCGGCGCGGGGACGTCTTTGGTCAGCTCGAGGTACACGTCCTCCAGCCTCGGACGGGTCACGGTGAGGTCGGCCAGGGTGTCGCTTCGGCCCAGGGCCCAACCGGTGAGGGTGGCCAGGGCCTGGGTGGGGTCGGGGACGGTGACCAGGACGGATTCGCCCTCCACCAGCACCTTCGCCCCCGGCGGCATGTCGGGGACGGTGTCCGCCCCTGCGCCGGACGGCAGGGTGAAGCGGATCTCGGTGGCCGACCCGTCGCCGCCCAGGTCGTCGGGCGGGCCCTCGGCCACGATCCGGCCGCCCACGATCACCGCCACCCGGTCGCACAGCACCTGAGCCTCGTCCATGTAGTGGGTGGTGAGGAAAACCGTCTTGCCCAGAGTGCGCAGGCCGCGGATGACGTCCCACGCACCCCGGCGGGCGGTGGGGTCGAAGCCGGTGGTGGGCTCGTCGAGGAAGAGCAGGTCGGGATCGCCGGCCAGCGCCAGGGCCAGGTCGAGGCGGCGCCGCTGGCCGCCGGAGAGCGTCTTGACCCGCTGGTCGCGCTGGTCCTCGAGGCCGGTGAGGGCGAGCAGCTCGTCGACCGGCCGGGACTTGCGGTAGTAGCCCCGGTACTGGTCGAGGACCTCGGTGACGTCGAGGTAGCGCTCGACGCCGGTCTCCTGCAGGACGATGCCGATGCGTTCCTTGAGGGCCCGCTCGCCCTTGGCCGGGTCGTGGCCCAGCACCGACACCTCGCCCGCGGAGCGGGTGCGGTAGCCCTCCAGGATCTCGACGGTGGTGGTCTTGCCGGCGCCGTTGGGGCCGAGGAACCCGAAGACCTCGCCCTCCTCGACGTCGATGTCGATGCCGCGGACGGCCTCGACCGGGCCGTACGACTTGCGCAGCCCTCGAACCTGGATGGCCGGCACGGACACCTTTCCTGTCTGACTTCGCAGATTGCGCCGAGCGTCCCCCTAGCCCGGGGCGAGCCTAGCCCTCGCCCAGTTCGACTTTCACCGAGAAATCGGCCGATTCCTCGCAAGACAGCTCGTCGATGCGGCCCGCCTCTTTCACGTCGGCCTCCACCAGCCGCAGGGCGGCCAGGCGCTCGGGGGTGTCGCTCACCACCGCCAAGCGCACCTCGGCCCGCATCGACTGGCGGGCCTCGCTCTTGGCCTTGCGGACCTCGCCGAGGACGGCGGCGGCCACGTCGAGCACGGCCCGGTCGGCGTCGGGCCCGGCCATCCGGCGGAGCTCGTCGGCCGCCGGCCACGGCGCCCGGTGCACCGAGCCCGCCTGCCACCACGACCACACCTCCTCGGTGACGAAGGGCAGGAAGGGGGCGAACAGCCGGAGCATGGCGGACAGGGCCAGGCCGAGGGCCCGGTCGGCCGACGCCTGGGCCTGCTCGCCCTGGCTGCCGTAGGCCCGGCCCTTGACCAGCTCGAGGTAGTCGTTGCAGAAGTCCCAGAAGAACGCCTCGGTGCGCTCCAGCGCCCGGGCGTAGTCGTAGCCCTCGAAGGCGACGGTGGCCGCGTCGACCAGGTCGGCCAGGCCGGCCAGCATGGCCCGGTCGACCGGCGCGGTGACCCCTTCTTGGCCTCCGGTTGGGGCATCGTTCCCCGTCCCACCGACCCGGGACAGGACGAACTTGGACGCGTTGAGGATCTTGATGGCCAGCTTGCGGCCGACCTTCATCTGGCCCTCGTCGAAGGTGGTGTCGACGCCCGGCCGCCCGCAGGCCGACCAGTAGCGCACGGCGTCGGACCCGTACTGGGCCAGCAGGTCGATGGGCGTGACCACGTTGCCCTTCGACTTCGACATCTTCTTGCGGTCGGGATCGAGCACCCAGCCGGAGATGGCGGCGTCGCTCCACGGCAGGCAACCGTGCTCGTCGTGGGAGCGGACGACGGTGGAGAACAGCCAGGTGCGGATGATCTCGTGGGCCTGGGGGCGCACGTCCATGGGGAAGGTACGGGCGAACAGGTCGGGGTCGTCGGCCCACCCGGTGGCGATCTGTGGGGTGAGCGACGAGGTGGCCCACGTGTCCATGACGTCGGGGTCGCCGGTGAAGCCCCCCGGCTGGTCGCGCTGGTCGGCCGTGTAGCCGGGGGGGACGTCGGTGGACGGGTCGACCGGCAGGTGGCCGTCGCCGGCCGCGATGGGATGGCGGTGGTCGGGGGCGCCATCGGCCAGCAGCGGGTACCAGAGGGGGAAGGGGACGCCGAAGAACCGCTGGCGGCTGACCAGCCAGTCGCTGTTGAGGCCGTTCACCCACGACTCGTAGCGGCCCTGCATGTAGGGCGGGTGCCAGCGCAGCTCCCGTCCCCGCTCGAGCAGCTCGTCACGGTGGTCGAGGGTGCGGATGAACCACTGGCGGCTGGTGACGATCTCGAGCGGGCGGCTGCCCTTCTCGAAGAACTTGACCGGGTGGGTGATGGGCCGGGGCTCGCCGATCAGCTCGCCCGACTCCCGCAGCATCTCGACGATCCTGGCCTGGGCGGGCCCCACCTTGAGCCCCCGAAGCTGCTCGAACGGCCCGCCCTCGAGCCCGGGGGGCGTGTTGTCGATGCGGCCGTCGCGGCCCAGGATGGCGTGGACGGGCAGGTGCAGCTCCCGCCACCAGATGACGTCGGTGACGTCGCCGAAGGTGCAGACCATGGCCATGCCGGTGCCCTTGTCGGGGTCGGCCAGGGGATGGGCCACGATCGGGACGGGCTTGGCGAACAGGGGCGTGGTGGCCGTCCGGCCGAACAGCTTCTGGAAACGGGCGTCGTCGGGGTGGGCGACGAGGGCCACGCACGCCGGGAGCAGCTCGGGCCGGGTGGTGTCGATGTCGAGGGGCTCGCCGTCGGGGTCACGGAAGCGCAGGCGGTGGTAGGCGCCGGGCAGCTCACGGTCCTCCAGCTCGGCCTGGGCGACCGCCGTCTGGAAGTCGACGTCCCACAGGGTGGGCGCCTCGGCCTGGTAGGCCAGGCCCTTCGCCAGCAGGTGCAGGAAGGCCTTCTGCGACGTGCGCTGGGCCCGCTCGCCGATGGTGGTGTAGGTCTGGCTCCAGTCGACCGACAGGCCGAGATGGCGGAACAGCTCCTCGAACGCCCTCTCGTCCTCGACGGTGAGGCCGGTGCACAGCTCGACGAAGTTGGGCCGGGAGATGGAGACGGCCCGCTTGGCCGGTTCGGCTGGTGCGGTGAAGTCGGGGTCGTAGGGGAGCGACGGGTCGCAGCGGACGCCGTAGTAGTTCTGCACCCGCCGCTCGGTGGGCAGTCCGTTGTCGTCCCAGCCCATCGGGTAGAAGACGTCCCGGCCCCGCATCCGCCAGAACCGGGCGATGGTGTCGGTGTGGGTGTACGAGAACACGTGGCCCACGTGCAGCGCGCCGCTCACCGTGGGCGGCGGGGTGTCGATCGCGTACACCTGGTCGCGCGTGGCGGTGCGGTCGAAGCGGTAGGTGCCCTCGGACTCCCAGCGGGGGCCCCACTTCTGCTCCAGCCCCTCGAGGCTCGGTTTCTCCGGCACTCGGATCTGGGGGACGTCGGGTGTCATCTGGTGGGTACGGTAACCGGGCGATGCGACTCCACGACACTGCGTTGGGCCACCCGGCCGACCTCGTCCCCCGCCGGCCGGGGCAGGTGTCGATGTACGTCTGCGGGCCGACGGTGTACGACCACCCCCACGTGGGCCACGGGCGCTTCGTCCTCGTCTTCGACGTCCTGCGTCGCTACCTCGAATGGTGCGGCAACGAGGTCGTCTACGTGTCGAACATCACCGACGTCGACGACAAGATCATCAAGCGGGCCAACGAGGAGGGTCGGGCCCCGGAGGACGTGGCCGTCGAGTTCGAGAAGGCCTGGTACGACGCCGTCGACCGGCTGGGGGTGAAGCGGCCCACCCACGACCCCCACGCCACCGCCTACGTGGAGCAGATGGTGTCGTGGGTGGGCGGCCTGGTCGACGCCGGCGTCGCCTACGAGACGTCGGACGGGGTGTACCTGTCGGTCGCCGCCGTGCCCGACTACGGGCTGTTGAAGTCGGGGCAGGCGCTCGACGACATGCGGGCCGGCGCCCGGGTGGAGGTCAACGAGGAGAAGGGCTCGGCGCGCGACTTCGCCCTCTGGAAGAAGGTCAAGCCGGGTGAGCCGTCGTGGCCGTCGCCGTGGGGACCGGGGCGGCCGGGGTGGCACACCGAGTGCGTGGTGATGGCCCTCGACCTGCTGGGGGACGGCTTCGACATCCACGGGGGCGGCCAGGACCTGGCCTTTCCCCACCACGAGAACGAGCGGGCCCAGGCGGTGGCCGCGGGCCGGGAGTTCGCCCGCCGGTGGGCCCACAACGGCTTCGTGGTGGTGGGCGGCGAGGGCGGTGCGGTGAAGATGTCGAAGTCGCTGGGCAACTTCACCACCCTGACGGAGCTGCTGGCGGCCCACGATCCGCGCGCCTACCGGCTGCTCGTGCTGCAGTCCCACTACCGGGCGCCGCTGGAGGTCACCCGCAGCAGCCTGGAGCATGCTTCGGCCACGTTGCGGGGGCTGGACGACTTCGCCCGCCGCACCGCGGGCCTGCCGGAGGCCGCCGCCGCCGACGTATCGCCGCCCGACGCAACGGCGCCTGACGCAGCGGCGATCGAGTCATTTCGGGTGGCGATGGACGACGACATGTCGACGCCGGCGGTCGTGGCCCTGCTGTCCGACCTCCGGCGGCGGGCCAACGTCCACCTCGACGCCGGTGAGGAGGCGTCGGCCCGACCCCTGGTCGCCGCCGTCCGGGCCATCGCCGGTGCCCTCGGCCTGACCCTCGGTCCGGCGGGCGACGAGGCCGTTCCCGACGAGGTCCTCGACCTGGTGGCCCGCCGCGACCAGGCCCGGGCGGCCCGGGATTTCGCGGCCGCGGACGCTCTCCGCGACGAGATGGTCGGCCTCGGTTGGGTGGTGGAGGACTCGGCCGCGGGAACCAAAGTTCACCGGTGACGCGGAGCATCTATTTTGCTAGCGTTTCGCGCCGAGGGAATTGACTTTTGCACGGCACTGGCAACACCAAATTGGCGCACGGCGCACGGCACGGCAGTCCCCTCCCAATATACAAGCTGCTCAAGAAGGGGGATCGCCACCGTGGCGACCGGCACCGTGAAGTGGTTCAACGCCGACAAGGGCTTCGGCTTCATCTCTCAGGCCGACGGGGCTGACGTGTTCGTGCACTTCAGCGCCATCCAGAAGCCCGGCTATCGCACGCTCGAAGAGGGCGAGAAGGTCGAGTTCGAGGTGCAACAGGGCCCGAAGGGCCTACAGGCAGCCAACGTCCAATCTGCGGGCGGAGGCGGAGGCGGCGGAGGCGGCGGTGCCGGCGGTGGCGGCGGTGGCGGCGGTTACGGAGGGCCGCCGAGGCGCGACAGGTAGCCCGACGTAAGGATTCGATGTCGTCGACGCCGCCCTTCGGGGCGGCGTCGCTCGTTCGGGGGCTTTCTCGGTGCGGCGGTTGCCGGCTCGTCTGGCTGGAGGGCGGTCGAGGGCGCCGCTACGGCCTCAGAAGTCGCCCCCGCCGCCGAAGTCCCCTCCACCGCCGAAGTCGCCGCCGCCACCCCAGTCGCCTCCGCCCCAGCCTCCACCGCCGCCGAGATCGCCGCCACCCCAGTCCCCGCTACCCGAGTCCCCGCCCGAGTCGCCGCCCGAGTCGCCGTCGTTGCCCGAGTTGTCGACGTACACGTTGGTGTCGTGGCCGCCCCCGCCCCATCCGCCGCCCAGCATCTGGCCGAGGAACAGGCCGGTCATGAGTCCGCCTCCGCCGCCGAACCAGCCCCCGCCGTAGAAGGGTGACGACCCGCCGCCGACGTAGGCCGGCCGGCCGTCGTCGTCGAGGTCGACGGGCGGCTCGCCCCGCCGGCCGGGGCGGGTGAGCTCCGGGGGCGGCGGGGGCGGCTCCCGGCCCTCCACGATGGCCCGGGCCCGGCTCATGGCGTACTGGGCCTCGTCGAGGAGGCGGCCGACCTTGACCATGTCGATGGGCTCGTCGGGCTGCTCGAGGGCAGCCTGGGCGACCTGGTACCGCGAGACGGCGGCGTCGTAGTCGGCCCGGGCGGCGGGGTGGACGCTGACCAGGGGGTCGAGGTTGAGCACGTCGCCCGCCAGAACCGCCAGCTGGGCCTCCAAGAGGCTGCGGTTCCTCTGCTCCTCGAGCTTGCGGGTGCGGGTCCGCTTACGCGACCAGAACCACAGTCCCGCGCCACCGGCACCGATCAGGAGCAGCAACGGCAGGGCGCTCGACCCCCCGCCACTGTCGGATCCGCTGCTTCCGGAGTCGTCGAAGGGGGTCGACGCCGAGGGTGCTCCTGCTCCCCCCGAGGGCTGGGTCCCGGAAGGCTGGGCCGCGGCCACCCGCTCGACGAAGTCGGCCAGCACCGCCTCCGGGCCGTCGTCTCTATGGGCCTGGAACGCGGCGGTGGCCAGGTTGCTCGCCTGGGTCGAAGGTCCGCCGCGGAAGCTGTTGCCGACGAGCACCCCGAAGGTGCCGGCCAGCGCGGTGCGGGTGGACACCTGCCGGGCCACGGCGCTGGCGTCGCCCCCGGCCTCCGCGGTGGCGGCGGCGGGCAGGACGGCGATGAAGATGGGCGATCCCGAGGCCCGGATCTTCTGCCGAAGGCCTTCCGCCTCGTTGTCCTCCAGGGCCAGCTCGGCCTCGGGATCCACGTAGAGGGGGTCGTTGCGCAGGCCGGTGGCAGCCCGGTCGATGACACCGCCGCTCTGGGCCGCCGCCGGACCGGCTACCAGGAGGGACGTCAGGCCGAGAAGAGCGAGGGGGAGAAAACCGAAGCGCCGCATGGAGCCATTGTTACCCGGCCCGCGTGCGCTACCACACGCGGCGGTGTGGTCCTGGTGCGCGGCGCCCGCATCGGCAACCGGTGACAGATCCTGTCGCCGGGGTGACGCGAAACGTCACCGGTTCGTGGTCTGCTCCTCAGAACACGATCACCGAGCGGGCCAGGCCGGTGGTCGACATTTCGTCGAGGGCGACGTTGACCTCGTCGAGGGCGATGCGGCGGGAGACCAGCTCGTCGAGGCGCAGGTCGCCCTTGCGGTAATGCTCGATCAGGACGGGGACGTCGCGCCGCACGTCGGCCGATCCGTACCAGCAGCCCTTGATCGTGCGCTCGGCCATGACCAGGCCGAGCATGACCGGGAGGGTGAGCATCACGTCCATGCGGGGGATACCGACCAGGATGGCCTGGCCGCCGCGGCGGGTGAGGGCGACGGTCTGGTCGATCGTGGGCCCGGTGCCGATGGCCTCGAAGGCCACGTCGGCGCCCCGCTGGCCGGTGCGGTCGAAGACCGCTCCCACCGGGTCGGTGGTGGAGGCGTCGACCGTCGTGGTCGCCCCCATCCGCCGGGCCAGCTCGAGCTTGGCCGGGTGGATGTCGATGGCGACGATCTCGCCCGCCCCCGCCAGCCGGGCGCCCTGGATGACGTTCAGCCCGACTCCTCCGCAGCCGACGACCGCCACCGTGTCGCCCGGGGCGATGGTGGCGGTGTTGAGGGCGGCGCCGACCCCGGTGAGGACGGCGCAGCCGAGGAGGGCGGCCACGCTCAGGTCGAGGTCGTCGGGCACCTTCACCACCGCGGTGGCGTCGACCACGGTCGTGCCGCTGAAGGTGCCGGTGCCGAGCATCTGCTGGAGGGGCGCGCCGTCGAGGCGGAGGCGGGGGTTGCCGTCGAGGAGGCCCCCGGTGAGCAGCACCGCATCGCCCGTGCGGCACAGGTGGGGCTGGCCGCGGGTGCAGAAGAAGCACGCACGGCACTGGGGCACCCAGGAGATCACCACGTGGTCGCCGGGGACGACGTCGACGACGCCGTCGCCCACCTCCTCCACCACGCCCGCCCCCTCGTGGCCGAGCACCGCCGGGAGGGTGACCGGAAGGGTGCCGTTCTGCATCGACCGGTCGGAGTGGCACACCCCCGACGCCACCATCCGCACCCGCACCTCACCCGCGTGGGGCCGCTCGACCTCCACCCCATCGCGGAGCTGAAGGGGCTGGTCGAGGGCGGTGAGCACGGCAGCCCGGGTGGTGACGGCCCGGGTGGCGGCGGGACTGGTCATGGTTTCGGCGGCGTGTCTACCACCCCCCGAGGTCTCCCGTGCGGTCCGCTGACCCACTCCGCTCGCACCAGCCGGAGTGGGTCAGGGACTCGACACGTGTGGTGTGGGACTACTCGTTCAACCCTCGAGGATCGCGACGACGCTGCTGGCCCCGACGGCGAAGTCGGCCGCGCCCGACGCGATGAGCTGGTCGACGGCAATCGGGCCGCCGTTGGTTCCTACCGGCGTCGAGTGGCTGAAGGTGAAGACGCCGGTCCCGAGGCCGGCGCCGCCGGCCAATTCCCGAACGTAGCTGTCGAAGGGGTAGGTGGTGCTCCGGACCACGACCGCAAGGTCGAGCGCCATGCTGCCGAGGCCGAGCTGGGCGGTGCCGACGCTTCGGATCTGGTAGCCCGGGGTGGCAGCCACGGAGGCGACCGGCGCCGAGAACCCGCCCATGCCGTCACCCTTCAGGAAGCGTACGGCGGGGCTCGACGAGTTGCTGTTGCCGACGACGATGTCGACGAGCGAGTCACTGTCGAATTTTGCGGCCGTGATCCCGACGGGTTGCGCCCCGGCGGCGAAGCTGCCCCCGAGGTTGAACGTCGAGCCGGGTCCGCCCGAGAGAACGGTCACCGTGCCGGCGGTGTAGCTCGAGACCGCCAGGTCGGGATCGCCGTTGCCGTTGAAGTCGCCGACGGCCAGGCCGTTGGGCTGGGCCCCGCCGCTGAACGGGATCGGGATGGTCTGGGCGACGCCGAAGCCGGGGAAGCTGTCGAGGATCGTGACCGTGTTGGCATTCCCGTTGGCGACGGCGAGCTCGTTCAACCCGGCGGTGTTCCAGTTGCCGGCGACGACGGCGCGGGGATGGGACCCGGCCGGCAGCGGAATGGGGCCGGCGGCCCGGGGCGTGAAGGTGGCCAGGCCGGAGTTCCCGAACAGCACCCAGACCTGGTCGGAGTCCGCCGTCGTCACCGCCAGGTCGGGAACGGACCCGGCATCGAGTTGGGCAAGGATGATCGAGGTCGGTGTGGGTCCCACGGGGTAGCTCGCGATCTGGTTGAAGTCGCCCTGGCACGGGGGGACGCCTTCGAGGATTCTCACGGTGCCGCCCCCCGAGGTGCTGCTGGCCACGGCGATGTCCTTGCAACCATTGGGGCCGCCGCCGAAGGTCCCGGTCACGATGGCAGTCGGTATGGCGCCGGGAATGTTGGCCGGCGGACGAACGATGTGCGCCTGGGCGCTCGCGGCGCCGACTGCCAGGCTTGCCACCAGCGCAGCCGTCACCGTGCCCATTCGAAGCGGGTTGGTGAGATGAGAACGAACCTTCAGGGTCATGACACGGTCCTCTCGGTATGCGGGCTCGCCTAGCCCGGCCAGACCTTGAGCGCGGCCCGCGACCAGAAATACGTCGGATCTGGGCCGGGTTCAACGAGCGCCGGCGCTACCTCCCCGCCCGGCGGTCCTCTCGCTCGGCGGCCCGGACGCCGTACCCGATGATGATGGTCGGCACCAGGAGGACGGACCCGACGGCCAGGCAGGTCACCACCACGGCGACGATGGCCGGGGTGAAGCGGCCCGCCGCTCCCACCCCGAACACGACGATGGCCACCAGGAAGAGCAGGTACCCGACCCGTTGGGCGGCCTGGTTGACGCGGGCGATCTTCGCCCGGCGGGCCCGTACCGGATCCGTCACGGCGATCATCTTGCCAGCCTCAGGAGCCGTCTCAGGGTGCCGGCCAGCCGGCGTCCTCGAGGAGCCGGGCCAGGCGCCGCTGCACCGCGGCCAGGGAGAAGTGGCGGCGGGCGATGGCCAGGTTGGAGTCGTGGAGCGCGGGATCGGGGTGGTCGAGCCACGCGGCCAGCGGCCCGGCGTCGCGGGACGGGAACCACCGGAACCCGAAGGCGGCGATCTCGCGGGCGACGGGGTAGTCGCCGACGGCCAGCGGCCGGCGGTGGACGGCCGCCTCGATGGTGGCGTTGCCGAAGCCCTCCCAGGTGGACGGCAACGTCACGGCGTCGGACGCGGCGTAGGCGTCGGCCAGGGAGACGCCGGCCGGCTCCCGGTGGATCACCGGGACTTCGGCGGCCGCGAGGAGGCGGTCGAGCTCGGGGCCGTAGCCGTCCTCGGCCGGTCCGAGCAGCCAGTAGGTGGCGCCCAGCCCCTGGGCCAGGGCGATTGCGGCGGGGACGTTCTTGCGGGGGATGGCGCGGGTGGGGTGGAGCAGGAGCCTGTCGTCGGCGGCCAGCGCGAGGCGGTCGCGGGTGGCCTGGCGGTCGCCGACCGGCGGATCGTCGGTGTCGAACCCGTTGAAGATGGTGGTGGCGACGACGCCCCGGTCGGCCAGCTGGCGCCGGCTGAGGTCGTTGATCGTCACGTGCCGCCAGGCGGGGTCATCGGGGGGGAAGCCCTCGACGCCGGCCAGGTGCGGCCGCTGCCATGCCAGGTCGTGGTGATGCAGGATCGCCGGCCGCCCCCGGAGGAGGGTGGCGACCGCCCGGCCGGCGGCCGGGTTGAGCGGCAGCGAGCACAGGTTCTCGACCACGACGAGGTCGGCGCCGGCCAGGGCCCCGTCGAGCGCAGCCAACTCGGGAGGCTCCCGGTCGGCGATGCCCAGACCGGGAACGATCCGGTCGGCCCCCTCGGCGGCCACGGTGCGTGTCGCGTACCCGAGCCGCTCGAAGATCCGGGCCCACTTGCGGGCCTCCACCGAGACGCCGTCGGTGGCCCCGAACCGGAACGACAGGAAGGCGACGGTGCGGGAGGCCACTGCGCCACCCTGCCATGGTCGACATCGGGCCGGCGGCGGGCGCCGGCGGGCGCCTACCGGGCGTCAGCCGTCGAAGCGGAGCGTCGCTGCGATGGCGGAGAGCTGACCGAGCTGGGCGTTGAGGATGAACACCTCGTACCGCCCGGACCCCACCTCCACCGGTTCGGGGTAGCGGACCACCACCTGCGCCATCGCCAGCCTCGACGACGACGGGTCGCCGGTGGGCTCGATGACGCATGCCGGTTGGCCGGCGAACTCGACGTCGGTGTACACGGCCGGGTCGGGCCCGAACGGCATCATCCGGTGGGACGCCGCGAAGTGGCAGAAGTCGGCCAGGGAGAGTTCGCCGATCGAGGCCGCGCTCAGGGCGAAGTAGTACGGCGGCGACGCCTCGCCGTCCATGGGCGCCGGCCAGTCGGGGGGATGGCGCAGCGTGACCTTGTAGGTGGCGCTCGAGTAGCTCGTCCAGCGGGGCTCGAACTCCTCCGGCGGGGCGGTGGTGGTCGGCTGGGTCGCCGAAGGCGAAGGCGGGTCGGTGGTGGACTGCGGGGCCGTCGTGTCCACCGACGTGACGCTCACGGTGGTGCTCGGCGGAACGGTCGAGGTCCTCCCGGCGACCGGACCCAGGTCCTGGGCGCCCTCCTCGGCGCAACCCACAAGGGTGAGCACGCTCACGACCAATGCCGCCCTGACCACCGCCGACGCCGTCATCCTGCTCCTTTGCTCCTCCAGCACGTGATCTACGTGGTGCGAATCCAGATTGGTCTACTGGAAGGGGTGCGGCTATTCGAATCCTGTCGGATACTCGGCGGCGAGGGGATCCTTCACCGCGAGTTGGTGTCGATGGTACGGCTCACGGATCGTCGAGGATGGACCCGACAGCGTCTTTGTCGTCGAGGTCGACTCGCGGCCGAAGGTCCTTCGCAACCCACTCGAGGGGTGGCGCGGGCGCTTCCTCCAACGCGATTGCCTTGGCGACCTCCAACCCAGCCAAAGTCTCCGGCGAAGGGTTGCTGAACGGGCTGACGATCACGAGGTCGTCGAACCGCCGGCCTTCCTGGAGATCCTCGGTGAGCAGGACTCGTGCCCCCGAGCGGGAGGCGGAGACGATTATGAGGGAGTCCCAGAACGACAGGTGGTGCCTTTCCTCGAGCTCCGAGGCGGCGACGACGTCGTCGGCGTCCGGACGGTGGATCGGCCACGCCCCGTATGTGGCGACAACTTCGCGCGCGGTCGCTCGGGGCAGAGGTCGGCTGACCTTGCGGGTGACTGTCACGTAGAACTCCTGAAGCACCTGCGTGCTCACGAGGCCCGATTCGGCCGCCCACAACGACCTCAGCCAGGCGCGTGCCGCATCGTGCTTGACGCCGGCGTCCGTGTCGTACGCGTAGACGAGCACGTTGTAGTCGACGAAGGTCGGCTCACGGCTCATGAAGGGTGTCTCGATCAGGGAGGTCACCACCGCCGAGGTGGAATCCCCGGTCCAACTGGGCCAACGCCGTCGACTTGGCCCGCTGGTAGCCGTCGTCCTCCCCGACCAGCCTGTGGATTTCGTGGGCGACGAGCTTGCTCACGGACGTCGAACGCCTCGCCGCCAGCACCTTGGCTTTGACGACCGTGTCTTCGTCAAGCTGGACCGTAAGGTTCCGCTTCATTCGGCCAAGCATACGCAATCCACGTGCAGCACGTGACTTACGTGACGTGGTGGAATTCCGCGTCCTCAGATGTTCGAGGGGAGGAGGCGGGCGAAGTTCTCGAAGAAGACGAACAGGGCGCCGAGGAAGATGGGGGCGCCCACCAGGTAGGCCATCCATCCCCGGCGCCAGAGGTGGGACAGCCACCAGGTGGCCAGCCACACGGCGGCGGCGAGGAAGCCCCACCCGACGGCCGGGCCCCGGGCGGCGGAGTCACCGGAGAGCCCGGCCAGGCCGTCGGCAGCCAGTTGGGTCGGCGGCGGGCGGACGGTGCCCTCCGGTGGCGGCGGCGGTGCCACCGGTGTCGACACCAGCTTGGCGCTGATGATCAGGCGCTCGGCGGCGCTGTACCGGGGGTTGCAGGTGGTGAGGGTGAGCCGGTTGTCCTCCGTAGGGTCGAGGACCTCGGCCGCGTCGGGCGACACGATGAGCGACTCGATGACCTCGTAGCGGAACTCGCCCACCGCCGTGGTCACCATGATGGGGTCGCCCACCACCAGGTTGTCGAGGTCGTAGAAGGGGGCCCCGTAGGTGGTGCGGTGGCCGGCGATGGCGGCGTTTCCGGGCTCGCCCGGCATCGGCGTGCCCGGGTAGTGGCCGGGAGCCTTCTTCAGGTCCTCCACGCCGACGCCCTCCACGATGATCTTGTCGACGTTCGCCTTGGGGATGACGATGCGGGCGATCGCGTCGCCGACGAGGGGCGGAGCGGTGGTGGGCGGAGCGGCGGGGGTCTCGGCCGAGGGGACGGTGGACGGGACCGTGACCTTGGCGAACTTGTCGGCCAGGTCGTCCTGCGCCCTCGCCTCGTGCAGCCCCGTGCCCCACAGCTGGTAGGCCACGAAGAGCAGGATGAGCACCCCGGACGCGATCAACGTCTTCCCGGTGCCGCGCACCACACGGCTGATCACGCTCGTGAACTTACCGCCGCTTGGACCATCGTTCCTGGTCGCCGGTACCTTGGACATGGTCCGATGACCCCGTGCAACGAACCAGGCCGATGACCAGCTCGATGAACGACGCCACGAACCTTGCCGTCCGCTTCCGGTCTGCGGTGTCGCTCCTCGGCCGATTCCCGGCCCTGGCGGGCGTCGATCTCGACGTGGCGGCGGGCGAGGTGGTCCTCGTCCGGGGCCCCAACGGCGCCGGCAAGACCACTTTCCTGCGGGCCTGCGCCGGGTTGGTGGGCATCTCGTCGGGCGAGGCGGAGGTGCTCGGGCATGACCTGCGGGCCGACCGTCGGGCCGTCCGGCGCCGGGTCGGGCTGCTCGGGCACGCCGCTTTCCTGTACGACGACCTCACGGTGGCCGACAACCTCCGGTTCGCGGCCCGGGCGTCGGGCTCGTCGAAGGCTGCGGCCGATGCCGCCAGCGTCCGCCTCGGGCTCGACGGGCGGCTGCGCGACCTTCCCGCGGGCAAGCTGTCGGCCGGCCAGCGCCGGCGGGTGGCGCTGGCCGCGGTCGTCGCCCGTCAGCCCGACCTCTGGCTCCTCGACGAGCCCCACGCCGGCCTCGACGCCGCCGGCCGCGACCTGCTCGACGAGCTGGTGCGGGAGGCGGCCGCCGCCGGCGCCACTGTCGTGCTCGCCTCCCACGAGCTCGAGCGGGCCGCCGCCCTGGCCACCCGCACCGTGGTCATGGCCGGCGGCCGGGTCCGCGACGGTCTCCTCGCCCCGCCCGACCCCTCCCCGGGCGCCGACTCCTCCGATCGGGAGCCGGTCAATGTGGCGTGACGCGGCCCTCGTGGCCGGCAAGGACCTGCGGGTCGAGGCCCGGTCGCGGGTGGGTGTCAACCAGGTGGTGCCGTTCGCCCTGCTGGTGCTGGTCCTGTTCGCCTTCGCCCTCGACTCCGACCGGGAGGTTCTCGCCAAGGTGGGACCGGGCCTGTTCTGGGTGGCGGTCATGTTCTCCGCCTTGCTCGGGATCCAGCGCTCGTTCGTGATCGAGGCCGACGACGACGCCCGTGACGCCCTCCGCCTGTCCGGCCTCGACGGTGGGGGCATCTTCCTGGGCAAGGCGGGAGCGGTCGCGGTGCAGCTGGTCGCGTTGGAGGCGGTGCTGGCGGTGGGGGTGATCGTCCTCTACGACATCCACCTCCGGAGCCCGGTCCTCCTGCTGCTGACCTGCCTGACCGCCACCGTGGGGCTGGCCGCCGCCGGTACGGTCTACGGCATCATCGCCGCAGGCCTCCGGGTGCGCGACACCCTCCTCCCGCTGCTCGTCCTGCCCGTGCTGGCCCCCGTCCTGCTGGCCGCGGCCCGGGCGTGCGAGGCCGCGCTCGCCGGCACCCCCTCCGAGGGTTGGCCGTGGGTGCGGCTGCTGGCCGTCTTCGCCACCGTCTACGTCACGTTCGGCATCGTCGCCTTCGGTGCCCTCCTAGAAGAGGCCTGATCGAGGACCGCCTGATGAGAACCCGCGCCACCCGCATCCTCGGCTGGGCCACCGCCCTGTCGCTGGCCCTGACCGCCTTCCTCGCCCTGGTCGTCTCGCCGGCCGACGTGAACCAGAAGGACGCGGTGCGCCTGCTCTACCTGCACGTCCCCACCGCGTGGCTCGCCATGTACGTGTCGTTCGGTGTGACCAGCCTGGCCAGCGTCCTCTATCTCTGGCCCCGCACCCGGTCCCGCTTCTGGGACCTCACGGCCGGCGCCTCGGCCGAGATCGGCGTGGTGTTCCTGAGCCTCACCCTCCTGATCGGCTCCATCTGGGGCCGAACCACGTGGGGTGTGTGGTGGACGTGGGACGCCCGGCTCACCACCACCGCCGTCCTCCTCGTCCTCTACCTGGGCTATCTGGCCGTCCGCCGGGTGGTGGCCGACCCCGAGGTGGCGGCCAAGCGGGCCGCCATCGTGGCCATCGCCGCCTTCCTCGACGTCCCCCTCGTCCACATGTCGGTGGAGTGGTGGCGCACGCTGCACCAGCCGGCCAGCCTGTTCGACGAGCGCCGGCTCCTCGATCCCCAGATCACCGGGGTGATGCTGCTGACCCTCCTGCTCGCCGTCGTCTCCTTCACCCTGCTGTACGCGTGGCTCCTCATCCACCGCTTCCGCCTGGCGTGGCTGGAGGACCGGGCCGGCGACCGGCGCATGGAGCTGGCCCTGGCCGAGCGCCACGCCGAGGCGAACCTGGCGGAGCCCGCCACGGTGGGCGCGGCCCAACTGGAACCGGTCCCGGTGCAATCGGACATGGCCGACGCCGACGCGGGCCGGGCCCGGCCCACACTGGAGCCCACCTCGTGACCCACGCCGCCTACATCTTCGCCGGTTACGGCCTCACCGCCGCCATCCTCGCCGGCTACGCCGCGTGGGTGATCGGCCGCCGCCGGACTCTCGCCCGCGCCTTGGGGCTCGACGGCGCCCCGGGGCTCGAGGGCGGCGGTGCGCAACGCCCGGCCCCGCCCGAGTGACCAGGCCCCCCGGATGACGAGGCGCCTCTGGGTGGCCGGGGCCGTGGTGCTGGGCGCCCTCGGGTTCCTCGTGTACCAGGGACTCGGCAACGCCACCCTCTACTTCCGGACGGCCGACGAGGCGGTGGCGCAGCGGGCGTCGCTCGGCGACCGGCGCTTCCGCATCGAGGGCGATGTCGTCGCCGGAACCGTCACCCAGGTCGGCCAGGACGTCGCCTTCCGCATCGTCTCCAAGGGCGTCGAGGTGCCGGTCGTGCACCGGGGCGATCCTCCCGAGCTGTTCCAGCCGGGCATCCCGGTGGTGCTCGAGGGGCGATTCCACGGCCCGGGCTTCTCCAGCGACCGCATCCTCGTGAAGCACTCGGAAACCTACGTGGCCGAGAACCCCGACCGGGTCGCCGACACGTCGCCTCCGGTCACCTCCCAGCCGTGAGCCGTTCCGAGATGAACGCCGCCCGACCGGGATGAATGCGGTCCTCGGCACCGGCGCCGTGGCCCTCGGCCTGGCCGGGTCGATCCTCGGCGTCGTCACCCTCGCCCTCGGGCTGAAGCGGGGCGACGTCCGCCTGCTGCGGGCGGGGCAGAAGTACGTGTGGGTGGTGCTGGCGGGTGCGGTCATCGGCACGGTGGCCATGCAGTCGGCCCTCATCGGCCACGACTTCTCGCTGGCCTACGTGGCCCGCAACGGCAGCCGCAGCACGCCCCTGCTCTATACGGTCACCGGCATGTGGTCGGCCCTCGAGGGTTCGATCCTCCTGTGGGGGCTGGTGCTCGCCGGCTACCTGGCGGTGATGGCCCGCCACTTCCGCAGCCGGGCGTCCGACCCGCTGGTGGCGTGGGCCACCCTCACCGGCCTGGTGGTGGCCGCCTTCTTCTTCCTGCTCATGGCCGGCCCGGCCAACCCGTTCAAGGTGATCTCGGGGGCGATCCCCCTCGACGGGGTGGGCCCGAACCCCCTCCTCCAGAACCACCCCCTGGTCGCCTTCCATCCGCCGATGCTCTACCTGGGCTACGTGGGGTTCACCATCCCGTTCGCGTTCGCCGTCGCCGCCCTCGTCACCGGCCGGCTGGGGGAGGGGTGGCTGGTCGAGACCCGCCGCTGGACCCTCTTCGCCTGGGGCTTCCTCACCGCCGGCATCATCCTGGGGGCGTGGTGGTCGTACGAGGTCCTCGGATGGGGTGGCTACTGGGCCTGGGACCCGGTGGAGAACGCGTCCTTCCTCCCGTGGCTGACGGCCACCGCCTACCTCCACTCGGTGATGGCCCAGGAGCGGCGGGGGATGCTGCGGGTCTGGAACCTGTCCCTCCTGGTCGCGACGTTCTCGCTGACGATCCTGGGGACCTTCCTCACCCGCTCGGGCGTGCTCGACTCGGTGCACGCCTTCTCCGAGTCGGCCATCGGTCCGCTGATCCTGGGCTTCTTCGCCCTCACCGCAGCCACGTCGGTCGGGCTCATCGCCTGGCGGGGCGAACGGCTCCGGTCGCCGG
Organism: uncultured Acidimicrobiia bacterium; assembly: GCA_963773275.1. Lineage (GTDB taxonomy): Bacteria > Actinomycetota > Acidimicrobiia > Acidimicrobiales > AC-14 > JAXDMK01. The sequence continues at coordinate 77,808 of CAVZAH010000009.1, read as the reverse complement.
GATCGATCGACTCGCCGGTGTCGCGCGAGGGGGCCTTCCTGGCCAACAACGTGGCCTTCGCCGCCTTCGCCTTCGTCGTGCTCCTGGGCACCGTGTTCCCCCTGATCACCGAAGCCCTGAACGGCGACCGCCTGTCGGTGGGCGGGCCGTACTTCGAGCGGATGACGATGCCGATCGGCTTCACCCTGCTGTTCCTGATGGCCGTGGCGCCCGCCCTCCCGTGGCGCCGGGCGTCGACCGAGGTGCTGCACCGGCGCCTGATGGGGCCGGCCTGGGCGGGGACGCTCACCGTCGTCGCCTGCGTCGCCTTCGGCATCCGAGGCTTCGGGCCGCTGGTCGCCTTCGGCCTAGCCGCCTTCGCCGGCGCCGCCGCTCTCCGCCAGCTGGGCCTGTCGGTGCGGGCCACCCGGGCCCAGGGGGTGCCGCTCTGGCGGGGACTGGTCGGCCGGGCCAACGGGGGGATGATCGTCCACCTGGGCGTGGTGCTCATCGCGGTGGGCTTCGCCGCCAGCTCGTCGTTCGGCGAGAGCCGCCAGTTCCGGCTGGCGCCGGGGGAGTCGGCGACCCTGTCCGGGCACACCGTCACCTACCTGGGCAGCGAGATCGTCGAGGAGGACAACAAGACCACGTTCAAGGCCCGGGTGCGGGTCGACGGCGGCAAGGTCTACGCCCCCGCCCTCCACCAGTTCCCGTTCGCCAGCCAGGCCATCGGGTCGCCCTCGGTGCGCAGCGGCCCGTTCGACGACGTATACCTCACCCTGGTCGCCGCCCCCGATCCGGACGTCGCCGCGGCCACGGCCGTGATCGGGGTCAACATCCAGCCGCTCATCGCCTGGCTGTGGCTGGGCGGTGGGGTGATGGCTTTCGGGACGCTGCTGGCCGCCTGGCCTCGCGACCGCGACCGCCGCGGCCGCCGCCGCCGGAGGGCGGGCGAGGTCGACGCTCCGCCGGTTGCCGGCGACGCGGTCCCCCCCGGGGCCGAGGCGCCCGTGGTCCGAGGCGATGGGCAAGAGGCCCGGCCGGAGCCGCCTGCAGTACCGGGGCAGGTGCCGGCAGAAGTACCGGCGGACGTGCCGGCGGAAGTACCGGCGGACGTGCCGGCGGAGGTGCCGGGGTGAGCCGGCGGGCGGTGTGGGCGGCCATGGCGGTCCTGTTGGTGGGGGCGCTGGCCGTCGGATCCCAGCGGCGTGGGCCGGTCACCGACGAGGGCCGGGTCCGCCGCATCGGCGCCGACCTCCGGTGTCCCACCTGCCAGGGGATGGCGGTGGCCGACTCCGACGCCCCCGCGGCCGACGGCATCCGGGAGGAGATCCGCCGCCGGGTCGTGGAGGGACGCGAGACCGACGGCGAGATCAAGGACTTCATCCTCGGGCTCTATCCCGGCATCAGCCTCCGGCCCGAGACCCGGGGTCTGGGGCTCATCGTCTGGGCCCTGCCCGTCGTGGCCGTCGCGGTGGTGGTGGGGGCGCTGGTCGTGGTGATCGGACGCCGCCGGCGCGGCGAAGGTCCCCCGGTGTCGGACGACGACCGCCGGCTGGTCGAGCAGGCGCTGGGGTCGTCGTGAACGCCGAGGAGCTGGCCGGGCTGGAGGAGCAGCGCGACATCCTCCTGAAGTCGCTCCGCGACCTCGAGCAGGAGCGGGCCGCAGGCGAGATCGGCGACGCCGACTACGCCATCCTCAAGGACGACCTCACCGTCCGCACCGCCGCCGCCCTGCGGGCGGTCGAGGCGGGGAAGGTGGCCCGGGGCGCCTCCCGCCGTGGTGCGCCCGGACGGGGTGGCTCCGCCAGGACCGGTGCGGCCCGGCCCGCCACCCGGCGGAACGCCACCCGACAGGGCGCACGCCGGCAGCCCGGCGGCCACCATGATGGCGCCCCCCCGACCGTCGCCCCCCCGACCGGGGCTCGCCCGACCGGGGCTCGCCCGACCCGAGCTCGCCCGACCGGGGCTCGCCCGACCGGGGCTCCCCCGACCGGCGCCCCTCCGACCGGCGCCCCTCCGACCGGCGCCCCTCCGACCGGCGCCCCTCCGACCGGCGCCCCTCCGACCGAGGCCCGCCTGACCGAGGCCCGCCCGGCCCGAGCTCGCCCGACCGGGGCCCGCCCGACCGGGGCCCGCCCGACCGGCGCTCCCTCGACCGGGGCCCGGCCGGCCACAGCCCGCACGAACGGAGCCCGGCGGGCGGGCGCGTCGACCGGAGGTGGCCCCGACCGGCGACGCCGGTCGTTGGGCATCACGCTGGTGGTGGCCTTTTCCATCGCCGCCGTCGCCGGGCTGTCGGTCGTGCTCACCGCGGGCGACCGCGACCCCGGGCAGCCGCTGACGGGCTCGGTCCCGGATGCGTCGCCCGAAACGTCGGTTCCCGGAGAGTCCTCCGACAGGGTGGCCGAGGCACTGGCCCTCGAGAACGACGGCCGGGCGGTCGACGCCCTCAAGATCTACGACGAGATCATCGCCGGCGAGCCAGCCAACGCCGAGGCACTCGCCTATCGGGGCTGGCTCCTCAAGCGGGCCGGGCTGCCCGACAAGGCCCTGGAGTCCCTGGACCGGGCCGTCGCCGCCGATCCCACTTTCCCCGACGCCCACTTCTTCCGGGGCATGGTGCTCTACCAGGACATGGACGACCCGGCGGGGGCGGTGGCCGAGTTCGAGGCCTTCCTGGCCAACGATCCCCCACCCGACTTCGTGGGCGGGGTGCAGGAGGTACTGGCCAAGGCCCGGACGGCGGCCGAGGCCAAGGCCGCCGGCGCTCCAACCCCCTCGCCGTAGGCCCGGCAGGCAGGGAGTCCGTCCCCGCAGAAACGGCCGGGCGCCTCCGACGGTCGGACCATGGTGACGCTTCCACTTCTGACCCGTACCCGACTCGCCGGTGTCGGTGCCCTGATCGTCCTGGTGCCCATGGTCGCCGTGGGCCCGGCGCCTGCCTACGCCCGCTCCGCCCATGTCCGGTCTTCCGGGCACCAGGCCGAGCCCCCTCCGCAACCGGAACCGCAGGACGCCGCCGTGGAGGGCATCGTCACCCTCGAGGACGGATCGCCCGCGGCGGGCGTGGACGTCACCGTCGTGGGCCACGACGACGCCGGCTTCGCGGGGATCGTCGCCTTCGTCTTCACCCTGGGGCTGGCCTGCATCTTCGACAGCTACACCTGCACGGGAAGCTCGACCGAGGGCTCGGGAGGCACGACAGGTGCCGATGGCGGCTATCGCAGCACCCTCCCCGGCTCGTACGTCCCCGGCACGGAAACCGACACCGACTGGGTGGTCACCGCCTCCCTCCCCGCGACCGGTGGCCAGGACGCTGGCCCGAAATCGTCGTTCGAGTTCGAGGTCAACATCGACCTCCAGGCCGCCCCGCCGCTCCCCCTCTGGCCGCGGACCCCCACGGTTTCCGTCGAGGGGTGGCAGGCGACGGTCTCGGTCGACGGGGCTCCGCCGAAGGGAACCGCCCGGCCGATGGCGAGCGTCCGGGGGCCGGGGGTGGGGCCCCTCGCGGCGTCCGGGACACAGGCGACGTTCGACCTCCGCCGCCTCGAGTCCACCGATGAAGCGGTGCAGCCGCTGGTCGCCGACGTCACCTCCTACGCCGACGTGCGGGTGCCCCACGCCGCCGGCCGGACCATCTACCACCAGAGGGTGTCGACCGCGACCGTCGCCCTGCCCCCGATCGACCTGGTGCCGCCGTCCCGGGGGGCGCCGTGCACCCTGTCCGGCGCCGACGGTGCGCCGCTGGCGGACGCGGGCACCGGGTGCCCACTGACGGACGGGGAGCGCTCGTCCTCCATCCCGCCCGGGGCTACGTCGGCGACCGTCGAGCTTTCCGCCGCCGTCGAGGTGGCGGACGTGTTCGTGACCGGCTTCCAGCACGGGGGCACGGTCGAGGTGTCGGACGACGGAACCACCTGGTCGCCGCTCGGCAACGCCGGGCCGAACCACGACGTCTTCGGTGCGACGTCCGCCTCCCCGCCCGCCCGCTTCGTCCGCCTCACTCGGGCCGAGGGCCTCGACGGCGTGACCGAGGTATCCGTCTGGCCCGGTCAGAAGGCCCCGGCCCCCGCCCCGACCCCCGCCCCGACCTCCGCACCGGCCTCCGCCCCCCCGGTCGAACCCACGTCCCCGCCCTCGACGTCGGCATCGAGGCCGTCGGGTCCGCCGGACGATGGCGGCCAGGATGGCGAGCAGGCACAGGCGCCGGGGACCGCCGCCGGCCCTCGCACCCCGTGGGCCGCCGCCGTGGCCGTCGTCGCCCTGGTGGGCGCCAGCGTGGCCGTCGGGCTCGTCCGGGCCCGCCGCCCGGCCTGACCCCCGGGCCGACTGCGGCTACCCAGCTCGCAGCGAGCGGAGGAGGTCGACGACCACCGGGAAGGCCCGGGCGAAGGCGTCCACGTCCTCGTCGGCGGTCGACCAGCCCACCGACACCCGCAGGGAGCGCTCCGCCGGGACCCCCATGGCCGCCAGCACCGGCGACGGCTCCAGCGACTCCGACGAGCACGAGCTGCCCGAGTGGGCGGCCACGCCGGCCTGGTCGAGTCCGAGGAGGACGGGTTCCGCCTCCACTCCGTCGACGCCGAAGCAGACCAGGTGGGGCACCCGGTGGAGCGGGTCGCCGAACGTCTCGACGCCGGCCACGGCGGTGGCGGCGGCCACCACCGCCTCAGTTTGGGACCGGTTGCGGTCCGCCTCCCCGGCCAGCGCACCCGGCTCGGACAGGGCGGCGGCGGCGGCGCCGAAGCCGACGATGGCGGGCACGTTCTCCATCCCCGCCCGCCGGGCCCGCTCCTGCTCGCCGCCGACGAGCAGCGGCCGCAGCCGCAGTCCCCGCCGTACCAGGAGAGCCCCGATGCCCTGGGGACCGCCCAGCTTGTGGGCGCTCACCGACAGCAGGTCGGCGCCCAGGTCGACGAAGTCGATGGGGACGTGGCCGGCGGCCGCGGCCGCGTCGACGTGCACGAGCACCCCCCGGTCGCGGCAGGCGGCCACGATCTCGGCCACGGGCTGCAGCGTGCCCACCTCGTGGTTGGCCCACTGGACGTGGACGAGGGCCGTCTCGCCCGGTCGGATGGCGGCCACCACCTCGTCCGGGTCGACCCGGCCCAGGCGGTCGACGCCCACCTCGGTCGTCGCGTATCGGGCCGACGCATCCCGTACCGCCGAGTGCTCCACCGCCGGCACCACCATGTGGCCGCCCCGCTCGCCCGCCCCCCACACCGCGGCGGCGATGGCCTCGGTGGCCCCACTGGTGAACACGACCTCCCGCGACCGGGCCCCCAGCAGCTCCGCCACCTGGTCGCGGGCGTGCTCAACGACGGCCCGGGCCACCCGTCCCTCGGTGTGCACCCGTCCCGGATCGGCTGCGCCCGACAGCCACGGGAGCATCGCCGCCACCACCTCCGGCCGAGCCGGCGAGGTCGACGCGTGGTCGAGATAGTGCCGGCCGCTCACGCCCACCCGACCAGTCCGCGCACTTGCCCCTCAGGAGGGGTCAGCGCGCGAAGTGCTCGCAGCGCGGGCGACGCCCGCCCGAACAGTCCGCGCACGTGCCCGTCAGGGGGGGTCGGTGCGCGAAGTGTTCGCAACCCGGGCAACGCCCGCCCGAACAGTCCGCGCGCGTGCCGCTCATCGGGGGTCAGCGCGCGAAGTGTTCGCATCGCAGGCGACGCCCGCCCGACCAATCCGCGCAATTGCCGCTCAACGGGGGTCAGCGCGCGAAGTGCTCGGGGAGGGGTCAGACGAACGTGACGCAGACGGAGTCGCCCTGGGGCCGGGACGCCGAGGTCTCGGGGACGGTGTCGCCGTAGAGGGTCGACAGCATCCCCTTGACGATGCCCCGGTCGACGGCGCAGATGACCGGGTGCTGCACCGCCGCCTCGCCGAAGGGGCACTGCTCGGAGATGATGGCCAGGGCGCCCTCGCGGGACTGGGTATGGGCGGCGAAGCCGTGCGCCGTCAACGCGTCGGCCACCGTGTGCAGCGCCACCTGCAGCGACCGGTGCCCCTCGGCGGGCGCCATGGTGGCCGCCAGCGACCGTCCGTAGGCCTGGCCGACCTCCTCGGCCATGGCCTCCGCCGCCTCCAGCGGCACCAGCGAGAGGGTGCGGGCGAGCAGGGTGACCAGCAGGTCGTCGCGCCGGGCGGGGAACTCGAGGCGCATGTCCTTGGCGACGGTGCGGTAGTGCTTCGACGGGCGACCGGCCCCCGGGTGCTCCGACCGCTCGACGGCCACCACCAGGTAACCCCCGCCGGCCAGCTTGTCGAGATGGTGGCGGGCGACGTTGGGATGCAGCTCGAAGCGTTCGGCCACCTCGGTGGCGGTGACGCCCCGCTCCGAGTCGTGGGCGAAGAGGTAGATCTCCCGCCGGGTAGGGTCGCCAAAGGCGCTGGTGACGGCGCTGACGGCGGCACTGAACTCGTCCGACGTCAGAGCCCGTTCAACCACCCCGGTATTCTACCTATAGCCATAGGAGAAATCGGAGTACGGAACGTGGTCCTCACCGAAGCAGACATCCTCGAGGCCCTGCGGCCGGTCCAGGATCCCGAGCTCTACCGCAGCATCGTCGACCTGGGCATGGTCAAGGGCATCCGGATCGACGAGGGCCCGATGGGTGTGACGGTCGGGGTCACCGTCGCCCTCACCGTCGCCGGCTGCCCGCTGCGGGCCGAGATCACCCAGCGGGTCACCACCGCCGTCACCGCCCTCGACGGCGTCGACCACGTCGACGTCGAGCTCACGGTCATGACCGACGACGAGCGGGCCGCGGTGCGGGGCAAGCTCCAGCCGACGCACGCACCACCGCCGGGCGCTCCCCCGGGCGAGCACGGCCACGCCGCGCCCACCATCCCCTTCGCCGAACCCGGCTCCAAGACCAGGGTCCTGGGGCTGTCGTCGGGCAAGGGCGGCGTGGGCAAGTCGTCCACCACCGTCAACCTGGCCGTGGCCCTCAGCCGCCTGGGCCACGAGGTGGCGGTGCTCGACGCCGACGTCTACGGCTTCTCGATCCCCCGGATGCTCGGGATCACCCAGGAGCCGGTGGTGATCGACGGGATGATCGTCCCGCCGGTCGCCCACGACCTGAAGGTGATCTCCACCGGCTTCTTCGTACCCGACGACCAGGCCGTGATCTGGCGGGGGCCGATGCTGCACAAGGCGCTCGAGCAGTTCCTCACCGACGTCCTGTGGGGCGAGCCCGACTTCCTGCTGGTCGACATGCCCCCCGGCACGGGCGACGTGGCCCTGTCGATGGCCCAGTTCCTGCCCCGTTCCGAGGTGCTGGTGGTCACGACCCCGCAGCCCGCGGCCCAGCGGGTGGCCCAGCGCTCGGCGCTCATGGCCCGCAAGGTGAAGCTCCCCGTGCGGGGCGTCGTCGAGAACATGAGCTGGTTCACCGGCGACGACGGCAGGCGCTACGAGATCTTCGGCACCGGCGGCGGACAGCTGCTGGCCGACGATCTGGGCGTGCCCCTGCTGGCCCGGATCCCCCTGGTCACGGCCCTGCGCGAAGGCGGGGACATCGGGGCCCCCATCACCCTCACCGACCCCGGATCGGAGGCCTCGCTGGCATTCGAGGGCCTGGCCAAGGCCGTCGAGAGCATGGGTGCCACCCGGGTCTACCGCTCCGAGCTCAAGATCGGCTGATCCGGCCCGCTCCGGCATGCACGCGAGGCTGCGCTAGACAGGGAAGCGCATGCCCCTCATGATGACCGGCTTCCTGACGGTCCTCTCCGTCATCTCCTACGACCCGGTGGTCATGATCCACATCGGGCCGCTGTCGATCTCGCCCCACGGCATCGGCATCGCCGTCGGCTTCCTCCTCGGCGCCCGGTTCCTGCTGCCCGACACCCGCAAGGCCGGCATCCCCGACGAGGAGATGTACCCCCTCTTCACCCGGGCCGCCATCGGGGCCATCATCGGCGCCCGCCTGGCGTACGTGGTGAACCACGCCGGCGACTACGACTCGATCCTCGACGTCCTGCGGGTGTGGGAGGGGGGGATCTCCCTCCTGGGCGGCATCACCGGCGCCGTCCTGCTGGCCGTGCCCCGGATGCGCAAGCGGGGATTGTCGTTCTGGAAGATCATGGACGCCGCCGCCCCGGGCGTGGCCCTCGGCATCTTCGTCGGCCGCATCGGCGACCTGGTCATCGCCGACCACCTGGGCAAGACCACCGACTTCTTCCTGGGCTACCGGTGCCCGCCGCTGGGGGTGGAGGTGGGGTCGCCGTGCGTGCCGGGCACGATCGTCCACCAGACCGCCCTCTACGACCAGATCTTCGTCTTCGTGGTGCTGATGGTGCTCCTTCGGCTGCGCCGGCGCCCGCATTTCCTGGGCTTCCTGGCCATGGTGTTCGTCACCGGCTACGCCACCAGCCGGATCATCGAGGACTTCCTGCGGGAGGACCTGCGCCACTTCGGGCTCACCGGCAGCCAGTGGTGGGCCCTGACCATGCTGGTGCTCAGCCTGTACGGCCTGTTCGCCCTCCGCCGCACCCCGAAGTGGGGCCGCTGGGACGAGAGGGCTCCGGGGCCGCCTACCCTGAGCGACGACGGGACTGAGACCGTGAACGACGTGGACGTCGGTGGCGATGGTCGCCCCGAGGAAGGAGATGGCAGTGGAGATCCGGATCGGGGTCATTCAGTCCCCGAGGGAGATCGAGATCGACATGGGTGACGAAGTCGACAGCGACAAGCTGATCGAGGACATCCAGCAGGCGATGGGCGCCGAGTCGGACGCCAACATGCTCTGGTTCACCGACCGCAGGGGCAAGCGGGTCGGGGTTGTGACCGAACGCCTGGCCTACGTCGAGGTGGGCCCGACGGGCGACCAGCGCCGGGTCGGCTTCAGCGCCGTCTGACCTCGGGCGATTGGGGCGCAGGCGGAAGCGCGGGCGACAGCTTCGGCCCCCCGAGCGTCCCGTACATGACCTGAGGGGGTCGCGTCAGGTCAGGGCGTGGCGTGGCGTGGCGTCGACGAAGGCTGTCCTCGCCGATCACCCACCGGGCAGGGGCATCCCTATTGTCGAACGGCCTGAACTGGGCGGTCCACGTCGTGTGGAACGTCATGCTTTGGCAGCGGGCATCGGTGTCGTTCTTCAGCGTCACGGCCCACAGCAACGCGAACGGGAAGTTCGGCTGGCTGACCGCGAGTGTCGGCACGGGATGATCCAAGCCGCCGGCGCCAAGGACCGGGCCCGTCGTGGCTATGGCGAGCCCGGACATGATCCTCTTCCTGATGCGCATGGCGATTCTCCTTTCGCATCCCCTATGCGGGTCGCGGTCGACGGGACGAATTCCCGTCGACCCGGCGCCTCTCCCTAGCGAACTGCCTGAAACTCTGCCGTCCACGAAGTGTGGAACGTCATGGACTGGCACCGGATATCGGTGTCGTCCTTCAGCTTCACGGCGTTTCGTATCGCGAACGGGAAGTTCGCTTCACTGACAGCGAGTGTCGGCATGAGAAGATCCGCGCCGGCGGTGGACAGCTCGATCTGGCCCTTGCAGTAGGCCTCGTCGGCGGGGTCTGCGACCGTGTCGATGAAGACCTCGCCCGGAGCGATGGACAGCAACCTGGCTTTCACATTGCTGTTCGGGTTCGTGAGGGTGAGGGTGACGAGGGCGCTCTCGCCGGGTAGCAGCGTTCCGGTTTGTGCACCGGTGACGGTGGCGGCGACGAAGGACTCAGCCGAGCCTGGGACGGCATCCACGCTGCTGCTCTGGATGAACGCGGCGAGCGCAAAGCCAGCGACGCCGAGGATGGCGCCGACCGTGGCGATGGCGACCCCGGACACGATCTTCTTGTTGGTAGGCATGGACATTCTCCTTTTGTCAGGAGCGAGGCTTCGGCTGCGGCTCGCTAGGGCTACTCGACACTTCACTTCGACAGGTGCGGATGACGCTCAGGCCGCCTCGGGCGCGGCCGGCGTGACGGGGACGTCCGACGGTTCCGAGGCCGGGACGGGCGGTGTTGTCGCTGTGTCGGTGAGCACAGGCGCCGATGGCGCGGCGGCGGACCAGGCAGGTGCCCACGTGCCGGTCGTGCCGTCGACCGACACGGTCACCACCGTTGCGAAACCGGGCGCGCCGGCCGCCACGCCGATCGCGGATGCCGCGCTGGCAAGCTCGACGGCGAAGATCACGGCGATGACCGCGGCCCGTCGGCGTGTGCGCAGACACCGCATGCTCACGACCGTCCTCGTCGCTGATATTGGGCATGAAAGGATCATTCTTCCGGCAGTGGTTTCCGGGTATTCCACCCGCAGCTCCCGAGCGGATCATCGAGAACGAGCGCGGCACACCAGGGCTTTTTAGGGACGGAAGGTTCACCGCACCTCGCAGTGTCATCCCTTCCGGACCGGAAGTATACCCATCATTCGGACTGCGGCCGCCGCGTCGGCTTCAGCGCCATCTGAACGGCTGATCCGGCCAACTGGTGACACTCGGCCACACCAGAGGTTGCTGAGCGTCACCAGTTCGCACCCAGGCCAGGGTTCGTAGACTCGGCGCAGATGGCCACCCTCGCCGAGATCGCCAGCCAGACCAGCCTGGAAGGGCCGGCCCTGGCCCACCTGCAGCGGCTGGTCGGCACGTGGGGCCTGCTCTCCGACCTGTGTTTCGCCGACCTCCTCCTGTTCGTCCCCGTCGACGGACCGGGCGCCGGCCGGTTCGTGATCCTGGGCCAGATCCGGCCCACCACCAGCCAGACGCTCTACCGCGAGGACCAGATCGGGATGGTGTTCGACTCGTTCGACCGTCCCCTGGTGGCCCGGGCGTGGCGGCTGGGCGAGATCATCGACGGCGAGGTCGACCTCACCCCGGCGGGGGAGATGGCGGGCGTCCAGTGCATCCCCGTGCGGTGGAAGGACTCCCTCCTCGGCGTGCTCACCCGGGAGTCCGCACCGTCGGTGGGGCGTCGCCCGGGCGACCTCGAGCGGGTCTACGTCGAGATCTTCGACCGCTTCGCCCGCATGATCATCGCCGGCGAGTTCCCGTTCGGGGCGGAGGAGACCGAGCCCGACGAGGCCCCCCGTGTGGGCGACGGCGTCGCCCGCCTCGACGCCCAGGCCAGGGTCGACTTCGCCTCCCCCAACTTCGTCTCCGTCCTGCACCGAATGGGGATCCACCGCAACACCCACGGCGCCCGCCTGGGCGAGATCGGTTTCGACGAGTCGCCGGTGCGGGCCGCCTACGCCATCGGCCTGCCGATCAGCGAGGAGATCGAGCGGCGCGACGTCGTCGTCCTCGTCCGGTGCATCCCCCTGCTCGATCACGGGCTGGTCACCGGGGCCGTGGTGCTGATGCGGGACGTGTCCGACCTCCGCCGCCGTGACCGGATGCTCATCTCCAAGGACGCGACCATCCGCGAGATCCACCACCGGGTGAAGAACAACCTCCAGACGATCTCGTCGCTGCTGCGCCTCGCGTCCCGCCGGCTGGAGCATCCCGAGGCCCGGGCCGCCCTCGAGGAGTCGGTGCGGCGGGTGCGGTCGATCGCCCTGGTGCACGAGACGCTGTCGATCGGTGCCAGCCAGGAGGTGGAGTTCGACCAGATCGTCCGCCCCCTGGTGCGGATGGTGGAGGAGGGCCTCGGTTCGACCGAGCGGCCGGTGCGCCTGGAGGTGCAGGGCGACGCCGGCGAGCTGCGGGCCGAGATCGCCACGCCGCTGGCGGTCGTGCTCACCGAGCTCCTGCAGAACGCGGTGCAGCACGGCTTCCCCACCGACGACGCCGACCATGCCCCCTTCTTCGGCGCGGCCGACCCGGCTGCCTTCACGGCCGAACCGGAGGAACCGCCCGGCGAGCAACCCCCGCCCCGTGTGGTCGGCCGGGTGGTGGTCTCGTTCGCCAACGACGGCAGCGAGTTGCTGGTGCGGGTCCGCGACGACGGCGTCGGCCTGCCCGACGGGTTCACCATGTACGGCCCCCGCCTGGGGCTCACGATCGTCCGGACCCTCGTGACCACCGACCTCGGCGGCACCATCGACATGTGGAACGACGGCGGGACCGTGGTGGAGCTGCGGATCCCGGTGGGCGCCGGCACCGCCCTGGAAGCGACCGCGCCAGGGGATGAGGTGCTCCGGGGAACGAGTGCCCCGGGGGACTAGGCGCTCCCCGGGGGGCGGGCAGTCAGCGGGCGGTCAGCTGGCGCGGCGGCGCCGGGCCAGCCAGGCCTTGCGCAGCTTGCGACGCTCCTCCTCGGACGTGGCGCCCCAGACGCCCGACTCCTGGTTGGTGGCCAGGGCGAACTCGAGGCACTCCTCGCGCGCCTCGCACGCCCGGCACACCACTTTGGCCGCCTCGATCTGGTCGATGGCCGAGCCGGTGGTGCCGACCGGGAAGAACAGGTCGGGGTCGGTATCGCGGCAGGACGCCTTCTGCCGCCAGTCGTCGACATCCCACTCGTAGGGTCGGTTCCACGTCAGTGCCACGGGACACTCCTCTTTCTGAGGATTTGTGATTCGTTTCACAAACCGGTCGACCTTGAGGCGACGAGAAACCAACGGTGCTGTCGCCCGGGAGAGAGTAACCCTCGCCCCTGCCTCAAACAAGGGGTGAAGGGTGTGTCCACCCGTCTCACCCGTTGGGGGGAGGCGGCACCGGAGGGGCGACGATGGCCAGCGCGTGGGGCTCGTAGGAGATCTCGAGCTCGTCCACCAGGCCCAGGAAGTCGCCGTCGACCTGGTACGGGAACGGGCCGCCCTTGCCGCGAACGGTGAGGTGCCGGAGGTCGGGCCGGTGGTCGACCTGGGGGTTGGCCCGCAGCCGCTTCCCGCTGCCCATGGCCGACGTGAGCAGCCCGAAGACCGCGGGAAGGTGCATGGTGCGGACCGTGACCGCCACCAGTCCCCGCCCCGGGAGGGCGTCGAGGGTGAGGGTCAGCGGCATCCGGCCCAGGTAGGTGTAGGGGCTGGAGTTCATGACCACCGTGTACGCGCCGTCGACGGTGGCGCCTCCCCCCTCCGGCCCGAAATGCAGGGTGAAGTGCGACCGCCGCAGGTCGAAGTGGCGGGCCAGGGTGGTCATGGTGGCGTAGACGAAGGCGGCCTGGCCCACCTTGCGCTTGAGGTTGGGCCGCCGCTCGACCTGGTCGACCACCGCCGCGTCGAAGCCCAGGCCCACGTGGAACAGGAACCGTCGCCCGTTGACGACACCCATCGGCATGCGCCGGATGGACCCGGCGGCCAGGGAGGCGGTGAGCTGGTCGACCGCCTTGTCGAGGCCCTTGGCGACACCGATGGTGCGGGCGAAGACGTTGGTGGAGCCTCCCGGCAGCGGCGCCAGGGCGGTGTCCGTGCCGGCCAGCCCGTTGGCCGCCTCGTTCAGGGTGCCGTCGCCGCCCAGGACCACGACCACCTCGGCGCCGGAGGCGGCAGCCTCCGCGGCCAACGCGGTGGCATGGTCGCGGCACGTGGTTTCCACGACGGTGAGGTCGTGGCCCGCGGCCAGCCCGTCGATCGCCAGCGCCCTCCGCTTCGCCGTGACCGACGTGGCGTACGGGTTGACGACCAGCGAGACCCGCATCCGGTCAGTCGTCCGTCGCGTCGGCCGCCTGCGAACGCAACTGGGAGAGGCTGCGGGCCAGCAGCCGGGAGACGTGCATCTGGCTGATGCCGAGCCGTCCGGCGATCTCGGACTGGGTGAGTCCCTCGAAGAACCGCAGGTGCAGGATCATGCGCTCCCGGGGCGGGAACTGGGCGATGAGGGGCGACAGGGTGACGCGGTGCTCGCTGTCGATGAGGCCCTGGTCCTCGGAGCCGAGCTGCGACGAGAGCGATCCGTCCTCGTCGCCGCCGGCGGGGGCGTCGAGCGACGTGAAGCGGTAGGCGTGGCCCGCCTCGATGGCCTCCAGGACCTCCTCCTCCGACACCGCCGCAGCCTGGGCGATCTCGCCGATGGTGGGGGAGCGGCCCTTCTCCTGGGACAGGGTGCTCACCACCGACCCGAGGCGGAGGTGCAGCTCCTGGACCCGCCGTGGGACCCGTACCGCCCAGCCCTTGTCGCGGAAGTGCCGCTTCAGCTCCCCGACGATGGTGGGGGTGGCATAGGTGGAGAACTCCAGGCCCCGTTCGGGGTCGAAGCGGTCGACGGCTTTGAGCAGCCCGAGGGCGGCCACCTGGACGAGGTCGTCGAGGGGCTCGCCCCGGTTGGTGAACCGCCGGGCCAGGTACTCGGCCAGGCCCATGTGGGCGGTGATCAGCTCGTCGCGCAGGGAGCGGTCGCGCGACTTGGCGTACTCGTGGAACTTCCGGCGCAGCTCGTCCCGCTCCTTGCTGTCGAACGCCATGGTCAGGCCGGCCGCAGCCGCTTGACCATCCGGAACGTCGGCCCGTCGGGACCGCTCCCGAGCTGGACCTCGTCGACCATGGCCCCGAGGATCTGGTTCGACATCGGCGAGAGATGCGGCTCGTTGGCCCCGTCGTCGGTGAAGTGACCGGTGCCCTCCACCGCCAGGCCGTCCGCCAGCATCTCGTAGCGGAGCTCGACCGTGCCCAGGCGGCCCTTGCCGACGAGCGCGAAGCACAGCTCGTCGATCGCGATGCGGAGGTCCTCCACTTCGTCGAGGGTGAATCCGAGACGGCTGGCCACGCCTGCCACCATGATCCGGGTGATGCGGAGGAACTCCGGCGACGCCGGCACCTCCAGCCGCACCTCTCCTGTGGCCAAGCTTCTCCCCCTCAGACGGAACTTCTGTGACGGCGACGCGGCCGCGGTAGACGGGGCGGTCGCCGGCTGCAGCCTAAGCGGGCACCGGCATCGGTGCAGCACACGGGGATCGCGGCCGCCGGCCACGGGCCACGCGACGACCGGGGTCCGGGTTGCTCAGACGTGGTCGGTGGCCTGCACCGCCCAGGCCCGTCCCCGACCGGGGTCGGCCACGGCCAGGCGGAGAGACCAACCGGTGGTTGCGGCGCCCGCCGCCCACCGGTACCAGTCCAGGTCGGTGGCGGCCGCACCCAGGGCATCGGGATCGAACGGCCAGTCGTCGAGCCTCCCGGCCACCGCGGCCACGGCCCACCACGCCGAGAACCGTCCGTAGGCCATCCCCCGGCGCCGCCCGTGGGCTCCCCCGCTGGCCGCGGCCCACGCCATGACGGCCAGCGCGTCCCCCGCCGGCACCGACCCCATCCGCAGCCCGCCACTCCCCGATTCGCCACTGGCCGATCCGCCACTGGCCGATCCGCCACTGGCCGATTCGCCACTCCCCGATTGGGGCGTCCCGGCGAGGGCGGCGGCCGCGTCGGCGGCGTCCCCGGCGACGGCGACCACGTCGACCGTCCCGTTCGACTCCTGCTTCCACGCCATGGCCAGCTCGGCGAGGGCCCTGGTCGCGTCGGGGTCGTCCGCTCGGGTGGGGGCGGCCGTTCCGTCCACCGGGTGGAGCTCGGGCGGGGGGACGTCGGCCACCTCGATCTGGTGGGCCCGGTAGGTGGCCAGCGGGTAGTCGGGCTCCCACTCCTGCAGGCGGAGCGGCAGCTCCAGGATGTTGCGGTCGATGCCGTCGTCGCCGGTGAGGTCCTCGCCCCGCACCACCCGCTCGTGGGCGGTCATGCCCGCCTCGGGCGAGCCCGGCAGGTGGGGTCGGAGCTCCGACCACGCGTGGCTCGACGCGGCCACCTCGGCGAGGGGGCCGAGGGCGAAGCGGCCGGTGCCGGGGACGAGCATGGCCGCCGCCTCCCGGCCGGGCGCCTCCAGGGCCAGGCGGTACTCGGCGTGGCTGGCCGCGGGCCACAGCTGCCGGCCCCGCTCGAGGGCCTTGCGACTGCGGTCGCGCAGGTCGAGGACGCCCCGCCAGTCACGGTCGGCGCACAGGTGGTCGATGCGGATGAGGAGCGCGTCGAGGTCGCCCATGTCGACCAGCTGGGCGGTCGTGAGGGTCACGACGTCACCAACGGGGTCACACCAACGGCCACGGGTAGGACCATTGCGACCGGGCCGGGGGAAAGAAGGGCCGGCGCACGAGGCCCGCGGCCCGGGCCACCAGGGCGTCGAGCTCGTCCGGGCTGAGCAGGTGGTGCAGCTCCTCGGGCGGGTCGAGGGCGAGGCGGCCGATGTCCTCGACCTGCTCGGGCGGGAGGGGCTGTCCGACGAAGTCCCAGATCACGGTGCGCAGCTTGGGCTCGTCGTGCAGGCAAAGACCGTGGTCGATGGCCCAGATCCGGCCGTCGGTGCCGAGGAGGCAGTGGCCGCTCTTGCGGTCGCCGTTGTTGACCAACAGGTCGAGGAGGGCGATGGCCTTCAGCGCGTCGTGGTGCTCGGGCCGCTCCAGCAGGGTGAAGTAGTGCTCCTTGAAATCGGCGTCGACGAAGCGTTGCAGCGACCCCGCGCCGAGGGGACCGTCGCGGAGCACCGTCTCCGGCACCAGTCCCCAACCCAGCGCCTCGCTCACCACGTACACCGCCCGCTCCCGGCGGAACAGCCCCGAGGGGTAGTCCCAGAGGGCCCGTTCGCCCGCGCCCGGCTTGTAGACGGCGCGTTCGAGGTGGGCCCGCTCCGGGTCGCCGTCGAGGCACAGCTCGACCAGGAAGGTGCCGTTGGAGCTCCACGGCAGGCGGCCCTTGACCTCGATGGCGCCGGTCCCGAGCAGGTTTAGCGGCTCTGGCTCCGGTGGCCGTTCAGGCGCACGCACACGTGTCCTTCGGGGTCGAGGGGTTGACCGCAGAGCTGGCACGGCGGGCGCCCGGCGGAGATCACGGCCGCCCCGCGGGCGGCCAGGGCCGCCACCTGCTCGCGGGTGGCGATGAAGCGGGCGGACGAGCCGTCGTCGCCCTCCGGTGATCCGCCCTCCGGCGACGCGCCCCCGGCGTCCTCCGGCTCCCGGACCTCCTCGGCCTGGACGAGGATGCGGTCACGGTGCTCGTCGTAGGAGACGCCGAGGGCCCCGACCACCCACTCGGCTACCACCGGCTCCACCAGGTCCATGTCGGTGGGAAGGGCGCCGGGCGACGGGAGGTCGGACAGCAGGGTGGCCAGATAGGTGACGAGGGCGGCCACCTGGGTCTTCTCCAGCTTGAGGGAGACGACCTGGGTGCCGGAGGTGGCCTGCAGGTAGAAGACCCGCCGCCCGGGCGGGCCCACGGTGCCGACCGTGAGCCGGTCGAGGCTCTCGAGCTCGAACGAGCTCACGACGCCTTGACCGCCCCCAGGTCGCCGAGGGAGTTCACCGAGAGCACGGTGGGACCGGAGTCCCCGTAGGAGATGGCGGTCACCGAGCAGGGCGAGATCACGATGCGCTGGAAGAGGTCGAGGTGGGTGCCGAGGGCGTGGGCCACGGCGGACTTGATCGGGTCGGCGTGGGACACCACGACGATGGCCCCCCCAGCGTGCGCCGCCCGCAGCCGTTCGATGGCGCCGACGATGCGCTGCTGCATCTCGGGGAACGACTCGCCCCCCGGGAAGCGGAACCCGCTGGGGTAGCTCTGCACGGTCTTCCACTCCGGCCGCTTGGCCAACGCGCTGAGCTCCATCCCGGTCCACTCGCCGAAGTCGGCCTCCAGCAGGCCCCGGTCGACGTGCACCGTCAGCCCGCGGGCGGCGCCGATGGGCTTGGCCGTCTCGCGCGTCCGCTCGAGGGGCGAGGCGTAGATGGCGTCGATCCTGGGGAGGGCGGCCAGCCGCTCGGCCACGGCCTCCGCCTGGGCCCGTCCCGCGTCCGAGAGGTGCAGGCCCTTGGCCCGGCCGGGCAGGACCTTGCCCGTGGTCGAGGTCTCGCCGTGGCGGACCAGCAGGACGAGGGTGCCGCTCGGGTGCGGGCTCTTGCGGGCCATGGCTGGGGCCACCGTACCGTGCCCCCGCGGGCGCCCGGATCAGCGCCCGGGTCGCCTCCGGACGCCCTGCTGGCGGAATCGAGGTTGGCGAAGTCGTCCGCGCGGTAGGGAGGCGCTGGAGCTCATAGGGAGCTCGCCCAAGGGAGGAACCATGAGCGACATGACCGAGGGGATCAAGGACGAGGTGGAGGGCGCGACTCCGGACGACGGGGACATCGTCCCCGACGTTCCCAACGACCCCGGCACCGAAGGCGGCGACCTCAACGCAGCCGGCTCCGAGCCTGAGGGCCGCGGGGAGTAGTAGTCCGCCGGACTCCCATTGGCGGACCTTCTGGGAGCCGGGTCGGAGGTCTCCGGCCCGGCTCCCTTTCGCGTCTGCGGCCAGAGTGTGCCAACGGTCAAAGTGTGCCAACGGTCAGAGTGTGACGTGGACTCGCTCGATCAGGTGACGGCCGAGGTGGTGCAATGCCGGGCCTGCCCCCGCCTGGTGGCGTGGCGGGAGCAGGTGGCGGACGAGAAGCGGGCCTCGTTCCGCGACGAGACCTACTGGGGACGGCCGGTACCCGGCTTCGGCGATCCGGACGCGACGGTGCTGGTCGTCGGGCTGGCCCCCGCCGCCCACGGCGGCAACCGCACGGGACGCGTCTTCACCGGCGACCGCTCCGGGGACTGGGTGTTCCGGGCGTTGTGGAAGGCGGGCTTCGCCAACCAGCCGACGAGCGTGGACGCGGCCGACGGCCTGGAGCTCACCGGCGCGTACGTGGCCGCCGTCGTGCGCTGCGCACCGCCCGCCAACAAGCCCACCCCGGAGGAGCGCGACCGGTGCCTCGGCTACCTCCGGCGGGAGCTGGCCGTGCTCGACCGGGTGCGCGTGGTGGTCGTGTTGGGCCAGTTCGCCCTCGACGGGGTGAGCCGGCTGTACGGGCTGCGCCCCCGGCCCCGCTTCGGCCACGGCGTCGAGCACGTCCTGCCCGACGGCCGGATCCTGCTGTGCTCCTACCACCCGAGCCAGCAGAACACCTTCACCGGTGTCCTCACCGAACCTGCCTTCGACGCCGTGTTCGCCCGGGCCCGGGCGATCGCCGACAGCTAACGGAGCGCCGCCACCAGCTCGCTGACCCCGTAGACGGCGGACAACAGGCCCAGGAAGCCGGCGACGGCCAGCCGCAGCCTGCGGTCGGACGCCCGCAGCGACAGCGTCGCCCCCAGCCGGGCGCCCGGCACCACGCCCACGGCCAAGAGGAACGCCAGGCGCCAGTCGATGTCGCCCAGGAACGCGTGGGTGACGGCGCTCGGGACGGCCAGGATGCCGACGCAGGCCAGCGACGTGGCCACCGTCGCCTTCATGCGGATGCCCAGGAGCTGGTGGAAGGCGGGGACGAGGACCATGCCCCCACCCAGGCCGAGCAGCCCGGAGAGCAGCCCCGCCCCCGCCCCCACGCCGGCCAGCGTCGCCCTCGAACGGCGGCGAGGGGAGCCGGCTGGCGATGTCCGTCCCGGTGTCGTCCTCGGGCTCGGGCGTGCGGACCATGCGGAGGGCGGTGATGCCGATGATGACGGCGGTGAGCACCATCAGCCAATGCCCCTCCCCGGGCACCACGTGCGACAGAAGGGAGCCGGCGATTGCCCCGGCCACCCCGACGGGGGCGGTGCCGGCCACCACCTGCCAGTCGACCAGCCGGTCGCGGTGGTAGCGGATCGTGCCCGCCACCGCTCCCGGGAGGATGGAGGGCAGGGTGGTGCCGACGGCCACGAACGTCGACGCCCCCAGCAGGCGCACGCCGGGCGTGGAGATCACCGCCCCGCCCACCCCGAAGGCGCCCGACAGCATGCCGGTGAGCACCCCGAGGGCGATCCCCAGGAGGTCGCCGAGGGGGCCGGTGACGCTCACTCCCGTGGTGCGGGCGGTGTCATCGCCGGTCGGGTGTGCAGGTGCGTGGGATATACCGACATGGCCGCCCGCTGGACCGCCGCCGGCTACCGGCGGATGGTCGTGTGCTTGAACTCGTTCAGCTCGGGCCAGGTGTCGGCGAGGGCCAGTGCCCGCTCGACCGTGGACCGGGCCCCGTCGGCGTCGCCCCCGGGGCGGTTCATCACCCGGACGAAGAAGGCGTCGTCGCCGGTGATGACCGTCGGGACGCCGAAGACCTCGTGCTCGGCCACCGCCTGGAGGTGCTGGCGGCGGAAGGTCTCCTTCGGCTCGCCGGTGGCCACGATGGCGAAGACCTCGTCGGGGTCGAGCCCGTTGGCGGCCAGGACGCGTCGCAGGACGTCGGCCTGGCGGATGTCGAGGGCGTCGTCGTGGCGGGCTGCGAAGAGTGCGGAGTGGAGCTGGGGGAAGACGTCGGGGAACGAGTCGCGCACCGCGACCCCCACCTCGACGGCCAGCCGGGCGGCATCCATCCCGGGGTCGTCCCACACGTCGAGGCCGCCCTCCTCGACACGCGTCTGGTTGAGCGAGAACGGGATCCACCGCACCGTCCAGCCCGGCTCCTTCTGCAGCGCCACCAGCACGTGCTCCGAGAAGTTGCGGGCGAAGGGGCAGCGGTAGTCCCAGGTGACGGCGAAGTCGACGTTCACGGGGCCGGGCTCCCGGCGGCCGCCCCAGGCCCGGGCCCGGGTGTGCCAGGCCCGGGCGAGCCGGAGTCCTCGGGACTCGCGTCGGGGGCGGGGGCGGACTTCTTCTTCTTGGGCGGGTCGGGCGGGCGGAGGCGGGGGGCGTCGACCGCCACCTCCGGCCAGCGCTTGCGCTGGTTGTGCGACAGCCGGCGGAGCAGCTCGATGGCGCCCGGGTCGTCGTCGCCCGGCCGGCCCTCGATGGTGCCGTCCTGCAGCATCCGCATGATGATGTCGCGGCCGAGGTCGGTGCGGACGATGGTGAGCGTCCAGTCGCCGAAGGCCCCGATCCCGCCGGTGGAGATGTCGGCGTGCTCGGCGGCGAAGTCGGGGCACATCTTGCAGCCTTCGCGGGTCCAGGCGTGGCACTCCTTGAGGGGGACCTCGTGGTAGCTGCCGTCCCGCATCCATATCTGCAGGACCCCCTTGATGTTCATCTTCACCATGTCCTGGCGCTTCAGGCCGTGCTTCGCCTCCAGCAGCTCCTCGAAGATGGCGTCGTCGAACGTCTTGGAGCACAGCAGGCCGATGTTGAGCACGAACCGGCGGGCCGGCTTGCCCGCCTTGCGAACCGTCATCACCGGCGGCACCGACGACTGGCAGCTCATCCCCACCAGGGCCAGCTTCTCGGCCCCGCCGGCCACCGCCTCCTCGTAGGCCATGGTGTTGGCCGAGTAGGTGTAGCGGCTACCCGCCGCGGCCAGCACCTCCTCCCGGGTGCGGGCGACGCCCGGGATCGCCTTCCACGAGGTGCCGTCGCCCTCCAGGTAGGAGACCAGGGCGGCGTCGATGATGTCGTGCTCGAGGGCCCAGATGAGCATGGCCGACACCAGCCCGCCGTCCTGGCCGATCTCGACCAGCTTGGGGTCGGCGGCCCGGGCCAGGATGATGTCCTTGGAGATGCCTGAGACCTCCTCCTTGGCCCGGGTGCGGCCGAAGATGGCGGTGTCGATCTCGGGCTCCCAGTCGCGGAAGCGGGGGCACGCCCGGGTGCAGGAGGTGCAGCCCCGGTCGCCGTGGCCGCACCCTCCCGGCCCCTCTTCCTCCTCGAGGTGGAAGGGCTTGTAGGCGCCCTCGCCGTCGTCGTAGCCGAGGACGTCGTGGGGGCAGGCGACCACGCAGCCGGCACAGCCGGTGCACAACCCCGAGGTGACGACCTCGGAGTACAGGTGCTTCCAGTGGAGGACCTCGCGTGCCACGACGGTCCACTGTACGGCCGCTGCGTGGCCGGGCGACGCGCCTGCGGGCCACACCCGCCCTCGGGACCCAGCGCCCCCATCCGGTAACGTACGGCGAGGTGAAAGGCACTGTTGTTGGGTACGTCCCGCACGCATGGCGCATCCGTCCCTACCTGCCCCCTTTCGATGCCGGGGGATCGGTCGCCGAGCGCAGTGTTGAGAATCACAGCTGTCCGCCCGCCATTTCCGAGTACCGAAGAAAGGGACGCGTGACCACATGGAATTCCTGGTCTGGCTTCTGATCATCTTCCTGGTTTTCCTCGTGGCCGGCTGGGGCTGGCGGAGGGGTCGCGGCAGGTAGTCCGCCTCCCTCACGGGGCGCGGAGGAGGCGTCCGATCGGCGTGTGGTCGAGGTCCCGGAGGATCTCGGCCACGTCGTCGTAGACGGCGACGGCACCCGCCTCCTCCAGGTGGCAGCGGCTGATCCCGCCCGTCAGGACGCCCACCACCTTCAGTCCCAGCGGCTCGGCCGCCTTCACGTCCCAGACCGAGTCGCCCACCACGACGGCGTCGGCCGGCTCGAGCCCGGTGGCGTCCAGGGCCGCCCGGAACAGGTCGGGCGCCGGCTTGCTGTGGTCGACGTCATCCGCACTGACGATGTGGTCGATGGTGCCCTCGGGGGCGCCGATCGCCTCCAGCATGGCTTCGAGCTGCTCCTCGCCGGCGGACGTGGCCAGTGCCACCAGCGCCCCCCGACGGTGGACCTCGGCCAGCAGGTCGCCGGACCGGGGGAAGGCGCGCATCTCGGGCATCAGCTTCCGGAAGTGCTCGTCGTGGCCGCCGGCCGCATCCTCGCTGGAGTGGCCGAGCAGCTCCTCGACCAGGAGGTCGCTCCCCATGCCGATCAGGTGGTGGATCGACGCCATGGCCACGTCCTCGCCGGCATCCCGGAGGGCCCGGGCCCAGGCGACGACGTGGAGATAGTTCGTGTCGGTGAGGGTGCCGTCGACATCGAAGATGACACCGGTGGAAGCCATGCGGACGGGCCTACCCGTCTCGTTCGGGGTCACACCTGGGCGGGGTAGGAGCTGACCGTGCCCGCCTACGCCGCCCTCCTCCGGGCCATCAACCTGGGCAGCCGCAACAAGATCTCCATGCCCGACCTCCGCCAGCTGTTCGAGGAGCTGGGGGCGGACGACGTGCGGACGCACGTGCAGAGCGGCAACGTCGCCTTCCGGATCGCCGAGCGGTCGTCGGAGAAGCTGGTGGCGGCCATCGAGGGCCGCATCTCGTCCGACCTCGGCCTCGAGATCAAGGTCCTGGTGCGCACCAGGGCCCAGCTGGCCAAGATCATGGGTGACAGCCCGTTCGCCGGCTCGGCCGATCCGTCGGAGCTGCACGTCACGTTCCTGGTCGAGGCGCCCGACGCCGACCGGGTGGCCGCGCTGGATCCCGCGAAGTTCGAGCCGGACCGATTCGAGGTGGTCGGGCGCGAGGTCCACCTCCACTGCCCGAACGGCTACGGCCGGACGAAGCTGAACAACGCCTTCCTCGAGAAGAAGCTGGACCGGGTGGGGACGACCCGCAACTGGAAGACGGTCACCACCCTGACGGAGATGACCGGCACCGACTGATGCCCGAGCTGGTGGAGGTCGAGGCATACCGGCGGCTGGCCGAGGCCGTCGTCGGCCGGCGGGTGGCCGAGGTGGAGGCGCCCGACGCCTGGTACCTCAAGCGGGGCCTCGACCGGGCCACGGCCGAGGCCGTCCTGACGGGGGCTACGGTCACCGGCACCCGCCGCATCGGCAAGCTTCTGATGCTCGACCTCGCCATCGAGTCGAACGCCGTCGAGTCGAGGGCCGATGAGTCGAGGGCCGACGAGTCGAACGGCAGTGACGGGCCCGTGCTCGGCCTGCGCTTCGGGATGAGCGGCCGGCTCGTCGTCGACGGGCGGGCGGGGGTCGACGAGCTGCTGTATTCGAGCCGGTTGCGGCTCGACAAGTGGGACCGCTTCGGCCTCGGGTTCGACGGCGGCGGCACCCTGCGCATGCAGGACCCCCGCCGGCTCGGAGGCGTGGAGCTCGACCCGCCCGAGGCCCGGCTCGGTCCCGACGCCCTGGCCATCACGCGGTCGAAGCTGGGCGCCGCCATCGGCCACGGTCGGAGCACGGCGCCGCTGAAGGCCCGGCTCATGGACCAGTCCCGGGTCGCCGGTGTCGGCAACCTGGCGGCCGACGAGCTCCTGTGGCGGGCCGGCCTCGACCCCGCCCGCCTCGCCGGTGGCCTGACCGACGCCGAGCTGCGTCGCCTCCACCGCCACCTCCGGGGGACGATGTCCGACCTGATGGAGCGGGGGGGCTCGCACGCCGGCGACCTCATGGCCGAGCGCCGGGTCGGCGGGGTCTGCCCGAAGGACGGCACGCCGCTCGTCCGCCGCACGGTGGGCGGCCGCACCACCTTCTCCTGCCCCAGGCACCAGGTCTGACCGCTGACCGCTGACCGCTGACCGCTGCCGCGCCTTTCGATTCCGCGCACCCCTGGCGTTGTGATCTCGGCGAAACCAGGCGTGGTCACCACGATTCGGACGCACCGAAGTGTGTCCCGAGCGTCGCGCCCATCGTCCTCGCCCTCGGCCTCGGCGAAATTGCACCCGTCCACCAGGTTTCGGATGCCTCGAATCTCGCTTTGGGCTCCCGGACTGTCGTAGGCGGTCGGTACCATCGCCGAGGTGCGGGATCGCGACCACCTCTATGTCGGGGGGGACTGGGTGAAGTCGGCGTCGTCCGCCGTGATCGAGCTCGTCAACCCGGCCACCGAGGACGTCATGGGCCACGTGCCCGAAGCCTCGGACGACGACGTCGACCGGGCCGTCGACGCGGCCCGGCAGGCCTTCGCCGGGTGGGCCGCCACGCCGGTCGACGAGCGGGCCAAGTTCGTACAGCGGATGGCCGACGCCCTCGTGGCCCGCCTGACCGACATCGGGCTGCTGGTGGCCGAGGAGGTCGGCTGCCCACTCTCGTTCGCCACCCTCGTGCAGGTCGGGGGGCCGCTCATGGTGATGGCTTCCTACGCCGAGGTGGCCCGCACCTTCCCGTTCGAGGAGGAGGTCGGGCTCTCGCTGGTCGTCCGCGAGCCGGTCGGCGTGGTGGCCGCCATCACACCGTGGAACTACCCCCTCCTCCAGGCGGTGCAGAAGGTGGCGGCGGCGCTGGCCGCCGGCTGCACCGTCGTCCTCAAGCCCTCCGAGCTGGCTCCCCTCACCGCGTTCGCCCTGGCCGAGGCGGCCGACGAGGTCGGGCTGCCGCCGGGCGTGCTCAACGTCGTCACCGGGCGGGGTCGCACGGGGGAGGCCCTGGTCACCCATTCCGGGGTCGACCTGGTGTCGTTCACCGGCTCGTCGGCCGTCGGAGGGCGGGTGGCCGCCCTCGCCGCCGGCTCCTTCAAGCGGGTCGTCCTCGAGCTCGGCGGCAAGTCGGCCAACGTCGTCCTCGACGACGCCGATCTCGACGAGGCGGTGCGGGCCGGCGTGCGCCAGTGCTTCATGAACGCGGGCCAGTCGTGCGTGGCGTGGAGCCGGATGATCGTCCCCCGCCACCTCCACGACCAGGCCGCCGCCCTCGCCGCCGGCCAGGCTGCGTCCTACGTGCTCGGCGACCCGCTCGCCGCCGACACCACCATGGGGCCGGTGATCTCCGCCGCCCAACGGGCCCGGGTGCGGGCCGCCATCGAGGCCGGTGCCTCCGAGGGGGCCACGCTCGTGGCCGGCGGGGCCGACGCCCCCGCCGGACTCGACCGGGGCTTCTTCGTGCGACCCACGGTCTTCGCCGGGGCCACCAACCGCATGGCGGTCGCCCGCGAGGAGATCTTCGGGCCCGTCCTCGCCCTCATCCCCCACGACGGCGACGACGACGCCGTTTCCATCGCCAACGACAGCCCCTACGGGCTCCACGGGGCGGTGTACTCCGCCGACCGGGAGCGGGCCCTGGGCGTCGGCCGGCGCCTGCGCACGGGCATGATCGGCATCAACGGCGGCGGCTTCGACGCCCTGGCCCCCTGGGGCGGCTACAAGCACTCGGGCACCGGCCGGGAGCAGGGCCGCTTCGGGCTGGAGGAGTACCTCGAGGTCAAGGCGGTCCAGCGCTGAACCCGGTCCAGCGCACGATCCGCACCGACCGCCCGATCAGCCTCCGCCTCACGCTCGGCCCCCTGCGGCGGGGCGGCACCGACCCGTCGCTGCGGATGGGCCCCGACGGGGTCTGGCGGGCCACCCGCACCCCCCACGGGCCGGTCACCACCCACATCACGTCGGCCCCCGGCGGCAACCTCACCATGCGGGCATGGGGAGACGGGGCGGCGTGGGCCCTCGAGTCCTTCCCCGCCCTGGTCGGAGCCCATGACAGCGACGACCCCCTCGACACCATGGCCCTCGACCCGATCGTCGCCGACTGCCGCCGGCGGCTGCCCGGGCTGCGCGTGGGACGCTCCCAGGCGGTGGTCGAGGCCCTCGTGCCGACCATCCTCGAGCAGAAGGTCGTCGGCATCGACGCCAAGCGGTCGTACGCCCGCCTGGTGCGGATCCTCGGGGACCCCGCGCCGGGGCCCGCCGGGGCGGCCGGGATGCGCGTGCCCCCTTCGCCGGCAACCTTGGCCGCGACGCCCTCGTACGTGTTCCACCGCTGCAACGTCGAACGGAAACGGACGGACGCGATCCGGGTGGCGTGCACCTACGCGGCCCGGCTGGAGGAGACGGCGTCGATGGCGCCCGCCGACGCCTACCGGCGGATCACCGCTTTGCCCGGCGTCGGCCCGTGGAGCGCGGCCGAGGTGGCGATGGTGGCCCTCGGCGATCCCGACGCGGTCAGCGTCGGCGACTACCACCTGCCCAACCAGGTGGCGTGGGTCCTGGCCGGCGAGCCCCGGGCCGACGACGCCCGCATGCTCGAGCTGCTCGAGCCCTACCGCGGCCAGCGAGGCCGGGTCATCCGCCTCCTCCTGGCCGGCTCCACCGCCGGCGCCCCGCCCCGCCGCGGCCCCCGCATGCCCCTCCGCTCAATCGCATCCATCTGAGCCGTTTCTGATGAGTTTTGTACCTCTGAGGTACAAAACTCATCAGAAACGATCGCTCACGAGGGCCTCCATGAAGGCGGCGGCCCAGTCGGCGTAGCCGAGGGCGGCGGGGTGGAAGCGGTCCTCGGAGAACTTGCCCTCCCAGGGGGGGCCGGTGTGCGAGTGGACGTCTGCCACGGCGAGGCCGGCCTGCGCCGCGGCCGAGCGGATGACGCCGTTGAGGGCCTCCGTGCGCTCCCGCAGCATCCCGTGGGGGAGGGTGCCCACGACCGAGCCCGGGGGCAGGCGGGCGATGATCTCCCGCAACTCCCGCTCCACCTGCGCCAACGGAGTCCGTCGGACGACGTCGTTGGCGCCGATGGCGCACGTGACCAGGTCGGGCGCGACGTCGAGGGCCTCCAGCGCCGGGATCTGGGACGAAAGCACGTCGACCGCCCGCCCGCCCGACTTCGACAGGTTGAGCACCCGCCACACCTGGCCCGTCCGGGCTTCGATCATCCGGTGGACCTGGCCCACGTAGCCTTCGTCGGGGCTCGGGGCGCCGATCCCCTGGGCGGTGGAGTCCCCGAGGACGACCCACAGCGGGCCGGACGCGATCAGGGCCAGGGCGTTGGCCTCGTCCCACGCCTTGGCGTAGACCGCCACCTGGGCGTGGACCCGCCGCAGCCCGGGCAGGGCCCCCCGCAGCAACATGCCGGCCACCTTCGGGGGACTCCACCGCATCGGCCAGAGTCTCGCGTCAGAGCCGGCGGAACCGGTTGACCGAGAGGGGGACGAACACGGCCAGGATGCCGGCGATCCACGCCAGCGACCAGAACACGGGGCCGGCGGCCGGTCCCCCCAGGAAGAGCGCCCGCAGGGCGTCGACCACGTGGGTGACGGGGTTGACCCGGGCGAAGGCCTCCAGCCAGCCGGGCATGGTCTCGACCGGGACGAAGATGGAGCTGGCGAAGGTGAGCGGGAAGACCCACACCAACCCCGACGACTGGGCCGACTCGACGCTGCCCAGCGACAGCCCGATGGTGGCCGAGATCCACGAGAAGGCGTGGGCGAAGAGCACGACCAGGGCCAGGCCGGCCACCGCCGGCACCAGCCCGTTGTGGAACCGGAACCCGATGAGCAGCCCCACGCCGGCCATGAGCCCGACCACCAGGAAGTTCCGGATGGTGTCGGCCGCCGTCCGCCCGAGGAGCACCGCCGAGCGGGCCATGGGCAGCGAGCGCAGCCGGTCGACCATCCCCTTCGACATGTCCTCGGCCAGCCCGATCCCCGTCTGCATGGCCCCGAAGGCCACCGTCTGGACGAAGATGCCGGGCATCAGGAAGTCGATGTAGCTCAGCCCGGGGATGGTGATGGCGCCCCCGAACACGTAGCCGAAGAGCACCACGAACATCACCGGGGTGACGGTCGAGAACACGATGAGGCTCGGGATCCGCACGTAGTGCAGCAGGTTCCGGCGGGTGAGCAGCAGGGCGTCGGCGAGCGCGGTCCCGGTCACGGCCGTCCGCCGGCCGGGGCGACGTCGACCTCCTCGGCCGCCTCGGCCGGCTCGGCCGCTTCCGCGGCGGGGTGGCCGGTGAGGGTGAGGAACACGTCGTCGAGCGTGGGCCGGCGCAGCGACAGGTCGGCGATGCCGATCCCGGCCGCGTCCAGCAGGCGGACGGCGTCGGCCACGACCGATCCGCCGGCCGTGACCGGCACCGAGACCCGGCCCGCCTGGGGGTCGACGTGGGCCTCCCCGGTGGCGATGGCCGACAGCGCCGCCACCGCACCCCGGGCGGCGGACGCAGGCGTGACCGTCACCTCGACCACCTCGCCCCCGACCCGGGTCTTGAGGTCGTCGGGCGTCCCCTGGGCGATCACCCGGCCGTTGTCGATCACCGCGATGGTGTCGGCCAGGCGGTCGGCCTCCTCCAGGTACTGGGTGGTCAGCAGCAGGGTCGTCCCCGCCGCCACCAGCTCGGCGATGATCTCCCACAGCCCGATCCGGCTGCGGGGGTCGAGCCCCGACGTGGGCTCGTCGAGGAAGAGCACCTGCGGGCGGCCGACCAGGCTGGCGCCCAGGTCGAGGCGCCGGCGCATGCCGCCCGAGTAGGTGCCCACCCGCCGGTCGGCGGCCGCCACCAGGTCGAACCGCTCGAGCACCTCGCCCGCCCGGCGGGATGCCTCCGCCTTGCCCAGGTGGTAGAGCCGGCCGACCAGGACCAGGTTCTCCCGCCCGGAGAGGGTCTCGTCGACCGCCGCGAACTGCCCGGCCAGGCCGATCACCGACCGCACCTTCGCCGGCGACCGGACCACGTCGTGCCCCGCCACCATCACCTTCCCCGAGCCCGGGTCGGGGAGGAGGAGCGTGGTGAGGATGCGAACGGCGGTGGTCTTGCCCGCCCCGTTGGGGCCGAGCAGCCCGAGCACCGAGCCGGCCGGCACGGCCAGGTCGATGCCGTCGAGGGCCCGGATGGCGCCGTAGGACTTGCGCAGGCCTTCGACGAGGATGGCGGGGGGCTCGGGAGGCATCTCGTTCGCAAGCTATCCGTGGCCGAGCCGCTACCTGGACTGGTTGATGGTGCCCGGTTGATGGTGCCCGGGAATGATGCGCAACGGCGGGCGTTGGCGGGAGAATGTCCCCCGTGCCCGCTGCGTCGCCCGTCGACCTCACCGCCTTCGACGTGCGGAGGTCCGGCGAACGGTTCCACACCCGGCTGGGCTGGCTCGACTCCTACCACTCGTTCAGCTTCTCCCGCCATTACGACCCCCGCAACGTCGGCCACGGGGTCCTCCTGGTCAACAACGACGACGTGGTGCGGGCCGGCAGCGGGTTCAGCACCCATCCGCACCAGGACATGGAGATCGTCACGTGGGTGCTGGCGGGCGAGCTCGAGCACAAGGACTCGGTGGGCAATGCCGGCGTCATCTACCCCGGACTGGCCCAGCGGATGAGCGCCGGCACGGGCATCTGGCACTCGGAGATGAACCCGTCCCCGGCCGGCGGGGGACGGGACGTGCACTTCGTGCAGATGTGGGTCCGGCCCGACACCGAGCGGCTCGACCCCGACTACGAGCAGCTCGACGTCAACGCCGAGCTCGACAAGGGGGGGCTGGTCCCGATCGCCTCCGGCCGGGGCCACGACGGCGCCATCGCCATCCGCCAGCGGGATGCCGTGCTGTGGGCGGCCCGCCTGCGTCCGGGGGCGACGGTGGTCGTTCCCGACGCCCGGCTGGCCCACGTGTTCGTGGCCGCCGGTCGGGTAGGCATGGAAGGCGCCGGCGAGTTGGCCTCCGGCGATGCGGTACGCCTCACGAAGGCGGGCGCGCCGCTGCTGGTGGCAGACGAGGACCCTGGAGGTGCCGAGGTGCTGATCTGGGAGATGCGATGACCTCGGACACGATCGTGGTCGCGACGAGGGCCGGGCTCTACCGCATCGACCAGTGGCCGGAGCTCCTCCACATCGAGCCGATCCTCGACGTGGCCGGCGACTATGTGCTGGTCGCGGGCTACGGCGTGCAGAAGGGCCTCGCCTTCACCGGCGACTACATCGACGTGCCCGACGCCACCTGCCTGTTGTGGACCGGGTCGGAGCTGCTCGCCGGCACCCGGGGCGCCCACCTGGTGAAGGTCGGCCTCGACGGCGGCGGCAACCGGCCGGTCCCTTCGTTCGACCAGGTCGAGGGGCGGGAGACGTGGTACCAGCCCCACGGCGGCCCGCCCGCGGTCCGCACGGCGGCCGTCGACGAGGAAGGACGGCTCTACGTCAACGTCCACGTCGGGGGCATCGTCCACTCCGACGACGGCGGCGAAACGTGGCGGCCCACCATCGACATCGACGTCGACGTCCACCAGGTGATCACCGTGCCGGGCCAGCCGGGCCGGGTGCTGGCCGCGACGGCCAGGGGCCTCGGCGCGAGCGACGACTACGGGCGGACATGGAGGATCCTCGATGACGGACTCCACGCCGTCTACGCCCGGGCGGTCGCGGTCAGCGACGACATGATCTTCCTGTCGGTGTCGGAGGGCCCCGACGGCAAGAAGGCGGCCGTGTACCGGCGGCCCCTCAACGGCACCCGCCGCTTCGGCCGGGTCCGGGGCGGCCTGCCCGAGCTGTTCTCGGGCAACGTCGACTCCGGCTGCATCGCCGCGTCCGGCCGGAGGGTGGTGGTCGGCGCGCCCGACGGGCGCATCCACGTGTCCTCCGACTCGGGCCTGAAGTGGCACCAGATCGTCACCGGCCTCCCGCCGGTGACCAGGATCCAGCTCCTCCACGTCGACCCCTGACGGCGCCCCTGCTGCGCCTGCTGCGCCCGGGGACCTTGACACGTGACCAAATAGTCACCTATGGTGCAGGGCGTGGACGAAGTGTTCAGGGCGCTCGCCGACCCGACCCGGCGCAGCCTCCTCGATGAGCTGTTCCGGGAGGACGGGCAGACGTTGGGCGCCCTCGAGGGACGTTTCGAGATGACGCGCTTCGGCGTGATGAAGCATCTCAAGCTGCTCGAGGAGGCGGGCCTGGTGGTCACCCGGCGGCGGGGCCGGGAGAAGCTCCATTTCCTGAACCCGGTCCCCATCCGCCTCGTCCACGACCGGTGGGTGAGCAAGTACGCCGAGCCCTGGGCCGCTGCGCTCAGCGGTCTCAAGACACGACTGGAGACTCCGATGGAGAAGGTGTTCGAGATCTACATCCGCACGACCCCCGAGCGGCTCTGGGAGGCCATCACCGACCCTGAGATCAGGAGCAAGTACCACTTCGGCTCCCGGATCGAGTCGGACTTCACGCCCGGCTCCCGCTTCGCGATGACGCACCCCGGGGCACCCGGACCGCTCGGGGAGGGGGAGAACCTCGAGGTCGACCCTCCCCGCCGGCTGGTCCAGAGCATGACCGCCCTCTGGAGCGACGACGTCAAGCGCGAGGGCACGTCGCGGGTCACGTGGGAGATCGAGCCGGTGGGCGACTCCTGCCGCCTCACCGTCACCCACGACGAGCTGCGGGAGGGCGCCAACGACGAGCTCTACGGCGGCTGGCCGATGATCCTTTCCGGCCTCAAGACGTGGCTCGAGACGGGCCAGCTGCTCACCACGCCCGGGTCCCTGATGTACACCTGATCCCCTCGCCGGCGACGCCGCGACCGCCGCGCGGACACCGGTGGGGCGGGAGGAGCGGGGGGTTGACGGGATGGCGTAAACTGGTGGCTGTACGACCGGACAGACCGGACGACACATTGCCAGCGTCCGCAGGTCGTTGCTTCACCGCTTCCTCCGCAGATCGCCAGGCCAAGTACACGGAGGAACACATCATCATGGCAACTGGAACCGTCAAGTGGTTCAGCGACGAGAAGGGCTTCGGCTTCATCTCGCCCGACGACCAGGGCAAGGACCTGTTCGTGCACCACTCGGGTATCGCGGGCGGCGGCTTCCGCTCGCTCACCGAGGGTGACAAGGTCAACTACGACAGCGAGCCCGGCGACAAGGGCCCCAAGGCCGTCAACGTCTCGCGCGCCTAGAGATTCAGCGACGGCCCGCATCACCGGTATCCGGTGATGCGGGCCGCTTCGCGCCCGGGTCAGAGCTCCGGACGATCAGTCGGGCAGTTCGGTGGGGGTCACGTCCACCGAACGCACCTGTCCCGAACGGAACACGCCCACGGGCACCGGCCGGCCGATGCGGTCGCCGGTCATCAGCCGTTGCAGGCCGCCCACGTCGGCCACCGCCACGTCGTCGACGGACACGATGATGTCCTCCGGCCTCAGCCCCGACACCGCCGCCGGGCTGCCCGCCACCACGGTCAGCACCTCGATGCCCTTCTCCTGACCGGTGGCCCGCGCCGCCCTCGGAGGAAGCGGACGGGAGCCGCCGGCGATGCCCAGGTAGGCCCGCCGCACCCGGCCCTCGGCCATGAGGGCGGCCACGATCGACCGGGTGGTGGCGTTGACGGGGATGGCGAGCCCGAGGCCCTGGCCGATGCCGGGACCGACGACGGCCGTGTTCACCCCCACCACCTCGCCCCGGCCGTCGGCCAGCGCACCCCCGGAGTTGCCGGGGTGGAGGGCGGCGTCGGTCTGGATGACGTTCTCCACCAGCCGGCCGCGCGGCCCGCCCACGGGGAACGAGCGGCCGAGGGCGCTCACCACCCCGGCGCTGACCGAGCCGGCGAACCCGAGGGGGTTGCCGATCGCCACCACCAGCTGGCCGACCCGGAGGCGGTCGGCGTCGCCCAGGGTGGCCGGCACCACGCCCTGTCCCCCCAAAGGGGTGGAGGACCGGATGACGGCCAGGTCGGACAGCCGGTCGGAGCCGATGATGTCGAACTCGGCCTCGCCGCCGTCGGCGAACACGGCCACCCCACCCGAGGCCCGCTCCACCACGTGGGCCGACGTCAGGAGGAAGCCGTCGCCGGTGACGACGACGGCCGATCCGGAACCCTGCTGCCGGCGGCCGCCGGGCACGCGGGCCATGACCCGCAGGCTGGCGACCGACGGAAGCAGCCGGTCGGCGACGCTGGTGACGACGGTGGAGTAGGCGTCGAGCGCCTCCGCGTCGGAGGGCACGGGTGGACGGCCTTCGGGGTGCACCTGGGCCACGGCCATGGCCTACGCCGTGCCTTCCTCGCGGGCCGCCTGGCTCCCGAAGCCGACCATGACCGCCAGCTCGTCGGCGCCCCGGACCACACCCAGCGCCAGCGACGAGCTCTCGTCGAGGCCGTCGAGGATGGAGTGGAGGTCATCGACGGTGGCGATGGGCTGCCCGGCCGCCTCCACGATCAGGTCGCCGCCCCGCAGGCCGGCCCGGCCGGCGGGGGAGTCCTCCTGCACCTCGCGCACCAGCAGGCCGTCGCGCTCGGGCAGGCCCACCGACCGGCGCAGCTGGCGGGCGGCCCGGCCCGGCACCAGTCCCACACCCAGGTAGAGGCGAGACGTCGACTCCCCGCGCGACAGCCCTTCGACGCGGGCCCGCAGGTCGGCGTCGGCGGGCAGGGCCAGGTAGAAGCCCTCGCCCAGGCGGTTGGTGTTGAGACCGAGGAACCGGCCGGCGGCGTCGACCACCGGTCCGCCCGACGAGCCCTTGGCCATGGGGGCGGTGTGCTCGACGCTGCCCGTCACCCGCCGGCCCCGGGGTCCCCGGAACGACCGTCCCACGGACGAGACCTGGCCCATGGTGACCCGCAGCCCCCGGCCGCCGGGGTTGGCCAGGGCGAAGACCACCGCGCCGACCGCGGGGTCGCCGTCGCCCCATTCGATGGGGGGGGCGCCGGCGGTTTCGGCCGAGAGGACTGCCAGGTCGCCGTCGACGTCGACCCCGGCCACGGTGGCGGTGACGGTGCGGCCGTCGGCGAAGCTGAGCGGCACCTCGTGGTCGTGGACGTTGTGGGCGTTGGTGAGCACCAGGCCGTCGCCGATCACGACTCCCGAGCCCCGGCCCCACCCGTGGCCGATGCCGACCACCGATCCGCCGGCGGTGCCTGCCACTTCTTCGGTGGCCTGCTGCAGCTGTTCCAGAACGTCTGCCATGGTGGGGGTCTCCTCCTGCTGCAAGTAACTTGTGAGTTGCAAGTTACTATCGGCAAGTGGGTTTGACAAGATGGTCGCCGTGAGCGAGCGAGCCACCTCCAAGGGCCCGGTGTCGAGCGCCTTGGAGGAAGCGGTGGCCCGGGTGGGCGACCGGTGGACGCTCCTCCTGGTGTCGGCCCTCCTCGACGGGCCTCGCCGCTTCAACGACCTGGTCGACGACCTCGGCGGCATCGCCCCCAACGTCCTCAGCCAACGCCTGCGCCAGCTCGAGCACCACGGCATCCTGGTGGCGACCCCGTACTCCACCCGCCCGCCCCGGTTCGTCTACCAGCTCACCGGCTCGGGCCTGGAGCTGGCCGGCGTGCTGCGCCTGCTGGCCCAGTGGGGGGCGGGGCAGGGCCCGAGCGGGGCGTCGACGGGCGGCGGCGAGCCGCTGCGCCACGGGTCGTGCGGCACCCCGATGGAGGCCCGGTGGTACTGCCCCACCTGCTCCACCGTCGTCGACGACGAAACCGCGGGCGACGACGGCGTGCGTTTCCTGTAAGAAAGAGGGAAGCGAGCGGGGAGGGTGGATGAGCACGACGGGTCCGGGTCCATCGAAGAAGGGCTACTGGCTGGGAGCGGCGCTCATCGCCGTGGGGGTGATCGGCGCCGTCGTGTGGGCCGGCCTCGGCTTCGTGAGCTTCTCCGACACCATCGACGACTTCCAGCGGGTGTCGGCCAACGGCGAGGGTGAGGTGACGTTCTCCGACACGGGCGGCTACGTCATCTACTACGAGGCGCCGGGGGCCGACGGCGGCAACATCCCGGACGGCGAGGTGCTGCTGACACCCGCCGATTCCGACGAGCCGGTGCCGTTGGAGAGGTACGACTCTGAGCTGAGCTACAACGTCGGCGACCACTCCGGCTACGCGGTCCTCACCTTCGACATCGCGGAACCGGGCACCTACGTGGTGCAGTCCGAGTCCGACGGCACCGGCGACCTGGCCGTCGGCCGCAGCGTCGGCAGCAAGCTGGTCACCACCATCGTCGGCGCCTTCGCCCTGGGCGGTTTCGGTTTCCTCGCCGGCGTGACCATCCTCATCGTCACCGCCGTCCGCCGCCGCAACGCCCGCCGGGGCGCCGCCGCCCCCTGGAACCCGCCCCCGCCCGGGGCCCCCGTCTACGGCCAAGCGCCCGCGTACCCACCGCCGCCCCCCGGCCCGCCCCCGCCCCCGGCGCCGTCAGGCCCGCCCCCACCGCCGTCCGGCCCCCCGCCGCCCCAATAACAGCAGGGCGCTCGATTGTGCAGTTGCGTGGGATATAGCCACGTTTCTGCACACTCGATCCGGCTCACCCCTGTCGCCGGGAGTGAGCTGACCATCTCGGAGCCACTAGAGGACGGCGCGGACCTCGGCGAAGTGGCAGGCGACGGGGTGGCCCTGGCCGCGGTCGATGAGGGCGGGCTCCTCCTCGGCGCAGATGTCCTGGGCCTTCCAGCAGCGGGTGCGGAACCGGCAGCCGCTCGGGGGGTCGGCCGGGCTGGGGACGTCGCCCTGCAGCACGATGCGGGTGCGGCGGCGCTCGGTCTTCGGGTCGGGGATCGGCACGCCCGACAGGAGCGCCTGGGTGTAGGGGTGGGCGGTGCGGTGGTAGACGTCCTCGCTCTTGCCGATCTCGACGATGCGGCCCAGGTACATCACGGCCACGTTGTCGGAGATGTGGCGGACCACCGAGAGATCGTGGGCCACGAACAGGTAGGCGAGGCCGAGGCGGGCCTGGAGGTCCTCGAGGAGGTTGATCACCCCCGCCCGGATGGACACGTCGAGGGCGGAGACGGGCTCGTCGAGCACCAGCACGTCGGGGTCGAGGGCCAGGGCCCGGGCGATGCCGAGGCGCTGACGCTGGCCGCCGGAGAACTCGTGCGGGTAGCGGTTGGCGTGCTCGGGGTTGAGGCCGACGACGCTCAGCAGCTCCTTCACCCGCTCGATCCCGTCCTTGCCGTAGAGGTGGTGCACCCGCAGCGGGTCGGCGATGATGGCCTGGACGGTCATGCGGGGGTTGAGCGACGCGTAGGGGTCCTGGAACACCATCTGCAGCCGGCGCCGAAGCTTGCGGAGCTCACGACCGCCGGCCGACAGGATGTCGGTCCCGTCGAAGCGGATGGACCCCGCGGTCACCGGGGTGAGCCGCACGATGCAGCGGGCGGTGGTCGACTTGCCGCAGCCCGACTCGCCGACCAGGCCCAACGTCTCCCCCCGCCGGAGGGTGAAGCTCACGCCGCACACCGCGTGCACCTCGCCCACGAGGCGCCGGAGGAACCCGGCCCGGATGGGGTAGTGCTTGACGAGGCCCTCGACCTCGAGGATGACGCCCTCGCCCCGGTCGGCGGCCTCGGTGAGCTCGGCCGCGCCGGCAACCTCGGCCGGGACCTCGGTGGCCGGTCCCGGGTCGATGACCACCACATCGGTCGCCCCGACCTCACCCGGCGCCACCGCCCCTGCACCCGCCGCCCCCGCACTCGCCGCACCGGCACCCGACGCATCCTTACGCCGCCGCTGCACGCGCCGCCGCCTCACGCGCCGCGCGGTCGTCCGCCTCTGCGGCCTCCATCGCCGCCCGGTCGTCCAGCTCGGCGGCCTCCATGGACGCCTCGTCCGACGCCGCCTCGTCCACCTCCGGATCACCCAGGGTTCCCAGGTCCGGGTGGCTGGGGGCCGCCTCGTCCGCCCCCCGGTCGTCCGGCCCCCGGTCGTCCGGCCCCCGGTCGTCCGGCCCCCGGTCGTCCGGGACGTGGTCGCTCATGGGGCCGACATCGCCGCTCGCAGCTGGTCGGCCGTCACCTCGGCCAGGTTCTCGGCGAAATGGCAGGCCGAGCAGTGGCCGGCGTCACCGAAGGCGGCGAGGAGCTCGGGTCGCAGCGTGGCGCACGGCTCCGGACGAACCGCCTGGAAGCACCGCGGGTGGAAGGCGCACCCGCTCGGGAGGTGGATGAGCGACGGCGGGTTGCCGTCGATCCGGTAGAGGCGCTCGGCCTTCGACCCGCGGTCGATGCGGGCCAGCGAGGCCAGGAGCCCCAACGTGTACGGATGGCGGGGGCGGTAGAAGATGTCGTCGACCGTCCCGAGCTCGGCTTGGCGCCCGGCGTACATGACCATCACCCGGTCGGCCATCCCGGCCACGACCCCCAGGTCGTGGGTGATGAGCAGGATGGCCGAATCGGTGCGGTCCTGGATCCGGGCCAGGACGTCGAGCACCTGGGCCTGGATGGTGACGTCGAGGGCGGTCGTGGGCTCGTCGGCGATGAGGATCTCGGGGTCGTTGGCGATCGACATGGCGATCATTGCCCGCTGGCGCATCCCGCCCGAGTACTCGTGGGGGTACTGGTCGACCCGGGCCTTCGGGTTCGGGATGCCGACCAGGTCGAGCAGGGAGACGACCTTGTCCTGCACCTCTTTCTTGGGAAGGTCGTGGTGGACGTTGATCGCCTCCGCGATCTGCGCCCCGACCGTGTGGACGGGGTTGAGGGCGGCCAGCGCGTCCTGGAAGACCATGGCGATGCGCTGGCCCCGGATGGGTTGGAGCTGCTTCTCGCTCAGCCCCAGGATGTGCCGGCCTCCGAGGAGGATCTCGCCGCTCACCTTCGCCGACTTGGGCAGGAGCCCGAGCATCGCCATGGCGGTCACCGTCTTGCCGGATCCCGATTCGCCCACGATGCCGAGCACCTCGTTGCGGGCCACGTCGAAGGAGATGTCGTCGACCGCCTTCACCAGGCCGTCGTCGGTGGGGAACTCGACCCGCAGGTGGCGGACCGACAGCGGCACGCCCGGCACCCCGTCCGACACCTCGGGCCCTGCCCCCTCCGGCCCGGCCGGTTCGAAGTAGTCCCTCTCACCCACCGGCTCCCTCGCCGGGTCCCTCGCCGGGTCACTCATCGGGTCACTCACCGGGTCGGTCACCGGCTACCGCTTCGACTGGGGGTCGAAGGCATCCCGCAGGCCGTCGCCGATGTAGTTCACCGACAGCACCGTGAGCAGGAGGGCGAGGCCGGGGAAGTAGATCAGGTGGGCCTTGTCGGTGCCCACCGTCCCCCGGGCGTCGGACAGCATCCGTCCCCACGAGGTGACCGGGGGCTGCACGCCGAAGCCCAGGAACGACAGCGTCGACTCGGTGACGATGGCGGCTGCGATCCCGAGGGTGGCGTTCACCAGGACCGGCCCCACGATGTTCGGCAGGATGTGGCGGGAGATGATGCGGGCGCTCGACGCCCCCGACACCCGGGCCGCCTCCACGAACTCCTTCTCCTTGATGGACAGCACCTGGCCCCTCACCACCCGGGCGATGTACATCCAGCCGAGGCCGGCCAGCACGAGCACGATCGTCGTGCTGCTGTTGCCGAACTTCTTGATGGCGATGGCCAGGATGGCGATGGCGGGGACCACGAGGAAGAGGTCGGTGAGGCGCATGAGGAGCTGCTCGGGGATCTTCCCGAAGAAGCCGGCCAGGGAGCCCAGCATCGTGCCCACCACGGTGGCGATGAACGCCACCGCCAGGCCGATCTTGAGTGAGATCTGGCCCGCGAACATGATCTCGGTCAGCTGGTCGCGCCCCAGCTCGTCGGTGCCGAACCAGTGGGCGCCCGACGGCCCCTGTGGCCCGAGCAGGAGATCGATCTCGTTCCGGTCGTACGGTGCCACCCACGTGGCACCGAAGCAGACGACCAAGAGGAACAACAGCAGGAACACCGACACGACCGCCATCCGGTGGCGCAGGAACCGGCGCCCGAACAGCGACCATTGGGTCCGGGATGCCGGTTCGGTCGCGGCCAGGAGCTCGAGGTCCATGCCGGCGGCGCTGGAGATGCCGCGCGTGGACACGAGCGCCGGGTCGGGGTGGTCGTCGGGCTCGGGCGTCACGTGTACCGGATCCTCGGGTCGAGCAGGCCGTAGAGCACGTCGGCCAGCAGGTTGAACGCGATGACGAACGAGGCCGTGATCACGGTCCAGACCACGAGCACGTTGACGTCACCCTGGATCAGGGAGTCGACGAAGAGCCGGCCCATCCCCGGGATCGAGAAGATCTGCTCGGTGACCACCAGCCCCCCGAACAGGGCGCCGATGTCGAGGGCCATCACCGTGACGAGAGGGATGAGGGCGTTGCGGAAGGCGTGCTTGAAGATCACCTGCCGGCGGGGGACGCCCTTGGCCCGGGCGGTACGCACGTAGTCGGCCGAGAGTGCGTCGAGCATCGACGCCCGCCCGTAGCGGCTCCAGCTGGCGATGATCTGGATCGTCAGCGTCAGCACCGGCAGCACGAGGTGCCGGGCGTAGTCGCCGACGCCGGTGGCGGTGGAGGAGTGGAGGCCGACGAAGTAGAGGGGCGTCGTCGCCAGGTTGAACCAGTCCCTGGGATAGACCGCCAGAAACTGGATGGCGATCAGCCCGAACCAGAACGGAGGCATGGCGAGGGCCAAAAAGGACAGACCGGTGAACCCGTAGTCGGCCAGGGAGTACTGCCGCACGGCCGAGAAGACGCCCACCCCGACGGAGATCAGCGTGGCGAGCAACACCCCCCAGATGATCAGTTGCAGCGTGTTCCAGAAGGCCCGCCGGATCACCGGGAGGACGCGCTCCTGGGTGCGGGTGCTCTCGCCCCAGTCGCCTCGCACGAAGTCGCTGAGCCAGGTCGTGTACTGGGTGACGATGGGCTTGTCGAGTCCCAGCTCCTTGCGGGCCCGTTCGATGGCCTGGGGATCGCGGGAGGACCGGAGCCGGTCGGTGGGGTCGAACGTCACCCGGACGAAGGCGAACAGGAGGAACGAGGCGACGAGCAGGACGGGGATGGAGTAGAGGACGCGCCGTGCGACGTACGTCAGCATGCGGGTTCAGGTCCGGGCCGGGCGCACGCCCGGCCGGTCCGCGGAAGGGACCGGCCGGGCGCCGGGTGAGACTCCGATCTCTGATGACGCCATGGTGCGGCGGCTGCTACGGGTTGAGGCCCCAACCCCACATCATCCAGAACGGTCCCTGGATGGGGTTGTCGGCGACGGGGCCGACGATCTTGGTGCTGGTCAGCAGGATGTTCGGCAGCGGGTCGAGGGGGAGCATCGACACGGCGGCGGCGAGAGCGTCGTCGCCCTTCTTGTTGGCCGCCTGGGCCTTGGGCTCGTCGAGCTCGGTCTCGGTCAGCCCGTAGTGGGTGTCGAGGTCGGCGACGTTGGTGCGGGTCCAGTTCTGCCCCGAGAAGTTGTTCTCCGCAGTCGGGATGTTCTTCGAGCAGAACAGGTTGCAGTTGCTCGGGTAGAACGACGTCAGCACCTGGGCGTAGAGGGCGATCTGGAAGTCGCCCTTCGGCAGCTGGTCGCCGAACAGGTCGCCCGCCGCCTGGTTGTTGATCGTCATGGTGAAGCCGGCTTCCTTCAGGTCCTGCTGGAGGATCTGCTCGGTGAGCTCCCGGCGCTTGTTGCCGCTGGTGGTCTTCATCTCGAAGGCCGCCTTCTGGCCGTCCTTCTCCCAGATCCCGTCGCTGCCCTTCGTCCAGCCCGACTTCGTCATGGCCTCGTTGACCTTGGTGAGGTCCTTCTTGTACTGGGCGAAGGCGTTGGTGGACGCGAACGGCGCCAGGATGGGGGCGGTCATCGTCTGGAGCGCCTTGGTGACCCCGAGGCCACCGAACAGGCGGTTGACGATGGCGTCGCGGTCGATCGAGTAGGCGACGGCGACACGGAAGTTCAGGTCGTCGAACGGCGCTTTGCCGGCGTTCATCCAGAGGCCCTCGGCGTTGCCCGTCTGGTCGGTGTACTGGGCCTTGGCGTTGGGCAGGCCGGCGTTGATCTGGTCGACGGCGTCGAGCTGGGGCTGGGGGTAGATCCCCAGCACCTCTCCGGCCTTGAACGCCTGGAACTCGGCCGAGGTGTCGCTGATGAACTTGAAGATGACCTTGTCGAGCTTCGGCTTCTCGCCCCAGTAGTTCTCGTTGGGCACGATGACCCACTCGGTGCCCTTGGTCCAGTGGTCGAGCTTCCACGGGCCGCCCGACCAGGTGTAGCCGTTGGCGATCTCGGCGTGGTCCTTCACCAGGTGGGCGGGGTAGATCCCGTAGTTGCCGCCGAACAGGGTCGTCCGCCAGTCGGCGTAGGGCTCCTTGAACGTGACGACCGCGGTACCGGGCACGCTGTTGTCGACGCTCTCGATCTTGTCGTAGCCGGTGCGGTCGTAGATGTTGGACCCGGTGGCCACCTGCTCCCACGTGAACTTGAAGTCGTTCGAGGTGATCGGCGTGTTGTCGGACCACTTCGCCGCCGGGTTGATGGTGTAGGTGACGACCTGCTTCGGTGACGTCGTCAGGGTGGCAGGACCGGTCAGCAGGCTGGTGTGCTTGGCCACCCACCCGTCGCCCGCCGGCTCGACCGAGTAGGCGCGGGGCATCGTGATGGCGCCCCACGACCAGAAGAACCAGCTGGTGCCGCCGCAGCTGCCCATCCAGTCGGCGCAGTCACCTTCCTGCTCGGCGCCGAGGACGAGCGTCCCCCCGCTGGGGACCGCCACCGACGTCGTGTCGCTCGACGCCCCCCCGCCGTCGCCGTCGTCGTCGCTGCCGCAGGCTGCGGCAACGACCGCCAGCATGAGGGGCAGGCACAGCAGCCGCCAGTTGGTCTTCCGTATCGGTCGCACCATTGGGCTCCTCGGTTCGTGGTTCACAATCGGACGATGCAACGAATCCCTATACCCGGGGGCGCAGGGTTACAGCAGAGAGGGCGTCGACGATCCCCCGGCCGTAGAAGCCGTTGAGGGCGGGTGGGCCGAGGC
This sequence comes from uncultured Acidimicrobiia bacterium, assembly GCA_963773275.1. Taxonomy (GTDB): domain Bacteria; phylum Actinomycetota; class Acidimicrobiia; order Acidimicrobiales; family AC-14; genus JAXDMK01. The sequence goes on along the minus strand of CAVZAH010000009.1, from coordinate 35,912 downwards.
ACAGGGCGTTGTACTCCGCCGGCCGCCCCTCGTTGGCGTAGGAGACCAGCGGGGGGACGGGGCAGGGGCGGGGTGTGGCCGTTCCCTCGAGGATCGCCTCGGTGGAGGCCGGCGGCAGCGTGAGCCCGGCCCGGCGGGGATCCGTGTACCCCAGCCTGCTGACGATGAGAGCGCCGACGCCCGCCGCGTGGGGCGACGCCATCGACGTTCCCTGGAGGTACTGGTAGTAGCCGCAGACGGCGGCCTTGCAGCTGCGGACCACGAACTCGTTGGTGGGGAGCCCGTTCTGGTCGATGTCGCCGGCCTCCCGCGCCAGGCGCTCCGGGTAGGCGGAGAGGATCAGGTTGCCGACGGTGCGGTGCTGCGGCGTCCCGAAAAGGTCGCGGAAGTAGCCGCCGGGGGCCGCCACCTCGGTCTGTTCCAGGCCGTAGTTGGAGTAGTCGGCCTTGGCCTTGCTCGGCCCCACCGAGCTCACTGCGATGACGTTGCGGCCCTCGGTGGGCAGGTTCAGGCAGGAGTTGTTCACTGTCCTCGGCTTCGCCGCCCCGGGCGGGTAGTCGGGGCTGGTTGCGTCCGACGTGGGCCGTCCGAGATCGGTGTGCTCGTTGCCCATGGCGGCCACCATCGTCACGCCCCGGGCGTTGGCGTAGTCGAGCGCCCGCTGGGTGGCGGCGATGATGGTGCGCTGCTCCGCCTGCTCGGCCGGCGAGTCGGCCGGGTTGGCGGCGCAGTTGAACAGCCACGGGTCGGTGTAGAAGCTCATGTTGACGACGTCGAACCCGTTGTCGCCGGCGAAGGTGAGGGCGTCGACGGTGGACTGGAGGAAGAAGTAGCCCGAGTCCTGGCCCGCCCGGAGGTTGGCCAGGGTCACGTTGGGGGCCACGCCGGCGATGCCCAGCCCGTTGATGGGGGCGCCGATGATGCCTGCCACGTGGGTGCCGTGGCCGTTCTCGTCGACGTCGGCCGGGTCGGCGCAGGAGTGGTCGGGCTCCTCCGCGCAGGGCCCGTCGATCAGGGGGATGTCGGTCGTGAAGTTGCGGCTCAGGGACCGGTTGAAGTTGGGGGCTATGTCGGGGTGCGATCCGTCGACGCCGGTGTCGATGATCCCGACCAGCACCCGCTTGTCGCCCGGCTGGACGGCGTGCGACTCGGTGGCGGTGGCCCGGATCATCTTCATGTTCCACTGGAGCCCGGCCAGGGGCTCGGCCCCCACGACCACGGACGCAGCTGCGGCCGCGGCGGCGGCCTGGGCCGGGGCCTGGGTCGCCTGGCGAGCGGCTTGGCGCTCGGCTGTCAGGCGCTCGACGTCGTCCGGCTTGGGACGGTTGGTGGGCGGAGCGCTGCCGACCGGCACGCTCCGGGCGACCCCTTCGACCGCGCCCTGACGGCCGGCATCGGCCAGGAAGCGGGGGTTGGACGACCGCACCGTGGCCAGCCCCACGGCGGTGTTCTCCCGCACGACGGTGCCCGCGGCGGCGGTGACGGCCTGCCGGGCGGCAGCGCCGGATGCGTCGGAGCGGAAGAGGACGACGTACTCCTGGTCGCCGGCGGCCGCCGCCGGCGACAGCGCCGCGGAACCGCCCGTCAGGACCAGGGCGGTCAGTCCGAGTAGCAGGGCCGTTCTACGCATGGCAACTCCCCGTTGTCGGTGGGCGGCAGTCTGACAGAAAGCTCACCTGATCGCCCGAATCGGCACGACGACCTCACCCGCGCGCCGACGTCCCGGCTGTCGGCTACTCGTCTGCCGTGTCCTCGTCGTCGCCACACGCCGCCAACGCGACGTGTGAGACGTCCGGCACGACGACTCCGCAATGCCCCCCAGCCTCGCTCGCATCGGCACTCCTCGAACGCGGAAAACCGTGCCGGGATCGTAGCCGGGTGTTCGGTTTTCAGCAGGCCTCGAGGTGCTGGCGCGGAGAACGCCGCAGCGCTGGCCGGCGTCGAACGACGGCGCCGCCAGGTCGCACGCCGCCCCCACCACGAGGGCGTCGAGGCGCCGGCACCACGAGAGAGAGTGCTCGACGGTGACCCCCGAGGCACCACGTGCTACGAGGCGACGGGTGTCAGCTCCTCCACCGGCGGGTCGGCCGCGGCCGGCCCGTGGCCGTTGCCGCTCCCCTGGAGGAGGTGCATGACCGTCGCCGCCAGCCCGTCGAGGGCGCCCCCTCCGTTGCCGGTGACGAGGACGTCGGGCACGACCGAGATGTGACCCTCGGCGACGGCGCTGGCCACTGCGACCAGGGCGGTGGCCATCTCGCCGATGGCCTGGCGCTGGGCGTCGTAGCCGGCGGCCTGGGCCAGCCCGAGCGCTTCGGTGGCCCTGGCCTCCGCCAGGCCGAGGGCTTCGGTCCGGTCGGCCTCGGCCTGCCCGGTCAACCGGACGTAGGCCGCCTCGCCGCCGGCCTGCGCCTCCCGGGCCCGGGCCTGGTTCTCCCGGATCTCCACCGACACCTGAGCCGTGGCCAGCTCGGCCTGCATCTCGGCCGTCCCCCGCGCCTTCTCCATCTGGACGCGGGCCGTCTCCGCCTTCTGCTGCTCGACGTAGGTGGTCCGCTCCTGGCCGGCGATCTCCCGCCGGGTCAGCACCTCCACCAGCTCCTCGGGGAAGACGACGTCCTGGATGTAGACGCCCCGGGTCTCGACGTCGTAGACGGCCAGGTATTCGCGCACCGCCTCGAAAGCGGCCCGCTGCACCTCCCGGCGGGTCTCGATGAACTTGACCGCCTCCAGGTGCTGGAGGGTGTTGCGGAAGTGGTTGCCGACGGCCGACTGGAGCACCTCGTTGACCAGGTTGTGGATCGTGGCGACCATCGAGATGACCTTGGGCGCCTTCGTGTCGGAAACGTGGATCTGCACCTGGAGGTCGATGGTGAAGACGAAGCCCTCCCGGCTCTTGCCGACGATCGGCTCGAGGCGGGCGTCGAGGTCGTGGGCCTGGCTCTGGGCGTTGGCCCAGTTGAGGGTCAGGATGAACGTCGGCACGATCTCGGCCGCGTAGACGCGAGGGTTCATGGCGTACTTGCCGGTGCGCAGCGGCTCCTGCCATATGCCGCGGTGGCCGGGCCGCACGATCGACCCGAACTTGAAGTCGACACCCGAGGTGTCGAGCGTCGGCAGCCCCACGAAGCCCTTGATGACGGCGACCTCACCCTGGTTCACCACCAGCATGGGCACCATCGTCACCCGGACCAGGAACGGGTTGAGCAGGTACGCCCCGTAGAGCAGGGGGTCGTGCTGGAGGCCGATGCGCCCGCCGGCGTCGACGAACTTCTGGAAGTCCTGGTAGTTGTTGTGCAGGTCGTTCTTCGAGCCCATCAGCAGCTCGATCAGCTCGGCGTCGGTTGCTTCGGGGTCGGTCTCGAGGGCGGCGACGTCGTCGAAGGACCCGAGGCGGGAGGCGATGTCGCCCTTGTCGAGGGGCGCCCCTTCGAGGATCGTCACGATCCCGACCACGTCGACGTCGCCCTTGGGGGCGATGACGACGACTTCGAGGTCCTGCGGGCGAAGCCCGTACGACTCGCAGCTCAGGTTCCCGGTGTCGGCGAAGCCCGCCAGCTCGGGCGACACGGGAAGCCCGAACACCTCGCGGGACGTGATGACGACGAAGGCGACGGGGTGGATGGGAAGGAGCGTGCCCGGGGGGAGCACCGGCCGCTGGACGCCCTTCTGGCCCCGGCCGGTGACGAAATCGCCCAGGTCGGCGAAGTTGCCGAAGCTCGGGCTGTAGACGGCGCTCTTGGCGCCGATGGGCAGCGACTCGCCCACCTGCGCGATCACGACGCCGATCTCACCCGCCGGCACCTGGACCCACGGGAAGCGGGCCACCGAGAAGACGGGCCACACCTTGAACCGCAGACCGGGCATGAGCAGCTCGGCCTGGTAGCCGGCCTCGCCGGAGAAGGCGATCGGGTCCTCGTTGTGGAGCTTGCGCAGCGACAGCTTCTTGGTGACCAGGCCCACGTCGGCCGGTCCGATGCGGTGCACCGACTTGAGCACGACGGCGACTGCCAGGGCGGTCGTGACGCCGGCGATGATGAGGATGACGTTCATCGGGTTCCCCCTGCTGTTGCCGAGAACATGACGGTGATGACGACGCGGCGGTTCTCGGATTTGGCCGTGTCGTCCTTCTCGTCGGCGACGGGGCGTGACTCGCCCCACCCCCGGGTGGTGATGGCGGACGGGTCTATGCCGTGGTCGGCCAACCAGGCGCCGACCGTCGCCGCCCGCCGCTCCGAAAGCTCCTGGTTGTGGCCTTCGTCGCCGTCGCCGTCGGCGTGCCCCTCGACCAGCACCTTCGCGTCCGCGGTGACCTCGTCCACGACCCGGCCGAGCACCTCGACCGCCGTCGGGCCGAGGTCGGCTGAGTCCTTGGCGAACAGGAGGTCGGCGGGGATGGTCAGGGTGGCCCGGCCCTCCTGACGCTGCCAGGTGGGCAGGGTCTCGGGGCCGTCCGGGACGCTGACGGCGACGGCCGGCTCGTCGCCCAGGGGGCGCAGGTCGGGATCCGGGCCCGCCGTCGACCGGCTCGTGCAGCCGGCGAGGACGGCGACTGCGAGCACGGCGGCGAGGCGGGGGGCGGGGTGACGTGTTTTGTGGAGGAAAAACGACCTGGGAGGTCGCTTATGCTCCACAAAAGGGTCGGCCAGGCGCCGAGAACCAGACTTCGACTCGCCGGCCGATCGGAGGGCGGTCATCGGACCGGCCCGTCGGTCGGGGCGTCGGTGAGGGTGTCGGTGAGGATGTCGGTCGGGGCATCCGCGAGGGCGGCCACAATGAGCTGAGCCCCCTCGTCCCCGATCGGCTGCCGTACGCCGGCTACCGGATCTACGCCCTCACCGGCGCAACGATGGGCTCGCCGTCGCCCGACTGGCCCGACATCGTCGACGCCGACCACAACGCCGAGGGCCTGGCCCGCCACCTCCGCGCCGGCCCCGAGGACTGGGGCCACGTCACCCCCGTCCACCTCCCGATCTTCGTCCCGGCCGACCGCGACGCCGTGCTGGGCCTGGTCGCGCCCCACCTCCTCGACCCGCCGCCGTCCGGCCCCCGGCTCGAGCTCGACATCGCGATCTACGGGTGCGGCGTCGTGTCCCAGGGCCACCACGTGGTGTCGTTCCGATCGCGGGCGACGGAGTCGGTGCAGGACGAGCTCGACATCCTCGCCCGGCAGGTGTGGCCGGAGGCGCCCGCCGCCGTCATCGACGTGTGCGAGCACTACCTCATGGGCGACGACGTGCCGCCGCCGTTGCGCCCCGTCGTCGAGGGCGTCGTCGAGCGCCTGAACGACCGGGTGGTCGCGGTCGCGCCCGGCATCCTGGCCCGGGCCCGGGAGCGGGTGCTGGTGGCCGGCGGCCGCTACAAGTTCCCGGCCGTGCTGGCCACCCTGACCGCCGTGCCGGCCATGCGTCCGACCACCCTCGTCACCGACGAGTGGACCGCCCGCCGCCTCCTCGAAGTCCTCTCGGAGCCCCGTTACTCCGGCTGATCACGAGAGACTGCGAGCCTCCCGGCCGCGCCCGAGATAGCGGTCGACAAGGGCCGATCCGGTGACGCGACCGTGCCCCCCTCGAGAGGGGGGCACGGTCCGAGTGCGACGTTGTGGTGCGACGAGTGGTGCGAGCTGTGTGGCGGCGAATCAGGCGGCGGAGGGGGCGGCGGAGGTCCGAACGACCACCGGCGCCGGCTCGAGAGCCAGCGCCAGCACCTCGGTGACGTCCTCCACCAGGTGGAAGATCATCGTCTCCTTGACCGCTTCGGGGACGTCGTCGAGGTCGGGCCCGTTGCGCATGGGGAGGATGACTTCCTTCAGCCCGGCCCTCGACGCGGCCAGCACCTTCTGCTTGACCCCTCCGATGGGCAGGACCCGGCCCTGCAGGGTGACCTCTCCGGTCATCCCCACGCTCGACCGCAGCGGGCGGCCGGTCATGAGGCTGGCCAGGGCCGACACCATGGTGATGCCGGCCGACGGGCCGTCCTTGGGGATGGCGCCGGCGGGGACGTGGAGGTGGACCCGGTCGGCCACGGGGATGCCGAGGGCCTCCGCGTGCGAGCGGACGTAGGAGAGGGCGATCTGGGCCGACTCCTTCATGACGTCGCCCAGCTGGCCGGTGATGGTGAGCGCCGAGCCGCCGTGGGCGTCCTCGCCGCTGGGAAGCCTGGTGGCCTCGATGAAGAGGACGTCGCCGCCCATGCCGGTGACGGCCAGTCCGGTGGCCACACCCGGCACCGAGGTGCGGTCGGCCGCCTCGAAGAAGAACCGCTGGCGGCCGAGGTAGGTCTTCAGGTCGTCCTCGTCGATGGCGATCGGAGGCTGGAGGTCGCCGCCGGCCACCTTGGTGGCCACCTTGCGCAGCGCCTTGCCCAGCTCCCGCTCGAGGTTCCTCACCCCGGCCTCCCGGGTGTAGCCGCCCGCGATCGACTGCAGGGCGGCATCGGTGATCGAGACCTCGTCCTCCGACAGGCCGTTGCGCTCGAGCTGACGGGCCACCAGGTGGTCGCGGGCGATCTCGACCTTCTCGTCGTCGGTGTAGCCGTCGAGGGGGATGATCTCCATCCGGTCGAGCAGGGGCCCGGGGATGGTGTCGAGCTGGTTGGCGGTGGCGACGAAGAGCACGTCGGACAGGTCGAGGTCGATCTCGAGGTAGTGGTCGCGGAAGGTGTGGTTCTGGGCCGGGTCGAGCACCTCGAGCAGGGCCGACGAGGGGTTGCCCCGCCAGTCGCTGCCCAGCTTGTCGACCTCGTCGAGCAGGAAGACGGGGTTCATGGTGCCGGCCTCCCGCAGGGCGCGCACGATACGGCCGGGCTGAGCGCCCACGTAGGTGCGGCGGTGGCCACGGATCTCGGCCTCGTCGGACACGCCGCCCAGGGACACCCGCACGAACTTGCGGCCCAGGGCGCGGGCCACCGACTCGCCGAGCGAGGTCTTGCCCACGCCGGGGGGGCCCACGAGGGCGATGATGGCGCCGGAGCTCCGCCCGACGACGGCGCCGAGGCCGCGGTCGGACCGCAGCTTGCGGACGGCCAGGTACTCGACGATGCGGTCCTTGACGTCGTTCAGACCGGTGTGGTCGGCGTCGAGGATCACCCGGGCGTCGGCGACATCGAGCTGGTCGTCGGACTTGACGCCCCACGGCAGCTCGGTGACGGTGTCGAGCCAGCCCCGGATCCAGCCGTGCTCGGGGTTCTGCTCACTCGTGCGCTCGAGGCGACCGAGCTCCTTGTCGACGGCCTTGCGGACGTGCTCGGGCACCTGCTCGCCGGCGACCTTCGCCCGGTACTCCTCGATGACGTCCTCGCCGTCACCCGACTCGCCCAGCTCCTTGCGGATGGCGGCCATCTGCTGGCGGAGGATGAACTCGCGCTGGGTCTTCTCCATCCCCTCGTTGACGTCGTTGTGGATGCGCTCCTTCAGGGTGATGTCGGCCAGGACGTCGTGCATCCAGGCCAGCACCTTCTCCAGGCGCTGCTCCACGTCGACGGTCTCGAGGACCTCGACCTTCTGCTCGATGGTGAGCTCGGGGGCGTAGCCCGAGGTGTCGGCCATGGCCCCGGGGTCGGAGATGCCCCGCAGGTGCTCGTTGAGGTGGCTGACGCCCTTCTTGTCGAAGATGGTCTCGACGATCGCCCGGTACTCACGGGCCAGCTCGTGGGCGCGGGGCCCGAAGGGCGGGACGGCGATGGGGTCGGCCTGCACGAGGAGGGCCGAGCTGCCGGTAGCGATGCCGGCGCCGACGGTGGCCCGCTCGATGCCCCGGATGATCAGTCCCCGGATGCCGTTGGGCAGGTCGCCCGCGTTCTCGATCTTGCCGATGGTGCCGGTGCGGGCGTACTGCCCGTCGACGAAGGGCACGAGCAGGAGCCGGCCGTCGCCCCGCTCGGCTGCGGCCACCGCCGCCTTCGCCTCGTCGGTGTCGGCCGTCAGGGTGACGACCATCCCCGGCAGGATCACGCCGGTCGTGAGGGGGAGGATGGGCAGGGTTGTGGTCTGCAGCTCAGGCATGGGGCCACCTTGACTCTCGAGAAGGGGAGTTAAGAAACAGGTATGTATCGGAACACGGCTCCGGGCCCGGCGATTCCCGGGGTGGGCGCCCAGGCGAAGAAACTCGGTGTTCTTCGGAAATCCACAGGTTGCACCCCTTCCATTCCCCAGCGGTTTTCCGTACAGTGAGCTTCGTCCGGTGCCGAGCACACTGGGTGAGAGCGAAGCGGAGGGCGCAAGCCGGAAGCGGAGCAGGATCCCGGTGGGGCAGCAGCGGACGCAGGCGAACCGGAAGCAGGCCTGCCCTCACGGGCGGCAGGCGGAAGGGGAGCCGAGCGAAATGCGGTCCCGAGAAGCGCGATGGGTCTCGGCCCAGAGGGCTACTCGGGGCCGTTTCGCGTCCCGCCCCGGGCGGGCGATGGGCGAACCGGTGACGTTTTTGGGCGCCAGGGCGCCCGTTTCTGTCACCAGTTGGGCCGAGCCCGCCAACCGGTGACGTTTTTGGTCGCCAGGACGCCCGTTCGTGTCACCGGTTCGGCGGGGGTGACACACTTCGAGCCCGTGGACCGCTGGGCCAGCTTCGACTGCTACGGCACGCTCATCGACTGGAACGGCGGCATCGCCGCGGTGCTCTCCCGGCTGTGGCCGGGCGAGAACGTCGACGAGCTGCTGGCCTACTACCACGCGGTCGAGCCGGTGGTGCAGTTCGACGGCTCGCTCACCTACCGGCAGGTGCTCGAGCGGTCGCTCCGGGGACTGGCCGCGGTCCGGGGACTGCCCCTGGCCGACGGCGACACCACCGCCCTGGCCGACTCGCTGCCCGAGTGGCCCCCGTTCCCGGAGGTCGCCGAGGCGCTCACCCGGCTCCGGGCCGACGGCTGGAAGCTGGCCATCCTGTCCAACACCGATGCCGACTTCCTCGACGCTTCCATCGCCCGGTTGGGCGTCGTCATCGACGAGCGGGTGGTGGCCTCGGAGATCGGGTCCTACAAGCCCGGCCACCGCCATTGGGACGAGCTCGAGCGGCGCACCGGATACCCCGAAACGCACGTCCACGTGGCGGCCAGCCTGTTCCACGACATCGAGCCGTGCGCCGAGCTCGAGATCACCACCGTGTGGATCAACCGGCGGGGGGAGCGCAGCCGGGGCGGTGAGCTCTGGGCGGCGGAGCTGCCCGACCTCCGCCAGCTCCCCGAGACCCTGGCCCGGTTGGCGTAACGCCGGACCGTGGTCGCGGGACAGCAACCAGCCGACACCCGACTGCGAGGAGAGGAATCCGTGGAGCTGACCCCGAAGCAGGAGGACCTGTGTCGCCAGACGACGTGGGACTTCTCCGACATGCGGGCCCTGTTCATCAACTGCACGCTCAAGCGATCGCCGGAGCTGTCCCACACCCAGGCGCTGGCGGACATCTCCATGGAGATCATGCGCCGCCAGGGGGTGACGGTGGAGCTGGTGCGGGCCGTCGACCACGACATCCCCGTCGGGGTCTACCCCGACATGACCGAGCACGGCTTCGACGTCGACGAGTGGCCGGCCATCTTCGAGCAGGTCAAGGCGGCCGACATCCTCGTGCTGTGCAGCTCGATCTGGCTGGGCGAGAAGTCGTCGGTGTGCACCAAGGTCATCGAGCGCCTGTACGGCAACTCCCACCTGCTCAACGACGCCGGGCAGTACGCCTATTACGGACGGGTGGGCGGCTGCCTGATCACCGGTAACGAGGACGGGGTCAAGCACTGCGCCATGAACATCCTCTACTCACTGCAGCACCTCGGCTATGTCATCCCGCCCCAGGCCGACGCCGGCTGGATCGGCGAGGCCGGACCCGGCCCGTCGTACCTCGACCCCGGCTCGGGCGGCCCCGAGAACGACTTCACCAACCGCAACACCACGTTCATGACCTGGAACCTGCTCCACCTGGGCCGCATGCTCAAGGACGCCGGCGGCATCCCCGCCCACGGCAACCAGCGCTCCGAGTGGGACGCCGGCTGCCGGTTCGACTTCCCCAACCCCGAGCACCGCTGAGCTGAGCGTCAGCCGAATCAGCCGAAGCCGACCGTGCCGTAGGTGCTGCAGAGGCCGTAGGCGTTGATGAGGACGAACGAGCCGACGACGACCAGCACGACGCCCCGCCGCCAGCCCCGGAGCGGGCGGGGCGTCCCCATCGGCACCGGCATGTACCAGCCGGGCAGCGGGTGTACGGGCTCCTCACCGCCCCACGGGTCGATCGGCACCGCGTCGGCGTCGAGCTCGATGTCGGGATCGGCGGCCAGGGCCAACGCGGTGAGCTCCTCGTCGGTGATCGTCTCGCCCACGACCCCGAAGCTACCCGCCGTCCGGGCCTTCTCCGGAGTCAGGCGCCCAGGATGTCGGCGGCGGTCACCGAGACATCCGGGAACGCGTCGACAGGGACGCGTGCCGGTCCCTGTACCAGTTCGGGGTCACCGTACGAGCCCTCGCCGGTGAGTCGGTACACCTCGACCACCTTGGCGTCGACGTCGACCAGCCATGCCTGGCGGATGCCATACCGGGCGTAGAGGGGCATCTTGACGAGGCGGTCGAACGGCGCCGACGACGAGACCTCGACGAGCAGCAGCACGTCGTCGGGGCCGGCATGGGTGGTGGAGTAGAAGTCGGCGCGGGGCTCGAGAAGGACGACGTCGGGCTGGGGCTCGGAGAGCGTCCCGAGGCGGATGGGGTTCTGGACGGCGACCACCGCCCGGTCGCCGATGCGGGAGGTGAACAGACGGTTGAGTTGGTTCACGCACCCGGAGTGGGGCGGGCCGATCGGGGTCATCTCGACGATCTCGCCTTCCAGCAGCTCGAGCCGGTCGTCCTCGTGCAGGATCCCCGCTTCCGCCATCTGCTCGTACTCGTCGGCGGTGAAGAGGCGGCGGGAGACCGAGATCGCCATGGACCCATCGTAATGGCCCACTCGCCGACCAGAGCCCGGACGTCTCAGGCGTCGGCCGATGGAGCCGGCCCGGCCTGCGGTCAGCGCTCGTCGGCGGGGAGCCCGAGGGCGACCTTGCCTGCGTGCACCAGGGACTCCTCCGGGGTGAGGGGGTGGTACTTGGCGCCGCGGATGTCGCGGAAGCACTGCTCGATGGGCTTGGTCCGGTAGAACGCGGCGCCGCCGCCCACCTCGAGGGCGAGGTCGCACACCTCGGCGCCGCCGAGAGCGATCTCCCGCTTGGCGGCCATCACGGCCACCACGGTGTCCATCGACGGGCCGGGATCGTCGCCGACGATCGCCAGGGCGCCGTCGAGGGCCCAGCCGGCGACCCGCAGGCGGGTGTCCATGAGTCCGATCAGGCGCTGGACGGTGGGGTCCTCGGCCCGGGACGTGCCGGTCACCAGGGCCACCGAGTGGTCGCGGGCGGCCTCGGCCACCCCGAGGTACACGGCCGCGATGGGGGGCATGGCGATGCTCAGGATCACCTGGAAGGGATTGTCGATCCGGCCGTAGGGGCGTCGGGCCGTCACCCGCTCCTCGGGCACGAACACGTCGCGCAGCTCGATGTCGTGGCTCCCGGTGCCGCGCATCCCGAGGGCATCCCACGTCTCCAGGACGCTCACCCCGTCGCTCGCCATGGGGACGGCCATGTTGAGCACGATGCGACCGGCGTCGGGGTCCTCGAAGGGGAACATGGTGGACAGCACCGTGCCCACCGGCGACTGGCTGGCGAAGATCTTCCGGCCGCTGACCCGGTATCCCCCCTCCACCTTCACTGCCGAGCCCCGGGGACGGGTCAGGTCCGCCCCGCCGGTGGAGACCAGCACGATCCCCTCGGCGGCGACCCGCCGCAACGTCGCCTCCGCGCCCGGCATGCCGCGGCGGTAGCGCCAGGCCGTGAACAGCACCACGTGGTGGTGCATGACCGACGCCAGCGCGGTCGACGCGCAGTGCCGGGCCAGCTCCCGTTGGGCCATGGCGACCTGGCGGATGGTGGCCCCCCGCCCGCCGAGCTCCTCGGGGACGGCGAGGGCCAGGTAGCCCGATCGGCCGAGGATCTCGTAGGCCTCGGCCACGAATGTGCCGTCCCGGTCGTGGCGGGCGGCGTGCTCGCCGATCTGGGCGCCGAGCTCCGCGGCCCACGCCACCAGCTCTCGTTCCCGGTCCTCGGTGCGTACATCCTCTGAGGTGCTCATGGGACTGACCATACGCACGGCCGGGAGGCGCGCCTAGTACGGGATCTGTACCCTTGGAAGCGTGCGCGAGTACGGCCAGTACTGTCCCGTGTCGCTCGGCAGCGAGGTGCTCGCCGACCGGTGGACCCCGCTCATCCTGCGGGAGATGGTCATCGGCAGCACCCGCTTCAACGACATCGAACGGGGCCTGCCCGGCATCTCCCGCACCCTGCTCGCCGAACGGCTGCGCCACCTCGAGCGCAAAGGCGTCCTCGAGCGTCGACCGACCGCATCGGGGCGCGGCAACGAGTACCACCTCACCCCCGCCGGCAAGGATCTCGAGCCGGTGTTGGCCGCCCTCGGCGAGTGGGCCGTGCGCTGGTTGTTCGCCGAACCCGAGCCGGCCGAGGTCGATCCGATCAGCCTCACGTGGTGGATGCACCGGCGGGTCGACCACGGCCGGCTGCCCGACCGGCGCGTCGTCATCGAGTTCGACTACCTCGGTCCGGGTGCCGTCACGATCTGGCTCGTTCTCGATCGCGGGGAGCCGTCCGTCTGCGTCAAGCACCCCGGGTTCGACACCGACGTCCTCGTCACCACCGACGCCGTGGCCCTGATGCGCGTCTTCTCCGGCATCGTGCCGCTGGCCACCGCCCTCAGCGACGGCACCGTCACCATCCAAGGCCTCCCATCGCTCACCCGCGCCTTCGGCCGCTGGTTCCTCTGGAGCCCCTTCGCCCCCGCGGTCCGTGAACGACTGGCCCGCCTGGAGGTCGCGGCGATTCCAGTCCCGGAAACCTGAGACGCACCGCCGTTCACGGGCGGCGACCACCTGGAACGTCTTACATTGATGACCTCATTTGCCGACGCACCCGAGAAGTCGGTTTCGCACCGCGGAGGAGGAGCACGTAGCGAATGAGCCAGTCCGACAGCTCACCGATCACCATCCCCGATGCGGTGCTTCATCAACAACTGGACGCCGAAATCGTGCTGCTTCACCTCACATCCGAGACCTACTTCGGGTTGGACGAAGTCGGTAGCCGCATGTGGCAGCTGCTCGAAGAGCACGGCACCACAGAGCCCGTCGTTGCCGCCATCCTGCAGGAGTACGACGTCGACGAAGCGACGGTGCGGAGCGACGTCGATCGCCTGGTTGGTGAGCTGGCCGCCGCCGGGTTGATCCGACGCGCGGGACGACCAGGCGCTTGAGCGGGTTCGTCGGGTTGCTGAACACAGATCACGCACCCCTCGACCGCGGACTCCTGACCCAGATGGCGGCGGCGATGGCCTTTCGTGGCCCGGATGCGCAACGCACGTGGGCGGGAGAGCGGGTCGGGCTCGGGCACACGCTCTTCCGCACGACGATCGAGTCGGCCCACGAGATACAGCCCTGCAGCCTTGACGGCGAAGTGTGGATCGCAGCCGATGCCCGCATCGACGGGCGGACGGCGCTCATCCAACGCTTGCGTGCGCAGCGACGCGACGTCGCCGGCGACGCGCCCGACGTCGAGCTCATCCTCCACGCCTACCTGACCTGGGGCGACGCGTGCCTCGATCACCTGATCGGCGATTTCGCCTTTGTCCTGTGGGACGAACGCCGGCAAAGGCTGCTGGCGGCGCGCGATCAACTTGGCGTGGCCCAGCTCTTCTACACGACGGTCAACGGCACACTCGTTCTGGGCAACACCCTCCACAGCCTGCTCCGTCATCCCGGCGTCGCCGACACCCTCGACGAACAGACATTGGCGGACCTGGCGCTGTTCACGGTCTACGTCGACGACGCGGCGACCGGCTATGCCGCGATTCGCCGCCTGCCGCCCGCTCACAAACTCTGGTGGGACGGGCGCGGAGTGCGCATCGAGCGCTACTGGACGTTGCGCCAGCCGGCGCGCCTCCTTCGCAATCGCCGCCCTGAAGATTACGCGGAGCACTTTCGGCTGCTCTTCGACCAGGCCGTCGGCGACCGTCTGCGCGCCGACCGTGTCGGCACCCAGTTGAGCGGCGGGATGGACTCGACGAGCATCGCCGTCACCGCGCGCCACTCCCTCCGAGCGACCGGTCGGCCGTTCGATCTCCGTGCGTACACAATCGACTACCGCTCGCTGATCCCCGATGAGGAGGGGATTCTGGCGACCCGGGTTGCGGAGCATGCGGGATTTCCCGTCGAGCTGGTGGACGGCGAGACCTACCTGAGCGCCGAACCCGAAGCCCATCCGGCCTGGGTGCCGCCAGAACCAGGCGCCGCCATGTACTGGCAGATGGCGGAGATCTGCCGGCGCACCGCCGCGTTCGCGCCTGTCCTGCTGACCGGCTACGGCGGCGACCCGCTCCTTGCTCCGCCCGATCTCGCGTGGCGACGAGCCTGGGCCGCGCTCCGGCAGGGCTCCTGGCAGTGGCCCCTGCGGCGGTTGGTGACCAGTCGTCGAGACCGTCAACGGCGAGGTCGACCGGTTCCGCTCCCCGCGTGGGTGAACCCGGAGTGGGCCCGGCGCATGGACCTGGCCGAGCGCTCTGCCACCTTCCACCGGCGGGCCCTGCGCGAGCAGGTCGGACTGGTGCAGGCGCCCCTCTGGCGGACGTTGTTCGCGTGGTCGGATTCCGGCTACAACGGTTTCCGGCTGAGCGTCCGCTTCCCGTTCTTCGACCTGCGCCTGCTCGAGTTCGTGCTGGCGATCCCGCCGGTGCCGTGGTTCGACGGCAAGCGGCTGTTGCGGGAGGCGATGGGCGACCGCCTGCCGGAGGTCGTCCGCACGCGACCAAAGACGGTGATGCCCGGCGACGTCGCACTCGAACGGAACAGCCGGACGGGAGCCCCAGCCTGGGAGATCGACCTGCTCGGTGCCCCGGAGATGGCAGCCTATGTCGATGCCGACTGGCTCGAGGCCGTGAGAAGCCAGCCCGCGGCCGCGCAGGCTCACACCTGGGCGACGGATCGACCACCCGTCCAACTGGCGTACTGGCTGCGTCATCGGCCCCACTGGGACCAGCGACCTACTCACCTCCCTGACCTCGAGGAGACCACGCATGCATGAGCATCCCAAGGATGGAACCGACCCAATGGCCGCTGACGCGACCACGCCGGCGGCCAAGAAGCACTACCAGTCGCCAACCCTGTCCACGTACGGCAACGTGCGTGACCTGACCATGATGAACGCCGCGGGGCCGAATTTCGATGGCGGCGGTGGTGCGAACATCTATGCGTCCTAGCCCGCGCGACCCCGGGGTCTAGGCCTTCCCGAGCCGCTCGTGCCTCACGCGTTCCACTACAACGTGTTTGGGCTGACGCTGGCCTGCGACGCTCGGCTCGATGCGCCGGACCTCGGCCAGGATGCAGCCGGACCAGGGGACGTGCAGGTCGACTGTGTGGGCGTGCGCAACGACGGAGACGAGGCAGTCGTGGCCGGGTCCACCGTCATCGTCGAGGAGACGGGTGGATGGCTGGCCGTGTCCTTCTCGTCGGAGGTCGAGGGTGAGTGGACTCGACTGCGTTTCGGCTACGCCGACCACCACGTCCAGTTCGACATCTCGCCCGGTGGCGCGAGGGTGGTCGTCTCGTGGACCGCTGCCGTGCCGCTCTCCTACGTCTCGACACTGTTGTTCAGCACAGTGATGGGCTACCTGCTGCACCGGCACGGGAGACTCGTGATTCACGGCAGCGTCGTCGCGTGGCGCGACCGAGCCTTTCTCTTCGCCGGTATCCGAGGGGCCGGGAAGTCCACCACTGTCAGCGCCCTGATGCAGCGCGGTTGTCGTGGCGTCAGCGACGATGTGGCCGCCCTGACCCGGCTGCCCGAGTGCTGGGCCGTCTTCCCCGGTCTGAGCGGCGTCCGGTTGACACCCGAGGCCCAGGCTGTGCTCGCCATACCGGCGAAAGCCGCAACCCCGCTCTGGTCGCGTTCACCACAGCTCGCCGGCGTCGACTATCAGCGACTCGAGGAGAAGGCCGTCGTCTCCCTCGGGGAGCCTGCGAGCCTCGGCAGTGCAGGTGCGCCGCTGCCGTTGGCGGGGATCTTCCTGCTGCCGCCCCGCAGCGACGCATTAGTGGAGCCGCGTGTCACCGCCCTGCCCGCGGCCGCGGCGGTGCCACAGTTGGCGGGACAGCTGCTCACGCCTGCGTGGCTCGACTCGACGGTCGACCAGGAGCGCTTCCTGACGTTGGTCGATCTGGCTCGCACCACCCCCGTTCGCATCGTGGACCGTCCGGACGCCCTGGCCGCGCTGCCTGAGCTCTGTGACGCACTGTTGGACGCGATGGCGTACCTGCCCCGTTGACGGCGACGCTTGCCGATTTCTGGCCCACGCTCTGCCCCGCGCTCCCGGCGCCATGGGATGCCCCGGCCAACCGGGAGCACCTGGTGCAACTGGCGCGGCGCATGGCGCCGATCCCGCGCATCGGGCTGGAGAGCCGGATGGCCGATCGTGCGCCCCAGCTCGATCTCCAGCAGTGCGTCATTCTGGGGGATGGAGAACCCGCTCTGCTGCGGGACTTCATCCTGGCGGCCCATCCTGCGGCTGAGGAGGGCGAAGGCCCATGGGCGCGGCTCGGCCGGTTCTGCACGGCATGGGCCGACCCCGGGACGCTCCTGCATCATGGCATCGCCGAGGTCTTCCTGGAGTACGACCTGGACACCGCCCCGCGGCCAACCTCGATGCCGTCGGTCTTCTTCGCAGCGGGCGAGCGATCGGTCGCCCGTGAGGCGCTGGGGCTCCTGCTGCCCGCACCGTGGCCGCACGGCTTGGACGAGAACCTGGCGCGCTGCTTCACCGAGTGTCCCACCGGCGCGTGCGTCGCCTATATCGGCGCCATGCTCGGTCGCGCCACCGAGGGCCTGCGCGTCAACGTCAAGGGGCTTCGGCTGGACGACCTTGTCCCGTTCCTGCGCGCCGTGGGCTGGAGTGGCTCGCCGTCGTGCGTCGAACAATGGGCAGCCTGGGCCTTCGACCGGGTGGACCGGATCACGGTCTGTCTCGACGTGGGCACCGATGTCCACCCCCGCCTGGGACTGGAAGCGGTGCTCGCATTCCAGCCGCCGGGCGAGCCGCGCTGGCAGGCGCTCCTCGAAGAGCTGTCCTCGGCTGACCTCTGCACATCGGAGAGTGCCTCGGGTTTCCTGAACCTGCCCGGCGTGTTGCGTCCGCCCGAAACGCACGGGGAGTGGCCCGCGCCCTGGATCGCGGCATCGCTGTGTGGCCCCGCCGACCAGTTCTCCACCACCGAGCGCCGGCTCTCCCACCTGAAGCTCACGGTGACGGACCAGGACGTCTCGCTCAAGGGCTATTGGGGCGCGGGGCACGTCTGGCGCGCCGCCCATCCAGAGGTGGAGGAACCGGCCTCGGACGCAGACCGGTTCGTGGAGCAGGCCCTTGACGACGCGGTCGCCTTCGTGCTCTCCCGGCAGGCGCACACCGGGCGCTGGTCCGACTTCTTCCTGCCCGCGGGTCCGAGCGACGAGTGGGTGACCGCGTTCGTGGCCGCCTGCCTGCTGGAAGCAGGGGCGGACGCCGCCCGCGTCGGGGCAGAGCGGGCGTGGCGGGCGTTGCTCCTCCGACGGGGGGACGAGCCGGGTTGGGGCTACAACCGGCTGACGCCCGCCGATGCCGACAGCACCGCCTGGGCGCTGCGACTGGCCGGTGGCCTCGGCGCCCAGGACGAACGCGTCGCCGCCGCCCGCCGGTTTCTCGACGGGCATGTCCTGGCTGGTGGCGGTCTCACGACGTACGCCGATCGCGACCCGATTCGCCGGTATGCGCGCCTGCCCGAGGATGCGTCGCTGGCCGGCTGGCAGGCGGACCACGCCTGCGTCACCGCCGCCGCGGCACCGATCGTCGGTGATCGGGCCGTGAAGTACCTGGCCGGCCGGCAGACTCCCGCGGGAGGCTGGAAGGGCTATTGGTGGTGGGATGACGAGTACACGACGGCATTGGCCGCCGAGGCTTGCGCCGCGACCAGGGTGCAGGCGGTGGCGTGGGCGCAGAGGCGGGTGGGCGCGACCGGCGCTGTTCTCAGCACCGACGGCGAACCTTCGCCGTGGGCGACCGCCTGGTGCGTGCGCATCCTCCGCCTCGGGACGAACCCTGGATGCGCAGGAGGCCTGCGCGAGGGCGGTGAAATGGCTTGTGAACGCGCAACGGGCGGACGGCAGTTGGATTGCTTCCGCACGTCTACGCGTTCCGATGCCGGGGCCGGCCGACGCAGCAGGACAGCAAAGGACGATCAACGGGCTCGACCAACATCGAGTCTTCACGTCGGCGGCGGTCGCGGCCGCGCTCGGCCGTCCGGGGGTCATCAGCCCCTGACCCATGTCGACCCAAGCAGCCCTCACCTTCCTCCACGAGGTGCGCGAGCGTCCCGAGCTGCAGCAGCGGATGGCAGCGCTCGGACCGACTCCGACCACCGGCCAACTGGTGGAGTTCGGACGCGAGATCAATTTCGCCTTCTCTGCGGCGGAGCTACAGGTGGCGTTCCGCTACGACTGGATGATGCGCTGGGTGCATCACGCGCCATCACCGCCAACGCCGCGCCCGAGGATCGGGAACGATGGCTTGCCGCCGGAATGGTCGGGTACCTGATCCGAGGGCGGGTCGATCATGGCCACGGTCGTCCGAGGGCTTGGGCCACCGTGCTCAACTTCATGACGAGCCGCCTCGGGTTTCCCGTCACGGCCGCGAAATCGTGGGCCCCGTAAAACGCAGCGGCAGCGTCATCGACAGCGTCGACGACGACGACCTTTCCGCCGGCGACGCGAGCCGCGTCGACAACGGTGGTCAATGCCCGGATCAGCAGCTCGCGGCCCAAGCCCTGTCCCTGGAGGCTCGTGTCAAGAGCGAGCTTGGCCAGCAGAATGGCCGGTACCTGGCAGGGCGCCCCGCGGCCCATCCGCCGCAGGAGCTCCTCACGCTCGACGAAGTGGGGGGCCAACGCGAAGTACCCCAGCACCTCCCTGCGGCCCTGCCCGACCAGCACGTAGGTCCGCGTGCCCTGGCCGAGGGCGTGCAATGCATGGTTGGGAAGCCAGTCCGTGAGGTCGCGGTTCCCGCAGCCGAAGGACGCGACGTCGTGCTCGTCGGTGAGCGGCTCGATGGCGAGGCCGACAATCACTCGATGCGGCGATCCTGGCGTACCCGCGCTGCGGCTTGTTCGAGCCGAGGCGCTCGACCGGGCTCGTCCATGGCGGCCACCAACCGGTCGAAGTAGTCGGCCGGCACGACGGTCACAGTGGCTTCCGTAAGGACCTGGTCAGCTCGCACGACCGCTGCCTCCACGAGGAACGAGGACAGCGACCGGCCCTCGAATCGCGCCGCGCGCTCGATCCGCGCCCGCTCCTCTGCGGAAAGCCGTGCTTCTATTCGCTCGGACCTGGTCGACATGTGCCTCCCTTGCCAACACTCCGTACAAAACACCGTACCGGAACAGTGTACGGCTTCCTGTGGTGTGATGGTCGAGTGACGTCGATCGAGCGTTCATCCGATCGACGTGGGGCTGCCGGGGGACGCTGAGGCGGCGGTGGGCGCGACTCTCGCTCGGTGGCGGGAACGCTGACAGATTCGGCGATGCTCGCCCGCTGATCGCTAGCATGCACGCGGATGGCGGGCATCAGGAGGGTGGTCACGGGTACCCTCATGCCGCCGTCCGCCCTGTTGATGGGCACGGGCACGGGCCCGCCGCTCGCCAGAACGGGCTCCCTGGTCGGTCGTTCGGCGGAGTTCTCCTTGTTGCGGGAGCTTCTCGACACCGTCCGCCTCGGCGTCGGGCGGACCTGCCTGATCGCGGGTGAGGGCGGGATCGGCAAGACCCGGTTGCTCGCAGAAGCGATCGACCACGCCGGGCAGGGCGGATTCCGTGTTCTCTACGGGACCGCCGACCAGCTCGAGCGGGACCAGCCCTTCGGATCGATCGCCGCCGCCCTGGCCCCGGTTTTCGGCTCCGCCGACCCGGACGCCGCCGCGCTGGCGGACGCGATCAGCGGGCAGGAGGGTGGTGTCCGCCCGGAAGCCTCCCTCATCGGGACGTCCGACGTCGGGTTTCGGATCGTGGAAACCATCGTCACAGTGCTCGAACGGCTCGCCGCCAGTGGGCCCGTGGTCCTCGCCCTGGACGACCTTCATTGGGCGGACCCCTCGACACTTCGGGCCGTCCGTTCGATCGCGCGGCGCCTGGCCGAGCGTCCGGTCGCCCTCCTGCTGACCTACCGTCCGACCGTCCGGAACCCGGAGCTCGAGGAGGTCACCGATGCACTCGTCGCCCTCGGGGCACCCCACATGGTCCTGGGACCGCTGGATCGCGAGCCGGTGCGGGCGATGACCCGTGAAGTTGCCGGGGCGACTCCGGGCCCTCGGCTGTTGGCTCAGGTCTCCGCCGCCGCCGGCAACCCGCTCTTCGTGGGCGAGCTGGTGCGGGCGCTGCGGTACGAAGGCGCCCTCAAAACGGTGGACGGGGTCGCCGAGATTGGAGATGTCTCATTCCCGCCGACGCTTCGCCTCACGATCCTTCGCCGTATCAACACGCTTCCCGACGCCACCATGGAGGTCCTGCGGATCGCCGCCGTCATGGGCCAGTCCTTCGCTCCGTCGCATCTGGCGGCAGTCTGCGCGCGGAGCGTCGCGCAGATCCTCGGGCCGCTCACCGACGCGCTGCGGGCCGGGATCCTGGAGGAGGAGGGCGAACGCCTCGCGTTCCGTCACGAGCTGATCCGCGCCGCCATCTACGACGACCTGCCGCTGGCCCTGCGTCGGGGTCTGCACCGCGAGGTGGCCGGCGCCCTCATCTCCGCGGGTGCGGCGCCTGCGCTTGTCGCCGAGCACCTGCTGATCTGCGGGGCGCCAGGCGATGCCGAGGCCGTGAACTGGCTCCGGGACGCGGCCCACGATGTCGCCTCTCGCTCGCCGGCCATCGCCGTCGACCTCCTCGAGCGTGCCCTCGAGCTGGCTGACGGCTCCGGTCCGGTGCGGGGCGGATTGGTTGGGGACCTGGCCCCGTTGCTGGTCCGGGTCGGCCGGCCGGGCGATGCTGCCGCTCTCGCCCGGGAGGTTCTTCGTTCCCGACCTCCGCCGCCGGTCGAGGCCGCGCTCCACCGGGCGCTGGCGGCGGCGTTGTGGGTACGTGGCGAGTTGGCAGCTGCCGTTTCCGAGTACGACGCGGCCTCGACGGTGGCGGGCATCGCCGACGTGGAGCAGGTCGTGACGCGCGCCCTGGCGGCCCATCTCCGGATGTTCCTGGGCGACGTCGACCGGGCTCGAGCAGAGGCGGAAAGCGCCACCGCCGACGGCGAGCGGCTGGGCGAGGACGTCGCCGTCTGCCTCGGCCTCCAGACCGCGTCGGTGGTGGCCGACGCCCAAGGGCGGGTGTCGGAGGCGGTGGACTTGGCTCGCCGGGCAGTCGACCTCGCCGGGCGCTCGACGCATCCCCAGATGGGAGAGCTCCTTCCGCATTACCACCTCGGGCTGATGCTGATGGAAGCCGACCGATTCGTCGAGGCCGAGGCCGCTCTGCAGCAGGGTCTGCGCCTGGCCGAGGAGCGCGGCACCGTGGTGTGGCTGCCCCTCTACCACTGGGCGCTGGCCATGCTGCGGTGTTCCACCGGCCACTGGGAGGATGCGGCGGCCGAGGTCGAGGGCGCGCTCACCCTGGTCGACGATGTCGGCACCCGCGTCCACGCACCTTTCCTGCACGGTGTCCTCGCCTGGCTGGCCGTACACCGGGGAGATCCGGAAGGCGCCCAGTCGCGCCTGGGAGCGGCGCGGCGGGAGATGCTGGCGGCGGACCACACATGGGCCTCGATCGCCCTCGACGACGTGGTCGAGGCCGGGCCGCACTGGCCCGTCGAATGGGGTCTCTGGGTGGAAGGCGTGCTCGCCGAGGCAGCCGGGAACACTGCGCAGGCGTTCGGGGCATTCGACGCGGCGTGGATGATGGCGGAGCCCCTCCGGTATTACCTCGGCTACCGCTGGTTCGCCCCCGATCTGGTCCGCGTCGCGCTCGTCGAAGGTCGTCGCGACCGCGCTGAGTCGGTCACGGCCGAGGTCGAGGTGGCGGCCGAGCGGTCGTCGGTCGAGAGCGCCTCGGCGACGGCACGCAGGTGTCGCGGCCTGATCGACGACTCACCGGACCTCCTGGTGGCGGCGGTCGCCGGCTATCGCCGCGGCGGACGGGAAACGGATGCCGCATTCACCGCCGAGGAAGCGGCCGCCTCGCTGGCACGGGTCGGTCGCACGAACGAAGCGGTCGGGTTGCTCGAGGAGGCGCTCGGGTCGTTCGAGCGGATGGGCGCGGCCCGCAACGCGGCCCGGACGACAGCCGCGCTCCGGAGCCTGGGTGCGACTGTCCGCCGGCGGGGTCGGGCACCGGCACGCCCGGCCTTCGGGTGGGAGAGCCTTACGGATACCGAGCGTCGCGTCGTCGCTCTGGTCGGTAGGGGACACACCAACCGTCAGATTGCCGAGCAGCTGTTCGTCTCCCGGCGGACGATCGAGACGCACGTCTACCACGTGTTTCAGAAGCTCGGCATGGCCACACGGGCCCATTTGGCCGCCGAGGCCGCCCGCAGGACCTAAGGGCGCGTCATCGGCCGGCTCCGCCGGTCAGCACGAAATCCGAAATCTCACTGATGCCGGTGCAACCGCTCCCTGCGCAGACTGCCGACGTGACATCAAAGATGATTCAGCCGAGGCGGGAGCGGCGACCGGCGGTCAGCGCGGCGTCGTCGATGACGCGAGCGACGGCGGCAACCGTCGTCGCCGGGTTTGCCGCTCCCGCTCCCCGGGAGTTGTCCCAGACCGACCGCGTCCTGATGTCGGCCGCGACGTCGCTCCACCCGTGGCCCGCTTTGTGCCCATTCGGAGGTGCACCGTGCTCGTGACCCTGGAGGTACTCACCCTCCCGTCGCTCCGCGCCGGCCGGACCGTGCTGCGGGCCCGGCCGGACTCCGGCCGTCCCGGGGAGCCGATCCATGTGGGCGCCCAGCCGACCAGCTCGGGGACGAGCCTGTTCCCCCCGTGGCCCGAGGCCAGGCGGCCGTCACTGTGGTCTTTCCTGCGCCGGCGGGACGGCGTTTGCCTGGCCATCGACTACCGGCGGATCCTCGTGCTGCGGGCCTACCCTGACGATCAGGCGCCCCGCCGTTGGGTCTCGGAGGACATCCCGGCGGTCGAGTCCTGGCGCTGCCTGCTGAGACCCGTGCGGACGGTGGGAACGATCGGCGGCGGGAACCCCTTGGCGGGCTGCGACAAGACCGACGCGAGCGCTGAGGTGCCCGGCGTCGTGATCACCCATGCCGAGTTGCCCCTCCGGCGGTTCCCGTCGTTCTTCAACGGCCTTGCGACCTCCACCGACGCGCAGCATCGAAGTCCGGGGGCGCTGTGCACCTTCACCTCCGCCTCCTTCCCCGTCGGCCGGTTCGAAGGCTTCACCGTCACCTGCTGGAGAAGGCTGTCCGACGCGCTGACGTGGGCTCGCCGGGATCCCACGCACCGAGCGTCGATGGCGAAGTTCAGCGGGAATCCATCGGTCAAGCTGTGGTTCGCCCGATGCGTCGTGGTGGAGTCGGAGGGCCAACTGGTGGGACGGGATCCGTTCGCCGGGGTGCTCTCCTCGACACAAGGGGGGTCCGCGTGAGCGTCCAGCAGCACGAGCGGGAGGTCAAGTCCCCCCCGTCCGAGCTTCTCGCCATCGAGGCCCGTTCCATCGGGAAGACCTATCCCGGAGGCCACACCGCCATCGCCGACGTGAGCCTGGAAGTGCAGTGGGGGAGTGTCCTCGCATACCTGGGACGGAACGGCTCCGGCAAGACCACGACCGTCCGACTCCTCACGACCCTCACCCCCCCAACGGCGGGGACCGCGGCCGTGGCCGGCTACGACGTCGTCACCCAGGCCGCGGCCGCGCGCGCCGCGATGGGCGTCACCATGCAGGACGCCGCCCTCGACGAGCTCATGACGGGAAGGGAGCACCTGGAGCTGGTCGGCCGGCTCTGGGGTCAGCGGGCCAAGGAGTCGCGCCGCCGGGCGGCCGAGCTGCTGGAAACCTTCGAGCTGACGGAGGCCGCCGACCGGCGAATCTCCCGGTACTCGGGCGGCATGCGCCGGCGGCTCGATTTCGCCACCGCGCTCAGCAACCGGCCCCGGGTGCTGTTCCTCGACGAGCCCACGACCGGGCTCGACCCCCAGAGCCGGCAGGCGGTGTGGGCGATGGTCAAGGAGGCGAGGGACGACGGAACCGCAGTCTTCCTGACCACCCAGTACCTCGAGGAGGCCGAGAGGTTGGCCGACATGGTGGCGATCATCGATGGCGGCCGGGTCGTGGCGTCCGGGACCGTCAGCGGACTCACGTCGAGGTTCGGCCGGGTGACGGTGCGGTTCCGGGTGGCGGACGAGGACGTGCCGGCGGTCAAGGCCGGCGCCCAGGGTTACGAGGTCCAGCTCGAGGACGGTCGCGTGCAGATCCACCTCCTCGGAGAGGAAGCGAAGGGAGATGCGGTGCTCATGTTGCTCCAGCGCCTGAACGGGATGAACGTCCCGATGACGGATCTCGACATCTCCCAGGCGTCCCTCGAGGACGTCTTCGTGCAGCTGACGGGCACGAGGACGGGGGACGGGGTCCACGACCAGGCAGGTGCCCGCTCGGCGGGCGCCCTCGGTGGGGGGAGAATGTGATGGCGATCGCGACGGACACCTGGCTTCTCCTGCGCCGGAGCTTCCGTGAGGGTCGGCGGGACCCGACGATCGCGTTCGTGCTCCCGACAATGGTCCCACTGGTGATGATCACGCTGACGTCCCAGATCTTCGCCGACGTCGCCCGCCTGCCTGGGTTCCCGACAGGCAGGTACGTGACCTGGGAGACGCCGGGGATGGTGCTGCTGACAGGGATGATGGGCGCCGGCTACTCAGCCACTTCGTTGGTCATCGATTTCCGCAGCGGCTACCTTGACCGGCTGCGGGTCCTGCCGGTGCATCCGGCGGCGATCGTGCTCGGTCGGCTGCTCTTCGACGTGCTGCGAGTGCTGCCCGCCGGTGCCCTCGTCCTTGGCGCGAGCCTCGCCCTGGGGGGTGAGCTGCGGGGCGGTGCCGGGGGTGTAGTCGCCATCCTGGGGCTGCTCGCACTGTGGTCCCTCGCCTACAGCGGGATCTTCTACGCCGTCGGGATGCGGACCAGGAACCCCCAGGCCCCGTTCGCCCTGCTGCCGATCTTCGTACCGTTGATGTTCCTCACGACCGTCTTCGCCTCGGGCGAGATGATGCCCGGCTGGGTGCAGGCGATCTCGGCGTGGAACCCGTTCACCTACGTGATCGGAGGGGCGAGGGTGTTCGTCAGCGAACCGTTCTCGTGGGCGCCGGTCGCCAAGGCGGTCGCCACCTGCGTCGGATTGTTCGCAGTCACGTGGTACATCGCGGGGCGGTCCTTCGCCCGTGTTCTCCGGGACGCTTGACCTCCCGTTCTGTCGCTGGTGGAGTCCACCGCGTAAACCCGGTCTCGGCGGCCAAAGGAGCAGTACGAGATCTGTACTCATCACGGCGTGCGCAGGGCGGCGCCGTACCTTGGCCGGATGCTGATCGCCGAGGTGGTGCGGACGTCGGAGGCGGTGGGCTCCACCCGATCCCGACTAGCCAAGGTCGCCAGCCTCTCGGACTTGCTCCGGCGGCTGGCTCCGGACGAGGTGGTGCCGGCGGTCGCCTTCCTCGCCGGCCGGCCCCGGCAAGGCAAGGTCGGTATCGGGTGGGCGACTCTCCGCGCCGTCGACCCGACCACAGCCGAGAACCCGTCGATCGAGATCCTCGAGCTCGACCGGGCCGTCACCGAGCTGCAGGCATTGGAAGGGCAGGGGGCGGGCGCCCGCCGCCTCGCCCTGCTGGGCGACCTCCTGGCCCGAGCGACCGCGGCCGAGTCCGACTTCATCCGGCGGGTCCTGATGGGCGAGCTGCGGCAGGGTGCCCTCGAAGGAGTGATGACCGACGCCGTCGCCCGGGCGTCGGGCGTTCCCCTGGCGACCGTCCGGCGGGCGGTCATGTTGGCCGGCGACCTCGCTCGCGTGTCCGCCGTCGCTCTGGTCGAGGGCGAAGCCGGCCTGGCCGCCATCGGCCTCGACGTGCTCCGCCCCGTCCTGCCCATGCTCGCATCCACGTCCGCCGACGTCGGCTCAGCCCTGGCCGAGCTCGGGCCCTCGTTGATCGAGTGGAAGCTCGACGGCGCCCGCATCCAGGCCCACCGCAAGGGGGACGAGGTCCGCCTCTACACCCGCAACCTCAACGACGTCACCGACCGCCTGCCGGCTGTTGTCGCCCTCCTGCGCACCCTCGACGTCGGCCAGGTGGTGCTCGACGGCGAGATCCTGGGCGTGAGCGATGAGGGGCCGGAGGCGTTCCAGGAGACGATGAGCAGCTTCGGACGGCGGACCGGCCCCCCGGGACGGGCGTCGCTTGGCGTCTGGTTCTTCGACTGTCTCCACCTCGACGGCGCCGACCTCCTCGACCGTCCTCTCGGCGAGCGGGCGGCCGCCCTCGACCGCATCGGTGTGCCCCGGGTGCCGTCGTTGGCCACGACGGCCGATGAGCTCGACGCCGCCCTTGCCTTCCAGGCTGACGCGCTGGCGGCCGGCCACGAGGGCGTGATGGTGAAGGCGGTGGGATCGCCCTACGAGGCCGGACGGCGGGGGGCGGCGTGGCGCAAGGTGAAGCCGGTTCACACCCTCGACCTCGTCGTCCTGGCCGCCGAGTGGGGAAGCGGCCGCCGTCGGGGCTGGTTGTCGAACCTCCACCTGGGCGCCCGGGACCCTGAGGGCGGCTACGTGATGGTCGGCAAGACGTTCAAGGGCCTCACCGACGCCCTCCTCGAGTGGCAGACGAGCGAGTTCCTGGCCCGCGAGTCCGGCCGGCCGCACCCGCACGTGGTCGAGATCGACCCGCCCCTCGTGGTGGAGATCGCCCTCGACGGGGTCCAGGCGTCGACCCGCTACGCCGGTGGCGTGGCCCTTCGCTTCGCCCGGGTGCGGCGATATCGCGACGACAAGGACCCGGCCGACGCCGACACCATCACGACCGTGAGAGCCCTCCTGCAGCGGGGGAACGGCCCCGGGGACTAGTGGGGTCCACCGGCCTTCGCCAGCGTATGCCGGCAGACGTACGCCCGGGGGGCGATGCGCCGGCGGGAGGTAAGGCTTTCGTTTATCCCGCAGACGCCGACGCCGACGCCGACGCCGGCTGGAGGCCACCGCTGTCCGACGTCGTCGTGGCGGCCGCCTTCGCCGCCCTCAGCGTCAGCCTCACCGGCGGAGCGCCCCACCGGGGACCAGGGCATCGCTCACGCCGGTGACTGGGCGATGTTCACCATCCACGTGATGCCGAACTGGTCGGTGCACATGCCGAACTCGTCGCCCCACATCTGCTTCTCCAGGGGGACCGAGATCGAGCCGTTGGCGGACAGGCTCTCCCAGTACCCGCGCAGCTCGTCGGCGTCGTCGCCGCTCAGGCTGACCGCGATGTTGGTCCCGGGCGCGTGCTCCATCCCAGGGGGTGTGTCGGCGCCCATGAGTGTGAAGCCGCTCGGGGTCTCGAGCATGCCGTGCATGACCTTGTCCGCGCCCGGTTCGTCCCCTCCCCCGAATTCGCCGAAGGTGTTGATCCTCAACGTGCCGCCCAGGACGCTTTCGTAGAACTCCAGGGCCGCTCGGGCGTTGCCGTCATAGGTGATGTACGGATTGAGTCGAGAGCTCACGTGGTTCTCCTTGGTCGCGAACACAGTCCTGGACAGACTTCAGCACACCGCCAAACGCATCGCTCGCCAGGCCTGGTTCGCGAACAAAATCGGCGAACCATCAGACCCCGAAGCGACCTCGCCCGGCGGGAACACTGTCTGCGTGCGGCAGGCCGGTGTTATCGTTAGATATCACGGAGGTGTACGCATGCCGGACATCCTGATCCGAGACGTCCCAGACGACGTCGTGGCCGCCATCGACGCGAAGGCGCAGCGGGCCGGGCTGTCTCGGACCGAGTACCTGCGGCGAACGCTGTCTCGCGAGCGGAGCGACGACTCCAGAAGCGTGACCGTCGATGATCTGTCGCGGTTCGCGCGGACTTTCGCCGATCTCGATGATCCGGAGGTGATGGGCCAAGCCTGGCGGTGACTGCCTGGTTGATCGACAAGTCCGCCCTGGTGCGCCTCGCTCAGAGCGACGATGCCGCGGAGTGGGCGTCGAGGATCCAGCGTGGCCAGGTGCGGATCACGACGGTGACGCGTCTGGAGGTCGGGTTCTCCGCCCGCTCGGCCGGAGAGCTGCGGGCAAGCGTCGGCAGGCCACCTCTGGCGTCCATGCCGATCGAGTACATGACGCCCTCGATCGAGGATCGTGCCGTCGCCGTACAGGCCGCCCTGGCCGACCGGGGCCAGCATCGGGCACCCTCGATCCCTGATCTGCTGAACGCGGCGACCGCCGAGCTGGCGCAGCTCACGGTCCTCCATCTCGACCAGGACTACGAGCTGATCGCCGATCTCACTGGCCAGCCCGTTGAACGGTTGCGGCTCCCGTGACCGGTCGATGCCCACCAGTGCAGACCTCCGGGACGTTCTCGACCGGCGGCGTGCCGACCGGGTGGCCCCGACGCGAATGTCTCGCGGGGCCCCGTAGTGGCCGTAGGGCCTCGACTGCACTTGTACCAGGAACGTGTACGCGGGGCCAGGTTCTCAACATCGACGACCCGAGTGCCAGTAACGCCTGGTCGTCCAGGAAGGCGGCGAAGGCGGCCAACGAGGAGGGGATGGAGCCGCAGCCGGCTTGCGACACGCTCAGCTTCCGGGGGCACCACTCCAGGAGGAACTCAGCGACATCCCCGGTCTGCCATCGGCCGAGGTCGCCGTCGCCATAGCCCCACTTCCAGCTCAGGGCGAGGCCGACATCGCTGGCGATCTCCTCCGGATCGCCTTCGACCGGGCGCTCCTCGTCCAACCAACGCGCGAAGCGGTCGAGGAGCGCGTCCTGGGAGGCGAGGAAATCCTCCTCGTCCTCCGGGCCGAAGACGAGGTTCAGGTTTCGGCCCGCCGCTCGGGGGTCGCCCTCGATCGGAGCAGCGCCACGGTCGATCGGAAATCGTCGTGTCGGCTGATCCGGCCGTCCTTCATGCCTTCGATCCTTCCACGGGGCGCCGTCGTGGTCGAGCATCCGGCTGCGAAGCCTGGCCATGTGGCGTCGGGCGGCTCGGCAGGCGGCGGCGACCCACCCGCTACCCTTGCCAACAGCTGCGCGGAAGGGAGCCGGTGTGTCGGACAACGCAACTCATCATCCTGAGCGGGCGGAGCCGACCATCGCTGAGCTGCTCGAAGGCTTGCAACCCATGGGCGATCTCGATCGGTTGGCCATCGACGACCTGACCCCAGAGGAAGCGGACGAGTTCTTCCGGATCCTCGAAGACGCCTGACACCTGCTGATGCCAGCCGTCGTGGTTGACACGATGGTCGCCAGCGTGTGGCTCGACCAACGACCATCTGCAAGAAAGGAGCGGTGGCAGCCGGTTCTCGCTCCGGTCGGATGGATCCTGCCCTTTCCGGTGGTTGCCGAGATGCGGTTCGGGGCCGAGATCGCCGGGTGGGGCGCCACGCGGCGGAGCAAGCTCGAACGCCTGGTAGGCATGACGGTGGTCATCCCGCCGATCGGTGAGGTCATCGACGCCTACGTCGGCGTGCGGACCTGGGCTGCTCGCGCTGGTCACGGACTCGCGGCCAAGGAGCACGAGGCCGACCGGTGGGTCGCCGCTGTCGCACTCGCCGCCAACCGCCCGCTCGCCACCGAGGACTCGATCTTCGATGGCGTGCCGCAGCTCATGCGAGCCCAGCCAGTCGATCCTGGCGCCGGGGATGCCTGAGCCGCTGCGTCGGAGCGCAAAGCCCGAAGGTCGCGGGTCCCGGCCCAGCTTGGATACCCACGGCGATCAGCGCACGATGTCGCGAACTCGAGTATCCGCCGTCGGATTCCGGGTCGTCCACCGCCGGCCTCGCGCCCAGCGGTAGGTCTCGGCCAGGAGGGCGAGGATCTCCTTCAGTTCCTGGGGAGAGGCGCCGCCCTGGTGCGCTGTCCGCAGCAGGACATCGACGTCGGCGGTGTCGAGGAGCGCGGCGAACTGGCGACCGCAGACGGGTTCGATGACGGTGTCCGCGATCTTGCGGTAGCTCTCGATCGGAGCGGTGGCGGTACCGTCGTCGAGCCAGGTGAGGTAACGATCAAGGAGCTCCCGCACTCGTAGGTCTCCCAGGCGATGTAGGCCCGAACGTCGTCTCGACAAGGTCGGTGAGCGCCTGGTCCGCGTCATCCTCGCCGCCGTTGATCGTGCGGTAGCGACGTCGAGTGCGGCCGTCGGGCCCGGTACCGAGGCTGACAGCCAGCTCCCAGACCCCGGGCTTGACCTCGCGCTTCGATCCGGTGCGGCGCTGGCGGCGAGGCGGTGTCACTGTCGCCGTCTGCGGCCGGTCGAGTCGCAGGTGGCCGAGATGCACGCAGGCACGCTCCTCCGGACAGGCGAGCACTCGGGCCCCGGGAGGAAGGGGACCGTGAGCGAACTCCCAGGCGGCTCGCTGCACGGTGCGAAGGGAGCCATCGATGCGGACCAGTCCCGTGCCTCGGGCGTCCCGAGCACCGGACCACACCTCGTGGCTGCCTTGCTGGCGCACCTTCGCCCGGAACCGCTCTTCACTCGGTGTCACGACACGAGTTTAGCAACAGTTTAGCACTGTCAGTCATAAGCGGGCGGATGAGCGGGTGAAGGGTGCCGAGAATCCGACAGGACAGGAACTCTGCAGCGTCCTGACCTGCGACTTTGTGGGTGCGCCCCCAGGGACTCGAACCCTGAACCCGCGGATTAAGAGTCCGCTCCCGATTGTCTATCGAGTGCGCTCTAGTGCCCTGACCTGCGGTTCTGTCGGCGCTCCAGTCCACCGCGTACACCCAGTACGTCCCAGTACACCCGAGATAAGCGGGCGGATAGTTGGTCGTCAAACACTCAACGATCCGGTTGGAGCCAGCCGCTTCGAGAACCACGGGCCTCGATCCAGAGCCGCCTGGCTCGACCGGGCGCGAGCAGTGCGTCAGAACTCCACGAAAAAGCGGGGGACGAAGGAGTCTCGGGTGACGGAAGCACCGGCGATGCGGTCGACGCGATAGCTGCGGAGAAAGCCACGGTCGTTGACCACGAAGAGGACCAGGTTGCCGTCCAGCGTCCGGCGGAGCGAATACGGTTCGACGACTCGCGGGCCCCATCGACCCTGTTCAGCGCGGTAGTCGATTGCCACCTTCAGTCGGTTGGCTCCCGCAAAGCGGATTAGCTCGATAGGAGCCCCCGATCGCCAGCTTGTCATCGAGCGAGGCGCGCGCCACTCCGGATCGAGGTGCCCTAGCTCCGCCCGGGCGAGCGTGGGCAGGACCACAGTCTGTTCGAGCCATCCAAAGAGTTCTTCGAGCCCGTTCCAGAACTGCTTGAACGGCGGAAGGGCCGGCAACTGGTGGGCGAGCATGTTCCCCCACTCGGCCTCGATCTCGGTCCGAAACGGTGAGGCGTGAATGGTCGCCAGGTCCGGCGGAGCGACCCCGACGTGGGCGCACTTCCGCGCCAACACGGCGACGACGTCTTCCCTTCGGACGCGAAGAGCTGGACTGTAGGTGTCGATGATCCCGTCACCCCTTCCGGGTCGCCGAGGGGTCACCCGGGTCGAACAACACCGTCCGGTGCCTCCGCTCGCCCGCCTAACGTCGTACCCGCACGGTCCGGTGACACCGGGCTCGACCCGGCGAGCAGTCGTTCTGCTCCTGTACTCTGCCGACCGGCGCCTCACGGTGGAGCGCCAACTGGCGGAGGTGGCGGGGGGATGTCGACGCTGGATCGGGTGGCACGGGCAGTCCAGCGGGGTACCCGGAGCCTGGCCGAGTCACCGCTTCGGCGGTCGCGCCAACAGACCGCCCTCTGCCTTGGCGCCCTCTTGATCGTCGCCTCGCTCGGTGTCACCACAGCGACCGCGTCCACCCAGCGGACCCCGCCGAGGGCGGCGGCGAAGGCCAACCCCGTCGTGTGCTCAGTCCTGCGCAGTCTGGGCGCGGCGCTGCCGTCGTTCCGGGCCGTGTTTGACTCGGTCGCCGTCGCCTTGGGCTGTACCCCGGTTACGACGACCACGTCGACCTCCACCACGACCACCACGACGACGACTCTTCCCGACCCCAACGCCGACCGGGACAGCGACGACATCCCGGACGACGCTTGAACGCCGGATCGGAACCGATCCGACGCTTGCCGACACCGACCACGACGGCCTGACCGACACCTTCGAGATCCTCGACGGCGGTCCGGAGCACTCGCCCTTCAAGGCCGACACCGACGTCGACGGGATCGGGGACGCAGAGGAGGACGTCGACGGGGACAGCCTCAGGGCGATCCAGGAGCAGGCGGCAGGAACCTCGCCCATCACGGCTGACACCGACGGCGACGGTCTGAACGACGGCCAGGAGGTGCTGGTCCACGAGACAGATCCCCTTCGGGCCGACACCGATGAGGACGACCTCCCCGACGGCGCCGAGATCGCCGGGGGGACCGACCCGCTCGTGGCCGAGACCAGGACGACGTCGGCCACCGAGGGCGGCACGACGGTGGCCCTCACCGGCGACGCCTCTCTGGCCGAGCACTTCCGGTTCGAAGACCTCACTCCGGTCCCCACGCTGAACGGCGCCACCGGCCAGGTCGGTTCGCCGATCGGGCTCGAACTCTCCCCCGCCTACACCGATCGCCTCCAGAAGGCCACCGTGTCGATGACCTACACCGACGCCCAGGTGACCGGCGACGAGGCCAATCTTCGGCTGTTCAGGTATGACGAGCCGCACCAGATGTGGGTGCCTGCCGCAGACATCCAAGTGGTCGACCTCCTGGGCAATGTCGTGACTGCCGAGGTCACCCACTTCTCGACCTACTCGCTCTTCGACTCCCTTCAGTGGAACGGCGTGCTCACCTCTGTGGGTGCGACGTGTCGGGCCACCGGATCGCCTCCCGTGGCCCTCGACCTGGCCCTCGTGCTCGACAGTTCGGGGTCGATGGCGGACAACGACCCCCAGGGCCTGCGCCGGTCGGAGTCCAAGAAGCTGGTCGACACCCTGCTCGTCAACGACCGGGCCTCTGTCGTGGACTTCGACGGCTCGTCCCGTTTGGCCCAGGCACTGACGTCGGACAAGGCTGCGCTCAAGGCCGCCATCGACACCATCGACGACTCCGGCAGCACCAACATCGGTGCCGGCATCCGCACCGGAATCGACTCGCTCGGCGCCCAGGGCGACCCGGCCCGGGTGATTGTGCTGCTCACCGACGGCGACGGGTCGTACTCCATCGACCTCACCACCGAAGCCAAGTCGAAGTCCATCACCATCTACACGATCGGGCTCGGTTCAGCGGTCAACGAGACGCTGCTGCGCGACATCGCCGCCGGGACTGGCGGCCAGTACTTCCCGGTGGCCAATGCCAGCCAACTGGCCGCCGCCTTCGATGAGATCCATCACAACAACGTTGACGAAGGGACCGACACCGACGGCGACGGACTCACGGACTGCCAGGAACGCAACGGCGCCATCTCCGGGCCCTTCTATGGCTCGCGCTACACCTCCGATCCGACGCTCGTCGACACCGACGGCGACGGACTCTCAGACAGTGTCGAGATCGGCGCGAAGGTCCTAGATTTCCTCGGCCCCGACTACACCTGGAATCTCGTGTACAGCGATCCCCGGCTGGCCGACACCGATGGTGACGGACTGTCGGACTCCCAGGAGAAGACCCGGGGGACGAAGCCGTTCATCGCCGACACGGACGGGGACGGCAAGTCCGACGGTGACGAGGTTAGGGACGGAACGGACCCCCTCGTCGGAGCATCCTTCGACAAGATGATGAAGAGACTCAGAGACTTCGCGGGCGAGGCGAACTGCACGGGAGACGCCAATGGCTGCAGCAACGACGCCTTCATGCGCAAGGCGAGCGAGCTTTTGGCCGGTCTCGACCCCGGACGCCATCCGTTCCCGCTTCTGCTAGACGGGCCGAACCGCGTGGATCCCCCGGAGGAGATCAAGGCTACGTCTCACTACCGCAAGGACATCGTCGACAGTGACGGCTTCCCCGACGATGACTCTGAGCGCAGCCCGTCCCGACACTTCGTCGGGTTTCTGGCAACGGGGTATTTTCATCCACGAGTGGCAAACACGGCATTGTCCTGCAATGAGCAGGCGGGCAACCTCGGGGCATCCGAGCAGGACGTCCGCAGTGGCCGCATAGCCATCGACCTGGGCATCAAGCTTCGCCGGAGCGATGTGAAGGTGGAGGAACTCCTCAAGCGCATCCAGGACCAGGCTGGTGATCCGACCAACCCGGGGCAGGCGCACATCGACGACGAGCCCAGCACCGCCAGCGTGCCGTTTTGGCTGGACCTAGTGTGCTGAATCAGCGACGATTGCTCGTCCCGGTGATCGCTGGGTTGGCGGTCGGCGTGCTCGTGGCCGTGGTCGTCTGGGTCTACCTGTTCGCACAATTCGAGGTCTTCGCGCCACCGCGCTATCCGACATTCGAGGCCGCTAGGCCGGTAGCCACGGAGGAGACCGGAAAGTACCGATGGCCGGGATCGAGCATCCGGGTGAGGCAGGTCGACGCGCAGCGATTTGTCGTCGAGCGGCGCTGGCTCGGTATGAGGGAGAGCGTGGTCAGAGTCGAGCAGAAGACATCGGTCTGGTCGGTAGGGGAACCCGAATCGGGTCCCGGGAGAGCAGTTCAGGAAGTCCTGGCCTGCTTTGTCCCGGGAACCGCTGTGGGTTGGCTCGTTGCGCGAGGTCTGCGTCGTCGGTCAGCTTCCAAGCGAGCCCGATCGGGACGGGAGCGAGTCGAAACCAGTCGTTGAGGCCGTCGCCAGCGCAGCTCCAAAACTGGCTCGCCGGGTTAGCAACGTCGACCTTCAGCCGTCGTTCGTGCGGCGCCTGGCCTCCGACAGCTCGGATGACACCCAATGCGTCCGGTAGGCCGCCTCGATCCCGGCGTCGCCGCTGCGGCTGAACCGGAACTGACGGCGGTCCCGGGTTCGGGCGATGTAGGCCGTCTCGCTCGGGTGCAGGCCCCGGTCTGCGGCCCACCGTCGGAAGATGGCCATGGCTGCTGTCAGCTTGTGCAGGTTGACCTGGGCCAACCGCTCCAGGTCCTCGGCCCGCCCCTGGCGCCACTGGTCAACGGCCTGGTGCGTCAGCCAGCCGACGCCGATGAGTACGTCGATCGGGCTGACGTAGCTCTGTTCGGCCAGTGCCACCTCGGCGGCGCGCACCACCCGCGCTTCGAGACTCGGACGGTGTTCACCCATTGGTGGGTTCCGGCCCGCTCCTGCGGTCGGGCAGTTCGATGATGTCCGCGTCGGTGCGGGCGTCGTGGATCGAGGCTTCGATCACGAGGCGGAACCTCCAGCCCTCAAAGGACTCGAGGGCCCTCCCCAGCTGATCCCAGCTCAGGGTGCGCCCGTCGATGATCACGCGGTTGGGCTTCCCGTAGTCGCCCTCGTCGTCCCAGACAAACTGCCCCGCCACCTCGTCGTCGCGGAAAGCCCAGCCCTCCCGGTGCCGGGCCCGTTCGAGATAGAGCCTCCCGATCTCGGACTCGGCGAGGGTCTGCACCCGGGCGACGAGATTCCCGACATCGCCGTCATGGTCACCGAGCACGGCGAACCGGTACCCCTCGCCGATGGGCACTTCCATCTCTTCCAGCTGCACCTCGATCCCCGTCGGGGCTCGCCAGATCTTGAACCGGAGTCGATGATCGCGTCCGTCAGGCCCGT
>CAVZAH010000008.1:0-80374 GCA_963773275.1 uncultured Acidimicrobiia bacterium | reverse complement strand
AGGCGCGCGCTCTACCTACTGAGCTACCCGACCAGTGTTGAGCGGTCCTGACGAGATTTGAACTCGCGACCTCCGGCTTGACAGGCCGGCGTGCACTCCAAGCTGCACCACAGGACCCCGCGACGCTTCTCCAGCCTAGCGGGCGTGGGGGGCCAGCGATCTTGCTACCGGCGCGGCGGACCAGTCGGACCGGGTCCGGCCGCCCAACTCCGGCTCGAACCCGCCCCGCACGCGGGTGGCCGTCACGGCCATCAGGCCGATCCACACGGCCATCAGGCCGGCCAGGCCGGACCACGCCGCCACCGCCGGCCAGGCGGGGCCGGGGTGCTGCTCCCTCAGGAGCAACGACGTGTTGCGCACGAACGCCACGCTGCGCTCGGGTACCAGTGGGACGGCATCGGCGCCGATGGACGGGTCGGCCGGCAGGTACACCGGCGCCGCCATCAGTTGGTCGCCCCGCTGGAGGCTCACCACCGACTTCCAGGATCCCGTCACCGGCACGGCGCGATCGGACCGGTACCTCCCGGCAGAGACCTCGTCGAGCGAAGCGGTCACCCGGCCCCCTCCCTGCCACGACACCACGACGAACGATGTCGCTCCCTTCGCCGCACCGGGCGGGGCGAGGGACACGTCGACCACTGCTCGGTCGCCCACGACCTCGGTGCGGATCACCGCGTCCACCGACCCGACGTTGCGGGGGTGGGGGTAGGCCAAGCACCGCCACCAGGGCAACTCCCGCCCCCACCAGGGCCGCCAGCGGCATCCGGTCCCCCGAAGCCGAACCGTCTCCGCCACCGGTGAAGGCCCGGCCCAGGCCCGCCCCCAGCACGGCCGCGGCCACGGCCGCCACCGGTCCCAGAAGGGCCAGCTTCAGCGCGAACGAGCCCGGCATCGCCGTCGACGACCAGCCCGACAGCCGTACCCACGCCAGCTCGCCGACGAGGCCGACCGTCCCCACCAGCGCCCCGGCGGCCACCGCGAACCGCAACCGCGACCGGACCCCGACCAACGCCGCCGCGCCCTCCACGGCCAGGGCCGACGCCAGGTACAGGGGGAACCGGGGGACCGTGTGGTTCAGCACCCCCCCGACGGCCAGGGCCAGGAACCCGCGGAGTCCGAGGTAGACAAGGACGACCTTGACCGCCCCCCACGGACCCAGCGCCAGCCGGGCCAGGACCAGGGCGATGCCGGCCGCCACCATGATCAAGAGGGGCAGGTAGAGGGCCTGGAATTGCGGCACGCCGAAGTCGAACTCGGCCTGGACGGCGGACAACGCCACCAGCACCGTCCCGCCCGTCAGCACGAAGATCCCCCGCCCGACCGCCGTGGGGCGGGCCGAGGGCAGCGCCTCGGCGCACATGAGGAACAACGCCAGCGTGCCGAGGGCGCCACCGCCCACCAGCTGCAGGTGGCTCGGGCTCCACAGGGTGACGTCGATGCCGTAGGCCTTGTGCCACAGGTCGTCGAGGGGGAAGGCGACCATCCCCCCGAAGCCCAGGCACAGGAGCAGCACCGACGACCACGGCACGGTGGCCACCCCGTACTTGAAGCCGACCCGGGCCTTGTCGAGGGTGGCGAAGCCCATGGTGAGGAAGGCGGAGTACACCAGCCCGCCCAGCCCCACGAGGATCATGGTGTGCGACGGGGTGAACAGGTCGACGTCGCGGCCGTTGTCGATGTGCCAGGCGACGTCCCAGTAGAAGCCGATGACGAGGATCAGCAGGAAGAGGAGCCCGCTCAGGACGCCGGCCATGGCCCAGCCGGGAAAGCCGGTGAGCCGGCGCAGGCTGTCGGAGATCTGCCCGAAGAAGAAGTTCCCGAAGCCGGGCCGGTCGTTCCGTCCGAAGGCGAACAGCGCCAGGCTGCACACGCAGTAGAACCCGATGGGCAGGACCAGCCAGGCCCACGCGTCGTAGCCCCACGCTCTCGCCAGGATGTTGACGTCTGCTCCCACGCAAGCCTCCCCTCGCCAGCACGCCGGTCACGCCGTCCGGACCAGTCGGAGGAACTCTACATCGTTCGATGTCACATTGACAAGAGTCGAGATCCGCTAGAGTGACGACCGTGGCGGAAACGGAGGCACACGCCGGCGCGACGACGACCATGACGATCGACGAGCTGGCCCGGCAGGCGGGCACCACCACCCGCAACGTCCGGGCCCACCAGACGAGGGGTCTGCTGCCCCCACCCCGAATGGTCGGCCGGGTAGGCCACTACGGCAGCGACCACCTCGTCCGCCTCGCCTACATCGACCGCCTCCAGCAGCGCGGCTTCTCGCTGGCCGCCATCCGCGACCTCCTCACCGGTTGGGACGAGGGCCGCAGCCTCACCGAGGTCCTCGGCTTCGAGGAGGCGCTCACCGCCCCGTGGAGCGACGAGGTGCCGGAGCGCTTCAGCCGCCAGCAGCTGGTCGAGATGTTCCCCGAGGTCGCCGCCGATCCCGGCCTCTTGGAGCGGGCGGTCGCCGCCGGCATCGTCGTTCCCGACGGGGACGGGGACGGCTTTGTCGCCCCGAGCCCCCGGCTGGTGCGGGTGGGCGCCGACCTGGCGTCGTGGGGCGTCCCGCTGACGGCCGCCATCGACGAGAGCGTGCAGTTGGCGGCCGACATGGCTCGGATTGCGCAGCGGATGGTGAAGATGTTCGAGCTTCACGTGTGGGAGCCGTTCGTGGCCGCCGGCTTTCCCGCCGACCGGCTCCCCGCGGTCACCGCCGCCCTCCAGAAGGTCCGGCCGGTCACCGCCACCGCCGTGCTAAGCGTGCTCGCCCGCGCCATGGAGCAGGCGGTCGCCACGTCCACCGCGGAGCAGACGGCGAGGTTCTTCTCGCCCGGCGACTGACGAGGCCCGTACACGCGACGAGCGCACCGCTGCGAAAGCGGTGCGCTCGTCAGAACACGTGCCCGGGCGAAGTCCCCGGGCGGGCGTCGCAAACCAGTCAGTCGACGTCCGACGTGCCGGAACCCGAGTTGTTGGGCTCCATGAGGTCGCCCTCGACCTGGCCGACCGGCCGGTTCGTGGGTCCCTGGTGCTCGGTGGCCGGCGGCTCGAAGGACTCGCCCCGCTGGCTGTCGCTCTCGCCGACGCCGTGGGGGTCGGGGATCTCGCTGGCACCACCGGAGTTCGCTCCGGCCGACTGCGCGCCGAGCTCCTCGCCCGTCGTGGGGCTGATGTTCTCTCCACCGGGGCTCGACACCTGGCCGACTTCGGCCTCACCCTTGCTCACCGTCTCGTCGAGCTGGCGCTCGATGCTGTCGGTCTTGGCCCGGGTGGACTCGGTGTCGTCGGGGCTGGTGGCGCGGCCCTCGTACGGCGGGAGGTCGACGTCTCCGGTATCGGTTTTCCCGCCCGGATGCGGATTGTTCCCAACGGTCTGGGCTCGACCCACTCCTGCCTGGGGCTCCTGGACGTCTCCCATGATTCCTCCTTGATTAGCTTGAAAGCCGTCTACCCCAGAGGCCCAGAGTTCTACACAAGGGACATCCCGGGGTGCGACCGGCTCGGTAACCTCTCCCCGGTGCCCGCCACGACAATGGATGCGAACGCCGGGCGACGGTCCGACTCGGGGGTCGGGGGCACGGGCCGCGCCGGGTACCAGGAGTGGCGGCCGCCGTCCGGGCTGGCCCGCCACGTGGCCTGCACGTGGGCCGGGCGGATGGGCCCGGCCGGTGAGACATACGTCCAAAGGGTGCTGCCCGACGGGTGCGTCGACCTCGTGTGGGATGGGTCCCACCTGGTCGTGGCGGGGCCCGATACCGGCCCGGTCGACGTGACGGCCCGGCCGGACGGCTTCTATGTCGGTATCCGTTTCCGGCCCGGCCTGGCACCCGCCGTGCTCGGCGTCCCCGCGTCGGAGTTGCTCGACCTCCGGGTCGAGGCGGTCGACGTGCTGGGTCGGGACCGCGCCGGGCGGCTGTCCGATCGGCTGGCGTCGGCGAGCGCGTCCCGTCGCCCGTCGGCGTCGCATGGCCTGCAGGCCATGACCGTCGAGCTGGCGGACGCAGTGTCGGCCTGGCTGCCGCGGTCCACCAGTCCCGACGCCTTGGTGGAGGCGGCCGTCGCCACGCTCGGGAGGGGGAGGTCGACGAAACCGGTTGCCGGGCTGGCCGACACGTTGGGAGTGAGCGAGCGACAGTTGCACCGGCGGTGCCGCACGGCCGTCGGGTACGGGCCCAAGACGCTCGACCGGGTCTTGCGATTCCGCCGCTTCCTCGCCCTGGCCGAGACCGGGGGGCACCTCGGCCTGGCCCGGCTGGCGGCGGCGGCCGGCTACGCCGACCAGCCCCACCTCAACCGGGAGTGCGGCCGGCTGGCAGGTGTCACCCCTGCCGTCCTGGTCGGTGTCTGATCCGTCCAAGAGGTACCGCCCGGCGGGCGTCAGGATGTCGCCATGAGCACTGAGAGCCACGACGCCGGCCGTTCGTTCATCATCCTGGAAGGCCGCGTCCTCGAGCAACGGATGGCGGCGACCATCTTCGACGGGGCACCTGCGTCCGGCGTGGTCGACGCCCTGCGCGGGTACAGAAACCCCGACGGCGGCTTCGGCCACGGCCTCGAGCCCGACAAGCGTTGTCCCGCCAGCCTGGCCATCGACGTCGAGACCGCGCTGGCGGCCATGGTCGCAGCCGACGCCGTCGACCGCGAGATGGTCGAGCGGGCGTGCGACTTCCTGGCCACGATCGCCACGCCGGACGGGGCGGTGGCCCTCTCGTCGCCCGCCATGGAGACCTACCCCCGGGCCGGGCACTGGGCCGAGTGGACGTACATTCCGGGCTTCAACCCCACCGCCGGCCTGGCCGCGCTCGTGCACCGGATGGGAATCGAGCATCCGTGGTTGACCCAGGCCACCGAGTGGTGCTGGTCGGCACTGGCCGGCGGGTTCCCCGACGACGCCCACGCGATGCTCCAGGTGTTCATGTTCCTCGAACACGTCCCCGACCGGGGACGGGCCGAGGCCTTGGCTGCGGCGGCGGCCGAGCACCTGCCCAAGGCCGACATGTACCTGTCCGACCCCCTCGACATGGGCTACGGCGTGACGCCGCTGCACATCGCCCCCACGCCGTCGAGCCGCTGGCGGTCGTTGTTCCCGGACGCGCTCGTCGAGGGCCACCTCGACCGCCTGGAACGGATGCAGCAACCCGACGGCGGCTGGTCGATCGCGTGGGAACCTCCGAGCGCCGCCTCCACCCTCGAGTACCGGGGCGTGGTGACGCTCGGGGCGCTCCAGGTGCTCACCGCCTACGGTCGCTGAAAGACCGCCGACCTCCCACCACCGCCCGGAGCACGCCTGGACGTACACTCCGCGTTGCTGACGACGAGGAGGTCTGCAAATGGCCCAATCCCGACGCTTCCGGACGACGGTCGCCCTCGTCGCCCTCGTCGCCATCGCCTCCTTCGCCGGCGCCTGCGGCGACGACGGCGGTTCGGGGGAGACGTCCGCCGGGCCGCTCACCGCTCTCGGCCAGCGACTTCCCGAGGCGATCGCCGAGGATCGGACCCTCGACGTCGGGTCCGACATCGCCTACGCCCCGGTCGAGTTCTTCGAGGAGGGAACCCAGACCGCCACCGGCCTCGACGTCGACCTGTGCAACGCCATGGCCGCCAAGTTCGGCGAGGGGTTCACCTGCCGGTTCATGAACACGTCGTTCGCCGGGATCATCCCCGCCCTCCAGGCCGAGCGCTTCGACATGGTCATGTCGGCCCTCAGCGACAACGCCGAGCGCCGCCAGGTCATCGACCTGATCGACTACTTCAACGCCGGCACGTCGATCCTGGTGGCGAAGGGCAACCCGGCCGGGATCCGGTCGGTCGACGACCTGTGCGGCAAGACGATCGGCCTGCAGCAGGGCACCACCCAGGAGGACCTGGCCACCGCCCAGAAGGCGACGTGCATCGCCAAGGGGTCCGACCTCGAGATCCTCACCTTCGAGAAGGACACCGACGCCCTTCTCGCCCTGAAGGCGGGCCGCAGCGTGGCCGACATGAACGACTTCCCAGTGGCCGCCTACAACGCCAAGGTGTCGGGGAACGGCAACGACTTCGAGGTGGTGGGCGAGCAGCTCGACCCCGCTCCGTACGGGATCGGCGTGCGCAAGCAGGACGTCGCCTTCCGGGATGCCCTCCGCGACGCGCTGCGGGCGATCATCGACGACGGCACGTACGACCAGGTGCTGGCCAAGTGGGACGTGACCCAGGGAGCGTTGAAGACCGCCGCCATCAACGGCGGCTGACGAAACCCCAGTGGATGCCGGCGGCTCCCGACCCCCTGCGGACACGGAGAGCGCGGGCGACATCCGGCCGGTCCCGGTCCCGGTCCGCCACGCCGGCCGGTGGGTGGCGGCGGGCGTCATCCTCGCGCTGGTCGCCTGGCTGGTGTCGGCCGCCGCCGGCTCGGGTGCGGTGGACAGCGCAACCGTCCGCCGGTTCCTGTTCAACCGCTCGATCCTCGAGGGCGTCCGCAACACCCTGCTGATCTCGGTGGTCGCCCAGGCGGCGGGGATCGTCCTCGGCGTGCTGTTCGCGGTGATGCGCCTGTCGGCGAACCCCGTGCTGCGGGTGAGCAGCTGGGTCTACGTGTGGCTGTTCCGGGGGACACCCGTCCTGGTGCAGCTGATCCTGTGGTTCAGCCTGCCGCTGGTGTTCGAGTACCTGACGATCAAGCTGCCCTTCGTCGACGTCACGATCTACCGGGCCCGCATGGTCGACTTCATGACCCCCTTCAAGGCGGCCTTCCTCGGGTTGGCGCTCAACGAGGGGGCGTACATGGCCGAGATCGTGCGGGCGGGGATCATCTCGGTCGACGAGGGCCAGGTCGACGCGGCCAAGGCCCTGGGCATGCACCCGGCGCTGACCCTGCGCCGGATCGTCCTCCCCCAGGCCATGC
The DNA here is from genome assembly GCA_963773275.1 of uncultured Acidimicrobiia bacterium. GTDB lineage: Bacteria > Actinomycetota > Acidimicrobiia > Acidimicrobiales > AC-14 > JAXDMK01. The sequence goes on along the minus strand of CAVZAH010000008.1, from coordinate 73,494 downwards.
GGGTGATCATCCCTCCCACCGGCAACGAGTTCATCTCGATGCTGAAGACGTCGTCACTCGCGTCGGTGGTCCTCTTCCCCGAGCTGCTGCGCCGGGCGGAGGACGTGTACTCGACCAACCTGCGGGTGCTCGAGCTGCTGGTGGTGGCGAGCATCTGGTACCTGTTCCTCACCAGCGTGGCCAGCGTCGGGCAGTTCCTGCTCGAGCGGCGTTTCGCCCGGGGAGCGTCGCGCGACGTATCCGACACGCTCCTGGCCCGGGTGCGGCGCAACACGCTGTCGTTGCGGGTCCGGCCGTCGGACCGGGTGTGACGTCGTGACCGACGCTGTGACCGCCCAGGTGACCGCCGTGCTGCGGGCCGAGGGGGTGCGCAAGCGCTTCGGTCGGGTCGAGGTCCTCCGGGGGATCGACCTGGAGGTCGCTCGTGGCGAGGTGATGGTGATCATCGGCCCGTCCGGATCGGGGAAGTCGACCTTCCTCCGCTGCGTGAACCACCTGGAGCCCATCGACGGTGGCCGCCTCTACGTCGACGGCGAGCTCATGGGCTACCGGATGAAGGGTGGCCGGGCCCACGAGCTCAAGGAGCGGGAGGCGGCCCGCCAGCGGGCGTCCATCGGGATGGTGTTCCAACGGTTCAACCTGTTCTCCCACCTCACCGTGCTCGAGAACGTGGTGGAGGCGCCGGTGCGGGTGAAGGGCGAACGCCGGTCGGTCGCGGAGGACCGGGGTCGTGCGCTGCTCGAGCGGGTGGGCCTGGCCGGGAAGGTCGGTGACTACCCCGCCCAGCTGTCCGGTGGCCAACAGCAGCGGGTGGCCATCGCCCGGGCCCTGGCCATGGAGCCCAAGCTCATGCTCTTCGACGAACCGACGTCGGCCCTCGACCCCGAGCTGGTGGGCGACGTGCTGGACGCCATGAAGCAACTTGCCGCCGACGGCATGACCATGGTCGTCGTCACCCACGAGATGGGCTTCGCCCGGGAGGTCGGCGACCAACTGGTGTTCATGGACGACGGCCTGGTGGTCGAGCGGGGGTCGCCCCGGGAGGTTCTCTCGTCGCCGTCCGAGCCCCGGACCAAGGCGTTCCTGTCACGGATCCTCTGACCGCGCGCTCGGTGGTGGCGCCCACAACGGATCGCTGGGGCACGCCCCCGCGTCGGTCTTCACGGACGTCGGGAGCCGGCGAAAGCGGAGCGACGTGAGCACGGTCGAGAGCCATAATGGTTTCATGCGTCAGGTGATCCGACTCCCGGAGCCGGCGGTCCGCCCCGAGGTGGAAGCGCGCCGCAAGGCCGGCGCCGACATCCTCCGTCCGTATATCGGGCGGTATGTGGGACGCAAGGACGACCAGGTGCTTGTCGATGCGGACAACCCGTACGACGTCGTGAATTGGCTGCGCGAGCACGGCATAGAAGGCGCCGTCGTGTTCCGCGTCCCTGTCGACCCTATGGCCGACATGGGCATGCACGGCATGTGAGGCTCGCCTTCGAGCGCCTTCCAGGCGCTGGTCCCGATGCTGCTCGGCCTGCGATCGAAGATCGTCGTTGCCGGGTCGGCTCGAACCGTGACTGTGCTGTGTCTCGTCGACACCGGGTCGCTCCACAACCGATTCGCGCCCTGGGTGGCGGAGCTCGCAGGAGTCGATCTCACCGGAGTCGACGAGGAACTGGTTGCCGTCGGAGGCATCACGACGACTTCTCGCACGGTGACGTGCGAGCTCCAGCTCGATGACTTTGCCTGGGAGGCGCCCGTTGCATTTTGCGACCCGTGGCCATTCGACTTTCAGATCGTCGGCCAGCTCGGGTTTCTGCGCTGGTTCCGGATCATCATCGACGCCGCCGACGAGACCTTCGAGGTGATCCCGAACATCACCTGACCGCTGCCTGGACCTTTCCGTGCGCCCCCAACGGGATTCGAACCCGTGTCGCCGCCTTGAAAGGGCGGTGTCCTGGGCCGCTGGACGATGGGGGCCGGATGACCTTCGTAGCTTAGGGGAGCACCCATTCGGTGCCGTCGGGGGTATCGCGCACCTCGACGCCGGCGTCGACCAGGCGATCGCGGAGGCCGTCGGCGTCGGCGAAGCGCCGGTCGGTGCGTGCCTGGCGGCGGGCGTCGAGGAGGGCCTCGACGAACGGGCCGACGATCTCGCGGGGGTCGCGCAGGCCCTGGTCGGACGCCTCGCCCAGGCGCACGACCATGGCTCGCAGGGCGGCCCGTCCCCGGTCGAGGTGGTCGGACTGGAGCGTGTCGCGGGACCACTCGGTGAGGAGATCGTCGAGTTGGAGGACGGCCTTCGTCGCCCCCCGTCCGTCACGAGCGGCCAGGGCGGCGTCGAACTCCGCCTGGCAGGACCCGAGGCCGTCGAGGAGGGGGTCGGACGTCCCGCCCCCCTCGTGAGCGGTTCGCGCGCTCACCCCCCCTGACGGGGAACTGCGCGGAGTGCTCGCATTCGGCCCGGCGGACAGGTCGGCGATGGGCACCGACTCGCCGGCGTTCACCGTCCACGATGTCGACCGGTGGCGGACGGTGACTTTCCCGATTCCGGCGACGGTGGCCGTGCCGGCGTCGAGGTCGAGGATCAGGGCGGTGTGCTCGTCCACCCCGAGAACGAAGACTCCGTCCGGCAGGAGCTCCTCGAGCCCCGACAGGCGGCGCTCGCCCATGTAGCAGTACCGGGTGTCGTGGTTGCCGCCTTCCGCGTTGTTGTAGTGCGGCACCACCGCCACCCGCAGGCCCGCCTCGGCCAGCAGATCGAGCCCTTCGAGCCAGTGGGGCCGGTGGCCGACCTTGTACACCTCGTACACCGGCAGGGCGAAGGCCCCCAGGGTGACCGCCGCCGCGCTGGCGAACGTGACACAGCCACCGGTGCGGACCTTCTCGGCCAGCACCACCGGCACCTGGCTGCCCTTCCACTGGGACAGTGCGTACGACGGGCTCCCCGGCCCCGAGAACACGTACCGGGCCTCCCGCAGCCGGGCCAGCATGAGCTCGTGGGCGACGCTGTCGGCATCGGCCCCCTCGGCCGACCGGTAGGACGCCACGCCCATCTCCCGCTGGACGCTCTCCCGGAAGTAGGCGACCGCCTTGGCCGTGATGTCGTCGGCGTTCTCCTGGAACCCGAACGGGGTGTCGAGCATGGCGGCCGGCACGGGAGACGGTCCCATCCGGGAGATCAGGTCGCGGTGGACCTTGCTCATCGTGGGGCTCGTCTCGCCCGACCCCATGATCGTCAGGATGCGGGCCAGCGTCATCCGGCGACCTCGTGCAGGTCGGCCGCCACCTCGTCGGGCAGCTGCACGTGGACGTCGTGGTCGGCACCGGCGAACCACCTGACCCGCACGCCGTAGGCCTCCGCCCGCTCCGCCTCGGCCCGCTTGGCGACGGCCCAGGCGTCTCCGGCGTCGACGAGAAGCAGGTGGAGGGGGACGATCAGGTCGGGGAGGACCTTCGACGGCCGGTGCTCCCACAACGCCCGCAGGACGCGCATGTGGCGGTCGAACGTGAGCCATGGGCGAACGGTGCCGTCGTCGAGGACCTCGAAGTTGGCGAGCGTGGCCTCGATGCCGGCGTCGTCCCACGTGGGATGCATCCGGCGGAGGCGGGCGGCGAGGTCGGCCCGGGGCGAGCCGGCGAGGAGGGGCGGAGCGAGCGCCCGCGCACAGTCGTCCCATTCGGACCACTGGTCCTGCAACTCGATCGAACCGCCGTCGACGCCCACCACGGCCGCCACCCGGTCGGGGTGGCGATGGCCGAGGTCGAGGGCGAGGTTCCCGCCGGTCGACTGGCCGGCGACGATGGGCAGCCGGTAGTCGAGGGCGTCCATGAACGACAGGAGGTCGTCGCCCATGGTGGCGAAGTCGTAGCCGCCGTCGGGCTTGTCGCTGCGGCCGTGCCCCCGGAGGTCGACCGCCGCCACCCGGTGCCCCAGCCGGTGCAGCCGCTCGCCCACCGCCTCCCACGTCCGGCAGTTCGACGCCAGCCCGTGGACGAGGAGGATGGGCGTCCCGCCGCCCCCGTCCCACACCAGGGCATGCAGCTCCACGCCAGGCGCAACAGGCACACGTCGGACGTCGGGACTCACCGTCCGCAAGGTTACGAGCCCCCGACCCACTACCTCGCCCCCACCGAACCGGTGACACGTTCGGGCGTCCTGGCGACTGAGATTCGTCACCGGTTGGCGGCGCCCCGACGAACTGGTGACACTTTCGGGCGCCCTGGCGACGGGATCGGTCACCGGTTGCGGACAGCACCGCAACCGGTGACACTTTCGGGCGTCCTGGCGACTGGGTCGGTCACCGGTTGCGGACAGCGCCCCCAGACGAACTGGTGACACTTTCGGGCGCCCTGGCGAGGATCGGTCACCGGTCGCGGACAGACCGCGGTGACCTTTCGGGCGAATAGATCGGTCACCGGTTGCGGACGGCTAGGCCACGTTTCGTCCTACGCTGCGAGGCCGTTGGTCTCCATCTGCTCGACCCTCGCGCCGGCCGTGGCCGGGTATCTCGTCGGCACCATCCCGTCGGCCGACGTGGCCGCCCGGCTGGCCACCGGAGGGGCCACCGACCTGCGGGCGCAGGGCAGCGGGAACCCGGGGGCGGTCAACGCAATGGCCCTCCTGGGCAAGGGCTGGGGGTCGGGGATTCTGGCCGCCGACACGCTCAAGGGGGTCGTGGCCTGCGCCGTCGGCCGGAGGCTGGCGGGCGGCAGCGGCGCCCACGTGGCGGGGACGGCCGCGGTGGTGGGGCACTGCTTCCCGGTCTGGAACCGGTTCCGCGGCGGCAAGGGGGTGGCTGTCAGCCTGGGCCAGTGCCTGGCGACGTTTCCCGCCTACGTCCCCGTCGACCTGGCCGTGGCCTGGGGCGTCGGCAAGTGGTCGGGGCGAGCCCTGCCGGGGACGGCGGCGGCCTCGGCCACGTGGGTGGCGGCCGGCGTGCTGTGGTCGTCGCGCCGGTGGCCGAACCTGTGGGGCCCACCCCCCACCGCCGCCCTCCCGATCGCATCGGCGGTCAGCAGCGCCGTGATCATCTACCGGTTCGCCACCGCCCGGCGTCCCCTCGACCCGACGATCGCGGTCGCGACCGCGGACCTCGCATGATCCGCCTCGTCACCGACTCGAACTCGCAGATCCCCCCCGAGCTGGCCGCCCGTCTCGGGATCACGGTCGTGCCTCTCGTCGTCACCGTGGACGGGGTCGCCCACCAGGAGGGCGTCGACCTCGACGCCGACGACTTCTACGCCCGGTTCGAGTCGGGCGCACCCGAGGTCTCCACGTCGCAGCCGAGCCCGGGCGCCTTCGCCGCCGCCTACGAGTCCCTTGCCGGCGACGGGGCGGACACCATCGTGTCCGTCCATATCGGCTCGGCCATCTCCGGCACCGTGAACTCGGCCCGCCTGGCGGCCGCCACCGCACCCGTGCCCGTCCACATCGTCGACACCGGCACCGCCTCGTTCGGGATCACCTTCGCCGCGTGGGAGGCGGCCGACGCGATCGCCGCCGGCGCCCCGTTCGAGGAGGTGGTAGCTGCCGCCGAGCGCGTCGGCGCCACCGTGGGCAACGTCTTCGTGGTCGGCGTCCTCGAGCTGGCCCGGGCCGGCGGGCGGCTGGCCGACGAGCCGGCAGCCGACGACGCAGACACCGCCACCGACGCCCCGTCCATCCCGGTCCTCACCCTGGCCGGGGGCGCGATGCGGACGATCGGCCACGCCGCCGACCTCGATCGGGCGGCGGAGGTCATGGCCGCCCACGTGCGGGCGTCGGGGACGTCGCTGCGGGTGGGTGTGGGCGTGGCCGACGCCGGCACCCTGCCCATGGTGGAGGCGGTGGAGGCACTCCTGCGCGACGTCCCCGAGGTGCGCGAGCTCATCCGCTACCGGGTCGGTCCCAGCGTGGGGGCCCACACCGGTCCCGGGACGATGGGGGTGATGTTCTACCCCTCACCGGGTTAGGTGCAGGCGGCGCAGAGTCCGAAGAAGTCGAGGCGGTGGGTGCGGGCCTCGAACCCGGCCCGCCGGCGGATGTCGACGGCCGTGTCGCCCAGGGTGCGCTCGAGGTCGGGGAGCTCCAGGTCGGCCACGATGCCGCAGCCGGTGCACACCAGGTGGTGGTGGTGCTCGGCCAGTCCCTCGTCGAGCTCGAAGCGGGCGAAGCCCTCGGCGAACTCGAGGCGGATGAGGACCCCGGCCGCCACCAGGTCGCCCAGGATCCGGTAGAGCGACGAGAGCGGCACCTCGGGGCCGACGACGTCGTGGACCTCCGTCACCGACAGAGGGGCGGTGGCCCGGGCGAAGGCGCCGACGACCTGCCGGCGGCCGCCGGTCCACCGTTGACCGACCCGCGCCAGCCGGCGGGTGACCTCCTCCTCCAAACCCGGGTCGAGCCCGATGACCGACACGACGTCGATGGTACGCGTCCCCGGCCCCGGTCCACCGCACCCGGCTACGGGGACAGCGCCTCCACGATGGTGCCCTGCAGCCACGTGAGGTAGTCGTAGACGGCGAACGCGGCGGCTCGGGGGTCGCCCGGCTCGGTTGGCCGCTCGTGGCCCTCCTCGGTGACGTCGAGCCGGGTCCCGAGCACCAGGCGGACCTCGTTGACCGCCCGCATCCACGCCAGCAGCTGCTCCTCGTCGAGGCGTTCGGCGTCGGCGCTCTCCTCCAGGGCGGCGAGGGCGGCCTCGTGCGACGACCGCAGTTCGTCGCGGACGAGCAGCCGGTACTCGGTCTCCCGGTCCTCGTCGTCGGGGTAGGCGACAGGGTAGAGGCGGTCGAGGACGGGATCGTCGCTGGCCAGCAGCTCCCGCATCTGGGGGGCCAACGAGCGCAGCAGCTCGCGCTCGGCCTCACCCAGGCGGATCTCGAAGTGGCCCTTCCGGCTCCTCCGGACCGGCTTAGTCATCGTGTTGCATGGTGGCCCACAACCCATGCTCGTGCAGCCGGAACACGTCGAGCTCGGCCTTCTCCCGGGGCCCGGCCGACACCACCGCCTTGCCCTTGTGGTGGACGTCGAGCATCAGCTTGGTGGCCTTGTCGAGGCTGTAGCCGAACAGCTTCTGGAGCACGAACGTGACGTACGACATGAGGTTGATGGGGTCGTTCCAGACGATGACCACCCACGGGCGATCGGGCGTGACGACGTCTTCGATCTCGGGTTCCTTGACCTCCACGGGAGCGACGGAGAGCGACGGCGTCACCCCTCCAGGATACCGACGGCCCGATCGCCGGTGATCCTTGGGCCCTGAAACGGACCGGGGCCGAGCGTCGGCGGCGGTGGGGGCCGCGGCGCCGGTGGCGCTGGGCAACTTCGGTGCGACGTGGCACGATCTCGAAGGTGAGCAGTCCCGCTGCGGCGCAGCACCTCCGAGACCTCGCGCTGCTGCGCCGCGTCCGCGACCGGATGGACCGGGAGTACGCGCAGCCGCTCGACGTCGAGGCGCTCGCCCGCGGGGCGCACATGTCGGCCGGACACTTCAGCCGCGAGTTCCGGAACGCCTACGGCGAGTCGCCCTACAGCTACCTGATGACGCGGCGCATCGAGCGGGCGATGGCGCTGCTGCGTCGCGGCGACCTCAACGTCACCGAGGTCTGCTTCGCGGTCGGCTGCTCGTCCCTCGGCACCTTCAGCACCCGCTTCACCGAGCTGGTCGGTATGTCGCCCAGCACCTACCGGCGCCAGGCGGCGCAGGCGACGGCGGGGATGCCGTCGTGTGTGGCGAAACGGGTGACCAGACCGGTCAGGAATCGAGAAGCACCTTCACCGAGCCGTACGTAGCCTGACCGTCATGGACATCACCATTCACCAGGCCTACCTCCCCCACGACGACCCGGACGCAGCCCTGGCCTTCTATCGCGACACCCTCGGTTTCGAGGTCCGCAACGACGTCGGGTACGAGGGGATGCGCTGGATCACGGTCGGTCCCGCCGACCAGCCCGGCACGGGCATCGTCCTGCATCCTCCGGCCGCCGACCCCGGCATCACCGACGACGAGCGGCGCATGATCGCCGAGATGATGGCCAAGGGCACCTACGCGAGCATCAACCTGGCCACCAGGGACCTCGACGGCACCTTCGAGCGGGTGCAGGCCAACGGCGCCGAGGTCGTCCAGGAGCCGATCGACCAGCCGTACGGGATTCGCGACTGTGCGGTTCGCGATCCCGCCGGCAACATGATCCGCATCCAGGAGCTGCGCTGAGCCGTCCGGCTGACGCAGGCTGACTGCACAGGGGACGGCCTCCCGTTCAATGAGCCCCCGCGGGCACCGCCCCCACCGGACCGTCGGAGCGCAGGTTGAGCGAGTATGGGCGCCAACTCAGGCTCCACCGCAACCGGCGGGCCACCGCCGGGCGACCGCCGGGCCGGCGGAGCGCAGCGGTCAGGGCTTTACGCCCGCCTTGGGTGAGGCCACGCCGGCCTCGTCGACCGGCCCTGGCCCCGCACGCGGAGCCAGGCCGGCGAGCGCCAGCCGGAACCGCAGGGCGGCGACCCAGACGGCGACCGCGCCGGCGACGTGGACGCCCACCATCAATGCCGGCACGCCGTTGAAATACTGGACGTAGCCGATCGCGGCCTGGCCTACCGACACCGCCAGCAGCACCTCGCCCCGGCGGAGCGCGGCCGGCGGCGCGCCTGCCGACCGAACGCGCCAGAGGGTGAGGAGGGTGAGTCCGAGAAAGAGGATCACGCTCGCCCCGTGGAGCCGGGCGACGTCGGCCACGGCGAAACCCAGCCGCTCGGCGTTCTCGTCCCCCCCGTGGGGGCCGGACGACGTCACGATCGTGCCCAGGAACAGGACCAGGCCGGCCGCCACGACCATCAGCGAACCCAATCTCAGCAGGTCGCGGTCCGCAACCCATCCGCCGCCGTACGGCGACACCGGTGGCCCGTCGGCACGACTGGCGCGATCGTGGAGGACGACGGCATTGGCCAGGATCACCATCGACAGCAGGAAGTGGGCCATCACGAACCCGGGCTTCAGCTCGAACAGGACGGTGAGCCCGCCGAGGACGATCTGGCCGAGCACGCCCGCCACCAGCCCAAGTGACAGCCAGGTCAGGTCGCCCCGCCGGGGCTGACGGCGCAGCGACCCGAGCACGGCGAGGATCACCGCCACCGACACGAGTCCCGTCACGGTGCGGTTCACGAACTCGACCATGGCGTGGTATTCCAACGGGGCCACCACCCGGTCATCGGCGCACGTCGGCCAGTCGGGACAACCGAGGCCGGAGCCGGTGAGGCGGACGGCGGCGCCGGACACGACGATGAACGCCAGCGCCACCAGCGCCACCAGCGCCACCCGCCGGTAGGTGGCCGGCGACAGGTGGGGCAGGCGCATCGCCGGCCGATCCTAGAAGAGGTTTGCCCCTTTTCCCGATGCGGTACGCGCCCCTCATGACCTCGAACCAGCCTCACGTCCCCGCCGAAGAAGGGGCCGTCAAGGATGACGAGGTCCTCGAACGTGAAGGCTTGGAGGAAGAGTTGATGCAACAGGACCGGTCGGACGTGGGCGAGGAGATCCCCGACGCCGACCGGGAAAGGGGGGCGTGATGGGTCGCACGGGACGCCTGGAGAGCGGTCGGGACCGACGGGCGCTGGCCGCCGACGCCGGCTTCGGAGCGCTATCGATCGCATCGGTGCTGGCCGGCGTGCTGGTGGCGTACGGCGCCTTCGCCGTCCTGATCGGGGTGGCGGCGGCTGTCGTCGACGCCCTCAACGTCAAGACCGACATCGTCGGCACCGACTACGAGCAGCTGGGCGTCACGGGTGGCTTGATCGTTGCGGGCATCCTGCTGGTGTCGTACCTCTTCGGCGGCTACGTCGCCGGCCGCATGGCCCGGCGGGCGGGCGTGGTCAACGGCCTGCTGGTTGCGGTCCTGGGCCTCGTCATCGCGGCCGCGGTGGCCGCCCTGGTCCGGGCATCCGACGCCGAAACGATCAACACCAGCCTGCGTTCGCTCGGCGTGCCGACCACCGCCGACGAGTACGGCCAGGCATTCACGGTGGCGGGGATCGCGTCGCTGGCCGCCATCCTCGTCGGGTCGCTGCTCGGGGGCAGCCTGGGGGAGCGGTGGCACGGCAAGCTGCTGGCGCGGGCCGTCGACCCCACCGTGGGCACCGAGGCCGAAGCCCGGAAGCGGGCCCAGGCCGACATGGCCCGAGCCGAGGAGGAGCGCACGCTCGCCTTCGACCGGGCCCGCACGTCCAACCCGGCCCGGTCGCGACGGGTCGACCGGGATGCGCTCTCCGACGCCGACCGCCGCGTCGTCGACCACCCGCCGGCGACGAGGTCCCGCCGCCCGAGCCCGTCCGGGAGGACCGAACGGGACACAACGGAGCCGGCAGTGGACGACGGGTCCTCACCGGCCGGGTCGCCCCCACCAATCCGGGCCCCGACAACACCGTCGTCAGCAACCGGGTCGTGTCCAGCGGCGACGCGCCGGCCCCGGTCGAGCTCGTCGGGCCGGATGGTACGGATTCGAGCGAGCACCGCCGGTTCCGGCGCCGCTCGCACCGCAACGACCGTCCCTGACCCGCCGGTCCACCGGAACGTGCTCGGTCCCGACCCCCGCACCCGGCCCGACCAATTGGCGCGGGTGCCCCCCACTTGAGGTAACTGCGCGGAGTGCTCGGTGCGGCGGCGGGGTCCGCCCGGACCATTTCGCGCGGTTGCCCCCTCCCACGGGTAATTGCGCGGAGTGCTCGGTTCGGGCGGCGAGCCCGGCCGAGCAACTCGCGCGGTTGCCCCGTCACACGTGTAACAGCGCGGAATCCTGGTCCCGCGGCGGCCCGGCCCGACCAACTCGCGCGTGATTCCTCCACGTGTGACTTGCGCGGCGTGCTCGATCCGAAGGCCTGCCCGCCCGACCAATTCGCGCGGTTGCCCCCTCCTACGGGAAATTGCGCGGAGTGCTCGGTTCCGCCGGCGAGCCCGGCCGAGCAATTCGCGCGGTTGCCCCCTCCTACGGGTAATTGCGCGGAGTGCTCGGTTCGGGCGACGAGCCCGGCGGACCAGTTCGCGCGGTTGCCCCCTCACACGGGTACTTGCGCGGACCAGTCGGCTCGAGAGTGCGAGCGGGCTACTCGGCGGCGGTGCGTTCCTCGGCGGGGGACGGGGACGGGCGCCCGGTGCGGGCGTACTGGGTGAGGTAGAGCTCCTGGTAGAGGCCGCCGGACGTCGACAGCTCCTCGTGGGTGCCCCGCTCCACGATCCGGCCGGCGTCGAGCACCAGGATCTGGTCGGCCGCCTGGATGGTGGAGAGCCGGTGGGCGATCACGAGCGACGTGCGTCCGGCCAGGGCCTCGTCGAGGGCCTGCTGGATGAGGACCTCGGTCTCCGAGTCGAGGTGGGCGGTGGCCTCGTCGAGGATCACGATGGCCGGGCTCTTGAGCAGCACCCGGGCGAGGGCCAGGCGCTGCTTCTCGCCGCCCGACAGCCGGTAGCCGCGCTCGCCCACCATGGTGTCGTAGCCCTCGGGCAGGCTGGCGATCAGGTCGTGGATGCGGGCCGCCCGGCAGGCGGCGACGAGCTGCTCGTCGGTGGCGTCCGGGCGGGCGTAGCGGAGGTTGGCGCCGATGGTGTCGTGGAACATGTGGGGGTCCTGGGTGACCATGCCGATGGCGTGGGTGAGGCTCTCACCGGTGAGCCGGCGGACGTCGTGGCCGTCGACCCGGACCGTCCCCGCCACCACGTCGTACAGGCGGGGCACGAGGTGCGAGGTCGTGGTCTTGCCGGCACCGGTGGGCCCCACCAGGGCCACCATCTGCCCCGGCTCGGCCACGAACGACACGCCCTTGAGGATCATGCCCGACGGCTCGTCGCTCAGTGGCGTGGTCATGGCCGCCTCGAGGGACGCGATCGACACGCTCGACGCCGCCGGGTAACGGAACCACACGTCGTCGAAATCGATGCGACCCTTGGCGTCGACCAATTCGACGGCGTCGGGTGCGTCGGCGATGGGATGGGGGGCGTCGAGCACCTCGAAGACCCGCTCGAACGACACCAGGGCGGTCATCACGTCGACGTGGGCGTTGGTGAGACTGGTCAGCGGCCGGTACACCCGGCCCACGTACACGGCCAAGGCGGTCAACGTCCCGACCGTGATGGCCCCGCTGAAGACCAGGCGCGCCCCCCACCAGTAGACGGCCACGGTGCCGACCGCTCCCAGCAGGGCCAGGGCGGTGAAGAAGACCCGGCTGTAGAGCGCCCGGCGCACCCCGATGTCGCGCACCCGTCCCGCCCGCTCGCGGAACTCGGACGACTCCCGCTCCGGACTCCCGAACAGCTTCACCAGAAGGGCACCCGACACGTTGAAGCGCTCGGTCATGTTGTTGTTCATGGCCGCGTCGAGCTGGAACGACTCCCGGGTGAGCCTTCTGCATCCCCTTGCCGACCCGCTTGGCGGGGATGACGAAGCAGGGCACGACCCCGAGGGCGAGGATGGTGAGGCGCCACTCCAGGCTGATCATCACGGCCAGGGTGACGACCACCTCGAACACGTTCTGCACGACCGTGCCCAGGGTGCCGGTGAACGCCTGCTGGGCCCCGATGACGTCGTTGTTCATGCGGCTGATGAGGGCGCCGGTCTGGGTGCGGGTGAAGAACGACAGGGGCATGCCCTGGACGTGGTCGTAGAGGGCCGACCGCAGGTTGAAGATCAGGCCCTCGCCGATTCGGGACGACAGCCACCGCTGCAGCACGCCCATGGCCGCGTCGGCGACGGCCAGCATGAGGGCCAGGAAGGCCAGCTTGTTGATGCCGCTCAGGTCGCGGCGGGGAATGGCGTGGTTGTCGATGATCGCCCGGAAGACGAGAGGCGGGAGGATGGCGAACAGCGACGCCAGGAGGATGGTGGCCAGCAGGACGGCCAGCAGGAGCCGGTAGGGGCGGGCGAACTTCCAGACCCGGCGCAGTACGGATCGGTCGATGGTGCGGTTGGCGACCACGTCGGGATCGCGCATCCGGTGGTAGCGGAAGCCCATGTCACTCACGGTGCAGCCAGGCTACGGCCTGGCCGGCGCTACTCGACCGGGTCGGGCAGACGTCCGCTCAGGCGTCGTGGGTCCCCGTCAACCTCGGGGAGCGCGGGTAGCCTCAGACGAAGTTCGGCAGAGAGGGGCCAGTCGTGTGGCGAGTCGTCGGAGTCCTGCTGGCTCTCGTGGTGGCGCTGTCCGTCATCGGACTGGTGATCAAGGCGGTTCGGTTCCTCCTGATCGTGGCCGTGGTGATAGCGGTGTTGAGCGCCATCGCCGGGATGGCGGCCCGCAAGAAGCCCTGACGGGGGCGCCGTCAGCCGTCGTAGACCGACGCCCGCCACATCCCCCGGATGGGGACCGTCGACGTGACCCGTGCCGCGGCGAGGAGCCAGGCGACCACGTCGGAGTGGGGAGCACCGGGGGGGACGGCCACCACCAGCCCCTTCCGCACGTAGTCCTGGAGCACCACCCACCCCTCCGGCAGCGGGTGGCCCAGTTCCGCCAGCCGGGCCTTGATGCGGCGCCCGGCGCCGTGCTGCAGCCCGACCATGGCCGGCTCGCCTCGGCCCCGGCGGGGGGCGGACGGCGGCGTCCACGTGGCCAGGGGGACTTCGGGGCCCCGGGCCGAGAAGATCCCGAAGAAACCGGCCGACGGAGGTACCTCGTCGAGGTACACGGAAGGCTCGAAGTTGATCCACCCTTTGTGCGACTCGGCCATCTCGTCCATGGCGGCCACCACGGCGTCGAGGTGGGCGGGATCGAACTCCAGGTAGCGGGGCTCCCCCGATCGGTTGGTCGCCACGTGCGCCGAGTCCCGCTCCCTAGTCCTCCTCGGGGGGCGTCGGGAGGGCGCCGAGCTGCTGGAGGAACCCCAGGAAGTCCCACACCGTCCAGGTCTCGGCGATCTTGCCGCCCTCGATGCGGTGGACGGAGATCGCCTCCACCGCGATGTCGAGGCCGGTGGGCGGGATCCCCATGATCTCGCCCGAGTGCTCGCCCTTGAGCGTCCAGCGGACGCTGACCCGGTCGCCCCCGCCGAACAGGTCCTGGACGTCCCAATTGGCCTCGATGCCGTCCTGGAACACCCCCACCATCTTCACCATGGGCTCGGGCCCGTCGGCACCGGGGATGGCGGGGTCGTGGTACTCGTGGTCGTCCGAGAACAGCTCGGCCGCCAGCCCGTTCTGCCGACCGTTGCACATGTCCTCGTAGTACCGCCGAACCAGACCCTCGTTCTCAGCTGACATCCGACCTCCGATCGCGGCTGGTCGGAGGGTAGCCGTCGGCTCCGGCGCGGGCGGTCAGGCGGTCAGGCCGTCAGGCCTTCTGCAGCTGGCCCCGGATGGCACCCGGACCGAAGCCGGGCTGGGTGTGGAGGTTGATGTAGTAGTCGCCCGGGTTGGCGGCGATGTTGTCGAGGAGCGCCTCGTTCTCCACGATCACGCACTGGTAGGAGGAGTTGGTCGTGGGGGGTGCGAAGGGCACCACGACGGGGCCGGGCGACGTCGGGGGGGCGAAGTGGATGTGCAGGCCCGTCGTCGGGAGGGTGACGTTCGTGAACTGCAGGCTGAGGCAGACCTTGTCGGTGGCGTCGTCGATGGTGATGACCGCCCGCCCGGCGCCATCGGGATCGCCCGGCCCGGGCCGCTCGGCGGCGCCGTTCATGTAGGCGAACAGGTATGCGTTGTCGGCGGACGCCGGCGCCATGGCGACCAGTCCGGCGAACCAGGCGAGTACGGCGAACGAAGCGAGCTTGCGAACCATGTGGGTCCTCCCCGGTGGACTGTCTGGTGAGCTTACGTCGCCGGGCGCCGTCGGGATTGCCGCTGCCGGGTCGGAGGCGTAGCGGGCGACATCACCGGCGGCGGTCGTCGGGGAGCTCCGACGGGCCGACGCGCGCATCCAGCCAGGCGTTGAGGGGCCGGGCCGCGTGGAGGAAGTCGACCACCTTGGACTTGGCCTTGCGGGTGCCCAGCCAGGCGCCGACCGGCCACTCCTTCCAGGCGATGAGGCCCTTGTTGCGCAGGAGCTCGATGCGGGGATGGTCCTTCGGATAGCCCTTGGGGGCGGTCTTGAGGCTGTCGTGGCCCTGGACGTCGAGTCCGTGGCCCCGAGCCTCGGCCACGATGCCGACGAGCTCCTCGCCGGTGCCGTCGTCGGCCACCGCTCGCCGGTACCGGTCGAGCTGGTCGGCGGCCATCATCCACATCCCGCTGCCCACGCCGAGGCCTTTGGCCGAGAGCTGGACGTAGCCGACATCGCCCGCCATCGCCCCCATCGCCGTCTTGTAGGGCGACTTGTCGGCGCTGAAGCGGACGTCGCGGTTGGGGCGGAACACCTTGCCCTCGCCGAACTCCGGCGCCAACTCGGCCAGCAGCGCCTCCATCGGCCCCTTCACCTGGCCCTCGTAGAACGCCTTGTGGGCCAGCCAGTACGACTTGGAGTTGTCGGCCTCGAGCCCCTCGAAGAACTCGATGGCCTCCGGTGGCCACCCCTTGAACCCCACAGCTCGGACGTTACCCGGCGAGCCCCGACTCTTCAGGCGGCCGCTTGGGCGAGACGTCGGCGCCGTTCGGCGAGTCGGGGGCGCAGCGCGGCGAGGGCGGTCGCGAGCGCGACCGCGGCGTATGCGATCCATCGCTGCGCGCCGATGTCGGCCTGGCCGGCGAGCTCCCGGACGTTGACCGCCAGGAGGAAGCCGGCGACCGTCAGGCCCAGGGCGCGCGCCGGGAGGAAGCGAATGCTCCACGCGGCGATGGGGCTGGCGATGACCCCGCCGATGAGCATCGCCAGGACGATCCCGAAGTCGACGCCGCCGCCGCCGATCGAGGCGAGGAGGGAGCCCGACGCAACGACTGCGACCGCCACCTCGGCCGTGTTCACGGACCCGATCGCGTACCGCGGGGCCAGGCCCTTGTGGAGCAGGAAGGGGGTGACGATGGGGCCCCATGCGCCCACCAGTCCGTTGGTGACCCCGCCGATGGCGGCCGTGGCGGTGGTACCCCTCTCGTCGAAGACAGGGGGGGCGTCGTCGGGATCCTGCGCCGGGGCCGGGGGGAGGTTGCTGAACCGGGCGAGGATCCGGAGCGCAGCCAGGAGGAGCAGGACTGCCAGCACGGGCTTGATCTGATCGCCGTCGACGCTGGCGAGGATCGTGACCCCGACAAGAGCGCCCGCCATGCCGGGAAAGGCCAGCTTGAAGACGAGCCGGCGGTCGATGTTGCCGAAGCGCCAGTGGGCGATCGCGGCCGAGATACCCGTCGCGACCTTGGCCAGGTTGACGATGGTTGAGACCGCCGCCGGTGAGAACCCCCTCGCCAGCAGGATGCTCGACGACGTCGGTCCGAACCCCATGCCGAGGGCGCCGTCGACCATCGACGCGATGAACCCGGCCAGGCCGACGACGAGCAGTTCCTCCATACCCAACTAATCCTATCGGGATTGTTGGTTCGAGGGTCGGTGTCGCATGGTGCTACTACCACCACTCGCGTTGGTGGGTGGTGGCACCCTTTGAATCTCGCTGGTCGGGCGCGAGAATTCCAATGGCGGAGCGGACGTCCCCTGGTGACGTCCGACAAGAGACTGGAGTGTCTCCATGTCAGGAACCACCTCGAAGGTCGACGGCAGGGATTCGCTGAACGTCACGGCGGATCGACCTCCTCGCAGTGCTCAAGGGCGCGTTCGCCGCCCTCGCCGCCGTTCCGCTGCTCGGACTTCTCGGTGTGCGGTCGGCATGGGCGCTGGTCGTCGGTTTCGCCGTTATCGCCGTCGAGAAGCGCAACCATCGACGCGGGGATCGCGACAGTCCTGCTGCCGTCGCTGTGGCGCTCGGTGTCCTTGCGGTCGTAGTCCTCGCCCTGCTCGCGGCCGCCGGCGCGTTCTAGAGGTACGCCGACTCGCTCCTCGGCACCGTCGCCCGGCATTGCCGAACGACAACATGATCAGCCGGCCCGGAGGAGGGTGAGGAGGCCAGAACGGGGCGGCGGTAGTCGCGCTCGGGGAGAAGGTCGAGCTTGGTGAAGATGCTCCGCACGTGCGACCCCAGGATGGTGACGGCCACCCTACGCCAGCCCACTGGGATCATGGCCAGGGCGAACGTGCCGTGCCAGGCGACGTGCTCGGCGACGCGGGGGGCGGCCATGGCGGTGAGGGGGTGTCGTCGCCGCCATCGATCGGTCAAGTATCCGTCCGAGGAAGAATGCCGCAAGGGGTGTCCTCGGTGGAGGGCGGTGGCTCCCGGTCCAAAAACGACCGTTCGAGGTCGATTTCTGCAAAAGTCCTGGTCAGGGGGCATGCTGACCGAATGGGATGCGGGCCCGGTGCTGGCCGTGGGCGACGGTGCCCTCGGGTTCTGGGGTGCTTTGCGGGAGGTGTTCCCCGCCACCGGCACCCAGCGGTGCTGGGTCCACAATGTGGCCAACGTGTTGTCCGCCATGCCGAAGTCCGCCCAGCCCCACCGCCCGACGCATGCTGGCCGACATCCGTGACGCCGAGGACCGCGACCACGCCGTCACCGCCATCACAGCCCTGGCCGAGGCCTACGCGGCCAAGTACCCCAAGGCGGTGGCCAAGATCGTCGATGACACCGAGACGCTGCTCGCCTTCTTCGACTTCCCGGCCGAGCACTGGATCCACCTCAAGACGACCAACCCCATCGAGTCCACCTTCGCCACCGTCCGGCTGCGGACCAAGGTGACCAAGGGCCCCGGATCCCGGGTGGCCGGTCTGGCCATGGCCTTCAAGCTGATCGAGGCGGCCCAGATCCGGTGGCGAGCGGTCAACGGCCCTCACCTCGTGGCCCTGGTGCGGGCCGGCGCCAAGTTCGAGAGGGGGGTGCTGATCGAGCGCCCCAACCAGCAGGATCAGGAAGCCGCCGCGTAGTCGGGCGGGAATACGATCCACAGGTCTTGACTATTTCTCCGATCAGCAGCAGGGATGTCCCTAGCTGTCGTGGTAGGCGTCTCGACGCCGGTCGGCCTACCGTCCGACCGGCCCCGAGAGCCGGCGTCGTGTTGCGACCCAGGCTCGGGGTGGCAAGCCCCAACGAAACACCTTGTCATGAGTATGCAGTACCCCCAGCCGGCTCGAAGCCTGATCCGAGCAGCCTGGCGACCGCGACCACCCGCCACTCTTCGTGCTCGGCACGGGGTCGACGTGGCCTACGGGCTCCCAACACGCAGCTGTTGCCGAAGCCCCAAGACTGTCGTACCCGGTGGTTATCCTTCCCCATATGACGACCTCTGGACCGGCCAAGGGGCAGCTGGCCAAACCTTCATACACGGTCGCCGAGCTGGAATCGCATCTCGCTCCGGACAATACTCGCTCGCTGCTGCTGCTTGCTGGCCTATACCAGGTCACGTATCAGCTGATCAAGGGCATGGCTGTTAGTAAGCTTAGAAGCTTCTTCTCTGAGGACTGGCTCGACTGGCAAGACCCTAAACAAAGCCCGGAGTATCTTCAGGAAGTCATCAGTGGTCACCGATACGAACTAGCAGCCTGTCTCGCCTGGTACGTCAAGATGGACGTACTTACTGATCATGACCTTGCCATCGTTAGTAATCTGCGAGAAGCGCGAAACCAAGTTGCTCATGATCTTGCGACGCTGCTGCTTGATCCATCTTCTACTGTTAATCACCTACTCGTTCTGGAAGCTGGGCACGTCCTCCGGAAGATCGGCGTTTTCTGGGCGCGAGTGAATATGGACTCTGATCCGACGTTCGACAACCAGGATGTTTCGGATGACGATATTCAACCGGGGTTGTGTCTCGTCTACGACATGGTGCTGAACGCAACGTTGGCTGAACTCGAAACCCCGTCCAGAGTTCCGAGTCAGCGAGTGGTCAACGATGACCTGCCTGGGTGCTCGGGAGGACGTTATACGGCTGGCTCTTTGGCTTGCAGCAACCAGAATCCCCCCGAAGATGAGTAAGACCAACGCGAGGAGCACGGGTTCTCCAGTGCTCGAGGATTCGGTGTTTGGCGTTGACATCGAACATCTGTTCGTCTAGCCTGGCCGGTTCTAGTCACTTCCGCGAGTAGGAGACGCTTCTGATGGCTACGAAAGTGCGCGTAGATGTGCGAGGTCCGCCCCTCCCCAGCACTCACCTGATCCGCCTCAGGCGAGGCGATCGTAAACGGTGGGCTCGGTCTGAAGAGTCGCGTCCCGCCCGAATACGCGATCCGGCACTCAGACCCAGGTCCTCGAATACACCCGATCTGTTAGTCGCGGGACGACCGCGCCACTGGTCGAGGAACGAGACGTTGACGCCGGCTGGCAGAGTCCTATATAATTGCATGGTTGGGATTTAGATTTCCACAAGGTTCTATGCAGCTTTTCCCTGTGATTTGAAATAGATCCCAGGCTTTCCATACCTTTTCCCCTGGATTAGGGCTATGTAGACCGGCTACCTTGGTGTCCCACTTCCCCCAAGTCCGGCGTCCGTAGCCCTGCGCCATGTGGCGTGCTCTCTTATTCAACTCATCGCATGCTTCCGTACCGTCGGGCGCAGTGCTATTTATACAAATCAAAGACGGTAAAAGGGGAACAGATGGCTGAGGCACTGGCATCCGAATCAGGCGTTAATCACGATGAAGACTTTACAGGTGATACTGCACAAGATACGAACAGAAACGGATCGACACCGCGTATTCCTAAGACTGACGCGGAACGCGAGGAAATCGGATTCCGGGCCTCGATCTGGGTAATTCACCAACAGGACCCCGACAGCGTCGTCCTTGCCCAGCTGCGGGCTAGAGGGTTGCCGGTTGATGAAATAATTCAAGAACACTCAACTGCTGCTGGACGTCCGCTCGCTACGCTTAATCGTTGCGACTCCTAGTTCCACGCCCTGGTCACGAGCCGCTTGAAGGAATCTAGCTGCTAGTGTTTCCTCGCGATCGTGAATAGACTTTAGAGCAAGGCTTCTCATTGCGGGCTCAGAAGGAAAGAAGCCCTCTCTTACCCGAAAGGGGCCATCTCGCAAGTCCCACGCGACAGCTGATCCGCTAATGCGGCCCGGCAGGCGATCCGATAGTTTGGCGGATATCACACCTGCCACCTCGGCGTCGTCGTCCGATACCGTATACTTCCTCTCCACCCATGACATGAACTTCTCAAGCTGACCAGGGGATACGCCCTTGAAGGGTTCGAAGTCGACTCTCCTGTCGGGCTGGTCAGGACCACGTTCTCTTCTACCAAATCGAGCGGCATCACGAACGCCGTCTGGATGGAGCTCCCAAAGCCTACTCTTCGGATAGGGTTCCCGATATACTACTCTCCCAACCCCGGCCCCAATAATATGACGGGCGCACGCATGGCATGGAAGAGTTGTGCAGTAAAGGGTTGCGTTCGCAACCGGCCGGCCTGTCATTAGAGCCATGAGCAGAGCTGCCATCTCGGCATGGACCGTGCGACCATACTCGATGATATCCGTAGCAAGTTTGCTCTCCAAGCCTTTAGCTCGGAGTTCCTCTTCAGATACGTTTAGCTCGCGCCCTATTGTCGCCAGCAGATCCTCGACCAGCTCACGCTTAATCGAGGTATTCGTGTCTAACCCCGTCCCTGGCGCTGGGGGTCCGTCCTCATTTCGGTTCGGGTCTCGCACGAACTTGTGATCGCGATAGTCCAACTGTTCGGCCCGGGGCTCACCATATAGGCCCCCTCCCGGGCGGGGCACCTCGTTTACCCCAGTGCCGAGTACGCATCCTGCAGAGTCAATGATGCTCGCTCCGACTCGGCGACCGAGCGTCGTGGTCGAAAGCGCTGCGAGTGAAGCTATCGCAAATCCGGCTTCATCGGGAGTGGGCGTTATGAACGGGTCGGAAAAGATGCACCGGAAGAGTCGATCAACATCGCTTGCCAATTCTTTCTTGGCTCGAACATCCTCAGCTGAGGACGAGACCGTCAGGGCGAAGTCGGCTAAGTGAAAGACCTTCTGCATGCTTAGTTGTGTGTTCCGCGTTCTGGTAGTCCCGTCATCCCGGGCTATCAGGTCGTCCACGGCACGTAATATCTCCTGACGTGTTTCGCGCGGAACTGTCCCTGACTTCGCCCGTCCCTTGAAGTCGGCTTCGAAGCGAATGCGAAGGCTATCTCGACGCTGTACCTCTGACTCCTGAATACTTAGGAGTATGAATGAGTCTCCGTAGGCTTGTCGGAGAACATCAACCTCCGCCTCATGCATTAATGAATCAAAGATGTACACGTGGCCGCGCTCGATGGTGCTGATTTTGCTTTCGCGGACTTCGGAAACCTTCCTGAGCGCTAGAGCTGCAACAAGTCCCCTTTGAATCTCCCGAGCCTTGTCTCCAGCGTCCATCCGAAGCGCGTAGTATTTCCACAAGGGTGTTGAAGGGTCGGGGGAGTTCAGATGGAGCGCCTGTTCAACCACTATAAGGCCGGCGCCGAGTTCGATATGGTCAACACCGAAGTTCGCATTGCCGAAGGCACGTTTCAGGAGCGCCACGAGTGGTGCCGTACGTGTGCCAATGGACCGGACCAGCCCGACAAAGAGTTCGCAAGGCACCGCTTTGTGAGACTGGTCACCCAACTCTGAGATGGCTTCTAAATGACCAGCGTGGCCCAGCCCTGTGGAAGACTCTATGAATCGCTTTAGCGCCTTGTCCGCTCGCTGACGGAGGTTTCGGCGATCTCCTGGAAGGCCGGCGGCGTTGATGCGGGCTGCCAGCCCGTTCGGGAGAGCCACAAGGTCAGGGAGAGTCACGCCGGACAAGCTGTGAGATATGTGGAGCGGCATGTCCTCGCCGAGGTTGAACGACACCCAAAAGAGATACAAGTCCTCCTGCCAGCGTCGTTGACCCGGAAAGGGAACGAAACGACCAACGTGGTTACGCATCATTGCTGCGAGGCCCTGCACACAGCCTGACGGGTCGTCTGAGAGGTCCGGAAAGTGGCGCAGTAGCACCTCCAGCTGCGGCTGGCTCAGCGCGGCCGAGCCGATCCCGACGCCATCTCGAATCGTCGTCAGCACACCCCGTAGCTCCTCGAGCTGTGGGTCGTCGAAGGTAACCCGGCGGCTGTCTGACATCAGGCGCCGTTCGCGGCAGAGCCTCTGCTGAAACCTGCAGCGTTTGCCTGCGGCCAGATCATCAGAGCAGAACATATCTGCATTGGCGGCGGGTTGCTCGTAACAGCCGAATCCGGGGTTGAGCACATGGACCCCGTGGGCGCTAGGCGAGTAGGCCTGAGACATCCGAAGAGATGGAGGTTACGAGCATGTGTGACGTCACGCGCCTGCCAACGAGGGCCCCGAGTAATGATCAAGGTGGCGTAATCACTGCCGGACCCGCAAAGCAATATCTACCGGACCCAGCCTTTGACCCAATCGATAGCAGGCTTTTCGACGCCATCGCTGATCCTGATCTGCGTACTCCCCCGTTTGGATCCTGAAAGAAGCAACAATGTCCAACCTCATCTGCCAGACCCGAGCCAACCTCAACGCCGCCCGCAGCCGAGGCGGTGTCCTCGGGCCGAACCTGACCAGCTTGGCGGAGGGAGTGGTGTCTGAGTTCAGGACATCCTGGACACCTGTCGCGAGACATAGCGGACACACCATGGAGGTGTGCGCATGGATCTCGCTGGCTACGTCGTCAATGCAGTGCTCGTGGAGGGTCGCAGCGTGGCGGAGGTCGCTGCCGCCCACGAGGTGTCCCGCAGTTGGCTGTACGAGCTGCTGGCCCGTCACCGGGCCCAAGGCGAGGAGGGACTCAAGCCCAAGTCGCGCCGGCCTCGGTCCTCGCCGACCAAGGTCCCGGTGGCGATGGAGGACGAGATCGTCGCCCTGCGCAAGACGCTCACCGACGACGGCCTCGACGCCGGAGCGGCACGATCCACTACCACCTGCTGTGCCGGCACCGACGCAGGAAGTCCTCGGTGCCGTCGGTGGCCACCATCTGGCGGGTGCTG
Source organism: uncultured Acidimicrobiia bacterium (assembly GCA_963773275.1). Classification (GTDB taxonomy): domain Bacteria; phylum Actinomycetota; class Acidimicrobiia; order Acidimicrobiales; family AC-14; genus JAXDMK01. Next base: position 50,605 of record CAVZAH010000008.1, on the reverse strand, counting down.
TCCCGGCGGGGCTTCGTCAACCCCCAGCCCCACAAGAGCCCGGCCAGCTCGTGGAAGCGCTTCGAGGCGGAGCTGCCCAACGAGTGCTGGCAGGCCGACACCACCCACTGGGCCCTGGCCGATGCCACCGACGTGGAGATCCTCAACGTGGTGGACGACCACTCCCGGCTGCTGGTGGCCTCCCGGGCGTTCGTGACGACCAAGGCCGCGGACGTGGTCGAGACGTTCCACATGGCGGCCGAGGATCACGGCCTACCTGCGGCGATGCTGACCGACAACGGCGCCATTTTCACCGCCGAGAGCCGCCACGGACGCTGTGCCATGGAGAACGAGCTGGCCCGTCTCGGGATCGCCTACAAGCACTCCCGGCCCTACCACCCCCAGACCTGCGGCAAGGTCGCGCGCTTCCACCAGACCCTCAAGAAGCACCTCGCCCGTCAGCCCAAGGCGGCGACGCTGTCCGAGCTCCAGGCCCAGCTCGACCGCTTCCGGACCTACTACAACGGCGTGCGTCCGCACCGCGCCATCGGGCGGCGGACACCGGCCGAGGCATTCGGGGCCAGGACCAAGGCCGTCCCCCGACTGCCGCCTCTCGTCGTCGAGGGCCACCACCGCGTCCGGCACGACCGGGTGGACAAGACGGGCACCGTGACCCTGCGCTACCGGTCCAAGCTGCTCCACATCGGCGTGGGCCGGGCCCACGCCGGCACCCGGGTCCTGCTGCTGGTGGCCGACCTCGACGTGCGGATCATTACCGACGGCGAACTGCTGCGCCATCTCACGCTCGACCCGACCAAGGACTACCAGCCCCGAGGCCGACCCCAGTCCGCCAATGCGTCCTAGGGTCGTCCGGGATGTCTCGCGACAACCGTCCGGGGTGTCTCGCGACACAACATGGCGGAGGGAGTGGGATTCGAACCCACGGTGACTTGCGCCACAACGGTTTTCGAGACCGTCCGATTCGGCCGCTCTCGCATCCCTCCGGGGGTCAGGCTAGTGGGCGGCTGCGGCGTCGGGCGAAGAAGTCGGAGAGAAGGGCGGCGGACTCGGCGGCCCGCACGCCCGGGGTGACCGGCAGCTCGTGGTTGAGGCGGGGGTCGGCGCACAGGTTGTAGAGCGACCCGCACGCCCCGGCCCGGGGGTCGGCGGCGCCGAAGACGAGCCGGCCCACCCGGGCCGCCACCAGGGCGCCGGCGCACATGGGGCACGGCTCGAGGGTCACGGCCAGGGTCACGTCCCCCAGCCGCCACCCTCCCAGCACCTCGGCCGCGGCCCGCAGGACCAGGATCTCGGCGTGGGCGGTCGGGTCCCCCCGCCGCTCCCGGTCGTTGTGGGCCCGGGCGACGACCCGTCCTCCGACGACGGCCACCGCCCCGACGGGCACGTCGCCGTGGTCGATCGCGGCCCGGGCCTCGGACAGGGCCAGGTCCATCATCTCGTCGTCGGTCACCGGCAATTCCTCTCAGGAATCGGTGTCTCGGTGCCGACGATAGGAGAGGGGGATCGATCCGGGCGTGCTGGGGACGCCCGGATCATCTTCCCCTCTTGGCGGAGGGAGTGGGATTTGAACCCACGAGGGGTTGCCCCCTACACGCTCTCCAGGCGTGCCGGATCGGCCGCTCCCGCACCCCTCCAGGAAGAAACAACGGTATCGTCCTCCGAGAGGTGCCGGGCCGCCGATGCACGCAGCGGCTGGGTCCTGCGCAACGAAACCCCGTGAATCGAGTCAGGGCCGGAAGGCAGCAGCTCTCAGCGGAGGGACCCGTGTGCCGCAGTCCAGCCTGGCCGCTGCGTGGATCGGCCGGCCCGTCGGCGACGGCCCACACTGTCCGAGCCAGGGCCTAACGTCGGGCGGGCAGCCATGGCCTTCCAGTCCCTCTACCGGCGGTTCCGGCCCCAGCGCTTCGTCGACGTGCGCGGCCAGGACCACGTCAGCCACACCCTGCGCAACGCGGTGCGCGACGAGCGGGTGTCGCACGCCTACCTCTTCAGCGGCCCGCGCGGCACGGGGAAGACCTCGAGCGCCCGCATCCTGGCCAAGGCCCTCAACTGCGCCAACCCCGACGCCGGCGAGCCGTGCGGCGTGTGCACATCGTGCGTGGAGATCGCCGAAGGCCGGTCGCTCGACGTGTTGGAGCTCGACGCCGCCTCCAACCGGGGGGTCGACGCCATGCGCGACCTGGTGTCCCGGGCCAGCCTCGGCACCCCCGGACGGTGGAAGGTCTACATCGTCGACGAGGTCCACATGCTCACGACGGAGGCGTCGAACACCCTCCTGAAGACGCTCGAGGAGCCGCCCGGGCACGTGATCTTCGTGCTGGCGACGACCGAGCCCCAGAAGGTGCTGCCCACCATCCGCAGCCGCACCCAGCACTTCGAGTTCCACCTGCTGTCGGTCGACGTGCTGGCCGACCACCTGCGCTGGGTGGCGGAGCAGGCCGGGCTCGACATCCCCGACGAGGTCATCCGCCTGGTGGCCAAGAAGGGGGCGGGCTCGGCGCGCGATGCGCTCTCGAAGCTCGACCAGGTGGCGGCCGCGGGTGGGATGGACGACGCCGGGCCGTCCACCGACGAGATCGTCGAGGGTCTCTGCGAGCGCGACGTCGGCCGGGCCCTGGTGGCGGTGGGCGAGCGGATCGCGGCCGGCCACGACCCCCGGCGCCTGGCCGTGGAGTTGCTCGAGCACCTCCGCCAGGCCTTCCTCGCCACCGTCGCCCGCGGCCTCGTCGGGCTGCCCGACGACGAGGTGGCCCGCATGGAGAGCCAGGCGGCCCGCATCGGGCGGGCGGCCATCGTCCGGGCCATGGAGGTGCTCGGCGACGCCCTGATGGCCATGCGCGACGCCCCCGACACCCGGGTGCTGCTGGAGGTGTCCCTGGTGCGCCTGTGCCGTCCGGAGGCCGACGTCTCGCCGGCCGCCATGCTGGAGCGGATCGAGCGCCTGGAGCGCCGAATCGCGGCGGGAGGCGATGCCGGCGGCGCCCCCGAAGCGCCGGTTGGCCCTCGCGGTGGTGCCCACGCCAGGAACTCATCCGACGAGCCGCCTCCCCGCCGGACCGGAGCTTCGCCGGCCGCAGGCTCCCCGGGCCCCGCCCCGGGCTCTCCCTCCCCCACGGGAGGAGGCGCTCCGCAGCCGGCCGAGACGCCGGCGGCGGCCGCCCGGTTGGCGCTGGGCGGCGTGCGCGGCCAGTCCGGCGGGCCGGGACGACCGGCCCCGTCACGGTCCGGCGCCACCCCGTCCGGCACCTCCCCCTCAGGCCCCTCCCGATCGGAGGCATCCCGGACAACGGGCCCGGCGGGGCCGGGAACGTCCCCCCAGGCGGCTCCGTCCGAGCGGCCGGGAGCGTCCACCGAATCCTCGGGTTCGGGCCCGCAGGCCGCCACGCCGCCGTCGGGCTTCCCCACCCGCGACGACCTCACGCTCGCCTGGGGCGACACCATCCTGGCCCTCCTGCCCCCCAAGCCCCGCGCCCGGTTCAAGGCGGGACGGTTCGTCGACGTGGCCGAGCCGGGCGTCGCCGGTTTCGCCCTGCCGACGGCCGTCCACCGTGACCGGTGCGCCGAGGTGCAGGGCGACGTGGAGCACGCCCTCGCCGGCCACTTCGGACGACGGGTGCCCCTCAAGCTCCTGGTCGAGGCCGAGGTCGGCACCCCCCCGGCGCCCGACGCGCCCGACGAGGACGAGCAGATCGACCCCCGCGACCTTCGTGACGCCCCGTCGGTCGGGGTAACGTCGCCCGTCGACCACGTCATGCAGGCGTTCGAAGGCGCCACGTTGGTGGAGGAGTGACGATGCCCAAGCAGCAGATGCCCCAACAGCCGGACATGAGCGCCCTGCTCAAGCAGGCCCAGAAGATGCAGGAACAGATGATGCAGGCCCGGGCCGCGGCCGAGGAGGCCGAGATCGAGGGCCAGTCGGGCGGGGGCGTGGTGAAGGTGCGGGTCAACGGGGCGATGGAGTTCCTGTCCGTCTCGATCGACCCGTCCGCCGTCGACCCGGAAGACATCGGCATGCTCGAGGACCTGGTGCTGGCCGCCATCCGCGACGCGGTGAACAAGACCGCCGAGCTGTCGGAGCAGGCCATGGGCGGCATCGACATCGGTGGCCTGAATCTCGGAGGCATCGGGGGACTCCTGGGAGGGTGACCTCCCGCACCGGCACCGCGTGTACGCAGTCCCCGTCCAGATCCTGATCGACGAGCTCGGCCGATTGCCGGGCGTGGGGCCCAAGTCGGCCCAGCGCATCGCCTTCCACCTCCTCAAGCTGTCGAAGGACGACGCCGGCCGCCTGGCCCGGGCCATCACCGACGCCAAGGACCGGGTGTCGTTCTGCCAGCGGTGCTTCAACGTCACCGAGGGCAGCGAGTGCGGCATCTGCGCCGACAGCCGGCGCGACACGTCGATCCTCTGCGTGGTCGAGGAGCCACGCGACGTGGTGGCGGTGGAGAAGACGTCGGAGTTCCGGGGCCGCTACCACGTCCTCCAGGGAGCGATCAACCCGCTGGAGGGCATCGGCCCCGACCAGCTGCGGGTGCGGGAGCTGCTCCTGCGGCTCGAGCCCGAGGGGGTGGTGGAGGTCATCCTCTGCACCAACCCCAACATCGAGGGGGAGGCCACGGCCATGTACCTGGCCCGGCTGCTCAAGCCCCTGGGCGTCAAGACCACCCGCATCGCCAGCGGCCTGCCCGTCGGCGGCGACCTCGAGTACGCCGACGAGCTCACCCTCGGCCGGGCCCTGGAAGGTCGGCGCACGCTCGACGGCTGAACGATCGGATCGTCGGAGAACGGCCGCCCCCGGACGATGATGGGGTGATGCTCGATCACCTCTCCCTCCAGGTCGCCGACCTCGACGCCAGCGCCGCCTTCTACGAGGCCGTGCTCCCGGCCATCGGCGGCGGGCGGATCATGTCGTACGGCAACCAGATCGGCTACGGCGTGGGCCGGCAGCCGACGTTCTGGATCGGTACCGCCGGACCCGCCGGTGCCGCGACCGACGTCCACGTGGCCTTCGCCGCGCCCGACCGGGCGTCGGTGCGGGCCTGGTTCGAGGCGGCCGTGGCCGCCGGCGCCGACGTCATCCAGGAGCCCCGGGTCTGCCCCGAATACCACCCGAGCTACTACGGCGCCTTCGTCCGCGACCCCGACGGCAACAACGTCGAGGCCGTCTGCCACCGGCCCGAGGCGTGAGCGTGCAACACGGCGGATAGAGCCACACAACTGCCCGCCCGTCGCGTTCTGACAGGCTGGGACGGTGAAGGTCCACCTGCTCGACGGCACCTACGAGCTGTTCCGGCACTACTTCGGCATCCCGGCGGGGGCCACGCCGGAGGACGACCCGGTGCGGGCGGTGCGGGGCGTGGTCTACAGCGTCCTCACCCTGCTGGAGGAGGGGGTCACCCACCTGGGCGTGGCCACCGACCACGTCATCGAGTCGTTCCGCAACGACCTGTGGCCGGGGTACAAGTCGAGCGCCGGCATGCCGCCCGTGCTCCTGGCCCAGTTCCCCCTGCTGGAGGAAGCGCTCGGGGCCCTCGGCGTCGTCGTGTGGCCCATGGTCGACCTGGAGGCCGACGACGCCCTGGCCGCGGCGGCCAGGACCGCGGCGGCCGACCCCGAGGTCGAGCAGGTCGTGATCATGACCCCCGACAAGGACCTCGCCCAGTGCGTCATCGGCAGCCGGGTGGTGCAGCTCGACCGCCGCTCGGGCGTCGTGAGCGACGAGGCCGGCGTTCGCACCAAGTACGGCGTGCCCCCGGAGTCGATCCCCGACTGGCTGGCCCTCGTGGGGGACTCGGCCGACGGCTTCCCCGGGCTCAAGGGATGGGGCAAGAAGGGCGCCGCCACCGTCCTGCTCCACTACCCCCACCTGGAGGACATCCCCGAGCACGGCTGGCGGTGGACGGCCGACGTGCGGGGCGCCAACTCGCTGTCGGCCACCTTCAACGCCCAGCGCGACCTGGCCTTCCTCTTCCGGGACCTGGCCACCCTGCGGGCCGACGCCCCGGTGCTCGACAAGGTCGACGACCTCCGCTGGACCGGCCCGTCCGCCGACCTGGACGACATGGCCACCCGCCTGCGGGCCACCCGCCTGGTGGAACGGGTGGCCGCCCTCCGCCGCTGACGCCACCGGGGCCGGGCGAACCCGGACGCCCCCGGTAGCCTGGGACGCCGCATGGACCACTCGATGCCCGAGCGAACCGCCGAGCTGGCCCGACGTCGCGACCAGGCCGTCCACGCCGGGTCGGAGAAGGCGGTCGCCCGCCAGCACGCCCGGGGCAAGATGACCGCCCGGGAGCGGGTGGAGTACCTCCTCGACGACGGCAGCTTCAACGAGCTCGACCTCCTCGTCCGTCACCAGGCCTCCGGCATGGGCCTGGAGGACGACCGCCCGTACACCGACGGCGTCATCACCGGCTGGGGCACCGTCGACGGACGCCAGGTCTTCCTCTTCTCCCAGGACTTCACCGTCTTCGGCGGCTCGCTGGGCGAGGCGTTCGCGGAGAAGGTCCACAAGGTGATGGACCTGGCCGCCAGCGTGGGCGCCCCCCTCGTCGGCCTCAACGACGGGGCCGGGGCCCGCATCCAGGAGGGCGTGGCCTCGCTCGTCGGCTACGGGGAGATCTTCCGCCGCAACACCCGCTCGTCGGGCCGCATCCCCCAGATCAGCGTGATCATGGGCCCGTGCGCGGGCGGTGCCGTCTACAGCCCCGCCCTCACCGACTTCGTGTTCATGGTGGAGGACTCGTCGTACATGTTCATCACCGGCCCCGACGTGGTGAAGACAGTGACGGGCGAGGACGTCAGCCTCCAGGAGCTGGGCGGGGCCATCACCCACGCCACCCGCTCGGGCGTGGCCCACTTCACCGCACCCGACGACAAGTCGTGCCTCGACGACGTCCGCCGGCTGCTCGGGTTCCTCCCCGGCAACAGCGCCGAGGCGCCCCCCCGGGACGCCCACACCACCGATCCGGCCGACCGTCCCACGCCCGAGCTCGAGAGCGTGCTCCCCGCCAACCTCCACGGCCCGTACGACATGAAACGGGTGATCGCGGCCGTCGTCGACGGCGGCCGGCTCTACGAGTACTCGCCCCTGTGGGCCCGCAACATCGTGTGCGGGCTGGCCCGGATCGACGGATGGCCGGTCGGCGTGGTCGCCAACCAGCCCCAGGTGCTGGCCGGCGTGCTCGACGTCGAGGCGTCGGAGAAGGCGGCCCGCTTCGTGCGGACGTGTGACGCGTTCAACATCCCCCTGGTGGCCTTCGTCGACGTCCCCGGGTTCCTTCCCGGCACCGACCAGGAGTGGGGCGGCATCATCCGCCACGGGGCCAAGCTCCTGTACGCCTTCTGCGAGGCCACGGTCCCCCGCATCCAGGTCGTGACCCGGAAGGCCTTCGGGGGCGCCTACGTGGTGATGTGCTCGAAGTCGATCGGGGCCGACCTGGCCCTGGCCTGGCCCTCCGCCGAGCTGTCGGTGATGGGCCCGCAGGGGGTGGTGGAGATCCTCCACCGGCGAGAGCTGGACGAGGCGGGCGAGCGATCCGCCGGTGACCGGGCGCGCCTGCGGGCGACGCTCACCGAGGACTACGCCGAGCGCTTCGCCAATCCGTGGGCGGCCGCCGAGCGGGGCTACGTCGACGACGTCATCCAGCCCACCCAGACCCGGGCCGCGGTGGCGCGGGGCCTGGCCATGCTGCGGACGAAGCGGGGTGACGGGCCCCGGCGCAAGCATGGCAACGTCCCCCTCTGAGCCCGTGCCCCCGGAGATCGTCGCCATCGCGGTGGCGCTGGCCGCGACCATGGCCGAGCTCGGGGCGGACGAAGCACCGGCCCCACCGGACGCCGATCGGAGGAGCTGGCGTTGGGATGGCTGGGACGGCTGGGACGGATGACGTCAGATCAGCGAGGCGTACCGGTCGAACCGTGACCGGACGACGGCCTCCTCCTCGGGCACGTCGGCGAGGAACGAGAAGTCGTCGAACTCGAAGCCCGGTCCGACGGTGCAGCCGACCAGGGTGTACTCACCGGTCGAGCGGGCGGCCTGCCAGCAGCCGGCCGGGACCACCGCCACCGGCTGGCCTCCCTCGGCCAGCGGACCGAGGGTGACCTCGTTGCACCGCAGCATCCCGGCGTCGAGCCACACCAGCTCGAGCGGGGCGCCCTCGTAGTGGTGCCAGGCCTCGTCGGCCGAGCCGAGCCGGTGCCAACGGCTCTGTTCACCCCGGGCGAGCAGGAAGTAGATCGTGGTCAGCCCGACCCGGCGTTGCCGGTCCGGCACGGTCAGTACCTCCGAAGCCGATCGGAAGGTCTCGCGGAAATGACCGCCTTCGGGATGGGGCAGCAGTTCGAGGCCGGCGACGAGCTGGTCGATCCTGCCCGGCGGTCGCGCGTCGCCCATCAGGCCGTTTCGGCATCCTCGAACCACAGGGGCGAGGGGTCGGCGGGGCGGCCGTTGTAGTTGAACGTCAGCTCGTCGCCCGCGTCGATGTCGTCGAGGGCGAGGAAGTCGATCCGCAGGTCGGCCTTGATCAGCTTGGGACAGGTGTTCGGCGAGTAGGAGTGGTTGAACAGCGAGGCCACGCTGAGGGCCAGGGCCCGTTCCCCGGTGTCCTCGTCCCACTTGAAGGCGTACTCGCGCAGGATGCCGAGCTCGACGCGGGCCCAGTCGTCCGCCGCGATCACCACGACCGGGGCCGACGCCACCACCTGGTACCGGCGAAAAGGCCGGCCCGCCACGACCCCCCGTCCCTTGCCGGGGACGTCACGGACGACCAGGTCGGGCTCCACCGGGACAGTCTGCCGGGTCGAGCCGGGTCGATTTGGCGTTGGGTTAGGTTCTCCGGCCATGAGTGGACCGTTGGCGCTGGTGGGCGGGGGCGAGTGGCGTGAGGGCTGCACCTTCGACCGCGACCTGCTGGAGGCGAGCGGCGACGCCGAGGTGCTCGTCCTGCCCACGGCGGCGGCCTACGAGCACCCCGAGCGGGCAGTGGAGACGGCCGAGGCCCACTTCGCCCGCCTCGGCGGCAAGGCCCGTGGCCTCATGGTCCTCCGGCGGCCCGACGCCAACGACGAGGCCAACGTGGCCGCGGTGCGGGACGCCCGGTTCATCTACCTGTCCGGCGGCTCACCCATGCACCTGCGGTCGGTGCTCAAGGACTCCGGGGTCTGGGAGGCGCTGGTGGAGGCGTGGGCCGGCGGGGCGGTGCTGGCGGCCTCCTCGGCCGGGGCCATGGTGCTCTGCGACCCGATGGTCGACATGCGGGGCGGCGCCTTCACCGTGGGCCTGGGTCTGTTGTCGGGCCTCACGGTCATCCCCCACCACGACGGGTGGTCGCCGGAGAAGGCCAAGCGCACCGTCCACCTGGCCCCCGCCGGACTGGCAGTCGTCGGCATCGACGAGCAGACAGCCGTCGTCCGGGATGCGGACGGATCGTGGTCGGTCGTCGGCGCCGGTTCCGCGACGGTCTTCGTCAACGGCCAGGAGCGAGGCCTGGAGGCCCTTCCCGGCCGGTAGGCGGCCACCCGACCCGCGACCCGAGATCAGCCCTGGCGCGGGGGGACCGTGAGCTCGATGCGGGCCTCCGCTCCGGCAGCGGTCGTCCCCGTGACCCGAACCCGTTGCGTGGTCTCTCCTCTGTTCACCCATGCCTTGAGCTCCGGCGGGGGGAAGTTCCCGTTCTCGTCGGCCCGCGCCGTCGGGGACCGCGCCGGGTTGTCGTCGACGACGACGTGGACCTCGGAGTCGGGTTGGAAGCCGCGGCCGGTCTGCCGGAAGCTCGGGCCCTCCTCGACCAGGCAGAACTCGGCCCCGCCCGACGTCCCGCACGTCCGGGCCTGGGCGTTCCCGCACGCTGCTCCCGCGATTGCCATGGCCCCCGCGACCAGGGTCACCCGAACCATCCGCATGCTCCTCATCCGCCTTCCCTTCGCCGAGGGCAACCAGCGCCCGCCATTCTGCACTGGTGACGCCGGGCACCGGCGCTTCGTTCCACGGAACTGCGCCCGCCGGGACGCCGGGACGCCGGGACGCCGGGCCGCGCGACGGGCGGGGCTACTCCTCGGTGATGGTCACCGAGATCATGCCGACCTTCTCCTTGGGGGTGCCGGGGCCGGGCGAGCCGACCGCGTTGAGGGCCTGCACCACTTCGATGCCGGAGATGACCTTGCCGAACAGGGAGTAGCTGGGCGGCAGGCCGGCCCCGTGGTGACCGGAGATGATGAAGAACTGGCTCCCGTTGGTGTTGGGGCCGGCGTTGGCCATGGCCAGCGAGCCGATCTCGTAGCGGCCGGGCTTGGGCAGCTCGTCCTCGAACTTGTAGCCGGGCCCGCCCCGACCGGTGCCCTCGGGATCGCCGCCCTGGATCACGAACCCGGGGATGATCCGGTGGAAGCTCACCCCGTCGTAGTAGTGGTAGCGGGCCAGCACCACGAAGTTGTTCACCGTCTTGGGGGCGGCGACCGGGTCGAGGGCGATCACCATCGTCCCCTTGGTGGTCTCCATGGTGGCGGTGTACTTCTTCTCGGGATCGATGCACATCGGCGGCTGTCCCTTGAAGCGTTGCGTCTTGGGGGCGGATCCGTCGGCGGGGGGGCACTCGGTCGAAGCCACTGGGCTCAGGTCTCCTTGATCGTGACGGTTTGGATGATGACCAGCTCCGTGGGCTTGCCACTGGTGGGGTCGGTCGGGGTCTCGGGCGACCCGACCGCCTCGATCGCCTTGAGGACGTCGGTGCCCGCCGTGACCTGGCCGAACAGCGAGTAGAGGGGCTGCAGCCCGGCGGTGTCGCTCAGGACGAGGAAGAACTGGCTGCCGTTCGTGTTGGTTCCGGAGTTGGCCATGGCCAGCGACCCGAACTTGTAGGCGCCGGCCTGGGGCAGCTCGTCCGCGAACTTGTAGCCGGGGCTGCCGGAACCGGTGCCGTCGGGCGACCCGCCCTGGATGACGAAGCCGGTGGCGATGCGGTGGAAGGGCAGCGTGTCGAAGTAGTGGTAGCGGGCCAGCACCACGAAGTTGTTCACCGTGAGGGGGGCGGCCTTGGCGTCCAGGGCGATGGTGATCAGGCCCTTGGAGGTCTGCATCTCGGCGACGTAGGCCTTGCCGGCCACGATGCAGGTGGGCGGGGGCTTGGCGAAGCTGGTGGTGCGGGGCGACGACCCGTCGGCACTGGGACAGGCGGTATCGCCCGTGATGGCGGCACCCTTGGCCGGCGTCGGAAGGCTGACGGGTGTCCGTCCGCCCGCGACCGTCGTGGCCGTGGTGCTCTCCGTGGACTGGGCCACGGTGGTGGGAGCCGCCGTCTCGACGTCGGAGTCGCCGTCGCCGCCGCCCCCGAACACCTGCAGCATGCCGAACACGAGGACCACGACCAGCACGACGGCCGCCAGGCTCCACTTCCGGCGGGTCGCCCGCCGGGAGGCCTCGACCGCCGCCTGGCGGGCGTGCGCGGTCGGGGCCCGGTGCTTGACCGGCTTCTTGCGCACCTTCGACTTGGGGGACACGGCCAGCCACCGTAGTGCCAGCCCCCGGTGAGGCGATCCGCGGGCAATCGGCGCGAGCAGCGGGGGCCGACCAGCCACAATGGCGGTATGAGTCTCGTAGTGCAGAAGTACGGCGGAACGTCCGTCGCCGACGCCGACCGCATCCGCGCCGTCGCCGAGCACGTGGTGCACACCAAGCGCCAGGGCCACGACGTGGTCGTCGTGGTCAGCGCCATGGGCAAGACCACCGACAGCCTGCTCCGCCTGGCCCACGACGTCTCCCCCGAGCCCCACCTGCGCGAGCTCGACATGCTGATCAGCGCCGGGGAGAGGATCTCGATGGCGCTGCTGTGCATGGCCATCCACGACATGGGGGTCCACGCCAGCTCGTTCACCGGCAGCCAGGCCGGCATCATCACCGACTCCACCCACGGCAAGGCCAAGATCATCGAGGTGCGGGCCGACCGCCTGCGCGACGGCCTGGCCCTCGGCCACGTGGTGGTCGTCGCCGGCTTCCAGGGCGTGTCGCTCGACAAGGAGATCACCACCATGGGTCGGGGGGCGTCCGATCTCACCGCGGTGGCACTGGCCTCGGCCCTCGGTGCCAATGCGTGCGAGATCTACACCGACGTCAACGGGGTCTACACCGCCGACCCCCGGGTGGTGCCCAAGGCCCGCCGCCTGGCTTCGGTTTCCTACGAGGAGATGCTGGAGCTGGCCGCCACCGGGGGCAAGGTCCTCGCCCTGCGGTCGGTCGAGTTCGCCCGCAACCACGGCGTGGCCCTGCACGTCAGATCGAGCTTCACCTGGGCCCCGGGCACCTGGGTCCGCAAGGAGGAGGAAGTCTTGGAGAAGGCGATCATCTCGGGTGTCAGCCACGACCTGTCGGAGGCGAAGGTCACCGTGGTGGGCGTGCCGGACAAGCCCGGCATCGCGGCCCGGCTGTTCCGGGCCCTCGCCGACGAGGCGGTGAACGTCGACATGATCGAGCAGAACGTGTCGCTGCGGGGGGTCACCGACATCTCCTTCACCCTGCCCAAGGCCGACCTCGTCGCCGCCCGGCGGGTCACCGAGGCGATGGCGGTCGAGATCGGCGCCACCGAGGTGTTCGCCGACTCCGACATCGGCCGCATCAGCCTGATCGGCGCCGGGATGAAGACCCACCCGGGGGTGGCCGCCACCATGTTCGAGGCGCTGGCCGACGAGGGCGTGAACATCGAGATGATCTCCACCTCGTCGATCCGGATCAGCTGCGTGGTGAGGGGAGCCGACGTCGAGCGGGCGGTGCGCGCCCTGCACGACCGCTTCGAGCTGGAGAACGCTCCCCGTTAGCCGGGTGCGTCGTCCGGTAGCGTGGCAGGCATGGAGATGGGGCCCATGAACGTGGGGATCGTCGGGGCCACCGGCCTGGTCGGCGGCGTGATGCGCACGATCCTCGCCGAGCGCCGGTTCCCGATCGACCGGCTGCGCCTGTTCGCCAGCGCCCGTTCCGCCGGCCGGTCCCTGGAGTGGGCGGGCGGCGAGGTGGTCATCGAGGAAGCCGGCACGGCCGACTACCGCGGCCTCGACATCGTCCTGTTCTCCGCCGGCGCGAGCGTGTCCCGGGGACTGGCGCCCCGGGTGGCCGAAACCGGCGCCATCGTGATCGACAACTCGTCGGCGTGGCGCTCCGATCCCGACGTCCCCCTCGTGGTGGCCGAGGTCAACCCCCATGCCCTGACCCACATCCCCAAGGGCATCGTGGCCAATCCCAACTGCACCACCATGGTCGCCATGCCGGTGCTGAAGCCCCTGCACGTCGAAGCCGGCCTGCGCCGCGTCGTCGCCAGCACGTATCAGGCGGTGTCGGGCGCCGGTGTCAAGGGTGTGGCCGAGCTCGAGAAGCAGACGGCCAACGTGGGCGGGCGGGCCAACGAGCTCGCCCTGGGCGGGGCGTCGGCGGTCTCGTTCCCCCAGCCGGAGGCGTTCGTCGCCCCCATCGCCTTCAACGTCATCCCCCTCGCCGGTCGCATCGTCGACGACGGACCCGAGGAGATGGGCTTCGGGGAGACCGACGAGGAGCAGAAGCTGCGCAACGAGAGCCGCAAGATCCTCGAGATCCCGGGACTGGTGGTCTCGTGCACGTGTGTCCGGGTGCCCGTCTACACCGGTCACTCCCTCTCGATGAACCTCGAGTTCCACCGCCCGCTCCCCCCGGAGCTGGCCCGCCAGATACTGGCGTCGGCGGCGGGCGTCACGCTGGCCGACGTGCCCACACCACTCGCTGCTGCCGGCGACGACCCGACCCACGTGGGCCGTATCCGCCGTGACCCAGGGGCCGAGAACGGCCTCGCCCTGTTCCTGTGCGGCGACAACCTGCGCAAGGGTGCGGCGCTCAACGCCGTCCAGATCGCAGAAGAGCTCGCCAGGTCCTAATCGATCCGAACCGGCAGATCTCTCAGGGGAGCACGTGACCAGCCAACAGAAACTCGTCCCCGTGGTGGTGATCGTCCTGCTCCTCGGCGCGGTCGGCTACACGCTGCTCCCGTACCGGTTCGCCGACACGATCGACTGCGAGGCGCCGCTGTTCGGTGGTGAGCCCAAGGACCTGGTGGCGCCGGTCGAGGGCCTCATCCGGCCCGCCGTCGACTGCCCGGCGAAGGGTCGCAGCCGCCTCACCGTGGCCGCCTTCGCCGCCCTCATCTTCGCCGGCGCGGGGGTGGCCCTCGTCGGCCTGAAGCCCACCAGCGGTGCCTGCCTGGCCGGCCGCCACGCCGACTGCAGGGAGTGGTGGGCGGCCTTCATGGGCGGCTCGGCCGACGCCTTCTCGTGCCAGTGCGACTGTCACTACGAAGGGTCGGGCACCACCAACTGGAGCAGCGCCTGACGGGTCGGGGGCGGGTCAGGCCACCTTGATGGTGGCGGCCATGGCGCTGGACGCGTGGTACACGCAGACGTAGGCGTACTCCCCGGCCGCCGGTAGCAGGAAGGTGAAGCTGCGGGCGGCTTCGGACGGCGGGGCGTTCGGGGGGGCCGCGGGCGGCAGCGTGCCCGAGTTGAACGGTCCGCCGGTGGCCGCCAAGGTGAGCGGGGACGGTCCGGTGGCGGCGGCGACGCCTGGGTCGCTCGGGTTTCTCGGGACGTTGCCCCCCGAGGCGAAGGTGGCGGTGTGGGGCGCCAGCGTGTTGTTCACGAAGGTGACGCTGTCGCCGGGACGGACCTCCCCCTGGGCGGGCGCAAACGCCTGGACGTCGGTGTGCTCGGTGGTGACGCCCATCTCGTAGGTCCAGGTGGTCGAGTCGTCCGGGTTCGTGACCTGCTTGGGGGCGGCCCCGATGAGCTTCTGCTTGGCCGCCCGGCCCTCCTCGAGCCACATGTTGAGCTCCCGGTCGGCCCGCTCGTTGATGTCGGCCTGGGTGTCGACGGCACCCTCGCCGGCCACCGTGACCTTGCCGGTCATCTGGGAATGGATGACGCAGAAGTACGCGAACTCACCCTCGACGGGGAAGGTGAGGCTGAACGGCGGCGGGGCATCCGGGCCTGACGGGAGCAGGCCGGAGTTGGCGAGAGCCGAGCCGTCGTAGGTGGTGGCGGCCGGGGTGCTGGGCGCCATAAGCGACTCGTCCCCCGGCGGCGGCGGCGTCTGGCCGGTGGGGAGGAAGGTCACCGAGTGCGGCTCGGGCCCCGGGAACCGCCACCGCACGGTGGACCCGACGATGATCGAGACGGCCTCAGGCAGGTTCTCGGTGATGACGACGTTGGGGTCCTGCTGGTCGTTGAGTCCGGCCAGGACGTTCACCGTGGTCGGTGTCGCCTGGCCGCCCGAGTCGCCGTCGTCGTCGTCCCCACAGGCCGCCAGGAGGACGACCGCCACCGCAACCAGGGCGAGCCTCCGGGCCCGCCCCCCCGTCACGATTCTGTGCACGTCTGCCTCCCGAGTTTGAACGAAGCCACCTCGGCCAGCCTACGGTTGGTGGTCACCAGCCGCGCATGAAGCCCGCAGCATCCACCAGAGGAGCATCAATGGCAGAGACCACTTACCAGAGCCAGACCGTACGGCTGGGCGAGTTCGAGATCCGCGAGGACCAGATGATCGAGGGCATCACCGCCACCGACTGCCTGATCCTCGGCCCGCAGGTCGTCGTCCTCCACGGTTGCACGCTCGACCACTGCAGCTGGGAGCACCCGGGCACCGACCTCGGCAGCATCCTGTGGCGGTTCCCGAAGGCGCCCGAGGTCGTCGGCTGCCTGGTGCTGGCCAACTGCACGTTCATCCGCTGCAACTTCCGCGGCGTCGGCATCGCCGGCACCCCCGAGATGCTCGCCGACTGGCGCCGCCAACTGGCCCCCGTGTCCACCGCCAAGAAGACGTCCTCCAAGCCCGGCCACGAAGGCCACGACCACGACTGACCAGAGAGGTTTGGCGCGCGCCTCCGCGATCCGAGACTGTTCGGATCATCGGTAGCGCCCTTGAATCGCCTCCGCGGCCCAGACCAGGGGCGCGACGAGCGATCGAGATCGGCGAGCAGTCGTTGCCTTTGCGCCGGCCACGGTCGCGGCCGAAGGCCGCCTCCAGTGGCTGGCGCCGACCGTGGCCGCGAAGCGGCCACCCCCGGGGGGAGGTTCGGAGGGGGGCCCGCCCCCCTCCGAGTCAGTCGATTGGGAGGCGGGCGAAGAGCTCGGCTTTCTGCTGCTCGAAGTCCTCGTAGTCGATGGTGCCGGACTCGAAGCCCTGGTGGAGGCGTTCGACCAGCACCAACAGGTCGGCGGCCGAGACCTCGCCCTCGGTGGGGATGGCGACCTCGGGAGCGTCGTCCGTCAGCCCGGACGACCGGTCCTGGCGCTTCTCGCGCTTGGCGGCGGCCTTGGCCTTTTTGTCTCTGTCGCGTTGAAGCTTGCCGAAGCTGGCGCGCTGCGCCACGTTGGTTCTCCTTCAGGTTCGGGTTCCGGGGAAAGGTTTGACGTTCGGAGCCGTGCTAGATGGCCCGGACGTTCTGCGCCTCTTCGCCCTTCCGACCGGGGGCCACGTCGAACTCGACGGCCTGGCCCTCCTGCAGCGACCGGTAGCCGCTCCCCTGGATGTTCGAGTAGTGGACGAACACGTCCTCGCCCTGCTCACGCGAGATGAAGCCGTAGCCCTTCTCCGAGTTGAAAAACTTCACTGTTCCTGTGGCCACGGCACTCTCTTCTCTCTCCGCGAGAAGGCCTGAAGTGGCCTCTCTCGTCCGACCAGGATAGATGGACGGGAGACTCTTTTCCGAAATCGGCTTCTGCTACCCCTCGCGCTACGCCAGTTCGACCAGTTCGAGGGCGCTCTCGTCGAACGAGAGGACGTCGCCTTCCGGCATCACGATGACGCGGTCGGGGGCCAATCCGAGCACGAACTCGGTGTCGTGGCTGACCACGATGATGGTGCCCGCGTAGCGCTGCAGGGCGCCGAGGACAGCCTCGCGCGAGGCGGTGTCGAGGTTGTTGGTGGGCTCGTCGAGGATGAGCAGGTTGGACCGGCTGACGATGAGCCGGGCCAGGGCCAGCTTGGTCTTCTCCCCGCCGGAGAGCGTCCCCGCATCCTGGAGGGCGGCCTCGCCGGTGAGCCCGAAGTGGCCGATGACCGAACGCAGATCGGTGTCGGGGATGTCGGCCCGCTCCCGCATGTGGTCGAGGACGCTGACGCCGGGGCGGATGTCCTCGTGCTCCTGGGCGTAGAAGCCCAGCCCGACGTTGGCGCCGAAGCGGATCTCGCCCGCGTCCGCCGGCAGGAGGCCGGCCAGGATGCGCAGCAGGGTGGTCTTGCCGGCGCCGTTGAGGCCCAGGATGAGCAGGGTGTCGCCCCGCTCGACGAGAAAGGACACGTCGTCGAAGACCGGTGTGTCGCCGTAGGCCTTGGCCAGGCCTTCGGCCACCAGCACCACGTCGCCGGCCCGGGGCGGGTCGGGCCACTTGACCTTGGGGAACGGGCGCCGGCGGGGCCGCGGCACACCACCTTCCGCCGCCAGCCGCTCGACCCGCCGGTCGATGACCTTGGCCTTGCGGGCCATGGTCGTGTTGCCGCCCCGGAAGCGGCTGGCGGTGGCGGTGAGGCGGGCCATCTCCTGGCTGCGGAGGCGGTCGTCCTTCGCCCGCTGGGCCTCCCGGGCGGTGCGCTGCTCGAGGTAACGGGTGTAGGTGCCCTTGTAGATGTCGAGGACCCCACCGTCGATGGCGATCACCCGGTCGATGGCGTTGTCGAGGAGCGCGATGTCGTGGGACACGACGAGTACCGCGGCGCGCGACGAGCGCAGGAACTGCATCACCCACGCCTTGGCGTCCATGTCGAGGTGGTTGGTGGGCTCGTCGAGGATGAGCAGCTCCCCGCCGGCGTACAGCAGCCGGGCCAGCTCGAGCCGGCGGCGCTGTCCACCCGACAGGACGCCCACCCGGCGGGTGAGCACGTCGTCGTCGAGGCCCACGCCGGCGGCGATGCGGCGGGCCTCGGACTCGGCCTGGTAGCCGCCCAGGCTGCTGAAGCGCTCCTCGAGGACGCCGTAGCGCTTCACCGCCCGATCGAGGCCGTTGGCGTTGGCCGGCTTCGACTTCCCGGCGCCGTTGCCGGCGCCGTTACCGTCGCCGTTGCCGCCGCTGGGCGAGAGCGCCGACATCTCGGCCAGGGCGAGCTCCAGCTCGGCGGCCACCGCCGCCGTGTTGCGGCCGGCGAGGATGTGGTCGAGCCCGACCCGGCGGGCGTCGTCGGGCGCGGCCTGCACGTCCTGGCGCAGCCAGCCGTAGGCCTCGGGCAACATGACCCGGCCCTCGGTCGGCTCGAGCTCGCCGGCCAGCGTGCGCAGGAGGGTGGTCTTGCCGGCTCCGTTGGGACCGACGAGCGCGACCTTCTCGCCCGGCGCGACCTGAAAGGACGCGTCCCGGACGAGGACCCGGTGACCCAGGTCGATGGTGAGGCCGTGCGCTTCGAGCACGGTCAAAGGGTAGGGGGCGGGCGCTCCTACGCTGGACCGGATGATCCTCGTCGACGCCGAGCGGGTGACCGTCCGCCGGCCCGACCGTCCGCTGTTCGAGGACCTGTCGGTCACCGTGTCCACCGGCGACAGGCTGGCCGTGGTCGGTCGCAACGGTGCCGGCAAGTCCACCCTGCTCCGGGTGCTGGCCGGCGCGGGCGAGCCCGAGGAGGGTTCGGTGCGGCAGGGCCGGGGGGTGCGGGTGGCCTTCCTCGACCAGCACCCGGCGCTGCCGGCGGGCACCGTGCGGGCGGCGGTGGGTGACGGGTGGGAGGCCGCCGCCATCCTCGACCGGCTGGGGATGGGCGGGCTGGGCGACGTCGACGTCTCCACCCTCTCGGGCGGCCAGGCCAAGCGGGTGGCGCTGGCCCGGGCCCTGCTCGAGGAGGTCGACCTCCTGGTGCTGGACGAGCCCACCAACCACCTCGACATCGACGCCATCGCCTGGCTGGAGGACCGCCTGGCGGGCTACGGAGGGGGCCTGGTCCTGGTCACCCACGACCGCCACGTCCTCGACCGGCTCACCACCCGCATCCTCGAGCTCGACCGGGGCTCGGGCTACGTCCACGCCGGCGGCTACGCCAGCTACCTGGCGGCCCGCAGCGAGCGAAGCGAGCGCGAGGTCGCCGCCGACGCCGTCCGCCGCAACCTGGCCCGCACCGAGCTGGAGTGGCTGCGGCGGGGAGCGCCGGCCCGCACCCGCAAGCCGAAGGCCCGCATCGCGTCGGCCACCGCCATCGTGGAGGGCCGGGGTCCGGTGGCGGACGGGAACGTCGAGCTGGGAGCCGCCGGGCGGGGCGGCACCACGCCCCGCCTGGGCGACAAGGTCGTCGACCTCCACGGCGTGGGCCACCACTTCGGTGAGGCGGGGGACGGCGACGGCGACGGGGCCCCGCCGTGGCTGTTCCGGGACCTCGACCTGGAGCTGGAACCGGGCGGGCGGCTCGGGATCGTGGGCGCGAACGGGTCGGGGAAGTCGACCCTCCTCGACGTCGTGGCCGGCCGCCGCCAGCCGGTCGCGGGCCGGGTGGCGACCGCCCCCACGGTCCGGATCGGGTACTACGACCAGGTCGGCGGCGATCTCGACCTGGCCCAGCGGGTGCGGGAGGCGGTGGCGGGGTCCAACGGCCAGCCGACCTGGGAGCAGAACCGGCTGATGGAGCGGTTCCTGTTCGACGCCGACGCCCAGTGGGCGCCGATCGGCACCCTGTCGGGCGGCGAGCGCCGGCGCCTCCAGCTGCTCCTCGTGCTGGCCCGCCTGCCCAACGTCCTGCTCCTCGACGAGCCCACCAACGACCTCGACCTCGACACCCTGCGGGCCCTGGAGGACTACCTCGAGGGGTGGCCCGGGTCGCTGGTCGTCGTCAGCCACGACCGGGCCCTCCTCGAGCGGACGGTGGAGGACGTCCTCGTGCTCGACGGGGTGGGCGGGGCCCGGCTCGCCCCGGGCGGGTACGCCGAGTACGAGGCCGACCGGCGCCGGCGGCGCGAAGGAGGCCCGTCCCGGGCCCCGTCCACGTCCCCGACCCCGTCCCCGCCTCGAGGGGCGGCGGGCGGGGCGACTCCCCCGTCCCCCAAGCCGCCGGTGCCCCCCAGGCAGCGATCGGCGAGCACCCTCCGGCGCCTGGTGGCCGTCGCCGAGCGGGACATGGCCGAGGCCGGCGAACGGCGGAGCCGGCTCGAGTCCGACCTGTCGGCCGCCGCCGGCGACCACTCCGCCCTGACCACCGCGGCCCACGCCCTGGCCGACGCCGAGGTCGCGCTGGCCGCCGCCGAGGACCGCTGGCTCGCCCTCACCGAGGAGCTCGGGGCCTAGTCCGCCTGGCGGGCGACCGCTGGGTACTGCCGTTTCCGTGGCGGTTCATCCTTGTGAATTAGTTCACCAGGACAACGGTCGCCGACGATCTCACCGACCGCGGTTACAACCGGGCGGTCAGTGGTATCCCCGTGCCTGTGGTACAACTTTTCCCACACGGTCTCCCTCGTGAGTGCCGGCCGTCCCCGCTCTGGACCTTGTGGCGTGGCGACGACCCCGGTGCCCGGACGACCCCGATCGCGACCCGAGGAGGGCCCGCCCGCTGACATCACTGAGGGTTCACGCGTCTGCACCTCGTACGGACACATTGTCCCGAACCAATGCATCACCCGGTTCGCGAGCCGAATGCATTTAAAGACGACCACCCGCATTGCCGAAGCCACACCTGACGCCCAAAGGGGCTTCCTCAAGGAGGCGCACGAATGCGCACGCACCACCGACGATCCACAGCCTTCGCCGCGACCTGTGCCACCGTCCTCGGAGGATTCGTCCTCCTGGGCGCGTCGCCGGCCGCGGCCGCCACAGGCAACACCGCCGCAGTCTCCGACTGCGCCACCACGTCCAGCGGCTCCGACGGGATGCTCGACGCCGGGCTGCTCCAGGCCTGCCTCGACCAGGTCCAGGCGGCGTCGCTCGCCCCGCTGGCCGCCCAGGCGCTCGTCGCGCCGGTCGCGGAGACCCTGATCAGCAGCGAGGCTGAGGCATTCGAGGCGTTCGACGAAAACCTGCCCGTCGAGGCTCCCACCGAGGAGGTCGTGGTCGCGGAGCCGGCCTATGAGGAGGCCCCCCCGGCCGACGACGGCGGTTGGGACGTCTGGGCCGCCCTGCGGGACTGCGAGTCCGGCGGCGACTACGGCATCAACACCGGCAACGGGTACTACGGCGCCTACCAGTTCGCCCTGTCGACGTGGCAGGGCCTGGGCTACGGCGGGTATCCGCACGAAGCCTCCCCCGGCGTCCAGGACCAGGCCGCGGCCGAGCTCCAGGCCCTCTACGGCTGGAGCCAGTGGCCGGCATGCTCCTGGTACCTCGGCCTCGGCTAGGACGCCAACCGAGTCCGACCACCAAATCAGCGCACGTTTCACGAAGGGCCCCTCCACCGGAATCCCGGTCGAGGGGCCCTTCGGTCGTATATCCACCCGGGTATATTGAGGTATGGACATTGCCGGCGCGGTCCGGGCCGCCCGACGTACCGCCGGCCTCACGCAGGCGGAAGTGGCCGAACGGGCCGGCACGTCGCAGGCGGCCGTGGCCTCGTACGAGGGAGGGCGAAAGTCGCCCAGCCTTCCCACCCTGGTGCGGCTGGCGACCGCGATGGATGCGACGCTGTCCGTCCGCTTCACGACGCCAACCGATGCCGAGCACGCGGAACGACCCGCCGAAAGCCTCAGTCGCGAGGAGCGGCGCAGCCTCTGGCTGCACCGAGCGGTTGCGGCGCGCATTCAGGAGGACCCGGAGGGTGCACTCGCTCTCGGACGGGCGAGCCTCGACAAGAAGCGGCACCGCGACAGCCGGGGGAGCGCCGAGGCCTGGTGGAATGCGTGGGACGGGCTACTCGACGGCCCCCTCGAATCGCTGCTCACCGCACTGTGCTCGACCAGCACCTACGCCAGCCAGCTCCGGCAAACCGCTCCCTTCCCCGGCCTGCTGACCCCGCGCCAGCGATGGGCCGTGTATCGCTCGTTCACGAAGGGGGAGGATGAATCGCGAGGCGTTTGAGCACCTGGTCCGGGCCGCGGGTTCCATCGTCGGAGACGACCGGGTCCTGGTGATCGGCAGCCAATCGATCCTCGGCTCCTTTTCCGAGGACGACCTGCCGTCGGAGATCACGCTTTCGAGGGAGGTCGATATCGCCTTCTTCGACGACTCCGGGGGCCACAAGGCGGATCTGCTCGACGGCTCCATCGGTGAGGAATCGATCTTCGAGGACAGCTTCGGCTACTACGCCCAAGGCGTCTCCGAGACGACGGCCGTCCTTCCTCAGGGCTGGCGGGATCGGCTGGTGGCGTTCACCAGCCCCAACACGGGCGGCGTGACGGCCATGTGCCTCGAGGTCCACGACTTGTGGGTGGCGAAGTTGGCAGCCGCCCGGTCCACCGACGTCGCCTACTGCGAGGCCCTCGTCCGGAATCAGCTGGTCGACCCCGCGACGCTTCGCGAGCGTCTGGCCTCGACCGTCCTGGCTCGGGACCGGCGCGAGCTCGCCGAGGGCATCATCGAACGGGTCCTTCGTGACGATGCGGCTCCTCCCGGGGCACCAGCCCGTCGAAGTCGTCGACCAGGGTGAGCTCCTGGCCGAACCAGGCGCGTACACCTGGCTCGGCGCGCAGCCAGCGGGCCCGGCTCCGAGGATCACGAGCGACCGGGCGGGCACCGCGTAGGCCTGCGTCCCGAGTTCTTTCGTGGGTCTGTAATCCTGGGGGGCATGACCGGCATGACCGAATCGCATCCGCCCGTCCCCCTCATCCCCCGCGAGGTGTTGTTCGGCAACCCCGAGCGGGTGAGCCCCCGCATCTCACCCGACGCCGCCCGCCTGGCCTGGATCGCCCCCGACGAGGGCGTGCTCAACGTCTGGGTGAGCCCCATCGCCGGTGGCGTCGGCGCACCCGTCACCGCCGATCGCGACCGAGGGATCCGCTCCTACTTCTGGGCCCACGACAACCAGCACATCCTCTACGAGCAGGACAACGGCGGCGACGAGAACTGGCGCCTGTACGCCGTCGACCTCACCAGCGGCGAGACCCGCGACCTCACCCCCTTCGAGGGCGTCCAGGCCCGGGTGGAGCACGTCGACAAGCACTTTCCCGACGACGTCCTCGTTGGGATCAACAAGGACAACCCCGAGCTCCACGACGTCTACCGCCTCCACCTGCCCACCGGCGAGCTCACCAAGATCGTGGAGAACCCGGGGTTCATCGGCTTCCTGGCCGACAGCCAGTTCCGGGTACGGGGTGGGCTGGCCCCCACCGCCGACGGCGGCATGGTCGTCATGGTGCGCGACGACGAGGACTCGGAATGGCGGCCGATCCTGGAGATCGACCAGGAGGACGCCCTCACCACCACCCCGCTCGAGTTCACCCTCGACGGGAAGGGCCTGTGGGCGGTCTCGTCCAAGGGCTTCAACACCGGGCACCTGGTGCTGCTCAACTGCGCCAACGGCGTGCAGCGACTGGTGACGGGCGACCCCACCTACGACGTCTCGGGCGTGCACCTCAACCCCGACACGAAGACCCCGGAGTACGTGACGTTCACCAAGGACCGGCTGGAGTACCAGGTGCTCGACCCCAACGTCATGATCGAGCTGGCCATCCTCCAGTCGCTCGGCGAGGGCGACATGGACCTCATCGGCGCCGACGACTCCGACCGGGTGTGGCTGGCCGCCTACACCAACGACAACGGCCCCGTGAGCTACTACTCCTTCGACCGCCGCACCCAGCACGCCAGGTTCCTGTTCGACCACAAGCCCGATCTCAAGAAGTACGAGCTGACGTTCAACGAACCCATCGAGTTCGGGTCCCGTGACGGACTCCAGATCCACGGCTACCTGCACTTCCCGCTGGGGCTGCCCCACGCCAACCTGCCCACCGTGCTCCTCGTCCACGGGGGACCGTGGGCCCGCGACACGTGGGGCCTCGATCCCCAGGCCCAGTGGCTGGCCAACCGGGGCTACCTGTGCGTGCAGGTCAACTTCCGGGGATCCACCGGCTACGGCAAGCAGTTCGTCAGCGCCGGCGACCGGGAGTGGGGCGCCAAGATGCACGACGACCTCCTCGACGCGGTCGACCACGTGGTCGGGCTGGGCTACGCCGACAAGGACCGCATCGCCATCTTCGGAGGGTCCTACGGCGGCTACGCGGCGCTGGTGGGGGCTGCCTTCACGCCCGACGTGTTCGCCTGCGCGGTCGACATCGTGGGCCCGTCGAACCTGAAGACGCTCATCGAGTCGATCCCGCCCTACTGGGCACCGATGATCGCCCAGTTCCACACCCGGGTGGGCAACCCCGAGACCGAGCCCGAGTTCATGTGGGAGCGCTCGCCGCTGTCGAAGGCCGACGACATCCGCATCCCCCTGCTCATCGCCCAGGGCGCCAACGACCCCCGGGTGAAGCAGGCCGAGGCGGAGCAGATCGTCGCCGCCCTCACCAAGCACGGCATCGACCACGAGTACATGCTCTTCCCCGACGAGGGGCACGGCTTCGCCAAGCCCGAGAACCGGCTCAAGTTCTTCGCCGCCGCCGAGCAGTTCCTGGCCAAGCACCTCGGCGGCCGTTCCGAGCCGGCGCCGGCGTCCGAGCCGGCTAGGAAGACGGGCCGGGGGACGGGTCGGGCGACGGGTCAGGCGACAAGTCGTAGGAGGGCGGCGGCGGTCACCGGCAGCGCCACGTTGTCCGTCCCCCCGCCCAGGAGGCCCTCCACCACGGTGAGGACGGCGGCCGCGGCCAGCACTCCACCGACGGCCTGGCCGCCGGTTGCGATCAGCCCCAGCACGACCGTCGTCCCGAAGAACACGGCGCTGCCCAGCCAGGTCTTGGTGGCGCCGAGGGCGCGGTAGCCCCGCCGGCCCCAGCGCCGTCCGGCCAGGCTGGCCAAGGCGTCGCTCAGGCCCATCACCAGCACGCCGAACACGAATGCCGCCCGGTGGGGGACGAGGGCGGCGGCCAGGGCCACGCCGAGGGGGAACCACACCTCGCCGAGGGTGGTCCGCTCCACCCGGTGGACGGCGGGGAACAGGTCGATGCGGCGGGCCACGACCATGAAGGGGACGAAGGCCAGGGACAGCGCCACCACCGTCCGGAACGACATGACCAGGGGCAGGCAGGCGGCGGCCACGCCCGACGAGACGTGCACCATCTTGCGGGACAGCTCGCCGTCGATCCCCCACCGGCGGGTGGCGGCCTCGGCCGCGGTGAGGATGCCGACGAACACCGCCGCCGAGACGACGAACGCGGCCGCCTCCCGCACCGGTTGACGGCCCTAATAGGGCCGGATGGCGACGACCCGGTCCCGGTCGCGGAGGGTGGCGAGATACGCGGACACGAAGAACGCGGCGATGGCCAGCAGGATCGCCCCCTCGCCGGCCGACGACCAACCCTTCTCCGCCAGCGCGAAATGGGCCATGAGGGTGACGACCATGGCGGTGCCCATCCGGGCGACCGCGGCCACCAGGACCTGCTCCGCCACCCGGCCGTCGGCCTTCTCGAGCAGGCGCAGGCCGTAGAGGGCGGCCCCCAGGTAGGCGGTGAACAGGCCGACCAGCAGCGACCACGCCGGCACCAGGAGCAGGAGGGTGGCGCTGCCGGCGATCCAGCAGCCGGCGCTCAGGCGGCAGGTGGCCCGCCGGCCGTGGCGGAGCAGGAAGGTCCGCTTGCCGTACATGGCGTCGCCCTCCACGTCGCGGAAGTCCTTGAGCAGGATGCGGCCGATGAAGACCACGTAGAGCCCGGCCAGCAGGACGACGCCCTGCCGGTCGAGGACTGGGTCGACGGCGAGCGTGCCCGCCAGGTACGGCAGGCAGACGTAGCCGGCCGGCAGGAGCAGCGACGCCACCACGCCCCGGTCGCTCAGCCGCACCGGGCGGACCGAGTAGGCCGCGTTGAGGATCAGGCCGACGGAGACCACCACGCCGACCCTCCAGTCGAGGGCCCAGGCCACCACCAGGGCGACGAGACCGCAGACCGCTCCCAGAGCCCCCAACTCTCGGCGGGTGGCGTCGCCCGACACGAGGGGGCGGCCCCGGGCATCGGGCAGGTTCACCCGGTCGATGTCCTCGTCGGCAAGGTCGTTGAGCACCGTGGCGTTGACGAACCAAGCGCACACGATGACGAGCACCGCGACCAGCACCAGTCCCTCCTGCGAGGGGTCCCGGCCGCCGGCCTGGGCCATCCCGAGGCCGGCGAAGCCGAACAGGGCCGCCACCACCGGCGGCCGGACCATCATCACCAGCAACCGGGCCTCCCTACCGACACTCATCCGGCGCCCGTCGACCGGCCTACGGGTGACTCCGTGATCAGTGATCGGGCGGCTCACTTGTTGCTGCCGATGCTGTTGAGGGCGATCGCCATGAGGATCGTCAAGGCCACGAACACCAATCCGAAGGCGAGGCAAACACCGATGACGATCTTGCCGATCAGGTTCATCGGCCTTCGGGAGTTGGGGTCGTAGACGGGCGGACGCTGGTTCACGAGGGCGGTACCCCTTCCGGATCAGTCGAACATCAGGACCATGGAGACCACCCACAGCCCGTGGTAGATCAGGACGAGGGCGGCCCCGTCCTGGAGGGCGCGCCCGGCGTCGGGAGCCCGGTCGAAGGCCTCCACCGCCAGGAGGGCGGTCGACCCCACCAGCAGCGGAAGCAGCAGCCCCGCGCCCCGGTACACGTGCCGGAAGTAGTCCTCGGCGCCGGCCCCGAGCACGACCGCCGCCACCCACCGGGCGGCTACGGCGAGGACGATGAGCACCGCGACCACCGCCAGCTTCGACCCCCAGGTCCACGACGGGGCGGCGGGGGGGCGGTGTCGCCGGGCCATGGTGAAGACGATCACCAGCCCGATCGACGTAGAACGCCATGGCCACCAGTCCCACCCACACGAACTCGCCGAGGGTCGCGGTCGGCGTGTTGCGGTACGCCGCAGGCGACAGGATGAACTTGATCACGACGATCACCGAGCTGTAGGCCCAGGCCAGTGCCAGCCACCGGCCCCGGTCGCCGAGCCGGAAGGCGGACACCCACAGGTAGAGGCCGGTGAGCAGGACCAGGCCCGAGGCGGTGAGAGCCAGCTGGGAGGCGTTGGGCTCCGGCCGTTCGCCGTAGGGCAGCGCCGTCGCCAGCTCGGGGGCCACGACGACCCAGGCCAGGCCGAGCAGCGCCAGGAGCGTGAGCCAGTCGCCGAGCAGCACCCGGCGGACCGCCCTCCCGAGGTGCCCGAGCGTCTCCTGCAGGCCTCCCGGCGCTACACCGACAGCCACACCGCACACCCTTCCGTGCTGAAGCCGGCGTCGGTGGGTTGGACGGTGACGGTGGCCGGCGAACCCCCGGTCTGCTCGCCGGCGATGACCGAGTCGGATGTCCCGGTGAACGACGACAGGCGGGCCCAGAAGCACGACGGGCCGCCGTCGGTGCGGTAGGTGCCGGCCGGCAGGTCGATGCCGATCCGGTACGTGCCGGGCCCGAACTGGATCCGGGGCGGCGGGGTGGTCGGTGCCGTGGTCGGCGCGCTCACCGTGGTCGGCGTCGTCGGCGTCGTCGGCGCTGTGTTGGGGGCCGTCGTGCCATCCTCGGTGGTCGCCGTGGTGGTCCGCCTGGTCGTGGGAGTGGCGGTGTCGTCGGACGGTTCGGTGGTCGACGGGGACGACGACGTCGTGGTCGGGGGCACCGTGGTCACCGTGGTGGCCGGGGCGAAGATCGTCGTCGTCGGCACGCTCGTCCCCGCCGAGAGCTGGGATCGACTCCCCGGGTCGTCGTCGTCACGGCCGACGACGAAGATCACGGCGGCGACCACGACGACCATGAAGCCGACCCAGATCGACCACTCACGATGCACTCTCGGCCCGCCCTTCGACGTCCACCGCGCGCCAGGGTACGTGCCCGGCCGCCCGGCGGCTCAGGAGAACACCACCGTCCGGCGCCCGAGGAGGAACACCCGTCCCTCGGCGTGGGCCTTCACCGCCCGTGACAGCACCAGGCGCTCGAGGTCGCGGCCGATGATGAGCATCTGCTCGGGAGGCTGGGCGTGCGACACCCGGGCCACGTCCTGGTCGATGATCGGGCCCTCGTCGAGGTCCGCCGTCACGTAGTGGGCGGTGGCGCCGATGAGCTTCACCCCCCGCTGCCAGGCCTGATGGTAGGGCTTGGCCCCCTTGAACCCGGGCAGGAACGAGTGGTGGATGTTGATGGCCCGGCCGGCGAGCTCCCGGCACACGTCCGGCGACAGGACCTGCATGTAGCGGGCCAGCACCACCAGGTCGACATCGTTCTTGGCCACCAGCTCGAGGAGGCGGGCGTCGGACTCGGCCTTGGTGTCAGGCGTCACCGGCAGGTGCTCGAAGGCGATGCCGTAGCCGGCCACCACGTCCCGCAGGTCGGGATGGTTGGACACCACCAGGGGGATGTCGATCGCGATCTCCCCCGCCCGCCAGCGGTAGAGGAGGTCGACCAGGCAGTGGTCGTACTTCGACACCAGGACGAGCACCCGCATGCGCTGGTCCTCCCGGCGCACCCGGACGGTGGCGCCCAGCGCCGACGACCGGGGCCCGAGGGCCTCTTCGATCTGGCCGGCGTCGTCGACCGGCGTCTCGAACCGGGTCCGCATGCAGAACATCCCCGTCGGCTGGTCGCCGAACTGGGCGTTCTCCAGGATGTTGGCGTCCAGCTCCACCAGCCCCTGGGAGATGCTGGCGACGATCCCCGGCCGGTCGGGGCACACCAGCGTCAGGACGTGGACAGCCATCTCCAACTCTGCCTCGTCCCGAGCCCGCTCGTCGCCGTCAGGTTCATGGGGCCGTCAGGTTCGTGGGGCCGTCAGGTTCGTGGCGCCGTCAGGCGATGACCTCCCAGCCGAACGTGATCTCGTCGCGACCGATCGCGTTGCTCACCTCCAGCGTGACGGTGAGTGACGGCCCCGGCTCGCCGGCGACCACGAACCTCAGCTCGGCCTCCTCGAGCTCGAAGTAGCCACTGGCCTGATCTTGGTTCCATCGCCAGCGACGCCTCTCGACCGGGCCGAACGTCCGGTCGGTGAGCGTGAGCGTCTGGCCGACGCGGACCGGCCTCCCCGTCGATGCCTGGTACTGGGCTATCGGCCGGCCGTGGCAGTACTCGAACTCGGCGCCGGCCGTCTCGCAGAAGGGCACGTCGGCCACGTAGAGCCGCACCTCGGAACCGGATGGACGGGCGGCCACGACCGTGTATCGGGGCTGGTCCCGCACCAGGGCGGGCTGGACGTTCACGGTCCACCCCTCGCCCTCGAGCAGCCGTACGGCCGCCGGCCGCTCCATTCCGAGGACGTCGAACATGGTTGGGTCGCCGGCGGCTGCCGTCGTCGACGGGCTGCCCGCGACGGTGCTCGTCGTGATGCCCGGGGACGGATAGACGACCAGGGGTGTGCTGTCACGGTTCAGGAGAACCACGACCACCCCCATGATCGCGGCCACCCCGCTGAGGAAGCCCCCGACCGCCCCGATCCCGGCCCAGTTCCGGACCTGCGGCTTCTGCTCGCCCGGGTCCTCATCCGCCATGGGGCAGAAAATAGCGGCTGACATCGTGGATCGCCCGGGAGCCGGACGTCGCTCAACCCGTGCGACATGTTCCGCCGCGGACAGGACGTCCGGCTTGTCGGTCGCATCAGCTCAGGGCACGAATTCGAAGGCCCCTCACGGGCCCGAAGTCCTTCCTGTTGCGGGTCGCCAGAGTCAGGTCGCGTTCCAGGGCGGTCGCTGGAATCAGGGCGTCGGGCATCCGCAGGGCGCTCTCGCGCCGGATTCGCCCGGCCCGCCCGCGATCCCCCGGTCGACGGGACCTCCCGGAGCGGTGCGAGCAATCGGGCCGCCACGTCGGTCCCCGCCAGGCCGGCGAACAGTTCGGCACGGGTGATCACCGAATAGTGCAGCCGGTGGCGGCCCGCTTTGAGCTCGACTGCACCGCGCAGTTGGCGAAAATGACCGCCCCGGCGGCGCCTACGGAAGACCGTCTGAAGGCGGCGGCTCCTGGTAGAGGGCCGCGATGATCGCCCTGGCCAACTCGTTGGCTGGCTGTTGGCCGTTGGCGCCGGCGAAAAGGGAGGTGAGGACGATCACGGTGTTGCGCTCGTCGGGATCGCGGGCCATGAACGAGTTGAATCCCGGCAGCTGGCCGTCGTGGCCGATCATGGGGCCGAACTTGGCGATCCCGTAGCCGTAGCCGGCGCTTGCCGGGTCGCTGCCGGCCGGCTTGATGCTGGCCAGCCTGCTCGCCTGCAGCCGAGGGCCGAGGAGGCCGCCGTCCACCAGCGCCTCGACGTACCGACCCAGGTCGTCGGCGGTGGAGATGGCCCCGCCGGCAGCCCACGTCCACGATGGGTTGCTGTCGGTGTGGTCGTTCGGCAACAGCGTGCCGTCGGCGGCCGCCGCCTGCTCCAAGGCTGGGAGGGCGGGGTCCTCGAGCGTGCTCACGTTGGTCCCGAACATGTAACCCCGAGGATGCGGCGCCGGGATGCTCACGTCGTCGGCCGCGGGGAAGAAGGTGTGGTGCAGCTGCAACCGGTCGAAGATCCGCTGCTGGAACGCTTCCTTCAGGGACAGCTTCGTCCGCTGTTCGATGATGAGCCCGAGGAGGACCGTGTTCGTGTTCGAATACTCGAAGTCGGCCCCGGGATCGAAGGTCGGCTGGTGGGCGAAGGCGATCGCCAACAGCTCCGACGGGTGCCACGCATGGTTCGGTTCGTCGTCGAGGCGGGCGTTGAAGCCCTCGTCGGCGCTGAAGTTGTAGAGCCCGCTCCGCATCTCCAGCAGCATGGCCAGGGTGATGTTGTCGCCGTCGGGTACCTCGGGTCGGTACTTCGAGACCGGATCGTGAAGATCGACATCGCCCTCCTCCACGAGTTGGAGCACGACCGTGCCGGTCATCGTCTTGGTGTTGGAGCCCACCCGGAAGTGGTCGTCGATCGTCACCGGGTCGTCGGCGTCGAGGCGGCGCGTGCCGCAGAGCCCCGACCAATCGCCCTTGGACTCCGACCGGATCAAGACGACGGCGCACGGAACCTGCATCTCGTCGACGATCGTGTCGAGGGCGACCTTCAGATCGGCGGCGTAGGCCGGCTCGGCGCGTTCGCCGTGGACGGAGATGAATCGACGGACCACGATCGACTCCTTCCAGTTGACTGCGAGGAGCGTCCCACAGGACGGGATGTCACAGCAGGGCGTTCGTTATCGTGTCGGTGGCAAACGGCTGAACCGGTCGCCGGTGCGCTGCCAGTCGGGATTCGATGCTCACTCGGGTTCGGGCTCCGTCGCCTCCTGCGAGCGACCTCGGCGCGGAAGCGCATCTCGGCGACGACCGTGAACGGAAGAACCCAGGCTGACCGTTCAAGCAGGGCCTGCGACCTCGCCTTTCGCTCGGAGGCCCGAGGACCGAGCCAAGCGCTGGCGATCATCGTGTCAACGACGACCGCCGTCGCCATTCTCAGGCTTCCTCGGGTACGGTCAAAGTCGGGGGGAGGCGCAGTGCCGGCCCTCGGCCGATCTGTCGTCGGCCCTCGGCCCGCTCCCCGAACCGGACGTGCGAGTTCCCCCGCATACGGCTCCCCACAGGCCCGTGGCATCGGCCTATCCGGGGTTCCGTCGCCCACGGCGTGACGTCGCCGCTCTGTCCCCGATACCCGGGCGTGGACGATACGCAGTCGTTGGGGTCGAAGCGCGTCGTGTCGCCTTCGGTCGGCCACCACACTGGTCGGGAAGGCGGGACTTGAACCCGCGGCCTCAGCGTCCCGAACGCTGCGCGCTACCAAGCTGCGCCACTTCCCGTTGGAGCGATGCTACCCGACGGGGTCCGCCGTTCGACTCGGAACGGGCGACACGGTTATGGGGCGGTAGGCCTCGTCCTGGTAGATGCCGCCGTCGAGGACGGTCTGGACGGCCCGGCCGAGGCGGATCGAGTCGAGGGGCTTGACCACCCAGCCGTCGGCACCGGCCCGGCGGGCGAGGAAGACGTCGGCCCGGCGGTCCAGCAAAATCAAAACCGGCACGTGGGGCATGCGGCCGCCGCTCTCCTCTAGGCGGAGATCCATGCAGATGGCCATGGCGCCCATCTTGCCGACCTGCTGGTCGAGGACGACCAGGTCGGGGGTCTTGTCGGCCATCGCCGCCCGCACGTCCTTGCCCCGGACGAGCTCCCGGATGGTGGTCGTGGGGTCGAAGAGGACGCTCTCCACCTCGGACCGCACCTTCGGGGAGTCGGTCACGATCAGCACCTCGGCCATGGGGCCGCAGGGTAGCCGGGGCAGTGCTTGGGTAGCATCCCTCGTGTCACACCCGGCTACGCCAGGAGGTGTCGTGCTCCGCATCGACCTCGACGAGCGCGACGAATACACGATCTGTCGCCCCGTTGGGGAGTTGGATGCCTACACCGTCGGTCAGTTCAGGGAAGCCCTGGGCGAGCTGGCGTCGAGGCCGAAACTCCTCATCGACATGTCCGACGTGCCGTTCGTCGACTCCGCCGGGCTGGGAGCCCTCATCGGCGGCATCCGCCGGGCCCGGGAGGTGGGGGGCGACGTCGCCGTCTGCTGCAACCGGCCCACGCTGGTCCGCCTCCTGCACACCACCGGCTTCGACCGCATCGTCACGGTCACCGACACCCTCGCCGAGGCGGCCAAGTCCCTCACCGAGGACAAGGACGACGGCAGCGCCGACGAGCGCCGCCGGACGGCGCAAGGACGTCCGGTAGCCGGCTGACCGCCACAGGTCAGGGGATGGCGGCGGCGGCCTGCGTTTGATGTATCGGAAAGGACGTGGAAACGGCCTCACGCCGCCCGATCACGGCCCTGCGACGGATCCGAACCGGCGGCGACCTCAGTCATGCACGGAAGGACGTGAAACGGCCTCACGACCGCCGCCCGATCACGGCCCTGCGACGGATCCGAACTGGCGGCGGCCTGCGTTCGGTGCACGGAAGGGACGTGAAGACGGCCTCACGACCGCCGCTCGATCACGGCCCTGCGACGGATCCGAATCGGCGGCGACTGCGTTCGGGGCATCGGAAGGGTCGTGAAACGGCCTCGCCGCCGGCCGATCACGGTCCTGCGACGGATCCGAACCCCCAAAAGTCACCCCGCCGCCTGCGGCACGGGTTCGGCGTCGGGGGCGAACAGGTACCGGGCGATCTGGGCCATGCCGTCGAGGTCGTGGACGTCGGACGACAGTTCCGGCACCATGGCCGCCGACGGCGCCCCCACCTTCTTCATGAGCGAGGCGATGTGGGCCTCCTCGGCCCCGGCCATCTGGGAGAAGTCGGCCAGGTTCTCGTAGAGGGGGCCCAACGGGGTGCCGGCCAGGGTGCGGGCCCGCTCCCGGTCGGCCTCGGCCAGACCCGTCCCGAACCGGGGATGGGTGCGGTTCACCACCAGCCCTTTCACCGGCATGCCCCCCTCGCGCAGCTTCTCGGCGAAGAACCCGACCTCGCGCACCGCGTCGCGCCGAGGCGAGGCCACCAGGACGAACGCGGTGCCCGAGTCCCGTAGGAGCTTCCGCATCCGAACGGCCCGTTCGCGGAAACCCTCCTCCATCCCCTCGAAGGCCTGGAAGAACGTCACCGCGTCGGAGACCACCTCGGAGCCCACCACCTTGGAGATCGTCCGCAGCACCACCGCGGTGGCGATGTTCACCGCCTTCAGGCCGGAGCGGGCGGGCGTCATCAGGAACTTGTAGAAGCGGTTGTCGATGAAGTTGGTGAGCCGGCGGGGGGCGTCGAGGAAGTCGAGGGCGTTGCGGGTGGGAGGGGTGTCCACCACGATGAGGTCGAAGCGCTGCTCGTCGTGGAGCTCGAACAGCTTCTCGATGGCCATGTACTCCTGGATGCCGGACAGCCCTTCCGCCATGTTCTTGTAGAAGCGGTTGGCGAGGATCGCCTGGGCCTGGGACTGGGTGCGGGAGTACTTGGTGACCAGGGCGTCGAAGGTGCCGCGGGTGTCGAGCATGAGGGCCCACAGCTCCCCCGGCCATGGCCCCTTGACCCGGTGGGGCCAGTTGGGCAGGTGGCTGAGCCCGAGGGCGTCGGCCAGGCGCTTGGCCGGGTCGACGGTGAGCACCACCGCCCGCCGTCCCTGGCGGGCGCCCTCCAGGGCCAGGACCCCGGCCACGGTGGTCTTGCCCACCCCACCGGGGCCGCAGCACACCAGCACCGAGCGGGACGTGACCAGGTCGCTCAGCCCGCCACCCGGCTGCGCGCTCACAGGCCCGGCCCCCGGAGCACCCGGTTGGCACCCGGTGGCGGCGGTGCCGGCAACTGCTCCACCCCCGCTTTCAGGGCGGCGGCCAGCGTGTCGACGTCGTCGATGCCCAGGTCGACGGCGAAGATGTTGGGCAGGACCAGCTGGGGCACCGGGAGGGTCTCCGCCAGCCGGGCCATCTGCTCCGACTGGAGCTCCTGGCGGCGCTGGCGGAAGGTGGCCGCGGTGCGCAGGACGTCGGCCTCCCCGTCGAAGAGGGTGAGTCCCTGGGCGCCGGCCACCTTCTCGGGGTCGGCCTCCAGCCCGTCGAGCACGGGGTAGAGGCCGTTCACCACCACCGGCCCGAGGGCCACGCCCACCTTGGTGCGCAGGGCTTCTGCCGTCTCCACGACCTCGTTCACCGGCGTCTCCTCGGGGATGGTGACGAGCAGCACCCGGCACCGGTGGGGGCTGGTGAGCATGTCGAGCACCCCCTCGGCCTGCGCCTTCACGACCCCGCTGCGCACGGCGTCGGCCAGGCTGCGGGCGCTCAGCAGGAAGCTGATGGCGTGACCGGCGGCGGGTGCGTCGAGGATGATGAGGTCGGCCGCCCGCCCTACTTCCAGCTGCTTGACCTTGCCCAGGACCAGGATGTCCTTGATGCCCGGGGCCGCCGTCGACACCACGTCGATCAGGCCGCTCGTCGCCAGCTTGCGGGCCATCTTGGCCAGCGCGTGCTCGTCGAGGTACTCGAGGAGGGCCTCGTCGGCGGTGATGGACCGGGCCTTGATGTTGGGGGCGAGCAGGCGCTCGCCGTAGCCGAGCATCTCGTGGGACCCGAAGGCGGTGGCGAGGCCGCTCTTGCCCTCCATCTCGACCACCAGCACCGACATTCCGACGGACGCGGCCATCCGGGCCAGCGCGGCCGATACCGTCGTCTTGCCGACGCCCCCCTTCCCGGCGACGATGACGACTCGCGACTGAGTGCAGAACTCGCGAGCATCCACCCCATCCGCAGACTACTTGCCGCCCTCGTGCTCACCGTGCTGGCCTCCGCCGGCCTCGTCGGCGCGGCGCTCGGCGCAGCTTCCGGAACCCAGTCCGAGCCCGACGCCCGGCCCATCCACATCATCGAGGTCAAGGGGCGGATCGACCCCATCGTGGCCGACTTCGTGGCCCGGTCGCTGCGCGTCGGCCCAGTCCTCCGACGCCGAGGTGGTCATCCTCCAGATGGACAGCCCGGGGGCCCTGGTGGGGCGCCAGGAGCTCGATGAGCTGGTCTTTCGCGTCGCCCACTCGCCGATTCCGGTGGCCGTGTGGATCGGGCCGACGGGCGCCCGGGCCTACGGGGGGGCGGCCCGCCTGCTGACGGCCGCCTCGACCGCGGCCATGGCGCCCCGCACCCGCATCGGCCGCGTCGACGGCGTGGCGGGCGCAATCGGCCCGGAAGCGGCCCGCGACCGGGGGTTGGTCGACGCCATCGTCCCCACCATCGGCGAGCTCCTGGCCGACCTCGACGGCCGGGATGTGGGGGGCCGGGTGCTCGACACGGCCCGGGTGGTACCGACCGCCGACGGGAAGACGCAGACGCAGGCGGCGGGCGAGGTCCGCTTCGCCAAGCTGCCGCTCTCGGAGCGGTTGCTGCACGCCGCCGCCAGCCCGTCGGTCGCCTACCTGCTGCTCGTCGTCGGACTGTCCCTGATCGTGTTCGAGTTCTTCAGCGTCGGTATCGGGGTGGCGGGTGCCACCGGGGCGGTCCTCCTGGCCCTGTCCGCCTTCGGGCTCGCCGTCCTGCCGACGACCGGGCTCGGGCTGGCGCTGGTCGGGCTGGCGTTCTTCGGCTTCGCGGTCGACGTCCAGGCGGGGTCGCCCCGGGTGTGGACGGGGATCGCCTCGATCAGCCTGCTGGTGGGCTCGTGGCGGCTGTTCGGGAACGGAATCGACGTCCCGTGGCTGACGATGCTGGTGCTGGTGGTGGGGGTGGTGTTGCTGATGGTGTCGGGCCTGCCGTCGATGGTGCGGTCGCGGTTCTCCACCCCGACGATCGGCCGGGAGTCGATGATCGGGGAGATGGGCGAGGCCCGAACGGCCGTCGATCCCGAGGGGACGGTGTCGTTGGGGGGCGGACTTTGGCGGGCCCGCACCAACCGGGCCACGCCGATCGGGGAGGGCGAGGCGATCCGGGTGGTCTCGATCGACGGGCTCCTCCTGGAGGTCGAACCGGAGGAGGGTGGGGCTCGCGACGCCGGCCACTAGCCGGCCACAAGCCTCCGACCAGGACTTTTCGGATTTTGCCCCTTGTGGATAGTCGCCAGGCGGCGGTACGGTAGCAGGCCGAGGGAGGGGAGGCCGGTGAAGCCGCAACGGATTGGCGAACTGTGGCAGCAACGAGCGGCCTGCAAAGGTCCGCAGTCGGTGGTGTTCTTCCCGCCGTCCCACGTCGAGCGCAAGGACGAGCGGGAGGCGCGCGAACAGCGGGCCAAGTCGATCTGCGCGATCTGCCCCGTTCGGGCCGCCTGCCTCGACTACGCGCTCAGCATCCACGAGCCCCACGGCATCTGGGGCGGCCTCAACGAGGTCGAGCGCAAGCAGCACGTCACCAGCACCTCGCGCGCCGGGTAGGGCTCCGGGGCGCTTCGCGTCGACGTCGACCCCACTTTCTGAAGAGTTATGTACCTCAGGGGTACATAAACGCGCAGAAACGTGCTCTCTGCCTGCGGGTGGGCTACAGCTTCGGGAGTCTCGGGCCGCCGATGCGGAGGTCGCCTCTCCGGCGGGTCACGCCGGTGGCGTCGAGGTGGGCGAGCAGGGGGAGGGCGTGCCGGCGGGTGGTGCCGAGGACGTCACGGACCTGGGCCACGGTGAGTCCCTCGGGGCTGGCGGCGAGGGCGATGGCCAGGCGGCGGGCGGCCTCGGCGACCGCCGACGGGCCGAAATAGGTGCCGTCCCGCTCCGTCACCAGCCCCCGCCGCACGAGCTCCGACAGCTCGGCCCGGTCGACGCCCTCGGGGTCGGGCGGGGAGAAGCGGCCCGCCTCCAGGGCGGCGACGTAGGGGTGCCCGGCGAGGGGGTCGACGGCCTCGACCGCCCTGGCCCGGCCGTTGGCCACCACCACGCCGTCGAGCCGGGGCAGCACCGCCCGGCGCCGCTCGTCGAGGGTGGCGACATCGAGTCCGAGCGGACCGGCGCCGTCGACCGCCGACCGCAACTCCGACTCCGCCGCGGCCAGGGCCTCGGGCGCCGTCACCCAACGTCCGACCTGGGGCTCCCGCCGCTCACCGGTCAGTCG
Source organism: uncultured Acidimicrobiia bacterium (assembly GCA_963773275.1). Classification (GTDB taxonomy): domain Bacteria; phylum Actinomycetota; class Acidimicrobiia; order Acidimicrobiales; family AC-14; genus JAXDMK01. The sequence continues at coordinate 13,159 of CAVZAH010000008.1, read as the reverse complement.
CTCGAGCTCGTCGGCCAGGACCCACCCTCGCTCGGCCACCACCCGGTCCACCGACTTCGACGGTCGGGCCCGGCGGGCGGCCAGCACCGGCGCCACGTCGAGGACCTCGCCGCCCCCCACCGTCTCGTCCCGCCCGCTCTCCCGCAGCACGAAGCGGTCGCCGGGCAGGAGCGGGACGGCGACGGGTAGCCGCAGCCGCACCATGCCCGCCTCCCCGGGGCCGATGCCGCCTGGGGCGCCCGGTCCCAGAACCCGGAGCTGCGCCGGGTGCTCGCCCGAACCCACGTACAGCTGATACGCCCCCCGCCGGCCGACGTCGTGGCCCAGTGCGGCGAGGATGCGCAGTGAGGCGTCGAATGTGCGGGTGGGCCGCCACTGTCGGGGCCGGACGAGGGCGTCGCCCCGGGCCAACTCGTCGTGGGTGACGCCCGACAGGTTGACCGCCACCCGGGTCCCGGGATCGACCCGGACGTGGGCCTGCTGGAGGCTCTGGAGCCCCCGGACCCGCACCTTCCGGTCGCCGGGCGACACCACCAGCTCCGTCGCCGACGGACAGGGGCCCGCCGGCGAGGGTGCCGGTGACCACCGTCCCCGAGCCCTTGGCCGCGAAGACCCGGTCGACCCACAGCCGGGGACGGTCGTGGTCGGCGGCGGCGGGCGTGACGTCGAGCAACCGGTCGAGGGCGGCCCGCAGATCGTCGACCCCCTCCCCCGCGGGAACGTCGACCTCCACCACCTCGGCCCCGTCGAGGAACGTGCCGGCCACCATGTCGGCCAGCTCGAGGCGGGCCAGCTCGCGGGTCTCGGAGTCCACCAGGGCGACCTTGGTGATCGCCACCAGCCCGTGACCGAACCCGAGCAGCTCGAGGATCCGCAGGTGTTCCTCGGACTGGGGCTTCCACCCCTCGGTGGCAGCCACCACGAACAGGCACGCCTCCACCGCACCCACTCCGGCCAGCATGTTCTTGAGGAACCGGACGTGGCCCGGCACGTCGACGAACGCCAGCTGCCGGCCCGATGCCAGCGTGGTCCAGGCGAAGCCCAGGTCGATGGTGAGCCCCCGGGCCTTCTCCTCGGCGAAGCGGTCGGGGTCCATCCCGGTGAGAGCTCGGACGAGGGTGGACTTGCCGTGGTCGACGTGGCCGGCGGTGGCGACGACCGCCATCTACGCCGTCGGCCCCCAACCGGTGACGGCCAGCCACCGCATGTGGGGCTGCGTGTCACCGGTTCGGGTGGGGGACATCTACCGAACGGGCTCGAGGCCGGCGAGGGCCTTGGCCAGCACCGGATCGTCGGCCGGGTCGACGGTGCGCAGGTCGCAGATGGTCTCGCCGTCGTGAACCCGGGCGACGATCGGCGGGTCGTGGGCCCGCAGGGCGGCGGCGTGGTCGCCCGTCACCGCCACGCCGGCCGACGGGACCTCCTGGCCCGGCACCGACCCCCCTCCGGCCACCGACACCGTCCGGCACGGGCGGCCGACGCCCACCGCCAAGACCTCGGCCCGCCGCCAGAGGTCGTCGACCGGGGTCGCCGCCATCCGCCAGAAGGGGATGGCCATGCCGTCGCGGCGCAGGTAGGCGAGGGCTGTCTCCTGGAGGGCGGCCAGAACCAGCCCCCCTGGGCGCAGGGCCCGGCTCAAGGGGTGGCGGGCGCAGGCGGACACCAGGTCGGCCCGGCCGGCGATGACCCCGGCCTGGGGTCCGCCGAGCAGCTTGTCGCCCGAGAAGGTGACCAGGGCGGCGCCCGCGGCCAGGGTCTGGCGGGCGGCGGGCTCCCCGGCCAGCCACGCCGGTGGACCGCCGTCGAGCCACGGCGTGGCCGCGTCGAGCAGACCGGACCCGATGTCGGCGACGACCGGGGGGCCGAGTCCGGCCAGGGCGGCGACGTCGACCGAGTCGGTGAAGCCCACGATCCGGTAGTTCGACTGGTGGACCTTGAGGACGAGCGCGATCGGGTCGGCGGCGCCCACCACGGCGGACCGGTAGTCGGCCAGGCGGGTGCGGTTGGTCGTCCCCACCTCCACCAGGCGGGCGCCGGACTGGGCCATCACCTCGGGCACCCGGAACCCGCCGCCGATCTCCACCAGCTCGCCCCGGGACACCACCACGCCCCGGTCCCGGGCCAGCGCGGCCAGCACCAGGAGGAGGGCGGCGGCGCCGTTGTTGACGACGTGGGCGGCCTCGGCCCCCGCCGCCCGGGCCAGCAGCGACGCCGCGTGGTCGCCACGTGACGCCCGTTTCCCGCCGACCAGGTCGATCTCGAGGTTGGAGTAGCGCGCCGGCCCGTCCACCACCACGCCCAGCGGCGCCCGCCCGAGGTTGGTGTGGAGCAGCACCCCGGTCGCGTTGACCACCGGCCGCAACAGGGCGTTCGCCACCGCCTCGGCCCGGGCCCGGGCGGACGACGGGTCGCCCGCCGCGATCGCAGCGCGCGCGGCGTCGACCAGCAGCGGATGGGGAAGCCCGACGTCGACCAGGCTGCGGGCCAGGGCATCGACCGACGGCGGGCGCGACGGCGGCGTCACGCTCCGACATTAGGTCGGAGGCGCCTGGCCGCGACCACCGGGCCTGGCCGCCGTGCCGACGGCCGCGACCACCGGCCCGGCGGTCGCCGCCGTAGGATCGGCCCGTGCCGGCTCCCTTCGTCATGCCCGGCGGCATGCAGATCGCCAAAGCGGTGTCCATGTTCCTGGTGGTCACCGTCCTGGCGCCCCTGATCACGGCCGGGACGGCCCTCTCAGCCGTCCTCTACCTGCCGTTCCCGGCCCCCGAGCTGCCCGAGCCGAAACCGGGCGTCGAGTCACGGATCACCCACATCCTCGACGTCACCGGGGCCGAGATCGGCGTCCTCCGCCGCTTCGACACGAGCATCCCCGTCGAGCCCAAGGACATCCCCGAGATCCTCAAGCAGGCGGTGGTGGCGGCCGAGGACAAGCGCTTCTACTCCCACCAGGGCTTCGACATCATGAGCGCCTTCCGGGCGCTGTGGGCCGACTTCCGCAACAAGGAGGTCGTGCAGGGCGGATCGACCATCACCCAGCAGTACGTCAAGAAGGCCTACACGGGCGACGAGCAGACGCTGGCCCGCAAGATCCGGGAGGCGGTGCTCGCCGGTCAGCTCGACCGCAAGGTCACCAAGGACGAGATCCTCTACCGCTACCTCAACACCATCTATTTCGGCGGGGGGGCGTACGGGATCGGGGCGGCGGCCGAGTCGTACTTCAGCAAGCCGGTGAACGAACTGAGCCTGTCGGAGTCGGCCCTCCTCGCCGGGCTCATCTCGGCCCCGTCCGACTTCGACCCCCGGGCCAATCCGGAGCGGGCCGAGTCGAACCGCAAGGACGTGCTCGACGAGATGCTCGAGCAGAAGCGGATCTCGCCCGCCCAGCACTCGGAGGCCAACGCCCAGGCGCTGTTCCTCGTCGGTTCGGAGGGCACGGGCCCTCCGCCCCCCAACGCCACCCTCGTGCAGCCGCTCGAGCTGCAGTCCTCGACCCAGCCCTACTTCGTCGACTACGTCCGCCGCTACCTGGTGGCCAAGTACGGCGACGACCTCATCTACCGGGGGGGCCTGACGGTGGAGACCACCCTCGCCCCGGGGATCCAGAGCCTGGCCGAGGCCAGCGTGAGGAAGTCGCTCGACGGCACCAGCCCTCCGTTGGAGATGGCCCTGGTGTCGGTGGAGCCGAGCACCGGCTTCGTCAAGGCCCTCGTCGGGGGACGGGACTTCAACGCGTCGCAGGTCAACCTGGCCCTCGGCAACTGCCCCGAGGGCTACGAGCCGCCTGCGGAGGGACCGATCTGCATGGCCGGGGGCGGCACCGGCCGCCAGCCCGGCTCCGCGTTCAAGCCCTTCACCCTGGCCCGGGCCTTCGAGGACGGGATCGGGCCCCGCCGGGTCTACTCCGGCCCCAGCAGCTACACCGTGCCCAACTGCACCGGGGACTGCACCGTGGGCAACGTGGAGAGCGGCGGCTACGGGGCCATCACCCTGCGAGAGGCCACCGTCCACTCGGTCAACACCGTGTTCGCCCAGCTCATCGGCGACGTGGGGGTTCCGGAGACGGCGGAGATGGCCCACCGCCTGGGCATCACCATGGTTCCGGCCGACGGGGTCCAGTTCAACGGCGAGCCGTACGGGATCAGCCTCACCCTGGGCGCGGCCGAGGTGTCACCGCTCGACATGGCCGCCGCCTTCGGCGTCTTCGCCGCCCGGGGGAACCAGTATCCGGTCACGCCGATCGTCAGGATCACCGACGCCGCCGGGCGGGTCATCGAGGACAACACCAAGCGCGCTCCCAAGCGGGTGCTCTCGGAAGTGGTGGCCGACAACGTCACCGACGCCCTCGTGGGCGTGGTCACCAGCGGCACCGGCACCGGCGCCGCCATCGGCCGGCCCGACGGCACCGCGGGCAAGACCGGCAGCGCCGACCAGAACCGCGACGCCTGGTTCGTCGGCTACACCCCGGCCCTGTCCACCTCGGTGTGGATGGGCTACAGCGACTCCAACACCCGTTCGCTCTACAACATCAAAGGGGTGTCAAAGGTGTACGGCGGCACCATCCCCGCCTCGACGTGGAAGGACTTCATGGGCGCGGCGCTCAAGAACGCCCCCAAGGCCGACTTCCCCAAGGCCGCCCCGCTCACCGGCGACGTCACGGCCGGCGCCCGGCGGGCACCCGTCGACATCACGCCCAAGGTCGCCCCCCCGGCGGTGGTCGTCGCCCCGCCCGTGACCCTCTTCCCCAACACGACGGTCACCCTGCCCCGGCCCGGCTTCACCCTCCCGCCGTTCCTCTTCCCGACGACAACCGTGGCCCCGGCCCCGAGCACCACCACCACGCTCTTCAACGTCCCCCCGCCCCCCTGAGGCCCTCAGCCGGGCGCGGGAAGCAGATTCAGCCGGGCGTCGTCGTGGTGGTCGCGCCCACCGCGGCATTGCCGCCCCCGCACTGCAGGACCTGGCCGCACGCGGCCCGCATGGGCACGGCCACGAAGATCCGGTCGGTTCCCACGCCGCCCGGGTTGTAGTCCCGGGACGCCATCCCCAGCACCTCGCCCTTCTCGTTGATGAGGGCCCCACCCTGGCGCCGCTCGTCGACGAAGACGTTGTGCTGGATCGCCGTCCCCGACGAGGTGAGGATCTTGCCGGGCGCCAGTCCCGCCCCCTCGGAGGCCACGAAGACCCGGTCGCCGGCCTTGCCCTCCGGATTGTCGGTGGCCCACAGCAGCGGTGGGGCGGCCCGTTGGATCACCAGCAGGGCCAGGTCCTTGTCCTCCTGCCACGTCCAGAGGGTGGCCGGTGACTCCTGTCCCCCGTTGCGGACGACGAGCGGGGGCCCGGGGACCCGGGTCGACGCCCGCACGACGGCGAAGGTGGTGAGCAGGAAGCTCTGTCCCCCGAACGAGCCGGCGACCACGGCCGACGCCTCGACCGGCTTGCCCGCCTCGTCGAGGGTCCGCACCCGCCACACCGACGGGGCCACCTTGTCGCCGAGGGCCTCGACCGAGAGGATCTGGGCCTTGGTGGTGGTCGGCTGCTGCGGCGCCGAAGGGGTGGTGATCTCGACGCCGACGACGGGCTCCGGGCCGGCCGGGTCCTGGAGCTCGACCTTGCCGCTCTCGGACCGGGAGTAGCAGTACCCGCCGATCAGGCCGGTCACGACCGACAGCAGGACCACGACGATCACCAGGCCGGGCAGGCTGGGCGGCCACAGGTGACGCTGGATCAACCCGTTGCGCCGGGCGAACTGGCCCGACCCGCTCGCCGGAGCCGTCCACCGGTCGTAGTCCACCGGCGACATCGCAAGGACAGTACCGGGCGTACCATGGGGGACGTGGTCGCGCTCCTCGCCATCGCCTTCATCGTCCTGCCGATCATCGAGCTGGCCGTGATCATCCAGGTCGGGCAGGCCCTCGGGGTCCTCAACACCATCGGCGTGCTGCTGCTGGTGAGCTTCGCCGGGGCCTGGCTCGTCAAGCGCGAGGGCATGGGCGTGTGGACCCGGTTCCAACGCCAGGTGCAGATGGGCGTGGTGCCCAGCCGCGAGATCGCCGACGGAATGCTGATCATGTTCGCCGGCGCCCTGCTCCTCACCCCCGGCTTCGTCACCGACCTGCTGGGCATCCTGCTGCTGCTCCCCCCGGTGCGGGCGGTCATCCGCTCGGCCGCCCTCCTCCGGGTCGGGCGCAAGTTCATCAAGGTGGAACGTGGCTGACCTCTCCCCCGGCGTCCCCAACGCCCTGCGGCCCCTCGTCCGCCGCATCGTCTCGCCCAACGGCACCAACACCTACCTCGTCGGCATCGACGAGATCGCGGTGATCGACCCCGGCTCCGACGATCCCGACCACGTCGACGCCATCGTCGGCTGTGGTGGCGACCGCATCCGGTGGGTGCTGGTGACGTCCACCGCCCGGGGCCACGCCGAGGGCGCGGCCGCGGTGAAGGCCCGCACCGGCGCCGAAGTGCTGGGCTTCGCCACCACCGACGGCTTCGTGCCCGACGTCGAGATCGGGGAGGGCTTCGAGCTGGAGGCCACCGAGTTCCGGGTCCTCGCCCTCCACACTCCCGGCACCGCCGCCGACCACCTCTGCTACCTCTTGGAGGACGACCGCATCCTGGTCGCAGGCGATCTCGTGCGGGGCGAAGAGGCCGGCGACCAGCCCCCCATCGAGCTCGACGCCGCCGGCTGGCTGGCGTCGATCGAGCGCCTGTCGAAGCTCCGCCCCCCGCTGCGCGGCATCGCCCCCGGCCGCGGCCACTTCATCGACGACGCCAAAGCCGCCCTGGCCCAGGAGTTGCGGGCGGCGTAGGCCGCCCTTTCGCCGCTCGGAAAGCTTCGCTTTCCTCGGGCGAGCTTCTGCGGAAGCTGCGGTCGGGCGGCTGCGCCGCCTTTCGCCGCTCGGAAAGCTGCGCTTTCCTCGGGCGAGCTTCTGCGGAAGCTGCGGTCGGGCGGCTGCGCCGCCCTCCCTTGCTCGGAAGGCTCATGGGGCCGGCTGCGCCGGCGGGGCCGCCAGCCAGGGGAAGCCGCCTTCGGCGGCGAGCGTGGCCGGCGGCGTCCCAAAAAAAGAGAGCACGAGTCGCCCCGTGACTGGGGGCTAACCCAGGGCGGTTTCTACGGCGGCGAGCATTCTGGCGGTGCAGCCGGCCATGTTTACTGGGGGGAGGAGGTCGTCGGCTATGCGGTTGGCGATGGACGCGAAGACGGAGCCGGCGGCGCTGTTGGGGGCGGCCACCGACAGGGGCTTGCCGGCGTCGTTGGCCAGGCTGACCTCGGGCTCGAGGGGGATGCGGCCGAGCAGGGGGACGCCCAGGTCGGTGGCCAGGGTCTGCCCGCCTCCGACGCCGAAGAGGGGATACGTCTCGCCGTGGTCGCAGGTGAAAGCGCTCATGTTCTCGATGACGCCGAGCACCTTGAGGTAGGAGCGGCGGGCCATGTCGGCCACCCGGACGGCCACCTTCTGGGCGGCGAGGGCGGGCGTGGTGACCACGACCATCTCGGTACGGGGCAGGAGCCGGCCCAGCGCCATCTGCACGTCGCCCGTGCCCGGGGGCATGTCGATGAGCAGGTAGTCCATCGGTCCCCACGCCACCTTGACCAGGAACTCCTCCACCGCCTTGGCCAGCATCAGGCCCCGCCACATGATGGCCATGTCCTCGTCGTCGACGAGGAAGCCCATGCTCACGACCTTGATCCGCCCCGCGCCGACCGCCACCTCGAGGGGACTGATCTGTCCCTTGTCGGTGGCCTCCAGCCGCCCGCTGAGGCCCAGCATGCGGGGGACGGAGAAGCCCCAGATGTCGGCGTCGAGGACACCCACCGAGAAGCCCCGGGCGGCCAGCGCGGAGGCCAGGTTGACGGTGACGCTGCTCTTGCCCACCCCGCCTTTGCCACTGGCGATGGCGACGATGCGGGTGGTGAGGGGCACCTCGGTGTCGGGCGCGTGCTCCGACGCGTGACGGCGGGCCCGCTGCATCACCGCGCTGCGCTGCTCCTGGTTCATCTCGCCGAACTTCACCGTCACCCCGGTGACGCCCGGCACCCCCCGCACCTTCGACTCCACGTCGTCGCGGATCTGCACCCGTAGGGGGCAGCCGGCGATGGTGAGGGCGACGGTGATGAGCACGAACCCGTCGTCGCCGACGTCGACGGCGTTGACCATGCCGAGGTCGACGATGTTGGACCCCAACTCCGGGTCGACCACGCCCCGCAGCGCTCCCCGCACATCCTCCTCGGTCACGGCAGCAGGCATGCTCTGGATTTTACCGGGCTGGGCCGGTAATATCCATCCCGTGCCTACCGCCAGGGAGTCGGGTCCCCGCCTCGACGTTCTCAAGGCGCTCGGCGACAACACCCGCTACGCGATCTACCTGGAGCTGGCCCGGGCGGGGTCGCCCCGCTCCACGGCCGACATCGCCGAGTCGCTCGGACTGCACCCCAACACGGTGCGGCCCCACCTCGAGCGGATGCGCGAGGTGGGCCTGTTGGAGGTGGCCGCCGACGGGCGGGGGTCCGTGGGCCGGCCCCAGCATCGCTACGCCCTGGCCGCCGGCGCCCCCTCCCTGGGCCTCGAACCCCCCGCCTTCCCCCTCCTGGCCCGGATGCTGGCCCCTCTCGCCGCCGCCTCCGAGCTCGAGCCCGACGATGTGGCCCTGGTGGGCGCCGAGGCCGGTCGGGCCATGGCCGCGGCCGGCGCGAGCGTCCCCCGCAGCGCCTGCGTCGAGGCCCTCACGGGCATGCTGTCGGCGCTGGGCTTCGACCCCGCCGTGGTCACCGACGACGGCCTGGCTACCATCGCCTTCACCCACTGTCCCTTCGCCGAGCTGGCGGCGGCCCACCCCGAGGTGGTCTGCCACCTGCACCGGGGCATGGTCGAGGGATATGTGGAACATATCGGCGGGGCGAGCGTTGGAAGGTTCGGAACGCTCGCCGACCGCGACCCCTGCCAGGTAGAGCTCTCTTTCAGTTAGAATTTGGACGCCCACCACTGGGCCCGAAACGTTCAGAGGAGTTGGGATGATCACCCTCACCGACAGCGCAACCACCAAGGTCCAGGAGCTCATCCAGGCCGAAGGCAACGAGGAGCTGGCGCTGCGGGTGGCAGTGCGCCCCGGCGGATGCTCGGGCTACAGCTACGAGATGTTCTTCGACAGCGAGTTCGCCGCCGAGGACACGGTGGTCGAGCTCGGTGGCGTGAAGGTGGTCGTCGACGCGGCCAGCGAGGCCCTGCTCGCCGGGGCCCAGCTCGACTACAAGGACGGCCTGCAGGGCGCCGGGTTCGCGATCAACAACCCGAACGCCACCCGTAGCTGCGGCTGCGGCCAGTCCTTCAGCTAAGGCCTCGAGCTGAGCACACCGATCGGGCCTTACCGCCCGGTCGTCCGGGCCGGAGGGTGGCTGGCGGTGTCGGGTCAGATCCCGATCGTGGGAGGCGTGATCGTCGCGGGAGGCGTTCCCGAGCAGACGCGCCAGGTCCTGGCCAACCTGGCCGCCGTGCTCGACACCGAGGGCGCCTCGTTGGCCCAGGTGGTGAAGACCACTGTCTACCTGCGCGACATCGACGACTTCGGGGCCATGAACGAGGTGTACGCCGAAGTCTTCGGCGAGCACCGTCCCGCCCGGGCGACGGTCGGCGTCGGCGGTCTCCCCATGGGGGCCCTCGTCGAGATCGAGGCCTGGGCCTACGTGGGCTGACCCCCTCATCCGTCGCTTCCCGGCGGCGGGGCGGTACGATCGCATCGTTCGACTGAGGGGGACGGCATGACCCGCCGCCAGGCTGCCCCGCCTGCTCACCGCTGGCTGCTGCTGTTTGCCGCCCTTCTGGTGGCTCCGTGGCTGGGACACGGCGTCGCCGACGCGGCCTCGCTGGGAGTCGATCCGCAAAGCGGACGGGCCGGCACCCAGGTCAACGTCACCCTGAAGGACTTCTTCGCGGCGTGCGTCGTGCTTTTCGACGACGTGCCCATCACTTCGCCGATCGTCGGCTGCGAGGACACGTCGGTGACGATCACCATCCCCGCATCGGCGTCCGTCGGCACTCACCAGATCCGAGCGGTCGGGGAGGGCGGTGCGGGGGAGAAGGCGGACCAGTCCCTGCCGTTCCGGGTCACCGGCGCACCCGCCCCCACCACGCCCGCCGCCACCGCGGCGCCGTCCACCCAGCCGGCGGTCGACCCCGACACCGGTTCGGTCCCGGCGGGCACCCCGACGACGGCCCGCTCCGCCACCACCCCTTCGACGGGGGCCTCGACACCGCCGGCCGGTGCCGCGGCGGGCCAGACCGGTACGACGGTGGCCGGCGGGGGGTCGGTCCCGGGCCCGGTGCCGGTGGTGTTCGCCGCCGGGTGCCCCCCCCGGCAGGTGGCCCTGCTGCGGTTCGCGGTGACCCCCACCCGGGCCAAGGCGTCCGGCAAGGTCTCGGCGGCCACGTCGTGGGGCGCGGTGGGCACGTGCACCGAGGTCCGCGACCTCCGTGTGCTGCTCGACGGGGAGCCGGTCGCCAGTCAGCCACCCAAGGCGGGCACCCCGGGCGTGTTCTCGGTGACCGTTCCCGCCGAGGCCGAACCGGGCGACCACCAGTTCAGCCTGGTCGCCGCCGACGACCCGTCCTTCGTGCTCGCCACGCTGGCGTTCGAGGTCGAGGCGGAGCCGAGCCTCCCCCTTGTCATCGCCGGGGTCGCCGCCGGTGCGCTCCTCGTGCTGATCGTGGTGCTGCTCGTCCGGCGCAGGAGGCGACGGAAGCGCCGCCTCCGGGACGCCGGGGGCGACGATCGAGAGGACCCGTTCGCGGTCGACGATTCCCGCGACCCGTGGGGCGGAACCCTCGACGTGCCCGACATCGCCACGCCGGTGACGGCCGGCCCGCCCGCCGACACCGGTGCCAGTTCGGGTGCCGGTGCCGGTGCGGGTTGCGGTTGCGGGTGACGATGACGAGCCGACGTTGGCGGTCGTCCGCCTGGTGGTCACGAGCGGGCGGGACGGATCGTTCTACCTGCTCGAGCGGCAGAACCCGCACGCTCCCCGGAGGCCGAACGGAAAGCGAGGGTGGTACCGCGACGCTCGGTCGCAGCCCATTCGGGGCATCGTGCTCCGCGCCGTCGACCCCCATACCGCCGGTTCGGCGGCGTCGGAGCTGGCCATGGGGGAGGCGCCGGCGTCGGCCCATGCGGTCGTCGACGTCGACGGTGCCCTCGGGCTGCTCCCCGACGACCTCGTGGCCATCCACCGGCCCCCGGTCGACGAGGCCACCCTCGTCCTGCTCGTGGCCGGGTACGGCGGCGATCCGGGAACCGACGAGATGATCCTCGGCCACGTCGCCGCCTGGGCGGGTGCCAAGATGCGGGAGTACGGCATCCCCGCCCGACCGGTGAGCGAGGAGGAGTTCCTCGCCGGCGCCGGCGGACTTCTTTCCGACGACGTCCTCCCCTGGCACCGGCTCGTCGCCCGCATCGAGCCGTCGCAGGCGACGGACACACCGGGGACTGTCGCGCCGGACGTGTCCGCCACTCCCACCCCCTCCGTCGGAGCGACGCCCGAGCCGCCGCCCCCGGTGTCCACCCCCGACCAGCCCGCCGCCGCCCCGGCGTCCACCCCCGACCAGCCCGCCACGCCGGCTGCCTCGTCCGCCCCCGACCAGCCGGCCCCGCCCGATTCGGCCCCGCCCGTTCCGGACCCGCCCGTTCCGGCCCCGCCCGCCCCGGCCACTGCTGTCCCGACGGGAGTGCCCGTTCCGGTCCCGGCCGATATCACCCCCCCTCCCCCGGGTCCGACCGTCACGGAGCCGACGGTTGCGTTCGCTTCGGCCACGCCCGCGGCGGTCGATGCGGACCCGTCGGCGCCGGAGGGCGCCGACCCGGACCCCATGGCCTCCGTTGCGCCGCCACCGCCGACGCCGATCCCCTCCCCACCGCCGACTTGGCAACCCCCGTGGGCCGCCTCCCTGGACCTGTCCACTGTCGGCTCCCCGGACCTGCCGGACACAGCCGCCCGGCCGGACCTGCCGGACACAGCCGCCCGGCCGGACCTGCCGGACACAGCCGTCCCGACGGACTCGCCGGACACTGCGGCCAGGCCGACCGGGGAGCCGACGACAGGGCCCGTGCTGGTGGACGAGGCGCCCACTGCCGTACCGACGGATGCGCCGACGGACGTGGCTGCGGCAACCCTCGCGCCGGTCGCGCCGGCCCCACCCGCCCCACCGGCTGGGCCCGAAGTTCCCCTTCCGGCCAGTGACGTCCCGCCGCACCGGCCGGTAGGCGCCGAGCCCACGCCGCCGGCGACCACCGCTCCGGCCGTTGCCGACCGGCGACGCCCCTGCCAACCCCTCCGCCCGCACCCTCGCCGCCGGCGACCACCGCTCCGGCCGTTGCCGACCTGGCGACGCCCCTGCCAACCCCTCCGCCCGAGCCCACGCCGTCGGCGACCACCGCTCCGGCCGGAGCCGAACTGGCGGCGCCCCTGCCGGCACCTCCGCCACCCGCCCCGCCGGCGCCCCCCGTCCTTGCCGCGGCCCGGACGCGGCGCCGTTCGGCCCGGGAGAAGCGACCGCTCCCGACGCCGGACGAGCTCATCGCCGAGGTGGAGGGGTCCACCGCCTACTACCTCCTCGAGCACGAGAACCCCCACGGGACCCTGCGGGCCGACGGGCGGCACGGCTGGTACTACCCGACCCGCTACGGCGGCATCCGGGCCGTCGTCCTCCACAGCCTCGGCGGGGGCGACACCGCCGACGCGGTGGCGGCCCACCTGGCCGCCGTCGAGTTCCCGGAAGCGGCCCATGCGGTCGTCGACCCGGACCTGATCGTCGACCTGCTCCCCGACGACGCCACCGCCCTCCACGGGGTGCGGTCGAGCTCGGCTGCCCTCGACCTGGCGGTGGCGTACTACCCGGACGAGTGGGGGACCGATGCGGCCGCCGAGGAGGCGCTTCTCGTGCGGGCGGCGACCTGGGCGGGCGTGCGGGCCATCCGCCACTCGATCCCGATCCGGCGGATCACCGTCGACCAGTGGCACTCCGGCCAGAGGGGTCTCGCCGGCCACGGCGATGTCGACCCGGGTCCCGACTTCCCCTGGGGCCGCTTCCTCCAGCTCACCTCGTGGGTGGCGGGCCGGGTCGCCGCCAACCCGCCGCCGCCAAGGCCCCCCGCTACAGGCCCCACC
>CAVZAH010000007.1:0-44784 GCA_963773275.1 uncultured Acidimicrobiia bacterium | reverse complement strand
CCGGTCGTCCCCGGCCACATGCTCGGCCGACACGCACTCGTAACCGATGCGGTCGCCCCCTCAGAAGTTCGAGATCACCGCGGTGAAGACCTGGACGATGGTCGACGGGTTGCTGGCGTCATAGGCGGCGGCGTTGGTGGCCTCGGCGATGCGCTTGAGCACCGCCAGGTCGGCGTCCTTGCCGTAGGCGATGGGGAACACGCGCACCGGCGTGCTCGACTGCCCCTCGTTGGCCGAGCGCAGGTCGGTGAGCAGCTTCTCGAGGTCGCGGTTGCGGGGGTCCTCGTTGCGCCCGTCGGTGAGCAGGACGACGGCGTTGATCTTGGCCGGGTCGTACGTCTTGCGCAGGTCCTCGAACGATGCGCCGGCGACGGTGTAAAGGGGCGTCGCCTGGGTCGGTATCAGGCTGCGGATCTTCGACGCGATCTGCTCCCGCTGGGCGCCGATGGGCCCGAAGGGGACGATGTCGGCGTAGTCGGTGGGCTCCTGGGCGCTGATGTCGGTGGAGAAGATGCGCAGGGCGACGTCGTCGTCCGCCTTGAACTCCGACAGCGCGCTGACCGCGGCCTGCTTGGCCAGGTCGAGCTTGGTGGTGCCCTGGTCGTCGGCCGGGTCGCCCATCGAGCCCGAGACGTCGATGACCAGCATCACCCGGGCGCTGCGCCGCTGCTGGCCCCACAGCTCGAGCACCCGGGCCAGCACCGCCGGCTCCGGCACCCCGAGGATGTTCTGGGGTTGGTCGGGGTCGAGCCCGTTGCCCTTGTCGATGGGGCTGCCGATCGCCACCTCCGGGTTCCCCGGCCGGAAGCCGAACTCGAGCACCCGCCGCTGGTTCGCCGGTGCCTGGACGAAGGTTCGAAGGCCCGGGCCCCCTCCCGCTCCCGGTCGTCGACCCACGGCGCGTCGAGGAGGAAGAAGGGGTTGTCGGAGAAGAGCGTCCCCTCCTTGGGGTAGATGGCGACGAGCGGGATCTTGGGCGGGCGGGGCTTCTCGCCAGGGTCGGTGATCCCGTCCGGGTTGCCGATGTTGTAGTCGATGACCGACTTCTCCTCGACCGCCACCGCCGAGGTGTAGGTGAGCGCCGTGCCCCGGGCGTCGTTGCGGTACCAGTTGTTGAGGAACGTCGGCGTGATGTCGCCGTAGTGCACGACCGAGTTCTCGACTCCCCGGGCGAAGGCGTCGACCTCGGGCCGGGCCAGGTCCTCGGCGGTGAGGTCGCGGGTCTTGCCCGTGGCCGCGTAGTACTGGGCGATGGTGGCCGACAGGCCGCTGGTGGAGAAGTTGGGGTTGGTCTTGCCCAGGCGGAACGGCCCCCACTCGGGATGGCCCTTGCCGCCCCACCCGGCCGGGTCCTGGGCCAGGGCGATGATGTCGGCGAAGCCGATGGGGGTGGTGGGCCAGCCGATGGCCTCGGCCATGGGACGGGGCATGGCGATCACCAGCGGGGTGAGCATGAACGGCTGGGCGCCCGTCGGGGCCATCGCCGGCTGGCCCGCCTCGGACAGGCGGTAGTTGAGGATCGCCCCCCACGCGCTGGAGGCGGGCGACCAGATCACGGGCTGGGGCCCGTTGGTGGCCTCGTCCGGCCATCCCTCGGTGAGCAGTGACATCCCCACGCCCGACGAGCTGCGCTTGACCCGGACGAACGCGCACCGCCCGCCGGGCTTGGCCTCGTCGGACGAGTTGAAGGTGCGGGCCAGGTCGGTGAGGAGCTCGACCTTCTCGGGGGACACGGCCATGTCGATGGCCGCGCACCCCTTGGGGACGGACTGGGTGCCGCTGCCGGCGGATCCGCCGCCCGAGCCACCCCCGCTCGAACAGGCCGCCGCGGTGAGGGCCAGGACCAGTCCGAGCACGACCGTGCGGGTCGTCGTCTCGTTGCCCGTGTGGTCGACTTGCCGTCCGCCTCATCGGCGGGCCTCACGCGCCCGGGACCGGAGGGCGTCGAGCAGACCGGCCGATGGCAGCCCGTTCCCCGCGGGCAGGTCCTTGCTCTGCCGGCGCCCTCCAGCCGGACTCGGTGAGGCTGTCCCGGGCCTGGCCGGCGACCAGCTCGCGGAGTCGCACCCCCCGATCTCCGGCCGTCACAGCCAACACCACGTCTGCGGTCGCCATGGAGGCAGGGTAGAGCTTGGTGAGGCTCTCGCTCGTGGCGGCCCGGTCGACGAGGCCGGCGTCGGCCTCGGTCGTGCCGACCGCGTCGTAGGCCGCCCGGCCGGTGGCCAACATAATGCCGAGGGGCGAGCCGGCGGACCGCGGCATCGGCCGCTCCAGGCCCGAGAACCAGGTCTGGAAACCACCGTCGTCGAGGTCGACCGTCGACAGGTCGGCGTTGCCGAACCACTCGACGGTGGCCTGGCCGAGCACGAGGAGGCCCGTGCCGTCCTCCGTGGCATCCGCGTGGCCCGGCTTGACCTCGCCCCAGTTGGGCTGGCCGTTCCTGTCCATCCACGGCTTGAACGCCGCCTCCCCGAGGCACTTCCATCCGACCTTTCCGTCGGCGCACGTGCGAGCGAGGGGCTCGGCCCGGTCCTTCCAGGCCACGATGACGAGCGGCGAGCGGGCGAGGGGCGGTGCGCCGGCGGCGAACAGGGACCCGAGGGAGGCCGACTGGCGGGCGCCGTCGACGATCGCCGGCCACGGGTCGGCCACCAGCCAGCCGTCGAGCCCGGGGTCGCCGTCGGCGGATTCGGAGCCGATCGGCCGTCCTCCCGGCCGCCTCGACGGTCACCTCCACCCGCCCGCGGTACTACTCCTCCAGGTCGGCGCACACCGGGCCGAGGTCGACCGAGCACACCAGGCGGTAGACCTGCCCCTCCTCCACCTTCTTGTCGTCGAGCCGGCCCCGGACGAACAGGGCTCCGGCCACCATGGCCACCGCCCCCACCACGGCCAGAACCCGACGCACGCCCGGAGCGTAGGCCGCCGCCCGACCGAACGAGCGGCGAGGCGCCCGCCCGGTCAGGCGGCGGCGGTCAGTTGGCGGCGGGGTCAGGGTCGGTGGGGACCGCCCACCCCCCGGCGCTGGCGCTCTCGTTCAGCCGGCGGGCGACCAGGACCGCCAGGGAACGGTAGAAGGCGGCGGCCAGCCCCGGGTCCGACTCCAGTGCAAAATGCACCGCCGCGCCTCCGAGCGCGTCGACTACCACGTCGCTGTCGGCGACCACCGACTTCGACGGCACCGCCCCGAGGAAGGACAGCTCACCGAAGAGATCCCCCGGCCACAGCCGGGCGACGGACGGACTGGCCGCGCCGGACGGCGCCACGACCGACGCCGTGCCCTCGACCAGCAGTACATGGCCGAGCTGCGGTCGCCCGCGGTGATGATCGCCGACCCGGCGGGGAACGACCGCCGGTCGGCCAGCCTCAAGAGTGCACGGAGCTGGGTGCGGTGGAGGAACCGGAACGACGTCTCGGGGGCGCGGACCTCGGGCCGCTCACCGGCCCCCGACGCGAGGGCGTCGGTGGTCTCGACCAGGCGCTCGAGCATCTGGTGCTCGAACAGGTCGGCCGGCTCGATCTCGGGACGGGACGGGTCCTCCCGCCACGAGATCCCGGTGCCGCTCGACATCCGGGGCGCGCCTTGTCGCCCACCGGCCCGCAGGTACCGGGCTCCGTGCAACCGGTGGGCGACCCGGAAGTGCCGCAGCGCCCGGACGCAGTCGTCGAGCGAGCGCTTGAGGTCCTTGCTCCCGCACGTCACGACGAACTCCCGCAGGCGTGGGGCGAAGCCGTCGAGGACGGTGAGGAACTCGCGGTGCGGGGCGGGCATGTACCGCCTCGACGCCAGCGTCGCCTTGGCGATCTCGCTCCCGGCGGGCACGCCGAGCACAGCGTCGAGGACGTGCAGGCTCGGCAGCTGCATCCCGCCCGGGCCCGACAGCGGCCGGCCGTCGCCGTCGGCAAGGCCCCAGGCGAACGTCGGCTGCACCAGGTCGAGCCAACCGTCGAGCGAAACCCGGCTGCTGCGGATGCGGTCGACGAACTGGCCGGCGACACCGTCGATCGCCTCCGCCAGGCCGACGAGGCCGTCGGCGAGCGCCGGCCCGTCCTCCCGGTGGGCGGCGACCACTGCATCGACCGCGCTGGCGACCGCCGGCCCGCCCTTGGCTTCGACGCCCAGGAAGGCGAGGTTGAAGTTCTCCAGGCTCGAGTCGGCCGGCGGTCGGAGCCAGCTGCAGCCGAGGTGCAGGTCGGTCTCCGGGAGGGAGCCGGCGTCGTACTCGGTGCCCTCCCTCCCCGGGACCCACCAGTTGCACAGGAGGAACGACCAGGCGGTTCCGACGTGGGGCAGGTCGGCGTCGTCACACAACATCGCCCACGGCGCCCGGATGCCCTCGGGGAGGCGGAGTCCGGTATCGGCGAAGCGGGCCGGGAGGGGCGGGGCGGTGTCCCACCGGTAGGCGTGGACGAGGTGGCTCAGCACGGCGAAGAGCCCATCCCTCGTGGGGGCGCCGGCCCCTCGAACCGCACCCAGGAGGTCGGGGTCAGGCCGGGCGAAGAGGCCGTCGAGCCATGCCCGGACCCCTGCCCCCGGGTGCTGGTAGCGCTCGGGCAGTTCGGCCGCCGCCGCCGCGTAGGACCCGAACGGCGCGGCCAGCCCTCGGGTGACCGGCACCCGTTGGGGAAGGAACGCCCCGACCGGACCGAGCAGGTCCCGGTGGGCGTCGATCAGAATGGCCGCGGCGTCGCGCATGGTCAGGACCCACCCGCGATGACGGTGGCCAACCGCTTGGCAGTGGCTCGGGCCCGGCCGGGGCAGACACGGCCCCCGGCCGGTTCCGCCATTCGCCCCGCCACGGCCGGAACCCGCACGTCCGGAGCGTAGGCGCCCGCCCCGGCGGCGAACAGGCGGTGGGCGCCGATGGGAGCGTCGGCCGCGATGTCGTCGGTGGTCGTCATCTGGTCCAGGACCCGAGGGGAATCCTACGCAGGGATTGACTTTTGAGCGCTCGCTCAGCACAATGTTGAGCAGATGCTCAAATCATCCGGCCCCGAGGAGGTAGCGATGCTCGTTCCCGTCTATGTCGTGTACGTGGTGGTGAGCGTCAGCCTGGTGGCGTGGCTGGCCCGCACCCTGTCCCGCAACGGCGCCATCTTCCTGGAGGACGTGTTCGACGATCCCCGCATGGCCCAGGCGGTCAACAAGCTGCTGGTCACCGGCTTCTACATGCTCAACCTGGGCTACGCCGCCCTCCTGCTGAAGGCCAGGGCCGCGCCGGACGCGGTAACGGGCTTCGAGGTCCTCGGCCAGAAGCTCGGCGTGCTGCTCGTCTCCCTCGCCGTGGTCCACTTCGCCAACATGTGGGTGTTCCACCTCATCCGCCGCCGGGCCACCGCTCCGACGCCTACCCCCGTCCCGGTGGCGGCCCGGCCCCCGGTCGAGTTCCCGACCGATCCCGCCGGACCATGGGCGCCGGCCCGGTGACCGCCGGGCCGGGAGTCCGCCGGTAGGGTCGCCGTCGATGGCCCCCACCCCCCGCCGGAGCGCGTCGGCCGGCACCCGTCCGGCCGAGATCACCCGGGCCCGGATGGTGGATGCGGCGCTGGTGGCGCTGCACGAGGAGGGCATCCTCGGGGCCAGCGCCCGGTCGATCGCCCGCCGGGGCGGCTTCAACCAGGCGCTGATCTTCTACCACTTCGCCAGCGTCCACGAGCTGCTGCTGGCGGCCGTCGACGAGCTCAGCGCCCGCCGCTGCGAGCGCTACGAGCGGCGGCTGGCCGAGGTCTCCACGCTGCGGAAGCTGGTGACGGTGGCCGGCGAGCTCCACGCCGAGGACCTCGACGACGGCCACATCACCGTGCTGTCCCAGATGCTGGCCGCGTCGGCCACCATCCCCGAGCTGCGCCGGCCGATGGCAGAACGGTTCGAGCCGTGGATCGACATCGTGGAGAACGCCCTGGTCCGGGTCCTCGCCGGCACCCCCTACGCCGGCGTCCTGCCGGTCCACGATCTCGCCCTCGCCGTCACCGGCGAGTTCATCGGCATCGAGCTGCTGCTCCACTTGTCCGACGACCAGGACCAGGCCGGCCCCCGCATCTTCCGCACCTTCGAGCTGCTGGCGTCCGTCCTCGAGGCCCTCCCGGGGATGACGCCGACGCCCCAGCCGTCGGATGGCCAGCCATGTGATCCGAGCTGAATTCGGCGGTTCCTCGTCACCCCGGCGGCCGAGTTGGGGCATCGGTGCCGCCCGACCACTCCGCGCAATTACCCGTACCAAGGGGCGAGTGCGCGGATTGCTCGGAAGGCGGAACGTCGGTGGCCTGGCTCGTCCTCGGGAATGCGGAGCGGCAGGACGGGGGCCGGCCGGTAACCTCGACGGCGATGTCCTCCACCGGGCCGTACACACCCCTTCCCGAGCTCGGACGGCGGGTCAAGGACGCCAGCCGGGTGCTCGCCAACGTGTCGTCGTCCACCAAGGACGCCGCTCTCCACGCCGCCGCCGACCTGCTCGTCGCCCGGTCGGCGGAGATCCTGGAGGCGAACACGGCCGACATCGACCGGGCCGAGGCGGCCGGGGTGAGCGCCACCGTGGTCGACCGGTTGCGGCTCACGGCGAAGCGCATCGACGGGATGGCCGACGGCCTGCGCATGGTCGCCGCCCTCCCCGACCCGGTGGGCGAGGTCACCGAGGGCTGGACCAGGCCCAACGGGCTCGCCATCGAGAAGGTCCGGGTTCCCCTCGGGGTGGTGGCGATCATCTACGAGAACCGGCCCAACGTCACGAGCGACGCCTTCGGGCTGTGCCTCAAGGCGGGCAACGCCGCCTTCCTGCGCGGCTCGGGGGCCGCCATCTCGTCCAACATCGCCATCGCCGCCGCCCTGCGGGAGGGCGTGGCCAAGGCCGGCCTGCCCGAGGACTGCCTGATCCTGGTGGAGGACGTCAGCCACGAGGCGGCGGCCGAGTTCATGCAGCTCAGGGGCTATGTCGACTGCCTGATCCCCCGGGGCGGTCCGTCGCTGATCGCCAGCGTGCTGGCCA
The DNA here is from genome assembly GCA_963773275.1 of uncultured Acidimicrobiia bacterium. Lineage (GTDB taxonomy): Bacteria > Actinomycetota > Acidimicrobiia > Acidimicrobiales > AC-14 > JAXDMK01. The sequence continues at coordinate 37,801 of CAVZAH010000007.1, read as the reverse complement.
ACGCCACCGTCCCCTACGTCATCGACGGTGACGGCAACTGCCACGTCTACGTCGACGCCGCGGCCGACCTCGACCAGGCCCTCGACATCCTCGTCAACGCCAAGACGCAGCGCACGTCGGTGTGCAACGCGGCCGAGTCGCTGGTGGTGCACGCGGCGGTGGCCGACGAGTTCCTCCCCCGGGCGGCGGCCGCCCTGGAAGGAGTCGAGCTGGTGGGCGATGAGCGTTCCCGGTCGATCGTGGGGGAGGAGCGAATGGGGGCCGCCACCGACGACGACTTTTCCGCCGAGTTCCTCGACATGAAGCTCTCGGTCGCCGTGGTCGACGACCTCGACGCCGCCATCGCCCACGTGAACCGCCACGGCACCGGGCACACCGAGGCCATCTGCACCCGTGACCTGGCCGCGTCCCGCCGCTTCGCCCGTGAGGTCGACGCGGCCGCGGTGATCGTCAACGCGTCCACCCGGTTCACCGACGGCGAGATGTTCGGGTTCGGCGCCGAGATCGGGATCAGCACCCAGAAGCTGCACGCCCGGGGGCCGATGGGCCTGCGCGAGCTCACCACCCTCAAGTACGTCGTCCACGGCGACGGCCAGATCCGCACCTAGGCCGGTGGGCACGCCCAGGTTCGAGTCGCTCGACGCCGTCCGGGCCGGGCTGGCGTCGGTGGGCTACCTGGCCGACGACGCCACCGCGGGGGTGGCGTGGCTGGCCGACCGGCTCGACAAGCCGGTGCTGGTGGAGGGCCCGGCCGGCACGGGCAAGACCGAGCTGGCCAAGTCGATCGCCAAGTGGTCGGGCGCCCGCCTGATCCGCCTGCAGTGCTACGAGGGCCTCGACGAGTCGAAGGCCCTGTACGAGTGGAACTACCGCAAGCAGCTCCTCCGCATCCAGGCCGAGCGCTCGGCCGATTCGGCCCCATCCCAGCCAGCATGGGACGCGGTCGAGGGCGACATCTTCTCCGAGGACTTCCTGCTGGCCCGTCCGTTGCTGGAGGCCATCCGGGCCGACGAGCCGGTGGTGCTGCTCATCGACGAGGTCGATCGGGTGGAGGTCGAGACCGAGGCCCTCCTGCTCGAAGTGCTGTCCGACTGGCAGGTGTCGATCCCCGAGCTGGGGACGGTGGCCGCCACCCGCATCCCCCTCGTGTTCCTGACGTCGAACTCCACCCGGGACCTCTCGGAGGCGTTGAAGCGACGGTGCCTCTTCCTCCATCTCGACTATCCGGACGCGGTCCGGGAGAAGGAGATCGTGCTGGCCCGCCTGCCGGGGATCGGCGAGCGGCTGGCGGAGCAGGTGGCGGGCGTGGTGCGCACCATCCGCCGGCTCGATCTCACCAAGCCGCCGTCGGTGTCGGAGACGCTCGACTGGGCCCGCACCCTCGTCCTGCTCGGCGTGGCCGACGTCGACGTGGAGGTGGTCACGAGCACGCTCCACGTCCTGCTCAAGCACCGGGGCGACATCGCCAAGGCCGACCGCGAGCTGCGGGCGTCGGCGGCGGCGGCCGGCTGACCGGGTGCTGGACACGCTGGCGGGGTTCGTCGGGGAGCTGCGACGGTCGGGCCTGCCGGTGTCGACCACCGAGAACCTGGATGCGGTGGAGGCGGTGGTCCACGTCCCCCTGGAGGACCGGGAGGCGCTGCGGTGGGCCCTCGCCACGACCCTCGTGAAGCGCCAGGAGCACCGGCCCGCGTTCGACACGATCTTCGACGTGTGGTTCTCGCTCCGGTTGCCCGCGGTGACTGCCGACGAAGCCCTGACCGCGGGCGAGCTGGCCGCCCTGCTGGACGAGGCCCTCCAGTCGGGCGACGACGAGCTGCTGGGGGAGTTGGCCCGCCAAGCCGTGGCCCGCCTGGCGGGAATGAACGCGGGACGGCCGGTGGGGGGGACGTTCTACGTCTTCCGCACCCTTCGCCAACTCGACGCCGAGGGGGCGCTGGAGCGGCTGCTGGCGGGTTCGGGGGCCGGCTCGGGCCTGGAGAACCGCTTGGAGCGGGACGAGATGCGGGGTCGCCTCGACCGCCTGCGGGTCGAGATCGAGGCCGAGGTCCGCCGGCAACTGGTGGCCGCCCAGGGTCCGGAGGCGGTGGTCGGTGCGCTCCGGCGCCCGCTGCCGGCCGACGTCGACTTTCTCCACGCCACCCCCGACGACCTGGCTGCGCTGCGGCGCACGCTGCACCCGCTCGCCCGCCGGATGGCCGCCCGCCTGGCCCGCAAGCGCCGCCACAACCGGCGGGGCCGGCTCGACATGCGACGCACGGTCCGCCAGTCGCTGTCGTACGGAGGCGTGCCCGTCGACCCCCGGTTCCGCCGTCCCCACCCGTCGAAGCCCGAGATCCTGGTGCTGGCCGACATCTCGGGATCGGTGGCCGCCTTCGCCCGCTTCACCCTGCAGTTCGTCCACGCCATCTCCGGGCAGTTCTCCCGGGTGCGCTCGTTCGTGTTCATCGACGGGGTCGACGAGGTGACGTCGATCTTCGAGGGTTCGTCCGACCTGGCCGAGGCCCTGGCCCGGGTCAATTCCGAGGCCGACGTGGTCTGGGCCGACGGCCACTCCGACTACGGGCACGCCTTCGAGGCGTTCTGGGCGCGGTGGGGCCAGGAGATCACGCCCCGGACGTCGGTGGTCGTTCTCGGCGACGCCCGCAACAACTACCACGCGGCCAACGCCTGGGTGCTGGCCGAGGTGCGCAAGAAGGCCCGCCGGGTCTACTGGCTCAACCCCGAGCCCCGGTCGTACTGGGACACCGGCGATTCGGTCGCCTCCCTCTACGCCGTCCATTGCGACGGAGTCTTTGAGTGCCGCAACCTCCGCCAACTGGAGCGCTTCGTCGCCGAGGTCGGCTAGCCGGTGGCCCCCCCTCCGACCAAACCGCGCAATTGCACCGGTGAGGGGGCAACCGCGCGGACTGCTCGCAGACGGGCGGGGGCGTCGCCCGAACGTCTCCGCCCGGTCGCCGCCCGGTCGCTGCGCTGCCGGTGACGGTCACCGGCCCGAGCCGTGCCGATGCTGCCGGTGCTGCCGGTGCGGACATGACGCCGGGGGACGGCCGGCACCGCCGGATCCGGGAGCTGCTCGCCCTCGGCGCGCCGGCGGTGGTCGGCACGGTCGTCGTGCTCCTGGTCACCCGCAAGGGCGTGTACGCCAGCCCCGATTCCGCGTTCTATGTCGGCACGGCCCGCAACCTCCTCGATGACCACGGACTGACCGCCCCTCCCGGGTCCCCGCCGCTCTCCCACTTCCCGCCGCTGTTCTCCCTGGTCCTGGCCGCCGTCGGATGGGTGTCCGGACTCGATCCGCTCGACGCGGCCGGTCCCGTGAACGCCCTGCTCCTCGGGGTCACGGCCGTGTCGGTGGCGCTCGTCGTCCGCCGCCGGAGCGGTTCGGTGGCGCTCGGGGTCGTCGCATCGGTCGCCGTGGTCGTGGCCCTCGATCTGCTCGTCTATTCCGCCTCGGCCCTCAGCGAGCCGTTGTTCGTGGCGCTCGTGCTCGGGGCCATGATCGCGCTGGCGGCGGCCGTCGAAGGGGGGAGCAGGTGGGCGTGGGCCGCGGCCGTGGTCCTCACCGGCGGCGCCTGCCTCACCCGCTACGTGGGGATCGCCCTGGTCGTCGCCGAGGTGGCTGTGTTGTCGGTCGTCGGCGGGCGGAAGGCGCTGTCCCGGACGGCCGTGTTCGCGGGACTGGCCCTCACCCCGCTCGCCCTGTGGTTCGCGGTGGCCGGCAGCGGGAACCGGCCGGTGGTCCTCCATCTCTTCGACGGCGACTACTGGGTCGCCGGAGCCCGCAGCCTTTCCCGGTGGGTGCCGCCCCTCTTCGTCCCTTGGCCGCTCCGGGGACTCGCGACCGCGGCCGTGGTTGCCGGCCTGGCCTGGGTGGCCGCCTCCCGGCCCGGCCGCTCCGACCGCCGCCGCGGCGAGCGCCAGCCCGACCGACGCGGCGGGCACCGCACCGACCGCCTCGACGGGCGCCGCTCCGACCGCCGTGGCGAGCGCCGGCCCGACCGCCTCGACGAGCGCCTCGACGAGCGCCGCTCCGACCGCTGCGAGGAGCGACGGCCCGATGTGCTCGGCCGCCTGCTGGCCGCTTTCGCCGTGGCCTATGTCGCGGTGCTCGTCGCCGACCGGGTGTTCGTCGACGCCAGTGCGCGCCTCGACCTGCGCTTCCTCGCCGTCCTCCACGTGGTGGCCGTCGTCGGCCTGCTTCCCTGGCTCCACCGCTCCCTCGCCGGGCCCGCTCGCAGGGCCGTGGCGGTGGCCGGGCTGGCAATAGTGGGACTCCACGTCATCCAGGCCGGGTCGTGGGTTGCGGACGGCTTCACCGATACGAGCGTCGGGCGCCGCGGCCTGACGGCCGAGGCGTGGCGCGATTCCCCCGTGCTGGCGGCGGTGGCCGCCCTCCCTCCGGATGTGCCCGTCTACACCAACGCTCCCGAGGCCATTTTCCTCCTCACCGGCCGGTCGACATCGTCCCTGCCGGCCCACACCGACTACCTCTCGGACAGGCGACGGCCGGCGTACGAGACAGAGCTGGCGGTGATGAACGCCCGCCTGCTCACGGAGGACGGTGTGGTGGTGTGGCTCCGGCCCTTCGCCTTCCGGGAACGGTTCCTCTCCCCGATCGACAGCCTCGACCTCAAGACGTCTCTCACCGACGGAGTCGGCACACTGTCCCGCGCTCGCCGCTGACCGGCTCCCTCGACATCTCCTCGTCTTTCGAGTACAAAGCCGACATGGACGACCACGGCGGATCGTGCGGAGCGGGGGACGCATGAATGCTCGCGACGACCTGACTCTCGAGCTGGCCCGGGAGGCACTTGCCGCAGTAAGTCCCGAGGAGTTGCCGCTGATCGACGCGGTGGGTCCCGAGCTGCTTCTGGCGGCCGATTCGGGAAAGGCCGGTGATGGATCTCTCGGCTTTGGCGTGGCCGAGATCGCGATGTCGACCGCGGCCCTGATCGGGTCGCGCGTGGTCGTCGATTTCCTGGTGAAGGAGGTCGCCAAGAGCGTGGTCGCCGACGAGGCGGCCGCGATGCTCCGCCGGATCGCCAAGTCGATCCGCGGCCGCCGGGACCCGGCTCCGGACGACAGCGACGAGCAGATGGTGCTCACGAGCGAGCAAATCGCGCAAGCGCGCGGTTTGGCCTACGCGAGAGCACTCGCGGTCGGCGTCGACGACGTGCGAGCGGCGCTCCTCGCGGACGCCATCGCCGGGTCCTTCCACAGCGCCGGCTGACCGGTGGACGGCGGTCCCGGGCGGAAGGTTCGGAACCTCCCCAAGGAGAGCACCGCCCGGGTGACGCTCGCCCTGCTCGCCTTCATGGCGGCGTCGATCGCGATCGGGGAATCGGTCTGGTACACGGTTCACGCGGACGGGGCGACGGCGACCCTTCGGGCGTGTTTCGTCGGCGAGGCCGCACCGACGGAGGTCGAGCGCGCAGCAGGCGTGCCAGCGCACGGCCGAGCACGATCGCGTTCTGTGGACCCTCGCCTGGGGTCCGGCAGCCATCGGGGCGGCGATCGTCGTCGCGGGGGGCGGTTCACTGTGGCGGCGCAGACGTCTCCAGCCCGTGCCTGTCGACCGTCTTCCCCAACTGGCGCAGATCTCGGCCGAGGTCGCCGCCTCCGCAGGCTCCGTCGCCGTCCTGCCGCTTCTCTGGCGACCTGCCCATCCGGTGGCCAGCGCCCGGGCGGACGGGGTGGTGGCGCGCTACATCGAAGTCGGCCCCGCCCTCCTCGGTCGCACGCTCACAGCACCCGCGGCGGCGAGGGCGGTGCTGCGCCACGAATACGCCCATCACCAGCTTCGAGACGTCTTCCCGTCGCGGGTGCTGCTCGCCGCCGGCTACGTGGGACTGGCGCTCACCGTGCCGTTCCTCGTGACGATATGGGATGAGGGCGTGTCGGCCTCCCTCTCTGCCCTGCTGCGCCTGGGGGCTGTCGTGGGAGTCGTGGCGGCCGCCCGCGCCGCGGTGCTGCGAGCCCGAGAGTTCGACGCCGACCTCTGGGCCGCCGGCGACGACGTGGAAAGCATGGCGATGGCGCTGGCGGGCGAATCCGCACCTCCCCGGAAGTTCGCTCGGCTGACCGCACCGTTCGCCCACCACCCATCGCCGGCGAGGCGCGACGCTGCCCTGCGGGAACCGGGGCGCCGGAGCGGGCCGTTTGTCCTCGACGCCGTCCTTGCCGGCCTCACGGCCGCGATCGCCGGGCCGGTGCTGTCGCGGCTGGTGCGCAGCTGGCTTCAGTCCGGCGCTCCCGCGCTGTACGCCGAGGTGATCGGCTGGGCGATCACCGGCACGGTGCTGGGGGCGTGGCTGACCATGGTGGTGATCCGCGGACTCGTCAGCTCCCGGGAGGACGGGAGGCCCTTCCGTGGTTCGGCGTTCTCGTGGACGCTCGGCGCTGCTGTGCTCATCGGCGGCGTCGTGTTCTCCCGGCCGCTCCTGCTTCCTGTCCGTCCTCTTCCGGCGACCCTGGTGGGGATCACCGGCCCGGTCCTGCTCGCCATGGGCCTCGTGATCGCCACGTCGTGGCTCCGCGGCGTCGTCGAATGGTGGCTGATGACGCCCATGGCCGATCGCGCCGGTCGCTGGTGGCACCGCATCCCGATTCTGGCCGGTGCGGCCGCGACCGGTCTTCTGCTCACCATCCTGGCCTCGGTCGAGTTCTGGGCCCAGAACATCGATGCCAACCCCGAGCTCACCCCCCAGCTGGAGCTCGGAGCGGGCGAACCGCTCACCGTCGTGTCGCTCGTACTGACCCTGGCCGGGGAATGGTTCTCGCTCGCGCTCGTTGGCCTGGCCTTCCTCGTCCCGGTTGGTCTGTGGTTCATGACCCGTCTGCGACGGGACGGTGACCAGGTTCCGCTGGCGCGCTCGGTGCTCGTCGGCCTGGGCGGAGCGGGCGTCGCTCTCGCGTCGTTCGCCATCTTCCGGGCGTTGGATCCGGTGAGCACCGCCCACGAGCACGGTTGGTACGCCACCCTGCTGACGACCTACGCGTCGGAGGCGATCGTCGGCGGCGTCGTCGCCGCCGCGGCTGCAGCCGTTCCCCTGCTTGTGACCCGGGCCCGGGTGCCGCTGGCCGCGCTGGCCGCGACGGTCGGTGCTGTGCCCGCAGCGGTCGGTGCCTGGCTGATCCTCGGCCGCCCCCCATCCCTGTTGCCACACATCTTTCGTGACGTGGTCGTCATCGCTGTCCTCGGGGGGCTGCTCCTGGCGACGGTCCTGGAGACGCTTGCCCGCCGAGCCAAACCCGTCGGCCTCACGACCGGCGTGGCGGTCGCAGTTCCCCTCCTGGCCGCGGCGGCCTTGATCGCGGTCGGGAGCCTTGCCACCAGCACCCGGCCGTCGCTGGCCACCGACGATGCACACTTCCTCGGACGCCTGCAGCGTGCGGAAATGGGCGCCGGACTCGACCGGCTTCTCGGCGGTGCGTGCTCCGGTCCCGTCGACCGCTCCGCGGCACCAGACCTGACGACCTTGAGTGCGCTGCTCACGGATCCGTCGACGCAGCCGGGTACGCCCCCGCTTCGTCGGCTGAACGACTCGTTGGCTGCGGCGGTGAGGATCTGTTTGGACGCGACGACCGCGGCCGTCTCGGCAGGCCGCGCAACCCTCGATCCGGACGCCCTGCGACAGATCGACGAGGCGTCTCAGCCATTCCTCGAGGAACTCGACCGACTGGCGCAACGCCAGTCCGGGTGAGTGGACGTGCAGTCAGACTCGCGCCTGCCCTCGATCGTGGCGCGGGGTGGGCTGCATTCCCGGCGAGATGTCTTCACCTGTAGACTATCGATCCGATGACGCCTACCGTCCGCACCGAGGACCTCATCGACGCCCGTGGCATCGCCGAGCTGTTGGGCCTCAGCCACCCCAACAGCGTGAGCACCTACATGCGGCGCTATCCGGACATGCCCCGTCCGGTGGTCGATCTGGGACGGGGCCGGCCCCGCCTGTGGCTGCGCCCCCACATCACCGATTGGGCCGTCCGCCGGGCCGCCGCGCCCCGGACGGTCGCCATCGTCGTGGCCTCCCCGTGACGGCTCCGGTGCGCCTCGGGCGCAACGATCGCTGCTGGTGCGGCAGCAACCGTCCGTACAAGCGCTGCCACCAGGCCACCGAGAAGCCGTTGCGGCCCGGCCGGCTGAGCCCGACCCGGCTCGTCCCCCCGGAGATCCCGGCTCCCGACTACGCGCTGTCGGGCACGCCGGAGCCGGAGATCGAGTCGATGGTGAAGTCCCCCGAGGTGGTCGACCGGATGCGCCGGGCCGGTCGGGCCGCGGCCGAGGTGCTGGCCGTGGTGGGTGCCCAGGTGCGGCCCGGCATCACCACCGACGATCTCGACGCCCTGGCCCACGCCGAGTCCCTGGCCCGGGGCGCCTACCCCAGCCCGCTCAACTACAACGGCTACCCCAAGTCGCTGTGCACCTCGGTGAACGAGGTGATCTGCCATGGCATCCCCGACGACCGCGTTCTCGTCGACGGCGACATCGTCAACCTCGACGTCACCGTCTTCCTCGACGGCGTCCACGGCGACACCAGCGCCACCTTCCTGGTGGGGGAGGTCGACCGGGCGTCGCGCCTGCTGGTCGACGTCACCCGAGAGTGCCTGGCGCTCGGCATCGAGGCGGTGCGCCCCGGCCGGCCGGTGTCCGACATCGGCGCCGCCATCGAGGCCCACGCCGAAGCCAACGGGTTGGGGGTCGTTCGCGACTTCGTCGGCCACGGCGTGGGCGAGAAGTTCCACACCGTCCCGACGATCTACCACTACTTCAACCCCATCGGCCACCACGCTCATGGAGCCGGGGATGACGTTCACCATCGAGCCCATGATCACGCAGGGCGACTGGCGCCACGTCCTCTGGGACGACGGTTGGACCGCCGTCACCGTCGACCGCCGGCGGAGCGCCCAGTTCGAGCACACGCTCGTCGTCACCGACGACGGCGCCGAGATCCTCACCACCACCGGCCCCTGAGGGTCGGCGGGCGCACTGCCGCCGTCCGTCATCGGTCGGGCGGCTCGTGGTGTCCCCGGCCCAAGGGTCGGCGGACGCACTGCCGCCGTCCGTCATCGGTCGGGCGGCCCCTGGTGTCCCCGGCCCCTGAGGGTCGGCGGGCGCACTGCCGCCGTCAGTCAGCGGTCGGGGCGGCTCCTGGTGTCCCCTCCGCTGAGGTTCGGCAGGCGCACTGCCGCCGTCACTCAGCGGTCGGGGCGGCTCGTGGTGTCCCCGGCCTCTGAGGATCGGCGGACGCAATGCCGCCGTCAGTCAGCGGTCGGGGCTGCTCCTGGTGTCCCCGAAAGCCTCGTCGACCAGGCGGGCGGCGGCCTCGGCGGCGTCGTCGGCCTCCGCAGCCGACGCCGGGCCCATCTGGGACCGCACCTCGCCCACGGTCCGGCGGGCGGCGTCCTCCGACTGTTGCCGGCGCTGGCGGACGTCGTCCCAGAGGGCGGCGATCTCACCCCGGCACCGCTCGAGCATGGCCTCCGACTCGTGTTGCGCGGTCGCCAGCAGCCGATCGGCGGACCGGGCCGCCTCCCGCACCGCCCGGGCTGCCTCCTCGGCGGCCTCGGCCCGGAGCAGGTCCGTCTCGGCGACAGCCCGCTGCCGGGCCCGCACGACGTGTTGCTCGGCCGTGTGCTCGGCCTCCTCCAGGATGCGGGCCCGCTCGGTGCGGGCCTGGTGAAGGTGCGCGGTGGCGGTCGCGTCGGCGTCCGCCAACAGCCGGGCGATCTCCGCCTGGGCCTGCGCCCGGACCCGGCCGAGCGATTCGTCGGCCTGGGCCGACGCCTCGTCGACCATCGCCCGGACCTGCGCCTCGGCTTCCGTCCGCCGGTGCGCCGAGTCCTGGTCCGCCTCGGCGATGAGCCGCGCCTTCTCCTGCTCGCCCGCCAGCCGGGACTCGCGCAGCAGGCGATCGGCCTCGTCCAGGGCCCGCTCGACGGCTTGGTGGGCGCGGGACGAGGCTTCGGCGAGGAGATGCTCGGATTCCGTGCGGGCCTTCTCCAGTAGGAGTCGGACCTCGTTGTCGGCCTCGGCCCGGAGCCGGACCGCCTCGGCCGCGGCCTCGGCGCGGGCCTGCTCGACGGTCGCCGCCGCGTCCCGAGCCGCTTGCTGGGCGGTCGCCTCCGCCTCTCTTCTCGCCTGCTCGATGGCGACCTCGGTATTCCGGCGGGCCTGATCGGCGGACGTCACGGCCGCCGCGCGGGCGGCGTACTCGATCGTGCGGGCCCGGTCGGAGGCCTCGGACACCCGCAGGGCGGCGTCGGCCTTGGCCTGCTCCACGACCCGTCGGGCCTCGGTGGCCGCTGTCTCACGGGTCTCCTCGACCAACCGGGCGGCCGCGTCCGTCGCCTCCCGCCCCACCCGTTCCGCCTGCATCGAGGCGTCGTCGAGCAGTTGGGACGCTTCCTCCCACATCCTCTCGAACGACTCGCGGGCCTTCTCGTTGGCCTCCTCCCGCCTGGCGGACGCCTCCGCCTCGGCCGCGGCCAGAGCCTGCTGTTCCAGGAGGGCGGCCTGGTGCCGGGCTTCCTCCGCCAGTTCGCCGGCCGCGGCCATCGCGTCGGCGATCGTCTTGGACGCGGTCCTCCGTGCCGATTCGACCAGTTCCGCCGCCTCCGCCTCGGATGCGACCCGGGCCCCGGCGACCATCTGGTCCCGCATGGCGGTGGCCTTGGCCTCGGCGGCACCGACCAGGTTCCTCGCCTCCTCGGCCGCGGCCGCGAGGCGGACGGCGGCCTCGACCTCGGCCTTCTTGGCGGCGGCCGCCAGCAGGTCCGAAGCCTCGGCCTCGGCGACCCTCCGTAGGCGCTCCGACTCCCTGGCCGCCTCGGTGGCGGCGGTGGCGAGCAGACGGTCGCGGTCGGCGGTCGCCTGCTTGAGCGCTTCGGCATGGGCCCGGGCCCGTTCGGCCTCGGCGTCGGCCCGGATGCCGGCGGCCAGCAGCTCGAAGTTGGCCCACGCCTCATCGAGGATCACGGCCGCGTCGGTCTGGGCCTCGGTCCGCAGCCGGTCCGCGTCGGCGGCGGCGGCTTCGAGAAGCCGGGACGCTTCGGCCCGGGCGCCGGCCTGGGCCTGCGCCCGCTCGGCCTCGGCCTCGGCCCGCAGGGCGGCGGACCGGTCCTCGAAACCGGCCCACGCCTCCTCGAGGATGCTGTCGGCGTCGGCGTGGGCCGCGGCCCGGACGCGCTCCGCTTCAGTCTTGGCCGCCCCGGTGAGCTTCGCTGCGGCGGCCATGGCGTCGGCCCGCAGGGTGGCCGCCTCCCGCTCCAACTGGCGCCGGGTGCTGGGCCGCGTCCTGGTCCAGGGCCGCCCTCGCCCCGTCGAGGATCTTGGCCGCCTCCCGCTCGGCGTCGTGCCGGATACGTTCGGCCGCCGCGCTCGCCTCCTCGATGAGCCGAAAGGGCTCCGCCCCCGCCGCCGGGGCGAGGTCCTCGGCTCGGCCTCTGTCGATGTCGTCGGGAGGGATCTCGGCCTCGACGCCGGCCGGTGCGGCGTCATCGGCCGGCCGCCGTCGCCCGCCAAGCCCCTGCCACGCCCCGGACGACATGGACCCGAATCGTATCCGCCTGTCTCTCAGAGCTATCGGAGGACGACCGCCTGGATCTGCTGGACGGGAAAGTCCTCGATGCGCCCGACCGTGCGCAACTCGTCGAGGCTGCCCGATTCCGACCCGAAGCTCCACGTCGCCGTCCACCGCTCGGTGACCACCACGTCGTAGGCGCCGATGTGGATGTACTCATGCGTGATCCGCCCATCCGGCCACGGACCCCCCTCGTCCGAGTGCGGCCCGGTGCTCGTCCCGTCGCCCCAGTCGACGTAGTACTTCCCGGTCGCGACGATCGACAACGCCCCGAACGGCGTGTCCGGCTCGGTGTACGTGTGGGCGGTGGTGCCCCTCGTCTCGAGATAGGCAAGCAACCCCGTAATGGCCCGCCCCGGCGCGATATACGGCTCCGGCTCAGGCAGGGGAACGTCTTCCAGTATTCGCGTCTGCGTACGCCCGGGGCCTCTGGGGCGAGCGATCCCTGCTCGGATTGGCTGGGCATTCGGGATATTGGCACGAAGATTGCCGAATAGACGGTCCGGGATGGACCCCACGGCTGGGTCCACGTTCGCCGGCACCTCCCGATACCCAGTCGTAGTACAAGTCGCACCGTTTGGCCCGCCGCCGGGAATGATTTTCCGATACGGAACGTAGATAGGGGCGGAGTCGTCTGACACGGCCGAATCCACCGCCGGTACGGGCGTCGGGGCTAATTCGAGGACTGCCAGCGCCTCACAGCCAATACTCGTGCCCCCGCTGACCGCCGCTACAACCGCCCTCCGGTCCAGTTCGACCAGTGATCTCGGGTTGTTGCGCGACTGCAGCGGGGATCGCACAAACGAGATTGACGAGCAGGAAGGCTATGAGCCGGCGCATGGATTCGGGGGAGCGGAGAGATCCTGGCGAAATCCCTGGTACGTGAACTTCCATCGAGTCGGGTTGTAGCTATTCGGGTCCTGCAGCGGCTCAAGCGGTACCAGTGCGACCCACTGATTGGACAGCGCTGGGTTTGGGGTTTCGCTCACCGCCGAAAAATCGATGTGAACTTCTGCGAAAATGCACGAGGGACTGACGTCGATAAGTCGAATGATTGTGGAAGTCTGGTTCCCGGGAATCTCCCGGTATCCCATGAAGTCATCGAACATATCTCGTTGAAAATTGTCCACCTCTAGCTGCAGGGCTTTGCCAACATAGAAGGCCTTGAGTCGCTCCACGGCCTCGGGTGGAATTGTCCTTGAGCTGACTACAAGTCGGACGATGTCGCCAACCCCCTGGTCCAACCCGGCGAGGACGCGGTTGACGTAGGGCTCGTCGATGACGGGGGGGATGGCGTAGGGGTCGATGGTGGTGGTGGGTTGGGGGAGGGTGGCCGTCGGGCCGAGGGCCTCCTTCTTGTCGCTGCACGCGACGACGAGCACGCACGCCACCAGCACCCCGACGACTGTCGACCGCCTCACCGGGGGAAGGCATATCATAGCCTTTCACCCCTTCGCAAGGGGCTCTACCCCCGGAGCAGCTCCGCCACGCGGTAGGCCAGGTCGAGGCTCTGGCGGGCGTTCAGGCGGGGGTCGCACATCGAGAGGTAGTTGCGGTCGAGCTCGGAGTCGAGGACTTCTTCGGCCCCCCCGAGGCACTCGGTGACGTTCTCGCCGGTGAGCTCCACGTGCACCCCACCCGGCCACGAGCCCTCGGCTCGGTGGACGGAAAAGAACGACCCGAGCTCGGCCAGGATGGCGTCGAAGTGGCGGGTCTTGACCCCGGCCGGCGTCTGGTACGTGTTCCCGTGCATGGGGTCGCACACCCACAACACGGGGTGGCCGGCCTCCCGCACGGCCCGGATCAGCGGCGGCAGCAGCTCCTCCACCCGACCCGCCCCCATCCGGGTGATGAGCGACAACCGCCCCGGCACCCGGTGGGGGTTCAACCGCTCGCACAGCGCGACGACCTCGTCGGCCCGAACCGAAGGCCCGATCTTCACGCCCAGCGGGTTCCCCACGCCGGCCAGGAAGTCGACGTGGGCGCCGTCGAGCTGCCGGGTGCGATCGCCGACCCAGAGCAGGTGGGCGGAGCAGTCGTACCACCCTCCCGTCAACGAGTCGCGCCGGGTCAACGCCTCCTCGTAGCCGAGGATGAGCGCCTCGTGGCTGGTCCAGAAGTCGACTTCGTGGATGCCCCGCTCGGTGGCCAGGTTGATGCCGCAGGCGGCCATGAACCGCAGGGCCCGGTCGATCCCCGACGCGACCCGCTCGTAGCGCTGCCCCTCGTGGCTGGACGCCACGAACTCCTGGTTCCACACGTGCACCTGGGTCAGGTCGGCGAACCCACCCTTGGTGAACGCCCGCAACAGGTTCATGGTGGAGGCGGACTGGTTGTACGCCGTCAGCAGCCGCTCCGGGTCGGGGACGCGCGCCGCCGCCGTCGGGGCCAGGTCGTTCACCATGTGGCCCCGGAAGACCGGCAGCACCTCGCCGTTGACGACCTCGGTGGGCGACGACCGGGGCTTGGCGAACTGCCCCGCGATCCGCCCCATCTTCACCACCGGCACACCCGCCCCGTAGGTGAGCACCACGGCCATCTGGAGGATGACCTTGAGCTTGTCCCGGATGGTGTCGGCCGAGTACCAGTCGAAGCTCTCGGCGCAATCGCCGGCCTGGAGGAGAAACGCCCGTCCCCCCGCCACCTCGGCCAACGACGACGTCAGGTGTCGCACCTCCCCCGCGAACACGAGCGGCGGCTGCCCGGCCAGGCGCTTGAGGACGTCGTCGAGCGCGCCCCCGTCCGGCCAGTCGGGTTGCTGGGCCGCGGGACGGCTCCGCCAGCTGCTCGGGCTCCAGGGACTCTCCATAGCTGAGGCACCAGGCTAGAGGCATCGCCCCACCCTCGTACGCTCGATAGCGATGGCAGAGCGGCTCGGGGTCCTGGGGGGTACGTTCGACCCCGTCCACATCGGGCACCTGGCCGCGGCGGTGAACGTCCGGGCCGCCCTCGGCCTCGATCGGGTCCTGCTGGTGGTCGCCAACCAGCCGTGGCAGAAGAGCGGTCGCCGGCTGACGTCGGCCGAGGACCGCCTGGCCCTGGTGGAGGCCGCCGTCGAGGGTCGGGACGGGCTGGAGGCCAGCCGGATCGAGATCGACCGCGGCGGCGACACCTACACGGCCGACACCCTCGAACAGCTCGCGGCCGAGGACCCCGACCGGGAGCTGTACCTGATCGTCGGTTCCGACGTCGCCGCCGACCTCGGCACGTGGAAGCGTCCCGACGTCGTCGCCCGCCTGGCCACGCTCGCGGTGGTGGACCGCGGCGGAGTGGTCAGCGGAGGGCCCGGTGGCTCCCACTGGCGGGTCGAGCGGGTCGAGATGCCCCGGCTGGAGATCTCCAGCTCCGACCTCCGGGAGCGCCACCGCCGGGGACTCCCGCTCGACTACCTGGTCCCCGACCCGGTAATCAACCAGATACGGCTGCGGGGTCTGTACCCTGGGGGCACGATGACGACGGGCTCCGGAGGCCGGTGACGATCACCGGCGAGAGCGGAACCGACCAGGTCCGCGACTGGGCGAGGATGGCGGCGAGGGCGGCGGCCTCCAAGGGTGGCGAAGACACGATCGTGCTCGAGGTGGGCCGGGTGCTGGCCATCACCGAGTCGTTCGTGATCACCAGCGGGCGCAACCACCGCCAGGTCGCCAGCATCGCCGAGGAGGTGGAGGCCCAGCTCAAGGCGACGGCCGGCATCCGCCCCCTGCGCACCGAGGGCCTGCAGCAGGCGGAGTGGGTGCTGCTCGACTACGGCGACTTCGTCGTCCACGCCTTCCTCGACGAGACACGGCACTACTACGACCTCGAGCGGCTGTGGTCCGACGCCCCGCGCGTCGAGTGGGAGGACAGCTCCGCCCGCTCGTAGGGTTACGAGACTGCAGGCTGGTGGAAACACGTACGAAACGAGGGGGTGCGACCATCCGCCAGATGGGGGACTTTCTCGACGACTACCCGGCCGGGAACGGCTGGGACGAGATGTTCGACGGGGAGGGCCGCCCCCGCCCCGCGTACTCCGCCCTCCACGAGGCCCTCCAGTCGCTGTCGGCGACCGACTTCGCGGCCCGCTGCACGGCCCGCGACCACTCGTTCCGCGACCAGGGCATCACCTTCTCCCTCTCGGGCGAGGAACGTCCCTTCCCTCTCGACCTGGTGCCGCGCATCATCGGCGCATCGGAATGGCCGGCCATCGAGGCGGGCGTGTCCCAGCGGGTCAGGGCCCTGGAGGCGTTCCTGGCCGACGTCTACGGGCCGGGACGCATCCTGGAGGACGGGATCGTCCCCCGCCGGCTGATCACCACGTCCACCCACTACCACCGGGCGGCGATGGGGATCGACCCGCCCAACGGCGTGCGGGTGCACGTGTCCGGCGTCGACCTGGTGCGGGGCGGCGATGGCGTCTTCCGGGTGCTGGAGGACAACCTGCGCACGCCGTCGGGCATCTCCTACGTGGTCGAGAACCGCCGCACCATGGCCCGTGTCTTCCCGGAGCTGTTCACCAGCCACCGGGTGCGCCCCGTCGACAGCTACCCGGCCCGCCTGCTCGAGGCGCTCCGGGCCGCCACCCCCACCGGGTCGCCCGATCCCACGGTGGTCGTGCTCACCCCCGGCATCTACAACTCGGCCTACTTCGAGCACGCCTTCCTGGCCCGCCAGATGGGCGTGGAGCTGGTGGAGGGGCGCGACCTGGTGTGCCGCAACAACCGGGTGTACATGCGCAGCACCGAGGGCGAGCACCGGATCGACGTTGTCTACCGGCGGGTCGACGACGACTTCCTCGATCCGCTGCACTTCAAGGCCCAGTCGATGCTCGGGTGTCCCGGGATCCTCAACGCGGCCCGGGCGGGCAACGTCACGATTGCCAACGCGGTGGGCAACGGCGTGGCCGACGACAAGCTCGTCTACACCTACGTCCCCGACATGATCCGCTACTACCTCGACGAGAATCCCCTGCTCCCCAACGTCGAGACCTACCGCCTCGAGTATCCCGACCAGCTGGCGGCGGTGCTGCCCCGGCTCGACGAGCTGGTGTTCAAGCCGGTGGACGGGTCGGGCGGCTACGGCCTGCTCATCGGGCCCGCCGCCACCGGCGACCAGCTCGACGACATGCGCGACGTGCTCCTCGACAACCCCCGGGGTTGGATCGCCCAGGAGGTCGTCCACCTCTCGACGTCGCCCACCCACGTCGGGTCGCACCTCCGTCCCCGCCATGTCGACCTGCGACCTTTCGCGGTCAACGACGGCGACCGGGTATGGGTGGTGCCCGGCGGCCTCACCCGGGTCGCCCTCCCCGAGGGCAGCCTGGTGGTGAACTCGAGCCAGGGCGGCGGGTCGAAGGACACGTGGGTGCTGGCCGAGGCGGGTGGGGCCCGGACCAGCCGACCCCGGCGGATGCCGGCGGCGGTGCTCGAGCCTCCGGCGCCCGGGAACCCGCTCGATCCCGGCCCGTCCGTCCCCCAGGCGGCCCAGCAGCAACAACAGGGCGAATCCCAGGCCGGTTCGAAGGGCGCGAGCCAGCCATGTTGAGTCGGCCATGTTGAGTCGGCCATGTTGAGTCGGCCATGTTGAGTCGGCCATGTTGAGTCGAATAGCCGAGTCGCTCTACTGGATGGGGCGCTACGTCGAGCGGGCGGAGGACACGGCCCGCATCCTCGACGTGCACGTCCACCGCAGGTTGGAGGACCCCTCGGTCGAGGAGGAGGCCGCCTGCCGGTCGGTCCTCGGCGTCATGGGCGTGCAGTCGGACGACACCCCGTGCACCGCCGACGCCATGCTGGAGGCCCTCGCCTTCCGGGTGCCCGACACCACCTCGATCGCCGGCGCCCTCAGCGCGGCCCGGGAGAACGCCCGCGGCGCCCGGGACGCCATCTCGTCGGAGATGTGGGAGTGCCTCAACGCCACCCACAACGCGCTGCCGGCGATGGTGGCCCGGGCGGGAGCCATCGGGCCCCACGCCCTGTTCGCCTACGTCAAGGAGCGGGCCGCCATCCTGTCCGGGCTGGCCGACTCCACCATGAGCCGCGATGACGGCTGGCGCTTCCTGGTGCTGGGCCGCAGCCTGGAGCGGGTCGACATGACCGCCCGCATGCTCTCCGCCGGCCTCCAGGACGCCGAGGAACCGGGCGACTGGGTGGCGACGCTGCGCTGCTGTTCGGCCCACGAGGCGTTCCTGCGCACCTACCGCCGGGCGGTCACGCCCGACCTGGTCGTCGAGTTCCTCCTGCTCGACCGGTTGTTCCCCCGGTCCGCATTCCACGCCCTGGGCGTGGCCGAGGCGTGCCTGGCCGAGCTGCAGCCGTACGAGGGCCGGGCCGGCCTCGACGACGAGGCCCGGCGGGTGGTCGGGCGGGCCCGCACCGACCTGGAGTACCGCCGGCTCCAGGAGCTGGTGGCCGACCTCCCGGCCCGGCTGGTTTCGCTCCAGGTGGCGTGCCACGAGGCCGGCGATGCCGTGGCCCGCCGCTTCTTCCGCCAGGCCACGCCCCTCGAGTGGAGCCTGCGGGGGTAGGGGACCATGGCCTGGCGCATCGCCATCACCCACCACACCGGCTACCGGTACCGCCGGGAGGTGGTCTCGTCCTACAACGAGGCCCGCATCACCCCGATCTCGAGCGACCGCCAGCTGGTGCTGGAGTCCACGGTGGCGGTCAGCCCGTCCGCCGTCGCCTTCCGGTACTGGGACTACTGGGGCACCCTCGTCCACGCCTTCGACATCCAGGTCCCCCACACCGAGCTGTCGATCACGGGCACGTCGGTGGTGGAGACCTCGGGACACCCCGGTCCGCCCGACGACCCCGTCACTTGGGCCGATCTGGGCCGTCCCGAGCTGCGCGACCGCTTCGCCGAGCTGTTGGCGCCGACGCCCCACGTCCCCCTCGATGACGCTCTGCAGGCCGCGGCCGAGCCCTTCCTGCGGGAGCGGTCGCCCGCCGA
Organism: uncultured Acidimicrobiia bacterium; assembly: GCA_963773275.1. GTDB lineage: Bacteria > Actinomycetota > Acidimicrobiia > Acidimicrobiales > AC-14 > JAXDMK01. Next base: position 19,289 of record CAVZAH010000007.1, on the reverse strand, counting down.
CGCCTGCGAGGCCGCGGTCGCCTGGGTGAAAGGCAGCCTGCGCTACCAGAAGGGCACCACCGACGTGTCGACGCCGGCCCCCGACGTCCTCCGCCAGGGCAGCGGCGTGTGCCAGGACTTCGCCCACGTCACCCTGGCCGTCCTGCGGGCCCTCGGCATCCCCGCCCGCTACGTGTCGGGATACCTGCACCCGCGGGCGGACGCCGACGTGGGCGTCACCATGGCGGGGGAGAGCCACGCGTGGGTCGAGGCGTGGACCGGCGATTGGCAGGCGTTCGACCCCACCAACGGGGAGGTGGCCGAGCGTCACGTGGTGGTGGGCCGGGCCCGCGACTACTCCGACCTGTCGCCCCTCCACGGGATCTACCACGGCGGACCGGCGGAGGCCCTGGGCGTCTCGGTGGAGCTCACCCGCCTGTCCTGACGGGCGGCCCGGACGGGGCGGGCCGGTACACGGTGTACAAACGCGGGCATGGAACCAGTCAAAATCCTCCAACGGGCGGTCGACCAGACGGGCCGGGTCGTCGCCAACATGGGCTACGGCCAGCTCGGCCTGTCGACGCCCTGCACCGAGTGGAACGTGCGCGACATGGTCAACCACCTCATCTCGTCGCTGTTCATGTTCAGCCAGGCGGCCATGGGGGCGCCCTTCAACCTGGAGGAGTTCGGGGTCGACCGGGTGAGGTACGACGCCACCGTCTCGTACGGCCAGGAGGCGGCCAAGCTCAAGGTGGCCCTCGGCCGGACCGGCGTCCTGGAGCAGGAATGGAAGCTCGCCTTCGGGGAGACGCCCGGTTGGCTGGCCGTCGACATCGCCATCATCGAGTTCGTCGTCCACGGCTGGGACCTGGCCAAGGCCACCACGTCGAAGGTCGAGTTCGATCCCGAGCTGTCGGAGGTGGCCCTCGCCAACGCCCGTGAGCTGACGTCGCAGTTCGGCCGCCAGGAAGGCGTCTTCGGACCCGAGGTCGAGCCCCCCGAAGGCGCCGACATCCACCAACGCCTAGCCGCCTTCCTCGGCCGCGACCCCCTCGTCGTCCTGTAGCTCCCCGCCGCTGCCGGCCCGAGCGCCGGCGGCTGAGCCACCGGTGCCGAGTCGCTGCCGTGGCGACGCTCGGGTCCTTGCGGCAGCTCTCGCGCGGTGGCTTCTCGGGCCCGGCCGTGACTGCGGTGCCCTCGCCGCCCGTTCGTCGCCGCGTCACAGTCGGCACTGGTGCGGAAGTTCGCCGGCCGTGGGCATCTGGTTCTCGTAGGCGGCGCACGTCGTCCGGTCCATGACCGCGTCACGTGTGCCGGGTCGGGTAGTTCAGCCGGCCGTATCGTCGCGGCGGCCGGTTCGCCCGGACCACCTGCCGGCGTCACGGCGGCGCCTCGGCCGGTGGTTCCCAGGTCCACGCTCCCGGCCCTCCGCCGAGGATCCAGCCGTGGTGGGTCTTGAGGTAGTGGTGGAACCGGCAGGCCCGGGCCAGGTTTTCGAGGGTGCTGGGGCCGCCCTCGGCGAAGGGCACCAGGTGGTCGATCTCGAGTCGGTCACCCATGGCGCAGCCGGGGATCACGCACACCGGGTCCCGGGCCTCCAGGGCAGTGCGCACGTGGGCGGGGATGGTCCTTCCCCCGTGGGCCACCGCCACCACGTCGACGCCTTTGGTCACCAGCACCTTGAGGATGCAGTCGCCCGCCAGTCGCCGGGCGCTGGCGACGGGGATGGGCCCCACGCCGGGAAGGTCGCACGTCTCGCCCTCCTCGCAATGGCCCCGCACCAGCGCGGCGTGGTCGACCCGCACGTGCACCACCGCCCCCGGTCCGCTCCGGACACCACGATCCCCCTCGGCCAGCGCCACCAGGGCATCGGCCCCGTAGGCCTCGTAGGGCTCCCGCCGTCCGTCGCTGCGGGCGGTGGCGAAGATGCGCCGCCGCTCCACGTCGAGGGCGGCCAGCACCCTGGCCCCGTCGTCGGCACAGAGCCGGGCCTCGAGGCGAAGCGCTCCCTCGCCATCGCTCCAGTGGCGCAGGTAACGGTGGGCCCGCACCCGCTCGTAGGCCTCAAGGCCCCCCGAGCCCTGGGCCCGCACCGACCGGCACCGTTGCTGCAACGCCGGCAGCGACTCCCCACCGGCGGCCGCCACCAGCTCGGCCTCGACACCAGGGCGCTCCCCGGCGGCGGACACGATCTCGCTCGCTTGGGCCGCCGAGAGCCTCCCCGAGCGCAGGGCGGCGTCGGTGGCGGGCAGGTCGTCGAGGCGCCGGGCCGTCTCCAGCGCCAGCACCGCCGAGCGCACCGACGACCCGCAGGTGGCGGCCACGAAGTGCGCCGCCGACCGAGTCCCCCGGCTCTGCCAGGCCCGGGTGGTCTCCACCCGCCGGGCGGCCAGGGCCTTGCCCGCCGCCCCCAGCCGCTCGATCTCGCCGAACAGCTCGAGCGCCGCCACCGCCGCCTCCCCGTCGAGGCAACCGGGCTCGAAGCCGCCCACCACCCCCCGCAACGCCGAGGCGATCCCCGCCAACCCACCCCCTCCCCCGTGATCCGACATGTTCCCATGCTATCGAACGTATGTTCGTATAGTCAAGTCGGTTCAGCGGTTTTCTAGGAGAAGGCGGGCAGGTGAGCCGGAGGCCTACGGGAGTCCGCCGACGAGCTCGGTGGCGTGGGCGAGGTCGGCGTCGACCAGAGCTCGATCCTCGTCGGTGAGCGGGATGGTCCCGGCTTCGGCCAGCGAGGCGGTGGCGAGCGACCGATCGTCGAGGCGGACGGCGAGCTCGGCCCGGTAGAGGAGGGCCCGGACGCGATCGGCAGCGGGAGCGTCGGCGAAGCGGGCCATGCCCGTGGCGAGGACGTCCAGGGCGGCACGGTCGTCGCCCCGGGCGTCACCCTGGCGGGCGGCGTTCTCGATCACCCGGGCCAGACCGGTCGTGCGTTCCTTCCTGGCCTCGTCCTCGGTGTCACCCAGCCGGGACACGCGCAGCCAGTTCCCCCCGGGGTCGACCACGGAGAAACCGCGCACGGTGCCGAAGCGCTTCCGGGGTCGGAGGATGCGGGGGATCCCGGCCGACGGAAGCTTGCCGTAGGCAGCCCGCAGGCCGGCCGCGAACGAGGCGTACAGGGAATCGGGGTCGGGCACGGCCACGATCACGTTGCCCAGCGACCCATGGGGATCGAAGTCCTCGAGCCCGAAGAGGTGGATGTGGATGTCATCCCTCGCCACCACCGCGTACGGGTTCGGGCGGCGCTGCCGGTAGGTGCGGGTGAACCCCATCGCCTCGTAGAAGCCCACCGACTCGTCGAGGTCGCGGCAGGGGAGGATGGGGAACGTCAGCTCGCCAGTCACCGGGGCTCACTCCTCTGTACGCTGTACGAAGTTATGGCCGAACAATACCGTACGACGTATGCAGTGACAAGCGGCCGGTGACCGAGTACGCCGGCCGGGGCGACCCCCGGCGCTCGATGGAGCTCCTCTGGGCCACCGCCGCCACCGCCGCCACCGGCGCGACCACCATCGCCACCGCTGGCGCCCCGACCCCCACCCGGGGCCCGAAGCCGGGCCTGAGCACAGCGGTCGTCGTCGCCGCCGCCATCGAGCTCGCCGACGCCGACGGGTTGGGCGCGTTGTCGATGCGCAGGGTGGCCGAGCGGCTCGGCCGGAGCGCCATGTCGCTGTACACCTACGTGCCGGGCAAGTCCGAGCTTCTCGACCTCATGCTCGATACCGCCCTCGGCGAGCTGCCCACCGCCTACTCCCGAGCAGACGGGTGGCGGACGGCCGTCGAGGCCTCGGCCCGGGACGGGTGGGACTTCTACCAGCGCCACCCTTGGGTCCTGCAGGTCTCGGGCTCCCGGGCGTTGCTCGGTCCCCACGAGCTCGACCTGTACGAGACGCAGCTGAGCCTGGTGGACGGACTGGGCCTCGACGGCGTCGAGATGACCCGGGTCGTCGGGGTCGTCGCCGGATTCGTCCGGGGTGCCGCCAAGGCCGTGTCCGACGCCCGCACGGCCGAGCAGGCGACCGGCGTGAGTGACGACGACTGGTGGAACGCCCGCTCCCCGCTGCTCGAGGAGCTGGCCGGTGACCAGTGGGCCGAGCGCCACCCCACGATCACCCGGCTCGCCGCCGAGCACGCCTTCGAACAGCTCGACCGTCCCGACGAGGCCACGCCCTACACCGTCCGGGACGCGCTGGACACGTTCGAGTTCGGCCTGCAACGCCTGCTCGACGGCATCGAGACCTACATCCGGTCCCGCGCCGACCAGGACTAGCTCACCTCCGGGGGCGCTCCTTGTGCCCCGCGACGAGCAGCCGGACCATCTCCTCGATCCGCGCCCGGCGGACGTCGGGCCGCCGCTTGGTGCCGTCGATCCACTTCAGGTACGCGTTGCGGTAGAACTGGGCCAAGGCGTCGAAGAACGCACCGGCCGCGGGTTCGGCCTCGAGGGCGGCGGCGACGTCGGGCGCGAGGTCACCCCGTTGCGGACCCTCGGCCTCCAGGACGACGGTCACGTCGTCCCCCGGAGTGACCCCGCAGTCGCGCTGCCAGGCCGGTCCGAGGACGAATCCGACGACACCCCCTTTCCCGACCGCTTCGACGGTCCCCCGCACCCCCATGCCGCCGACGGTCCCGGCCACGTGATGGACCGTCTTGGCCCCCCACACCACGTCCGGATCGAAGGGAACCGGCACGAACACGCCCCGTCCATGGGCGACGACCGTCGTGGTGTACACCTGCCTCGCCGACATACCTGTCAGTGAAGCGCAAGGAACGCGACGCCGGACCGTAAATCGCCGGAGACGGGGCGGCAACGGGGGCTCCGTACGCTCCGACCTCGATGGATGCGGGCCTGTATACAGAGGGAGGCGTTTCGGGGCTCCGGCGGGAGCACGCCTACGACGAGCTCAAACGACAGCTGCTCATGGGCGATTTCCCCCTCCACCTGCGGCTGGGCGAGGAGCGGTTGGCGGCCCTCCTGGGCGTGTCCCGCACCCCGATCCGGGAGGCGCTCCTCCGCCTGCACGCGGAGGGACTGATCGGACCCCACCCCGAGGGTGGCTACCGTCCCATCGCCCCCGCGGTTGACCAGGTCCACGACCTCTACGAGGTTCGCATGGCCCTCGAGCTCCAGGCCCTGCGGCGGCCGGCCGAGCACGGGACCACCCACGACATCGTTGACCTCGAGCTCCTCCGGGACGAGTGGCTCGTGCTCTCGGACAAGCAGCCCGAACCCGATCCCGGGTTCGTGACGCTGGACGAGGATTTCCACGTGCGGTTGGCCGCGGCGTCCGGGAACCCGTCGCTGGCCGACCTGCTGCGGATCGTCAACGAGCGCATCCGGGTCGTCCGGATGCACGACTTCCTCACCGCGGAACGGGTACGGCGGACGGTCACCCAACATCTCGAGATCGTCGATGCGCTGCTGGCCGGGGACCTCCCCACGGCCCTGGCCCGCTTCGGTCGCCACCTGGGCGAATCCATGGCGGTAGTCGAACAGCGGGCGGCCCAGGCCCTGGCCCGCATGGCCACCGGAAAGGGAGCGATGCGCGCATGAGGTCGGACAACAGGTTCTGGGGGACGGGACACCACCGGAGGTCGCGGGTGGTCGCGCTCGCCGTCGGCCTGCTGGCCCTGGCCGCCTGCGGGGGCGGCGACAGCGACACGTCGACCACCCGTGACACCGCCGGCAGCGGCAGTGGCGGCACGTCCGCAGCCAAGGAGTACAAGGTCAAGGTCGGCACCCTGCGCCAGCCACACCTGTTCGCGCCGGCGTTCTACGCCCGATTCTTGCCGGCCAACGTCACCGTGGAGACGGTCCTGTTCGCCAACTCCACCGAGATCAAGACCGCGGTCGTGACCGGCTCCGTCGACTTCGCCGTCACCGGGATCACCGCCGCCCTCGAGGGGGCGGCCCAGGACGAGCCCTTCCGGGTCCTCGCATCGGCCGCCGACGGGGCGTCGGCCATCGTAGCCAGGAAGGACTCGGGCATCGCAACCGTCGCCGACCTCAGGGACAAGAAGATCGGCTATGTCGCCGGCTCGGCGCAGGACATCCTCCTTCGTCTCACCCTGCAGGACGCCGGGATGGACGCCAACGAGGACGTCGAGCTGGTGAAGGTGGCCTTCTCCGACATGGCCAACGCCCTCGACCGGGGCGACATCGACGCCTTCTCGGGCGCCGAGACGGGCCCGTCCGACGCCCTCGTCCGGGGCATCGCCCAGCTGGTCGTCCACCCCTACGACACCAAGATGCAGAAGATCAACATCGTGTTCGGCACCAGCCAGTCGATGATCGACAAGGACCCGGAGCTGGTAAGGATCATGGTCGCCACCCACGCCAAGGCCACCGACCACATGAAGGCCAATCCCGGCGAATGGGGCGATGCCGTGGTGAAGGCGTACAGCTTCCCGGCCGAGTCCCTCACCCTCGCCATCCAGAACATCTCGCTGCGGTGGGCGATCGACGACGCCTACATCGCCCAGGCCAAGGTGCTGGGCGAGCAGCTCGAGGGGCTGAAGCAGATCAAGAAGCAGCCCGACTACGAGGCGTTCTTCGACACCACTTTCGTCACCGCCCTCACCAAGGGCGGGTGAGCGGCCCGTGTCCATCCCGGTCCTGACGGCACCCGCGCCGGTCGAGGCGCCCACCCCGGCCCCGCCGGCATCCGGCTCCTCGAAGCCGGCGCGGTCCCGGTCGGCGTTCTGGAAGGGGGTCCTCTGGGGCCTGCCGCTCCCGGTGGCCCTGCTGGTCCTCTGGTACCTGGCCGTGGCGAACGAATGGGTCCGCCTCATCCCCCAGCTCGACGAGGTGGGCAAGGAGATGTGGGACTTCACCTTCGGCGGGATCTACGACGACGTCTACAGCTCGACGCTCGTCACCCACCTGTGGGCCAGCACCCAGCGGGTGCTCAAGGGCTTCGCCTACGCCACCCTGCTGGCGGTCCCCCTCGGCATCCTCATGGGGCGCCTGCCCCGGGTGGCGGCCATGAGCGACCTCACCATCAGCCTGCTCCGGCCCATCCCGGTGACGGCGTGGGTCCCGCTGGTGCTGATCGTGTTCGGGCTGGGATCGAAGTCGGCCGTGATCCTGATCTTCCTGGCCGCCTTCTACCCGATCCTGCTGAACACGGTGGCGGGGGTGAAGGCGGTGCCGCCCCGGTTGGCCGAGGCGGCCGCCATGCTCGGCACCGGCCGCCGCCAGATGCTCACCCACGTGGTCCTGCCCGCCGCCCTCCCCTCGATCCTCGCCGGCATGCGCATCGCCCTCGGCTTCGCCTGGGTGGTCGTGGTGGTGGGCGAGACGGTGGGCGTCTCCACCGGGCTCGGGTCCGTGATCAGTGAGGCCCGGGAGATCAGCAACACGTCCCTGATCATCACCGGGATGATCTTCATCGGCCTGGCCGGCTTCGCCACCGACCGCCTGATGACGACCGGCATCCGTCTCGCCCTCCGCAACCGACCGCTCGTCTGACAGGGGACCCCATGTCCACCACCACCGCCACACTCCGGTCGCCGGACCGGTCAGCGTCCCGGGCCACCTCGAACGAGGGGGTGGCGGTCTCCCTGGCGGGGGTCGGGAAGGTCTATCCCGGCCGCGACGGCTGCGGCTCCGAGGTGCACGCCCTGGAAGGCGTCGACCTCACCATCGGCGAGCGGGAGTTCGTCTGCATCCTCGGCGGCAGCGGCTGCGGCAAGAGCACGCTGTTGCGGATCGTCGCCGGCTTCGAGTGCGCCACCGCCGGCGAGGTGACGGTGCGGGGCGTCCCGGTGCGGGCCCCCGGGCCCGACCGGGGCGTGGTCTTCCAGGACTACGGGCTGTTCCCGTGGCTGTCGGTGGCGGACAACATCGCCTTCGGGCTCCGACGCCGGAAACTGCCCGACGAACAGGTGAAGGCGGCCGTGGCCCGGTTCACCGCCATGGTCGGTCTCGAGCGGTTCGCCTCCCGCTTCCCGGGCCAGCTCTCGGGGGGGATGCAGCAACGGGTGGCCATCGCCCGGGTCCTGGCCAACGACCCGGCCGTGCTCCTCATGGACGAGCCTTTCGGGGCCCTCGACTCCCTCACCCGGGAGGCCATGCAGCACGAGATCCAGGCCATTGCCGACGAGCTCGGCACCACCGTCGTCTTCGTCACCCACAGCGTCGAGGAGGCTGTCTACCTGGCCGACCGGGTGGTCGTCATGGGCGGCGGTCCCAGCCACGGCACGCCCGGCCACGTCCAGCGGATCGTCCCCGTCCCCCTGGCCCACCCGCGCGACGTCACGTCCCCCGAGTTCAACGCCATCAAACGGGAGCTGCGCGACGTCATCCACGGCAACCCCCAAACCCCAGAGCCGCACAACGCGGAGGTGGACACATGACCATCGCCCCGCCGGCGCCCGTCGAGACGACCGAGGCGGAACCGCTGCTCACCGTGCGTGACGTCACCCGCCGGTTCGGCGAGGTGGTGGCCAACGACGCCGTCGACTTCGAGGTGCGGGCGGGCGAGGTCCACGCCCTGCTGGGGGAGAACGGCGCCGGCAAGAGCACGCTGATGAAGCTGATCTACGGCGTCCACCGCCCGGACTCGGGCGAGATGCGCTTCAGCGGCTCCTCGGTGAGCATCGACTCGCCGGCCGTGGCCCGCCAACTCGGCATCGGCATGGTCTTCCAGGACCTGCGGCTGGTGCCGGCGCTGACGGTGGCCGAGAACGTCGCCCTGGCCCTGCCCGGCAAGGGCATCCGCCTCAACCGGGCCGCGCTGGCCCGCCAGGTGGACGAGGCCGCCGCCCGTTACGGCCTGGCCTGCGACCCCCACGCCCTGGTCCGCCACCTGTCCATCGGGGAGCGCCAGCGGGTCGAGATCCTGAAGGTGCTGATGGCGGGGGCGAGGCTGGTGATCCTCGACGAGCCCACCAGCGTGCTCGCCCCCCAGGAGGTCGACACCCTCTTCGCCGGCCTCCGCCAGCTGCGGGCCGGCGGGCTGTCGGTGGTGATCATCACCCACAAGCTCCACGAGGCGCGGGCCATCGCCGACCGGGTCACCGTCCTGCGGGGAGGCAAGGTCATCCTCGGCGGCGTCGACCCGACCACCCTCGACGACCGGGAGCTGATCGGCGCCATGGTGGGACGGACCGTCCCCGCCCTGCCGGCGCTTCGCCCCGCTCCGCGCGCCGACGCCACGCCCGCCCTCGAGCTGCGCCGGGTGTCGGTGAAGAGCGACCGCGGCCACCAGGCGCTCACCGATGTCGACCTGGTGGTGCGCAGCGGCGAGCTGGTCGGCGTGGCCGGCGTGTCCGGCAACGGCCAGCGGGAGCTGTACGAGGTGGCCATGGGCCTGCGGGCTGCGTCCGCGGGAACGGTCCTGGTGGCAGGCACCGAGCTGGGCCGGGGTGGGCCCCGGTCGGCCCTGGCCGCCGGTGCCGTCGGGATCCCCGAGGACCCGGTGGCCGACTCCGTCGTGCCCGGCCTCACCATCGCCGAGCACATGGCGCTGGGCGACCTGAAGGTGCCCCGCAAGGGCCTCGGCATCGACTGGGCGGCGGTGAAGCGGCGCCTCGCCACCCAGGACGAGGAGACGCAGCTGCGCATGGCCGCCTCCCATCGCCTGGTCGCCAGCCTGTCGGGGGGCAACATCCAGCGGGTCCTGCTCACCCGGGAGCTGGCCCGGGAGTCCACCCTGGTGGTCGCCGCCTACCCCAGCCGGGGCCTCGACGTGGCCACCACCCGCCGCACGCAGGAGCTCCTGCTGGAACGGCGGGCGGCAGGAGCCGGCGTGCTCATGATCTCGGAGGACGTCGACGAGCTGCTCGAGCTGTCCGACCGGGTGCTGGTGCTGCACTCGGGCCACGTGGCGGGCATCGTGCGGCCGAGCGAGGCCGATCGCTACACGATCGGCGAGCTCATGCTGCGGGGTGCCTCGTGAGCGTGAGTCCCGGCGTGGAGCGCATCGCCCGGGGCGCGGGACGGCTGGCCCTCGCCTACGCCGCCGCCCTGGCGCTCTTCGGCGCCTTCGTCATCACCAAGGGCGTCAGCCCCGTCGCCGTGTACTCGGACATGTGGCGGTCGCTCTCCGACATCACGTCGCTGGGCGAGGTCCTGGTGAAGGCGTCGCCCCTGATCCTGGCCGCCCTGGCCGTGGCCGTGCCCGCCCGCGCCGGGCTGGTGAACGTCGGGGGCGAGGGCCAGGTGGTCATGGGTGCCATCGGGGCCGCGGGCATGGCGCTGGCCCTCGACGGAACCCTGCCCGGCACGGCCATGGTCGTGGTCATGATGCTGGCCGCGGCCGCCGCCGGCGCCCTGTGGGCAGGGATCGCGGGGCTGCTGCGGCTCACGGTCAAAGTCAACGAGGCGATCACCACCCTGCTCCTCAACTACGTCGCCATCGACCTCATGCTCTACCTGATCTACCAGTCGTGGAAGGACCCCAACGGGTCGGGCCAGCCCGCCACCCGGTCCCTCGCCGCCGCCGCCCGCCTGCCCCTCGTGGGTACCAGCCGGGTGCACACCGGGATCTTCGTGGCGGTGATCGCCACCGCCCTCATCTGGGCCCTGTTCAGGTACACCTCCTGGGGGTTCCGGCTGCGGGTCGTCGGCGGCAACCCGGAGGCGGCCCGCCGGGCGGGCCTGCCCGTGTCGCGCCTGCTGATGTCGGCCATGCTCGTCGGCGGCGCCCTGGCCGGACTGGGCGGCATGGTGCACTTCGCCGGGGCCGAGCTCAAGCTGCGTCCGGGGATGACGCTCAACTTCGGCTACATCGCCTTCCTGGCCAGCTGGCTGGCCCGCCACAAGCCCCTCAACGTGGCCGGGGCCGCGCTCCTGCTGTCCGCCATCGCCATCGCCGGCGACAGCCTGCAGCTCGACTCCGGCCTGCCGGCGGCGGCCGTCAACGTGCTGATGGGACTGGTGCTCCTGGCGGTGATGGGCCGGGGCATGACCAAGTCCCGCCCGGCTCCGGCCGACCCGGTGCCGGCCCCGCCCCCGCCAAGTGCTCCGGCGCCCGTAGGCGCCCCGGCATGAGGTCCGCCGAAGCGCAACCGGTGACACTTCACCCGCCTCTGGCCGGGCGAAGTGTCACCAGGTCACGGGGACCCGCCGAACCGGGGTCGGATCGGGGCGTCCTGGCGCCCGGAAGTGTCACCAGTTCGCTTGGGACGACGGGAGGTGGCCGATGGACCTGCTCCTGCAGGTGATGGTGGGCGCGGTGCGGGGTGGCACGTCCATCCTGTACGCCGCGCTGGGGGAGACGATGTCGGAGCGGGCCGGGGTGATCAACCTCGGCACCGAGGGTTGCATGCTGGTGGGTGCGCTGTCGGCCTACGCGGTCACCGTCCAGACGGGCAGCCCCTGGGTCGGGGTGGTGGCCGGTGCCGCCGCCGGGGGGGCGCTGGCCTTCATCCACGCCGCCCTCGTGTTGCAACGGGGGGCGAACCAGCTGGCGACGGGCCTGGTCGTGCTCTTCCTGGGCCTGGGCCTGACGTCGTTGTTCGGGGCCTCGTTCGTGGGCGAGTCGATCAACGCCTTCGACCCCATCGCCATCCCCGGACTCTCGAGCATCCCCTGGTTGGGCGACATCCTCTTCAACCACGACGCCCTGACCTACCTGTCGTTCCTCGTGGGCCCGGCCATGTGGTGGCTCCTCTACCGGAGCCGGTGGGGGCTGTTGGTGCGGGCGTCGGGTGAGCGCGAAGAGGTGCTGGCCGCCTACGGGCACTCGCCGTTGCGGGTCCGCTACCTGGCCGTGGTCGGCGGCGGCGCCCTGGCCGGCATCGGCGGGGCGCAGCTTTCCACCGCCTACGCCAACGCCTGGTTCGAGAACATGACGGCCGGCCGGGGGTTCATCGCGGTCGCCCTGGTGATCTTCGCCGCCTGGCACCCCCTCCGCTGCATGGCCGGCGCCTACCTGTTCGGCGCCGCCCTGGCCCTGTCCCCGGCACTCCAGGCCCGGGGCGTGGGGATCAACCAGTTCGCCCTGGACGCCATCCCGTACGTGGTCACCGTCCTCGTCCTCGTCTTCCTGGGACGCAAGCGGGCCCACGCCGCCCCCGAGGGCCTGCGCAAGGTCTTCGAGATGGCGCCCACGAGTTGAAAACGGATCTTCGAATGAAGACAAGAGAGAGGACCTCATGAGCAGACGATGGCGTTCGGGAGTGGTGGTGATGGTGGCTGCGCTGGGCCTTCTGTCAGCCGCCTGCAGCAGCAACAGCACGACCACAGGGACCACGGCCGGTTCGACCGAGCCGGGGGCGGCCGCGGCCGGCACGGGAGGCACGGCGATCGGCTTCATCTTCGTCGGGCCCAAGGACGACGTGGGCTACAACCAGGCCGCTTACGACGGCAGCCAGGAGGTGAAGGCTGCATTCCCCGACCTCGAGGTCCTGACCGCGGAGAACGTCCCCGAGAGCGACGACGCCACCCGGATCATGGAGGACATGATCTCCAAGGGGGCCAAGATCGTCTTCGCCACCAGCTACGGCCACCTCGACCCGGCCACCAAGGTGGCCGCCGCCCACCCGGACGTGGTCGTGGTCCAGCAGGGGAACCTCATCAAGGGCACGGTCCCGGCCAACCTGGGCACCTACTTCGGCACGGTGTACGAGCCCGTGTTCCTGGCCGGCATCGCCGCCGGCAAGGCCACCAAGACCAACAAGCTGGGCTACGTCTACGCCTTCCCGATCACCCAGACCACCGAGAACATCGACGCCTTCCAGCTGGGCGCGGCGTCGGTGAACCCGGCCGTGCAGACGTTCACCGTGGCCACGTCGGACTGGTGCAACCCGGCCAAGCAGGCGGAGGCGGCCAACAGCCTGCTCTCCGAGGGCGTCGACGTGATCACCCAGCACCAGGACTGCACCAAGACGATCATCGAGAAGACCGAGGCGGCGGGCGCCTTCACCGTCGGCTACCACGCCGACGGCTCGGCCCTGGCCCCCAAGGGCTGGCTCACCGGCTCCGAGTGGAACTGGGGACCGCTCTACGTCGACATCGTCAAGACGATCCTGGCCGGGTCGTTCACGGGCAGCGAGTACAACGACAACTACCGGGTGGGGCTCAAGACCGGTGACAACCCGTTCGTGCAGTCGGCGTTCGGCCCGTCGGTGACGGCGGAGACCAAGGCCCTGATCGAGACGGCCAAGGCCGAGATCGCCAAGCCCGACGGTTCGCCGTTCAAGGGCCCGGTGGTCGACCAGGACGGCAAGGTGATCTGGCCGGCCGGCACCACGCCCGACTACGTGGCCATCGAAGGCCAGACCTTCTTCGTCCAGGGCGTCGTCGGCAAGCTGCCCACGTAGCCGCCACCGCCCGCCGCCACCGCCGCCACCGCTCCGCCGCCATGAAACCGACCCACGTCACCGGCACCCGGCCCTACCCGTGGCCCTACGACGGGATCCTCGATCCCGCCCGTCTGGCCCTGGTGGTGGCCGGGGGCCAGGCGTGGTTCGCCGAGCGCACGCTCGAGGCGGAGGAAGTGCTGGCCACGCTCCGGATCGCGGCCAAGGTGGTGCGGGACGCGGGCGGGGTCGTGGTCGTCCTGCACCATTCGTGCCCGGTCCCGGCCGGCGGCCCCCCGGCGAGCGGCCCCCGCGAGGGCGAGCGGGGCGGCGATCTGGTGATCACCATCGCCGCCGGCGACGTGGTCGTCGACTGCGGCGGTATGTCGGGGTTCACCGGCAGTGGCCTCGACGGCGAGCTGCGGCGGCGGGGGATCGACCGCCTCGCCGTCGGCGGGCTGGGGCTGGAGACGGCCGTCTACTCCACCCTCGGCGCGGCCAACGACCGGGGCTACGAATGCCTGGCCCTGGCCGACGCATCGGCGTTCCACGACGCCGACGTCGGCCCCCGGGCCCTCGCCAGCATCACCATGTCCGGAGGCATCTTCGCCGCCGTCGGCACCACGTCCGCTCTGTGCGATGCCCTTCTCGAGGAGCAGAAATGACCTATGGCACGATCGACGCCGACCCCTATCCCTGGCCCTACGACGGGGCCGTCGATCCGGCCACCACCGCCCTGGTGTGCATCGACTGGCAGGTGGACTTCTGCGGTCCCGGTGGCTACGTCGACACCATGGGCTACGACCTCAAGCTCACCCGGGCCGGGCTGGAGCCCACGGCCGACGTGCTGGCCGCCTGCCGGGCGGTCGGGATGACGGTGATCCACACCCGGGAGGGCCACCGTCCCGACCTGTCGGACTGCCCGCCCAACAAGCTGTGGCGGTCGAAGCGCATCGGCGCCGGCATCGGCGACGCCGGTCCGTGCGGCCGCATCCTCACCCGGGGCGAGCCGGGATGGGAGATCGTGCCCGAGGTGGCGCCCGATCGACGGCGAGCTGATCATCGACAAGCCGGGGAAGGGCTCGTTCTACGCGACCGACCTCGACCTGCTCCTGCGCACCCGGGGCATCACCCACCTGATCTTCACCGGCATCACCACCGACGTGTGCGTCCACACGACGATGCGCGACGCCAACGACCGCGGCTACGAGTGCCTGCTGCTGGAGGACTGCACGGGCGCCACCGACTACGACAACTACCTGGCTGCGCTGGCGATGGTGAAGATGCAGGGTGGCGTGTTCGGGGCGGTGGCGCCGTCGAGCGCGCTGCTGAGCGTCCTGAGCGGCGGTTGAGGCCCTCCGGCAGCCTCGGTCGCCAGTCGGTCGCCGCCGCCCGGGAGCTGGTCGCCCGGTACCGCCCGGCCCGACCCGACCGCCCGCCGGCGTTCTCCTACGTCCCCCCCGACTCCTTCGACGGGGGGGCGCCGCCTACAGCGCCCGCGGTCGTCGACGGTGCGGCGGGCCATCCCGGCCCGGTGTGGGCCGCGGCCGCCGAGTTGCGGGCGGGACTGGTCACCAGCGGGGAGCTGGTGGAGGACTCGCTGCTGGTGATCGAGAAGCACGACCGCGACCTGATGGCCGTCGTCCACCTCATGGATGCCTCGGCCCGGGCCGAGGCGGCGGCGTGCGACGCCGAGGCCTCCGCCGGCCGGTGGCGGGGACCGCTCCACGGGATCCCGGTGACGGTCAAGGACATCATCGACGTGGCGGGCGTGCCCACCCGGTGCGGGTCGGCGGCCTACGACGAGGTCCCCTCGGTCGACGCGGCGAGCGTGGCCCGGCTGCGGGCGGCGGGAGCCATCGTCGTGGCCAAGGTGTCCACCCACGAGTTCGCCCTGGGCGTGACCACGCCCCAGAGCCGCAATCCCCACGACCAGTCCCGGATCCCGGGCGGGTCGAGCGGGGGGTCGGCCATCGCCGTCAGCACCGGGATGGGCCTGGCCTCGCTCGGCACCGACACCCGGGCGTCGATCCGGGTGCCGGCCGCCCTCTCGGGGGTGGTCGGGTTCAAGCCCACCTACGGCTCGGTCCCCACTGCCGGCGTCGTGCCCCTCTCGTGGACGATGGACCACGTCGCCCCCATCACGTCCTCGGTGGCCGACGGGGCCCTGCTGGTCGACGTCCTCACCGGGAGGGAGTCAGGCTCGGGCGGACGTCGGGGCCGGGGCCGGCCGCTGGTCGACTCGGTCGGGGTGTCGGTGGCGGGCGTGCGCGTCGGTGTGCCGGAGGCGGCGTTCGCCGGGTGCGAGCCCGACGTCGAGGCCCACGTCCGCCAGGTGATCGAGGCCCTGGCCGGGATGGGTTGCGTGGTCTCGCCCGCCGCCCGGCCCACGGCCGGCGACCTGGAGTCGGCCAACGCCGCCGGCCTGCTGATCAGCCGGTGCGAGGCGGCCGCCTTCCACCGCCGGCTCGGCCTCGACCGGTCGCTCTACTGGGAGGAGGTGGCCGACCAGCTGGAGGCCGCCGGGGAGCTGTCGGCCGTCGAGTACCTCGATGCCCAGACCCTGCGGGCCGACCTGGCCGAGGGGCTGCTGGCGGCCTTCGCCGACCACGATGTCCTCGCCATGCCGACGGTGCCTGCGGTGGCGCCCCCTCTGGCCGACTTCGCCCGCCACCTGATGCTGCTCTCCCGCAACGCCATCCCGTGGAGCCTCACCGGATTCCCGGCGGTGTCGGTGCCGTGCGGGTGGGCGGACGGGCTGCCGGTGGGGGTGCAGCTGGTGGCCGCCCCCTGGCGGGACGACCTGATCGTCGCCATGGGTTGCGCCGTGGAGCAGTGCCGAACCGGTTGGTGATCCGCCTGGCGGCGTCGGACATCGGGGACGGGCCGGTCGTGGTGCTCGTGCACGGGGTCGGAATCGGGGCGTGGGCCTTCACCGAATTGGCCGCCGCTCTGGCTGCCGACCACCGGGTGCTGGTGCCCCACCGCCGCGGCTACGGACCGGCCGGCGACAAAGTCGAGGTGCCCCGGTCGGCCTCGGTGGCGGAACAGGTCGACGACCTCCTCCGGCTGGCGGACGCCCGTGATGTGGCCGAGGCCGTCTGGGTCGGCGTGTCCGGCGGCGCCACCCTGGTGCTGGCCCTGGCCATGTCGGCGCCGGAGGCGGTGCGGGCGGCGGTCGTCCACGAGCCCGTCTTCGGGCCGTTGGCCCCCGACCTGCATCGGGCCCTGGAGGCGGCGGCCACCCGCCTGGCGTCGGCCCCCCCGGGCCCCGCCGGAGTGGGCGAGTTCATGGCCGGCCTGGTGGGCGAGGACCGCCTGGCGACGCTGGCGCCCGAGGACCTCCAGGCCGTGCTCGGCCGGCACGAGGTGGTGCGGGCCGAGGTGCCGGAGTTCATCGCCTTCGCCCCCTCGGCGGCCGACCTGGCCCGGCTGTCACCGACGACGTTGGTGGCGACCGTCGGCCGGCGGAGCCCGGAGTGGCGGCAGCGGGCGGCGGCCGTGCTCGGGGCGCGGGCCGGGGCCCGGGTGGAGGTCCTCGACCGCGTCCGCCACCTGCCCCAGATCGAGGCCCCGGAGGCGTTCGAGAAGGTCGTCCGGGGCGCGGCCGGCCTTCGCGCCGACTGACGCCGGCCGGTCAGGGTCCGGCGACCCGGACCACGAGGACGGCGAGGTCGTCGGTGAGCGTGCCGCCGACGTGAACGCCCACCGCCCGGTCGATCGCCTCGGCGAGAAGTCGGGCGCCGGCGGGGGCCGCCTCGATGGCGGCTCGGAGGCCCTCCTCCCCGAACATGTCGCCGTCCCGCCGGGCCTCGATCACGCCGTCGGTGTAGAGCACGACGGCGTCGCCGGGCCCGAGCTGCACGGAGCGGGTCCCGACGGTCGCCTCCGGGAAGACGCCGAGCAGCATTCCCATCACGGGAACGTCCTCGATGCGCCCGTTCGCCCGCCGTACCAGCGGACTGGGGTGGCCTCCCCCGGCCAACGCCAACTCGGCGCCGGCCGCCGTCGGCCGGAGAACGCCGAAGAGCGCGGTGCAGAACCGCTCGCTGTCGTGGCCGGTGGCGCCCGCCTCGACGAGGGCCCGGTTGAGGTTGGTCATGACCGACACGACGTCGGAGTCGCCCACCGACAGGGCCCGCAGGGTGAAGCGGATCATGGCCGTCAGCGCCGCCGCCTCGGGGCCGGTGCCGGCGGCGTCGGCGATGGCGAGCCCCCACGAGCCGTCGGCCCGCGACCACACGTCGTAGACGTCGCCGCCCAGCTCCATGCCGGTCCCCAACGGGTGGTAGACGGCGGCGACCTCCATCCTCGGCGGGGCCTGCAGGGCGCCGGGCAGGAGGCTGCGCTGCAGGCGGAGGCTCAAGTCCGCCCGCTCCTCCTCCAGCTGGGCCCGGTCGAGCGCCTGCGCCGTCTGGGCCGCGAGCGAGAGGACGAACCGGCGCTCGTCCTCGTCGAAGAGCCGGGGCTCGGAGAAGCTGAACCGGAGCGCCCCGAGGCGCCGGGTGCCGACGACCAGGGGCACGGCGCAGGCCGACACCGCGTTGGGGTCCACCTCCGAGAGCAGAGGGAACCGCAGGTCGCGCTCCTCGCGGGACTCGAGCCATACCTCCTCGCCCGTGCGCAGGGCCGCAGCCGCCGGCAGCTCCGCGTCCGGCGACTCCGCCCGCAGGCGGGCGACCACGTCGTCGTCGTAACCGATGGTGGCCGGTACCGACAGGCGGTCGGCGTCGCCGGCCAGCAACAGCCCGCCACCGGACGCGTCCAGGGCGGCGACCCCCTGCTCCAGCACCGCCTCCGCGACCGCCTCGGTCGTGGCCGCGATCACCAGCGCGGCCGACAGCTCGAAGAGCCGGGCGGCGCGGTCGGAGCTGCTCCGCTCCCGGGCGACCGTGTCGATCTCCCGGAGCAGGCGCTGCTCGAACGTCTCCCGCACCGGCGCCGGCGCCCCGGCGGCCGCCGACCGGAGCTGGCGCACGAGCTCGCCCACGTACCAGCGGCGAAACACCCGGTGCTGGGGCGGCGTCTCCATGGTGAGCAGCCGGGCCGCCCTGCAGTAGCCGTCGGCCGCGTCCAGGGCGCGCAGGTACTGCTCGCCCGCGTCGGCTGCCTCGGCCGGCAGGCTGAGCTCGAGACGGACATGGGACTGGCCCTTGTCGGCGGCCGCGATCGCCTGCCGCTTGATCGCCTGGCGCGCCTCCCCGAAGCGGGACACGACCGCATCGATGAGCGACGCCAGGTGTTGGGGCACGGCGTCGGTGGTCCCTGACTCGGCGCCCCGGGCGGCGAGGGTGAACTCCCGCACGAGGTTGTCGACGTGTGACTTGGCCGCCAGGAGCAGGTCGGTGGGAACGTCGCCCAGAGTCACCCGGTAATAGGTGGGGCCCGGCACGAGGCCGGTGGAGGGCGACTCGAGCTCGTCGACCGCGTCGAGCTCCTCCAGCTCATCGGCCCACATCTCGATGAGCTGCTCGGCGCCCGGTGTGGCCGGAGGCTCCCTCCGGCACAGCTCGGCCCACACGATCTTGCCCTCGGGCGTGGGAGTCGCCTCCCACCGAGTGGCCACGGCGCCGACCAGGCGCAGGCCCCGGCCGGTCATGGCGTCGTCGTTCGATCGGAGGAGGACGGGTGGGACGCGGGTGCGGTCGTGGACCTCGATGCGCACGCCCCCTGCGATGCCGTCGACCCGGACCGCGACGACCCCGCCCGCATGGAGCACGGCGTTGGTGGCGAGCTCGGTGGCGACCAGGACGGCGTCGTCGACCAGGTCCCCCCGGCACCGTCGACGAAGCTCGCTGGTGACGAACTTCCGGACGTCGGCCACCACCCTGAGGTCGTCCCGACCGGTCTGGAACTGCGCCAGCCCCACTACACCCCCACCTCGCAGCCGCGACCGCAAGATCCTCGCATACCCGTTCACCCCCATCGAACCGCCGGCCGCCGCTGGTAGGGTGAGGTCCGACTTCGGGGCTGTAGCTCAGTTGGTAGAGCACTTGCATGGCATGCAAGGGGTCAGGGGTTCGAGTCCCCTCAGCTCCACAAGAAACCGCAGGTCAGAG
>CAVZAH010000006.1:0-47370 GCA_963773275.1 uncultured Acidimicrobiia bacterium | reverse complement strand
TTCGACTCGACGCCGTGCCCGCGGGCACGCATCTCCTCCGGCTCCAGGCGGGAAGCATCCCGGGACGGGTGCAACATCGGCACCCGGCGCGCCCCAGGGATGGTCCTTGACGATCACGACATCGCCATGAAGCCCGTCCGGGGGCGTCGACAAGGGCTCCGCCGGTCGTCCCCGGCCGGCGAACTTCGGGCTTACCCTGCAGGCATGCTCCGGTTCCGCGTCATCGGGTTCCCGGTGCGGGTCGAGCCGCTGTTCTTCGTGATCATGGGCTTGTTCGGCCTGGCCGGCGGGCGGGAGGGCGTCCTCATCGTCGAATGGGTCGCGGTGGCCGGGTTCGGCATCCTTGTCCACGAGTTGGGCCACGCCGTCGCCTTCCGCCGGTTCGGATCGCCGGCCGAGATCGTCCTCCACGGCTTCGGCGGATACACCACCGGGATCGCCCAGCCGCCCCGCCGGTCGATGGTGGTCAGCGCGGCCGGGCCCCTGACCGGGTTCGTCGTCGGGGCTTTGGCCTGGTGGGTCTACCGGACGATCGGGACCGATTCCGACCTGATCCTCAGCGCCCTGTCGGACCTGATCTTCGTCACCGTCGTATGGGGCGTGTTCAACCTGCTCCCGATCCTCCCCCTCGACGGCGGGAACGTGGTGGCGTCGGCCCTGGAGCAGGCCACGGGTGGAGGCGGGCAGCGGGCGGCGCGGCTGATCTCACTGGTGGCGGCGGCCGGCCTGGCCGTGGCCGGCGTCGCGTTCCAGCAGCCGTACATGGCCATGGTGGCCGCCTTCTTCGGGTTCCAGAACTGGCAGGCGCTGGCCGGGGCGCGGGACGAGCCCGATATGGCACGCCTGCGCCAGGGCCGGGCCGCGCTCCTCGAGGGCGACGTCGCCGGGGCCGCCGACGTGGCCCGGCAGGTGACGGCCGGGCGGACGTCGGCCCGGGTGGGCACGGCTGGCCTGGAGCTCCTGGCCTGGTGCCACCTGGCCGCCGGCAACACGGCCGACGCCGAGGCCGCCCTCCAGCGCCTGGGAGGGGTCGGGGCCAGCCAGCTGGTCCGGACGATGGTCGAGATGACGTCGGGCCGGCCCGCGCCCTCGCTGGCGATCGCCTTCGGGACGTGCGAGGACGCGGTGGCGGCGGTGGTGGCGTCCCGCCTCGTCGTCGAGGCCGACCGGCTCGACGAGCTGCTCGAGGGCGTCGCTGCCCTGCCGGCGCCCCAGGCGTCCACCGCCCTGCGGGCGCTCCAGCTCGGACTCCACCACTCGGCCCTGTACCGGGAGGCGGCCCGGGTCGGGGAGGTCTTCTTCGGGAGGGAGGCCGACGGGGTGGTGGCCTACAACGTGGCCTGCAGCTGGGCCTGCGCGAGCGACGCCCACGAGGCGCTGTCCTGGCTCAGCCGGGCGGTGGACAACGGTTGGCGCGACACCGCCGTCCTCGACGCCGATCCCAACTTCGACCTCATCCGCAGCACCGACGGCTTCCGGACGGTTCGGGCCTGGATCGAGTCGGGACCGGACGAGCTCGAGGGCCGGGAACGGGCGTAGCCTGCCCCCATGTCGTCCGAGGAGGCCTCCCCGCCGCCGGTCTACGGGGTCGTCGAGATGGCCGCCCGCATCGACAAGACGGTGGCCCACGTCGAGCAGTGGCTGCAGGAGGGCAAGTTGCCGCCCCACACCGTCCTCACCATCGGACCGGTATGGACGGGCGACGTGGTCGAGGCGTGGATCGCGGACGAGGTCGACGTCGCCTCCCGGGCCCGCCGGGCGGAGGAGGCCGGGGTGCGCGCGGCCCAGGAGGCCAAGCTGCGGCCACGGGCCTGGCAGGCGGCGGGCAACGTGGCCCACGCCCACGCCCGGGGCCTCTCGGAGGCCGACTGGCTGGCCGAGGCCCAGGACCCGGCCGCCCGCCGCATCGCCGAGGGCCAGGACGTCGAGGTCGTCGAGGCCCTCAAGGGCGCCGGCCTCTGGCCCTGGCCCTGACCGAACCATCGGGGGCACGGACGAACCGGTGACGCTGGACCGGTCCTGGCCCCGGCTGGTGTCACCGGTTGCCCGGGACGGACGAACTGGTGACGCTGGACCGGTCCTGGCCCCGGCGGTTGCCCGGGGCGGACGAAATGGTGACCCTGGGACGGTCCTGGCCCCGGCTGGTGGACCGGTCCCGCCCCGGTCGCGGACCCAACTGGTGACGCTCGACCGGTCCTGGCCCCGGCTGGTGTCACCGGTTGCTCAGAACTGTCGAACCGGTGACGTCCTGGGCCCGGCTGGTGGACCGGTCCCGCTCCGGTCGCGGACGACGCTCGACCGGCCCTGGCCCCGGCTGGTGTCACCGGTTGCCGCGGGCGGACGAACTGGTGACGCTGGACCGGCCCTGGCCCCGGCTGGTGTCACCGGTTGCTCAGAACTGTCCAACCGGTGACGCCCGCCACACGGGGTGTGGTTCAGCGTCACCAGTCGGCGGCGGGGGCCGGGCCCCGGCACCGGGCGCCGACCAACTGGTGACGATTTTGGTCGTCGGGGCGTCAAGAACTGTCACCAGTTCCATGGGCCTGGGCCGGGCGCCAGCGGCGGGGCGATACGGTCCCCTGCGTGATCGACGCCCGGCGGCTCCGCACCGACCTCGACGGGGTCAAGGCCGGCCTCGGCCGCCGGGGGGTGGCCGCGGCCGACGTCGACCGGCTGGCCGAGCTCGATCGCCGGGAGCGGACCCTCAAGTCCCGGGCGGACGAGCTTCGGGGCCGGGTGAAGGCCCTCTCGAAGGAGGTGGGTGACGCACGGCGGGCGGGGGACACGGCAACAGCCGACGCGCGGGCGGCCGAGAGCCGGTCCGTCGGCGAGGAGGGCAGGGCGGCCGACAGCGAGGCGGTGGCGGTCGGGGCCGAGCTCCGCGACCTCCTCCTGCGCACCCCGAACCTCCCGTCCCCCGACGCCCCCGACGGCCTGACCGATGCCGACAACGTCGTCGTCCGGGTCGAGGGCCTCGACGCGAGCGCCGAGGCCTATGGCCCCCACCAGCGGGTCGCCCATTGGGACATCGGCACCGAACTCGGCATCCTCGACCTAGAGGCGGGCGCCCGCCTGTCGGGATCGATGTTCCCCCTCTACCGGGGCGAGGGCGCCCGGCTGGTGCGGGCGTTGTGCCAGCTCGCCCTCGACCTCAACCGCGACGCCTACGAGGAGATCCGCCCGCCCACGCTCGTGCGCACCGAGACGATGGTGTCCACCGGCCACCTCCCCAAGTTCGAGGAGGACGCCTACCACCTCGAGCGCGACGACCTGTGGGCCATCCCCACGGCCGAGGTACCCCTCACCTCGTTGGGCCGCGACCAGGTGTACGACGAGGCCGACCTGCCCGTGCGGCTCATGGCCCACACCTCCTGCTTCCGGCGGGAGGCGGGCTCGGCCGGACGCGACACCCGGGGCCTGCTGCGGGTCCACGAGTTCGACAAGGTCGAGATCCTGGCCTACGCCACCGAGGCCCAGGCGGCCGGCGTCCACGCCGACATCCTGCGCCGGGCGGAAGCCGCCCTGTCCGCCCTGGGCCTCGCCTACCGGGTGCTCGACCTGGCCGCCGGCGACCTGGGGGCGTCGTCGGCCCGCACCTTCGACCTCGAGGTGTACGCCCCCGGCTGCGACATGTGGCTGGAGGCGTCGTCGGTGTCGTGGTTCTCCGACTACCAGGCCCGGCGGGCCAACATCCGCTACCGGCCGGCCGCCGGCAGCGGCACCATCCACGCCCACACCCTCAACGGGTCGGCCCTGGCGGTGCCCCGGGTGTGGGCCGCCGTGGTCGAGACCCACCGCCAGCCGGACGGATCGGTCGCCCTCCCCCCGGCCCTGCAGCCCTACTTCGGCGGGGCCACCTCGATCACGTCCCCTGTCACTTCCGCTCGACCTTCCTGACCCCCCGGCCCTCCCGCCACGACTCGATGTCGAGGTGGTCGCCGGCGGGCTTCACCGTCGACACCTCGCGGACGTCGGCCTTGAACAGGGGGAACGGACCCGGCGGCGGCGGGTAGCCGCTGGCGGTCGCGAACGCCTCGACGAATCGGGCGAAATCGGCCTCGTCGTCGACCGCCACCAACGACCCGCTGATCTTGGCGTTGCCCTCGGTGACCTGCTTGTCGGTGGTCGCGTTGTGGAGGGCGAACCGGGGGTCTCGCGCGACGTCCGCGGCCTTGCGCGAGTCGGGCATCATCCCCAGCCACAGCTCGCCCAGGGCGAAGAGCGGTTCGATGCCGCTGATGCGGGGGGAGCCGTCGCGGCGAAGGGTGGCCAGCAGCCCCAGGCCGTGGGCCTCGAAGCGCTGCCGGACGGTGGCGGCCAGCCCGGGAGCGGCCGTTTCGACGTCGGTCCAGGTCGCCATCCCCCGAGTCTGCACCAACCCCCGCCGGTATATCCGCCCCGTCGGCGCCGCCGCCTCCCTATCGTGGTCCCATGGCGGAGAACCTGTGGCGCAACGACGACCACGCCCAGTGGTACCTCGAGCGAGCCGACTCCTTTCCCCACCGGGCCGAGGCCGAGGCCGCGCTCGTGGAGCACCTGCCGTCGCCGCTCGGGCGCGTGCTCGACGTGGGGTGCGGCGACGGGCGGCTTCTCGGGCTGGTCCGGGCCGCCCGCCCCGGCGCCTGGGGTACGGCGGTCGACTTCTCTCCGACGATGCTCACCGCGGCCGCCGCCCGCTTCCACGCCGACGACGACGTGGAGGTGCTGCACCACGACCTCGACCAGCCGTTCCCCGAACTGGGGACCTTCGACGCGGTGGTGTCCAGCTTCGCCATCCACCACGTCGACGACCGGCGCAAGCAGGCGCTCTACCGGGAGGTCTTCGGCCTCCTGCGGCCGGGCGGCGCCTTCCTCAACCTGGAGCACGTGGCCTCGCCGACCGAGCGCCTCCACCACGCGTTCCTCGCCACGTTCGGCATGGACCCGGCCGACGACGACCCGTCCAACCTGCTGGCGCCGGTGGACGACCAACTCCGATGGCTGCGGACGATCGGCTTCGACGACGTCGACTGCCACTGGAAGTGGCGGGAGATGGCGCTCCTCGCCGGCGTTCGACCAGCCGGCGCGGCATGAGCGACCCGTCGGACCGCGCCCGGGTGCGGCGCAAGGCCGACCGTGGTCGCTACGACTGGGACACCCTGGCCGCCATCCTCGACGAGGGTTTCGTCTGCCACGTCGGCGTCGTCCTGGACGGTGCGCCGGTCGTCATCCCCATGGCCTACTGCCGCATCGACCACGACCTCTACCTCCACGGCGCCAACGCCAACGCCACCCTCCGGGGACTGGCTGCGGGGGCGGTGTGCGTCACCGTCACCCTGGTCGACGGGCTGGTGCTCTCCCGGTCGGCGTTCCACCACTCGATCAACTACCGGTCGGCCGTGTGCTTCGGGCGGGCCGAGCGGGTCGACGACCCGGACGAGAAGGGTCGGGCCCTCACGGCCATCGTCGAGCACCTGGTGCCCGGGCGCAGCACCGACACCCGCCCCCCGTCCCCCGAGGAGCTGCGAGCCACCCTCGTCGTGCGCCTCGGGCTCTCGGAGACATCGGCCAAGGTGCGCACCGGCCCCCCGATCGAGGATCCGGCCGACCTCGCCCTCGACCACTGGGCCGGGGTGCTCCCGCTCGACGTCGTGCCCGGCGAGCCCGTCACCGACCGGCCGGCCGACCGCGAGCCTCCGCCGGTACCCGCCTATCTCGAGGCCTGGGCCGCCAACCGGGGTCAGCCAGCCGTTCAGCCACGACGACCCGCCTGACTCGGGCCGCTACGTGACCTTCAACCGGGCGACGGGTGCCGGGCCCCGGTCGAGTTGGACCAGTTCGACGGTGTAGTCCAGGTACGCGCCGGCCGACGGTTCGTCGTCGGTGTGGAGCACGAGGGTCGCCGGTGGACTGTCCTCCTTGGAGACGGCCAACGCGATGGAGGCGTCGCCCGCGGCGATGCACTGCACACCGATCGGGCACCGGGAGTCGGCCAGCAGCTCGCGGTAGACGACCGTGAGTCCCTCGCCGATGACGTCGACCGATTCTCCGACCTCGATCGAGAAGACCTGTCCCAACGGGACGCCGTGGGGCGCCGGTGCAGGGACGGGATCGGGGTCGGGATCGCGGTCGGGCGCCGGGGGACTGGCAGGCGGCGCGGTGGTGACCGGCCCCGCGGGGGAGGTTGCCGGGTCGGCCGTCTCCACGGACGTCGGCCGTCGCCGGCGCATGCGGTCGCCACGACGACCACCAGGGCAGCCAGCAACCTCGGCATCCCCGAGGGTAACAAGCAGGCTCCACGGCACCCCGGGCCCTCGCCGCCTCCGGCTTATGATGAGGATGATTCTCATTCCTGGAGGACCGACGCGGGCATGACCATCCTGAGTGCGGACGACGTGTCGTTCGCCTATGGCAACGGGCTCGTCCTCGAAGGCGTGACCTTCACGCTCGCGGCCGGCGAGTTCGTGGCCCTCGTCGGCCCCAACGGCTCGGGCAAGTCAACCCTGCTCCGGATTCTCCTGGGACTGCTGCGACCCACGTCGGGCACGGTGCGGATATTCGGCGTCGACCCCCCGGACCTCCACGACCGGTGGCGCGTGGGTTACGTGCCCCAGCGCCCGGCCCTGGCCCGGGAGGTGCCGGCGACGGTCGAGGAGGTGGTGGCCGCCGGCCGCCTGCCCCGCATCGGCTGGCGGGGGCGCCTGGGTCCCGCCGATCGCGTCGCCATCGACCACGCCCTGGAGGCGGTGGCCCTCCGCGACCTCCGCGACCGGCCGGTGAGCGAGCTGTCGGGGGGACAGCAGCAGCGGTCCTTCATCGCCAAGGCGCTGGCCAGCGAGCCCGAGCTGCTCATCCTCGACGAGCCCGTGGCCGGCGTCGACGCCGAGTCGCAGAAGCGCTTCGCCGACTCCCTCACCCACCTGGTCGACGAGCACGGGGCGGGTGTGCTCCTCGTGTCCCACGAGGTGGGAGCGGTGGCCCACGCCCTCGACCGGGTCATCGTGCTCAAGCGCAAGGTCGTCTTCGACGGCCCCCCGTCGGAGCTGGCCGGCACCGGCGTGCGCCTGGGTGTCGAGGCCGCCGACCTCCCCCTGTGGCTGGAAGGCCTCGGGTAGCTCTGGCGACGGCATGCTCCCCTTCCCGTTCGACCGTGACTACATGCAGCTGGCCCTGGTGGCGGGCGTGGTCGTGGGGGCGTGCGCCCCGCTCATCGGCACCTTCCTCGTCCAGCGGCGGCTGTCGTTGCTGGGCGACGGCATCGGCCACCTCGCCTTCGCCGGGGTGGCGGCGGGGCTCCTCCTGGGCATCTGGCCGGTGTGGGCCGCCCTGGTGGTGGCGGTGGCCGGGGCCCTCAGCCTGGAGCGCCTGCGATCCCGGGGCAAGGCTTCGGGCGACCTCGCCCTGGCCCTGTTCTTCTACTCGGGCATCGCCGCCGGGGTGGTGCTGGTGGGGCTCTCCGACTCCTTCAACGCGGGACTGCTCACCTACCTGTTCGGCGGCATCCTCACCGTCACCCGGGAGGACGTGCTGGTCGTGGCCGGCCTGGGGGTGGTGATCGTCACCGCCGTCGTCGTCTGCGGGCGGGCGCTGTTCGCGGTGGTGCTCGACGAGGAATCGTCCCGCGTGGGGGGGCTGCCGGTGGACGGGCTCAACGGCATGCTGGCCGCCCTCACCGCGGTGACGGTGGTGGCCGCCATGCGGGTGGTGGGCATCCTGCTGGTGGCGGCCCTCATGGTGCTGCCGGTGGCCACCGCCCAGGTGCTGGCCCGGTCCTTCCGGGCCACGCTGTGGCTCTCGGCGGTGGTCGGTGTGCTGTCGGTGGTGCTCGGCCTGGCCGCGGCCCGCATCTGGGGACTGGCGCCGGGCGGCACGATCGTGCTGGTGGCGGCGGCCGCCTTCGGGATCACGTCGGTGGTCTTCGGTCGTCACCACGTCCGGTCGGGGGTCTTCGGCGGATAGGTTCGATCCCGTGACCCCGGCGCAACTCGCCTTCTCGATCGCCCTGGCCACGATCACCCTGCTCATCACCGCCTTCGCCCTCTACGTGCTGTCGTCGACCCGCTGGGGCGACCGGTGGTACCGCCAAGGCGGGCGCCGCCCGTGACGCCCGGCGCGGCGGAACCCGGCCCGTCGGAACCCGGCCCGTCGGAATCCGGTCCGGCGGAATCCGGCCCGGCGGAATCCGGTTCCGCGGAATCCGGCCCGGCGGAATCCGGTTCCGCGGAATCCGGCCCGGCGGAATCCGGCCCGGCGGTGACGTCCGGCCCGGCGGAATCCGGCCCGGCGGTGACGTCCGGCCCGGCGGAATCCGGCCCAGCGGTGACGTCCGGTCCGGCGGTGACGTCCGGCCCGGCGGAATCCGGTTCGGCGGAATCCGGCCTGACGGACCCCGGTCCCGCCAAGTCCGGCCTGGCGGACCCCGGTCCCGCCAAGTCCGGTCCGGCGGCATCCGGTCCGGCAATGATGTCCGGCTTGGCGGAGCCCGGGCCCGCCCAGCCCGGGCCCGCCCAGCCCGGTCCCGCCCGGCCCGGTCGCACCAGGTCCAGTCCGGCGAGGTCCGGGGGGACGGTCTACCGGGGGAAGGGGGGGCAGTGGGCGTTCATGGCCCACCGGGTGAGCGGGTTCCTGGTCTTCTTCTTCCTCCTCCTGCACATCGTCGATGTCGCCACCGTGCGCTGGCCGGACGTATACGACGAGATCCACAGCCTCTACGGCAACGTGCTCCTGCGCATGTTCGAGGTCGGGCTGCTCTTCGCCCTGTTGTTCCACACCCTCAACGGGCTGCGCATCGTGGCCGTCGACTTCTTCCCCGGCCAGGTCCGCCGCGAGCGTCGGCTGCTGGGCGCGGTCCTCGGCGTCACGCTCGCCGCCGGCCTCCCGGGGGCCTTCGTGATCATGAAGCCCTTCCTCGACGGACGCTTCGGATGAGCGTCCTGGAAGACCGGCCGCCGCCGGAGGCGACCGGCCGCCGGCCGCGGAGCAACGAGGCGTGGTCGTGGTTCTTCATGCGCCTGTCGGGGCTGGCGCTGGTGTTCCTGGCCCTCGTCCATTTCTCGGTCACCCACATCATCAACGACGTGGTCGACACCGACTACGACTTCGTGGCCGACCGGTGGCGCAACCCGTTGTGGCGGATCTTCGACTGGCTCCTCCTGGCCCTGGCCCTGTCCCACGGGCTCAACGGTCTGCGGTGGATCATCGGCGACTACGTCCGCCGGCCCCGCCTCCGCCGCCTCGTGCTTGTCCTGCTCTTCGGCCTCACCGGCCTGCTCTTCCTCGCCGGCACCATCACCATCGTCACCTTCTGACGAGAGAAACGCGGCTCCAGCCGGGTCAGTCGTCGTCCGCTCCGCCGCCGCCGGGTCCAGTGTTGCCGCTGTTGCCGCCGTCGCCGCCACCCGGGCCCGAATTGTCGTCCCCCGCCTTCCTCGTCCATGGCCTCGAGGGCCTCGACCAGCAACCGGCGCTCCTCGTCGGCCAGCCGGGCGTCGGGGTGCAGGCGGACGTAGCGGTCGGGCGGCATGGACCGGTCCTCGACGGCCTCGGCCGCGTCGTGGGCATCGTCCTCCGGCCCGTCCTCCCCGTCGGAAACACCCCACGTGGAGAAGTTCAGCTCCTCCCGCCCCCGGTCGACGTCGTAGCGGACGAGCCACGACATGGGGGCGACGTAGGAGTAGGGCGGCCACTCGGTCTCGTTGCTGTGGCAGTCGTAGCAGGCGGACCGGGCCAGCCGCTCGACCTCGGCGCCGGCCCATACCGGTGACCCGGTAACTGGCGGGTTCGAGTGGCGCCAGCCGTAGGGGACGAGCTGGAGCAGGGCGAGGGCGACCACGCCCGCGATCCCTACCCGCGCCACCCGCCGACCGGCCCGGGCGAGGCGTCCGCTCACGGCTGCCATCCTGCCCCGTCCGCCGCCGGACCCGATTCGATGCACCGTTAGCGCCCCGAAACCGCCCGGAATGGCCCGATCCGGGGCGCTGACTGCGCATGAAACGCGGGTCGCGGATGAGGCCGGCCCCGACGCCCGCCCGGGGACCCGCGGACCGACCGCCGGGCGGTGGCGTTAGCGTCACACCCACCGTGGCCCACCGAAGCACCCGTCCCGCGTCCATCCTGCTGGCCGTCGCGCTCGCCGTCGTGGTGGTGGCGGCGTCCGTCGCCCTCGTCCACCGGCTCACGGGCGACGGGGAGGACGACACCGCATCGCGCCCGGCGGCGGCGGCGACGTCGACCGTCCCGAGCACCGACACCCCGTTCACCGCCACCCCGGGGACGAGCGTCGCCCCGTCGACCGACCTCTCCGCGGAGCAGGTGCGGACCGTCGACGAGCTCAAGGAGCAGGTCTCCGAGATCCGGGGACTCGAGTGGAAGGCCGACCTGCCCATCCGCATCGTCGCCCCCGGCGAGCTGTCGCAGCGGCTGCGGGACCTCACCGCCATCGAGCGGAAGAAGCATGCGGACGACCTGGCCGCGGTGGACGCCGTCCTGAAGCTCCTCCAGCTGATCCCTCGTGACATCGACTACGCGACGACCATCGACAAGGTGCTGGCCGGTGGGGTGCTCGGCTTCTACGACGACGAGACCAAGGAGCTGTTCGTCGGCGGCGACCCCGACTCCGACCTCGGCGTGGCCACCCAGTCGACCATGGTCCACGAGCTGACCCACGCCCTGACCGACCAGAACTTCGCCTTCGGCGACCGAAATCGGGCCCTCGGCGACGAGGACCGGGCCGAGGAGTCCTACAGCCTGGCCGCGCTGGTCGAGGGCGACGCCGAGCTGGTGCGCACCCTCTGGTCCGAGAAGCACCTGTCGTCCAGGGAGCGCTCCGAGGCCATGAACGTCGCCGGGGTCGACCCGTCCGTCTACCGGAACACGCCGCCGTACCTCCTCGAGTCACTCTCGTTCCCCTACGGCGCGGGGCACGACTTCGTGTCCGCCCTCCACGACGAGGGTGGGTTCGCGGCGGTGGACGCCGCCTATCGCCAGCCGCCGTCGTCGACCGAGGAGATCCTCCACCCCGACCTCTACCTGCCCGGCCGCTCGTGGACCCGGCCCACCCTCCCCGACCTGGCCGCGGCGACCGGGTGCACCGTGCTCGACACCAGCACGATCGGCGAGTTCGACATGATCGAGGTGCTCGACATGCACCTGCCCGCGGCCGAGGCCCGCAAGGCCGCCGGGGGATGGAACGGCGACGCCTACGGGTTGGTGCGCTGCGGGACGGCGTTCGGGATGGCCGACCGCTGGCGGGCCGACTCCGCCGGAGACCTGACCGAGCTGGCCGACTCCCTCGGCCGGTGGGCCCGGGCCTGGAGCGGGTCGGACCGGGCGCCGGACGCCGACGGGAAGTTCTCGGGACCGTCTGGCAGCGGCCGGATCCTCCGCACCGGCGACCGGGTCGACCTGGTCATCGCCGACGACGCTTCGACTTCCGACCTCCTCGCGGCTGCTGTGCTCGCCGCCTAGCGGCGGCCACCGCCTGCGCCTCGGCCCGGGTCCGGGCCACCCGCCGGCGCAGCATCAGCCCCCCCACCAGCAGGGGCGGCGCCAGGAGGAAGAGCCCCACGAGGATGGGCGACGTCCCTCCCTGGCCGGTCGACTCGTCGATCGCCGCCACCACGTAGTACCCGGTGCCGGCGAAAAGGGTCTCCAGGCCGTGGCCCGCGCCCAGAGGCGTGGTGTCACGGGGCGCCCAGGATCTTCCGTCCGCCGAGTAGAGGAGGGCGTCGGTGCCACCGGCACCGATCAGGTCGATCGACGACGTCCCCCCGTCGAACTCGGTGACGGGCTGGCCTGACGGCCGGTACTCGATCTCGACCCGGTAGGCGTTGCTCTGAGGGCTCATGTCCTCGGGGAGGGGACCGAGGGTGAGGGCGTCGAAGGGGGTGACCGTCACCGCCACCGCGGTGTCGGGTGGATGGGGCGGCACGGCCGTCTCCTCGAGGAGGAGGATCACCTGCCCGTCGTCGGGTGTCACGTTGACGAACGGGCTGCCGTCGGTGCGGAGGGGAAACTCCCGGGAGGCCGCCACCGGCTGCCGGTTGTCGCGCGCCACCTCACGGGGCGGGTTCACCCACCGGTAGGGCACGGGTGGGGCCAGCCCGTCGAAGAGCGGCCGGAAGGGCCGGTCGGAGAGGACCAGCGTGAGCCCGGCGGTGACCAGGTAGAGGCCGGCCAGCGCGATTCCGACGACGATCGGGCCGACCACGATCGGGCGGCGGTCCGGCGCCGGGCCCATCAGGTCCGGCCCACTACGTCAGGATGGGAACGGCGACGAGCGGTCGGGTGGCGAAGGCCGGGGGCCACACCACCGCCTGGGTGCGGGCGTCGACCCACTGCCAGATGACGCTCACCGCGGCCCGGTTCTCGCCCGCGTCGGGCTGACCGGGGCCGGCCAGGTCGAGCCCCGCGCCGTTGGCCAGCGTGCCGCCGGGCAGCTTCATGGCCCGGGCGGTGGCGGCCACGTCGGCCGGGTCCATGCTCGGCGACGCCGGTAGGACGTGGCCCACGAGCGCCCAGGCGTTGGCGAACCCGGCCAGGGCGGCCGCGCTCATCTCCTCGTGGAAGCGGTCGTGGAAGCGGGCCCGGGCCCAGCGCAGCGTCCGGCGGCCCTCCTCGGTGAGGGCCTCCTCCCGCACCTGGGCACCATCGGGCTTGTCCGACGCGAAGAGCCCCACCGCTCCGGACCCGAGGGCCACCGCGAAGGCCGGCATGCAGTAACTCGAGCTGGTGCCGATGCTGGCCTTCAGGGGGAGGTGGGCGTCGAGGGTGGCCTTGCGGATGGCGACGCCGTCGTCGAGGTAGGCGGACACGAACAGCACGTCGGGGCGCACGGCGGCGATGCGCCCGACCAGGTCGGCGGCGCCGGCGGCGTCGAGGCGGTGGACGTCGTAGGGGAAGGCGCCGGCCATCACCCCGCCGCCCCGCTCCACCTCGCGGACCGCGCCCTGACCGACCGCCCGCCCGTAGGCGTCGTCGACGTAGGCCACGGCGTAGCGCAGGTCCGGGCCGCTGTTGACCGTTGTCGGGGTGCCGAGGAGGGGCGAGAGCTGGTCGCGGACGAACGCGACCGCCGCCTGTCCCAACCGGCCCCCCTGCGGGGCGATCCGGAAGAACGACTCCCCGGCCGCGGCCCCGTCGTCGGCCGTGACCTCACCGACGGCACCGGTCTCCCACAGGAGCATGTCCTCCTGGGCGGCGGTGGCGGCGGCCGGGGCCGAGATGGTGCTGCCGTAGGTGCCGAGGACGATGCGGACCCCGTCCGCCTCGAGCCGGCGCATGGCGGCGGGGGCGGCCGAGCCCGCGTCGACGTCGATCAACCGGAGCTTGATGCGCCGGCCGTCGAGGCCGCCGTCGCGGTTGGCCAGCTCGACCGCCAGGCGGGCGCCCCGCTCCTCGTCGACGCCGCCGGGTCCCTGACGGCCGGAGATCGGATAGATGGCGCCGATGGTGACCGTGTCGCCGCCGCCACCGACCACCCCACACGCCGAAGCGACGAGGGCGAGGGCGAGGGCGGTGGCGACCCGGGCCACTCCGCTCGCGGCCATCCGGTCGCCGGGCGGCCGCTGCGGGCCACGGAGCGGGGAGCGTCGGCACGAACCGCATCAGATCACCGCCAGCACGTTGGCGGCCACATGGGTGGCGGCGGGCACCGACCATCCGCCGCTGGCCCAGCGCTGCCACCCGAGGACCAGCCCGGCGGCGAGGTCGAGCGGCAGGACGGCCCATCCCCACACGGTGACGTGGACCGCGGCGAACACCACCGCCGACGCGCCGATGGCCACGGCCGGGCCCCGGGCGGCGGCGACGCCGTAGGCCAGGCGGCGGAAGAACGCCTCCTCCGACACCGCGGCCAGGCTGTTGAGGGCCAGCGATTGGCACACCAGGGGCGCCGCCGGGAGCGTGCCGACGGCCAGCAGTCGCCCGGCAGCGAACGCCGCCACCCCGACGCCCAGGACCAGCCAGACCGGCAGCCGCCCCCCCGTCTCGAGCCCTGCCCCGCGCCCCGCGCTGGCAGTGGCCCCAGTCCCGACCGGCCCCGTCCCGACCGTCGCGACCGGCCCCGGACCGACCGTCGCGAGGGCCGCCATGGCCGGTCGGGTCGAGTGGGGCGGGTTGTCCGGCGGAAGCGGCCACGTGGCGCCCACGATCCCCAGGCCGACGAACAGGCCCACCAGCACGGCCAGCGGGTCGTCGGTCAGCGTGACCAGCCAGGGGCGGGCCAGCAGGGCGATGCTCCCCGCCACCACGACCGCCGCCCCGAGCCGCCGTCCCCCGTCCGCGCTCAACCCGAGCCCTCGTCGGCGCCGACCTCACCCTCGTCCTCGAGGGCCCGCGCCTTGCGCTTCGCCCATCGCGACAGGATCACGAAGATCACGACCGGGACGGCGAGGAACGCGGCCTCGGCCGCCGCCCCGGCTGCGCCCCCGTGGGCCAGGATCGTCGTCACGTGCTCAGCAGCAGGGTCAGGCCGCCCACGGTGAACAGCACCATGGCCGCCAGCAGCGGGTATTGGGAGCGGGTGGCGTCCTTGGCCGGGAACACGGCCAGCGCCCGGTCGTGGGCCAGGACCACCCCGGCCACGTGGCCGGTGACGATGGCGCCCACCTGCATCCACGAGACGAACCGGGGCGACACCAGGCGGTAGTCGATGGCCCGCTCGGCGGTGCCGAACAGGTCCCACCCCTGCCCGAACGGGTCGGACGCGAGCGAGAGCACGGCCTGTCCCTCGAACAGCAGGTACGAGAAGTAGTGGGCCACCGCGTAGGCGAAGACGATGGGGACGAGCGAGTGGGCGAAGAGCCGGGTGAGCTGGTGCAGCTCCCGCCCGGTCCGGGCCGCCGCCACCTTCATGGCCACCACGTAGGCGGCACCCACCAGGAAGATCGTGACCACCAGGCCGAAGGTGAGGGCCACCATCAGAGGCCACTTCCCGAGCCCGCTCACCGCGTCGACCCACAGGCGGGTCCGGCTGAGGCCGTCGAACGTGGTCGAGCCCAGGGCGACGAGGATCATGGCCACCGTGCCGGGCAGCACCTCCATGGTCGCCAGTCCCGACAGGGGCGGGCGCAGCCGCAGGCGACCACCGTCATCGTCGTCGGCGTAGACCGGCGCCATGGCCGCCAGGAGCCCGAAGAAGGCGGCGAAGGCCTCTCCCTGGCGCAGGAAGGGCTGGCCCCACCGGGCCGCCCCGACCAGCACCACCGCGGTGTAGACGAGGACGGCCACCGCCAGCTGCCGGGGGTCGGCCCGGTCGGGGTAGGCCAGCTCCAGCCACACGAAGCCGAACAGAAGCCCGACCGCCGGCCAGTGGCCGAGCAGGTACGGCACCCCCGCGGGACGGTCGCGCAGCCGGTCGACGACCGCGGCCAGGGCGGGGAAGGGCGAGATCACCCGCCACAGGTCGCCCACGGCGGCGCTCACGAACATGAGCCCCACCCAGAAGGCGATGTATACCGCGGCCGGAGCCAGGTTGTCCTGGGCCTCGGCCGGGCCGAAGAGGGCGGCGCCCAGCACGACGACGTAGAGGATGAGCCCGACCGCCCGGCCCAAGGTGGCCAGCCCCGACGCCAGCCCCCGCCGGCTGTCGGGCACGAGGACGGCGCCGGTGACGCCCCCCTGCAGCCGGGCGGCCGGCCAGAAGGCGGCCAGGGCGGCGAAGGACACGATGATGGCGCCGGCCGCCCCGTAGGCGAACATCCACACCGGAAGGGGCAGGTCGGAGCGCCCCCCCAGGCCGTGGGCCGAGGCGGGGACGGCCGCCACCAGCCACGCTCCCGCCGTCACCACCAGCAGCAGGGCGGCCCGGCCCGCTCGCGTCATTGCACCTCGAGGCTGAAGAGGTGGAGGTGGCTCCCCTCCAGCTCGACTTCGTGGACCCCGGGGATGTCGGCGACGAAGGAGATCTCCCCCGCGACACCCGGCGCGAGGTCGGCCGTCAGGTCGTAGGTGTGGACGTGGACCTCCTCGGCCACGTCGCTCACCACCCGGACGGTCACCGGCTCGCCGAGCCTGACCGTCACCCGGCTCTCCCCGCTCTGGACCTTGCCGTCGCGGAACACGTACTCGACCGTGCGGCCGGCGGCGACGGTGGTGGTGGCGGCGCTGACGCTGGTCGTCGTGACCGCGCCCGGTGTTGTCGACACCGCGGCCGGCACCGTGGTGGTGGCCTGGTTGACGGTGCCATCGTCGTCGCCGCACGCGCTCAGCCCGATGCCGGCGCCGACGACCACGGCCGCGATCGCACCCAGCCGCAGCCGCAGCCGAAGGGGTCGGGGCAGGGCCATGTTCTCTCGCTCTCGTGAAGGGTCGTCGGAAAGGACTTCAGTCCAACCGGGCCGCGGCGGCGGCGCCGGCCGGATGGGACCGCGTCGCCGGGTACCCGATCGCATGGCCGCCGGGGACGCCGGCGGGCGCGGCCAGGATCAGGCGGGGGCGGAGCCGCATCGCCTCCGAGCGTAGAGCACCGCTCCCCCGACGGGGCCGGCGCCTCAGCCGGCGTCCGTCAGGGGGTCGAGGAGGTCGAGGACCGCCCCCTCGATCCGGCCGTGGGTGGCCAGGTCGTCGTGGCAGAGCCAGTCGGGCGACTCGATCACGTCGGCGATGGTGGAGCCGGACTGGTAGTGGTCGATTATCCGGGGGTCGATGTACGACGACCGGCACACCGCCGGCGTGTTCCCGAGGTAGTGGGCCACCTCCTGGCAGGCCCGGGTGACGGCCCGCTTGCGGGCGTGGGGCGTGGTCGCCGCCGTGGAGACGGCCAGGGCCATGCCTGCGAAGACGGTGGCGTTCCACGTCCGGAAGTCCTTGGCCGTGAAGTCGCCACCGGTGACCTCCTTGATGTAACCGTTGATGTCGGTGGACCGCACGTCGACCCACACCACCCGGCGCCCCTCCCGCCGGCGCCAGGCCAGCAACTCGGGCAGGCCGCCCCGGCGGTGCTTGAGGGCGGCCACCACGTCGTAGACCGCCGGGTCGACCACCGACGTCATCCGTTTCTTGCCGCCCTTGGCCACGTAGTCGAACTCCAGCACCCCGCCCTCGGCCAGGCGCACGTGCCGCTTGAGGATGGTGGCCAGCCCGTAGGTCTGGTTCTCCTCGACGTAGCCCTCGGTGCCGATCCGGAAGAAGCCCAGGTCGAGGAGGCGGGCGCTGCACGCCAGGACCCGCTCCCGGCTGAGTCCGTCATCCTGGAGATGCTCGAAGATGCAGTGCCGCATCTTGGGCAGGGCCCGGGCGAACTCGAGCATGTGGTCGAACTTCTCGCGGTCGCGCTTCAGCCGCCAGACGTCGTGGTAGCGGTACTGGCGGCGGCCCCGGGCGTCGGTGCCCATGGCCTGGATGTGGCCCCGGGGATCGGGGCAGATCCAGACGTCGGTCCAGGCCGGGGGGATGGCGAGGGCCCGGATGCGGCCGAGCACCTCCGGGTCGCCGACCCGGCGCCCTTCGGCGTCGACGTAGACGAAGCCCTTGCCGGCCCGCCGGCGGCGGATGCCGGGATCGGAGTGGTCGGTTCGTCGCAGGCGCACCATGTGCCGCCCAGCTTTCCCGCCACCCACCTGTCCCAACCGGAGTCGACCAGCCCCGTGGAGCCCGCCACTCGTTTCGCGCCCCCGAGGCGCGGGTAGGCGCGCGACGTGCGTCACCGGATCGAACCACCCCAGCCCTTCCCGCCGATCGACCCCGTGCCCGGGCCCATGCCGGAGCCGGTACCGCCGATTCCCCGGCCCGAACCACCCTTCCCCGACCCCCTACCGATGTGAGGCGGGCGACATGAGCGGACCCACGTCCCACAACGTCGTCGCCACCTTCGACGCGCCGGAGAAGGCCCGCGACGCCCTCGAGAGCCTGAGCCGGTCCGGGTTCGACGCCGACAAGGTGTCCCTCGTGGGGCAGGAGGCGGCCGAGGTGGCCAGCGATCCCGACACCCGGCTGCGCGACCTCGAGGTCACGGGCGAGGTGGCGAAGAAGGCGGCCACCGGCGGAATCGTCGGGGGCGTCCTCGGCGCCCTGGCCGGTGCGGCCGCCTTCGTGATCCCGGGCGTCGGCCCCGCCATCGGCACGGGCATCTTCGCCGCCCTGGCCGCCGGTGGCATCGCCGGGGCCTCGGTGGGCGGCATGGTCGGCGGTATCGCGTCGATGGACCTGAGCGAGAGCTGGGAGTTGACGTTCCAGGAAGCACTGCGGGGCGGAAAGGTGCTGGTGGCGGCGCACGCCGAGTCCGACGACGAGGCCCGGGAGGCCGTCGAGGTCTTCGAGAAGGAGCAGCCCGAGAAGATCGAGCACCTGGACGCCGACGGAAACGCCTTGGCTGGTTCGTAGGAACCCCGCCGAGCGGCGGTGGAGTCGGAAGGCGGCGCTAGATGAGGCGGCTGAGGTCGGGCTCGTCGCTGGCGTCGGGGTCGGCGCCGACGTGCATCCCGGCGTCGGCCATGGTGAAGGTGGCGTCCTCGGCCGACTCGGCCAGCACGTCGGCGTGGGGGATGGGCTTCTCGTCGGTCAACGCCTCGGCGCTCACGATCAGCTCGGTCTGCAGCTCCTCGATCTCCGTGGAGATGGCATCGGCTTCGTCGCCCAGACCCTGCACCAAGGCCCGCTCGCGACGTTCGACCAGCTCGACCAGCTGCAGCTCCAACCCGACCACGTGGTCTTCCAGGCGGGGATCGGTCACATCCCGAACCTACCCTGATCTCCCTGCGGCAACCCGCCCGGGTCAACCCCGGGCGCCGGGCCGGAGGGGAGGAACCCGACGGCGTCGCGCGTCTGGCTTCGGGGCCGATTGGGAGGTGGGGCCCCCTGACGTCGGTAGCGTGGTGCAACCCTACGAGGAGGCCCAACGGTGAAGTTCCTGGTCATTTGGCGGATGGAGATCTCGCGGCTGTCGGGCGAGATGATGCGCACCGTCCTGAGGATGCCCGACTACGCCAAGCCGCTGGAGGCGTCGGGCAAGGTGATCGGCCGCTACCACATCGTCGGCAGCCACGGCGGGGCGTGGATCTACAACGTCGCCTCCAACGACGAGCTGGAGATGCTGCTGGCCCAGTCGCCGGTCTACAACTACTCGACGTACAACGTGTATCCCCTGGCCGACATGACGACGCTGACGATGCCCGGGGCGTCGCCCGCCTAGTCCGAGGCCGGCCGGGACGGGAGGAGGATCGAATGGCGAGCGAGGTGCGAGGGGTCGTCGCCACCGCCAAGGGGGCGCCGGTCACGGTCGAGACGGTGATCGTGCCCGACCCGGGCCCGGGCGAGGTGGTGGTGAAGGTCCAGGCGTGTGGCGTGTGCCACACCGACCTCCACTACAAGGAGGGTGCCATCAACGACGACTTCCCCTTCCTCCTCGGCCACGAGGCGGCGGGGGTGGTCGAGTCGGTCGGGCCCGACGTGACCGACGTCGTCCCCGGCGACTACGTGGTGCTGGCCTGGCGGGCGCCGTGCGGGCGGTGCCGCTCGTGCCGCCGGGGGCGCCCCTGGTACTGCTTCGACAGCGCCAACGCCACCCAGAAGATGACCCTCGCCGACGGCACCCCCCTCAGTCCCGCCCTCGGCATCGGTGCCTTCGTCGAGAAGACGCTGGTGGCGGCCGGGCAGGCGGTGAAAGTCGACCGTCGGGCCCGGCCCGAGGCGGCCGGGCTCATCGGCTGCGGCGTGATGGCCGGCTTCGGCGCAGCGGTGAACACCGGTGGCGTCGGCCGGGGCGACACCGTGGCCGTGTTCGGATGCGGCGGGGTGGGCGACGCCGCCATCGCCGCGTCCCGGCTGGCCGGCGCCCGCACGGTGATCGCGGTCGACGTCGACGAGCGCAAGCTCGAATGGGCCCGGGCGTTCGGGGCCACCGACACCGTGAACTCCCGGGAGACCGACCCGGTGGAGGCGATCAAGGCCCTCACCGACGGCTTCGGCGTCGACGTCGCCATCGAGGCCGTGGGCCGGCCCGAGGTCTTCCTCCAGGCCTTCAATGCCCGTGACCTGGCCGGCGTGGTGGTGCAGGTCGGCGTTCCGTCCCCCACCATGGCCCTCGAGGTCCCGATGATCGAGTTCTTCGGGCGGGGTGGCTCGCTGCGGCCCTCGTGGTACGGCGACTGCCTGCCGACGCGCGACTTCCCGATGCTCATCGACCTCTACCTGTCGGGGCGGTTCGACCTCGACCGCTTCGTGTCCGAGACCATCGGTATCGACGGCGTGGAGGACGCCTTCGCCAGGATGCAGCGGGGAGAGGTCCTCCGGTCGGTGATGGTCCTCTGACCGCGTTTGTGTCCTACCTACTTGTAGGTAGGCTGGGCTCCGAATGAACGAGACCGATCTGCTCCACGAGCTGGCACCCGAGGCGGAGCGGCTGCTGGAGCGTCACCTGTCCGCGTCGAAGGAGTGGTTCCCGCACCAGTTGGTGCCGTGGGACCGGGCCGCCAAGGCCGATCCCCGCAACCCCTGGGACATCGAGGCCCACCCCATGGACGAGGCGGTGCGCCAGGCCCTGTTCCTCAACCTCCTCACCGAGGACAACCTGCCGTACTACACGTCGAAGATCGACCGGATGTTCGGCGTCGACCACCCGTGGGGCGCCTGGACCCGCCGGTGGACGGCCGAGGAGGGCCGGCATTCCATCGTCATCCGTGACTATCTCGTCCTCTCGGGAGCGGTCGACCCGGTCGCCCTCGAACGGGCCCGGATGCAGCAGATGAGCCACGGGTTCCACCAGCCCATCGCCAACGCCTTCGAGGGCCTGGTCTACGTGGCCCTCCAGGAGCTGGCCACCCGCATCTCCCACCGCAACACCGGCAAGCGCCTGGCCGAGTACGACCCTGACGGCTACGAGGTCATGGCCCGGGTGGCGGCCGACGAGAACCTCCACTACCTCTTCTACCGCGACGCCAGCACGGCCGCGGTGTCGCTCGACCCCTCCAGCATGGTGCTGGCCATGGAGGTCCAGGTACGCGACTTCGAGATGCCGGGCGCCGGTGTCGAGGGATTCCGCGACATCGCCAAGGCCGTCGCCCGGGCCGGCATCTACGACCTCTCCATCCACCACGACCAGATCCTGGTGCCGGTGATCCTCCGCCACTGGCGGCTGGAGTCCCTGGAGGGATTGACTCCGGAGGCCGAGATGGCCCGCGAGCGGCTGGTCGAGCGCATCGCCAAGATCGACCGCGTCGGCCGCCGCCTGTCGGCCCGGCGCGAAGAGGTCACCGCCGGCGCCAACGCCTGAGGCGCCCT
Organism: uncultured Acidimicrobiia bacterium; assembly: GCA_963773275.1. GTDB lineage: Bacteria > Actinomycetota > Acidimicrobiia > Acidimicrobiales > AC-14 > JAXDMK01. The sequence continues at coordinate 26,175 of CAVZAH010000006.1, read as the reverse complement.
CTCTCTAGCAGCCGCCCGCCTGCGGGGGACAGTTCTCCGGCACCGGCGCGGGGCCCGGCGGGGGGACCCGGTCGGGTCGGGCGATGGCGGTCATGCTGACGGTCGTGGTCTGGGCGACGCCGGACACGGGCCGGGGGTAGATGTGGGGCGGGAATGTGGCGACCGGCACGCCGGGCACGGTTGGCGTGGGCCCGCAGTCGCCGGTGGTCACCACCGCCGTCACCGTGTAGGCGCCGGGTTGGGCGTAGACGTGCTGGGCGTCGGCGGCGCTCGTCGTCTTGGGCTCCATGTTCCCGTTGCACAGCCACGTCGGGTACGGGTAGCCGTCGACGAAGGTGCCGTCGCCGAAGTCGATGCGAAACGCCGTCACCCCGCCGACGAACTGCACCTCGGCCCGCACCTGGGTCTCCATGCCGGCGTAGGCCTCGATCGGGTACAGCGTCAGGGTGAGCGTCGTCGACCCTGACCGCACTGTCTTCGACCCGCCGTAGTCGCCGTATCCCGACGGTTCCACTCCCGGTTCGAGCTGGGGCGCGGGGCGGGGAAGCGGCGCCGCCTGGCGGACGGCGGGGGCGGGCACGGACGCGGCAGGCGGCGCGGACGGGCCGTCGGTGGTGGTGACCGCGGTCGTCGGTTTCGTGGTGCTGGTCACGGTCGGGGTGCTGGTCGAGGTGGTGGTCGTGGGGATCGGCTCACCGACCGCTTCCGCATCCTCGCCGGCCGCCACCAGGGTGCGCGAGGGGTCGTCGCTGCACGCGGTCAGGCCGGACAGGGCCAGTACGAGCGCGGCGACCGCGCACCGCCTCCCGGTCGCTGCTCGTCCCATGGCGCTAGCAGCCGCCCGCCTGCGGGGGGCAGTTCTCCGGCACCGGCGCGGGGCCCGGTCGGGGGCGGGCCTCGGGGCGGGAGATCTGCGTCATGCCGACGGTGGTGACCTGCTCGTTGCCCACCGGGTCGAACGGCACGAAGATCGGCTCCGGGCCGGCGAAGGTCCCGTCGGGCAGGGTCGGCCGGGTCCAGCCGGGAGGGAGGTTGGAGATGCCCGGGCGCATGCAGTCGACGGTGGTCACGATCACCCTGACCGTGTAGGTGCCGGGCCGGGCGTAGAAGTGGTGCCCCCCGCCGGCAGACGTCGTCTTCGGCTCCATGAGGAGGTTGCAGTACCAGTTCGGGCCCCGGTTTCCCTCGTAGATCGTCCCGTCGCCGTAGTCGATGCGGATCGATCTCATCCCGCCGACGAATCGCACCTCGGCGCCGACCTGAACCATCTCACCGGCGAAATGGTCTCTCGGCATCATCGTCATGCTCACCGTCGTCGACCCTGAAGTCACCACCTTCGACCCACCGACGCCGCCGTACCCCCAAGGTTCCACCCCCGGTTCGAGCTCGGGCGGGGGGCTGGGGGGGGTCGAGGGCTGGGGCACGGCCGGGGCGGGCGCAGCCGTGGACGCGGTGGGCGCGGTGGACGGCGGGGCGGGCTGGATGGTGGTGGTGACCGAGGTCGCCGGCGTCGAGGTGGTCGTGGGCATCGGCTCGCCGACCGGCTCCGCATCCTCGCCCGCTGCCACCAGGGTGCGCGGGCCGTCGTCGGAGCATCCGGTGAGGCCGGCGAGGCCCAGCGCGAGCGCGAGCGCGACAAGAACGCACTTTCCCGCTGGTCTCATGGCGGCACCGTCGACAGGATCGGGCCCGACCTGTATAGGTCATCGGGCCCTGCCTGTTCTCTGCAGCGAAAACCACCCCTGAGGTCGTTTTCGCTGCACAAAGACGTCGCAGTCCCAAGTGCCGGCTACGAGCGGTCAGAGAGCAGTTCCTCCAGCGCCCCATCGAGGCTGGGGTAGGTGAAGGCGAAGCCCGCCTCCAGCAGACGGGCGGGCACGCACCGTCGGCCGGTCAGGGCAAGGGCGGGATCGGTTCGGAGGATTCGGGCGCCGAGACGGACGAGAGCCGCAGGCGTCGGCGGGGCGGCCGGCCGACGGAGCACCTTCCGGAGAGCGGCCATCAGCTCGGCGTTGCGGACCGGGTTGGGGCTCGTGACGTGGACCACCCCACGCAGGCTGTCGTCGTCGAGCACCCGGCGGACGACGGCCAGGAAGTCGGTGATGTGGATCCAGCTCACCCACTGGCGGCCGCCGGCGATTCGACCCCCGAGGCCCCAGCGGACGAGCCCGGTCAGCCGGTCCATCGCCGGGGTGTCGCGGTCGAGGACGATCCCCGTGCGCATGACCACCTGCCGTCCGGCGGTGACTCCATGCGCCGCGGCCTCCCACGCCCGGGCCACACCCGCCATCTGTGGGGGACCGTCCGCCGGGGGAGACGACTCGTCGAGGGCCGCCTCCCCTCCGTCGCCGTAGATGGCCAGCGTGCTCGCCTGGATCCAGACGGTGGGAGGTGTCGCCAAGGTCGCTGCGGCCGAGGCCAGTGCGCCTATGGGCTCGACCCTGGATCGCTTCAACAGCTCGATGTTGGCCGCGGTCGGTCGGCGGTCGACCAGCGCCCCGGCCAGGTTGACGATCGCGGCGCCTTCCAGCTCAACCGCCCACGGCCCGACCGTGACCCCGTCCCATTCGACTTGGCGGTACGGGAGAGCGGACTGAGACGACCGGGTCAGGATGACCACGTCGTCTCCTCGTGATGCCAGGTCTGCGGCGATGCGGCGACCAAGCGATCCCGATCCACCAGCCAGGACGACCTTCATTGCGGCCTCCGATTCCGGCCCCTGGGCAGGGGCTTGCCAACAGTGTAGCAATATGGCTAAATAGCTACATGACAGACGACAGCGCCGGGGTGTTCCGAGCCCTGGCCGATCCGACCCGCCGGCAGATACTCCAGGACCTCCGGGGCGGGGAGATGAATGTCGGTGGCATCGCTTCGCGGTTCACCATCAGTGGGCCATCGATCTCTCGCCACCTCTCGATCCTCAAGGCTGCCGGCCTCGTCACCGAACGCCGCGACGCCAACCGCATCTATTACGCCCTGGCCGAGGACCGCCTGGCCAACTGCGTGGGCGGCTTCCTGTCCGCAGTGTGCCCGGAGCAGGTCGTGCTCCGGAAGCGGCGGGACCGTCGGGAGGCGAGCGGCTCGTGAGGACCTCGACGATCAAGGCGACCATCGAGCGGCGCATCCTGGTCAACTACCGGGTGGACCCCGACGCGCTGGCCAGAGTCCTGCCGAAGCCGGGGCCGTTTCGCCCCCGGGACCGCCACGCCGGACAGCGCCGTCCTGATGGCAGGCCTCGACACCTCCTGGTGCGCCCAGCCGGCACTCGTGGCCTCGGAGCGGGTGTGATCCCGTATCGGGCCGAAGACCCGGACGTGCTGTGATCCTCCTCGGTTACATCGGCCTGGCCCTGGTCGTCGGCGTGACCTCGGCGCTGCTGGTCGTCGTCGCCGACCGGGCGTCGAGTGGTGTCCGGTTGTTCATGCGCTGCCTGCGATGGGGATTGGCGACGGGAGCGATGACCGGGGCGGCGTTCGCGGCCTCCTTGGCGGTCATCGGATCGCTCAGGGGTTATCCAGGGTCGCCGTGGGGCCTGATGCTCGGCAGTGCGGTCTACGGAGCCGTCATCGGCGCCATCGTCGCGCTGATCCCGACATTGATCGGTGCTGCGGTCGTCACGGACCTCCTCCGCCGGCGCCATCCGCACCAGTCCTCCGAGGCGAGCGTCCAGCGCGACCTCACCGGCGCCTTCGCCGTGGTCGTCGCCCTGCTGGATGTGATCTTGCTCGTGGTCCTGCTTGCCACCGGTGCCGGATTGTCCTCGGCTGCGATCGCGCTTCCCCTCGTCGTGGGCGGCAACGTTTGCGTGGTCCTGATGCTTTGGCGAGCCAGAACGTCGATCAGCCGCCTGTGGTTGGAGGTCTCTGGGGGCATTCCCCGCGCTGATTACGCTGGTCGGCGGGCCGCTAGCTCAACTGGTAGAGCAGGGGACTTTTAATCCCAAGGTACCGGGTTCGAGCCCCGGGCGGCCCACCCGCGAACCCCCCGCCGGTCGACTACACGACACACCGGTAGGCTCCGGAAAATGGACCCGGACGACGCCCGCCGCCATCTGGAGGCCGAGCGGGAGCGGCTGGCCGGCGTGCGGGCCGGCTTCGACGACGAGGGCCTCGACCTCTCCGAGACCGAGAGTGTCGGTGAGCTCTCGTCGCTCGACCAGCACCCGGCCGACCTCGGCACCGAGACCTTCGAGCGAGAGAAGGACGTCTCCATCATCGAGCAGGTGGAGGCCGAGCTGGCCGACGTGGAGCACGCCCTGCAACGCCTCGACGAGGGCACCTACGGGGTGTGCGAAGCGTGCGGCAAGCCGATCGGCGACGCCCGCCTCGACGCCATGCCGGCCGCCCGGCTGTGCCTCGACGACCAGGCCGAGGCCGAGCGCCAAGCCCGCCTCGGCGAGTAGCCCGGTGCGCCCGGCGAGTAGCCCATGCCCTTTGGCGAGTGACGCGGCCCACCTTGGCGGGTAAGGCCTCGCGCCTCGTCCGCCGGTCGATCGAGGTCGGGGCGGCGGGGGTGACCGGGGCGGCGGCGGTGGCCACGGCCGGGGCCCAGGCGGTTCAGGCCCTGCTGGCCGACGAAGGCCGCCGGGTCCGGCTCGAGCGCCAGGCCCGCATCTGGCGGCTCACCGCCCGGCGGGCGGCGCAGTGGGGCGTGGTCAAGGTCCGGGGCAGCCGGGCCAGCGACGAGCGCAAGGCCCGCCTCGAGGAGCAGTTCGCCATCCGGACCGCGCAGGACGTGGCCGAGGTCCTGGGAGGGATGAAGGGCGCCATCATGAAGGCGGGACAGATGCTGTCGTTCATCGCCGACGGGCTGCCCCCCGAGGCCCAGGCCGCCCTCGCCACCCTCCAGGCCGACGTCCCGCCGATGGCGCCCAGCCTGGCCGAGGGCGTGATCCTGGCCGAGCTCGGCGAACGTCCGGAGAAGCTGTTCCTCGACTGGGACCCGATCCCGGTGGCGGCGGCGTCGATCGGGCAGGTGCACCGGGCGGTGATGCCCGACGGCCGGTTGGTGGCGGTGAAGGTGCAGTACCCGGGCGTCGACCAGGCCATCAGCTCCGACCTCGACAACGCCGAGCTGCTCTACGGCATGTTCGCCGCCTTCGCCCTCAAGAACATGGAGATCAAGCCCCTGGTCGACGAGCTGCGGGCCCGGATGGGCGACGAGCTCGACTACCGGCTGGAGGCCCGGTGCCAGACCGAGTTCGCCGACCGGTACCGGGGCCACCCCTTCATCCACGTCCCCGACGTCATCGCCGAGCGGAGCAGCCGGCGGGTGCTCACCAGTGACTGGGTCGACGGGCTGTCGTGGGCCGAATTCCTGGTCACCGCGACCCCGGCCCAGAAGGCGGAGGCGGCCGAGATCCTGTTCCGCTTCGCCGAAGGGTCGATCTGGCACCACCGGGTCTTCAACGGCGACCCCCATCCCGGCAACTACCGGTTCCACCCCGAGAAGGGCAAGGTCACCTTCCTCGACTTCGGGCTGGTGAAGCGGTGGTCACCCGGCGAGCTGGAGACGCTGACGCCGATCCTCGACACGATCCTCGATCGCGACCCGGAGCGCACGGTGCGCGCCCTGGTCCGGGCCGGGTTCCTACCCGCCGACCACGGCCTGCCGGCGGAGCGGGTGTACGAGTACTGCAGCGGGCCCTACATCCCGTTCCAGCAGGACGAGTTCACGTTCACCCCGGAGTTCGTGGGCCAGACCCTGCAGAAGATGCTCGACCTCCACGGCGAGTTCGGCGATGTCATCCGACTGTTGAACATGCCCCCGTCGTACGTGATCCTCGACCGGGTGGTGTGGGGCATGAGCGCCCTGGTCGGCAAGCTCCACGCCCGGGCCCGGTGGGGCGACCTGCTCAACGAGTACCTCCACGGGGCCGCTCCGGGCACCCCCCTGGGGCGGGCCGAGGCGGAATGGCGGGCCCGCCGGGGCGACGAGCCGGTCACCGGGATCGAGGACGCCGAAGCCGACCCGGGGGGCGGCGACCTGGCGGACGTCGACCTGGGGGACATCGACCTGGCGGAAGTCGACCCGGGGGACATCGTGGACGCCTCGCCTGCATGACGGGCACCCGGGGCACGTCCCCCGCGTGACAGCTCCCCGGCGGCGGCAACGGTGGCGTGGCGCCTCGGTGGTCAGCGTGGCCCGCAAGCACGCCTTCGCCCCCCGCTACCGGGCCGAGGAGCGGCTGACCCTCGTCACCGACGACGGGGTGCAGCTGGCCGGTGCCCGCCTGGGCGGACCACCGGACGCGGTGGCCACCATCGTGTTGGCCCACGGGTTCGTCCACTCGTCACGGACGCCGCGCATCCACGCCTTCGCCCACCTCCTGGCCCGGAAGGCGCACGTCCTCATCCCCGACCTCCGGGGCCACGGGGCGTCGGGCGGTGTCTGCACGCTCGGCGTCGAGGAGCCCCTCGACGTGGCCGCGGCGGTGGCCGCGGCCGCGCCCGGCCTGCCCGTCGTCACCGTGGGGATCAGCCTCGGCGGGGCGGCCGTCCTCCTCCACGCCGGCACCTACGCCCACACCCATCGGGCGATCGCGGGGGTGGTCGCCATCAGCCCGCCAGCGTGGTCGGGCACCTGGGACACGCCCGGCACCAAGCGAGTGCAGCGTTACGCCGGCTCGCCCGTCGGCCGCCAGGTGCTGGCCCGGCTGCTCCACACCCGGATCGCGGAGCAGTGCGGCGCGATCCCCGACGCCCGTGACCTGGTGGCCGGAATCGCCCCCGCGTTCACCGTCATCGTGGCCGACCCGGCCGACCACTACTTCGGCGAGGAGCACTCGCGGGCACTGTACGAATGGGCCCGCGAACCCAAGGAGCTGTGGCAGCTGCCGGGCACCGGCCATGGCACCGACCTCCTGTCCCGGGCCCTGGCCGAGCGCCTGTTCCGGGAGCTGGACGAGCGGCTCTCGCCCGATCGAGGGCCTGCCGGATAGGTTCGGGGGGAATGTCGCTCCCCCTGGACACCCTGGGCGCCCGTCCGCCGCGCGCCGTCACGGTCGACCCCGACCGGGTGCTGGCCTACGCCGCGGCGACCAACGACGACAATCCGGCCTACCTGTCCGGGCAGTTCGCGCCGCCCGTGTTCGGCGTCGTCCCCGCGTGGGACTGCCTGATCGCCGCCGTGTTCGACGTCGTGCCGCCCGAGAAGAAGCCGGTCATGCTCCACGCCGGCCACGACATGCGCTTCACCGCCCCGCTGGTTCCCGGCACCACCCTGTCGACGGTGGCCGAGCCGTTCAGCGTGCGACCGTCGCGTGCGGGGACGTGGGTGACGGTGCGGGCGGTGAGCGTCGACCTCGACACCGGCGACCAGGTGCTGGAGCAGTTCGGCACGATGTTCGTCCGGGGCTGGAAGGACGTGGAGGCGAGCGGGCCCGACCGTCCCGAGCACTCGTTCCCGTCCGCCGGCCGGGCCGAGCCGGTGGCCGTGGCGTCCTCCACCGTCGACGCCGACCAGACGTGGCGGTACGCGTCGGCGTCCGGGGACGACAACCGCATCCACCTCGAGGACGATTTCGCCCGGACCGTGGGCCTGCCCGGGATCATCCTCCACGGGCTGTGCACCATGGCCATGTGCAGCTCGGCCGTCATCGAGGCGGTCGCCGGCGGCGACCCCACCCGCCTGGCCCGCCTGGCCGTGCGCTTCTCGAAGCCCGTCCTGCCCGGCTCCGACCTGGTGACGACCGTCTACCCGTATGACCTCCAGGAGGGCGGACCCTCGTTCGCCTTCGAGGCCAGCAGCCGCGACGAGCGCGTCATCCGCGACGGCCGGGCGGAGCTGAGGTAGGCGCCGTGCCCACCCTGCGCCTGTTCGCATCGGCCCGCGAGGCGGCCGGCACCGCCCGGGCCGAGATCGAGGCCGACACCGTCGCCGAGCTGCTCGACAAGGCGTGTGGCCGGTTCGGTGACCGCTTCGGCCAGGTGCTGGAGACCTCCCGGGTCTGGGTGAACGGCCAGCCGGCCGAGATGGGCACGACGATCACCCACCACGACGTCGTCGCCGTCCTCCCACCCGGTCTCGGGCGGGTCGGCCCCCGCACCCGCAGTGGCCGTCGCCACCCGGCCGTCGCCTGGCCCGGCGGCGGCCCCCCGGCGAGCCCCGGACAAGACGAGTGCGCCGGCCAAAGCGGAGGCGCCTGCGGCAGCGGGGAGCCCCGGAGGGCGTGTCGCCGCGGCCACCGGGGCCGGGCGCGATGGCGGACCGGCGAGAGCGGCGGACGTCGCCGCTCCGGTGGCGGCGGTGGCGACGACCGGTGGGACGGGCGGGCCGGTCGGGGCGGACGTGTGGGATGCGCTGGTCGACCCGGACAACGCCGGTGGCGCCGGTACGCCCCGAGCGTCCGACGGCCCGGAATCGGCGGTCCCCGAGGGGCGGCCCACGGCAAACGACGGCGCTCCGGCTGCCACCGGCGGCATCGGCCGGTTCGGCCGGCCTGCGGGGGCGGCCGGCCGCCTCGGTCGGCCCGCCCGGCGCCTGCGCCTGGTGCCGCCACCCCCGGAGGACGGGTACGGGACGGGTCGGTATCCGCAAGCGAGCGATTCGGTGGGCGGGCTGGCCCTCGCCCCGTCGACGCTGCCCGACTCGCCACCTCGGCCGGCGCCCCAACCCTCCCCCTCCCCGGCTCCGACGCCTGCGCCGGCCATCTCCCCGTCAGTTTCGCCCTCACCGGCGGCCATGCCCATCCCGTCCCCGGCCGGCCAGCAGGCGCTGGCGGCGGCCGTCCCCGACGCGGCTCCCGTCCCCGTACCGGCCGAGCCGAAGCCGGCGGCGCCGCTCGCCGTGGTCCACCACAGCACCCGTCCCCACGGGCGCCTCGGGTTGGCGTGGGCGGTCGTCACCGGGGGCGTGCTGGTCGCGGGGCCGGGCTGGCTGGCCCTGTGGATGGCGGTTGTCGCATTCGTCGCCGCGTCCCAGACGACCAACGTCTGGCGGAAGCGGGGCGAACGCCCGCTGCCCGCCTTCGCCGCCGCCGCCGCGGCCGCGCTTCCGCTGACGGCGGCGATCGGACTCGACCACATGAACATGGTGGTCGCGGCGGCCGTCGTGCTCACCCTGGTCGCCCGGGTGGCGGCGCCCACCAAGGCGCCCGGGCGCGACGTGGCCCTCACCCTGGTGATCGGGCTGTCGGTCGGCATGGCGGCGGCCGCGCCCGTGCTGCTCCGGTCGATCAACATCCCGGCGGCGCTCTACCTGCTGGCCTGCGCCGCCCTCTACGACGCGGGCGCCTACCTGGTGGGCACCGGAGCGGCATCGGCGTGGGAGGGTCCGGCCGCGGGGGTGGCCGCCCTCATCCCCCTCACCATGCTGGCCGCGGTGGTGCTGGTCCCGCCCTTCCACGGCGGGTCCCCGCTGCTCCTGGGGGCCCTGGCCGCAGTCCTGGCCCCCTTCGGGCCGGTGGCCGGATCGGCGCTGCTGGGCGACCGCACCGCCTACGCACCCGCCCTCCGCCGTCTCGACTCGCTGCTCGTCCTGGGCCCGATCTGGGCCTGGTGCGCGGCCGCCCTGCTGATCTGACGCCGACGCCGGCTACCCGGTCGCCAGGTCCGCCGGCCACCCCACCGCGCGGTCGGTCCGCACCTGGTCTCCGTGGCGGACGGGGGGCATGACCATCAGTCGCCGGGGTGCCGTCACCATCGTCTGAACACATCGGCCCAGCACCGAATACCGTCGGACCGTGTCGACGTCCGGCTCCGTACTGGATGGGGCCCGCCGGCTCGTGGTCGAGCGGGGCCTGGCGAGAGCCGCCTTCGAGCACCTCACGGTCGATGCCTTCCTCGCCCTGCCGTTCGAGGCCCTCGGTCCCACCAAGGCGCTGCTCAAGCGGTTCTTCTCGACGGAGGCCTGGGGACCGGACGACGACGACGCCCTGGCTGCGGCGGTCGGTCCCGGTGAGGGGACCTGGCGCCACCACCTCGACGCCGACGTCGTCCTCGACTTCGGCTGGGTCGACAGGCGGTTCACGGTGCGGGTGGCGGCAGCGGTCGGGGCGGACGGGGCGGGCGACCCGCCGCCGGCAGCCGCCGCCGGGGACCCGCTGGCGGGCACCTTCGACGGGCCGGTGGTACCCGAGGCGACGCCCAATCCCCGGTCGATCCGCTTCCAGGTCGGTCCGATCCACGGCGGCGCCAGCCGGTGGTACGAGTCGGCGTCGGCGGCGGCGGACGATCCCGGCGCGGCGCGCCTGTTCGCCGGCTTCGAGGAGGTGGCCAACGTGCTGGTCGGCCCGGACTTCGTGGCCGTCGGGCTCCACCGGGCCGCCGACTGGGAGCGGTTGCTGCGCCCGGTGCTCGACGTGGTCACCGACGAGTTCGCCGACCCCGACGCCCCGCCCGACACGAGCGGGCCCCGGGTGACGGGGGGCCCGGCCGGGGCCGGAGTGGTGGGTGGTACCGCACGGGAACCCGGAACCCAGCGCCGGCTCAGCCGGTTGGACCAGGCGTGGCGCGATCTGGGCTCGCTGCACCCGGCCGCCAGCCCCGAGGACGCGGCCCGGGTCCGGGAGGCGGCCGCGGGTGACGACCCGGCCCGGCGGCAGGTGGCGGCCAACCTCCTGGGCGAAGCCGACCCCGACGTGGCGTCGGCCGAGTGGGCCCGGATGGTCGCCGACCCGGTGCGCTCCGTCCGCCGGGCCACGGTCGATGCGATGGTCGACGCCGGGCGTCAGGAGCTGCGGACGTTGCTGGAGACGGCCCTGGCCGACACCGACGCCTGGGTCCGCTGGAAGGCCGTCCGGGGGCTGGCCGGGCTCGGTGCCGGGCCCAGCCGGGAACGCATCGAGGCCCTGGCCGGCGACGTCGACTTCCGGATCCGCCTGGAGGTGGCCGCCGCCCTCCGCCAGGTCGGTGGTGCCGCCCCGAAAAAAGGCTGAGCCCCCCGCCCGGCGCCGCCGCCGGAGCTAGCCCTTCTTCGTCTCCCAGAAGATCTTGTCGATCTCGGCGATGAGGCCGAGCAGCTTCTCGCCCGTCGCCGGGTCGATGGACGACTTGGTGGCGCCGGCCGCCTTGGTCGCGTCCCAGAAGAGCTGGTGCAGCTCGGGGTACTTCTCGAGGTGCGGCGGCTTGAAGTAGTCGGTCCACAGCACCCAGAGGTGGTGCTTGACCAGGTCGGCCCGCTGCTCCTTGATGCCGACGGCCCGCTGGCGGAACACCTCGTCGGACGACCCCTGGTACTTCTCCTGGATGGCCTTGACCGATTCCGCCTCGATCCGGGCCTGGGCCGGGTCGTAGACGCCGCACGGCAAATCACAGTGGGCGTGGACGGTCGACGGCGGGCTGAGGCGGTCGAGGAGGGCGGTCAGACGGGTGAGGACGGGCATGCCTAGGCTCCTTCGTCTGGTGACTGGGTCTCCCTCGGACACTACCGGCTGGTCACAGGGGTGCTGACCGCCAGGATCACGGCCGGTGCCGGCGGCATTTTTCTGGGCGGCATTTTTCTGGGCGGCGTCGCCTACGCCCTGCGCCGGGTGGCGCGGGTCGAGGTCGAGGGCGACAGCATGCGCCCCACGCTGCAGCCCGGCGATCGGCTGATCGTGCTCCGCGGCCGGCAGCCCCGGCCGGGCGACCTCGTCACCCTGCCCGACCCCCGGTCGCCCCACCGGGTGGTGGTCAAGCGGGTGGCCGCGATCACCGGAGGCATGGTCGTGGTCCGCGGCGACAACGCCGACGCCAGCACCGACAGCCGCCGCTTCGGCCCGGTACCGGGGTCGTCGGTGCAGGGAAGGGTGCTCTACCGCTACTTCCCGGAGGCTCGACGGGGGAGGCCATAGCGGGAGCGGTACTCTGCAAGGGATGTGGTCTGACGAGGTCGACCGGGTGCTGGGACCAGACCCGACCGACGATATGAGCTCCATCTCCGTCGGGGAGATCCGCACCCAGCGCGACGAATGCCGCCGGGTGGAGGACAAGGTGTCCTACCTGCGCCGGCTGGTCCAGGGCCGGCTCGACATCGTCGAGTCCGACCTCCGCCGGCGGGAGGCGGGCACGAGTCCGTCCGACATGCCGAGCCTGGTCGAGCAGCTGCCCGGGATCCTCAGCGACCGCGTCCGGGGACCGGGGGCCGGCCCCGGCCGGCTGCCCACGTCGATCCTCATCCCCGAAGACGATGACCTCCTGGTCGAGCTCGACACAGTGGCATCCCCCGGCGCCCTCGACTCGCTTTCGTCGCTCTCCGACGAGGAGGTGGAGGCCCTCGCCGCCAGCTTCCGCGAGTTGGAGCATCGGGTCTCCGAGCGCCGCCGGGCCCTGTTCTCCCGCATCGACGCCCTCCAGGCCGAACTGGCCCGCCGGTACAAGACCGGCGAGGCCACGGTCGGCTCCGTTCTCGGCTGACGCCACATCCGGCTCAAGGTCGGCCGCAGTAGCGCCGATCACCGCGGCATGACCCGGGGATCGCTCGTCAACAAGGTTGTCGCGCTGGTCGCCGTCGCCATCGCCATCGTGCTCGCGGCGCGGGCGGTCACCGCCGACGAACCTCGCCAACCGGCGTCGCAGCTGGTGGCCGCCGCTGTCGACGGCCGGGCCGCGGTGCCGGACGAGCCCCCTGTCGCCCCCACCACCTCGTCGCCGCCCGACACCCGGGCCCCGGCGACGACCGTGACCACTCCCCCGCCGCCCGAGATCACCGTTCCCCCGACTCCAACCACGGCCTCCCCCGTTGGCGGTCCCGGCCCGGTCGGCATCGTCCCGCCGGTGTCGATCCCGCCGGTGGCCGGCCCGTCCTCGTGGAGCACGGCCGCCGAGGGCATCACGATCACCGCCCGCATCAGTCCCGCCATCCCCAAGGCGGGCGACACCGTCACCATCTCCTGGTCCACCACCGGCGACGGTGACAGCTGTTGCGGTACGTCCGTCATCGTGGCCGGGGCCATCGTCGGACAGACCCTCCCGCCCCTCGGGACATGCCCCATCGCGCCGGTCACGGCGGGGAGCACGACGGTGGTCGTGTCCCGCCCCGGCCCCTTCTCGTTCGAGGTCTGGGGCACGATGATGGGGCGCATCTGCGTCGCCCCGCCCTCGGTGCCGGTCTCCGCCCACCTCTTCGCAACTTTCGAGGTGCTCCCCGCGGCGTAGGAGGTTATGGCGAGGGGTCAGCGCTCGACCAGTGCCACCGCCCAGCAGGCCACGCCCTCCCGGCGGCCGAGGGCGCCCAGCCCCTCCGCCCGGCGGGCCTTGACGGTGACCGGCGCCCCCACGACCGCCGACAGCCGGTCCTCCATCGCCTGCCGGTGGGGAGCCAGGCGGGGAGCCTCCAGGACGACGGAGCAGTCGACGTTGCCGACCGTCCACCCCCCGTCGACCACCATCAGGACGACCGCGGCCAGCAGCGCCGTGCTGTCGACCCCTTGCCAGCGGGAGTCGGAGTCGGGGAAGTGGCGGCCCAGGTCGCCCAGGCCGGCGGCGCCCAGCAGGGCCTCGGCCACCGCGTGGGTCACCACGTCGGCGTCGCTGTGGCCGGCCAGGCCCTGCTCGCCGTCCAGCCGGACGCCGCCGAGGACCAGCACCCGCCGGGGATCGTCGCTGAACGGGTGGACGTCGAACCCGAGCCCGACACGGGTGCTCACGTCTGGCCCCGGGCGACGGTGGTCGCGCCGGCGCCGATGTCGGCGACGAGGGCCCGGGCCACGATCAGGTCGTCGGGCGACGTGAGCTTGATGTTGCGGGGGTCACCCTCGACCACGACCACGAGTCCGCCGAGGGCCTCGACCAGGGCGGCGTCGTCGGTGGCCTCGGGATCGCCGGCGTGGGCCCGGCGCAGGATCCCGGCCCGGAACGCCTGCGGGGTCTGCACCGCCACCAGCCGGCTGCGGTCGACCGTCTCCACCACCCGGCCCGCTTCCACCCGTTTGACGGTGTCGGTGACGGCGATCGCCGGGATGGCGGCGTCGGCCCCGGCCCGGACGGCATCGACCGCCCGCCGGAAGATCTCGGCCCCGGCCAGGGGGCGGGCGGCGTCGTGGACCACCACGATCTCGGCGTCGTGGGGCACCTGGGCCAGTCCCGCCCGCACCGACGCCGACCGGGTGGCGCCGCCGGCGACGGCCCCCGGCACCGAAGGGTCCTCCAACCGGTCGGCCGGCACGACCGGGACCACCCCGTCGCACGTCGCCCGGGCCGCGGCCAGCGACCAGTCGAGCACCCGCCGGCCGTGGAGATCCTCGAACTGCTTCGGCCCGCCGAAGCGTCGTCCGCCGCCACCCGCCACCACGATCGCCCACACGCTTCCCACGGAGGGACCGAGCGTAGCGGGGCCGGTTCACGCCGGGGCCCCCGACTTCACCGTGCCCCGGCCACCGCACGGTCCGACCCCGGCCACCGGGTCCGTAGTATCCGGCCGTGACCACCGGGGAGGAGCCGCCGCGAGAGGTGCTCGTCCACCGGGCCCTGGGCAAGCTCACCCTGTCCCTGCGGATCACGGGCGTCCGGGCCGACGGCTTCCACCTCATCGACGCCGAGATGGTCACCGTCGACCTGGCCGACGACCTCGCCTTCTCGGAGGGCGACGGACTGTTCGTCGACGTCGTGGGCGGGGCGGCGCCGGTCCCCACCGACGACTCCAACCTCGTGCGGCGGGCGCTGCGGGCGGTCGGGACCACGGCCCACGTCCGCCTCACCAAGCGCATCCCCGCCGGAGGGGGGCTGGGAGGCGGTTCGGCCGACGCCGCGGCCGTCCTGCGGTGGGCCGGCGTCGCCGACCCCGAGCTGGCGGCCACGCTGGGGGCCGACGTCCCGTTCTGCCTGGTCGGCGGCCATGCCCGGGTGACGGGCGTCGGCGAGATCGTCGATTCCCGACCGTTCGAGGCCCGGACGTTCACCCTGCTCACCCCGCCCTTCGGGGTGTCGACCTCCGCCGTCTACCGGTCGTGGGACGAGTTGGGGGGCCCCACCGCCACCGGCTCCAACGATCTCGAGCCGGCCGCGCTGGCGGTCGAGCCCCGGCTGGCGGCGTGGCGCGACCGGCTGGGCGAGGCCACCGGCATGACCCCGGTGCTGGCCGGCAGCGGCTCGACGTGGTTCGTCGAGGGGGCCCATCCCGGGCCCGGCGTGCTGGTGGTCCAGACCGACCGTCCGTGAATCCGGGCTTTGACCGGTGATTAAGGAAGGTTCGGGGCCTGGGTAGGGTTCATCCTGTCGTGCGCATCGCAATCCTCTCCCTCCACACCTCGCCTCTGGCCCAACCCGGCACCGGTGACGGTGGGGGGATGAACGTCTACGTCCGTGAGCTGTGCGGGGCGTTGGCCCGGGCCGGCGTCGACTGCGACGTCTACACCCGCACCTGGCGGGCCGGGTTGCCGAGGGTCGTGGCGGTCGAGCCGGGGTTCCGGGTCCACCACATCGACGCCGGGCCGCAGGCGCCGGTCAGGGTCGACGACCTGGTCGAGCTGGTCGACGAGTTCACCGCCGGCGTCCGGGTCCAGCTCGAGGGCGACTGGCGGCCCGATCTCATCCACGCCAACTACTGGCTGTCGGGGCTTTCCGGCCACGTCCTCAAGCACCAGCTCGAGCTCCCCCTGGTGTCGACCTTCCACACCCTGGCCCGGGTCAAGGCCGAGGCCGATGCCGACCATCACGGGCTCCGGGCCCGGGCCGAAGCCGAGATCATCGGGTGCTCCGACGCCATCCTCGCCCTTTCCCACGACGAGGCGGCCCAGCTGGAGCGCCTTTACCACGCCGTTCCCGAGCGCATCGAGATCGTCCCGCCCGGCGTCGACCACCGGCTGTTCTCCCCCGGCGACAAGAGTGAGGCCCGGGCCGCCCTCGGCCTCGACCCCGAGAGCGCCCTCCTCCTCTTCGTCGGCCGCATCCAGCCCCTCAAGGGCGCCGACGTGGCCGTCCGCGCCCTCGCCGAGCTGGCCGACGAGAACTCCGGGCTGGTCGTCGTCGGCGGTCCGAGCGGTCCCGACGGCGAGCCCGAGCTGCGCCGGCTGCACACCCTGGTCGACGACCTCGGCCTGCACGACCGCGTCCGCTTCGTCGACCCCCGCCCCCACGACGAGCTCACCAGCTACTACCGGGCGGCCGACGTGTGCCTCGTCCCCAGCCGGTCGGAGTCGTTCGGCCTCGTCGCCCTGGAGGCCGCCGCCTGCGGTACCCCAGTCGTGGCCGCTGCGGTCGGGGGCCTGGCCACCCTCGTCGTCCCCGGCATCACCGGCTTCCTGGTGGACGGGCGCGATCCGGCCGCCTACGCCTCCTGCGTATCCAAGCTGCTCGACGATCCCGAACTGGCCGCCCTCGTCGGGGCCCAGGCGTCGGCCCTCGCCCGCCGCTACCGGTGGTCGATCACGGCCGGCCGCCTCCGCCGCCTCTACTCCGACCTCACCGCCCGCCGCCTGGTCGAGTGCTCCTGATCGGGTTGCCCGGGCCCAGGCCGGCCCGCCGACCGCGCCCGGCCATCGCGCAGTAGTCTCTCTCCGCTTACGGTCGGCTCGGCGGACCCCGGCTCTCCTCGGCTCGACGCCGGGTCGGTGGCGCGCACCCCTGCTTCTCATATCATCCCGTGGTTTCTGCTTGCGTCCCACCACGCTTCTGCGCTACCTTGATGACCGGCCCGAGGTGCGGACCGGGTGCCCGTTCGGGGAAGTGCGGGTGCTCGCGAGGTTCCTCGGGCCTTCTCGCGCCCCTCCCGCGGCCGGGTTGCAACCCCCCGTTCGGGTCACTAGGTTCTGGCCTCTCTGGGGGGTCGGCGGCACTCTCAGCACCAATCATGCCGAAGACGAGATCCCTCGCATCCGTGCTCTTTGTGTTGCTGGTGGTGGCCCTGGCCCCGCCGGCAAGGTCTGCCCCGTCCCCCGAGGAGCAGCGCGACGCCGCCCGCCAGAAGCAGGCCGAGCTGGCAGCCGAGGTCGACACCCTCAAGGCGAGCAACGACGAGCTGGAAACGGCGGTCCGGGCGCTCGACGCAGGTGTCGAGGTGCAGAGCAACCAGACCGAGTCGGCCCGGCGGGCGCTCCAGTCGGCGGAGACCGGGCTGGGCTCGGCCGAGGCCAGGCTGGCCGCCACCGAGGACCGGATGGCCGGCCTCCGCCAGCAGGTGGCCAATGCCGCGGTGCGGGCCTACGTCCACCCCGGCGGCGACCCCCTCCTCGAGATCGTCCGGGCCAAGAACCTCGGTGAGGCCAGCCGGCGCCAGGTGCTGCTGTCGTCCGTCGTGAGCAGCGACCGGGACGCGCTCGACCAGATGCGGTCGGCCCGCCAGGACCAGCAGTTCGACAAGGCCAACCTGGCCAAGGCCCGCGACCTGGCCGAGAACCGCCGGAAGGCGGCGGCCGACAAGCTGGGCGAGCTCCAGGAGGCCCTCAGCCAGCAGAACCGGCTCAAGGGCGCCCTCGACACCCGCATCGCCGAGTACACCGCCGAGGTCGACGCCCTCAGCCGGGAGGAAGCCACCCTCTCCGCCCTCATCCGGACCCGCCAGCTCGAGGCCGAGGCGGAGGACGTCGAGGCCGAGAGCGCCGGGGGTGTATCCGACTCGGGCATGGTCTGGCCCGCGGGAGGACCCGTCACCTCCGGCTTCGGCACCCGGTGGGGACGGATGCACACCGGCATCGACATCGGCGCCGGGTACGGCGCCCCCATCCGGGCGGCCAAGGACGGCACGGTCATCCTGGCCGGCTACAACGGCGGCTACGGGAACTGCGTGGTGATCGACCACGGCGGCGGCCTCAGCACCCTCTACGGCCACATGAGCAGCGTGGAGGCGTCGGAGGGGGAGTTCGTCGAGGCCGGCGAGTTCATCGGCGAGGTGGGGAGCACGGGCAACTCCACCGGTCCCCATCTCCATTTCGAGACGAGGATCGGCGGCGGCGCCGAGAACCCCATGCGCTACCTGCCGTAATCCCCGTCATCCCCGTAATCCCGGCCTGTCCTGCCGCTGACCAGGGTGCCGGCGCAGCAGGCCCGGGGAGGCGACCTACAGGTGCTCGGCGGCCGCCTTCTCCACGGCGGCGTGGATGGTGGCCCATTCGGTGCCCGGCACCCGGGTGACGGTGACGAAGCCCTTCATGCCGAAGATCGAGGCCACGCCCGCCGTCTCGAAGACGGCGGCCGCGAACGGGTTGCCGGCGGCGGCCTCGGCGCTCTTGAAGTTGATGGTGGCCGGCAGGGTGGTGTCGAGGTCGTACTTGGTGGCGTCCGGATTGGGCGTGGACGACGGACTCACGGTGGCCATGTCCCAGATGCTATGCCGAATCACCTGGGACATCGGCGGTACGGTCGGGTCATGGGTCCGACGGAGAGGTTCACGCGGTTGGTGGAGGGTCCGGAGGCCGAGCTCGCCCTCGACGAGGCCGCCCTGCTCATCGCGGCCCACGCCTATCCCGACCTCGACATCGACCGTGAGCTCGCCCGCCTCGACGACCTGGCCGCCGGGTGCCCGGAGGCGACGCTCGATGGCTGGCGGCAGCACCTCTTCGTCGACCTGGGCTTCACCGGGGAGACCGACCGGTACTACGACGCCCGCAACTCGTACCTGAACGACGTGCTCGACAGCCGCCGGGGCCTACCCATCACGCTGTCGGTGGTGGCCCTCGAAGTCGGGCGCCGCCTCGGGCTGCGCTTCGAGGGGATCGGGCTGCCGGGCCACTTCCTGCTCCGCTTCGCCGACGCCCCCGACACGTTCGTCGACCCCTTCCACGGGGGCGCCCTCCTCGACCGCCTGGGCTGCGTGAAGCGGTTCAACGCGGTCAACCCACCCGATGCCCCGTTCCTCGGCGAGTACCTCGACCCGGTCGGCCCGAGGGCGATCCTCGGTCGGATCCTGCAGAACCTCAAAGGCGTGTACACCCGCCAGGGCGACACCGAGGGCCTGCGCTGGGTGTTCGACCTACGCCTGGCCATTCCCGGCACGCACCCGCTGGAGCGTCGCGACGGGGCCCGCCTCCAGGCCGCCGGCGGCCAGTTCGACGTGGCCGCCGAGCAGCTGGAGGACCTGGCCGAGTCGCTGCCCGAGTCCGCCGACGACCTCCTCACCGAGGCCCGCGCCCTCTGGGCCAGGCTGAACTAGGACTCCGGCGCCTCAGGCGTCGGCCGGGGCGGCCGGGGCGGTCGGCGCAGGCGCTGTCGGCGCGGGGTCAGGTGCGGGCTCAGGTGCGGGCTCAGGTGCGGGCGGAGGCGGCACCTCCCGCGTGCAGAAGGCGCACGCCCGGGCGCCCGTGGGGATCGAGCTCAGGCACCACGGGCACTGCCTGGTGGTGGACTCGACGTCGGGCTCGGTCTTGCGCCGCTCCATCAGGAGGTTCACCGGCCGCACGACGAAGAAGAACACGGCGACGGCGATGCTGAGGAAGGCCACCAGGGCGTTGATGAAGTTGCCGTAGGCGATCACCCCACCGCCGACCTCGAGCGTCAGCTGGGAGAAGTTCGTCTCCCCCGGGATCGCCAGCAGGGGCGTGAACACGTCCGTCACCAGGGACTCGATCACCGTGCCGAAGGCGGCACCGATCACCACCCCCACGGCCAGGTCGACGACATTGCCCCTGAGGATGAAGGCCTTGAAGTCCTTGAACATCTCCCGACGGTAGCGAGCGACCCCGGTTCGCGCCGCCTCCTCCTCCGGGTGGGAAGATCTCGGGTGTGCGCATCAGGGTCGGCACCCTCGACGAGCTGAAGGCCGAGGGCCGCCTGCTGGTCAAGGCCGGTAGCCACGGGGTGTGCGTGTTCTGGCACGAGGACCGGGCCTACGCCCTCGACGACCGCTGCCCGCACATGGGCTTCCCGTTGCACCGGGGGTCGGTGGAGGAAGGGCTCGTCACCTGCCACTGGCACCACGCCCGGTTCGACCTGGCCACCGGGGGGACCCTCGACCCCTTCGCCGACGACGCCCGGGCCTTCCCGGTGGAGCTCGAGGGCGACGACGTCTTCCTCCTGGTCGAACCGGCGGACGCTCGGGTCGAGCACCACCGGCGCCGGCTGGCGGAGGGGCTGGAGAGCGGGCTCACCCTGGTGACGGCCAAGGCCGTCCTCGCCCTCCTCGACGCGGGGGAGCCGGCCGCGTCGATCGTCGGGGTCGGGCTCGATTTCGGGATCGCCAACCGGTCCGCGGGCTGGGGGGCGGGGCTCACCGTCCTGGTGGCGATGGCCAACCTCCTGCCCCACCTCGAGCCGGCCGACCGGGGCCTGGCCCTGGTCCACGGACTGGCGTTCGTGGCCCGCGACACCCGTGGCCGACCGCCTCGCTTCCCGCTGGCGCCTCTGGTCGAAGGCGACGGTGCGGCCACCGCCGGCCTGCCCGTCGAGCGCCTCACCTCCTGGTACCGGCGGTTCATCGAGACCCGCTCCGACGAATCGGCCGAGCGGACCCTGGTGACGGCGATCGCCACCGACTGCGATCCTTCGGCAGTCGCCGACATGATGCTGGCCGCCGCCACCGACCACGTCTTCCTCGACGTCGGCCACACCGTCGACTTCACCAACAAGGCGTTCGAGGCCCTCGATCACGTCGGCTGGGAGCGGGCAGGGGCGGTGCTGCCCACCCTCGTCGACCAGACCGCCGCCGCCCGGCGGGCGGAGGAGGGTGGGCCGTGGCGCCACCCGGTCGACCTGGCCGCCCTCCTCGCCCGCACCTCCGGCCGGTTGCCGGCGCTGCTCGCCGAAGGTGCGGGTGCGGGTGCGGGCGCCACCGGCGGGCTGGGGTCGTTTGGTCCCCAACAGGTGGCGGCGCTCGCCGACGACGTGCTGGCCGAGGAGCCGGAGGCGATCGTCGACGCCCTGGAGGCGGCCGTCTCGGCCGGAGCCGCCCCCGCCCAGCTGGGCCAGGCCGTCGCCTACGCCGCCGCCCTGCGCATCGCCCGCTTCCACGTCCAGAACGACTTCGGCGACTGGGACGTCGTCCACCACGCCTTCACCCACGCCAACGCCCTGCACCAGTGCCTGCTCCGCCATCCTTCGCCCGAGCTGGTGCGGGGCGTCGTCCACGCCGCCCTGCGGGTCTACCTCGACCGGTTCCTCAACGTCCCCGCGGCCCGCCCGCCCACGGTGGAAAGCGGCGACCTGGCCGACCTCCAGGCGTGCTGGGACGGGCAGGGCGGGGTCGATCGGGCCGGCGCCATCGCCTACGGGTACCTCCGGGGCGGAGGCGACCCGGACGCGCTGGTCGCCGCCCTCGGCCACGCCCTGCTGGCCGAGGACGCCGGTTTCCACTGGTTCCAGATCGTCGAGGCCGCCGTCCGCCAGTTCCACGCCTGGCCGGCGGGTTCGGAGGAGGGGGCCATGATCCTGGTGGCGGCCGCCCGCTGGCTCGCCGCCCACACCCCCACCCGCCGCGAGCTGCCCCAGGTCGTCCGCACCGCCGGACGCCTCCGCCGGGGCGAGGACCTCTTCGCCGAAGAGTGAACCGGTGACACATTCCGGCCGTCCTGGCGCCCAAATCCGTCACCGGTTCGGCCCGCCCACCCAACCGGTGACAATTCCGGCCGTCCTGGCGACCAAATCCGTCACCGGTTCGGCCCGCCCACCCAACCGGTGACACATTCCGGCCGTCCTGGCGACCAAATCCGTCACCGGTTCGGCCCGCCCACCCAACCGGTGACAATTCCGGCCGTCCTGGCGACCAAATCCGTCACCGGTTCGGCCCGCCCACCCAACCGGTGACAATTCCGGGCGTCCTGGCGACCGAATCCGTCACCGGTTCGCAGGGGTCAGCCGGCGCGGTCGGGGCCGGGGTCGGTCGGCGGCTCGGGGCGGGGCGTGCGGATCCAGGCCGCCTCGGCCCGGGTCAGGACCTCGCGCAGGGGGACGCCCTGGCGACGGGCCACCCGGACAGCGTCGTCGTGCTCGGCCTTCACCCGTCCCGCGCTCACCTTCACCCGCACCGGCAGGCCGTCGACCTCCACCTCGGCCTGGGCCCGGGCCGCCGGCCACCGCTCGAGCGTGACCCCCCGGACGCCGAGGCTGCCCGTCTCCGCCATGAGCACCCCCGCCAGCTGCTCGGCCAGGGCGGGGTCGGCCAGCGCGCTCACCGTGTGCGCCGGGCGGCCCTTCTTCATGAGGATGGGAGTCACCCACGCGTCGTGGGCCCCCGCGTCCATCAGGGAGGCCACGGCGTGGGACAACACCTCGCCGGTGGCGTCGTCGACGTTTACCTCCAGTAACACCACCGGCTGGCCGGGGCGGGGCGTGGCCGCCTGCTCGGCGGCCGGCCCGTCCCCCAGGACCACCTGCAGCACGTTGGGCAGGCCGTCGATGTCGCGGTCGCCGGCGCCGTAGCCGGTGGACGACAGGGTCAGCGCCGGGAGGGGCCCGTAGCCTGAGGCCATCGCCGCCAGCAGGGCGGCGCCGGTGGGGGTGGTGAGCTCGACGCTCACCTCCCGCCCGTAGGTGGGGGCGCCCCGTAGCAGCTCCAGCACCGCCGGCGCCGGGTTGGGGATCATGCCGTGGGCACTGCGGACCATGCCCAGCCCGGTGGCCACCGGGCTGGCCGTCACCCGGTCGACCCCGAGCACCTCCAGCGCGGCGCACGTGCCGACCACGTCGACGATGGCGTCGATCCCCCCCACCTCGTGGAAGTGGACCTGCTCCGGAGGCCGCCGGTGCAGCCGCCCTTCCACCTCGGCCAGGGCGGCGAAGGTGGCCTGGGCCCGGTCACGCACCCGCATCGGGAGCCGGGCCTCGTCGACCAGGCCCGAGATGTGGGCGTAGGTGCGCACGACAGCCGTGTCCTCGCACCGGACATGGACCTTGGTGGCGGCGATGCCCCCTCGCAGCACCGGCTCGGCCTCCACCGACCAGCCCGTCATCGGCAGCCGCTCGAGGAGGCCCACCACCTCGGTCAGGTCGGCGCCGGCGTCGATCAGGCTGCCGAGCGCCATATCGCCGGCGATCCCCGAGAAGCAGTGGAACCATGCGGTCCTCATCGGGCGGTACTCACGAGGGCAGGAGGCGGACGACGGCGCACGCGGCCCCGAACCCGTTGTCGATGCCGACCACGGTCAGTCCGGAGGCGCACGACGCGAGCATGGCCAGCAGCGCAGTGACACCCGCCAGCGACGCCCCGTACCCGACGCTCGTGGGCACCGCCACCACGGGGGCCGGCGTCATCCCCCCGACCAGGCTGGCCAGGGCGCCCTCCATCCCCGCCACCACGATCACGACGTCGGCCGCCGCCAGCTCGTCGGCGGTGGCCAGCAGGCGGTGGACGCCCGCCACGCCCACGTCGGACACCAGCGTCGGCTCGAACCCGTGCCCTCGCAGCGTGGCCACGCACTCGTCGGCCACCGGGAGGTCGGCGGTGCCGCCGGTGAGGACCAGGACCCGCCCCGGCCGGGCCAGCCGGGGCCGCCACACGAGCGTCGTCGCGGTGCGGATCACCCCCGGGTTCACGGACATCGCCGCCGCCGCCTGCAGGTCGTCGGCCCGGGTGAGGATCACCGGGCTGCCGCCCCCGTCCAACAGCTCGGCCACGATCGCGGCGCACTGCTCGGGGGACTTGCCGGGCGCGTACACCGCCTCGCCGAAGCCCTGGCGCAGGGCCCGGTGGTGGTCGACGCGGGCGTAGCCGAGGTCGGCGAAGGGCAGTCGCCGGAGCCGGCCGACGGCGTCGTCGGCCGAAAGCACGCCCGAGCGCACGTCGTCGAGCAATTGGCGCAACGTCGGCTCGTCCACCGCGCCATTATCGTCCGGGCATGGCCACCCTGCCCCGAGTCGGATTCCTCGGCCCCCACGGCACCTTCGGCGAGGAGGCGCTCCTGGGCCAGGCCGACCTGGCCGCCGGCGATCTGGTGGCCTTCCCCTCCATGCCCCTGGTGCTCCAGGCGGTTGCCTCGGGCGAGGTCGACCTGGGCTTCGTCGCCATCGAGAACTCGATCGAGGGCACCGTCCTGCAGGTCATGGACGGCCTCGTCTTCGAGCACGAACTCCTCATCCAGCGGGAGGTGGTGCTGCGCATCAGCCAGAACCTGGTGGGCCGGCCGGGGATGACCCTCGACGACGTCCGCCGGGTGGTTTCGTTCCCCGTCGCCACCGCCCAGTGCCAGGCGTTCTTCAACCGCCACCTCCCCCACGTCGAGATGGTGGCGGCCAACTCCACCGCCGAATCCGTCCGCCAGGTGGGCGAGTCGAACGTCGAGGGGACGGCCGGCCTCGGCTCGTCCCTGGCCGCGAAGATCTACGGCCTGGAGGTGCTGGCCGCCGACATCGAGGACCACCCCGAGAACTCGACCCGGTTCGTGGTGGTGGCGGCGGCGGGCATCCCCGCCCTCACCGGCCACGACGTCACCAGCATCGTGTGCTTCCAGCGCGACAACCACCCGGGCAGCCTTCACGCCATCCTCGGCCAGTTCACCGCCCGCAACATCGACCTAATCAAGCTGGAGTCCCGTCCCACCAAGAGCTCGCTGGGCGACTACTGCTTCATCATCGACCTCAACGGCCACATCGACGACGAGGTCGTCGCCGACTGCCTCCGCGATCTTCACGCCCAGCTGGCCGGGGTCAAGTTCCTCGGCTCGTACCCCAAGGCGGGCGACCAGGGACCGGAGATCCGGCGCGACGCCGAGGCGTCGTGGAGGGCGGCCGACGAGTGGGTCAAGGGGTTGCGGTCCCAGATCAGGCGGTAGCCTCGAACCCTCGGGAGGGATGGCAGAGCGGCCGAATGCGAGGCTCTTGAACAGCCTTGGGCGAGAGCCCCGTGGGTTCAAATCCCACTCCCTCCGCCAACTCCGGCCGGCTCGGACGAAGACTCGACACACCGGTTTCCGGCGGATAGCGTCCCGCCGGACAAGGAGGTCGTGATGCGGGCGTGGCGAATCGCGGTTGCTTCTCTGGTGGCGATCATCACCGGGCTGGTCCTGCTCCCGTCCAGCACGGCGCAGCTCCCCCCGCCGCCGACCATCCCCGGGTTCACGGTGCCGACGTTCCCGCCGCCGCCGACCATGCCCCCGTTCACCTTCCCGCCCCCGCCCACCATGCCTCCGCCCACCATCGGGCCCCCCAGCACCTTCCCGCCGCCGCCCACCATGCCGCCGCCCACCATCGGGCCCCCCAGCACCTTCCCGCCGCCGCCCACCATGCCTCCGCCCACCATTCCGCCAGATCGCGCCCAGGCCCGCCGCCCACGAGCCCGCCGACCTCGATCGGTGGTAACGACCTGGATCAGCAGATCCAGGACATCATCGACCAGCTCGAGGAGCTCGGCGACGGGTTCGACGGGATCGTCGAGATGCTGCGCGAGCTCCAGAGCCGCTTCTGAGGGTGCGACCCGGGTGCCCACGTAATCCGGCCGTCGCACATCCGTAACGCACGCTGCACGGTCCGGACATCCGGCCGACCGAGAGCGTCGGTAGCGTCAACCGTGTCACCACCCGGCGCCGCCGACTCCAGCGCTGAACGCACTTCTCGTCCCTCTCGGTCCGTCGACGTCGTCGGTGGCCCGGGTGGCCTGACACCCCGGTGAGGGCCGTCGTGCAACGGGTCCTGCAGGCCCGGGTGCGGGTCGACGGGGACGTGGTCGGGGAGATAGGGCCCGGGCTGTGCGTGTTGCTGGGTGTCACCCGCGACGACACCGTCGCCCAGGCCCGGACCATGGGGGCCAGGCTCTGGCACCTGCGGATCTTCGGCGACGACGCCGGCACGATGAACCTGTCGCTCGCCGACACCGGCGGCGATGCGGCAGGCGGTGCGGTGCTGGTGGTGAGCCAGTTCACGCTCTACGGCGACACCTCCCGCGGCCGCCGGCCGTCGTGGTCGGCCGCTGCACCCCGCCCGGTCGCCGAGCCCCTGGTCGACGCGACCGTCGCCGAGCTCCGCCGCCTGGGTGCCACCGTGGCCACCGGCCGCTTCGGCGCCCACATGCTGGTCGAGCTGACCAACGACGGCCCCGTCACGCTCATCGTCGACACCTGACATCGAGGCGCGCCGCCCCCCGCCGGCGTGCGACACTCGTAGCCTCCGGAGAGGTGACCGAGAGGCCGAAGGTGATCGCCTGCTAAGCGATTAGGGGCCGTAAAAGCTCCTCGGGGGTTCGAATCCCCCCCTCTCCGCCACAACCCGTCCTTTGTCCGGCGGTCCGACGGCCGAGCGCCGGTCCCCCTGCACCGGGATACGCCGGCCGCCGTACGGAAGGCACCGGGTAAGCTCACGCTCAGCGCCGCGCTCGTAGCTCAACGGATAGAGCATCTGACTACGGATCAGAAGGTTGGGAGTTCGAATCTCTCCGGGCGCACACGAAGGCCCAGGTCAC
>CAVZAH010000005.1:0-976971 GCA_963773275.1 uncultured Acidimicrobiia bacterium | reverse complement strand
GCCACCCGCTGCCCCGCAGCGCGGATCCCGTCATCATCGGCTTCCGGGAGCAGACGTCGGCCGTCTCGGTCGGCATCGAAGCCCTGGTCAGCCGGGCCGTGTCGGAGGGCACCGACCTCATCGTGGAGGGCGCCCACGTGGTGCCCGGGTTCCTCGACCTGGAACGTTTCGCCGACAAGGCGGTGGTGGTACCGATGGTGGTGACGGTCGACGAGGTCGAGTTGCACCGCAGCCACTTCCTCCAGCGGTCCAGTGAGTCCCGCAACCGCCCCGCCGAGCGCTACCTCGACTCGTTCCAGAACATCCGCAAGATGCACCGCTACGTGCGGTCGCTGGCCCTGGAGCACAACGTGGCCATCGTCCAGTCGTACAACCTCGACGCCACCCTGTCGCAGGTCATCGACCTCGTGGTGAGCCAGGCCTTCAAGGCGGTCCCCGAGCACGACCTCGACCCTGCGACCGGCCCCGTCGGGCCCCGCATCCCCACCCCATCCAGCCATTCCAACCAGACGAACACGCGAGGCGCCTGATGGCGCAACGCGGGGAGGCAGCACCATGAGCATTGCGCCGCAGGCGCTCGAGCGTTCCGTGCTCGAGAGCAAGGAACGCGACGAACTGGCCGTCATCGCCGAGGCCATGGGCGTGAAGCCCTCTTCACGGGCGTCGAAGGCGACGCTGATCGACTCGATCCTCCGGCAGGCGGGGATCGAGACCGCCGAGGAGCGCCCCCGGCGCACTCGCGCCACCAAGAGCTCCATCGCGGCGGCTGCGGCTGCGGCCGCCTCCGCCGACGCGACCGGCGGCAACGGCACGGGGTCGGCCGACGCCGACATCGCGTCCGCGGTTGCGTCCGCCGACGACACGGCGGCCGTGCCCGCGCCCGACACCGCCACGACCGACGCCGCCCCGGCCGCCAACGGGGAGCAGCTGTCCCTCTCGTCGTCCGACGACGAGGCCGCCGCTGCGCCGTCGGGCGACAACGACTCGGCGGCGGACGGCACGGCACCGGGCGACACGTCCCCCGAAGCCCCTGCCGAACCCACGGCGGGGGCCACGGCGGGGGGCGACGCGTCCCGGTCCACACCCACCGATCGGGGCTCGGGCGGCGGCGGCGGCGGCGGCGGCGGTGGTGGCGGCCGCACCGACGACCGCCAGCGTGACCGCGGCCCTCGGGAGGACCGCCCCCTCCGGGGCGACAACGGCCCCCGTGACCGCGAGAACCGGCAGTTCGGCGGCCAGGGCGGCCAGGGCGGCCAGGGCGGCCAGGGCCAGGGAGGCCAGAACCAGGGCGGCCAGGGCGACCCGGGTGACCCCGGGAACCGCCGCAGCCGGCGGCGGCGGGGACGCGACCGCGGCGAGCGCGACATCCAGCCCGACCGCGTCCAGGGCGGCCAGGGCCAGGAGGTGGCGTACTCGGGCGAGCCCGTCCCCTCCGACGGCCTGCTCGACCTGCGCGACGAGGGCTACGGGTTCCTGCGCACCAACGGCTACCTGGCCGGCCCCCGCGACGTCTACGTCTCGCTCAGCCAGGTCCGCCGGTTCGGCCTGCGCAAGGGCGACGTGATCAAGGGCGCCAGCCGGCCCGCCGGCAGCACCGAGAAGTACCCGGCCCTGCTGCGGATCGACACGGTGAACGACATGACCGTCGAGGAGGCCCGCAACCGGCCCCGGTTCGAGGACCTCACCCCCCTGTTCCCCGACGAGAAGCTGCGGCTCGAGATCCCGGGCGACTCCAACAACATGGTCGCCCGCATCGTCGACCTCATCTCGCCCATCGGCAAGGGCCAGCGGGGGCTCATCGTCTCGCCCCCCAAGGCGGGCAAGACCACCGTCCTCAAGCAGATCGCCCACTCCATCGAGGCCAACAACCCCGACGTCCACCTCATGGTGCTCCTCGTCGACGAGCGGCCCGAGGAGGTCACCGACATGCGGCGGTCGGTGAAGGGCGAGGTCATCGCCTCCACCTTCGACCGTCCGTCCGATGAGCACACCCAGGTGGCCGAGCTGGCCTCCGAGCGGGCCAAGCGGCTGGTGGAGATGGGTCGCGACGTGGTGATCGTCCTCGACGGCATCACCCGCCTGGCCCGGGCCTACAACCTGGCGGCACCGGCCAGCGGGCGCATCATGTCCGGTGGACTGGCCACCGACGCCCTCTACCCGCCCAAGAAGTTCTTCGGGTCGGCCCGCAACCTGGAGGAGGGCGGCTCGCTCACCATCCTGGCCACGGCCCTCATCGAGACCGGGTCGAAGATGGACGAGGTCATCTTCGAGGAGTTCAAGGGCACCGGCAACATGGAGCTGCGCCTCGACCGCAAGCTGGCCGAGCGCCGCATCTACCCCGCCCTCGAGGTCAACGCGTCCTCCACCCGGCACGAGGAGCTGCTCTTCGACCGGGGCCAGCTCCAGCAGATCTGGAAGCTGCGTAGAGTGCTCAACGGCCTGGAATCAGGAGCGGGCCTCGAGTTGTTGATGGACAAGATCCGCACCACCAAGAGCAACGACGAATTCCTGGCCGAGATCGCCAAGGCACCATCGCCCGCTGCGTAGGGCCCCAGCCTCACAGGGTCTGGGAAATCTGAGGGAGACTGCAACCGTGAGAGCCGACATCCACCCGAAGTACGAGGCCGCCTCCGTGCGCTGCTCGTGCGGGAACACCTTCGTCACCCGGTCCACCCGGGAAGAGCTGCGCGTCGAGCTCTGCAACGAGTGCCACCCGTTCTTCACCGGCAAGCAGAAGCTGGTCGACACCGGCGGCCGGGTCGAGCGCTTCGAGCGCCGCTACGGCAATCGGGCGGGAGCCAAGAAGAAGGCGTGACCGCGCCCGCTCCGCTGCCGGCGAGCCCGGATCGGGCGGACGGGTTGGGCGGTCGGGTCGGGCGCCCGCTCCGCCGCTGGCGAGCCCGGGTCGGGCGGCCGGGTCGGCGGCCGATCCGCCGGCGGTCAGCAGTCGGTGGCCACCGCGAGCGCGATGCACACGGCCCGCATCCGAGCGGGTCCCAGTTCCGTGATCCGTTCGACCAGCACAGCCGCGGCGAGCGGCTGGACATTGTCGAGGGACACGACACACGGCTGCGGGAGGCCGTCGGCCGTGTCCAGGGCGACCTCCGTCGGCAGCCCCCGCACCCGCGTCGTCAGGGGCGCGACCAGGGGTCGAGCAAGCACCGGCAGCACCGCGGATCGTGACAGGACCAGCACCGGCCGGCGGCCGAGTTGCTCGTCCTCCGACCACCACACCTCACCCCGCGCTACCACCCGCCGTCCTCGGCGTCGAGGGCGGCCAGGTTCCGGCGGGTGTTGGCTTCCGTCCAGGCGTCGAGGTCGCCCCATGCGTCCGAGGCGTCGGACTGGGGCGTCCGGCGGTAGCCCTCGACGAGGGCCCGGTCATGCTCGTCGCCGCTCGACAGCCCGGCGGCGATGAGGTCGCGGACCAGCTTCGACCGGGAAATCCCCTCGCGTGCCGCCCGCCGGTCGAGGGCCTCCACCAGCTCGTCCGTGAGCTGGACCAACGTCTGACGCATGGCGCCAGACTAACCATCGCGCTTCCCATATGGTTACCGGTGTGGGTTGGCCCCCCACGCCGGTAGCCTGAGTCCGTATGTTCGATCGTCTGGCCGGGCTGGAGAGCGAGTACGACGACATCCTCGCCCGGCTCGGTGAACCCACCATCCACGGCGACCACCGGGCCTACACCGAGCTGTCCAAGAAGTTCAAGGAGCTGGAGCCGGTGGTGCTCGCCTACCGCGAGTGGCGGGGTCACACCGGCGACCTGGAGGCGGCCCGGGGCATGCTGGCCGAGTCCTCCGGCGACGACCGCGAGTTCATCCGGGAGCAGATCGAGCAGTCCGAGGCCGAGTTGGCCCGTCTCGAGGACGAGTTGCGCACCCTGCTGCTGCCCCGCGACCCCAACGACGGCAAGAACGTCATCGTCGAGATCCGGGGGGCGGAGGGCGGTGAGGAGGCCAACCTCTTCGCCAAGGACCTGTTCGACATGTACACCCACTACGCCGAGCAGCGGGGATGGAAGCTGGAGGTGCTGGGAGCCGACGCCTCCGACCACGGTGGCTTCAACGAGGTGGCGTTCCTCGTCAAGGGCGACGACGTGTGGGCCCGGCTCAAGCACGAGGGCGGTCCGCACCGGGTGCAGCGGGTGCCGGTGACGGAGTCCCAGGGCCGCATCCACACCAGCTCGGCCACCGTCACCGTCCTGCCCGAGGCGGAGGAGGTCGACGTCCGGATCGACCCCAACGACCTGAAGATCGACGTCTACCGCTCCACCGGGCCGGGTGGGCAGTCGGTGAACACCACCGACTCGGCGGTGCGCATCACCCACCTGCCCACCGGCATGGTCGTGGCCATGCAGGACGAGAAGAGCCAGATCCAGAACCGGGCCAAGGCCCTGATCGTGCTGCGGGCCCGCCTGCTCAAGGCGGAGCAGGACCGTCAGTCGGCCGAGCTGTCGGAGGCCCGGCGGGGCCAGGTGGGCGGCGGGGGGCGGTCGGAGAAGATCCGCACCTACAACTTCAAGGAGAACCGGGTCAGCGACCACCGCATCGGCCTCACCCTTTACAATCTTGGCCGGGTCCTGCTGGGGGATCTCGACGATTTCACCGAGGCACTGATGGCCGACGAGCGATCCCGCCAGCTGCAGGGCGACTAGTGCCGGGGGAGGGCCTCGGCGGCGAGAGCGCCACCACCTGGCGCCAGGTCCTGGCCCGGGCCCGGCAGGTCCTTCCCCACCGTGGTGACGCGTGGCGGGTGCTCGAGCGGGCCGCCGGGTGGCCGCGGGCGGAGCTGATCGTCCATCTCGACCGGCCGGCGTCGGCCCGGTCGGTCGCCCATGTCGAGTCGATGCTCGAACGGCGGGCGGCGGGGGAGCCCCTGCAGTACGTCCTCGGCCAGTGGAGCTTCCGCCGCCTCGAGCTGCTGGTCGACCGCCGGGTGCTCATCCCCCGTCCGGAGACGGAGGTG
Organism: uncultured Acidimicrobiia bacterium; assembly: GCA_963773275.1. Classification (GTDB taxonomy): domain Bacteria; phylum Actinomycetota; class Acidimicrobiia; order Acidimicrobiales; family AC-14; genus JAXDMK01. The sequence goes on along the minus strand of CAVZAH010000005.1, from coordinate 972,003 downwards.
GTGGCCGGGGTGGCGGTCGAGGAGCTGCGCCGGCTGGTGCCGCCGGCGGCCGTGTCCGGGCGGCGTGTCCCACCGTTGGCGATCGACATCGGCACCGGCTCGGGCGCCATCGCCCTGGCCGTGGCGGACGAGGTGCCCCGGGCGCTGGTGTGGGCCACCGATGTGTCGGCCGACGCCCTGGCCGTCGCCCGGGCCAACCTGGCCGGTACGGGGAGCCTGGTCGGGCCCCGGGTCCGGCTCCTCCACGGCCCGTGGTTCGACCCCCTGCCGGACGAGCTGCGGGGCCGCGTCGACGTCATCGTGTCCAACCCGCCCTATGTCGCCGAGGACGAGACGCTGCCTTCCGAGGTGGCCGACTGGGAGCCCGCCGGCGCCCTGGTAGCGGGGCCGTCGGGGTTGGAGGGGATCGAGGCGGTGGTCACCGGTGCCGCCGGCTGGCTGGCCCGGCCCGGATCGCTGGTCGTCGAGCTGGCCCCCCACCAGACCAGGCAGGCCGTCGCCCTGGCCCGGAGCGTCGGGTTCGACGACGTCGAGGTCGCCGTCGACTTCGCCGGTCGAGAGAGGGTGTTGGTGGGTAGGTTCACCGGGTGATGTGGAGGGCACCCCTACCGGATCCGTGCGGACGACCGGTGACCCGGTGACCCGGTGACCCGGTGATCGTGCCGGTCGGCGGCGACCCTCCGTCACCGGCGGCGCTGCAGCGGGCGGTCGAGGTGCTGGTCCAGGGCCTGCCGATCGGCCTGCCCACCGACACCGTCTACGGCCTGGCCGCCGACCCCTTCGCGCCGGGGGCGTCCGAGCGCATCTTCGACCTCAAGCGCCGGCCGCGCCACGTCAGCCTGCCGGTGCTGGTGTCCGATACCGACCAGGCGCTGGCGCTGGCCACCGCGGTGCCCGCTTGCGCCTCCGCGCTCATGGCCCGTTTCTGGCCCGGCGCCCTCACCGTGGTGCTCCCCGCCCGGCCCGGGCTGGCGGCCGACCTCGGTGACGACGACGCCACCATCGGCCTGCGCTGTCCCGACCATCCGGTGCCGCTGGCCCTCTGCCGGGCGGTGGGACCCCTGGCCACCACCAGCGCCAACCGCCACGGGGAACCGACCCTCACGACCGCGGCCGAGGTGAAGGCGGCCTTCGGCGACGCCCTGGCGGTGGTGCTCGACGGCGGGACGTGCACCGGCAGCGCCTCCACCGTCGTCGACTGCACGGGCGTCGAGCCCAAGCTGCTGCGCGAGGGCCGGCTGCCGTGGTCGGAGCTGGTGAGGGCGCTGGAGTCCTGAGCCGGGACGCCCGGCCGGTCAGGGGGTACGGGTGGGGCGGGTGATGCGGCGCCCGGCGATGTCGCCGGGGGCGGCCGACCGCCGGGCCGCTGCCGCCGACACCCAGCTCGGAGGGCGCCAGTCGGCCCCGTTCTGGTCGCCGTCATCCGCATCGTCGTCGAGCGCATCGTCGTCGACCACGTCGCCCTCGTCGTCGGGGGGCTCCAGCTCGTAGACCTCGAGCGGCTCGTCGAGGAGGGGGGCGGTGGCCGCCGGCCTGCGCCGGGTGAGGACGCGGGGGACGCGGGGCGGCTCGTTCTCGGGCTCGTCGGCGACCTCGGAAGCCCTGGCCATCCGGACGGTGGCCACCCGCTTGGCCGCCGGCGGCGTCGCCGCGGCCCCGCGCGCGGTGGAGACACGCCTGGCCGCGGGCGATGACGCGGCAGGCGCGACCCGGGCCGTGGAAACCCGCTTGGCCGCCGGCGAGGACGCGGCGCCGTTGGACCCGAGTCCCGTCACGGCTCGGGCGTTGCCGGCCCGGGGGGTCGTGGTTCTCGCCGGGCTGACCCTGGAGGTGGCGACCCGGGAGGTGGCGACCCGCTGGGGTACCACCGGCGGATCGTCGTCGTCGACCTCGTCGACCCGACTCATGCGGGCGGTGGACAGCCGCTTGCCGACCGCCGGGTGGGCGCCCCGCGACGCCGTCCGGCTGGCGACCAGGCCCTTGGGCGTCGCCGGCGGGGCGGGGACGGAGACCGGCTGGGCCCACGCCGCGGGGGTCGACCGGCCGGGGCTCCCGACCCTGTCGGCGAGGGCGTCGATCCGGGCCCCCAGGTCGGCCAGCGCCTCGGCGAGGGGCGTGACCTGGCGGGTGACGCTGCCCTTGATGACGCCCAGGCGGACGGCCTCCCGCTGCTCGGCCTCCTCGTCGTGGACGGCAATGGTGCCGACCAGCCTACGGAACGACTCGTTGAGCGACTCGACCGTCTCCGCAGTGGCGACCCGGATCTGGTCGACGTCGTCGCGGAAGCGCTCGTGGGAGCGGTCGAAGGACTTGGCCATGGCCGCCGTGTGCTCGTCCATCGCCGAGCGGATGGAGTCGGCCACCATGTCGGGAAGGGACTCGGCCACCAGGGCCAGGCGCAGCTCGGCCTGCCGGCTGTCGAGCAGCTCGGCGAGCATGGCCTGCTGGTGGGTCATGCTGCCTATCAGCGCCTGGAGCTCACTCCGAACACCCTCGAACGCCTCCTCGAACCAGCGGAAGACCTCGCGCCGCGGATCGCCCGGCGGTGGTCCGTCAGCGGGGTCGGCGTTGGTCCGGCTGTCTCCCGGGCCGGACTGCGCGGCCCGAGAGCCGCCCGCCCGGTCACCGGCGGGACGGTCATGGGCGGCATCGGCGTGGGCGCCGGCGCCGGCTTCACCCGCGTGGTCATCGCCGACGCGATCGGCGGGCGCGGGGCCGATGGCGGCCGGGGGCCGGAAGCCCCTGGCCTCGGGACGGGCGCCGGTGGACACGGGTGCGCCGTTGGACGCGGCGGCGCGGGTGGCGGAGATCGTAACCGGACGGGGGCCCCGCTCCCACACGTCGGGGCAGCCGTCGAACAGGCCCCGGCAGACGACCCCGCACTCGGCGCAGGAGCACGCCGACGCGCCCGCGCGCATGGGGTGTTCGCAACCGGCGCGGATCTGGGCGCCGAACTCGTGGCAGAGCCCCATCCGTGCAATTGTACCGCCCAGACCAGCCAAAACGGTGCCGGACGGTGCCTGGCGCACCGGCCGCCTCACGCCGCGTGCCCGGTCCACTCCGCCTGGCGCGAGGTTGAACGGTCTTGTCGGTAGCATTTCCGTCGATGCCCGCCACCCAAGGAGCTGAGGGTCGGGCGTGGAAGTACGTCCAGGGCATCATGCGCCGGCGGGTTGCGATCATCCTCGCCGTGCTCGTCATCGTCGGTTTCTCGATGGTGATCTCCTCGTCCCGGCCGACCGTGTACCGGGCCACGGCCGAGGTGCTGGTGCAGAGCGGCGGGGTCGACCTGGCCCTCGACCCGTCCGGCCGGCCGCGGGGCGACCCGCAGCGGCTGGTGGAGACCGAGATCCGCATCCTGGCCAGCCCACCGGTGCGGGACGCCGTCCGTATCGCGCTGGGTGAGGCCCCCCCGGTCTCGGCCGAACCCGCCGGGGACGCCGACGTCATCTCCATCAGCGCCGACAACAACAGCGCCGAGCGGGCCGCGACCACCGCCAACGCCTACGCCGACGCCTACGTGTCGGTTCGGCGCCAGCAGACCGAGGATGCGGCGGCGGTGGCCGTCACCGAGATCCAGAAGCGGGTGGGGGAGCTGCAGGGCCAGATCGACGCGGCCCAGGGTGCCGCCCGCGACCCCCTCGTCGCCCAGCAGTCGGCCCTCCGCCAGCAGCTCGACCGGCTCCAGGTGCTGCGGGCGGTCAAGAGCGGCGCGGCCCAGGTGGTCACCTCGGCCTCCCTCCCCACCGCCCCGGTGTCGCCCCGCCCGGGCCGGGCCGGGCTGATGGCGGGCATCTTCGGGCTGACCCTGGCCGTCGCCGTGGCCGCCCTGCTCGAGAAGATGGACGACTCCCTGCGCAACAAGGACGAGCTCGAGGGGGCGGCCGGCGTTCCCGTGATCGGCACCATCCCGACGGTCGGCAGCTTCGCCACGTTGGGACGGCCGACGGTGGTCTCACTGACGACGCCCCGGTCCCCGGCCACCGAGGCCTACCGCACGCTGCGCACGGCGGTGCAGTTCCTCCCCTTCGACGGGGTCACCATGATCCAGGTCACCAGCCCCACCGCGGGCGACGGCAAGACCACCACCCTCGCCAACCTGGGGGTGGCCCTGGCCCGGGCCGGCCAGCAGGTGGCCCTGGTGTGCTGCGACCTGCGCCGGCCCCGGCTGCACGAGTTCTTCGGGATGACCAACGACGTCGGGTTCACATCGGTGCTGCTGGGCAAGGTGCCCCTGAGCGCCGCCCTCCAGCAGGTGCCCGACCAGGACCGCCTCTACGTCCTTGCGTCCGGCCCCCTTCCGCCGAACCCGTCCGAGCTGCTCTCGTCCCGGCGGGCGCGCGAGGTCCTGGCGTCGCTACGGGCCGAGGCCGACGTGGTGCTGATCGACTCGCCCCCCGTCCTGCCGGTGAGCGACGCCATGATCATCGCCGGCCTGGTCGACATCACCCTCCTGGTCTGCGCCGCCGACCGCACGTCGAGGGGGGACGTCACGCGGGCCGTCGACCAGCTCCGCCAGGTGGAGGCGCCCCTCATGGGCGCCATCCTCAACGGCGCCGGGCCGGAGTCGGCCTACGGAGGCAAGTACGGCTACGACGCCCTCGACCCGGCGGGGTCCGCCCCCGGCCCCACGCCCGCCTCCCGATCCGGGAGCGGCCGGTCCGCGGCGGCGGGCCCGGTGGGCAAGGCCAGGGTGGGTCTTCCGAGAGGGCAGGTCGACGTCGATCGGGTCCCGGCCAGGCGCCCGAGGGCGGCCCGCGTGCCCAAGGGGCCGTCTCCCGTCCGCAGCCAGACCGAGAAGTAGGCGTTCCCCCGAGGGCGCGGCGGCACCGAGGGGGTCCGAAAGCGGGCACCGGGGCGCCGTTAGACTTCGTTCCATCGACGTCCTGATCCTCTGCACCGGCAACATCTGCCGCTCCCCGGCGGCCGAAGCCATGCTCCGCCACCGGATAACGGCCCTCGGCGTCAAGGCCCGGGTGCGGTCCGCCGGCCTGCTCGACGACGGCCACCCGGCCCACACCAACAGCATCGACACGCTGGCCGGGCTGGGCCTTGACATAACCCGCCACCGGAGCCGGCGCATAACGGCGGCCATCCTCGGCTCGGCCGACCTGGTGCTGGGGATGGCCCGGGAACACGTCCGGGAGGCGGTCGTCATGGTGCCGGCGGCCTTCCCCAGGGTGTTCACCCTCAAGGAGCTGGTGCGGCGGGGCGAGGCGATCGGCCCCCGGGCGGCCGACGAGAGCGAGTCCGACTGGGTGGCGCGGGCCCATGCCGGCCGCAAGGCGTCCGACCTGATGGGCCATTCCGCCGACGACGACATCCCCGACCCGATCGGCCTGCCCCCCGCCGCCTACGTGCGGATGGCGGAGGAGCTCGACGGCCAACTCGACCGGCTGGTCGCCATGCTGTGGGCCCCCGACCTCGAGCGTTCGTTCCGGTGAGCGACGCGACCCCCGCCGCCTCTGCCCCGTTCGACGGCTTTGACGCCTTCGACGACGTGGAGGTCTTCGACGTCATCCGGCGCGAGCGCGAGCGCCAGAACACCACCGTCCAGCTCATCGCCTCGGAGAACTTCACCTCCCCGGCGGTGATGGCGGCCCAGGGTTCGGTCCTCACCAACAAGTACTCCGAGGGCTACCCCGGGCGGCGCTACTACGGCGGCAACTACGTGGTCGACGAGGTGGAGGATCTGGCCCGCGACCGGGTCAAGGCCCTGTTCGGCGCCGACCACGCCAACGTCCAGCCCCACTCCGGCGCCAACGCCAACATGGCCACCTACCTGGCCCTGCTCGAGCCGGGCGACACCGTGCTCGGCATGCGCCTCGACCAGGGGGGCCACCTCACCCACGGCTCGCCGGTGAACTTCAGCGGCCGGATCTACAACTTCGTGTCCTACGGGGTGAGCGAGAGCGACGAGCGCCTCGACTACGACCAGATGCGTGACCTGGCCAAGGAGCACCGCCCCAAGGCGATCGTGGCCGGCGCCACCGCCTACCCCCGCGTCATCGACCCCGAGCCCCTCCGGGCCATCGCCGACGAGGTGGGGGCGCTGCTGATCTTCGACGCGGCCCATATCGCCGGGCTGATCGCGGGCGGGGTCCATCCGAACCCGGTCCCGTTGGCCGACGTCGTCACCTTCACCACCCACAAGACCCTGCGCGGCCCCCGCGCCGGCTGCATCCTCACCACGTCCGAGCACGCCACGGCCATCGACAAGGCGGTTTTTCCCGGCCTGCAGGGCGGCCCTCTCATGCACGTGATCGCGGCCAAGGCGATCGCCTTCCGGGAGGCGGCCCAGCCGTCGTTCCGCCTGTACGCGGCCCGCATCGTCGCCAACGCCCGGGCCCTGGCCGAGGCCCTGGCGGGCGAGGGCTTCCGCCTGGTCTCGGGGGGAACCGACAACCACCTGATGCTCGTCGACCTGCGGCCCTTCGACCCCGAGCTCACCGGCAAGGAGGCCCAGAACGTCCTCGACCGGGCCGGGCTCACCCTCAACAAGAACCAGATCCCGGGCGACCCCCGGTCGCCGTTCGTCACCAGCGGCCTGCGCATCGGCACCGCCGCCGTCACCACCGCCGGCATGGGCGAGCCGGAGATGGGCGAGATCGCATCCCTGATCGGCCGGGCCCTTCGCCGGCGCAACGACGACGACGCGGTCGTCGAGGTGCGGGACGCAGCCGCCACCCTCTGCTCGAAGTTCACCCCGTATCCCGACCACTGACCACTGACCACTGACCCCTGAGCCCGTGCTGACCGAGCGCGACCAGTGATCGGCTACGGGCTCGTGTTCGGGGTGGCGGCGCTCGTGACGTTCCTGTTGACGCCCCTCGTCTGGCGGGTGTCCATCCGCATCGGGGCGGTGGTCATCCCCGACGAGCGCCGCATCCACCTGCGGCCCACGCCGACCCTGGGCGGGGTGGCCATGCTGCTGGCGCTGTACGCGGCGCTGGGCGTGGCCTGGTTCGTCCCCCAGTTCCGGCCCGTGTTCGAGTCCTCGTCGGAGCCGCTGGGCGTCGTCCTGGCCGCCACCATCATCCTGGCGGTGGGCCTGCTCGACGACCTGCGGGAGGTATCCGCCCCGGCCAAGGTGGCGGGTCAGGTGCTGGCCGCATCGGTGCTGGGCCTGGCCGGCGTGACGATGTTCTACTTCCGGGTCCCCTTCGCCGACTTCTTCGTGCTCTCGCCCGACCTCGGCTTCCTGGTGACGGTGCTGTGGGTGGTGGCCATGGCCAACGCCGTGAACCTCATCGACGGCCTCGACGGGCTGGCCGCGGGCGTGGTCGCCATCGCCGCCGGCGCCATCTTCCTCTACGCCTACCGCCTGTCCGACGTGGGCCTGCTGTCCCCCGACAACGTGGCCCCCCTGGTGATCGCCATCACCTGCGGGCTGTGCGTCGGCTTCTTGCCCCACAACTACCACCCGGCCAAGGTCTTCATGGGCGACAGCGGGGCGCTCCTGCTGGGCCTGCTGCTGGCCGCCACCACCATCTCGGTCGGGGGCCGCACCGCCGACCAGTTCAGCGGCCAGACCTTCTTCTTCTTCGCCCCCCTGGTCATCCCGTTCGTGATCCTGGGCGTGCCCTTCGTCGACACCGCGCTGGCCATCTTCCGCCGCACCCGCCGTCGCACGGCCCTGTCGCAGGCCGACAAGGAGCACCTCCACCACCGGCTCATGGCCCAGGGCCACGGCCCCCGGCGCTCGGTGTTCATCCTGTGGGCATGGACGGCCATCCTCTCGGGGGTGGTCCTCATGCCCACCTACACCAACCAGGGCAACGCCATCGTGCCGTTCGCGGTGATCGCCCTGGCCGTGATCCTGTACACCCTGCTCCACCCCGGCGTGCGCCGGACGGCCGAGGAGGTGGAGGAGGAGGCGGTGAAACCGAACTGGTGACACTTCACCCGGCCAGGGGCGGGTGAAGTGTCACCAGTTCGGACCTGGTGGCCTCGAGCAGTCGACGCAAGCGGCAGACGACGACCTCCGGGCGGCTGGTGCCGGTAGACGCCGGTGTGCACCTCCTCCCACCGCCCGGTCGCGAGCCGATGTTCGACGGCATGCCGGCTGGCTCCGAGCTCCCGAGCCTGGGCGAGAGTGAACAAGGCGTGCTGCCTTTCAGCCATTTTCGCCATTTTTCGATCCACACCACGTGTTGCCAACCCGCGGCCCGCCCCCGCAACTGGTGACACTTCACCCGGTCAGGGGCGGGCGAAGTGTCACCAGTTCGCCGGTGGGGACGGGTTGCCGACCGCACCACCCCGGGCCTAAAGTTGACTAATTCGATCGGATTGATCGAAACAGTTGACTAGGCAACAGGGGGAGCACGTGGGGCTGGGACGGAATCGACGGGGCGGGCCGGTCGGGCGGACGGTCGTGGGCCTCGGATTGGCCGCGATGCTGTTCGCCACTGCCTGCGGCGACAGCGGCGGCGACAGCGGCAGCGGCACCGGCACCGGCACCGGCGGGACGACGGCGCCGGGCGCCGAGGAGGAGGTCACCCTGCGCCTGGGCTACTTCCCCAACCTCACCCACGCCACCGCCCTGGTCGGCGTGGAAGGCGGGATCTTCGCCGACGTCCTCGGCACCGGCGTCAAGCTCGAGACGTCGACCTTCAACGCCGGCCCCCAGGCAGTGGAGGCGCTCTTCAACGGGGCGCTCGACGCCACCTACATCGGTCCCAACCCGGCCATCAACGCCTACGCCCAGTCCCAGGGCCAGGCCGTGCGCATCATCTCGGGGGCGACCTCGGGCGGGGCGGCGCTGGTGGTCAAGCCCGAGATCGCCGACGCCGCCGGCCTGGCCGGCAAGAAGCTGGCGACACCCCAGCGGGGCAACACCCAGGACGTGGCCCTGCGGGCGTGGCTGTCCGGCCAGGGCTTCGAGACCGACCTGGAGGGCGGCGGCGACGTGAGCATCGTCCCCCAGGAGAACGCCCAGACGCTTGAGACGTTCCGGTCGGGCGCCATCGACGGCGCCTGGGTGCCGGAGCCGTGGGTGTCCCGGCTGGTGAACGAGGGCGGCGGGAAAGTGCTGGTCGACGAGGCCAGCCTGTGGCCCGGCGGGCAGTTCGTCACCACCCACCTCATCGTCCGCACCGAGTTCCTGAAGGACCACCCGGGCGCGGTGCGCAAGCTGCTGGAGGCCCAGGTGGCGGCCAACGACTTCGTCAACTCGAAGCCCGACGAGGCCAAGGCGCTGGCCAACCAGGGCATCGAGAAGATCACCCAGAAGGCGCTTCCGGCGGCGCTGATCGATTCCGCGTGGCCGAAGCTCACCTTCACCAACGACCCCATCGCCGGCTCGCTGGTGCTCTCCGCCCGGCACGCCACCGAGCACGGGCTGCTGAAGGAGATCGATCTCGGGCGGATCTACGACCTGAAGCTGCTCAACGAGGTGCTGGCGGCCAAGGGTTCGCCTTCGGTTGCGTCGACATGACGATCGCGATGGACGTCGACGCCGACGTCGCCCGGATCGCCGGAATCTCGCTCGACGGTGTGTCGAAGGTCTTCGGTCGGGGCCCGGGCGCAGTCCGGGCCCTCGACCGCGTGTCGTTCGACGTCGGGCCGGGCGAGTTCCTCTGCCTGGTGGGGGCCTCGGGGTGCGGCAAGACCACCCTCCTGAACCTGATCGCCGGCCTCGACCGACCCACTGCGGGGACGATCGACTCGGGCGGACGGCGGACGGCGCTCATGTTCCAGGAGCCGGCGCTGATGCCCTGGCTGACGGCCCAGTCCAACGTCGAGCTGGCGTTGCGCCTGCGGGGGATCGCCAAGGTGGAGCGCCGCCGCCAGGCGGCGGAGCTGCTCGAGCGGGTCCACCTCGGGGGGTATGGCCATCTGCAGCCCCACGAGCTGTCGGGCGGGATGCGCCAGCGGGTGGCCCTGGCCCGGTCCCTGGCCCAGGAGTCCGAGGTGCTCCTGATGGACGAGCCCTTCGCCGCCCTCGACGCCATGACCCGCGATCTCCTCCACGACGAGCTCGAGCGGCTGGTGTCGGCCACCGGCCTCACCGTGGTGTTCGTCACCCACAACGTGCGGGAGGCGGCCCGGCTGGGTGACCGCATCCTGCTGCTCACCAGCCGGCCGGGACGGGTGGCGGCCACCTTCCCCGTCGACATCCCCCGGCCCCGGCGCATCGACACGCCGGAGGTGTCCGGGCTGGCGGCGGAGGTCACCGACCGCCTCAAGGAGGAGATCCGCAGTCATGGCCGTTGACGCCAGCCGGCTCGACGCCGAGTTCGCCGGCCTCGACGCCCTGGAGGCGCAGGCGCTGCCGGGGCCGACTCTGGCCGGCCGGGCATGGACCGCCCTGTGGCCCAAGGTGGCCGCCGCCGGCATCCTGATCGCCATCTGGCAGGCGGTGGTCTGGGCCGAGTTGAAGCCGCCGTGGGTGCTCCCGGGGCCTGGCCCGGTGTTCGCCGAGGTCAAGCGCCTCCTCGGCGAGGGATCGTTCTGGACCGCCGTCGGCGTCACCATGCGGCGGGCGGCGGTGGGCTACGCCCTGGCCGTCGTCATCGGCGTGGTCATCGGCGTGTTGATCGCCCGGTTCAAGCTGCTGCGCACGGCCGTGGGGTCGCTGATCACCGGGCTGCAGACGATGCCGTCGATCGCCTGGTTCCCGCTGGCCATCCTCCTCTTCGGCCTCGAGGAGACAGCCATCCTCTTCGTGGTGGTGCTGGGGGCGGCCCCGTCGATCGCCAACGGGCTGCTCACGGGCGTCGATTCCGTGCCACCGGCGCTGGTCCGCTGCGGCCGGGTGCTGGGCGCGGGCTCTTTCGACCTCTACCGGTTCGTCATCCTGCCGGCGTCGCTGCCCGCCTTCATCGGCGGGCTCAAGCAGGGCTGGGCCTTCGCCTGGCGCAGCCTCATGGCCGGCGAGATCCTCGTGATCATCGCCAGCCGGCCGTCGCTCGGGGCCAACCTGCAGTTCGCCCGGGAGCTCTCCGATTCCCAGGGCCTCCTGGCCTTCATGGTCGTCGTCCTCATCGTCGGGATCCTCGTCGACAGCGTCTTCGGACGGGCCGAGCGGGCCGTCCGCCGCCGGTGGGGCCTCATCGACGTGGCCGAGGTGGGTCTCCCCGGTCGCCGCCGGATCCGGGGGACCGCCGAGCCGCCGGCCTGACCCTGCCGACCACTTCGCGAGCCGACCCCCTCAGCGGTGTAATTGCGCGGAGTGCTCGAGGGCCTGGCGACCACTTCGCGCGCCGACCCCCTCACCGGTGTAATCGCGTGGAGTGCTCGAAGGGCCTGCCGACCAGTTCGCGCGCCGACCCCCTCACCGGTGTAATTGCGCGGAGTGCTCGAAGGGCCTGCCGACCAGTTCGCGCGCCGACCCCCTCAGCGGTGTAATTGCGCGGAGTGTTCGCCGCGGGGCGTCCGCGCCAGACTGGCGGGGTGCACATCTCGGCCAAGGTCGACTACGCGGTCCGGGCGCTGTTGGCCCTGGCCGCGGCCGGGAGCGAGGCGGTACCGGCGGAGGTGCTGGCCACCACCCAGGAACTGCCCCGCCAGTTCCTCCAGAACATCCTCAACCAGCTGCGCCGGGCGGGGCTGGTGGCCAGCCAGCGGGGCTCGGAGGGCGGCTACCGGCTCGCCCGCCCGGCCTCGGAGATCTCGGTGGCCGACGTCATGCGGGCGGTCGAGGGTCCGCTGGCCGAGGTGCGGGGCGTGCGGCCGGAGACGACCGTGTACAAGGGCTCGGCCGAGCACCTCCAGGAGGTCTGGGTGGCGGTGCGGGCCAGCCTGCGGTCGGTGCTCGAGAACGTCAGCCTGGCGCAGGTGGTGTCGGGACGTCTCCCTGCGGAAGTCAGCGCCCTCACCGACGATCCCGACTCGTGGCTACCGCACTGAGCGTCCGGCGGGTCGCCACCGTCTGCTAGAAGGAACGGATGCGCCCCGCCCGCTCCGCCCGCTCCGCCCATCCCGTCCGCTCCGTCCGAACGCTGTCCTGCGTGTGCCTCGCCCTCCTCCTGGCCCTGGCCGGTTGCAGCGACTCCGACGGCGACGACCCGGAGGAGACGACGAACACCACGTCGGGGGCCACCGCCACCACCGTCCGCCCGGTCGACACCAGCTTCACCGGCCAGAACAGCGCTGAGTTCTGCCAGCTGATCACCACCTTCACCGCCGGCTCGCAGGAGCTCAGCCCGGCCGCCACCCCGGACGAGCTCGAAGCCAGCCTCAGCGAGGCCCTCGGCGCCATCGACGAGGCGGTGGCGAAGGCGCCGACGGAGATCAAGGGCGACGTGACGGCCATCGCGGGCGCCTTCAAGACGGTGGTCGACGAGTTGGGAGCCGTCGACTTCGACATCTCCAAGGTCGACAGCAAGGTCCTGTTGGCGCTTCAGTCGGACGGGTTCCTCGACGCCGTGACCCGCTTGCAGGCCTACCTCACCAACGTGTGCAAGACCCCGGCCGGCTGATCATCCGCTGAGGGGGTAGCTCCGACCACCGACCCGGTTCGGTCAGGCGCCCAGCAGCACCAGCACGGCCAGCCCCATGAGGACGACGTTCCGGAGCACGGTGCCGATGCCGATCGGGGTCTCGCTCGCCCGGCCGAAGCAACGGCAGGGCGGACGCCGACCGCGTCGCAGGTTGAGCCCCACCAGGCAGGTGAAGAGCACGAGCAGGAACAGCCCGGCCGCCGCGCCGGCGACGGCCGACGGGGCCCAGAGCATCGACCCGGCCACGGCCAACTCGGCGACCGGCAGGAGCGCCGCCACCGGGCCCGCCATCCGGGGCGGCACGCCGAAGGCCTCGACATCGACGGCGCCGTCCCGCCGACGGGCCAGCTTGCCGACCGCGGCCGCGGCGAAGACGAGCCCCAGGACGAGGCGACCGACGGTCGTCAACGACACCGGAGCACGACCCTCACGCCGACGAACCTAGGCGGCCGGGCGCCGCCGGAGGGCGGGCCAGGACCGGCCCCGGAGCCGAGATTCGGCCGGCCGGACAACCCCCTGTGCTACAGAGAGGGCTGTGCCCAACAGTCGACGGACGTTCGTGGCGGCCGCAGTCGCGTTCCTGGCTCTCGCCGCCTGCGGTGACGGCTCGGATACAGCCGGGCGGACGACATCGGGATCGACGACGCCCGGCCGCGCATCCGCCGGAGTGTCCGCCGGAACGTCGGGGCTCACCACCGGCCCGGCCATCGCCACTCCGGGTGGGGTAGCGACCACGGCGGGCGACAGCGGAATCGGACAACCCGGCGTGGTCGGCGCCACCACCGCAGACCCCGGTAGGACATCGGACGGGATCACCTCGCCCGACGAGGAGTCGGAAGGCTCCCCCCTCGAACGGGCACTGGAGATCCTCGGCATCCCCGCCTCCGTCCTGCCCGACGCGGTCGTCGGCCCGACCGATGGCGGCCCGACCGGTGCCGGCCCAAGCGGTGGCAGCCCAACCGGCGACGGCGCGCCCGACGACCCCGGCACGACCGGGACCGGAGGACCGGTGCCCGGTGTCGGCGGGACTGGCGGCGGCGGCACGGGCGGCGGATCGGGGAACCCGTCCTCGGGCGGCGCCGGCTCCGCACCCATCCCGACGTCCACCGAGTTCTGCGGTCCGGCCGTCGAGCTGTCCTCGGCCCTCGACGCCGTCACGTCGTCCTACGACGACCCGGCCGCACTCCGCGGGGCCGTGGGTCGGGCCCGCTCCGCCTTCTCGGCGGCCGGGGCCGCGGCGCCGTCGGCCCTGGCCGGCGACGTCTCCGTGCTGGCCGGGGCCTACGGTGCGCTCTTCGACGACATGGCGGCGGCCGGCTACGACGTGTCCGAGATGTCGACCACGGCGCTCGGAAGCTTCCTGACCCCGGAGGTGAAGACGTCGTCGGAGCGCCTGCGCAGCTACGTCAACGGCGTCTGTTGAGAGGCTTCCCGCCCAGGTAGGGCCGCGGCCGCCCCCGAGGACGCAGGCTTCGCCGCAGCCCCGGAAGCGGCTCGCGGGTCCGGTCGCATCCCGGCGCCGGGCTTGAAACACCTCCGGGCGCTACTCTGGTTGCACGGTGCCAGGCGGCCGAGGGCGAGGGTGATGGCTCAGAGCGGCAACGGGCAGACCGAGAAAGGGCAGGCCAGGGACACGAGCGCGCAAGGCAGATCACCACTCGGGCAGCCCGGTACCGGAGAGCCCGTCATCCCCGCCGCGACATCGCGCCGGGGCCTGGTGCAGGCCGTCGTCGACGGAACGGCCTGGAGCATCGCCCTGTGTGTCGCCACCCTCCTGCGCTACGACTTCTCGTTCGACGCCGTCGACTTCGGGGGGTTCACGTTCCTGCTGCCGGCGGCGGTGGCCGTGCAGACCCTCACCGGCGTGCACCTCGGCCTCTACACCGGCCGTTGGCGCTACGGCAGCTTCGACGAGGTGACTTCGTTGGTCAAGGCGGTGGCCGTCACCTCGTCGGTGATGGCCATGTTCAACGCCGCCTGGGACCCGAGGTTCGTCCCCCTCAGCGTGCCCTTCGTCGGCGGCGTGATCGCGCTGGTCCTCATGGCCGGCGTCCGCTACGCGTGGCGGCTGGCCTGCGAGACCCGGCGCCGGCCGAGTGGCGAGGGCTGTCACCGCATGATCGTGTTCGGTGCCGGGGAGGGAGCGGCCCAGGTCATACCCGCCCTCCTCCGCGACAAGACCTCGGTGTATCTCCCCGTCGCCCTCATCGACGACGACCCCTCCAAGCGCAACCTGCGCATCATGGGAGTCCCCGTCGTGGGTGGCCGTTCCCGCCTGATCGAGGCGGCCAAGGAGGCCGAGGCCGACACGCTGCTCATCGCCATGCCGAGCGCGGGGCCGGAGCTGGTCACCGAGCTGAGCGAGCTCGGTCGGGTGGCCGGGCTCACCGTGAAGGTGCTGCCTGCCGTCAACGAGCTGTTCGAGGGCCAGGTCGTCGACGTGGCCGACATCCGAGACGTCACCACCGCCGACCTGCTCGGCCGGCACGAGATCGAGACCGACCTCGACGCCATCGCCGGCTACCTCAGGGGCCGCCGGGTGCTCGTCACCGGAGCCGGCGGGTCCATCGGGTCGGAGCTCTGCCGTCAGCTCTACCGGTTCGCCCCCGACCGGCTGATCATGCTCGACCGGGACGAGTCCGCCCTCCACTCGGTGCAGCTCTCGATCGAGGGCCGGGCGCTCCTCGACTCGGCCGACCTCGTGCTCCTCGACATCCGAGACCGCCGGGCGATGCGCGACGCGCTCGAGCGGTTCCGGCCCAACGTGATCTTCCACGCCGCCGCCCTCAAGCACCTGACGCTCCTGGAACGGCACCCGGCCGAGGCGGTCAAGACCAATGTCTGGGCCACCGTCGACCTGCTGGAGCTGGCGGTCGATGCCGGCGTCGAGCGTTTCGTCAACATCTCCACCGACAAGGCAGCCGACCCGTGCAGCGTGCTCGGGTACTCCAAGCGCATCACCGAGCGCCTGACCAGCCATTACTCGGTGGCCACCGGCCGCGCCTACCTGAGCGTTCGGTTCGGCAACGTGCTGGGCAGCCGGGGCTCGGTCCTCACCACCTTCCACAACCAGATCGAGCGGGGCGGTCCGGTCACCGTCACCCACCCCGACGTCACCCGCTACTTCATGACCGTGGAGGAGGCGGTGCAGCTGGTGATCCAGGCGGGCGCCATCGGCCGCCCGGGCGAGGCCCTCGTGCTCGACATGGGCAGCCCGGTCTCGATCGCCGAGGTGGCCACCTTGTTGGCCGCCCGGTCCGAGCGCAAGGTCGCCATCGAGTACACCGGGCTGCGCCCCGGCGAGAAGCTCCACGAGGTACTGCTGGCCGCCGGCGAGGCCGACGTCCGACCCGTGCATCCCCTCATCTCCCATGTCCCCGTCCCTCCTCTCCACCCGGAGACGGCCCGCTCCATCGACGCCCAGGTCGACCGCGTGCTGCTGATCCAGGATCTGCACCGTCTGTGCCGGGGCGACGGTGCCGAGGCCTCCGGCTCCAGCTCGGCCGGTCAGCGGCGCGCCGCTGACTCCTGACGCCGGTCCGGGCGGCGAGCCAGGGGGGGCACGAGCCGGGTAGCATCCAGGAAGTGCTGAACGTGGACGCCCCTTCCGAGCTGGAGCTACGCGACTACCTGGGGGTGCTGAAGCGCCGCAAGGTCATCGTCCTGCTCACACTGGCGCTGGTACTGGGAGGGTCGCTGATCGCCTCCTACTTCCAGGAGCCGGTGTATGCGGCCAGTGCCCGGCTCCTGCTCCAGCCCAGGCAGTCGGAGTCCCCGTTCGACTCCAACTCCGGTTTTCGGCTCGACCCGGCCCGGTCCCTGGCCACCGACATCGAGGTCCTCAAGAGCCAGCTCGTCCAGAACGAGGTTCGCAGCCGGCTCGGCTCGGCGCCGGGGATCTCGGCCAACCCGGTCGGACAGACCGACGTGATCCGGATCACGGCCCAGAGCACCGACCCCAAGCGGGCGGCCGAAGTGGCGAACACCTACGCCTCGGCCTACATCGACGTCCGGCAGAAGCAGGCCGTCGAGGGACTGCTCACCGCCGGGGAGGAGATCCAGGAGCGGATCGGTGCTCTCCAGCAGCAGATCTCCACCCTCGACAATCAGGTGGCCAGCGCCCCCGCGCCCGACCAGGCGGCGATCAGGTTGTCGGTCAGCGGGCAGCGGGAGGCCCTCGTCCAGCAGCAGGCCGTGTTCAAGCAGACGCTCGACAAGATCACGGTCGACGCCAACCTGGCCAGTGGCGGGGCCCAGCTGGTGGGCAGCGCGGTGACCCCGACGGTGCCGATCAAGCCCAAGCCCATGCGCAACGCCGTGCTGGCCGCCTTCGTGGGCTTCATGCTCGGTGTCGGCCTGGCCTTCCTCGTCGAGTACCTCGACGACTCGATCAAGACGAGGGAAGACCTCGAACGGATCGTGGCGCCCGTGCCCGTCATCGCCCTCATCCCGGTGATCGGTGGCTGGAAGGAGCGGGGGGAGGTCCGCCTCGTGTCGGTCACCGCACCCAGCTCTCCGGCCGCGGAGGCCTATCGGACGCTGCGCACGGCGATCCAGTTCGTCGCCATCGACCGTCCCATCGGTATCCTCCAGGTCACCAGCTCGAACGCCAGCGAGGGCAAGACCACCACCCTGGCGAACCTGGGCGTGGCGCTGGCCAAGGCCGGGCAGCGGGTGATCCTGGTCTGCTGCGACCTGCGCCGCCCCCGCCTCCACGAGTTCTTCGGCCTCTCCAACGATGTCGGGTTCACGTCCCTTCTCCTGGGCAACGCACCCCTCTCACGGGCGCTCCAGGCCGTGCCCGACGTCCCCCGGATGCGCCTTCTGGCCTCGGGGCCTCTGCCGCCCAACCCGTCCGAACTTCTCTCGTCGAACCGCACCAGAGAGGTGTTCGAGGCGCTCAAGGCCGAGTGCGACATCGTCCTCATCGACTCCCCGCCCGTGCTGCCCGTCACCGACGCCCTCGTCCTGTTCCGCCAGGTCGATGCCACGCTGATGGTGTTCTCGGCCGGCGGGACCACGCAGAAGCAGGCGGCCACCGCGGTCGCCATGGCGAAGCAGGTCGATGCCCCCCTCATCGGCACCGTGCTCAACGCCGTCACCTCTCGGGACGGGTACGCGGCCCCGTACGCCTACGGGTACCGGTCGGCGGCGGAGGACGACGAGCTGTCGCTTCCCAAGAAGATCACGAAGGCGGCCATGGTCGCCAAGAACGGTTCGAAGGGCGATCGGGCCGCCACCGGCGAACGACGGTCGGGCGGCCCCGCCGCAACGGTGGACGCGTCCGCAGCCGGGACCCGTGGCGAGCCCCGCCCCGGTGGATCACGCGGCCGGGCCCCCGACAGGCCCGACATCGTCGGCCAATAGTCGCCCAAGCCCCGGAGCCGCCCGGCCGGTGGCGGTGAACTCGGACCGACCTCCCGACGGCCCATCGGCCTCGTTCACGAGGGCGGCGGCATGTCCACTCGGACGGGCGCCCACCACAGGCCCCGCCGGGCGACCTGCGCAACGCGTGTGCCAGACGGTGCCGACGCGCGAAGATGACGGTCCGCCGCGCCCGGCGGGGGAGCCCTCTTCGTCTGCGAGAGAGCCGCGCTTGCCGACATCCAGGTATCCCCGGACAGAACACGGACAACCAAAAGAGGACGCCATGTCGAATGACGTCCTCTGTGGGTTGTCTCAGCCTTGGCGGGCCGCAGCGCCTTGAGCCAGGGGAGCCTCCCCCTGGCTCTGCGGTGTGGGTCGGTTCAGCCCGAGGGGTTGATGCAGCCGAACGCTGCCAGCAGGCCGGCGAAGAACCCGCCGAAGAGGCCACCGAAGGCCCCGCTGAGCGCCGCAAGAATCGCACAGATGAGGGCGGCGAAGTCGAACTGCCTCACGGGACCGGCCGAGGCGCTGGAAGCGAAGACGAAGAGCATCGTCGCTGCCGTCGCAACCGCGGCCCCAAGCGAGCTGAGACGCCGCAGGGCGTGACGGCTTGCACCGCTGGTGTGGACGTTGGCCATTTGATCTCCCATGTCTAGTGGTCCGCCAAGTTCGGTCGTAGCCTAGCGGCCTTTCCCCGACCCTTGCCAGTATCTGCGCCAGAAAACGCACCGAAACCTTGATGGCATGATGCTGACGAAGCCCGAGATGCCGGCCGGAGGCAGTGCGCTGCGCAACTTACCATGACGATCCAACGAAACAAGCCCACTTTGACCCCGCTTCGGTGGAGGCGCCTGCGGCGGCTCGCCTATCTCGTCGTGGGTCTTGCGGTCGTCGCCGTGGGGTTCGGCCTCTTCCGCGCGGGTGGGGCGGCGCTCGACGGCAGGGCCTCGCTCCTGCAGGCCGAAAGGCTCCTGGGCGACCGGGAGCTCGAGCCGGCGCGGGTGGCGCTGGTCCGGGCCGGCGATTCGTTCGCCCGCAGTCGACGCGACATGCACTCGGTCGTCCGATTCGTGCCTTTCGCCCGGCAGATACCGCTGCTGGGTGCGCAAATCCGGGGCGTCGACGAGCTGGCCGACGCCGGCGTGCTGCTGTCCGAAGCCGGCGTCCGCCTGGCCGACGCCGCCGCCGCCATCGTGGACCCGGCCGATCAGGACCAGAAGCTCTCCGCGGCCCTGGGCCAGCTCCGTCAGGTGCAGGAACTCCTCCAGGCGGGCGTGGCCAGCATCGACGACGCCGCGGCGCGCGTCGACCGCCTCGACGGCGAGCGCCTCGTCCGGCCCCTCGGACGGGCCCGCACCGACCTGTCCCGGCGGCTGCCCGACTTCCGCCAGCGGGCGATCGAAGCGGAAGAGGCGCTGGCCTCGATGATCACCTTCGCCGGCGGGCAGGGCCCTCGCCGCTACCTGGTTCTCTCCCAGAACCCGGACGAGGTGCGTCCGACGGGCGGGTTCATCGGCACCTACGGAGTCCTCACCGCCGTCGACGGAAAGCTCGCCCTGGAGCGGTACGACTCCATCGAGAGCTGGATCAGGCCCCGCCCCGACGCCGTCGCCACGCCGGCCGAGCTCGGTTCGCCGCTGCGCTTCGACACCCGCCTGCCCCAATCCCTGGCCAACGTCAACACTGGCCCCGACTGGCCCCAGGGCGCGCAGCTGGCGGCCCGCCTGTGGCAGCGGGGCGGCGAGGATCCGGTCGACGGGGTCGTGTCGTTCACCCCCGCCTTCCTCGCTCGCATCCTGGGCGAGATCGGCCCGGTGACGATCGAGAGCTACGGCGAGACGGTCACCGCGGCCAACGTCATCGAGCGGCTCGACTTCCACACCCACATCGCGCCTGCGGCGTCGGATCTGGCCCGCAAGGAGTTCGTGGCCGTGCTGGCGCAGGCGGTGATGTCGAAGATGTTCGAGGCGCCCGCGGCCCAGTGGTCGGGTCTGGCGGACGTGTTCGGGGAGGCCTTCGGGAATCGGGAGGCCATGGCCTGGGTGACCGATGCCGAGGTGGGACGGGTCCTGGCCGGTCGGGGGTGGGACGGCTCGATCCCGGTCACGACCGGCGATTTCGTCTACCCGGCCGAGTTCCAGTACCGGGCCAAGAACGGACGTGGGCTCCGACGCACCTACGCCCACCGCGTCGTGATCCGGCGGGACGGATCGGCTCGGGTCACCACTTCGGTCACGATCGCCAACCCGGCCGACGCCGATCCCGTCGTCAATCCCGTCGATCCGCTCACCTACGTGACGATGTTCGGGCCTGCGGGTGCGGTGCTCGACCCGGCGTCGGACCGGCTCGGCGTACCGGAACCGTCGGTGGCCGGCCATCCCGGGTACGGCTGGTTCCGCAGCGTGGCCCCCCGCTCGGAGGTGAAGGTCACGGTGGTGTGGGAGGTCCCGACGATCGTGTCACCCAGTCCCGACGGCGACTGGACCTACTCCCTGTTGTGGATGCGCCTGCCCGATCACACGGGTGACGTCCTCGACCTGAGCGTCGAGCTTCCGCCGGGATGGTCCTGGGAAGGGGCGCCGCCGCCTGCCCGGTTCGCGCTCGACACCGACGTCCAGGGGAGCTGGGACCTGAGGTCGGGCTCGTAGCGGGGGGGCCGAGTCCCGGAGCAGGGCCCCGCTAGACTCCCGTCGCCGACCTTCTGAAGGGCCGATCCCCACCGATGAGCTCTCGATACGCCGACAAGGCCGTTCTCATCACCGGGGGCACGGGTTCGTTCGGCACCACCATGCTCGAGCACCTGCGCGACAAGGGTTGTCGTGAGATCCGTGTCTTCAGCCGGGACGAATCCAAGCAGGAGGTGCTGCGCAGCCGGGTGCAGCACTGGGGCAACGTCCGGTTCTACATCGGCGACGTGCGCGACCGTCACTCGGTTTCCCACGCCATGACGGGCATCGACCTGGTGTTCCACGCCGCCGCCCTCAAGCAGGTCCCGTCCTGCGAGTTCTTCCCCATGGAAGCGGTCGCGACCAACGTCATGGGCAGCTCCAACGTGGTCGAGGCGGCGGTTGCCAAAGGCGTGGAGAGCGTCGTGCTGCTCGGTACCGACAAGGCCGTGTTCCCTGTCAACGCCATGGGCATGACCAAGGCGCTGATGGAGAAGGTCATGCTGGCTGCCGCCCGCGACCTCAACCTGAACGGCTCCGCCACGACGGTCTGCGGCGTCCGCTACGGCAACGTCATGTACAGCCGCGGATCGGTCATCCCCCTCTTCGTCGGACAGCTGAAGCAGCACAAGGTCCTCACCATCACCGAGCCGTCGATGACCCGCTTCCTCCTTCCGCTCAGCGAGGCGATCGACCTGGTCGAGCTGGCCTTCAGTCACGCCCGCAACGGCGACATCTTCATTCGCAAGGCGCCCGCGTCGACGATCGGCGACCTGGCGACGGCGGTGCAGAACGTCTTCGGCCGCGAGGTGGGAGTTCGGCGCATCGGGGTGCGCCACGGGGAGAAGCTCTTCGAGACGCTCGCCACCCGCCATGAGCTGCACCTGGCGGAGGACTTGGGGGAGTACTACCGGGTGCCCATGGACGATCGGGATCTCAACTACGAGAACTACTTCAGCGAGGGTGACCCCGAGGAGGTCGCAATCGACGACTTCCATTCGCACAACGCCCCCCGGCTCTCGGTCGTCGAGATCGAAGCCCTCCTGCTGCGCCTGCCCGAGATCCAGGCGGAGCTCATGGAAGCGGCGCGAGCATGACGACCGTCGTCGTGACGGGCGGCGACGGCTTCTTCGGCTGGCACCTGCGGGCCCGCCTCCACGCCCTCCGCCCGGAGGTCACCGTTCGGGTGGCCGGCCGGCGGGAGTTCGGGGACGGAGAACGACTGGCGCAGGTGCTCAGCGGCGCCGACGCGGTCGTGCATCTCGCCGGGGCCAACCGGGGCGATCCCGAGGAGGTGGCCGCCACCAACCGCACCCTGGCCGCCACCCTGGCCACCGCACTCGAGGAAGGGGGCGGCGCCCCCACGGTCGTCTACGCCGATTCGATCCACCGCCGAGGGGACTCCACCTACGGGGCGTCGAAGCGGCAGGCGGGCGAGACGCTCGGATCCTGGGCCGACGCCCGGGGGGCCCGCATGGTCGACCTGGTCCTGCCCAACCTCTTCGGCGAGCACGGACGCCCCCACTACAACTCGGCGGTCGCCACCTTCTGCCACGACCTGGCCCACGGCGAGTCGAGCGAGGTGAACCAGGGCGGGAGGACCCGGTTGCTGCACGTCCAGGACGCGTGCCGGGAGATCGTGCGCAGCATCGACGAACCGGAGCGCCGGGGGGTGGTCGACGTGGACGGCGAGGAGATCTCCATCCCCGACCTCTACGACCGGCTGGCCGGGTTTCGCGCCGGATTACCACGGAGCCCACCTACCGGCCCTGCCCACCCGCCTCGACCTGCGCCTTTTCAACACCCTGCGTTCCCACCTGTTCCCCGCGTTCTACCCGCAGCCACTCGTCGCCCACGCCGACGCCCGCGGCGCGTTCGCCGAGATCGCCCGGGGCCACTGTCAGACCCAGACGTCGGTCTCCACCACCGGACCGGGCATCACCCGGGGGGAACACTTCCATTTCGACAAGATCGAGCGCTTCGTCGTGGTCCGGGGCCAGGCCCGCATGGAGGTCCGCCGCCTTCTCACCACGGAGATCTGGACGGTCGACGTCCGGGGCACCGAACCGGTCGCCGTCGACATGCCCACCCTCCAGGTCCACAACATCATCAACACGGGCGACGAGGAGTTGGTGACGATCTTCTGGGCGAACGACCACTTCGACCCCGCCGAACCGGACACGATCGCCGAGGCGGTCCGGCCCGTCGCCAAGCAGCGCCAGGCATCGTGAAGGTCGTCACCGTGGTCGGGACCCGACCCGAGATCATCCGGTTGTCTCGGGTCATCGTCGCCCTCGACGACGCCGTCGACCACACGGTCGTGCACACCGGCCAGAACTGGGACCCGAAGCTGAGCGACGTCTTCTTCGACGAGCTCGGACTCCGCCCGCCCGACCGCCGCCTCGAAGTCGACACGTCCTCGCTCGGCAGGGTGCTCGGCGGCGTTCTCGCCGGCATCGAGCCCGTGCTCGTCGAGGAACGACCCGACGCCGTGCTCGTGCTGGGCGACACCAACAGCTGCATCGCCGCGGTGATGGCGAAGCGCATGGGTATTCCCGTCTTCCACATGGAGGCCGGCAACCGCTGTTTCGACGAGAACGTGCCCGAGGAGACCAACCGGCGCCTGATCGACCACGTCGCCGACTTCAACCTCTGCTACACCGAGCACGCCCGGCGCAACCTGCTGGCCGAGGGGCTGCCCACCCGTCGGGTGTTCGTCACCGGATCGCCGTTGTTCGAGGTGCTCGAGGCCTACGACGCCGCCATCGAGCGCTCCGAAGCGCTCGACCGGCTCGGCGTGGAGCCGGGCGGGTACTTCCTCGTGAGCCTGCACCGGGAGGAGAACATCGACAACCCGGCCTGTGCCGAGCCCCTTCTCACGGCGCTCGTCGACCTGCGGAAGCGATCCGACCTGCCCGTCTTCATCTCCACCCACCCCCGTCTCCGCGACCGCCTGGAGCGCCACCGGCTGCCGGTCGACGTGAGCGGCCTCGAGTTCTGCGCTCCCTTCGGCTATCTCGACTTCAACAAGCTCCAGCGCAACGCCCGCTGTGTGCTCTCCGACAGCGGCACGATCAGCGAGGAGTCCGTGATGACGGGCTTCCCCGCCGTCACCATCCGCAACGCACTCGAGCGCCCCGAGGCCCTCGACGTGGGATCGATCATCCTCGCCGGCGTGACGTCGGACACGATCGAACGGGCGGTCGCGCTCGCTGTTTCGCAGTGGCAGGCAGGCTGGCGTCCGACGGCGCCCCCCGAGTACCTTGTGCGCGACTGCTCGACGCGGGTCGTGCGACTGATCACTGGGCTCTCTGGCGTGCATCAGACGTGGCTCGGCCTCCGGCCCCGCGTACCATTCTCTCAATGAGGCACTCGTGATCGACGATTCCATTGCCGCCGCATCGAGTTCCGCGGCATCGAGTTCCGGGGCATCGAGCCCAATGCCCGTCGCCCCCGGGATGTTCCAAACGTCCACCGAGAGACACGTCGCCAGCGAGATCGCCCGCCTGTTCGAGTCGTCGTCGGACACGATCGAGCAGCGGTTGGCCAGCTTCCCGCGTTATATCCGCCGATCCCACCTCACCCGGCTCCTCGCGCTCTACGAGCTCTTCAAGCGGGTGGTGCCGGTCAAAGGCTCCATTGTCGAGTGCGGCGTCTTTCGAGGGTTCAGCTTCATGACGTGGGCGAAGTTGAGTGCCATCCTCGAGCCGAACAACCTCACCCGGCGCATCTACGGGTTCGACTCCTTCGCCGGCTTCCCCGAGGTGACCGAGCGCGACGATCCCACGCGGACCGGTGTGAAGAAGGGCGACCTCGGGGCCGACCTCGAGAGCGAGCTTCGCGAGCTGATGGCGTTGTACGACGCCGACCGGTTTCTCGGCCACATCCCGAAGATGTATCTCACCACCGGCGACATCACGGAGACGGTTGGTCCCTTCGTCGAGGCGAACCCCCACCTGGTGGTGAGCCTGCTCTTTCTCGATGCCGACCTCTACGATCCGACCCTCGCCGCGTTGCAGGCGTTCCTGCCCCGCATGCCCAAGGGCGCCATCCTCGCGTTCGACGAGCTCGACAATCCGCTCTGGCCGGGCGAGACGCTGGCCGCGCTCGACAGCGTCGGGTTGTCCGGCCTTCGCCTCGAGCGCTTCGATTTCGATCCCTATATCGCCTTCGCCCAGTTGTGAAGGCCCGGTGAGCGTCGACGATGGTCGATACCACGACTGAGTTCGACACGACTGGGTCCGACACGGCTGGGGTCGACCCGGCTGGGCCCGACCCGACTGGGGTCGACACGGCTGGGGTCGACACGGCTGGGCCCGACCCGACTGGGCCCGACACGACACTCGACCTCGCGCACCGGATCCGGGCCGACGTGCTGCACATGACCCACCTGGGCCGGAGCTCCCACGTGGGCTCGTGTCTTTCGGTGGCCGACATCATCGCCGTTCTGTACGGGGCGGTCATGCGCCACGACCCGCGGCACCCCCAGAAGCCCGACCGCGACCGATTGATCATGAGCAAGGGTCACGCGGGGGCGGCCATCTACGCCGCCCTGGCGGAGTGCGGGTACTTTCCCAAGGACGATCTCCTGACCCATTGCCAGAATGGCTCGCTTCTCTCCGGCCATGTTTCCCATTACGTCACCGGTGTCGACGTCTCGACCGGATCCCTCGGCCACGGACTCTCCATCGGGGCCGGCATGGCGGTGAACTCCCACCGACGTGGTTTGGGATTCCGGACGTTCGTCGTGATGAGTGACGGCGAGTGCGACGAGGGCTCGGTCTGGGAAGCGGCGATGTTCGCCGGGCATCACAACCTGTCGAGCCTGGCTGTCGTCATCGACTACAACAAGATGCAGAGCTTGACCTCCACCACCGAAACCCTCGACCTCGAGCCGTTCGCCGACAAATGGCGAGCGTTCGGGTGGGAGGTGACGGAGGTCGACGGTCACGATCACACTGCGCTCCGGCAGGCGTTCGATCGGCCGACGCACCAGGGCGACCTGCCCGAGAAGCAGCGCCCGCTCTGCGTGGTCGCGCACACGACCAAGGGCAAGGGCATCTCCTTCATGGAGAACCAGGTGCTCTGGCACTACCGCCCACCCGATGCCGACGAGCTCGAGCGGGCGCTGAACGAGCTCGGCGACGGCGAGCGATACGCGGGGTCCGCATGAGGAACGCGTTCGTCCGCACGCTGACGCAGCTGGCGGGCGACGATGATCGGATCGAACTGATCACCGGTGACCTCGGATTCGGCGTGTTCGAGGGCTTCGCCGGGAGCTATCCCGACCGCTATCTGAACGCCGGCGTGGCCGAGCAGAACATGACCGGCCTGGCGGCCGGGATGGCGTTGACCGGGTCGGTGGTGTTCACCTACTCGATCGCCAACTTCCCGACCCTGCGGTGCCTCGAGCAGATCCGCAGCGATGTCTGCTACCACGACGCCAACGTGAAGATCGTGGCTGTGGGTGGCGGCATGGCCTACGGATCCCTCGGGATCTCGCACCACGCCACGGAGGATCTGGCGATCCTGCGGGCCATACCGCGCCTGATGGTCGCCGCCCCCGGCGACCCGATCGAGGCGAGCGTGCTCACCGAGGTCGTGGCTGCGACCGACGGGCCGGCCTACCTGCGCCTGGGCAAGACGGGTGAGCGCGAGGTGCATGCAGAGCGGCCCTCCCTCCCGCCGGGCTCCTCCGTCGCGCTGCGCAGCGGCGACGACGTGGCGATCCTCGTGACGGGCACGGTCCTGGCCCTCGCCCTCGACACCGCCGACACGCTGCAGAGCACGGCGGGCGTCCACGCATCCGTGATCAGCATGCCGTGGATCGCACCGTTCGACTCCGAGGCCGTCCGGCGGGCCGGCGCCTCCGCGTCGCTCGTCGTCACCTTGGAGGAGCACAGCACGACGGGGGGCCTCGGTGGCGCGGTCGCCGAGGTGTTGGCCGAGATGGACGACAGGGCCCCCCTCCTGCGGCTCGGCCTGCCCCGCGACTTCACCGCCATCGTGGGCACCCAGGAGTTCCTGCGCCGGGCCTATGGCCTGGAGCCCGATGTTCTCGCGGCCCGCATCCTGGCTCGGCTCACGGCTGGGAAGTCGCCCGCTCTCCGGTGAGATCCGCGTACCCGGCCGTCAAGCGAGCTCTCGACATCACCGTCTCGGCGAGTGTCCTCGTCGTCACGTCGCCTGTGTTCGCCGTGGTCGCGGCGCTGATCCGCAGGGAGGACGGCGGGCCCGTGTTCTACGGGGGAGAACGAGCGGGGCGGCACGGGAAGCCGTTTCGCATGTTCAAGTTCCGCTCCATGGTGGTCGACGCCGAACGGCTCGGGGGCACCAGCTCGTCCGCCCGCGATCCCCGTATCACCCGTATCGGGTCGCGCATCCGCCTGTACAAGCTCGACGAGTTGCCGCAGTTCCTGAACGTCCTCCGGGGTGAGATGTCGCTGGTCGGCCCCCGGCCGCAGGTCCTGTCGGCGGTGGCCGGCTACGTTCCCGAGGAGCGGCGTCTCCTGTCGGTCAAGCCCGGCGTCACCGACTGGGCCTCCATCGGCTTTCGCGACGAAGGTGCGATTCTCGCCCGTTACGACGACCCCGATCTGGCCTACGACCTGCTCATCCGGCCCGAGAAGAGCCGGCTGGGCATCTGCTACGTCGACACCGCGTCCCTGGGCACCGACCTGAGAATCCTGCTCGAGACCGGGCGCGTGCTCCTCGGGCGACCCGGTCGTGTCCCGGCGTGCGCGTGCACCCCTCCTATTGACCTCCGTCGAAGCGAGAAATCACAACAGTGACCCCCGAGGTGACACCTACGGTTCGTTTCTGGCACCCGCCCCGGCACTTCTCGACGATCGAGCACGAGGTCGTCGGCGAGATGGTTCGGGTGCTGCGTGCAGGCGACCTCATCATGCGAGCGGATCTCGACCGGTTCGAGCAGACATTCGCCGCGCTCATCGGGCGGGCCCATTGCGTCGGTGTGAGCAACTGCACCGACGGGCTGCGCCTCACGCTCGAGGCGCTGGGGGTCGGACCGGGCGACGAGGTGCTGACCGTCAGTCACACCTTCGTCGCCACTCTGGCGGCGATCCGCCATGTCGGAGCCACCCCGGTGCTCGTCGACATAGGCGACGACCATTTGATGGACCCCGACGACCTGAGGGCGAAGATCACGACTCGATCACGCGCCATCATGCCGGTCCATTTGAACGGTCGCACGTGTGACATGGGGCGGATCATGGAGTTGGCGCGCGAGCACGACCTCATGGTCATCGAGGATGCGGCCCAGGCGGTCGGGGCGCGGTACGACGGGACGAACACCGGGGCTTTCGGCGTGGCGTCGGCCTACAGCTTCTACCCGGCCAAGCTGTTGGGTGCCTTCGGAGATGCGGGTGCCGTCGTCACCGACGACGATGGCCTGGCCCACGAGCTCCGTCTCCTGCGCGATCACGGCCGGGCGACCAAGACCGAGTTGGCCGGCTGGGGCTGGAACTGCCGTCTCGACAACCTCCAGGCGGCCGTCCTCAACGTGAAGCTGCCGCTCCTCGCCGGCTGGATCGAGCGCCGGCGCAGCATCGCGGCGCGGTACCACGAAGGCCTTTCGGCCATCCCGGCGCTCCACCTCCCACCCCCGCCCGACGCCGATCCGAAATACCACGATGTTTTCCAGAACTACGTCGTCGAATCACCGGACCGCGACGATCTCGCGGCCTATCTGGCCGAGCGGGGCATCGAGACGCTCATCTCCTCGCCAATCCCCGTCCACCAGCAGAGTGCCCTCGGGCTGCAAGGCACGTCGCTGCCGAGAACCGAGGCGCTCTCGGACCGGGTGCTCTCTCTGCCGCTGTATCCCGAGCTCCTGGACTCCGAGATCAGCCACGTCATCTCGTCCGTGGTCGCCTTCTCGATGCAGGCCAGTCTCCGCCCGTGACAGACCAGACCGTCTGAGCGAGTTCGAGATCAACATCCTGCTGCTGTCCCAGTACTGCGACCCCGAGCCGGCTCCGCACTCCACCCTGCTGTCCGAAAAGCTTCGCCGAAACCATGGTCACGATGCGCGAATCCTCTCGTCGCTTCCGAACTACCCGGGCGGGAAGCTCTACGACGGATACTCGTATGCCTTTCGCACCCGTGAGGTGCTGCGCGACACCCCCATTCTCCGGGTGCCGCTGTTTCCGAGTCACGACCGCTCGGCGGTGCACCGGGTGCTCACCTATTCCTCATTCGCGGCATCAGCCGCCCTTCCCGGTCCGCGGGCGATCGGTTTCCACCCCGATGTCGTGTACGCATATCATCCACCGGGGACGATAGGGGTGCCCGCGCTCACCTGGAAATGGGCGCGGAGGACCCCGTACGTATATCACATCGCAGACTTGTGGCCCGATAGCATCGTGGCGGCAATCGGTGGGGGATCGCGCCGCTCGATGCGTACGTTCGAGAAGGCACTCGACTCGTGGTGCTCGCTGCTGTATCGGAAGGCCTCCGCGATCACCGCCCTGTCGGAGGGAATGAAGAGCCTCCTGGCGGACCGTGGCGTTCCCGAGTCGAAGATCCACGTCGTCTACAACTGGGCGGAGGAGTCGATCTTCAAACCCACCGCCCGCGACGAGGACTTGGCGAGATCGCTGGGGATGGACGGCCGGTTCAACGCCGTGTACGCGGGAAATCTCGGGGAGTTCCAAGATCTGGACACGGTCATCAGGGCCGCGGGGAGGCTCGGCCGACTCTCCGATTTTCAGCTGACCCTCATCGGTTCCGGAACCGAGCGGGCTCGTCTTCAGGCGCTGGCCGAGTCACTCGGCGCGTCCAACGTGGCCTTCCGTGACCGCCTTCCCTACCGCGACATGGGCCGGGTCAACGCCCTGGCCGACTGCCTGGTCGTGAGCCTGGCGGATCTGCCGTTCTTCAGCGTCACCATCCCGAGCAAGCTCCAGGTGGCGCTGGCCTCGGCCCGACCCGTGGTCGGGTGCGTGCGGGGCGACGCGGCGACGATCATCGATCGGGCCCAGGCCGGCTTCTCGTGCCCCCCCGGCGATGACGCCGCGCTGGCGGAGCTGTTCGAGAAGGTGTACCTGATGGATGGCGTCGAGCGCGACCGTATCGGTGCCGCAGGTCGTAGCTACTATGAGCGCCACATGTCTCTGGACGCTGGCGCGTCGATCGTGAGTCGCGTGCTGGAGTCGGTGTGAGATCGGCCGGTGCCACGGTCGTGGCCGACGACGTCGGTACCTGGTCGGCACCGGTACCCCTGACGAGGCCCAAGCCCTCACCGGCGGCGCTGCTGCTCACGGGCTCCGCGGCGATCGCGCTGTGTGTCCTTGCGCCGTCACTGTCCAACGCCCGAGCAAGTTCGGTGATCCTTTGGGGTATGAACGTCCTGCTCCTGGGCATCGCCGTCTATCAGGTGTTGCAGAGACGCCATCCTCTGTTCAGCCTTCGCAACCTCTTTCTGTTCGGATTCATTATATTCCAGACGCAAAGTGCAGCTGATGCGCTGGCGGCGGGTTCCTATGGCGGTGTCTACATCACCAACGTGCCCCTGGCCTCGCAGCGCTTTATTCTTGCCGCAGGACTGTTCCTCGTCATCTTTCTCGTCTTCTATCACGTCGCTGTCGGCCAAGCCGCCGGGGACCAGGTTGATCGGGCCGTTCGGGTCGGGGGACCGCACGTTTGGAAGTATCTTGTGCAGGCGATCAGCATGGCATTCCTCAGCCTCTTCCTGCTCTATGGACTCCCCCCCTCTTTGCCGAATAGCATCCACAACGCAGTAGGAATCGCGGCGGTCGCGGTGGCGGCAGGAGCGTGTGGCCTCCTTGGATGGGTCTGGGTGCATCACCCCACGCGGCCGCTGGTCGTACTCGGGGCCGGCGTGACCTTGGCCGCCGCCGCTCCCGCAGCTCTGGCCGACCAGTTCGGACGCCGTCCGTTGTTGACGCTGTTCGGATCGCTTCTCTGGGGAATGTATTTCAGCCGCTGGCACGCACTGCGGCCGGGCAAGGCGCTCACGTGGATGGCGATCGGCGCGGTGGTGTCCGTGATTCCGCTGGCCCTGTTCACGAGTGCCCGTAACCCGGGTGAACACGACCGCTCGGTCGCCGATCAGGTCGCCGCGATCCGCACCGAGGGCAGCGTATCCAGTGGTTTGGAGTCGCTGCGGCGTGACGAGATCACGGGCGCAATGACCCTGTGGGCCATGGAGAACCTGGGCTCGGCCGATCGTCCGCCACTTCAGTCGCTTCAGTATCTGATCGAGCTTCCCATTCCGAGGCAGTTGTGGCCGAGAAAGTCCGTGCCGCTTTCGAAGGAGTTCGCCGGTCTCGCCAACGTTCCTTACGTGAATTTCGAACGCATCACGATTCCCGCCGGGATCCTGGGGTCGAGCTGGGCGGATGGGACTTGGTTCGCGATCGCCCTCTATGCGTGCCTACTCGGTCTACTTCTCGGTCGGCTGGATCGAATGCTTTTCCGAAGGCGCCACAACCCGGCCGTGGTGGTTGCACTGGGCGCGGGGTTCGGGCAGGTGATCGCCTTCGCCCGAGGGGAGACATCGGTCTTCCTTGCCTTGTTCATGCTTTCGATCGTCGTCGTCGCCGTGATCCTGCGAGTTCTCTCGGTCGGCCCGACGACCCGTCGGGGTGGATCTCAACCCGCTGGCTGATCGAGCACGTACCTACCCAGGGGGCGCGCGCCCAAGGGCGGGTGCGGTGCCCCCGACCCACGGCGCGGAAGTCGCACCGCGCCGCGAGGGCGCGTGAGCTGTCGTTGCTCGAATCGGTCAGATACCAGTAGGTGCGGTCCGGATGCAGGTGCAGGAGACGCAGCAGCGACCAGGTAGCCAGTCCCTGCCCACGCCATGCGGGCGCCGTCCAAACGTCGCCTATCTGCAGGTCGGTCGGGTCCATGAACGGAAATCGGAAGTGGGCGGGGAACTGGGTGGCGCGATGGACCACCTCACCGTCGTGGCGTATCAGCAGAATCCCGAAATCCCGGCTGCGGAATATGCGGGCGTGATGGAACCCGGTCCAGATGGTCCAGGGCAGCAGGGGAAGTGTGTCCGGCCTCACGCTTTTCCCCCGCGGTCGCCAAAATGAGTGGTCGAGCGTCGCAGGCAAGCCACCTGGCGCGGGCGCACGGGGGCCGGTCCGGCGGTAGAAGGAGATGGCGCCCACCTTCTGCTCCTCGGGAGACGGGTCCGAGCTCAGGTTGCGGCCTCGTGGGACGACCCGTCGGTGTGCGGGGCGGGATCCGCCGGATCGCGGGCGATGCGGTGCACCGCCACGAAGAGCGCTCCGTTCTTGAGGGCCACGCTCAGCGCGTAGGCGATGCTGAGCCCGACCAGGCCCATACGGTTACCGAGAAGGACACTGGAAGCGGCCAGGAAGGCGATCGACAGGACACCGATCCAGACGCCCAGCAGCTCGGCGCGCGCCATCTGGAGATAGACGCCGACGGAGCCGGTCGCGGCGTTCACCAGCTGCCCGAGGGCGAGTATGCGCAACACCGTGTCGCCGGAGGTGAATTCGGCGCCGAACAGGCGCAGGATCGTCGTCGGCGCCACCAGGCAGGCGAGGCAGATGGGCAGGAAGATCGCCAGGGACCAACTCTGGGCGGACCTGATGCAGGCGCGAAGCCGGCCCTGGTCGGACTGGACGAAGGCCCGCGCGAATCGGGGTCCGTAGATGCTCGCAACTCCGGCCAAGCCAATGCCGGCGAAGTCTGTGATGCGGGATGCCACGCTGAAAATACCGACATCGGCGGGTCCGGTGAGCAGACCCACCAGAGTCAGCGACACCGCGGGGAAGGCGACGTCGACCAGGCTGAAGATCCACAACAGCCGGGGCGCTCTGGTCTGGCGCAGGAGAAGCTGGAGCCGGCCGGGCCGGTGGGGTGCTGCCACCGCCTCGACAGGGACCTCGGCGGTCGTCGGATCGGGCACGAGCTCCGCCGTGCGGGTCATCCGCCACAGCGCCCGCCCGGCGAGGGCGACGACTGTGGCCAGCACGAGAAACAGCGTCGTGACGCGATAGGCGGAGAGGCGGTAACCGGCGAGAGCTGCGATCAACAGGCAGCCGAGCACCGCAGCAGGCAGGAGAACGAATTGCAGGACTATGCCCTGCACCGGTCGGTACCTCGCTTTGACGCCCTCGCTGCTCAGGCGTATGTCTGCTCGAAGCAGCGCGAGGAGAGCGGCCATCCAGATGAGCCAGTTGGCGTTGACGCCCGGTGCAAGCTGTCGCGTCAGGAAGGTTCTCTCGGCGAAGACGACTGCGATCACGAGGGTGCCGACGAGGATGGTCGACAACCGGGCCCGGGTCAGGAGCCTCTCCGCGCCTCCCGCCGAGCCGGAGACATCGCGTTCCACGACTGCCCGGGCCACGTACATCGGCAGCCCCAGGCCGAGCGCGACCTCGAGAAAGGAGGACCAGGACTGCAGCAGGGCCAGCAATCCGTATTCCGTCGCCCCCACTGCACGGCTGACGACGAGCGTGAAGGCAAAGGTGAGGACCGCTCCTGCCGTTCGCAGGCCCATCGCCGCGACGACCGCTCCCGGCCCCAACGTCTCATCCGCCCGGAGCGCGGTTGACCGTGAGCCCGCCCGGATCCTCACGGGCCTGCGACGTACGGGCGACGGTTCACGGCCTGGGGGCCGTGGTGGGGATCCTGTCCGGAGTCACTCCGGCCCGTCGTTCGATCCGTCGCTCGATCCGTCGCTCGATCCGTCTGCTCGCTTGGGCGAAGCCGTCCCACGTGAGTCCCCGGCCAAAGGTGTGTTGGAACAGCGCGATGTCGTCCGCCAGCTCCCCGCGGAGATAGGCGAGCGTCTCGGCCGAGAGGGTTTCCGGGGGTGAGTAGGATTTCGGCAGCAGGCGGAGCTGCACCCGGCGACGGAACTCGACGCCCAGCAAGGGCCGTACGTATGTCCGGTACACCGGATGTTCGCTCAGGCGTTTCCACGAACCGGTGACCAGCGGCTGACCGTACGTCTGATTGTAGATGGTGTCGGAGATCGGCTTCTCGACAGCCGGGTCGAGGCCGAGGAACGAACGGATCTCCTGCAACACAGTGGCGCGCTCCCGGGAGTAGCGCTCCAGTTCGACCGTGAGAATCTGCTCGGCCGGGAAGAGCGCCAACCAGGCTGAGATCTGCCGCCAGTACTGGCTGAAATGAACGTAGTTCGGGTTGCCCCGGATCGCGAGGTTGATGTCCTCCACATCCAGATGACGAATGTTGAGGAAATGGTGATGGCTGACGATTCGGTCGACCGGATGCCGCACCATGTAGATGATCCGTAGATCAGGGCCGAGCACCTCCCTCGCTCGCTGGGGAACAGAGGGAACGACGGGAAGCTTGGAGTAGCTAGTGGATGCGTCGCCACAGAGGTCCGTGGCACGTGCGGCCGAGTACATCGAGGCATATTGCTGGAGACCGGACTCGAGGAGGACGGCATCGCTCGTTAAGCCGTCTGTCTCTTTTTCCAGGAGAAAAGTAGACGCCACCGCTGCCCAGAAGGTCTCGATACAGGGACGTCGTACCTGCCTTCATTGCCCCTATTATCACGAAGGAAGGAAGTCGTAGCTCACCCATCAGGTAAGCGGACGCTCGTGGTTGTGCTGGTCGATGGCGGAGGCGTACATGTCAACGTACGCGGCAGCGACGCGCGACGGATCGAGCCACCGTTCGACCTCCTGTTGGGCTTCGAGGATCAGTCGTTTGTTCGTTTGGTGGTCCACCAGGGCTGCGGCTATCGCATCGGCCAGGGCGTCGACGAACGCCTCGGATGGTTGGTGGACGTCGACCACGTAAGCCGCCCCGGTCCGCAACAGCTCGCGATAGACGTCGACGCCGGTCGTCGTCACCACCGGGGTGCCCGCGGCGAGCGCCTCGATCAGGGCGAGGCCGAAGTTCTCCTGTGCCGTCGGTAGCACCATGACGTCACTTCTCGCCAGCAAATTCGACCGCTCGGGCTCGACGATATGCCCGAGAAACGTCGTCTGGTCCCGCAGGCCGAGGGTTTCCACCTGGCGGAGCAGATCCGCCGGGTAGTCGCCGTCGCCGTCGCCCGCGATGTCGAGGGTCACGTTCATCCCTCGCTCCTTGAGCTTGGCGACTGCTTCCAGGAGGTGGTGGACGCCCTTCTTCGGATGCAAACGGGAGAGAAAGAGAACCCGGTTCGGTTCCCCGCCCCCCGAAGGTTGGCCCGTGGGCCGAGAGCTCCGTGCGTGGATGAAGGGGGACAGGTCGAGGGCACAGGGAATCACCGCCGGCCGCCGGATCGCTGCGCTGAGACGAGCTTGGCGCAGTTCCTCGTCGGCGGTGCAATGCACGAAAGCGGCCCGCTGGAGCACGGGCTTTCCGATCGTCAGAAGGTGCGCACGTTTCTTGCACCGACGCTGCGCAAGGCTCCAGCTGTCGAGAACGCCGTGCAGGCTCACGACATACGGTAGGCCGAGGTGCTGTGCGGCGAGAGCGACATATGCGTCGTCCACCCCCCAGAGAGAGTGGATGTGCACGACATCGGCGTCGCGGAGGATCCTGCGGAGGGATCGGTGCGCCTGCCCGCGGGCGAGGTGTCCGAGGCGATGGACCTTCGGCGTCGCACCGCCCGGCTGGGGATCGAGCCACTCGGGCGGGCACCCGGTGGGATCGAAGGTCACCAGGGAGACCCGATGGCCGACCCCTGCCGTCAACGCGGCCAGATCCAGGACGAACCTGACTACCCCTCCGTCCTCGGTTCGCACCCGGCGGAGGTAGTGCACGACGCGTAGCTCTCGCGACGACCCCCCGGCCCCGGCGCCCTTGTTGTCGAGCACGCGGTGGACCTAGTCCGTCTCACGCGTTCTCAGGCGGTTCAGGTCCCAGAGGGCCAGCACGCGGTGGTCGAGGTGAACTCCCGGGTCCTCGAGTGTCTGGTCGGGCGGGGGGAGGGTGAACGGCGGGAGTGCGAGGTTCACCGGGCGGGAGAGACCGGTCACGATGTCCGCATTGAAGGTGATGTCCGGGTAGTTCGAAACCAGGAGATAGCGGGCTTCGCTCTTCGCAATGTTCTGAATGGCGTCCAGAATGAGGTCGTTCTTGAGGTGAAGAAAGACATCCCTGCAGAGGATGAGGTCAGCGGCAGGCAGTGTGTCAGTGCAGAGATGGAGGCACCGAAACTCCCGGTTGGGGCCGCCGTATTCCTGCTGAAGCTTCTCGATGATGTCCGGCACGATGTCTGCGCCAATGTAGAGGTCGAGGCGGGAGAGGTCGACATGCTGCATCCAATGGAAGTCACCGCACCCGACATCGAGCACCACCTTCGCCCCCAGCCGTTCCAAGAGGTCCGGTAAGGCGGATCGAATCCTTTCGGTTGCAGCCAGCGTCGATCCTGCGCCGGATCGGGTCTCGTCGCTCTGCCAGAGGTTGTCCCGATATATGGTCCGGAACACTTCGGTGGAATCGAGGTTGTCGAACTGGCGGCGATCCTTGTTGTACCCGGGACGGAACCGACGCGCGGCGGAAGCCAACCTGGGCAGCTTCTGTCGTAGGCGTGCTCGAATTCGCTGACGTTGCCGGGCCCACGTACTGGCATTCACGGCAGCAATCCTCACTGTAGGACGTATGTGGCCAAAGTGCTCGCCTCCTGCGTCGCAGGTGTCCGCGTGGACGGCCCGTAAAGTAGTCGAGGATGGCAGCAGGCTCGGGGTCGGTCGAGGTGAGACTCGTCGCGTCGGCGATGACGACCCTGCCGGTGGCATTCTTCCTGGCCCAGTTGCCGGCCTTGGGCCACCTCGAGCTGCCGGCCACGATCGCGGGGTGGTTCTGCCTGCTGATCGTGCTCGTGGTGGGCAGTCGAATCCATCCCCGGGTACGCCCGTCCGGACGAAGTCTGCTGCTCCTCGCCCTGAGCGTGTGGACGCTGCCCTTCCTGGTCACCGCGGAGGATGCGCGGCAAGTCGTCAGCCACCGTGTCGCCTGGTCGCTGATGGTGCTCGCCGCCATCTCGGTCACCGGGGCCTGCACGAACTGGGACTCGACGTGGCGGCTGATCCTCCGCCCGCTTCGCAACGGGCTCGTGGTCGTGGTGCTCCTGGTGCTCGCAGGAGCGTTTCTCGATCCGAACTCGATCCGAGCCTGGAGTGGCCGATTGACGCCCTGGCGGATCAATCCCAACGCCCTCGCCACCAGCCTGGCTGCGGCCATTCCCTTGTTCGGATACTCGGCGTTCAGGACGCGACAGACGAGATGGGCCGCGCTGGTGGGGTTGGCGACGGTCCTGCTCCTGATCACGGGCTCCCGCGGGGGCCTCCTGGCAGGGGCGTTCATCGCTATTCCCTTCGTGACCCAGTGGGCTCGTCGCCCGGCCCGCCCCTTCGTCTGGGCGGCGTGCCTCCTCGTCGGCGGAATCCTGTTCTCGGACGCGTACTCTGCCGCCGAGGATCGGGTCGACGACTTTTCGTCAGTATCCAGTAGGGCGGGCATTGCGTCCCAGTATTTCGACGTCATCGCCGGCCGGCCGTGGTTGGGCCTCATGGGCACCACCGGGGAGACGGCGCAGGTCTCCGAACTCGTCGGCATCGATTCGCCAGCTCTTTCGGGGACACCACATCCGCACAACGCGTATCTGGAGTTCGCCTATTGGGGCGGGATCGCCCTCGCCCTCCCGCTTCTCGTCGTCTCGTTCCTGGCCATACGAGCGGCAGTGCTCCTTTGGCTTCGACGACACCGCCATTCCGATCCGATGCTCGTGGCGGTGTTGGCGTGGACCGTCGTCGCCGTCTACGCCCACGGCGTGACCGGCATCATGATGGTCTTTCCGACATACACCTGGGCCTGGCTCGGAGTGCTGGGCACCATATTGATCTGGCGCCCTCAGGCGCTGGAGTTCTCGGCCGGGACAGCGCCACCGAGCATCCTGGCGAGCGACCAGAGCTCGGACCGACCGCGCCGGGCGCTGTCGGATCTCGCCCGTGGTGCGAGCGAATCGCCGGGCGACCTCGCACCGCCGGTGGAGGAGATCACCGCGCAGCTGGCCACGTGGGCCGCCCGGGCCGATGAGCGGGCCGCCGCCCACCTGCGGATGCTCGAGCCCGACCCGGCCCCGGTGCCGGACGAGGTGCGAGGCTGGATCGCGGGAACGCTCCCCGGCATGGTGGTGGCCACCGTCCGTCAGGCTCTGGTCGACGGTCCCGCCGCGCATCCTCGGCTGGAGGCGATGGTGGCCGAGGCGGTGGACAGGGCGGTTACCACCCACCCGGCAGCGGACCCGGGGTTGCACCAGATGGTGACGGAGGCGGTAGCGCGGGCGTTCGACGCCCGTCCCGCCCCGGACCCTCCACAACTGGATCGGATGGTGGCCGAGGCGGTCGCACGGGACCTCGGGTCCCGTGGCGCCGAGCCTCCGGCGCTGGAGGAAACGGTCGCCCAGGCCGTGTTGGCCGCCATGGAAGCCCGTCTGGAGCTGGGAAGAGATCCCCGGCGCCTGGAGCACGGCGCGATCGTCCTGTCCCGCCAGCGGTCCTTCGTCCGGAGGGTCGACAGCCTGGACCGCCGAACCCGGGAGATCGACGACCGGGTCAACGCCTGTGTCCCGCCCGACGACGACGGCGGCGCGGGGCACTTCGACCTCCAGCGGCGCCAGGACGAGATGTCCGAGGCGCTCGCCGGCACCGTCGGCGTCGATCGCCCCGACCGACTCGCGGCGTGGGTCGAGGAGGTGGTGCCGGCCATGGTGGCCGAGTCGCTGGCGACCGCCGTGGAGGCGCACTCGGCGGCGCTCCGCACCGCGGACGGGCGGGCCGAAGAGGCGTGGACCGAGATCGAGGCAAGGCGGGAGACGATCCTGGCGTCGTCGGAACGCGCCCTCGAGATGGTCGGACGACGCGACACGGAGGAGGTCGCCGACGCCCGCCGCCGGGAGGTCGAGCACGCGGCGCGGAGGGAGTTACTCGAAGCGGCCAGGGATCAGGTGGCGCAGTCGCTTGTCGTCCTCGTGCCACCGATTGTGGACGACGCCGTACGCTGCGCGGTGGAGCGCTACGACGCCGGGAAACAGGCCGGCGTCATGGAGATGGCCGGCCGGGACCGGGCCGATTCCGGTGTCCTGCGGGATTCGCTGCAGTGCTCCTTCGAGCGGATGATGGAAGCCCTCGTCGTCCGGGAACAGGCCCTCGACGAGCGGGCGGCGGCCCACGAGCGGGCGCTCGCGCTCGAAAAGCACCGTCTGGCCGATCTGCGCGACGAGGTGGTCGGTTCGATCGACGAGGATCTGACGGTGATGGTCGAGGACGCCGTACGGGCCGCCATCGCCCTCCAGCGGGCCGAGATGGCCACCGCCCGCCAGGAAGCGGAGCGCCTCTGGGGCGCGACCGACGTCGCCACGGCCGAGCTCCGGGAGGCCGTCGAGGAGCTGACGGCGCCGCCGGCCGGGGGCGACGTCGAAGCGGTTGCTCGCGCCGACGGCCGGGCCGCTGTCGGGCCGCGATCGGTCATGGGAACGGCTCCTGCGCACGCCAACGGCGGGCCGGGCCGGGCCCCCGACCGCTGCCCCGGCCGACCCCGGTTCGCCGCCCGCACCCGAGCCGGGGGTCGACGAGACCAATGGGGGCCGGGTCAAGTTCGGCAGGAGGGTGGTGCCGCGCTCGCAACGGGTGGAGCGCCGGATGCTGAAGATCGACGACAGCGACGACTACGTGCTGCCGTCGTACTCCGAACGCTGACGCTGGCGGCCGACCCGAGAGGGAACCTCAGCCCGGCGCCCCGAGGATCATCCCGGCGCCGACCGTGGCGTTGGTGGCCTCGTCGATGAGGATGAAGCTCCCCGTGCTCCGGCTGCGGTGGTAGTCGTCGAACATGAGAGGGGCGGTGGTGCGCAGGGTGATGCGCCCGACCTGGTTCAGGCCGAGGTCGGTGGCCGACTCGTCCCGGTGCAGGGTGTTGATGTCGAGCCGGTAGCGCAGGTCGCGTACGACGGCCCGGACCGACCGGGTGGTGTGCTTGAGCCCGTAGCGGCCCCCCGCCACCAGCGCCTTGTCGGCCATCCAGCACACCATGGCGTCGATGTCCTGGGAGATCTCGGGCTGGTTGCCGGGCCGGCAGATCATGTCGCCCCGTGACACGTCGACGTCGTCGGTCAGCCGGATGGCCACCGACATGGGGGGGAACGCCTCGCTGACCGGTCCGTCGTGGGTGTCGATGCCGGCGATGGTCGACGTCATGCCCGACGGCAGGACCACCACCTCGTCGCCCGGCCGGAACACGCCGCCGGCCACCTGGCCGGCGTAGGCCCGGTAGTCGTGGTGCTCGTCGGACAGCGGGCGCAGCACGTACTGCACCGGGAAGCGACCGTCGACCAGGTTGCGGTCGGACGCGATGTACAACTCCTCGAGGTGCACCAACAAGGGCAGTCCCCGGTACCACGGCATGTTC
This sequence comes from uncultured Acidimicrobiia bacterium, assembly GCA_963773275.1. Classification (GTDB taxonomy): domain Bacteria; phylum Actinomycetota; class Acidimicrobiia; order Acidimicrobiales; family AC-14; genus JAXDMK01. The sequence continues at coordinate 932,129 of CAVZAH010000005.1, read as the reverse complement.
TCGGACCGGTCGACGATGTTGTCGCCGAGGAGGGCGCACACCGGGAAGAAGCTCAGGTCGGCGATCTCGAGGCGGGTGGCGAAGGCCCGGAACTCGTCGCGGATGGCCTCGTAGACGCCCTGGTCCCAGTCGACGAGATCCATCTTGTTCACGCACACCGCCACGTGGGGCACCCGCAGCAGGGTGGCCAGAAAGGCGTGCCGGCGGGACTGCTCGAGCAGGCCCTTGCGGGCGTCGACCAGCACCAGGGCCACGTCGGCGGTGGACGCCCCCGTCACCATGTTGCGGGTGTACTGGATGTGCCCGGGGGTGTCGGCCAGGATGAACTTGCGGCGGGCGGTGGTGAAGTAGCGGTAGGCGACGTCGATGGTGATGCCCTGTTCGCGCTCCGCCCGCAGGCCGTCGGTGAGCAGGGCCAGGTTCATGTAGTCGTAGCCCCGCTGCGTGCTCGACTTCTCGACCGCGTCGAGGGTGTCCTCGAGGATCTGCTTGGAGTCGTAGAGAAGCCGGCCGATGAGCGTGGACTTGCCGTCGTCGACGGAGCCGGCGGTGGCCACCCGCACCAGGTCCATCCCCGACCTTTCGGTCGGGGGACCCTGGGGCCGGGGTCCGGGGCCCATCAGAAGTACCCCTCCTTCTTGCGGTCCTCCATGGCGGCTTCGGAGAACTTGTCGTCGGCCCGGGTGGCGCCCCGCTCGGTGATGCGGGTGGCGGTGACCTCCACGATCACCTCGGCCACGGTCGACGCCGACGACAGCACCGCCCCGGTGCAGCTCATGTCGCCCACGGTGCGGAAGCGCACCATCATCTCGGACGGCTCCTCGTGGGGGAGGGGCTCGACGACGGGGCCCACGGCCAGCAGCATGCCGTCGCGGGGCACGACCACCCGGCGGTGGGCGAAGTAGATCGAGGGCAGCTCGAGCTTCTCCTTCTGGATGTAGAGCCACACGTCGAGCTCGGTCCAGTTGGAGATGGGGAAGGCCCGGATGTGCTCGCCCTTGTGGACCCGCCCGTTGTAGAGCGACCACAGCTCGGGACGCTGGTTCTTGGGGTCCCACTGCCCGAAGTCGTCGCGGAAGGAGAACACCCGCTCCTTGGACCGGGCCTTGTCCTCGTCGCGCCGGGCCCCGCCGAAGCAGGCGTCGAAGCCGTGTTCGGCGATGGCGTCGAGCAGGGTGACGGTCTGCAGCCGGTTGCGGGAGGCGAGCGGCCCGCCCACCTCGGTCGCCCGGCCCTTGTCGATCGAATCCTGGACGCTGGCCACGATGAGGCGTTCGCCCAGCTCGGCGATGCGCCGGTCGCGGAACTCGAGCGCCTCGGGGAAGTTGTGGCCGGTGTCGATGTGCATCACCGGGAAGGGGAACTTGGCCGGCCGGAACGCCTTCTCGGCCAGCCGCAGCAGCACCAGGGAGTCCTTGCCCCCGCTGAAGAGCAGCACCGGCCGTTCGAGCTCGGCCGCCACCTCCCGCATGATGAAGATCGCCTCCGACTCGAGCGCTTCGAGGTGGGACAGCTCGTAGGGATGGGCCGTGGTCCGGTTCATCATCTCCGGTTCGTCATCTCGGGTTCGTCATCTCGGGTTCGTCATCTCGGGTAGGGCCTTCCAGACGGCCTCCACGGACTCCTCCACGGTCTGGTCCTGGGTGGGGACGACCAGGTCGGGGTGCAGGGGGGCCTCGTAGGGGTCGTCGACTCCGGTGAGCCCCGAGATCGTTCCCTCCCGCCGGCGGGCGTAGAGGCCCTTCACGTCCCGCTCGGCACACACCTGCTGGGGCGTGGCCACGTGGACCTCGAAGAACCGGCCCTCGTGGAGGGCCCGCACGTCGTCGCGCGCCGCCCGGTAGGGCGAGATCAGGGCGCAGACGGCCACGATGCCGTTCCGGCTGAGGAGGTGGGCGACGAAGCCGACCCGCCGCACGTTCTCGTTCCTGTCGGCCGCGGTGTAGCCGAGGTCGGCGCACAGCGACCGGCGGAAGACGTCGCCGTCGAGAACCTCCACCCGGTACCCGTCCTCGACCAGCCGCTCGGCCAGTTTGGTGGCGATGGTGGTCTTGCCGGCGGACGGCAGACCGGTGAGCCAAACCGTGAGCCCGTCGCCGAGCCCGCTCGCGGCTGGGGCCGGCGACGGGTCCCGGTACGCTTCGTCGATCCCCGGCCCGCCGGCCTTGGGTGCATCCTCCATCTACCGGTCGCCTGTCGACATGGGGTTCGCGGTTGTCCTCATCGCCCGCCATTCTGTCCGACCACGAGCTGGCGGGCGACATGGCGACACGGGCCGGGAGGCTCCTCGTCGCCCTGCGGGAGGAGCTTGCGGGCGCGGAAGCGGGGTTCCTCCGGGGGGAGGGCGACCGCCGATCGGCGGAGTTGATCGTTCGTGATCTGGCGACCTCTCGCCCGGACGACGCCGTGTTGATCGAGGACGCCGTCGACGACGGGCGCCGGCGCGGGTGCCGGCGGGTGTGGATCATCGACCCTCTGGACGGCACCCGCGAGTTCGGCGAGCCGGGTCGCGACGACTGGGCCGTCCACGTGGCGCTGTGGTCGGATGGACGGCTGGTGGCGGGGGCGGTGGCCCTGCCGGCGACGGAGAGCCTGTTCGTCGTCGATCCGCCCACGGTCCTGTCCGATCGCCGGCCCGGCCCCTGGCGGATCGCCGCCAGCCGGACCCGACCCCCGCCGGTGCTGCACGAGGTCGTCCGCGTCCTCGACGCCGAGGTGTCGCCGATGGGGTCGGCGGGGGCCAAGGCCATGGCCGTGGTCACCGGTCGCGTCGACGCGTACGTCCACGACGGCGGCCAGTACGAGTGGGACTCGGCCGCTCCGGTGGCGGTGGCCATGGCCGCCGGACTGCACGCGTCCCGCCTCGACGGTTCCGCCCTCGTCTACAACGGGGTCGACGCCTGGCTGCCGGATCTCGTCATCTGCCGGGCGGAGCTGGCCGGGGAGATCCTCGCCGTCGCCGCCGACTGGGCCCGGCGCCCCCCGGGGGCCACCGGACCGGAGACCGATGCCGACCGGTAGCCCCCATCCGGGTCCTGCCCCTGCCGACCGGCTACCGGCTACCGGCGACCGGCGACCGGCGACCGGCGACCGGCTACCGGCTACCGGTGAGGATTGGTGGGAGACGAGCGCCACCACTCGATGGCCGAGGCGATCGAGTCGTCGAGGTCGTGGCGGGCCAGAAAGCCGACCTCGCCGGTCAGCCGATTGACGTCGGCCACCAGGCGAGCCGGTTCCCCCGGCGGCATCGGGAGCCGGCCCAGGTCGAGGAGGTCGGGACGGCCGAGCTGGTCGGCGACCCTGGAGCACACCTCGGCCACGGCCACGCCCCGGCCGGACGCGATGTTGACCCGGCCCTCGACCTCGCTCGTCAGCAGGTCGCACATGGCCCGGCCGGCATCGCGGACGTCGAGGAAGTCCCGCACCTGGGTGCCGGACGTGAGGGCCGCCGGCCGGCCGGCGAGCAGGGCGGTGATCACCGACGGCAGCAGCCGCCCGGGCTTCTCCCCCGGCCCGAGCAGGAAGAAGAGCACGCCCCATCCGGCGCTGATACCGACCTCGGTCGCGTACGCCGAGACCTGTTCCTGGGTCGAGAGCTTGGCCCGGCCGTACAGGGTCGCCGGCCGCCGCCGGCTCCCGGTCTCGTGCAGGGGGCCCCCATCGCCGGTCCAGTCGTACTCGGCGCAACTGCCGGCGACGACGACCCGCTCCCCACCGGTGTCGGCGAACGCCCGCACGAGGTCGACGGTGGCGGCCGACCAGTCGAGGTTGGCGGGGTCGGACCAGAACCGGCCGTGCTCGGAGCACCAGGCGAGGTGGAGGAGGTGGGTCGGGGCTGTCTCCACGACCACCCGGCGGCGCTGGGCGGGATCGAGCAGGTCGGCCGCGTGCCAGACGACGCCCGGCACGTCGATCGGGCTTCGGCCGACGGCGTGCACCTCGAATCCGGCGTCGACGAGCGGTTGCAGGCACTGACGGCCGAGGAATCCGCCGGCCCCGGTGACCACGGCGCGCGTCACCGGGCGAAGTCGGCGAAGCCCGCGTCACGCTCCGAGATCACCGCCGGCTCGACGGGCCACTCGATCCCGAAGGCGGGGTCGTCCCACCGCACCCCCCGCGCCCCGGCCGGGGTGAACCGGGCCCCGATCGAATAGGCGACCTCGGTCGACGGCTCGAGCGTGACGAACCCGTGGGCGCACCCGGCCGGTACGAAAAGGGCGTCCCCGTCGTCGGCCCCGAGCTCGAACCCGGCCCACCGCCCGTACGTCGGCGAGTCAGGCCGGATATCGACGGCGACGTCGAAGATTCGCCCCCGGGTGCACCGCACGAGCTTGTGCTCGGGCTCCTCGCCGACCTGGAAGTGCATCCCCCGCAGGGTCCCGGCGGCGGTGTTGAACGACACGCTGGACTGCACGAGGCGAAAGTCGATGCCGTGGGCGGCGAACTCGTCGACGCAGTAGGTGCGGGCGAACGAGCCCCGGTCGTCGTGGTGGCGCTCGGGCCGGACCAGCCAGGCGCCGTCGACCGCCGTCGGCTCGAAGATCACGGGAGGATGCGGAGCTCCGGGATCGGCACCACGAACCGGCAGCCCCAGTCGCGGACGTGGCCCATCTGGGCCATGATCTCGTCGAGCAGGTTCCAGGCCAGCACCAGCAGGTAGTCGGGCCGGGTCGCATCGACGTCGTCCGGCGTCCGGATCGGGAGCCGGCTCCCGGGAAGGTACCGGCCCTGCTTGTGCGGGCTCCGGTCGACCACGTAGGCGATGTCGTCGGCCGTCACCCCGCTGGAGTTCAGCAGGGTGTTGCCCTTGGCCGCGGCCCCGTAGGCCACGACCGTCCGCCCCGACGCCCTGGCCTCGTCGAGGAACCGGCGAAGCGCACGCCGGGTGTGCTGCACCTTCTCGTCGAATCCGCTGTACGTCTCCATCCGGTCGATGCCGAAGGCGCGCTCGCTCCCTCGCAGGGCGGCCACCGATGCCTCCTCGGGACGGGTGGCGTCCGCGTGGCAGGCGAACACCCGCAGGCTGCCGCCGTGGGTCGGCAGCTCCTCGACGTCGAAGACCCGCAACCCATGCCGGGCCAGCAACGGCTCGAGGCTCAGGAGGGAGATGTAGGAGAAGTGCTCGTGGTAGATGGTGTCGAACTGGACGCCTTCGATGAGCCGCAGGAGGTGGGGGAACTCGATGCTGAGGACGCCCTCGTCGGCCAGCAGCACCGTCATCCCGGCCACGAAATCGTTGAGGTCGGGGACGTGGGCCAGGACGTTGTTCGCCACCAGCAGGTCGGCGACGACCCCCCTGCCCCGGAGGTCCCGGGCCGTGTCCACCCCGAAGAACCGCACCTCGGTGGGCACGCCCGACGCCTCCGCCACCTTGGCCACGTTGGCCGCGGGCTCGATGCCGAGCACGGGGACGCCCGCGGCCGCGAAATGGCGGAGCAGGTAGCCGTCGTTGCTCGCGACCTCTACGACCTGGCTCCGGGGACCCAGACCGAAACGGGCCCCGGCGACCCTCGTGAACTCCCGGGCGTGCTCCACCCACGAATCGGAGTACGACGAGAAATAGGCGTAGTCGCTGAAGATCTCGTCGGGCCGGGCCACGGCGTCGAGCTGCACGAGCAGGCAGCTCTCGCAGACCCGGGCGTGGAGGGGGAACGTGGCCTCCGGGCCGGCCAGGTCGGGCTCGGCGGAGGACCCCGCCGGGTAGGAGTTGGCGAGGGGGGTCTGGCCCAGGTCGACGAAAGTCCTGGTCAAAGGGGCCCCACACGCCCGGCAGGTGCGGGCCGCGGTCGTCATCGGCTCAGCTCCTCGAACGCCCTGATCTGGTCCACGGTGAGGCCGGCCACGTCGCCGCCCCGCCGATGCTCGTCGTACCAGCGGGCGGTCCACGCCAGGGCCGTGTCGAGATCGAGCACCGGCTTCCAGCCGAGCCGCTCGGTCGCCATGTCGGAGGACAGGGTGAGTACGGCGGCCTCGGCGGGGTGCGCGGTGTCGTCGCTGACCCACCCCGGTGCGCCCCCCCAGTGCAGGCTCAGCCGATCCACCACCTCGCTCACCGGGATGCAGCCCGACGGATGCGGACCGAAGTTCAGCGCCTCGGGGCTGGCCTCGGGCTGGGCCAGCAGCCGCTCGGCGAGCAGCAGGTAGCCGTGCAGGGGATCGAGCACGTGCTGCCACGGCCGGGTGGCCCGGGGGTTGCGGAGGGCGACCGGCGTGCCTACCTCGAGCATCCGGACCGCGTCCGGGACGAGCCGGTCGACGGCCCAGTCGCCTCCGCCGATGACGTTGCCCGCCCTCCCGGTGGCGATCGGCACCCCCCGCGACCGGAAGAAGCTCTCGCGGAAGGTGCGGACCACGATCTCGGTACAGGCCTTCGACCCGCCGTAGGGCTCGACCCCGCCCAGCACCGACGACTCGTCGTAGGGCCGGCCCTCCTGGCGGGGGTCGTAGACCTTGTCGCTGGTGACGACCACGACGGCCCTGACCGACGGCCACCGGCGGGCTGCGTCGAGGACGGTGGCGGTGCCTCGGACGTTGACGTCGAAGGTCTCGACCGGGTCGCGGTAGCCGACCCGGACCAGGGACTGGGCGGCCAGGTGGAGCACGACCTCGGGGTCGGCCGCCTCGAACGCCTGGGCCACGGTGGCCGGATCCCGGATGTCGCCCCCGACGTGGCGCACGCCGGCGACGGGCCTGACCAGGTCCCACAGGTTCGGCGTGGTGGGCGGCTCCAGGGCGAGGCCGGTCACCTCGGCCCCCGACAGCTTCAGCCAGGTGGCCAGCCAGGCGCCCTTGAAGCCGGTGTGACCGGTGAGCAGCACCCGCCGTCCGGCGAGGCCCGGTTGGGTCAAGGCCAGACCTTCCAGGGCGCGGCGCCGCCGGCCCAGAGCTCCTCCAGGTAGTTCCTCTCCCAGATGGTGTCCATCGGCTGCCAGAAGCCGTCGTGGGCGAAGGCGGCCAGCTGGCCGTCACGGGCCAGCGCCTCGAGCGGTTCCCGTTCCCAGGAGGTCTCGTCGCCGTCGATGTAGTCGGTCACCTCCGGCTGGAGGACGAAGAATCCGCCGTTGGTGGTGAGCTGGCCGACCGGCCGTTTCTCGTTGAACGCGGTGACGCGGCTGGTGTCGTCGAGGGCGAAGGTGCCGAAGCGGGCCGGGGGCCGCACGGCGGTCATGGTGGCCAGCAGGCCGTGCGACCGGTGGAACTCGATCGAGGTGGCCACGTCGACGTCGCCGACGCCGTCGCCGTAGGTCAGGCAGAAGGGCTCGTCGTCGTCGAGGTGGTGCCGTATGCGCTTTATCCGTCCACCGGTCATGGTCTCCAGGCCGGTGTCGACCAGCGTCACCCGCCACGGCAGCCGGGTTTCGTCGTGATAGCGGATCTCGTTGCGGGCCAGGTCGACCGTGATGTCGCCCGAGTGGAGGGCGAGGTTGGAGAAGAACTCCTTGAGCAGGTAGCCGCGGTAGCCGAGGCAGATGACGAACTCGTTGATCCCGTGGAACGAGTAGATGTTCATGATGTGCCAGATGATCGGCCGGCCCCCGATCTCGACCAGCGGCTTCGGCTTCCGGTCGGTCTCCTCGGCCAGCCGGGTGCCCCGCCCGCCGGCCAGGATCACGGCTTTCACCGGCCGCCTCCCGTCATCTGCGGCGCAGGTAGGCGCTGGGCCAGTGCGTGGCCCGGGGGATCCCCAGCGACTCGTCGAACAGCGGGGCGGGGGGGTCGACGAGCGTGAACTCCGGGTGGGATCCGACGAACTCGAGCGCCGCCTGCTTGGGGTTGTCGTCGACCCAGGTGCTCGAGCCCCGGGGAACGTCGTGGACGAGCTCCATCACGCCGTCCGTGGCCACGATGTAGGAGCCGGTCGACACGAAAGGTGCGTAGCAATCCAGCTCGGAGCGCACGTGGGCCTTGGTGTGGTTCGAGTCGAGGAGGACGACCACGACCTGACCGGGCTCGATGGTCGCCGCGACCTGGCGGACGATGTCGGGATCGGTGGAGCTCCCCTCGATCAGGGTGATCCGCCCGAACATCTCGTGGGCCTCGATGGCCGCCCGGTTGTGGGGTCGGATCTCGATGTCGACACCGACCACGTGGCCCTTGCCCAGCATCTCGCACAGGCTGGCGTAGAACACGAGGGAACCGCCGTGGGCCACCCCGGTTTCGACGATGACATCGGGCTTCAACTCATAGATGATCTCCTGGATGACGAGGAGATCCTCGGGAAGCTGGATGATCGGCCGTCCCAGCCAGGTGAAGAGGTAGGGATACTTGAGCTGCCATCCGGCCTTGACCCAGAGGTCGGCGATGACCGAGAAGGCGCCCGGCGAATAGAGCTCGAGCACCTCGGTGGACCCGTCGGCGGCCTCGAGGCCGAGCGTCATGGCGTCGGTATCGATCGAAAGCTTCACGGTGGACCAACCTTAGGCGGCAGGCCACGGGCGACCGGGCGCCGCCGGAGCACCCTCGGCGCCGACCTGGCCCGGTGAGGGGTGCCCTCAGGCGTCGTTGGCGCCGGGTCCGTCGAGCAGGTCGGACAGCGCAGCCTGCCGGCGTTCGAGGGGCCGCCAGGGTCCGCCGTCGCTGTCGTCGATCCTGAGCATCCGGCGCTCCACCCGCTGCTCCCGGGGCACCACCGACCGCCCGAACGCGACCCGCCCGCCGTTGGTGGGGTCGAAGCCGTGCTCCGGCGGCGGCGTGGACGGTGTGCGTGCGGGCGGTGTGCGTGCGGGCGGTGTGGGTGCGGGCGGTGTGGGTGCGGGCGGTGTGGCTGCGGGTGGGGGATTCGAGTGGCCGTTCGGCCTCGCCGCCGGGATCCCCATGGCCGATCGCAGGCCTTCGAGCGCCCGCTCGTTGGCGGCCGACTGCTGCTCGGTGTCACGACGGGCCAGGGTGGCCCGCATCTCGGCCACGGCCTCCCGTAGCTCGGCCGTCGACGCCTCCGTGCGGGCCCGGATCCGCTCCGTCTCCTGCCGGGCCGCGTCGATCTCGGCTCGGTGCAGTGCAACGCCGGAGCGGACGGCGTCGTCGACCATCGCCGGGAGGGCCTCGGTGAGCGCGCCGGCCACCCGGGTGCGAAGCTCCGCCAACCCTGCCTTCTCGATGTCGAGGGCCTTCAGCCGGGCGTCGGCCCGCTCCTCCATCGCCTGTTCGCGGCGTGCCAGCGCTTCGCTCATCTTCTCGAACGAACGCTGCAGCGCGTCCCGGGCGACGTCGGAGTCGGCCTGGACCCGGGTCTCGATCTCCCTCGCGCCGGGTCGGCGCTCGGTGGTGTAGCGCGCCATGGCGGCGCGCACGGCGTCATCGACTATGGGTGGCACCAGGTCGAGGAGCGAGTGCGCCAGGTGATCCCGGCCCCCTTCGATCAGCGCCGCCAGTGCCGCCCGCTCGTCCTCGAGGGCCCGCCGGTGGGCGGTTGCCACCTCGCTGATCTCCTCATCGCGCCGGAACAGCGTCTCGAGCGTGCGCTCCGACGAGGCCAGGATGGCGCCGGCCCTGGCCTCGGTCTCGGAACGGGTCCGATCGGCCCGCTCCTGGGCCTCTGCCAGCGCCGACGAGTGCACCCCCATGGCGGCCTGGACCGTTTCCGCCACCAGCGTCGGCACGGCCTCGTGGACCCACTCGGCCAGGTGGTCGTGGCGATCGACGGTGACGGCCGCGGCGAGCGACCGGGCCAGTTGGTCCTGGCGCCGGACCAGCTCGGGCAGCACGGCCCGATCGTCGTCGACGGTGCGCAGGCGGGTCGTGAGCCGGTCGTCGATCTCCTGGGTGCGGCGGGTGAGGCCGTCGATCCGCTTGTCCAAGGACCGGTGGCGGGCCTCCACGATCGCATCGTGCTCGGTGAGCAGCCGCGGCGCACCCGCCTGCTTCAGGGCCGGGTGCTCGGCCAGGCGGGCGTCGAGGACCTGGCCCACGGCCTCCGCCACGAGGCGCTCCACGTCGTGTCGCTCCTCCTCGCGTGCGTCGAGGGCCCGGCCGACGGCATCGGCCACGAGCCCCTCCACACCCGGTTGTTCTCCCTGGCGCGCCTGCACCGATCGGAGGACGGCGTCGGCCACGAGCTGCTCCAGGCCCGGTTGCCCCTCCTGGCGGTCGGCGAGGGCCCGACCGACGGCCTCGACCACGAGGGTCTCCAGCCCCGCGGTCTCGGCCGGCTGTGTGTCGAGAGACGCGCTGACGGCCTCGGTCACCATGCGGGGGAGATCCTCCGCGATCGACCGTCGCAGCTCCTCCGGCAGCGACGCCCGCGCCTGCTCGAGCGCCCGCAGGTGGTCGGCGGCCCGCTCGTCGATCTCCTCCGCCCGTGCGTCCAGCTCGGCCGTGATCTTCTCGACCGAACATTCGAGGACGCCCTGCATGGCCTCGAAGTCGGCCCGGAGCCGACTCGCCCGTTCGTTCGACCTCCGGTCGCCCACTCCCGGGAAACCCGTCTGGCCCCGAGGTTTCGCGGCCCCGGATTCGGGATCGGGGGCCGGTTTGCCGGGAGGCGCCTTGTCGCGGGTCGGGGCCGGGGTCGGGGTCGGGGTCATTCTCACCCGAACCGGCCGCTCCGGCTGGGGACCCCGGGCCCACACCTCGGCGCAGCCGACGAAGTGGCCCCTGCACTCGATCCCACATCCGGGACAGGAGCACGACGCCGTGCCGGCCCGCATCCAGTGGTCGCACCCGGCCGTTATCTCGGCGGCGAACTCACCACACAGGCCCACGCCCAACCGTACCGTTCCCTCCCTCGCCGGACCAGGGACCCTCGCGTGCAAGCGAGGCCCACGCCTCCGGCGGCCCTTCCCCTCCGCCGGCTCAGGCCGCGGTCAGCTCACGCCTCCGGGTGGTGAAAACGGGCGGCGGCGGCCACGTCATCGCAGGTCAGTTTGCGGTTTCCGCGGCGTGTCCCGTAGATTGCGCATTGTTTCACAAGGGGATGCGAGTCGGTTTGCAAGCGCGCGAGCAGGGTGAGCAGGGGGAGTTGTACCAGGGGTTCGGCGACAGCCTGTCGCGGTCGTTCGAGCTCGCGATCACCCCGCCCATCATCGGCGGTCTCGGGTACCTGCTCGACCGGTGGCTGGGCATCGTCCCCCTCCTGACAATCGTCTTCTTCCTCACCGCCATGATCGGACTCATCGCCACCATGTGGTACGGCTACGACGCCCGCATGAAGACTCACGAGCAGTCCGGGCCCTGGGCCAAGGACGCCCGCGGGTGACACCGCCCACCCTCGTCACGGCCGACCACGGCCCCGCGGTCGAGCCCCAGGTGGCGATCGACATGGCCCGCCGGGTGCTGCCCGCGGTGCCCGTCCTGGTGCTGGTGGCGGGCCTGATCTGGGGCCTCGACGGCGCCGCCTCGGCCGCCTTCGCCGTCCTCCTCGTGCTGGCCAACCTGGCCGCCTCGGCCTACCTGCTGGCCACCGCCGCCCGCATCTCGCTGCCCCTGCTGATGGTGGCCGCACTCGGCGGTTTCGTGGTTCGCCTGGCCGCGCTCACCGCCGTCGTCCTCCTGGTCAAGGACCAGGGTTGGGTCGACCTCGTCGCACTCTCCCTCACCCTGGTGGTCACCCACCTCGGGCTGCTCATCTGGGAGACCCGCCACATCTCCGCCTCCCTGGCCTTCCCGGCGCTCAAGCCCCCCGCCCCCAAGACACGGCCGCCGGCCCGCAAAGACGCAGGAAAGGGACGATGACGATCCTGGCCGAACTTCACTTCCCGCCCATCGGCGAGCTCGTCGAGTGGGAAGGCCTGTTCCTCAAGGGCACCCCGTTCGAGGTCAACAAGGTCGTCCTGCTCATGTGGGCCGGCGTGATCATCGTGATGGCGGTCTTCCTGCTCGCCGGGCGCAAGGCCAAGTCGGGCAACCTGGTCCCGTCGGGCATCCAGCACGTGGCCGAGTCCGGCATCGAGTTCGTGCAGAAGGACATCATCCTGCAGACGATGGGCAAGGAGGGCATGGGCTGGGCCCCCTTCCTCACGACGATGTTCTTCTTCATCTTCGTGACCAACCTGTTCGAGGTCGTCCCCGGCATCCAGTTCCCGGTGAGCGCCCGCATGGCGCTGCCCATCTTCCTGGCCGTCGTGGTGTGGTGCATCTACAACATCGTCGGGATCAAGCACCAGGGCGTCGGTGGCTACCTCAAGTCGGTGGTCATGCCCCCCGGCGTCCCCAAGGGGATCCTGCCCCTGGTGGCGCTCATCGAGTTCATCTCCACCTTCGTCGTGCGGCCCTTCTCTCTGGCCGTCCGTCTCTTCGCCAACATGCTGGCCGGCCACCTGTTGCTGGTCACGTTCGCGGTGCTGTCGGCCGCCCTGTTCAGCAAGACGCTGCTGGCCGTCATCCTGCCGCTGCCGTTCATCATGCTGATCCTGCTCACGGGCTTCGAGATCCTCGTCGCCGGGCTGCAGGCGTTCATCTTCACCATTCTCACCGCCGTGTACATCGGCGGCGCCATGCACGCAGAGCACTAGGAGGGCCCCCCTTGTTCGACGTCTCGCTCCTCGCACAAACCGCACCCGATGAGTTCCTCAGTGGGCTCAGCGCCATCGGGGCCGGTATCGGCTACGGCACTGCGGCCATCGGCCCCGGCATCGGGATCGGCATCGTGGTCGGCAACGCCATCACCGCGATGGCCCGCCAGCCCGAGGCCGCCGGCATGGTGCGCACCACCATGTTCCTCGGCATCGCCTTCACCGAAGCGCTGGCCCTCATCGGGTTCGTCGTCTTCATCCTCCTGAAGTTCGCGTAGGAGCGGCCCATCATGATTGCCGGGTCGATGCTCGCCACCGCCCTCGTCTTCGCCCAGGAGGCCGGGGAGCACGCGGCCGAGGCCGAGGAGAAGGTCAACCCCATCCTGCCGGCTATGAACGAGGTGATCTGGGGCGCCCTGTCGTTCCTCATCCTCCTCTTCTTCATGGTCAAGAAGGGCTTCCCCGCGGTCAAGAAGGGCATGGACGCCCGGGCCGACAAGATCCGCAAGACCCTGGACGAGGCGGACAAGGCCAAGGCCGACGCCGACACCGTCCTCGACGAGTACCGCACCCAGCTGGCCGACGCCAAGGGTGAGGCGGCCCGCATCATCGAGTCCGCCCGGCAGGACGCCGACCGGGTGCGCCAGGAGCTGCGCAAGCAGGCCGAGGCCGAGGTGGCCGAGATCCGCGAGCGGGCCATGGCCGACATCACCACCCACGTCGACCGGGTCAAGGCCAACCTGCGCACCGAGGTGGCCCGCCTCTCCATCGAGCTGGCCGAGAAGGTCGTGGAGCGCAACCTCGACCGCGACACCAACATGGCCCTGATCGAGAGCTTCATCGAGCAGGCCTCCCGGCAGCCCGCCGGCTCATGACCAAACGGCACGAAGGGTACGCGGCCGGCCTCTTCGCCATGGCCGTGGCCGAGGACTCGGTCGACCGGGTGAGCGACGAGCTCCACCGGTTCTCCAGCCTGCTCGAGCGGTCGGAGGCCCTGCGCGACTCGCTGGGGAACGCGTCCCTGCCGGCCGAGAAGCGTCAGGCCGCCGTCGAGGAGCTGCTCGGGGACCGGGCGTCGCGCCTCACCACCCACATGGTGTCGTACCTGGTCGGGGTGGGCCGGATCCGCGAGCTGCCGGAGATCACCACCGCCCTCCTGGCGCTCGTGGCGGCCGAGAAGTCGAGGTCGGTGGCCGAGGTCCGCTCCGCCATCCCCCTCGACGACGACCAGCGCAAGCGGTTGTCGGAGGCCCTCGGCACCATGCTGGGCCAGCCTGTCGACCTGCGGGTGATCGTCGATCCGTCGGTGCTGGGCGGCATCGTCGCCCGGGTGGGCGACATCGTGATCGACGGCACCGTCCGCCATCGCCTCGAGCTCCTCAAGGAAGCCATATGACCGACACGACTGTCCCGAGCTTCGACTTCGACCTCGAGGCGGGCGACATCACCGCCGTCCTGCGCAAGCACCTGGAGGGCTTCAAGCCCTCGCTCGACACGCAGCGGGTGGGTCACATCATCGAGGTCGGCGACGGTATCGCCCGCATCTCCGGCCTGCCCAACACCGCCGTCAACGAGCTGCTCGAGTTCGAGGGGGGCACCCTCGGGCTGGCCCTGAACCTCGACGAGGAGTCGATCGGCGCCGTCGTCCTGGGCGAGATGGGCTCGATCGAGGAGGGCCAGGCGGTCACCGCCACCGGCCGAATCCTGTCCGTCCCCGTCGGCGACGGCCTGCTGGGCCGCGTCGTCAACCCCCTCGGCCAGCCCCTCGACGGCAAGGGCGACATCACGTCCACCGTGAGCCGCCGCCTCGAGGTGCAGGCCCCCGGCGTCGTCGACCGCCAGCCGGTGAAGGAGCCCCTCCAGACCGGAATCAAGGCCATCGACGCCATGACCCCGGTGGGTCGCGGCCAGCGCGAGCTGGTCATCGGCGACCGCAAGACGGGCAAGACCGCGGTCTGCGTCGACACGATCATCAACCAGAAGGGCCAGGGGGTGAAGTGCATCTACGTCGCCATCGGCCAGAAGGGCTCCACCGTGGCCGAGGTGGTCGCCACCCTGGAGGAGGCGGGTGCGCTCGACTACACCGTGGTCGTCACCGCCCCCGCGTCCGACCCCGCCCCCTACAAGTACCTCGCCCCCTACTCGGGCGCGGCCATGGGCCAGCACTGGATGGACAACGGCGAGCACGCCCTCATCGTCTACGACGACCTGTCCAAGCAGGCCGAGGCCTACCGTCAGCTCTCGCTGCTGCTGCGCCGCCCTCCGGGACGTGAGGCCTATCCGGGCGACGTCTTCTACCTCCACAGCCGCCTGCTGGAGCGCTCGGCCAAGCTGGGCGAATCGCTCGGTGGCGGCTCGCTCACCGCGTTGCCGGTCATCGAGACCAAGGAAGGCGACGTCTCCGCCTACATCCCGACCAACGTGATCTCGATCACCGACGGGCAGATCTACCTGCAGACCGACCTCTTCCGCTCGGGGGTGCGTCCCGCGGTCGACGTGGGCATCTCCGTGTCCCGGGTGGGTGGTAGCGCCCAGACCAAGGCCATGAAGGCGGTGGCCGGCACGCTCAAGCTCGACCTGGCCCAGTTCCGCGAGCTGGAGGCGTTCGCCTCCTTCGGGTCCGAGCTCGACGCCGTGTCGCGGGCGCAGCTCGACCGGGGCTACAAGCTCACCGAGCTGCTCAAGCAGGGACTGCACTCGCCCATGCCGATGGAGGAGCAGGTGGTGTCGCTCTACGCCGGCACCAAGGGGTTCCTCGACGACGCCGACCTCAAGGACGTCAGCCGCTTCGAGCGGGAGCTGCTGGAGGAGTTCCGCAGCCGGTACAGCGACCTCCTGGGCGAGATCAAGAGCTCGGGCAAGCTGCCCGACACGGCCAAGCTCGACGAGGCCATCAACGCCTTCAAGTCCCGGTTCGTGGCGGGCGACAAGGGCGGCGGGAAGGACGACAAGGGTGGCGCCAAGGCCGCGGCCGGCGATGGCAAGGCCGGCGGCGAGGCCAAGGGCGCCGAGGCCAAGGGCGCCGAGGCGAAGGCCGCCGAGAAGCCGAAGGGGTAGCCGATGGCGAGCGGCCAGGAGCGAATCCTCCGGAGGCGGATCAAGACCGTCCAGTCGACCAAGAAGATCACGCGGGCCATGGAGCTGATCGCCGCCAGCCGGATCGTCAAGGCCCAGACGCGGGTCGCCGCGGCCCGGCCCTACGCCGAGCAGATCACCGAGGTCATGCGCAACCTGGCCTCCGGCGGATCGGGGCTCGACCACCCCCTGCTCAAGCAGCGCGACGTCGAGAACGTGGGCTTCGTGGTCATCTCCGCCGACCGGGGCCTGGCCGGTGCCTACAACTCCACCGTCATCCGCCGGGGCGAGCGCGAGATCGTGGCCGCCCGCGACAAGGGCCACGGCTACTCCCTCACCACCGCCGGCAAGAAGGCCGAGGGCTACTTCCGCTACCGCGGCTTCAAGATCGACGAGGCGCTCACCGGGTTCAGCGAGAAGCCGTCCTATGAGGACGCCCGCGAGCTCGCCGCCGGCCAGATCAAGCGGTTCGAGGAGGGCGAGGTCGACCAGGTCAACCTCGTCTACACCCGGTTCCTGTCGATGGGCTCGCAGAAGGTCGACGTCGTCCGCCTCCTGCCGCTCGACGTGGCGAAGGTGGCGGGCGGGTCCTCCCCTTCCGACGAGAAGTCCGGCTCACGGGCCGACTACGAGTTCGAGCCGGAGCCGGGCCGCATCCTCGAGCGCCTCGTCCCCCGCTACATCGAGGGCCGCATCTTCGCCGCCCTCCTCGACGCCGCCGCCAGCGAGCAGGCCGCCCGCCAGCGGGCCATGAAGTCGGCCACCGACAACGCCGAGGAGCTGATCAAGCGCCTGTCGATCGTGGCCAACAAGGTCCGCCAGGCCGGCATCACGACCGAGATCATGGAGATCGTGGGCGGCGCCGAGGCCCTCCGCACGGCCCGCACCAAGGGCAAGCCCGACTACTTCGTCGACACCGTCGTCAGCCGCGACGTGTTCCTCGACATCCTCGATCAATCAGGAGCTCGCTGATGAGTGACACCACCGAAACCCCCGCTCCCTCCGCCGCGTCCGGACTGGTCGCCGGCATAGTGCCCTCGTCCACCAACGGCGAGTCGTCGAAGGACGGGCATGTCGTCGCCATCGCCGGCCCCGTCGTCGACGTCGAGTTCCCCCCCGGGAACCTGCCGGAGATCAACTACGCCGTCACCATGGAAGTCGAGGTCGACGGCAAGACCATCGTCATCACGGCCGAGGTGGCCCAGCACATCGGCGACAGCCGGGTCCGGGCCATCTGCATGAAGCCCACCGACGGCCTGCGGCGGGGAAGCGTCGTCCACAACACCGGGCACGGCATCACCGTGCCGGTGGGGCCGGGCGTGCTCGGCCACGTGTTCAACGTCATCGGCGAGCCGCTGGACACCAACGGCGAGCCCGTCACCGAGGGCATCAAGGCCCACTGGGACATCCACCGCCCGTCGCCTCCGTTCGCCGACCTCGAGCCCCGATCGGAGATGTTCGAGACCGGCATCAAGGTGATCGACCTGCTGGCGCCCTACGTGAAGGGCGGCAAGATCGGCCTGTTCGGCGGGGCCGGCGTGGGCAAGACCGTCATCATCCAGGAGATGATCCGCCGGGTCGCCGAGCAGCACGGTGGCGTGTCGGTGTTCGCCGGCGTGGGCGAGCGCACCCGGGAGGGCAACGACCTCTGGCTGGAGATGCAGGAGACGGGCGTCATCGAGAAGGCGGCCCTGGTGTACGGCCAGATGGACGAGCCGCCGGGCGTCCGGTTGCGGGTCGCCTTGTCCGCGTTGACGATGGCGGAGTACTTCCGGGACGAGGAGCACCAGGACGTCCTGTTGTTCGTCGACAACATCTTCCGGTTCGTGCAGGCGGGTTCCGAGGTGTCCACGCTGTTGGGCCGCATGCCGTCGGCCGTGGGGTACCAGCCGACGCTCGCCGACGAGATGGGCGAGTTGCAGGAGCGGATCACGTCCACCAAGGGACGGTCGATCACCTCGCTGCAGGCGGTGTACGTACCCGCCGACGACTACACCGACCCCGCCCCCTTCACCACCTTCACCCACCTCGACGCGACCACCGAGCTTTCCCGCCAGATCGCGTCGCTGGGCATCTACCCGGCGGTCGACCCGCTGGCCTCGACCTCCCGCATCCTGACGCCCGAAGTCGTGGGGGAGCGCCACTACGCCGTCGCCCGCCGGGTGCAGGAGGTGCTGCAGCGTTACAAGGAGCTGCAGGACATCATCGCCATCCTGGGCCTCGACGAGCTGGCCGAGGAGGACAAGGTCATCGTCCAGCGGGCCCGCAAGGTGCAGAAGTTCCTGTCCCAGCCGTTCTACGTGGCGGAGCAGTTCACCGGCGTCAAGGGCATCAACGTCCCGGTCGCGGAGACGGTCGAGTCCTTCGAGAAGTTGGTCAACGGCGACCTCGACGATATCCCTGAGCAGGCCTTTTACAACGTCGGAGGCGCCGACTCGGTGCTCGAGAAGGCCAAGTCGCTGTCGAAGGACGAGAAGAAGGAAGACGCCGCCTAGTGCACGTCGAGCTGGTGTCCCCGGAGCGGATCCTGTACTCGGGTGAAGCGGAGATGGTCGTGTGCCGCACGGTCGACGGGGGCGAGATCGCGTTCCTGTCGGGCCACGCCCCCTTCCTGGGCGCGCTCGGTGAGGGCCTGGTGCGGATCAAGACCTCGTCCGGCGAAGAGGTGGCGGCCGTCCACGGGGGGTTCGTGGAGGTGCGGGACAACCGGGTGATCGTCCTGTCCGACGTGGCCGAGCTGGCCAGCCAGATCGACGTCGAGCGCGCCCGCCGGGCCAAGGAGGCCGCCGAGCGCAAGGAGTCCGACATGGACGACACCGAGGCCGAGGCCGCCCTCCGCCGGGCCAACGCCCGCCTCGCCGCCGCCGACCGCGGGAGCCGCTGAGCGGAACCTCCTCGGTCTCTGGCGGAATATGTACCTCTGAGGTACATATTCCGCCAAAGAGCCGTTGTCGCAGGGGCGTGGTTCACTTTTCGGCGTGGGCCCGCTCGACATCGCAGTGGCGAAGATGGCTGCTCGGCAGCGAAGCCTGATCCATCGCGACCAGGCGCTCGACCTCGGGATGACCGTGCGCCAGTTCCAGGCCCGCGCCGCCGGCGGCATCTACTTGCGCATGCAGCCCAACGTCTTCCGCCTGGCGGGGTCCCCCGTGACTTGGGAGCAGCGGGTTCTCGCCGCGTGCATGTCGGCGGGGCGGGGGGCGGGGGCGTCGCACCGCTGCGCGGCGCTGATCTGGGGCTTTCGGGGGATCGAGTCGGCCCCGGTGGAGATCACGGTGCCGGCCAGCCGGCGGCCGAGTCTCACCGAGGTGGTCGTCCACCGCACCGGGGCGGCTGATCTCGTCGTGCGTCGGGGCATTCCTGTCACCACGCCGGCAACGACGCTGCTGGCCCTGGGGGCGGTCGTGGGCGCGGCCACGCTCGAGTCCGCGGTGGAGGATGCGGTATTCCGGCGGCTCACCACGCCCGGCCGTCTGGCTGACACCCTCGAGCGGTTGGGAGGACCGGGGCGATCCGGGTCCGGCGCCCTGCGGCGGGTACTGGAGGGGCGAGGGCCTGGGGTGGCGGCCACCGAGAGCGTGCTCGAGGACAGGATGGTGCGACTGCTCCGGCGGGGAGGGTTGCCGGCTCCGGTTCGGCAGTTCCCGGTGGGGGGTGTCCGGCTCGACTTCGCCTACCCCGACAGGCTCCTCGGCATCGAGGTGGACGGGGCGGCGTTCCACTCGGCGTCGGCCGACGTCCAGCGCAACTGCACGAAGAGCAACCTGCTCGTCGGACTGGGCTGGCGGATCCTCCGGTTCACGTGGGCCGACATCCGCGATCGCCCCGACGACGTGCTCGACCAACTGGCCGTGGCAGCCTGAAGGGATGTCGCGATTTCGGCTGGGTGTGGTGCTGCTCGTCCCGGCGCCGGTCGACCGCGAGATCGACGCGCTCCGGCGGGCGGTGGGCGACGGCACCTACGGGCGGGTGCCGGCCCATCTCACGCTCGTGCCGCCGGTCAACGTCCGGGAGGACCGGCTCGACGACGCCCTCGCCGTGCTCCGGGGGGCGGCGGCGGCCACCCGGCCCTTCCGGATCGAGCTCGGTGCGCCCACCACCTTCCTGCCCGACAACCCGGTGCTCTACCTCCCGGTGAGCGCGGGGGCCGACCAAGTGGCGGTGGTGCGCGACCGGGTGTTCCGCGACCCGTTCGCCCGCCCGCTCACGTGGCCGTACGTGCCCCACGTCACCGTGGCCGACGAGATGTCGCCCGAGCGCATCGTCGCCGCCCAGAAGGCGCTCTCCGCCTACCACGTCGCCATCGACTTCGACCGGATGCACCTCCTCGAGGAGGGCGCAGGCCGGGTGTGGGGCCCGATCGCCGACTTCGGGTTCGGACCGCCGGCGGTCATCGGGCGGGGCGGCATCCCGGTGGAGCTGACGGTCACCGACCATGGGGATCCGTCGGCGGACGTGTTCCTGCGCGACCGGCGGGAGCCGGTCACCGTCACCGCCCGCCGGGACGGGCAGGTGGTGGGCGTGGCCCGCGGGTGGGCCGACGGGCGGACAGCCCAGCTCACCGACGTCGTCGTCGCCGACGGCGAGCACGACCTCGGCACGGACGACCACCTGGTGGCCGCCTTCGACTCGTGGGCGGCCAAGCGCGGGGTGTGGCGCCACGCCGGCGAAGGGTAGGGTGGAGGCCGGCACCGCGGGTGCAGGAGCCCAACATGTCCGAGCGTCGTTCTCTGGTGGCCGCGTTGGCGGTGGCCGTCCTGCTGGGGGCGGTGGTGGCCATGGGTCCCGTGGCACCGGTCGGCGCGCAGGTCCCGCTGGCGTCGCAGACGTCCCCGACGGTCACCGAGCCGCCCCAGACGACCACGACGATGGCGGTGGCGACGACCCAGCCGACGCTGCCCGTCCCCGAGCCGCCGCCCCCGCCGCCCCCGCCGCCCCCCGTCGCCGCCGCCCGAGAACACGGTCCCGACCGACCCCGGCCCGGCGCCGGTGGAGACCACGACCACGACGCCGTCGGACGCACCACCACCCGGCGACGGCGGCGACGGTGGCGACGGGGGTGACACCGGTCCCCGTCCCAAGATGGGCGACGACGCGGTGGCGCTCGTCCTCGACGACCGCGTGCGCTCGGGCGACAGCAGCACGGCCGAGCTCCTCGACGCCCTCCGTCCCCTCACCGCCCTCGGCTTCAGCGAGACCGAGGCGTTCACGCTCGGGATGGGGAGGTTTCCGCTGGCCGGGCTGGCCACGTGGAGCGACGACTTCCACGACCCCCGTTACAACCCGACGCCCCACCTCCACCAGGGCACCGACATCTGGGCCGCCTTCGGCACGCCGGTGCGCGCACCGGCCGACGGGGTGCTCCAGTACACCGACGAGGCCGTGGGCGGGAAGTCGGCGTACGTCACCACCGCCGACGGCACCTACTACTACATGACCCATCTCGGGGGGTTCGCGCCCGATCTGTCCACCGGCGACTCCGTCGCCCAGGGCACGGTGGTCGGTTTCAACGGCGACACGGGCAATGCCAGCGGCGGGCCCCCCCACGTCCACTTCGAGATCCGCCCCGGCGGTGGCGGGGCGGTCAATCCCAAGCCGTTCCTCGACCAGTGGGTGGCCGACGCCCTGGCCGCCGCGCCCGCCTTCTTCGGCGGCCAGCAGGCCACCAACCCCCGCATCCTGCTGGCCACGGGGGAGCTGCGGCGCTTCGACGTCCCCCCGTCGGCGACGTCGGAACGGGCGGCCAAGAGCCCGCTGCTGTGGTCGTCGTCGGTGTCCTCCGGGGGCGCCGTCCTCCGGCTGGCGGAGGTGGAGGCGGCCCGCATGGCGCTGCGGGTGGACTGGACCGGCCGTGCCCTCCAGGCCCAGGCGACCGCCGACGAGCGCCACCGGGCCGAGCAACGGGCGGTCAACCTGCTCTCCCGGCTGACCCCGGCCGGGTTGCGCGCCGTCCTCGATCCGGACGCCAGCTAGCCCGAGCCGACCAGGCGGGCGAAGCGGGCGGCGAGGGCGGGGGCGTCCTCCTTGGACGCGGCGGCCAGGGCGTCGAGGTTGGTGCCCTCGAGGTCGCCCGGCCGCAGGCGGGACTGCAGGGCCAGCGCCGCCTGCCACGTCCCCCCGTCGACGGCGACCTTGCGCACCCGGACCTTGCCCGTGGCCGGGTCCTGGAGGTCCTCGAACGGGATGGGGACGAGCTTGCCCGCCTGCAGCGAGATCAGGGCGTTGCCCGAGCCGTGGGCCAGGAACTCCACCGCGCCGTAGCCGAGGGTGCGGGTGTACTGGACGTCGAACGCGATCGGGTCGGCGCAGCGCAGCTCGTAGCCGATGATCTTGGTGATGAACGCCATCTTCACCCCCCGCTCCTTGAAGCGGGCGGCCACCACGTCGCGCACGACCCGACCGAGGTCGATCTCGGACAGGCGGGGGTGGCCGTGCTCGTCGAACTCGGTGACGTACTGGGCCATCTCCTCCTCCGGCATCTGGTCGAGCAGTCCCTCGGCCAGCACGGCCAGGCCCCAGCCCTCGCCCGCCGCCATGCGCTTGAGGATGGCCGCCTCGACCAGATCGGCGATGTCGGACACGGTGATCGCGCCGGGCGGGAACTCCTCCTGGATCGACACCAGGTGGGACCCCGAACCGATGGCCATGGCCACCGCCAGGTGTCCGGCGGAGCGGCCCATGGCCGTCACCAGGTACCAGCGGCTGGTGGTCTTGGCGTCGGCCAGGAGGTTCTTGAGCAGCTCGGCGCCCCAGTACTTGGCCGTCTCGTAGCCGAAGGTGGGCGCCTCCAGCGGCAGGGGGAGGTCGTTGTCGATCGTCTTGGGGACGTGGACGGCCCGCATGTTCCCGCCGGCGGCGGCCGCCACCTTCACCGCGCTGGAGGCGGTGTCGTCGCCGCCGAGGGTGACCAGGTCGGTGACCTCGAGCTTGGTGAGGGCGGACACCACCGCGTCGAGGTCGTCCTGCTTCTTGGTGGGGTTGGCCCGGGCGGTGAACAGGACGCTGCCGCCCCTGGTCTCGATGCCGGCCACGTCGGCCTCGGTGAGCTCCCGGACGCCGGACACGTCACCCACCATGAGCTGGGAGAAGCCCTTGGGCACACCCAGCACCCGCCAGCCCCGGGCCCGGGCGCTGAGGGTGACCGAGTTGATGACGCCGTTGAGGCCGGGTGCGGGACCGCCGCCGACGAGCATGGCGATCGTTCGGGGGGCAGAGGAGGAGTCCATGGCGACGGACATTACCCGGGCCCGTCGGCCCTCCTCTGCGGTGCGGGAGGACCCCCGATAGCCTGCGCAGGTGACTTTCCGGGAGCGGATGCCGGCGTGACCGTGGCCTGCTGCCCGTGGTGCGGCGCGGAGTACGGCGTCGGCGACACGCGGTGCCGCGACTGCAGGCTGTCGGTTGTCGATCCGCCCGAGCCGACACTGGCGGAAGGGGCGGACGAGGACGACGTCGGCTTCGAGCTCGAGGAGTGGTCCGCGGCCGAACGGGGCCGGCTGTCGGCCGGCCTGCGGGAACGGGCCATCGCCTTCCGGTGGGAGCCGGGCCTGACCCTCGTGGTGAACCCGAGCGACGAGGAGCAGGTCGACGTCCTGCTCGACGACATGGAGTCGCAGGACCGTGCGCCGGCGGGAGCGGGCGCGGGCGGCCGCCGGGGGCCGACCGCCGGCGACGACGAGGGTTTCGACGGCGACTTCGACGACGACGATGACGACGATGATGACGACGACGACGACGACGATGATGATGACGACGATGACGACGACGACGGCGGCGACGGCGACGAGGGCGATGACGAGGACGAGGACGGCGGCGAGCAGGCCCAGGCCGCCATGGGCGACCTGTTCGTGGCCGCCGACCGGCTCATCCAGCGGCCGGACGACGGAAGGGTGGCCGAGGCGTTGCTGGCGGCCTCCCGGGTCGTGCAGGACTCGCGTCCGCCCTACGGCTTCGAGCCGGTGGCGTGGCTGCAGATCCAGGAGCTGGCCTCGGCCGCCGTGGAGGCGGTCGAGTCGGAGGCCGACGACGTGGCCGTGGCGCGCGAGGCCCGCACCCTCCGTGACGCCCTCCGCCCCTACGTGTAGGCCGGCGCCGGGCCTGGCTCGAACTGGTGACACTTCGCCCGGTCAGGAGCGGGCGAACTGTCACCGGTTCGCTTGGTGGCGGCGCACGATCCGGGCTCGGCGCACCCTCTAGCCTGCACCCGTGCTGCTGGCAGAGCTCGAGGTCCGGCATTCGCGCGCCGTGGCGCCCACCCGCCGGGTGGCGCTCGGCCAGCTCTGGCTGCCCACCGACCCCGCACCCGGCTACGGCGGCGTCCTGCTCGGCGGCATCGTGGCCGCCCACCTCGACGACCTCGACGCCGAGATGCGCCTCGAGTTCCTCGTCCTGGTCGACGAGGTGGCCGCCGGGGGGACGATTGAGCAGCCCCGGCTGCGGCACCGGTTCCAGAACGACATCGTGGGCCTCGACCGCACCCTCCACAAGCTCACCGGCACCGCCGACCAGGCGTCCGAGTTCCAGATCTCGGGCCAGGGTCGTTCCGTGCCCCAGCTGCTGGGCGCGGTGTACGCCGCGGGGCGGATGCACGAGAGCTCCCGCCCCGCCGTCTTCCTCGCCATACGCAAGGCGGCCCAGTGGACAGGGCCCCTCGGCCGGGAGCTGATCGACCACCTGTCCGACCTCAGCAGCCTGCCTCCGGTGTCGTGGCGGCGGTTCGCAACCGACGAGCGGTGGGCCCGCCAGGTGTTGGGCTTCGGGCCGGAGAGCGATCCCGACCGCGACGAGGTCGTCCGCCGCTTCCGGTCGCTCCTGCGGGAGTCGCACCCCGACCACGGGGCCGAGAACGAGGGCGCCGGCCAGCGCATCCTCGAGCTCACCGAGGCCCGTCGCATCCTCCTGCCATGACCACGACCCCACCGTCCGATGCCGACCGGGCCCTGCTACTCGCCCCCGGCGCCAGCGCCACCCGCGACCATCCGTCCCTGGTCGCCATCGAGGACGGCCTCCGCCCGGTAGGAGTGCCGGTCGACCGCATCGACCTCCCGTCGCGCAAGTCGACGGCGGCCGTGCTGGGCCTGGTGGGGGAGGGGGCCGCCGCCCTCGCCGCCCGCACCGGGCTGGCCCCCGACCGCCTCGTCCTCGGCGGACGGTCCTTCGGCGGGCGGATGTGTTCCATGGCGGTGGCCGAAGGGCTGCCCGCCCTGGCCCTGGTGCTCGTGAGCTACCCCCTCCACCCGCCCGGCCGGCCCGAGAAGTCCCGCACCGAGCACCTGCCCCGAATCGCCGTCCCCTGCCTCTTCGTGTCCGGGACCAGGGATTCGTTCGGCACCCCGGCGGAACTGGAGGCGGCGACCGCAACCATCCTCGGCCCGGTCACCCACGTGTGGATCGAGGGTGGCGACCACGGCCTGCGGGGCCGCGACTCCGTAGTGGCCGGCGCCGTCAGGGCCTGGGTGACGAGCCTTCCGGGTCGCTCGCGGGCGGCGGCCGGTCCTCGGGGTTGAGCTCCTCGAGCTGGCGATGGGCCGTCTCCGGGTAGGCCACCAGCACCAGCACGGCGAGGAGGATGGGGCTGGCGGACAGCACGGCCATGGCCGGTCCGATGGACCCGAACCGGTCGGACATGACGCCCGCCGCGGTCAGCCCGATGGCGCTCCCGACCAGGGCCGTCACCGCCACCAGGCCGTTGGCCTTGCCCCGCAGCCCGGTGGGGAACAGCTCCGGGCCGTAGACGCCGAGGGCGGGGATGGAGGCGGCCGACAGGACGCTGCCGACCGTCGCCCAGACCCACATGGGCGCGCCACCGGAGTGGAAGAACGCCAGCGTGCCGGCGGTGCCTCCCACCAGGGCGACCGCGGCGACGATGCGCCGGCCCCGCACGTCGGCGATCCGTCCCCCGGCCACGATGCCGATGGCCGCGGGCGTCCCGATGACGATCGAGAACAGCCCGATGCGACCGCCGCTGAAGCCCTGCTCGGAGCGTAGGAAGCGGTTGCTGAACTGCGACTGGGGGGCCAGGAAGATGTTGAGCAGAAGCCCGGAGACGGCCAGCAGCAGTAGGCGCCCCCCGTGGCCGGCGATGGGGACCCGGGCATGGGGGACCAGGTACCGGCGGCTCTCCCGGAGGTGGTGCCGGGTGCTGGTGACGGCGGGCAGCGCCAGGAGGGGGAGGACGTAGAGCAGCCGCCAGCCCCGGGGCCCGATGTCGGCCAGGTTGAGGGCGGTGACGCACACGCCGGCGCCCAGCCCCCCGGCCATGGCCAGCAGGCTGACCGCGTAGGCCCGGGACCCGGCCGGCATCTCCTCCACGGCCACGATGCCGACGAGGATCAGCAGAGCGCTGGCGAAGGCCCGGGCCAGCATCTGGCTGGCGGTCAGCCATCCGAGCGACGGGGCCAGGGCGCCGGTGACGGCGAGCACGCATCCGGCGCCGGCCGCGGCCAGGATGACCCGACGGCGGCCCCGACGGTCGGCGGCGGCGACGATGACGAGGGCGATCAGCCCTCCGATGCGCACCAGGCTGCCGGCAACCCCCTGGGCGCTGTTGCCGGCGCCGAACTCCTCGGCGGCGAACGGGATCGTCTGGGTGAACAGGGTGTTGAGGTAGCCGAAGACCACGGCCAGGATGGCCAGGGTGCCGAGGGCATTGGCGGCACCCTCGTCGAGGTGCTCGGGAGACGCCCACCACGGCGCCCGGTCCCGGCCCGGCCGGGCCAGGGCGGAGCGCACCAGCGGGGTGAAGAGGAAGCGGAAGTAGGGGATGGCCAGGCGGAACTCGACGGTCTGGGTCACCTGGTAAGTGGGCTCCCCGTCGCCGCCGGCCACCGGCCCAGACTCCACCGGCCCCGTCTCGACAGGCCCAGACTCCACCGGCCCCGTCTCCACCGGCCCCGTCTCCACCGGCCCCGTCTCGACAGGGGCCGTCTCCACCCGGCGCTCGTAGCGCTCGAAAGGACCTTCCCGGGCCCGGAAGGCGCCGTCACCCGTGGCCTCCTCCACCAGGAGGTCGGTGCGGGGCCGCAGCCAAGCCTCCAGGCCCGCCCGGTCGACGACGGTGCGGGCGACGACACGGGCCACGGCCGCCGGAGCCTACCGGCCGCTCGGATGCCGTCCCCACCCGGACGGGAAGGGAGAGGGGCCGACGGGCGTTGGTAGGATCGAACGATGTCGACGGAGGCCCAGATGATGCGTGACCAGGTGTTGGAGGCCATCGAGGCCATCCGTCCCGTGCTGCAGTCCGACGGTGGCGACATGTCGCTCGTCGGCGTCGACGAGGAGACGGGCGTGGTCGAGGTGGAGCTGGTCGGCGCCTGCGGCAGCTGCCCGGCGTCGACGATGACACTCAAGGCCGGCATCGAGCGCATCCTCAAGGACCGCGTCCCCGGCGTCACCGCGGTGAAGTCGGTGGGCGAGGAGCCGGAGCTCTTCAACCTCACGCACTGAGGCTCACCCCTCAGCCGGTGAGGCGGTTGTCCTCGTCGACCAGGGTGTTCACCCGCCGCACGGCGGCGTTGTGCTCGGCCACCAGGGCGTTGAAGGTGGCCACGTTGGCGTTGAAGCCCTCGATATCGCCCACCGCCTCCTGGGCGTCGAGCTGGGCCTGGATGGCGTCGAGGCGGGCCTCCATCGACTCGATCGAAACCTTCAGGGCCCGGATCTCGTCCTCGCGGTCGCCCAGCGTGCGTTGGAACACGTCGAGCACCCGGGCCCGGTCGAAATACCGGGCGTAGTGCGCCTCGAGGACGGGCGTTAGGTCGGCGAACTCACTGCCGAGGAGTGAGTGCACCTCGTTGGGCGTGTCCTCGGCGACGGCGGCGTAGACCTCGAGGCGCTCCTCGAGGACGGCGTTGCCCTGCCGGACGGCTTCCAGCTCGGGGATGAGGCTGGCCCGCTCGGCGCGGGTGAGCCGGCCGTAGACCACGTGCAGCAGCTCGTGGACGGCCACCACGTAGACGAGGTCCTGCACCTCGGGGGGGAACGAGCGAAGGTGGATCTGACCGTCGATCAGGCATCCGAAGGTGTGCGCTCCGTCGGGGCCGGCCGTGGCGTCGACCGCGGCGCAGCTCTGGACCAGGGTGGCCGGGTCCTCCACGGTCGGCGTCGCCGACAGGAAGAGCTGGCGTCCGAGATCGGTCATCCCCGCCCCCGCCACCAGGTCCTCGAGGGCCGGGTCGAGGGGCTCCGGCGTGGTGGTGGCGACCGGGCCCGGGGTGATGGCGACGGTGTCTGCCGTCGTGGCGCTGCTGCCCAGCGACCCCGACCCCATCCGGGCCGGCGGCGCGTCAGGGTCGCCGGCGCACCCGGCAAGGGCGACGAGGGCGGGCGCGAGAACCGCGACGGTGGCCCGCGCCCATCGGGCGGTCGCGGGGAGCCGGTGGGTCGAAGGACCGCGTGGCGCGGAGGGGGGGCTGCCGTGTGCTGTCAGCCTGCTCAGGCGACCGCCATGCGACCGAGCTCGGCCCAGGTGAGGAGGTCGGGGTGGGAGGGCACCACCCGCACAGTAAACCCGTAGCGGCCGGGACGGTCGCACGTGAACGTGCCCTCGTAGCGATGGTGCCCGGCGGCCCCGCTGCCGCTCGCCCCGGTGTCGGCCGGTACGACCAGGTGCATCGGGGCGGTGGCCGGCTCGATGATCTCGTCGGTGTTGCCCACCGGCCCGTGCACCAGTTGCACCTGGACGTCCTGGGGCCCGAGGTGGCCGAGGTCGGCGATCGCGGTCACGGTGCGGGCTCCGCCCAGGTCGGCCGTGTCGGCCTCGTCGTCGACCTTCTCCACCGCCACCGTGCTCCACATCGACAGCACCCGCTGCTTCCAGGCGGCCAGGGCCTTGGCCCGGGCGTGGTCGTCGGCGGCCAGGGCCTCGCCGTGGGCCGCCGCCGGCTCGTACATGGACTCCACGTAGTCGCGCACCATGCGGCTGGCGGTGACGGCCGGGCCCAGCGTGCGCAGCGACCGCCGCACCCGGCTCAGCCACCGGCTCGGCGGGCGACCCGGGTTGGCCTCGTAGAAGAGGGGGACGATCTGGCGCTCGAGCAGGTCGAACAGGCTGCCGGCCTCCAGGTGGTCGCGAAGGCCCTGGTCGACGTGGGTCTCGGCCGACGGGATGGCCCAGCCGTTGTGGCCGTCGTAGAGCTCGTCCCACCACCCGTCGAGGATCGAGCAGTTGAGGGCGCCGTTGAGGGCCGCCTTCTCGCCGCTCGTGCCGCAGGCCTCGAGGGGACGGCGGGGGGTGTTCAGCCACACGTCGCAGCCCTGGTACATCATCCGGGCCACGCCGATGTCGTAGTCCTCCAGGAACGCGACCCGGTGGCGGAGGTCGGGCCGGCGGGCGAACTGCACCACCTGGCGGATGATCTCCTTGCCCGGCTCGTCGGCCGGGTGGGCCTTGCCGGCGAAGATCAGCTGCATGGGGCGATCGGCGTCGAGGAGGAGCTTGGCCAGCCGCTCGGGCTGGGAGAGCAGCAGGGTGGCCCGCTTGTAGGGGGCGAAGCGGCGGGCGAAGCCGATGGTGAGGATGCCGGGGTCGAGGGCGTCGTCGACCCAGGTGAGGTCGGCCTCCGACATGCCCCGGCCGAGGGCGGTGGTGCGCAGGCGCTGCCGGGCGAAGGCCACCAGCCGCTCCCGGGCCTGCTGGCGGGCCCGCCACAGCTCGTCGTCGCCGACGTCCTCGATGCGGGCCCACCGGTCGGGACCGGCCAGGTGCCACTCGGGCAGGACGTGGCGGTCGAACAGGTCGCGCATCTCGGGCGAGGCCCAGGTGCGGGTGTGGACGCCGTTGGTGACCGACCCGATCGGGAGCTCGTCGGTGGGCACCCCCGGCCACACCGGCTGGAAGATCTGGCGGCTCACGCGCCCGTGGAGCTTGGACACGCCGTTGCTGAACCCGGCCAGGTGCAGCCCCATGACGGCCATGTTGAAAGGGGCGTCGGGGGCCTCGCCGGGATCGTGGCCGAGGGCCATGAGGGTGTCGAAGCCGACCTCGCACTCGTCGGCCCAGGCCTTGAAGTAGCGCTCCATGAGCGGGCGCGGGAAGCGGTCGATTCCCGCCGGCACCGGGGTGTGGGTGGTGAAGACCGTGCCCGCCCGCACCGACTCCACCGCCTCCTCGAACGTCAGTCCCCCGGCGATCGCCCGCCGGATGCGCTCGAGGCCGAGGAACCCGGCGTGGCCCTCGTTGCTGTGGAAGACGTGGGCCTTCTCGCCCACCACGTCGAGGGCCCGGACGCCCCCGACCCCCAGGAGGATCTCCTGGCGCAGGCGGTGCTCGGTGTCGCCGCCGTAGAGGCGGTCGGTGACGCCCCGCGCCACCTCGTCGTTCTCTTCCACCGACGTGTCGAGGAGGTAGAGGGGGATGCGGCCCACGAGGGCCTTCCAGATCCGGGCGAAGAGCTTGGTGCCGGCCAGGTCGACCTCCACCAGGCCCTGGTCGCACGGGGTCAGCGACATGGCATGGGGGTCGAGGTCGACGTAGCGCTCCTCCTGCCACCCGTCCCCGTTGAGCTCCTGGCGGAAGTAGCCCTGGGCGTAGAAGAGCCCGACGCCGACGAGGGGCACGCCGAGGGCGCTGGCCGCCTTGAGGTGGTCGCCGGCCAGCACGCCCAGGCCGCCCGAGTACTGCGGCAGGGCCCGGGCGATGCCGAACTCGGGGGAGAAGTAGGCCACGGACCGCAGTGAGCTCTCGCGGCCCTGGAACCAACGCTGGGCCTCGTTGTCGCGCCGGAGCTCGTCGTGGACCTCGGCCAGGAAGGACAAAAACGGGCGGTCGGCGGCGAGGGTGTCGAGCCGGTGCTTGTCGACCATGCCCAGGAGGCGGACCGGGTCCTGGCCGGTGGACTCCCACGCGGCGGAGTCGACCCACCGGAACAGGTCCTGGGTGCGCTCGTCCCACGACCACCGGAGGTTCATGGCCAGGGTGTGGAGGGGGGCCAGGGCTTCCGGCAGGCGGGGCCGGACGGTGAAGCTGCGAAAGGCCTTCATAGGCCGGGCACGCTACCTCAGGCAAACCCTTGCGCCGGTGTGAAAGACCATGATATGTATCTGGCTGGTGGGTGGGAGATCACGACGTTCACTCGCAGTCGGACTGGTGGCGGTCGTCGCTGTCCTCGGGGCGTGCAAGGGGTCGTCGGAGCCCCCCGTCCCGGCGGCCACCGTTCCCCAGGCCACGACCACCACCAACCCCTACGCCGTCCCGACCGTGATCGACGAGGCCTACGTGAACCGCGTGTTGGCGGGCCTCGACCAGGCTGTCGGTGACGTGACGCGGATGATCGTCACGACACAGACCGTCCCTCCCGAGGCGATCGACCGCCTCCAGACGATCTACCTGGACAAGGGATTGCTCCAGTTGGTGGTCGACGTCTATCAGGAACAACTCCTTCGTGGCTTCCCCGGGCAGCTACCGCAACCCGGAAACCGGGTTACGAAGGTCGTTGAAATGTTGTCCGTCAGTCCCAACTGCATTTTCGCGAGGGTCGATGCCGACTCCTCGGGGGTGTTCGAGCAACAGAACGACAAGCTGAGAAATCAATGGGTCAGCCTCGTGCCAACCGACAGCAGTCCCGCCCATTCCGCGTACAACCCCACCACATGGGGTTACATCTACGAGGGGTTCACACGAGAACTTGCCGCTCCGACCGACCCGTGCGCAGCCTTCTGACCGCAGGCCTGCTCCTCTTCTGCGGCGCTGCGCAGGTTGCGGTGGCGGAGGTCTCTCGCGCAGAGGAGAGCGTCCCGCCGGATCGCTGCACGATAGTGAGTCCCACCACCGTCCGATGTGGCGATGGTCGAATCGTGACGGTTTCGGTCGGTCCTGACCCGGATGAATCGGACGGAATTGAATCGTCCGCAGACACGGGCGAGCGGGAGTATTTCCACTATGAGCGCATCGTTGCGGGCGGTGGTACGAACGGCGAGACCTGCATTGTTCGCGGCGTGTTGGCCGTTCGGCCCGGCGAGAGCACCGGTCTTCTCAGTAATCGAACCTCATTCGACATCTCAGCCCGGTACCCGGCTTGCCCGGCGCAGCCGGGGGGCGGGACTCTGGCGCAGACCCCCGAGAGCTATGCGGTGGAATTTTGGCAGGACGTTCCCCTGCCCAAGCCCCAGCCGTACATCGCTCCTGGGCGGGCGATCACCGGGTTGTTTGCGTATCTCGAGACCCGAGGGGCCACCACGCACACCTTCACCGAGCCGAGCACGCCGTTCGGGCCGCTGACGATCGTGGCTACCGGTGCGTACTTCGTCGACTGGGGCGACGGGACCGAGACCGGGCCGCACCCGGCCGAGGGTGGGCCGTGGCCGGACGGCAGGATCAAGCACGAGTACATCAACATCGGCGCCTACGACGTGGTCGTCACCGAGAGGTGGACGGCCACCTGGAGTTTCGGCGACGAGTCGGGCACGCTCGGCGAGCTGCGGACGGTCGGGCGCATCGAGGACTTCCCGGTCGAGCAGATCCAGGCGGTCGTGCTCCGATAGTCGCTGCCGTCCGGGTCGGGATTCGCGACCGTTCCGACGCCAGAACCGGCCGGATCACGGTCGAGCCGCACGGGAGGGCAGGGGTTCGGCGACGGCGGACGGTGGTACACCAGAGGGGTGACCGGTCGGATCGTCATCGCTGACCCGCGCCCGCGCACGCCCACCGGCAGGTATCCGGCCAAGGCCGTGATCGGGCAGCCCACCACCGTCTCGGCCGACATCTTCCGGGACGGCCACGACCTGCTGGCGGCGAGGGTGGGGTGGCGGCCGGAGGGCGAGTCGAAGTGGCGCTACGCCCCCATGGCCGAGCTCGGCAACGACCGGTGGACGGCCACCGTGGAACCGTCCGCCCTCGGGCGCCACGAGCTGCGCATCGAGGCGTGGACCGACCGTTTCGCCACCTGGCGGCGGGACGTCCTCCTCAAGCAGGGAGCGGGGCAGGACATCACCGTCGAGATGGAGGAGGGGGCGCTTCTGCTCGAGCGGCGGGCGGCCGACGTGGCCGCGTCCGACGCCGGCAAGGCGGGCGGGCGGGCCCTGGAGAAGGCGGCGGAGGCGTTGCGCGCCGGCGCCACCAGGAACGGATCGCGCGACACCGGGTCGAACGGCCTGGCCGAGGCCCTCAGGTCACACCTGGCCGACCTCCTGGCCACCGTCCCCGATCCCGTCGACCTCACCCCCTCGGAGCCGATCCCCCTCTGGGTCGACCGGGAGCGGGCCGTCTTCTCGTCGTGGTACGAGCTCTTCCCCCGCTCCGAGGGCGGGCTGCGGGCGACGGCCGACGCCGGCGTGCCCCGGGTGGCGGCCATGGGCTTCGACGTCCTCTACCTCCCGCCCATCCATCCGGTCGGCGTCAGCCACCGCAAGGGACCCAACAACACATTGGACGCGGGCCCCGACGACCCCGGCAGCCCGTGGGCCATCGGCCGCGCCGAGGGCGGGCACACCGCGATCGAACCCAGCCTGGGGACGATCGACGACTTCGACTACCTGGTGAAGGTGGCGCGCGATCACGACATGGAGATCGCCCTCGACTACGCCCTCCAGTGCTCGCCCGACCATCCGTGGGTGAAGGACCACCCGGAATGGTTCCACCACCGGCCGGACGGGTCGATCAAGTACGCCGAGAACCCGCCCAAGAAGTACCAGGACATCTATCCCATCAACTTCTGGCCCGTGAGTCCGGACGGCGGCCCCGGCCAACAGGAAGCGCTCTGGCAGGCGTGCCGGGACATCCTCGACCACTGGATCG
Organism: uncultured Acidimicrobiia bacterium; assembly: GCA_963773275.1. Lineage (GTDB taxonomy): Bacteria > Actinomycetota > Acidimicrobiia > Acidimicrobiales > AC-14 > JAXDMK01. The sequence goes on along the minus strand of CAVZAH010000005.1, from coordinate 898,874 downwards.
GCCACGGGGTGCGCATCTTCCGGGTCGACAACCCCCACACCAAGCCGCTGGCGTTCTGGGAGTGGATCATCCCCGCGGTGCAGCGCGACCACCCCGACGTGCTCTTCCTGGCCGAGGCCTTCACCCGCCCCAAGGTGATGGCGGCCCTGGCCGAGGTGGGATTCACCCAGAGCTACACGTACTTCACCTGGCGCACCACCAAGTGGGAGCTGCGCAACTACCTGGAGGAGCTGGCCCAGGGACCCAAGGCCGACTTCATGCGCCCCAACTTCTGGCCCAACACGCCCGACATCCTCGCCCACCCCCTGCGCGACGGCACCCCGGCGGCGTTCAAGCAGCGCCTGGTGCTGGCGGCCACGCTCGTCCCGTCCTACGGGATCTACGGGGGCTACGAGCTGGTCGAGAACGCCCCCGCCTCGGAGGCCAACGAGGAGTACCTCTACTCCGAGAAGTACGAGGTCAAGCACCGCGAGTGGGACAACCCCGCCTCGCTGGCGCCCTTCGTCACCCAGCTCAACGCCATCCGCCGCCGCCATCCGGCCTTCGCCGAGTTGGGCAACATTCGCTTCCACGGCACGTTCAACGACCACATGCTGGCCTACTCGAAGCGCAGCGCCGACGGTTCCGACACCGTCCTGGTGGTCGTCAACCTCGACCCCGACGCGGCCCACGACGACACCGTCGTCCTCGACCTCGACGCCCTGGGCATGCCGTCGAACCGGCCCTTCACCGCCTACGACGAACTGTCCGGCGCCACGTACACGTGGGAGGGCCCGAGCGCCTACGTCCGCCTCGACCCGTGGGTGGCGGCCCACGTGTTCAGCCTGCGCCTGGAGGGCACGCCCTCGTGACGGACGCCCTGGGCACGGCTCCCGTCTGCGAGGACCGGTGGTACCAGAAAGCGGTGTTCTACGAGGTCCTCACCCGGGGCTTCTACGACGCCAACAACGACGGCACCGGCGACCTGCGGGGCCTCACCGAGAAGCTCGACTACCTCAACTGGCTCGGCGTCGACTGCCTGTGGCTGCTGCCCTTCTACCAGTCGCCCCTGCGCGACGGCGGCTACGACATCTCCGACTTCTTCACCGTGCTGCCCGAGTACGGCGACCTGGCCGACCTGGTGGAGCTGGTGGCGGAGGCCCACAAGCGGGGAATGCGGGTGATCGCCGACCTCGTCATCAACCACACCAGCGACCAGCACCCGTGGTTCCAGGAGTCGCGCCAGGACAGGACCAATCCCAAGGCCGACTGGTACGTGTGGAACGACGACGACCAGCGCTTCGCCGAGGCCCGCATCATCTTCGTCGACACCGAGCGCTCGAACTGGGCCTGGGACCCCGTGCGCCAGCAGTACTACTGGCACCGGTTCTTCAGCCATCAGCCCGACCTCAACTTCGACAACCCTGAGGTCCAGCAGGCGATGCTCGACGTCGTGCGGTTCTGGCTCGACCTGGGGCTCGACGGGTTCCGCCTCGACGCCGTCCCCTACCTGTTCGAGCGGGACGGGTCGAACGGCGAGAACCTGCCCGAGACCCACGACTACCTCAAGCGCCTGCGCAAGGAGGTGGAGTCCACCCACCCCAACACGGTGCTGCTGGCCGAGGCCAACCAGTGGCCGAGCGACGTGGTCGACTACTTCGGCAGCGGCGACGAGTGCCACATGGCCTTCCACTTCCCGCTCATGCCCCGGATGTTCATGGCCGTCCGCCGGGAGCAGCGCTACCCGATCACCGAGATCCTGGCCCAGACACCGGCCATCCCGGACGGCGCCCAATGGGGGATCTTCCTGCGCAACCACGACGAGCTGACCCTCGAGATGGTCACCGACGACGAGCGCGACTACATGTACACGGAGTACGCCAAGGATCCCCGGATGAAGCGCAACATCGGCATCGGCCGGCGCTTCGCTCCCCTGATCGACAACGACCGGCGGGTCTCGGAGCTGCTCCACGGCCTGCTGTTCAGCCTGCCCGGCAGCCCCATCCTCTACTACGGCGACGAGATCGGCATGGGCGACAACATCTACCTGGGCGACCGCGACGGCGTCCGCACGCCGATGCAGTGGACCCCCGACCGCAACGCCGGCTTCAGCAAGGCCGACTTCGCCCAGCTCTACCTGCCTCCCCTGATGGACCCGGTATACGGGTTCCAGTCGGTGAACGTGGAGGCCATGGTGCGCGACCCGGGCTCGTTCCTGCACTGGTTGCAGCGCACGCTCAAGGTCCGCAAGCAGCACAGCGGCGTGTTCGGGGTCGGCAGCTTCGAGGTGCTGTCGGCCGAGAACCCCTCGGTGCTGGCCTTCATCCGCCAGTTGGGGGACGAGACGATCCTGTGCGTGAACAACCTCAGCCGCTTCGCCCAGCCGGTGGAGCTGCAGCTGGCCCGTTTCGCGGGGAGGACGCCGATCGAGCTCAACGGCCGGGTGCCGTTCCCCAAGGTGGGGGAATGGCCCTACCTGCTCACCCTGGGCGGCCACGGCTTCTACTGGTTCGAGCTGGTGGACCAGTGAGCAGAGCGCCCCGGTGACCCGGCCCATGCCCCTGATCCCGGGGGACGCGCTTCGCCGGCACCTGCCCCGGCAGCGGTGGTACGCCGGTACCCAGGAGCCGTCGTCGGTGGAGATCCTCCACGGCGAGGTCCTCCGTGACGGATGGCCGATGCTGCTGCGCCTCCTGGTGCAGGCGGACGACAGTTGCTACCAGGTGCTGCTCGGGCTGCGCCCCCACGGGGACCGGCTCGACTTCCTGCGGGGCCACGACGAGGCCGCGGTGGGCACGGTCGAGGTCGACGACGAGTGGGTCGAGGGCGGACGGGCCACGGCCTACGACGCCGTCCTCGATCCCGACCTCGGGCTCCACCTCTTCTGGCGGGTGACGGGCGGCGACGAGACCGCGGAGCGGGTGCGTCCCATCGGCGTCGAGCAGTCGAACACCTCGCTGGTCTACGACGAGCGGCTCATCCTCAAGCTCTTCCGCCAGCTCCGGCCGGGATCCAACCCCGAGGTCGAGGTCACGTCCGGGCTCAGCCGGGTGGGCTTCCCCTGGGTGGCCGAGCCACTGGCGACGGAATCATTGGAGGTCGGGTCCGCCGTCTTCGACCTGGCCCTGCTGCAGCCCTTCCTGGCCGGGGGCGTCGACGGGTGGGCGCTGGCCCTCACCTCGCTGCGCGACCTGTTCGGCGTGCACGACACCCAGTCGATGCCGATCATCGACTTCTCCGCCCCCCCGCCGGCCGCCGACCCGGCCGAGGCGGGGGGCGACTTCTCGGCCGAGGCCCACCGGCTGGGGGAGACGACGGCGGCCATGCACGTCGCCCTGGCCGAGGCCTTCGGGCGGGCGGCCGGAAACACCGGGGCGTGGGCCGACGACATCGAGGACCAGGCCCGACGCTCCCTCGACGACGTGGTGCCGGCCCTGGCCGTCCTCGACGAGCTGCGCCGCGCCGATCCGGGGCCCGCCATCCGCACCCACGGCGACTACCACCTGGGCCAGGTGATGCGGACGGACGCGGGCTGGTACGTCCTCGACTTCGAGGGGGAGCCCGACCGCCCGCTCGAGGAGCGGGAGCGGCCGACCTCGCCGTTGCGCGACGTCGCCGGGATGCTCCGGTCGCTCCATTACGCGTCCGCCGTCGCCCTCACCGAGCGCGACGGCGCCGAGTTCGACCAGTCGGCCCGGGCCTGGGAGGACCGCAACCGCCAGGCGTTCCTCGACGGCTACCTGCCGGCCGCGGCCGAGGGCGGCATCCTGCCGGCGGACCAGGCGTCGATCGACGCCGTGCTGGCCGGCTTCGAGCTGGAGAAGGCGGTGTACGAGTTGTCCTACGAACGGGCCCACCGGCCGGAGTGGGAGCACATCCCCCGCACCGCCCTCCGTCGCCTGGGGACGGCGTCCCGTTGAGCGGAAAACGGGCCTCGAAGCCGGCGCCCGCGGTCGACGTGGTCGCGCCCGAGCCGTTGGTCCCCGCTCCGGTGGCGGCCGGGGACCCGCTCGCCGACCACGTCGCGGGGCAGATCGACGCCCTCGCCGCCGGGCGTCACACCAACCCCCACCAGGTCCTCGGGCTCCACGGCGACGTGGTGCGGGCCTGGCGCCCGGACGCGACGGCGGTGGAGGTCGTCCTGCCCGACGGCACCCGGGCCGCGACGGAGAGGATCCACCCCGCGGGGCTGTTCGAGGCCACCGTCCCCGGCGCGACCGAGGCGGGCGCCTACGAGCTCGCCGTCACCTACGACGCGGGCACCTTCGTGGTGGAGGACCCCTACCGGTTCTGGCCCACGGTGGGCGACCTCGACCTCCACCTGTTCGGCGAGGGCCGCCACGAGACGCTCTGGCGGGTCATGGGCGCCCACGTGCGGGAGCACCAGGGCGTCGGGGGAGCATCGTTCGCGGTGTGGGCGCCGTCGGCCCGGGCCCTGCGGGTGGTGGGCGACTTCAACGGCTGGGACGGTCGGATCCACCCCATGCGCATGTTGGGCGGGTCGGGGGTGTGGGAGCTGTTCGTCCCCGGTGCCGAGGCCGGCCACCGCTACAAGTTCGAGCTGGTGGCGGCCGACGGGTCGCTCATCCTCAAGACCGATCCCTTCGCCTTCGCCACCGAGGTTCCGCCCAGCACGGCGGCAATCATCGGCACGGAGGGCACCCACACCGTGGGCCGACCAGCTGTGGATGGAGCGGCGGGCCGTCACCGACGCCATGGCCGGTCCCATGTCGGTCTACGAGCTGCACCTGGCGTCGTGGCGGCGGGTGCCGGAGGAGGGCAACCGGTCGCTCACCTACCGCGAGATGGCCGAGTGGCTGCCCGACTACCTGGTCGACATGGGCTTCACCCACGTCGAGATGATGCCGGTCGCCGAGCACCCCTTCTCCGGATCGTGGGGCTACCAGGTCACGTCGTACTACGCGCCCACGTCGCGGTTCGGGTCCCCGGACGACTTCCGTTTCCTCGTCGACGCCCTCCACGCCGCCGGTATCGGCGTGATCGTCGACTGGGTGCCGGCCCACTTCCCCAAGGACGCCTTCGCCCTGGCCCGCTTCGACGGCACCGCCCTCTACGAGCACTCCGACCCCCGCCAGGGCGAGCACCCCGACTGGGGAACCCTGGTGTTCAACTTCGGGCGCCACGAGGTGTCGAACTTCCTGCTGGCCAACGCCCTCTACTGGATGGAGGAGTTCCACATCGACGGCCTGCGGGTCGACGCGGTGGCTTCGATGCTCTACCTCGACTACTCCCGCAAGGAGGGCGAGTGGCTGCCCAACCAGTTCGGCGGCCGGGAGAACCTGGAGGCGGTCGACTTCCTGCGGCGGATGAACGAGCTGGTGTACGGCAACCACCCGGGCGCCATCACCATGGCCGAGGAGTCCACCGCCTGGCCGGCGGTGTCCCGGCCGACCTACCTCGGCGGGCTGGGTTTCGGCTTCAAGTGGAACATGGGCTGGATGCACGACACCCTCGAGTACTTCTCCAAGTCGCCCGTGTACCGCCGCTTCCACCACCACCACCTCACCTTCGGGCTCCTGTACGCCTTCAGCGAGAACTTCGTGCTGCCCCTGTCGCACGACGAGGTGGTGCACGGCAAGGGATCGTTGCTGAACAAGATGCCGGGAGAGGGGGCGGAGAAGTTCGCCCAGCTGCGGGCGCTGTACGCCTGGATGTGGGCCCACCCCGGCAAGCAGCTCCTCTTCATGGGCTGCGAGATCGCCCAGGGCCGGGAGTGGTCGCACGACGGCAGCGTCGAATGGGACCTCCTCCAGTGGCCGGAGCACGCCGGCGTGCAGCACCTGGTCCGCCGCCTCAACCACGTGACGGTCGGCGAGCCGGCGTTGTACGAGCGCGACTTCGACCCGTCCGGATTCCGGTGGATCGACGCCAACGACGGCGACCAGAACGTGATCTCCTTCGCCCGCTTCTCGGCCGACGGGTCGCGGTCGCTCGTGTGCGTGGCCAACCTGTCGGGCTCCGACCGTCCCGGGTATCGCATCGGCGTGCCCCGGGGTGGCTGGTGGCGCACCGTCCTCGACACCCAGTCCCCCGAGTTCTCGGGATGGGGACCGGGCCACCGCGACCACTCCTACGCCGACGAGGTCCCGTGGCACGGCCTCGACCACTCCGTCGCCGTCGACCTGCCCGCCCTGTCGGTGCTCTGGCTGGTGCCGTCCGAGCAGTAGCGGTCGCCGACCACGACTCCTTTGTGCAGCAGAAACGACCTGGGAGGTCGCTTTTGCTGCACAAAAATGCGTGGTCGGTTCAGCACCCGGAGGCATCCGCGACGCACGTAGCCTGACGAGCGTGGATGAGCGGCCGCAGTGGGCGCCGATGGAGCCGCCTCCGGCGGGTGGCGGCGCCGGTGGTGGCGCCGATGCCGGCGGGGGTGGGTGGCCGGGGTGGGATCCAGCCGCCGGGCCCGCCGTGGCGCCGCCCGGGTATCCGCCACCGCCACCCGGTTACGGCGGATATCCACCGAAGCCCAAGGGGGGCAGCGCCCGCACCGGGCCCCTCCCGCTGCACCCTATGACGCTGTCCGACATCCTCGACGGGGCGTTCAACCTGTTCAAGGCCGAGGCCCGCACGATCATGGTGGTGACGGCGGCGTTCCTCGTCCCCGTCCAGATCGTGGCCGCCTTCCTGCAACGGGGCTCCTTCGGGGGAGGCGGGCTCTTCAGCATCTTCGACGACGCCACGACCGCCGAGTCCGTCCTCGACACCGGCAGCGCCGGGCAGGAGTGGGCCACCCTCATCTCGCTGGCGGCCAGCGTGCTCATCCTGCCCTTCGTGGCCGGAGCGGTGAGCCGGATCGTCTCCGCCGCCTACCTGGGGGAGCGGATGACGGCCCGCCAGGCGCTGCGGGCGGTGGCGTCGAAGTGGTGGGCGTTCACCCTGGCCTGGATACTCGTCCACCTGCTCGAGTTCATCGGCGTGCTGATGTGCATCCTGCCCGGACTCCTCGTCATGGCCCTGTTCGTGGCGGTGGCGCCGGCCATCGCCATCGAGGGACTGGGGCCGATCGCGGCCATGCGGCGGTCGTTCCGGCTGATCAAGCCCCGGCTCTTCCCGGTGCTCGGCATCGCCCTGCTCTCGGGCCTGTTGACCAGCACCGTCGGGTCGGTGCTGGGCGGCGTGCCCACGGCGGTGGCCTTCATCGTCGGGTTGCGGTGGGGATGGCCCCTTCTGGCCGTGGGCAGCATCCTGAGCGGCCTGGTCTCGACGCCGCTCATCTCCATCGTGGCCACCCTCGTGTACTACGACGGCCGCATCCGCCAGGAGGGCCTCGACCTCCAGATCATGGCCGCCGACCTCACCCGTGGTGACGGCCCCCGCTGACCGGCCGCCCGGCCGGTGCTGATCCCGCTCTCGGTCCGGATCGGGTTTCTCGACCTGCGGGTACCGGAGCGGGCGCCCGACGAGATGCGGGACGCCATCGGCGAGGTGCTCGCCCGGCCCGAGTTCCAGCGTCCGGCGCCGGGGCTGGTGCAGCGCCTGCGGGAAGCGGCGATCGACCTCCTCGAGCGGGCCCTGGGTGCCCTCCTGGGCGGCGGGCGGGGCACGGTCGTCGCCTGGGTCATCTTCGCCGCCTCGATCCTGGCCATCGCCTTCGTGGCCACCCGGTTCGCCCGGGGCGTCACCCGCGACCCGGGTCGGGCGGTGCCGTCGGTGGCCGTGGCGCGCCGGGGGGCGGCCGAGTGGCGGGCGGACGCGGAGGCGGCGGAGCGGGCCGGGCAGTGGCGGTCGGCCCTGCGCTGCCGTTACCGGGCCCTCGTCGCCGACCTTGCCGATCGGGGGTTGGTGGAGGAGGTGGCGGGCCGTACCGCGGGGGAGTACCGGTCCGACGTGGCCGAGGCGGCGCCAGGGGTCGCCGCCCCCTTCGCCGGCGCGACCGAGCTGTTCGAGGGGGCCTGGTACGGCGACCGGCCCACCGGCCAGGACGAGGCCGCCCGCTTCCGGGGCCTGGCCGACGAGGTGCTGTCGGGGACCCGCCGGTGATCACGCGCGCCCGGGCCCGGGCGTGGGGCCCGTGGCTGGCCGTCGTCGGCGCCATGCTGGCGGTGGGCCTGGTGGCCGGGGCCCCGCCGGGCGAGGGTCCGCCGCTCGACCCGTCGTCGACCGGCCCGGCCGGCACCAAGGCCCTGGTGGACACCCTCCGGCTGCTGGCGGCCGACGTGTCGGTGCAGTCCGGGACGCCGGGGCCGTCGTCGACCACCGCCATCCTCCTGATCGACGGCCTCGACGACGCCGGCCGTGACGAGCTGGTCGACTGGGTCGAGGCCGGCGGCACCCTCGTCGTCACCGACGTGTCCTCCCCGCTCAGCCCGGTCGCGTCCCGCAGCGCGGCGGTGGCGTTCCTCGACCCCGAGCTGCGGCGGGACTGCGCCGTGCCCGCCCTGCGCCAGGTGCAGCGGGTCGACGCCCCCGACGCCATCCTCCAAGAGGTGCCCGAGGGGGCTATCGGTTGCTTCCGGCTCGGCGAGGACGAGGCGTGGCTGGTGGTGAACCCCGTCGGGCAGGGCACGATCGTGTCCATCGGAGGGGCCGGCTTCCTGGTCAACCGCGCCCTCGACGACGCCGACAACGGGTTGCTGGCGGTCACCTTGCTCGCACCGACCCCGTCGGATCGGGTCGTCGTCCTGCAGCCGCCGGCCCCGGGCGAGGGCAGCACGGGCCTGCTCGACCTGGTCGACCGCCGGGTCAAGCTGGCGGTGCTGCAGTTGGTGGTCGCGTTCGGAGTGCTCGTGCTGTGGCGGTCGCGACGCCTCGGACGGCCGGTGCTCGAGCCCCAGCCGGTGCCGCTGGCCGGGTCCGAGCTGGTCGTGGCGGTGGGGGAGCTCCTGCAGCGGGCCAAGGGTCGGGAGCAGGCGGCCTCGGTGCTGCGCGACGACCTGCGCCGGTGGCTGGCCGAGCGCCTCGGGCTGCCGCCGGCCACGCCCGCCGACGTGGTGGCCGAGGCCGCGGCCGCGGCCCGCACGTCCGACGTGACCGCCGAGGAGGTGCTGGCCGTGCTGGCGGCCGGGCGGCCGGCCGACGAGGATGGCCTGGTGGCGCTGGCCCACGCGGTGGAGTCGATCCGCCGCCGGGTGCACGGCGGAACCGGCCAGAGAGTTGCGTCGAGAGGAGAGACCGTTGCCTGACGACCCCCGAGCAGCCGTGCTGCGCATCCGGCAGGAGGTGGCCAAGGTCGTGGTGGGCCAGGACGCGGTGCTCACCGGGCTGGTGGTGGCCCTCCTCGTCCGGGGCCATGTCCTCCTGGAGGGGGTGCCGGGGGTGGCCAAGACGCTCCTGGTGAAGGTGCTGGCTGCGTCCCTCGACCTCGACTTCAAACGGGTGCAGTTCACGCCCGACCTCATGCCGTCCGACGTCACCGGCCAGGTGATCCTCGAGGGCAGGGACTTCCGGTTCCGGCCGGGGCCGGTGTTCACCAACCTGATGCTGGCCGACGAGATCAACCGCACCCCGCCCAAGACCCAGTCCGCCCTGCTGGAGGCCATGGAGGAGCGCCAGGTGACCGTCGGCGGCGAGACCCGGCCCCTGCCCGACCCGTTCGTCGTCGTGGCCACCCAGAACCCGGTCGAGTACGAGGGCACCTACCCGCTGCCCGAGGCCCAGCTCGACCGCTTCATGCTGAAGCTGGCGGTGCCCTATCCCACGGCCGAGCAGGAGCAGGCGGTGCTGGCCCGCCACCACCAGGGCATGAACCCCCACGACGTCGCCACCCTCGGGATCACGGCGGTGGCCGGGGTCGACGATCTGGCTGCCGCCCGCCGGCTGGTGGGCCAGGTGTCGGTGGAGGACAAGGTGCAGGCCTACATCGTCGCCATCGTGCGGGCGACCCGGGACTCGCCGTCGCTGTCGCTCGGGGCCTCGCCCCGCGGCGCCGTGATGCTGCTGGCCGCGGCCAAGGCGTGGGCGTTCCTGGCCGGCAAGTCGTTCGTGACACCCGACGAGGTCAAGTCGGTGGCCAAGCCGGCGTTGCGCCATCGCATCGCCCTGCGGCCCGAGGTCGAGCTGGAGGGCGTCACCGCCGACGGCGTCCTCGACGGCGTCCTGGCCGCCGTCCCCGTCCCCCGGTGACCCGCCCGGCGACCAAACCGCGCAATTACCCGCGTGAGGGGGCGAGCGCGCGAACTGCTCGGACGGGTCGGGCCCCGGCGGCGAGCAAACCGCGCAATTGCACGCGTGAGGGGGCGAGCGCGCCAACCGCTCGGACGGGTCCGGCGCCAGCGGCGAGCAAACCGCGCAACACGTGTGGGGGGGCGACCGCGCGAACTGGTCTCACGGGTCCGGCGCCGGCGGCGACCAAACCGCGCAATTACACGCGTGAGGGGCCGGGCGGCGCCGTCCGGGGCGGCTGATGCCGGTCCCCACGGCCCGGCTGGTGGTGGTGGCGACGGTGGCGTCGCTGCTGGTGCTGGCGTCGCCGTGGCCGGTGGCGGCCGTGTGGGGCGTGAACCTCGTCCTCGTGGCGGTGGCGGCGGTGGACTGGGCCCGGGCCCCCCGCCCCTCGACCATCCCGGTGGCGCGTGAGCTGCCGGGGGTCGTCCCCCTCGGGCGGGATGCGGAGGTGGCCTGGACCGTGCGCAACCCGGGCACCCGCCGCCGGCTGCGCCTCACGTTGTCCGACGAGCTGGCCCCGTCGCTGGCGGCCACGTCCCGGCGGGCCCGGATGGTCGTCCCCCCCGGCGGACGGGCGACCGCCCGCACCGCCATCCGTCCCCGGAGACGGGGCAAGTTCACCCCCACCGAGATCGTGCTGCGGGTGGAGGGACCGTGGCGGCTGGCCGCCCGCCAGGGCCGGCTGGAGGTGCCGGGAGTGCTGCGGGTGTACCCACCGTTCCGTTCCCGGGAGGAGGCCGAGCTGCGGATCGACCGGGCCCGCATCCTCGAGATCGGCCTGCGTTCGGCCCCTGGCCGGGGGGGCGGCACCGAGTTCGACCAGCTGCGGGAGTACAACGTCGACGACGAGTTCCGACGCATCGACTGGGCCGCCACCGCCCGGGTCGGGCGGCCGATCGTGCGCACCTACCGGGCGGAGCGCAACCAGACCGTCCTCCTGCTCCTCGACGGGGGCCGCATGATGGCCGGCCGGGTGGCCGGCTTCCCCCGCCTCGACCACGCCATGGACGCGGTGATGATGCTGACCGCCGTCGCCTCCCGCCTGGGCGACAAGGTGGGACTGGTGGCGTTCGACCAGGTGGTGCGGGCGGTGGTGCCGCCGAGGGCCGGCCGCGACCAGCTGGGACGCGTCACCGAGGCCATGTACGCCCTCGAGCCCCAGCTGGTGGAGAGCGACTACCGGGGCGCCTTCGCGTCGACCCTCGGACGCTTCCGCCGGCGGTCGCTGCTGGTCCTGTTCACCGAGCTGGCCGAGCAGGCGGTGACCGAGACGGTGCTGCCGGTGCTGCCCCTGCTCAGCCGCCACCACCTCGTGATCGTGGCCAGCGTGGCCGACCCCGACCTCGGCGCCTGGGCGTCGGAGGTGCCGCCCGACGCCTCCTCGGCCTACCGCAAGGCGGCGGCGGTGGCCGCCCGTTCCGACCGGGCCCGCACCGTGGCCCGCCTGCGGGGCATGGGCGCGACCGTCGTCGACGCCGAACCGGGCCGGTTGGCCCCCCTCCTGGCCGACGCCTACCTCAAGGTGAAGGCGACGGGGAGGCTGTAGGGTCGGCGGCCGGGTCGGCGGCGGGGTAGGCGGCCCGGCCCTGCACGAGGAAGTAGAGGAGGAAGGCGACCTCGGCCGTGATCCCGATGGCCAGGCGGGCGGCGGTGGGCAGGGTCGATCCGGTGACGAAGCCCTCGATGGCGCCGGCGACGCCGAAGACGACGACCAGTCCGAGGACGATCGACATGGCCCGCCGCCCCTCCTCGGTGAGCGCGACGCCCCGGGGACGGTCGCCGGGGTCGATGAGGGTCCATCCCAGGCGGAGGCCGGCGGCGCCGGCGACGCACACCGCGGTCAGCTCGAGCAGGCCGTGGGGCAGGATGAGGCCCCAGAACTTGGGCGCCTCCCCGACGGCGTGGAACAGCCCCGCGGCGATGCCCACCTGGGCCCCGTTGAAGGCCAACAGCAGGGCGGTGAGCACGCAGAACGCGATCCCGGCGGCGAAGGCGAGCACCGCCACCCGCACGTTGTTGGTGAACACCTGCGACGCGAAGGCGGCGGCCGGCGCCGAGGAGTAGTAGTCCTCGAAGTCCTCCTGCACGTAGGCCTGGCGGACGGCGTCGGGGCCGGTGGCCTCCAGGGCCGACGTCGAGTTGGCGATCCAGATGCCGAAGGCGAGGGCGGGCACGAAGAGGAGGGCGGCGCTGACGGCCACGAAGTGGCGGACGTGCCACATGGCGGCGGGGAAGGTGACGGCGAAGAAGCGGCCGACGGCCCGCAGGGTGCGGGACCGGGTGCCGTAGACCACCGCGTTGGCCCGTGCCACCCGGCCGGTGAGCGAAGCGGTGAGGGCGGCGTCGCGGTAGAAGGTGCGGGCGTAGGAGAGGTGGGTGGACACCCGCAGGTAGAGGCGGACCAACTCGTCGAGCTCGGCCGCCGACAGCCGGCCGACGCTGCGCCCGGCCCGGGCCGTGAGCTCGTCGAGCCGGGCCCAGACCGGCTGGTTGGCGCGAATGTAGGAGTCGACGTCCACCGCATCGGTACGGTACGTCTCATGGGCATGCCGGCGGTGGTCACCCCGGAGGCGGTGCCGCTCGACCTGCGACCGGCCGGCCTCGGGTCGCGATTCCTCGCCATCCTCATCGACTGGGCGGTGCAGGCCATGCTGGCCTTCGCCCTCCTCCTGCTCGGCATCGGCCTGTCCGCAGGCGACGCCGGTGGGGTCGGGATCGCCCTGTTCTTCCTGCTGACCTTCGGCGTCCTGTTCGGATATCCGATCGCCATGGAGACCTTGTGGCGGGGACGGACCCTGGGCAAGGCCGCCATGGGGCTACGGGTGGTCACGGTGGAAGGCGGGCCGGTGCGGTTCCGCCACGCCGCCATCCGGGCCGCCCTCGGCCTGGTGGACTTCTTCGCCACGTCGGGGGCGGGGGCGGTGATCTCCGTGCTGGCCACCCGCAACAACCAACGCCTGGGCGACCTGGTGGCGGGCACGATCGTCCTGCGGGAACGGACGGGGCTGCCCCCGCCCCAGGCCGCCGAGTTCGCCGTGCCCGGCGGGTTGGAGTGGTACGCGGCCAGCCTCGACGTCAGCCGGATGACGGCCGACGACTACCGGGCGGTGCGGGCCTACCTGTTGCGGGCGCCGATGCTCGAGTACCGGATCCGCTACCAGCTGGCCATCGGGCTGGCCGATCCCCTGTCGGACCGGGTTCGCCCGATGCCCCCGGCCGGCATCCATCCCGCCTGGTACCTCATCTGCGTCGCCGCGGTCTATCAGCAGCGCACCGCGCCGCGACCGCCGACGCCCTGGCAGCCGTCGCCGCCCGTCGCGCCACCCGCCCCGCGACCGCCGCCGCCCGCCTCGGACTGGGGGCCGTCCGCCGGCGGGCCGACTGCCCCGGAGTCTGCGACGGAGCCGCGGCCGATTTCGCCCCCGCCCCCGCCCCCGCCCCCGCCGCCGCCCCCGCCCCCGCCCCCGCCGGGCCCCCGTCGTCGTCCGTCGACGCCCCGTCGGACTGGTCCGCCCCCGCACCTGCCCCGGCGCACGCCCGCTCCCCGAGCGCCCCGGCGGAATCAGCCCTGCCCCGGCGGAATCAGGCCCCGCCGGTGGAGGGTTCGCTCCCCTGGGCTGACGCCAGCCGGAGCACTTCGCGCGCTGACCCCCTCCCACGTGTAATTGCGCGGTTTGGTCGATCGGTTCGGCCGGCGGGGCCGCGTAGCCTCTCGGGGGATGCCGGTCTACCTCGACAACGCGGCCACCACGCCCATGCGGGCGGAGGCGGTGGAGGCGATGCTCCCGTTCCTGCGCGACCGGTTCGGGAACCCGTCGGGGTCGCACGCGGTGGCGCGGGAGGCGCGCAAGGCGTTGGACGAGGCCCGTGACGTGGTCGCCGCCTGCCTCGGCGCCGAGCCGGGCGAGGTCGTGTTCACCGGCGGCGGGACGGAGGCGGACAACCTGGCGGTGGCCGGCGTCCACCGGCTGCGGGGGGGGACGGTCGTGTGCTCGGCGATCGAGCACCACGCCGTCCTCCACGCCTGCGCCGCCCTCGACGGCCGCCTGGCGCCCGTCACCCCCGACGGCGTGATCGATCCCGACGGGCTGGCTGCCGTGCTCGGTCCCGGGGTGACGGTCGTCTCGGTGATGCTGGTCAACAACGAGGTCGGCACCGTGCAGCCCCTCGCCGTCGTGGCCGACCTGGTCCGCCGGCTGGCGCCCGGGGCCGCTCTCCACACCGACGCAGTCGCCGCGTTCGCCTGGCTCGACGCGGCCGTCCTCGCCGCGCCGGCCGACCTGGTGGCGGTGAGCGCCCACAAGTTCGGGGGACCCAAGGGCGTCGGCGCCCTCGTGGTGCGCCGGGGGGTGAAGGTGGCTCCTCTCCTCCACGGCGGCGGCCAGGAGCGGGATCGCCGCAGCGGCACCCACAACCTGCCCGGGATCGTGGCCATGGCGGCCGCCATGCAGGCCGCCGTGGCCGAGCGGGCCGACGTGGTAGCCCGGGTGGAGGCCCTCCGCGACCGCCTGGCCGACGGCCTCCTCGCCGCCGTGCCGGGGGCGGTCGAGACCGGCCGCCGGGCGGACAAGGTGGCCGGCACCTGCCACGTCTCCTTCGAGGGCGTCGAGTCGGAGGCGCTCCTGATGCTGCTCGACGGGGAGGGCGTCTACGCGTCGGCCGGCTCGGCCTGCGCCAGCGGGGCGGTCGAGCCCTCCCACGTCCTAGCCGCCATGGGCGTCCCCCGGGAGCGGGCTCTCGGATCGCTGCGGCTCACCCTCGGCCGGGACACGACCGAGGCCGACATCGACGTGGCCCTGGCGGCGATCGCGCCGGCCGTCGCCCGGCTGCGGGGGACCGGATGAAGGTGCTGGCCGCCATGTCTGGCGGGGTGGACTCGTCGGTGGCGGCCGCCCTGCTGGTGGAGGGTGGCCACGACGTGACCGGGGTGACCCTCCGGCTGTGGGCCGGCGCCGCCGTCGACGGCGGATGCTGCTCGGAGGCGGAGATCGACGACGCCCGGCGGGTGGCCAACCAGCTCGGCATCGACCACGTGGCCTGGACGTTCACCGACGAGTTCGAGGCCCGGGTGGTGGCGCCCTACGTGGCGGCCCACGCCGCCGGGCGCACGCCCAACCCCTGCATCGAGTGCAACCGCCACCTCAAGTTCGGCCGGCTGCTGCGCCGGGCGGCGGCTCTCGGCTTCGACGCGGTCGCCACCGGCCACCACGCCCGGATCGACCCCGTTGACCCCGCCGACCCCGCCGACGGCCCCGAGGGCGGCTTCGTCCTGCGCCGGGGCGCCGACGCAGCCAAGGACCAGTCGTACGTCCTCTACGTCCTCGGGCAGGAGGAGCTGGCCCGGTGCCTGTTTCCCGTCGGCCGGTTGACCAAGGCCGAGGTGCGGTCACTCGCCTCGTCGCTGGGGCTGGTGACGGCGGACAAGCCCGACAGCCAGGACGTGTGCTTCGTCACCACCGCCGGTGGGCGGGAGGAGTTCCTGTCCCCCCGCATCCAGCTCCACCCGGGCCGGGTGGTGGGCCTCGACGGATCGCCGATCGGCCGGGTCGACGCCGTGGAGCTGGTGACGGTGGGCCAGCGCCGGGGACTGGGCACGGGCGGCGGCGCCCGCCGGTACGCCATCTCGATCGACCCGTCGACGGCCACGGTGGTCGCCGGCGAAGTGGACGACCTCGACGTCGACCGGGTCGAGCTCACCGACGTCACGTGGGTGGGCCGGCGGCCGCCCGCTGGCGGGGCGGGGGTCGAGGCCCAGTCCAGCGCCCACGGACGGCCGGTGGCCGCCACCTTCGACGGCGGGGCGACGGTGGTGTTCGCCGAGCCGCACCGCCGGGTGGCGCCGGGGCAGAGCGTGGTCCTCTACCGGGGCGACCGGGTGCTCGGCGGGGGCATCGCCTGCTGAAACCCTCTGGTTGGAGCTGGGCTGTCGGTCGGTCGGGCTCGAGGGTGAGCTGCTCAGGCGACGGGCAGCCGCCGGCGACGGGCCTCGTCGAGCACGGCGCCGGGACGGGTGGGGGTGAAGAGGAACCGGGTGGTCACCGACGGCCGACCCTCCCGTTTGCCCGGCACGAGGACGGTGAACGACGTCTCCTCCCGCAGCGTCATCTCCAGGGTGAGGCCGGGCGCCCGCTGGCTGAGGTCGAGGGCGTCTGTCCCCTTGACGGCCGGGCCCAGGCGGGCGACGGTCGCCCGCTGGAGCAGCACGGGGTCGAGCAGGGTCAGGGGGTCGTGGAGCACCATCCCCGCGGGGACGAAGACGGCCCACCGGCGGGACAGGTTGTGCAGCGAACGGACGAGCAGCCCGGCGACGGGAAACCCGATGGCGACCGCCACGGCCCCCGCCACCCACTGTCCGGCCGCCAGCAGCAGCGGGCCGGCCGCGATCCCGGCCGCGGTCAGCGCCCACGCCAGCAGCAGGGGACCGGCCAGCAGCGCACCCGGCGCCCGCAGGAGGTAGCGGCGCTCGTTGGGGTAGGCGGGCCCGTTCACCCAGGTGGCGCCGATCGCCGGCGTGAACGACCAGGCCGCGGTCACCAGGGCCCACACCACCGCGAGCGCCGAGGGGACGCCGGCCGCGGCCGCCGCCAGCGCGACCACGACCACCGCCGGGGCCAGCAGGCGCAGGGCGGAGAGGCTCAGGGGGTGGGGGACGAGGCTGGCGGCGACGCCCACCGCCCAACCGAGCCAGAGGCCGAGCGACGCCACCGTCCGCACCGGGTCGCTGCCGGCGTGGAGGGCGTCGGCCAGGGCCGGACCGACGGTGAAGGGAAGGGCAACCCACAACCCCCGCAGCAACCACGGCAGGACACGCTGAAAGGGAGGGATTGCCACGTGGCCGGAATCTACGCTGGCCCGATGCCCGGAACCGGCGAGCTGCCCGACGAGATGCCCGACGGCGCACTCGATTCCACCAAGGATTGGGGAGGCCGGGCGGCGGAGCTGCGGGGGCTGGTCGAGTACCACAACGAGCGCTACCACGCCCTCGACGATCCCGAGATCTCCGACGCCGAGTACGACGCCCTGGTCCGGGAGCTCCGGGCCCTGGAGGCCGAGCATCCCGAGCTGGCCACCGCCGACTCGCCGACGCAGAAGGTGGGGGCGGCGCCGTCGTCGCTCTTCACGCCGGTCCGCCACATGGTGCCGATGATGTCGCTCGACAACGCCTTCGGCTTCGACGAGCTGGTGGCGTGGGGGAAGCGCATGGAGCGCTACATCTCGGGCGACGTCGACTACGTGTGCGAGCTGAAGATCGACGGCCTGGCCATGTCGCTGCTCTACGAGGACGGGGTCTACGTCCGGGGCGCGACGCGGGGCGACGGGGTGATGGGGGAGGACCTCACCGAGAACGTCCGCACCATCGCCGACGTCCCCGACCGCCTCACCGCCCCGCCGGGTGCCGAACTGCCCCGGCTCCTGGAGGTGCGGGGCGAGGTCTACATGCCCCTGTCCGCCTTCGCCGAGCTCAACCAGCGCCAGGGGGAGGCCGGTTTGCGGCTGTTCTCCAACCCCCGCAACTCCGGCGCCGGGTCGCTGCGCCAGAAGGACCCGCAGATCACGGCCAGCCGTGACCTGCGGTTCTTCTGCTACCAGCTCGGCGCGGTGGAGGGCGGTCCGAAGTTCCGCCGCCACTCGGAGACGCTCGAGTTCCTCGACGCCGTCGGCCTCCCGGTGAACCCCGAGATCAGGACGCTCGACGACCTGGCCAAGGTGGACGGGTACTGCCGGCACTGGCTCGACCACCGCCACGACCTCGACTACGAGATCGACGGGGCGGTCGCCAAGGTCGACGACCTGGGCCAGCGGGCCGAGCTGGGCGCCACGTCGAAGTCCCCCCGGTGGGCCATCGCCTACAAGTTCCCCCCCGAGGAGGCGACCACCACCCTCCTCGGCATCATGGTGTCGATCGGCCGCACCGGGAAGGCCACGCCGTTCGCCCAGCTGGAGCCGGTGCGGGTCAGCGGGTCCACCGTCCGCCTGGCCACCCTCCACAACCAGGACCAGGTCCGGGTCAAGGACGTCCGCCCGGGCGACACCGTGGTCGTGCGCAAGGCGGGCGACGTCATCCCCGAGGTGGTGGCCCCGGTGCTGTCGAAGCGACCGCCGGGCCTTCCCGAGTGGGAGTTCCCGACCACCTGCCCGATCTGCGGCACCCCGCTGGTGCGGGAGCCGGGGGAGAGCGACACCTTCTGCACCAACGCCGACTGCCCCGGCCAGCGGGTGCAGCGCATCGCCCACTTCGCGTCCCGGGGGGCGATGGACATCGAGGGCCTCGGCGAGAAGCGGGTGGTGCAGCTCATCGACGCCGGCCTGGTGTCCGACGTGGGCGACGTCTACTCGCTCACCTACGACTCGCTCATGACCCTCGAGGGCTTCGCCGACCTGTCCGCCCGCAACCTCCTGGGCGCGATCGAGGCGTCGAAGTCCCGGTCGCTGCCCAACCTGCTGGTCGCCCTCGGCATCCGCCACCTGGGCGGGCGGGGGGCGGAGGTGCTGGCCGACGCTCTCGGCGACCTCGAGCGCATCATCGCCGCCCCCGAGGAGGAGCTGGCGGTCACCGCCGGCGTCGGCCCGGTGATCGCCCACAGCGTGGCCCGCTTCTTCGCCCTCGAACCCAACCTGGTCATCGTCGACAAGCTGCGCCGGGCGGGCGTGAACTTCGTCGGCGGACGTCCCGATTCGGGCCTGGCGCAGACGCTGGCCGGGATGGCGGTGGTCGTCACCGGCACCCTCGCCACCATGTCGCGCGAGGCGGCGGTCGACGCGGTCAAGGCCCGGGGAGGCTCGTCGCCGGGGAGCGTGTCGAAGAAGACGGCCTACCTGGTGGCGGGCACCGAGCCCGGCGCGGCCAAGCTGGCCAAGGCCGAGGCGTCCGGCGTGCCCGTCATCGACGAGGACGCCTTCCTGGTCCTCCTCGAGACCGGCCCGGCGGCCTCGGGGGACGACGGATGACGAACCCGTCCCGCCGCCGACTGGGCACTGCCCACTCGGCCTGCGGATGAGGCGCTCGGTCGGGTTGCGAGCGGTGAACGTGGGGATGCCGGCCTTCCTCGGGATGCACCGGGGGCGGCCGGTGCAGAGTGGCATCGCCAAGCTCCCCGTCACCGGGAGGGCGGAGCTGTGGCTGTCGCCCACCGGCCTGGAGGGCGACGGGGTGGCCGACCTCGAGAACCACGGCGGGCGGGACAAGGCCGTCTACGCCTACCCGTCCGAGCACCTGCCGGCGTGGAGCGCCGAGCTGGAGGAGGCCGACCTCGGGCCCGCCCCCTTCGGCGAGAACCTGTCCACCGCCGGGTGGACGGAGCACGACGTGTGCATCGGCGACCGGTGGCGGTGGGGCGACGCCCTCCTCGAGGTCTGCCAGCCCCGCTGGCCGTGCTTCAAGCTCGCCCTCCACCGCAAGCGGGGCGACATCGCCGGCCCGCTCAAGGATGCGGGCCGCACCGGCTGGTACCTCCGGGTCCTGGAGGAGGGGGCGGTGCCGGTGGCGGGGCCCCTGGCCGTCGTCGAGCGCCACCCGGCCGGGGTCACCGTCTTCGCCGTCCACGACGCGGCCCGCCCCGGCCACGCGTCCCCCGACGTGATCGAGGAGTTGCTGGCGGTGGAGCCCCTGGCCGACGAGTGGCGGGAGATGCTCACCCGTCGCCTGTGACTCTTCGAACTGGTGACACTTCGCCCGGTCAGGGGGGGTCAAGTGTCACCGGTTCGCTCAGAGGGCGGCCCATCAGAGGGCGGCGCGGATGCGGGCTGCGACCTGCTCCATCTCGTCGTCGTCGGCGTAGCGGGTGCGGGGCCAGAAGAAGCCCCGGAGGCCGTCCTTGCGGCGGCGGGGCACCACGTGGACGTGGAGGTGGGGGACGCTCTGGCTGACCTTGTTGTTGACGGCGACGAACGTGCCGTCCGCCTCCATCGCCTCCTCCACCGCCACGGCCAGGCGGCGCACGGTGAGGAAGAGGGGCCCGACGGCGTCCGGGGGCAGGTCGGGCAGCGTCTCGTGGTGGACCCGGGGCACGAGGAGGGTGTGGCCGGGGAAGACGGGCCGCACGTCGAGGAATGCGAGCGCGTGGTCGTCGTCGAGGACGACCGCGGCCGGCGACCGGCCGGCGACGATGTCGCAGAACCGGCAGTCGGTCACGAGCGCCATGCCGCCTGGGTCGGGACAGCCTGGGTCAATGCAGCTTGAAGCACCAGCGGTACTGGTCGCCGACGGCGGTCTCCGGCTGGCCGATCCGGCGGTAGACGACGGTGGCGCAGTGGGGCCCGGGCTGGAGGGCCTCGTAGTCGCTGTCGGGCAACGGCACCAGGGTGATGCTGTTGAGCGCGGGCACGATCTGGAGGTCGTCCCGCGGCACCTCGACGCCGTCGAGCAGCAGGTAGCCGGTGTAGCCGGGGGCCAGGTCGGCGGCGATGGTGACCTGGCGCAGGTCGAGGTCGCCACCGGCGGGAGCGACCCGCTCGACGGCCGCCGGCAACGGCCCCGCCTCCTCCTGCTTGGGTGCCGAGAAGGCGAAGACGAACCCGGCCACGGCCACGGCGGCGATCAGGCTCATCACGATGCGGCGTTTCATTGCGGCTCCTGCGAAGGGGGTGGAGGCCATTCTCCCAACAAGGGGATGCCCCAGTTGGCAAGGTCCGGCACGGTACCCTTCGCGGCGTGGGTTCGACGCGTATGGCCGACCACATCGGACGCGTCCTCGGTGACCGCTACCGCCTGCTGGCTCCGATCGGGAGCGGGAGCTCGGGGCACGTGTTCGTCGCCGACGACGTCCGCCTGCGCCGCCGGGTGGCGGTCAAGATGCTGCACCCGGCGCTGGCCGACGACGACGCCTTCCTCCGCCGGTTCCGGGCCGAGGCCCGGGCCGCGGCCGCGCTCAACCATCCCAACGTCATGGCGGTGTACGACTGGGGCGAGGGGGAGGAGGGTCCCTACCTGGTCTGCGAGCACCTGGGCGGGGGCAGCCTGCGCTCCGTGCTCGACCGGGGCCGGCGCCTGAGCCCGTCCCAGGCCCTGCTCATCGGGCTGGAGGCGGCCCGGGGCCTCGACTACGCCCACCGGCGGGGCCTCGTCCACCGCGACATCAAGCCCGCCAACCTCCTGTTCGACGACGACGGCCGGCTGCGAATCGGCGACTTCGGCCTGGCCCGGGCCCTGGCCGAGGCGGCCTGGACCGAGCCCATCGGGGCGGTGCTCGGCACCGCCCGCTACGCGTCGCCGGAGCAGGTGAGCGGGGCGCCGATCGACGGCCGGGCCGACGTCTACTCGCTGGCCCTGGTGCTGGTGGAAGCCGTCACCGGCCGGGTGCCGTTCGCCGCCGACACCACCGTCGCCACCCTCATGGGCCGGCTCGACCGCCCCATCGAGGCGCCGCCCGAGCTGGGTCCGCTGGCCGCGGTGGTGGCCCGGGCGGGCCGGGCCGACCCGGCCGAGCGGCTCGACGCGGCCGGGCTGGCCAGCGCCCTGCAGTCCGCCGCCCTCACCCTGCCGACCCCCGAACCCCTTCCCCTCGCCGGGCCCGCACCCGTCGAGGAGGTGGGCTCGGTCGACGACCCCACCGACGTCGGTCCCCGCCCCGGCGGCCCCGGCCGGCCGCCCGCCGCCGCCGCGGTCGCCCCGCCGGTCCCCGGGCCGCCGGTCCCCGGGCCGCCGGTGACCCCGTCGCCGGGCCCGACGTCCGCCGGGCCGGCCGTTCCCGGTCAGCCGGCGGCCACCGGGCGAGCCCCGGCCGACCCCGACGCCACCGTCCTCGACGCCTCCGTTCTCAACGCCCCCGTTTTCAATGCCTCCGTTCTCAAGGGGGCCCCCGTTCTCAGGGGGGCAGGCCTCGACGCCACCGGACCGGTCGCCACCGCCGGGCCGGAGGCCACGGGCGCCACGCCCGCCGTGTCCGCCGCCTCCCGCCGCCGCGGCGCAGCCGACGCCACCGTTGTCCAGGGCGCCGGCCTCCGGGGCGCCACCGTGGTCCAAGGCGCCGTCGCTCCCACCCGGGCGTCCCGGAAGGCGGGCCGCCGAGCCACGGTGGCGGAAACGCCGGCGCTGTCCCGGCGTGGACGCCGGCGCCGCCGGAGGTGGCCCTACGTGGTGCTGCTGCTCCTCGTCCTGGGCGGCGGGGTCGGCGGCGGCTCCTACCTGCTCGTGAGCGGCAACGAGGCGCCCAGCCATCCGCTACCGAGTGTCATCGGCCTGACCGAGCTCGAGGCGGGCACCGCCCTGCGCCAACTCAACTTCGAGGTCGACGTCAGCCAGGAGTATTTCGACGCCTCGATCCCGGGGCAGGTCCGGCTCCAGGACCCGTCCGGGGGTGGCAACGCCACCCTCCAGGAGGGCAAGCGGGTGACGCTGGTCATCTCCAAGGGCCCGGCTCCCACCGCGGTGCCCGACCTCGCCGGGCTCGACCAGGCCGGCGCCGGCAAGGCTCTGGAGGCCGTGGGCCACGTCCTCGGCGCCGTCACCACCGAGCACGACGAGACGGTCGACGAGGGCCTCGTCCTGAGCTGGACGAAGAAGGGGGAGTCCCCGCCCAAGGGCGCCACCGTCGATCTGGTGGTCTCCGCCGGGGCGGCGCCGCGCACGGTGCCCAACCTGGCCGGCAACACCTTCGACGAGGCCACCGCCAGCCTGGCCGCCATCGGCCTGGAGGCGGAGCGGGTCGACACCTACACCAACGACGACGATTCCGCGGGCAAGGTCATCGCCGCATCCCCGGCGGCCGGGGCGAGCGCGGCCCGGGGGTCCACCGTCACCCTCACCCTGTCGAAGGGCCGGCCCGCGGTGCCCAAGCTCAACGGGCTCTCGGCGGGCGAGGCGGCCGCCGCCCTCGAGGCGGTCGGCCTCGAGGTCGGGAGCCAGTTCGGGCCTTCGGGCGGCGAGGTCTTCCTCAGCCTGCCCGGCGAGGGCAGCAAGGTCGCTCCCGGCGCGTCGGTGACGATCTACCTGCTGTGACCGGCGCCGGCGCGGGTGCCGGCGGCGCCCTGGCCGGCCGGGTGGCCGTCATCACCGGCGCGGGGCGGGGGATCGGCCGCGAGCACGCCCTCTTCTTCGCCCGCGAAGGCGCCCGGGTCGTGGTGAACGACATGGGGTCGGGCCTCGACGGGTCGGGCCTCGACGGGGGGGCGGCCGCCGCGGTGGTCGACGAGATCCGGGCCGCCGGCGGCGAGGCGGTGGCCAACCACGACGACGTCAGCGACTGGGAGGGCGGACGCCACCTGATCGAGACCGCGATCGAGGCCTACGGCGACCTGCACGTCCTGGTCAACAACGCCGGCAACCTCCGCGACCGGTTCCTCGCCGACATGGCGCCCGACGAGTGGGACGACGTGGTGCGCGTCCACCTCCGGGGCCATTTCGTGCCCACCCGGTGGGCGGCCGGGCACTGGAAGGCGCAGTCGGGCGCCGGCCGGCCGGTGCGGGCGGCGGTGGTGAACACCACGTCGACCTCGGGGCTCTTTCCCAACCCCGGCCAGGCCAACTACGGGGCGGCCAAGGCCGGCATCGCCGCGTTCACCGTCATCGCCTCGGCCGACCTCGGCCGCTACGGCGTCCGGGTCAACGCGGTGGCCCCCCTGGCCCGCTCCCGGATGACCGAGTCGAACGAATGGCTGGCCGCCGTCGTGGCCCCCCCGTCCGACCCGCACGCCTTCGACTCCTGGCACCCGGCCAACGTCTCCCCGGCGGTGGCCTGGCTGTGCACCGAGGGCTGCACCGTCACCGGCGAGATCCTGCTGGTGCAGGGGGGGACGGTGCAGCGCCTTCGCCCGTGGTCGCTCGACGACGACGTCAAGGTGGTCCAGGACGCCCAGTGGACGGTGGCCACGCTCGACGCCGCCCTCGAAGGACGGTTCGCGGACCGCTTCTGAAGCCGTCCACACGGCGGACGGGCTGCCGTGGACGGTCGCCGGGAGCTGTCCCGGCCTGACCAACCTCGTCAGGCGGTGATCGCCCGGATCCGCTCCTGGACGGCGGTGACCGACGACTCGTCGGGCGGGCTCAGGTACTGGAGGGCCGACAGGAGCTTGGCCATCTCGCCCTGCACCCGCACCTTGCCGGCCATGAACGCCGTCATGGCCGCCGAGACGGTGCCGTCGACGAAGACGGCCCGGGCCGTGGCGTAGTCGAGGGTGACGGTGACGTCGGCCTCCTCGAGGTGGCCGACATCCATTTCCAGCGAGCCGGTGCTGGTGTCGACGTGGGCGTTGATCGTCCCCGTGCCGAAGGGCACCTCGGTGATCACCTGGTTCATGCGGATGTTGTCCGGTACGCCCTCCTCGAGGGCGCCGAACTCGGCCCGGATCTTGCGGGCGGCCGCCAGCCAGTCGTCGGAGAGGAAGGGGAATCGGTCCATCCGATGCACCGTAGCCTTGCCCGCACATGCCCGGCGCGCTCCTCCTCCACGGCTACACGAGCACGCCCCAGAGCCTCGAGGGGCTGGCCGCGGCCCTGGCGGAGGCCGGGTTCGACGTGGACGTCCCGGTCCTCCCGGGGCACGGCACCACGCTCGACGACCTGATCTCCCGCCGTTGGGAGGACTGGGCCGGCGCGGCCGAGGAGGCCTGGGCCGGGCTGGCCGCCCGCCACGAGCAGACGGTCGTGGGCGGGCTGTCGATGGGGGCGACGCTGTCCGCCTGGCTGGCCGCCTCCCATCAGGACGTGGCCGGCCTGCTGTGCGTGAACCCGATCATCGATCCGCCGGCGGAGTCGTTCCGGGAGCTGATGCGGGCCTTCCTCGCCGCCGGCCACGCGTCCGTGCCCGGTCCGGCCAACGACGTGTCGGAGCCCGGCGCCCGCGAGGTGGCCTACCCGCAGTGGCCGATCGAGCCCCTGCTGTCGCTGTTCGAGGCCCAGGACGGGCTGTTGGGCCGCCTGCCGGCGATCACCTGCCCGGTGCTCATCGTCACCAGCCTCCACGACCACGTGGTGCCCCCGGTGTCGAGCGACGTGCTGGCCGACGCGGTGACGGGCCCCGTGGAGCGCCTGCTGCTGGAGCGCAGCTTCCACCTGGCCACCCTCGACGTCGAGCGTGACCGGCTCGAGGCGGCCGTCGTCGACTTCGCCCGCCGGGTGTGCCGGGTCGCCTGAGGTCGTCGGACCCCGTCCTACGATGGCCGGGTGAACACCCCCTCGATCACGCGGGACGAGGTCGTGCACGTCGCCGTCCTGGCCCGGCTGGCGCTGACCGACGACGAGATCGACATGTTCACCGGCCAGCTGGCCGCCGTCCTGGAGCACGCGGCCGACGTGGCCGCCCTCGACACCGCCGGCGTGCCCCCCACCGCCCACCCGCTGCCGCTGGTGAACGTCCTCCGCGACGACGTCGTGCGGTCCGGCGTCGACCGCGACGAGGTGCTGGCCGCGGCCCCGGCGGCCGAGTCGGGCCGGTTCCGGGTCCCCCGCATCCTGGGCGAGGCCCCGTGAAGGCAGGCGGATGACCGCGGTCGAGATCGCGGCCGACGTCCGCTCGGGGCGACGGTCGGCCCGCGACGTCGTGGAAGCCCACCTCGCCGCCATCGCCGTCCGGGAGCCCGAGCTGCACGCCTTCAACCTGGTGACGGCCGACGACGCCCGGGCCGCGGCCGACGAGGTCGACCGCAAGGTGGCCGTGGGCGACGACCCCGGCCCCCTCGCCGGGGTGCCGGTGGCGCTCAAGGACAACCTCTGCACCCGCGGCGTGCCCACCACCTGCTCGTCCCGCATCCTCGACGGATGGCGGCCGCCCTACGACGCCACCGTCGTCGTCCGCCTCCGGGCGGCGGGCGCCATCGTCGTCGGCAAGACGAACATGGACGAGTTCGCCATGGGCTCGTCCACCGAGAACTCGGCCTTCGGCCCCACCCGGAACCCCCACGACCCCTCGCGGGTGCCGGGAGGATCCAGCGGGGGGAGCGCGGTCGCGGTGGCGGCCGGCTTCGCGTCCCTGGCCCTCGGCTCCGACACCGGCGGGTCGATCCGCCAGCCGGCCGCCCTCTGCGGGGTGGTGGGGATGAAACCGACCTACGGCGTGGTGTCGCGGTACGGGCTGGTGGCCTTCGCCTCCTCCCTCGACCAGATCGGACCCTTCGCCGCCACCGTCGCCGACGCGGCCGCCCTCCTGGAGGTGATCGGGGGCCACGACCCCCTCGACTCGACGTCGCTGGCGTCGCCCGCGCCCCGGGTCAGCGGCGCCCTCGACGACGGGGTGGACGGGCTGCGGGTGGGCGTGGTCCGGGAGCTCACCGGGGGGATCGACGCCGACGTGGCCGCCCGCCTGGCCGAGGCGGCGGCCGCCCTGGAAGCGGGCGGGGCCAAGGTGGAGGAGGTCTCGGTGCCGGCGGTCACCTACGGCCTGGCCGCTTACTACGTCATCGCCACCGCCGAGGCGTCGAGCAACCTGGCCCGCTACGACGGGGTCCGCTACGGCCTGCGGGTGGATGCGCCGGATGGATCGGGCGACGTCACGGCCATGTACTCCGCCACCCGGGCCGCCGGCTTCGGCGCCGAGGTCAAGCGCCGCATCATGCTCGGCACCTACGCCCTGTCCGCCGGCTACTACGACGCCTACTACGGGCAGGCCCAGCGGGTCCGCACCCTCATCATCCGCGACCTGGCCGCGGCCTACGCCGAGTACGACCTCCTGCTCTCGCCGACCGCCCCCACCACCGCCTTCGCCTTCGGGGCCAAGAGCGACAATCCCCTTTCCATGTACCTGTCCGACGTGTGCACCATCCCCTCCAACCTGGCCGGCCACCCCGCCATCTCCGTCCCCTACGGCACCGGCGACGACGGCCTCCCCGTCGGCATCCAACTCCTCGCCCCCGCCCTGGCAGAACCCGTGCTCTTCCGCGCCGCCGCCGCCCTGGAACGCACCGCCCCCCAATGAGTGAGCCCATGACGACCTGCCCCCCGCGGCCGACCCGTCCCGCCCCGACCAACCCGCCGCCCTCGCGGCTGGCCTGTTCCGCCCCGAGCAACCCGCTGGCCCCGCGGCTGGCCTGTCCCGCCCCGCCCCACCCGCCGGCAGGCCCCGCCTTTCGGGCCTGCCGGCCCGGCAGTCCGGCCGAAGGCCTTGGACTGCCGGAACAGAGAGCAGCCCGCCCGAAGGGCGGTCGAAGCCTTTGACCTCAGCCGAGTGGGAGACCGTCATCGGCCTCGAGGTGCACTGCGAGCTGGCGACCGCCACCAAGCTGTTCTGTGGCTGCCCCAACGCGTTCGGCGACGAACCCAACACCAACGTCTGCGCCGTCTGCCTCGGCCTGCCCGGCTCCCTGCCGGTGCTGAACCGGCGGGCGGTGGAGCTGGCCATGCTCGTGGGGACGGCGCTGCGCTGCGAGGTCCGGCCGTCGATCTTCCACCGGAAGAACTACTTCTATCCGGACATGCCGAAGGACTACCAGGTCAGCCAGTACGACCAGCCCATCAACGTGGGCGGCCACCTCGACCTCCCCGACGGCACGCGGGTGGGCGTCACCCGGGCCCATATGGAGGAGGACACCGGCAAGACCACCCACGTGGGCGAGAGCGGGCGCATCCACGGGGCCGACTACGCCCTGGTCGACTACAACCGGGCCGGCGTGCCCCTGGTGGAGATCGTCAGCGAGCCCGACATCCGCTCCGCCGAGCAGGCCCGGGCGTACGTCAACGAGCTGCGGGCGATCCTCGTCGCCATCGGGGCGTCCGACGCCCGCATGGAGGAGGGCTCGTTGCGGATCGACGCCAACGTGTCGGTCCGCCCCCTCGGATCGCCCACCTTCGGCACCCGGGCGGAGATCAAGAACCTCAACTCGGTGCGGTCGTTGGGACGGGCCGTCGAGCACGAGGTGGCCCGCCAGATCGCTCTGGTCGAGTCGGGCGCGGCGGTGGTGCAGGAGACCCGCCACTGGAACGAGGATGCCGGCCGCACGTCGTCGATGCGCTCCAAGGAGGAGGCCTACGACTACCGGTACTTCCCGGAGCCCGACCTGGTACCGCTCGTCCCGTCGGACGAGTGGCGGGACGCGGTGGCCGCCCGCCTGCCGCCCCTGCCGGCCGACCGCCGGCGCACCCTGGCCGCGGCGGCCGACGTGTCCCCGGGTGACCGCGCGGTCGTGACGGTGGTGGCCCTCGGCCTCGACGGCCTGGTCGGCGCGGCCGTGGCCGGAGGGGCGGACGCCCGCCTGGCCCTCAACCGGGCGGCCAACGAGGTGGCGGCGGCCCATGTGGCGCCGGGCGACGTCGACGCCGAGTCGTTCACCGCCGTCCTCCGGATGGAGCGCGACGGCCGCCTCACCGCCACCCAGGCCAAGCAGGTGCTGGCCGAGGTGCTGGCCGGTGGGGGCGACCCGGCGGCCATCGCCCGCAGCCGGGGATTCGAGGCGCTGGCACCCGACGCCCTGGCCGGCGTGGTCGACGAGATGGTTGCCGCCCACCCGGCCGAGTGGGCCCGCTTCCGCGAGGGGGAGCAGAAGCTGGCCGGCTTCTTCGTCGGCAAGGTGATGGCCGCCACCCGGGGCCAGGCCGACGGCAAAGCTGTCACCGCCCGCCTCCGTGAACTCGCCGGGTAGCGGTCCGCCCCCCGCCCCCCGACCCAACCGGTGACACATCGCGTCGCCCTGGCGACCGGAAACGTCACCGGTTCGGTCCGCCGGGCCGCCGTCCGAACTGGTGACGGTCACCGGGGCCTGACGCGGCTGAGCGTCACCGGTTCGGTCCGCCGGCCCAACCGGTGACACATCGCGTCGCCCTGGCGGCCGGAAAACGTCACCGGTTCGGGGGGCCCGCCGGGCCGCCTTCCGAACTGGTGACGGTCACCGGGGCCTGACGCGGCTGAGCGTCACCGGTTCGGTCCGCCGGCCCAACCGGTGACACATCGCGTCGCCCTGGCGACCGGAATCGTCACCGGTTCGGGGGCCGGTAGGGTCCCGGACCATGAGCGTCGTGAAGATCAACGCCATCACCGTTCCGGCGGAACGGGCCGACCAGCTGGCGGCCCGGTTCGCGGCCCGGGCGGGGCAGGTCGGAAAGTCGGAGGGGTTCGAGGAGTTCCAACTGCTGCGTCCCACCGACGACCGGACGACGTGGCTCGTCTACACCCGGTGGCGGGACGAGGAGTCCTTCCAGGCATGGATGGCGTCCCAGGCGTTCGGCCAGGCCCACTCCGGTCAGGGTCCAGGCGGCGGCGGTCAGGCGCCGGGGGGAGCGCCGCCGGCGGGCGGACCGGTGGCCACCGGGAGCGAGCTGTGGAACTACCACGTAGAGCAGCGGGAAGCTCGCTGAGCGTTCCCGCCCGTCGCGTGAACGGGTACTGGCATCAGGGGGTCCGGCTCGGATAGGTTACGCCGTCTGCTCGAGCGGGAGCCGAATGCGGGTCGGGTAGCGGTAGGGCAACATGACCGAAGGAGTCCGGGGTTGAGCGCATCTCGCACATCGAGGATCCGGGCTGCCGCCATCGCGGGCATTCCCATCGCCGCCGTGCTCGTGACCACCTTCGCGGGCACCAGCGCCCGGGCCGACGTCGACTCGGTGCAGGCCACCGGCTTCGGCGCGAGGGTCTCCCTCCTCGGGATCCAGGTCGTCGCCCCCACGCCGAACCCCGACATCACCCCACCGCTGCTCATCGCCGACGAGTCGGGCCCCGCCACCGTCGGCCCGCTGACCGCGTCGGCGGTCAACATCGGCATCCCGCTGCTGCTCAACATCGACGTCCTCTCGTCCTCCAGCGGGGCGCAGGGCGTTCCCGGCGAGAACCACCTCGGCTTCGTCACCAACCACTCCCGGGTGGCGGGCGTCACCCTCGGATCGGTGGCCCCGGGGGTTCCCGGGCTCACCATCCAGGCCGTCGACACCACCTGCCGGTCCGACGGCGACGGGTCGGTCGGCGCGGCCGAGATCCTCGGCGGCGCGGTCGGCGCCACACCGCTCATCCAGTCGCCGATCGCCAACACCAACATCGACCTCCTGGGCCTGGCCAAGTTGACCCTCAACGAGCAGATCGAGGTCAACACGCCTCCCTCCGGCGGCAACCCCGGCTTCACCAGCATCATCGTGCGGGGCGTGGTGCTGCGGGTTCCCTCGTCCGACGGCAGCGTCGCCACCGTCATCCTCTCGGAGTCGCGGTGCCAGGCCACCGGCCCCGATGTCCTGTTGCCGCCGACCACCACGACCGCTCCCACCACCACGATCGCCCCCACCACCACGGTCGCCCCGACGACGACGGTCGCCCCGACGACGACGATGGCCCCGACCACGACGGTCGCTCCCACCACCACCGTCGCCCCGACGACGACGGTCGCTCCCACCACCACGACGACGAGCACCACCCTGGCCCCGATCGTCACCGTGCCGCCGCCCGGCACCACCCTTGCGGTCGTCACGACCACGATCACGCTCCCGACCACGACCACGCCTCCGCCGCTCGCCCGCACCGGTGGCAGCACGATGCCGATGGTGGCCATCGCCTTCCTGGCCATCGCCCTCGGCGTCCTGGTCCGGCGGGGCAGCGACACCCTGGCGCCGGCGACCGCCTACGCCGCCACCCCGGCGGCTCCACCCCGTCCGGTCAAGTTCCACCCGGTCGACGCCCGCCCGTCGGCGGCCCGGCGCCGGGTCAGGCGCAATCCCCTCGATGCCGCGGCCAGGGACGCCCTGTCCGCCTTCGACGCCGACGGGTCGGCCGATGATGATCAGTAGGCATCCCACTGCCTGAGCAGGGGCGTGCCGAGGGAGTGGTCCTGCGCCGTTCGGTGCCGGGGCCGGCGGCTCACGACCGCTTCGATATGACCGCATCAGGTACCACGCGGGTCCGCGACCGCGCCGTCGACTATGGTTCCGCCGAGTCGGGGCACCAGTTGGGGCAGGGCGAGCGGCCTGACGACATGAGCGAAGGAGACCCGCGATGAGCGCATCTCGAACATCGAGGATCCGGACGGCGGCCATCGCTGGCATCCCGGTCGCCGCGATCCTGGTGGCCAGCATGGGGACCGGCGCCCGGGCCGACGTCGACTCCGTACGGGCCACCGGCTACGGCGCACGGGTCACCCTGGGCGGAGGCGACGTCCTCGCCGCCACTCCCGACCCCAACGCCAGCCCGCCGTTGCTCATCGCCGACGAGACCGGCCCCGTCACCAACGACCCGCCGTCGGCCTCGGCCCTCAACGTCGGCGTCCCCGGCCTGCTCACCATTGGCGTGCTGTCGTCCGACAGCGTCGCCCAGGGCATCCCCGGCGACAACCACCTGGGCTTCGTCTCCAACGAGACGAGAGTGGCAGGGGTGGCGCTCGGTTCGGTTGCGCCTCTGGTGCCCGGCCTCGCAATCGACGCGGTGAACACCGTCTGCCGGTCCGACGGCGACGGTTCCGTCGGGTCGACCGAGATCGTCGGCGGCTTCCTGGGCGGAACGCCGCTCATCGGGTCGCCCACGGCCAACACCACCATCGACATCCTGGGCATCGCCCGGCTCACCCTGAACGAGCAGATCGAGGTCAACACGCCTCCCTCGGGCGTCAACCCCGGTTTCACCAGCATCATCGTGCGGGGCGTCGTGCTCCGGGTGCCCTCGGCCGACGGCAGCATCGCCACGGTCATCCTGGCCGAGTCGCAGTGCTCCGCCACCGGCCCCGACGTCCTGGCGCCGCCGACCACCACGACCACGACGACCACCACCACGGTGCCGCCCACCACCACCACCTCGACCACGACGATCGTGCCGCCCACCACCACCACCTCGACCACCACGATCGTGCCGCCCACCACCACCAGCTCGACCACCACGATCGTGCCGCCCACCACCACCAGCAGCACGACCACCACGCCGCCCACGGCCTGCAATGACGCCACCAACTCCGGTGGAGCGGGGACCACGGTCACCCAGCACGAGCTCGCCCAGCCCGGCCCGCTGTCGTTCCAGTTCACCTACGACACGCAGTCCGTCCCCGACGAGATCGTGATCCGCTACGAGGGCAACGTGGTCTTCACCACCAATGGCCCGGTGAGCACCAACGGCGACGTCACCACCACGGTGACCCTGCCGGCCGGCACCTCGACCAGGGTCGAGGTCACCGTGATCGGTCCCGGCGGCACGGTCTGGGATTACACCGTCCGCTGCCCGGGTGTGGCGCCGACCACCACGTCCAGCTCCACCGTCGTCCCGCCGACCACCACCAGCTCGACGACCACGGTTCCCCCCGGCCCCCCCGGTCCCCCAGGTCCTCCGGGTCCCCAGGGCCCCGCCGGTCCGCAGGGCCCCGCCGGTCCGCAGGGTCCGGCCGGTCCGCAGGGTCCGGCTGGTCCGCAGGGTCCCGCCGGTCCGGCAGCCGGCACCACGCTCCCGGTGGCGGTCACCACCACCCGGCCGCCGACGGTGTCGCCGCCGCTGGCCCGCACCGGCAGCAACCTGACGCCCATGGTCATGCTGGCCTTCCTGGCCATCGCCCTGGGCGCCCTCGCCCGGCGTAGCGTCGGCATGCCGGTCACCGAGTCGATCGTCGACACGACCCCGGCCACGCCGGCCCCGCCGCCCGAGTTCCGGCCCATCGCCGACCGCCCGTCGGTGCTGCGCCGCCTGGCCCGGCACAGCCCGCTCGACCCCGCCACCTCGGACGCCCTGTCCGCCTTCGAGGCCGACGGCGGCCACGACGAGCCCGACCCGGACGACGGCGGCTAAAGCCGCATCACGGATACGAACGAGGAAGCCCGGTCCCCGAGAAGGGACCGGGCTTCTTTTTTCATTCGACCCGGAGCCCTACTCCTTGAACGAGAGGGAGAGGGCGAAGTCCCCGTCGGGGTCGGTCCACCAGCGGGCCAGGCCGAGGCCGGCGGCCGACAGCTCGGCCTCCACGCCCTCCCGGCGGAACTTGGCGCTGATCTCGGTGCGCATCTCCTCGCCGGCCTCGAACCCGACCACCAGGTCGAGATCGGCGACCCGTACCTCGTGCGCCGAATCGGCCCGCAGCCGCATCTCGATCCACTCGTTGTCGGTGTCGAACAGGGCCACGTGGGCGAAGCGCTCGGGCACGAAGTCGGCGCCGAGCTCGCGGTTGACCACCGACAGCACGTTGCGGTTGAAGGCGGCGGTGACGCCGGCGGCGTCGTCGTAGGCCGCCACCAGGCGGTCGACGTCCTTCACCAGGTCGGTACCGAGGAGGAGGCCGTCGCCCGGCGCCAGGCCGGCGGCCAGGTCGGACAGGAACTGGGCCCGCTGCTTGGGGTCGAGGTTGCCGATGGTGCCGCCCAGGAAGGCCACCAGCCGCCGGCCCCCGCCCGGCAGCAGGCCCAGGTGGTGCTCGAAGTCACCGACCACCGCGTGCACCTGCACGGTCGGGTACTCGGCGCCCACGGCCGCGGCCGCATCGCGCAGGGTGGTCTCGCTCACGTCGAAGGGCACGAAGCGCCGGAAGCGCCCGCCGCCGTCACTGCCATCCCGCCCGTCGTCGTCCCGGGCCACGAAGGCGTCGAGGAGGAGCCGGGTCTTCTCAGACGTCCCCGAGCCCAGCTCCACGAGGGTGTCGGCCCCGCTCAGGCGGGCGACGTCGGCCGCGTGGTGCTCGAGGATCCACCGCTCGCGGCGGGTCGGGTAGTACTCGGGCAGGCGGGTGATCTCGTCGAAGAGCTGCGACCCGACGTCGTCGTAGAACCACTTGGGCGGCAGCTCCTTGGGGACCGAAGCCAGTCCGGCGGCCACGTCGGCCCGCAGGGCGGCCCGCATCGCACCGGGGGCCAGGTGGACGTCGAAGCGCGGGTTCACAGTGGTGCCGTCGTTACCCAACCGGGGCCGGCCTCGACCATCGACCCGTCGGGCACCGGTCGCCAGCGGGGGTCGTCGTCGTACGGTTCGGAGGCCACCACCACCGAGTCCTCACCCTCCAGGACGAACAGGGAGTCGCCGCACGCGGTGGCGGTGACGCGGTGCCCGTCGGTGAGGAGCAGGTTGAGGATCGACGGCGCCACCGCCGCTGCGCCGGCGACGACCGCGGACAGCGCCTCGGCGGGCGAGGCCCCGGCGTCGAGGCGGTCGAGGGCCAGGGCGAAGAGCACCTCCGAGTCGGCGCCGCCCTCGAGGGCCGCCGCCCGCACGTCGGAAAGAGTCCGGCGCAGGGCCGCCTTCACCTCGGCGTCGACGCTCCAGCCCTCGACCTTGCCGTTGTGGGCGAACAGCCACCGGCCGGCGGTGAACGGTTGGCTGCCGGTCTCCTCCACCGGGGACGGGGGGGTGGCGTCGCGCACCGCCGCCACCAGGGCGGGCGAGGTCACCAGCCCGGCCATGCTCTCGAAGGTGCGGTCCGACCAGATGGGCCGGGCCGTGCGGTAGCGGGCCGGCTCCGGCCGGCGGGCGTGGTCGTACCACCCCACCCCGAACCCGTCGGCGTTGATCGCGCCCACCCGCTGGTGCCGGGGGGAGGACGCCTGGCGCCGGAGGCAGTGCGGCGGGTCGAGCACGACCGACGCCAGGGTGACGGGTGGGCCGAGGTAGCAGAGGAAGCGGCACATCGGATCAGGCGGTCAGGCGTGGGTGGTCAGACGCTGCGGGCGCAGCGGAACCCGGAGAAGATCTGGCGGCGGATGGGATGGTCCCAGTTGCGGAACGTGGTGCGCACCGCCAACGGCGAGGTGGCCCACGAGCCGCCCCGCAGGACCTTGTAGGCCGGTCCGAAGAAGACCTCGGAGTACTCCCGGTAGGGGAACGAGGCGAAGCCGGGATAGGGCTCGAAGTCGCTCGACGTCCACTCCCACACGTCGCCGACCATCTGGTGGCACCCGTAGGCGCTGGCCCCGGCCGGGTAGGCACCCACCGGGGCGGGGCGGAAGTGGGTCTGGCCCAGGTTGGCCAGGCCGGATCCGGGGGCGGGGTCGTCGTCGCCCCACGGGTAGCGGCGCTTCACCCCGCCGGGCGTCCACGAGGCCGCCTTCTCCCACTCGGCCTCGGTGGGCAGCCGCTTGCCGGCCCACCGGGCGAAGGCGTCGGCCTCGTACCAGCACACGTGCTGGACGGGCTCGTCGAGGGGAAGGTCCTCCCGGAAGCCGAAGCGCACCCGCGACCAGTCGCCGCCCCCCTCGTCGACCCAGAACTGGGGGTGCCGGACGTCACCCTCCTCCCGCCACCGCCAGCCTTCGGGGGCCCACAGGTGGGGCTGGTCGTAGCCGCCGTCGAGGACGAACTCCAGGTAGCGACCGTTGGTGACGGGGCCGGCGTCGATGCGGAACTCGGGAAGGTCGACCACGTGGGCCGGACGCTCGTTGTCGTACTCCCACGCGACGGGGGCCCACCGCTGCGAATCGCTCCCCATCACGAACGGCCCGGCCGGGACGCGGACCTCGCCCGACGGCGGAGGACCGTCCACCGCCGGCGGGGGCGGGGCCAGGGGCCGGTAGCCGTCGCCGGCCATGAGCTGGAGGGTGGCCAGCATGGTCTCGTCGTGCTGGTGCTCGTGCTGGACGACTATCCCGTACACGAACCCGCCGGCGAGCAGCGGGCGGTCGCCATCCTCCAGATCGGCCCCCTCGAGGGCGTCGAGGGCCCGGCCCCGCACGTCGAGGAGGTACCGCCGGGACTCGGCCGGCCCCAGCAGGGGCAGCGCCGGGCGGTTGGGCCGGGGGTGGCGGAAGGCGTCGTAGATGTCGTCGAGGGCCCGGTCGATGGGCTCCGAGCCCGCCACCTCCCGCAGCAGCCAAAGCTCCTCGAAGTTGCCGACGTGGGCCAGGTCCCAGACGAGCGGCGACATGAGGGGGGAGTGCTGGCGGTGGAGGTCGTCGTCGTCGAGGGGCGCCAACAGGTCGAGCGACCGGTGTCGCACCGCCTCGAGCTCGTCGGCCAGCCGCTGTCGGAGGTCCACCCGAGTCACGATTCTACGGTCCCCGCAACCACCGGCGGTCGCCGGCGAAGCCGTGACAGCCCGTTATGAAAGCCCGATATGAAAACATCGGGGCATGGATCTCCCCAGCCACGAGGTGACCGCCGGGTACGAGCGGGCGCCCGCCCGAGCCATGCTCCGTGCCGTCGGGATGACCGACGACGACTGGGACAAGCCCCAGGTGGGCGTGGCCAGCAGCTGGAACGAGGTGACGCCGTGCAACATGTCGCTCGCCCGGCTGGCCCAGCGGGCCAAGGACGGCGTGCGGGCGGCGGGCGGCTTCCCGATGGAGTTCGTGACGATCGCGGTGTCCGACGGCATCTCCATGGGCCACCAGGGGATGCACGCCTCCCTCGTGAGCCGGGAGGTCATCGCCGACTCGGTCGAGGTCATGGTGCACGCCGAGCGCTTCGACGCCCTCGTCACCTTCGCCGGCTGCGACAAGTCCCTCCCCGGGATGCTGATGGCGGCCGCCCGGCTGAACGTCCCGTCCGTCTTCCTCTACGGGGGCACGATCCTTCCCGGACGGGGCGGCCACGGCGAGGCCCTCGACATCGTCAGCGTCTTCGAGGCGGTCGGGGCCTACTCCGCCGGCAGCCTCACCGACGCCGAGCTGGCCCTCATCGAGCGCAACGCCTGCCCCACCATGGGCTCGTGCGCAGGGATGTTCACGGCCAACACCATGGCGGCCGCGGCCGAGGGCCTCGGCATGTGCCTGCCCGGGTCGGCGTCGGCCCCGGCCGTCGACCGCCGGCGGGACGACTACGCCTACGCCAGCGGCCAAACGGTCATGGCCCTGGTCGAGGCCGGCATCCGTCCCCGCCAGATCCTCACCAAGGGGGCCTTCGAGAACGCCATCGCGGTGGTGAACGCCCTGGGCGGGTCCACCAACGCCGTGCTCCACCTGCTGGCCATCGCCAACGAGGCCCGGGTCGAGCTCGAGTTGGAGGACTTCAACCGCATCGGACGGCGGGTGGCCCACATCGCCGACCTGCGCCCCGGCGGCAAGTTCCACATGACCGACCTCGACGCCGTCGGCGGGGTCCCCATGGTGCTGCGCCACCTGCTGGAGGCGGGCCTGCTCGACGGCGACTGCCTCACCGTCACCGGCCGCACCATGGCCGAGAACCTGGCCGCCCTCGACCCCCCGGCGCCCGACGGCCGCGTCATCCACCCCCTCGACCACCCCATCCACGCCGAGGGGGGCATCGCCGTCCTCCGGGGATCGCTCGCCCCCAACGGGGCGGTCGTGAAGGTGGCGGGCATCGACACCATGCGCTTCGAGGGGACGGCCCGGGTCTTCGACGGCGAGACGGCCGCCATGGACGACATCCTGGCCGGCCACATCAGGCCCGGCGACGTGCTCGTCATCCGCTACGAGGGCCCCAAGGGCGGACCCGGGATGCGGGAGATGCTGGCCGTCACCGGCGCCCTGAAGGGGGCCGGACGGGGCGGCGACACGGCGCTGGTCACCGACGGGCGGTTCTCGGGCGGCACCCGCGGGTTCTGCGTGGGCCACGTCGCCCCCGAGGCGGTAGACGGCGGGCCCATCTGCGTGGTGGCCGACGGCGACCGGATCGTCATCGACGCCGACGCCCGCACGATCGATCTCCTCGTCGACGCCGCCACCCTGGCCGCCCGCAAGGCCGACTGGAAGCTGCCCCCGCCCCGCTTCACCACCGGGGTGCTGGCCAAGTACGCCCGGCTCGTCACCGGGGCCGAGCGAGGCGCCATCACCGAGCCCTGAGGAGTCGGCGGGCCGGAGGCACGGCCGGTTGACGTTTGTCCCCCGGGGAGAAGCTTGCTTCTGTAGAATGCACTGCGGCAGACTGCGGCCAACGATGAGCGGGGAGATTTCGCTATGAGGCACGTCCAGCGGTTGGGGAACCAGGGGCGTACGCGCACACGCACGATCGCGGGCTCGCTGGCGCTCGTCTCTGGTTTGGCGCTGTTCAGCGTGGCGCGCGCTCCAGGGGCCATCGGCCAGCTGGCCAGCGTGACCGTCGGCAACGACGGGGGCGCCACCGCCAGCACCGGGGGCAACACCGCCACCGGCAACTCGTCCACCAACAACATCAACTCCACCGCCACCGGCGGCGGGCTCCTCGGCGGCCTGGTCGACGCCGACGTCGGACTGGGCTCGGCCACCAACACCTCCACCGGCACGGCCACGATCAACAGCGGGCCGGCCAACGCCTCGGGCAACCAGTCCCAGACCGGGGTCAACCAGTCCAACTCCGGCGGCACCACCTCCACCTTCTCGCCGTTCGGCTCCACGGGGGGCAACAACCAGTCGGCCACGGTCGACAACAGCGGCACCGCCAACGCCACCACGGGCGGCAACACCGCGGTCGGCAACAGCTCCCAGAACACGATCGGCTCCACCGCCAGCGTCGGGCTCGTCGACGCCAACGTCGGCCTCGGGGCCCCGATCAACAACTCCACCGGCACCGCCGCCATCACCTCCGGCCCGGCCACGGCCGTCGGCAACGTCGCCGGCACCACCGTCAACCAGACCCGCACCACCCCCACCGCCGCCACCACCACCGGAGGCAGCGGCCTCGGCACCGGCGGGGGCCCGGCCTTCTTCGGCGGACCCGGCTTCGTGAACGCCACGCCCTTCTTCCCCGGCACCTTCCCCGGCACGGTCACCGGCTTCGGCAGCTCGTTCGACCCCTGCAGCGGCCGCTTCTTCCCGTTCAACCCGTTCGCCAACGACCCCAGCGGCCAGCGGGCCAGCGTCACCAACTCGGGCACCGCCACCGCCGGCACGGGCGGCAACACCGCGGTGGGCAACAACTCCACCAACAACGCGGTGGTCAACCAGACGGCGTCGGGCGGCCTCATCGGCCTCAACGTCAACCTGGGCAGCCCCACCAATAACTCCACCGGCACCGCCACCATCAACACCGGCGCGGCCAACGCCTCCGGCAACCAGTCGACCACCACGGTCAACCAGGCCTGCGGCCAGGGCACCGGCGGCGGCACCGGCGGGTCGCCGTCGGTGCGCAACCCCATCACCGGCGTCCCGATCGTGGTCTCGGCCATCCCCGTGGCGCCGATCGTGGTCCACCCCGGGGTCACCACCACGCTGGCCCGAACCGGGTTCGAGTCGGGGATGATCGTGGCCGCGGCCGCCCTGGTCCTGTTCGGGATGGCCCTGCTGATCAGCGCCCGCCGGCGCCTGTCGCCCGCCGGCCGCTTCGGCGCCACCATCTCCTCCTCCGAATGGGAGTCCGTCGTCCGCTGGTAGGTTTCGCCGGCTCGGAAAAGCTTCGCTTTTCCTCGGGCGAGTTCTGAGGACGAACGGCGGCCGGCGGAGCCGGCCGCCGTTCGGCTGTAACTGCTTGCTGGCCGCCAGCCACTGGGGGCCGCCTTCGGCGGCGGGGCGTGGCCGGCGGCTATTGGTTGCGGGCTCGATCTGGTTCCGCCTACACTTCTGGCCGCATGACCTTCTTTGACGGACTCGTACTTATCGCCTAGCGCACGCCGTCCAACAACGCGCGTGCGCCTTCGACCTCCCGGATGGGAGGTCGTTTCTTTTGTCGGACCCGATTCTGGGAGCGAAAACCATGAAGCTGAACGGGGGGCAAGCCCTCATCAAGAGTTTGGAGATGGAGGGGGTGGAGGTGATGTTCGGCCTCCCCGGGGGGGCCATCCTGCCGGTGTACGACCCGATCATCGACTCTCCGATCCGCCACATCCTGGTGCGCCACGAGCAGGGGGCGGGCCACATGGCCGAGGGCTACGCCCACGCCACCGGGCGCCCGGGCGTGGCCATGGTCACCAGCGGGCCGGGGGCCACCAACATCGTCACGCCCCTGGCCGACGCCCTGATGGACTCGATCCCCATCGTGGTCATCACCGGCCAGGTGCCCTCGATGGCGATCGGCACCGACGCCTTCCAGGAGTGCGACACCATCGGGATCACCCGGTCGGTCACCAAGCACAACGAGCTGATCACGTCGGCCCAGGACATCCCCCGGGTCATCCACGAGGCGTTCCACATCGCCACGACGGGCCGGCCCGGCCCGGTGCTGGTCGACATCCCCAAGGACATCGTCGATCCCGAGGCACCCCAACTCGGCCATGGAGTGGTACTGGCCCGACTCGGTCGACCTCCCCGGCTACAAGCCCACCACCAAGGGCCACCCCAAGATGATCCGGGAGGCGGCCCGCCTCATCGGCGAGTCCCGCCGGCCCGTCATCTACGCCGGGGGTGGCATCCTCAAGGCCCGGGCGGCCGAGATCCTGCGGGAGCTGGCCGAGCTCACCGGCATCCACGTGGTGACCACCCTGATGGCCCGGGGCTCGTTCCCCGACTCCCACCCCCTGTGCCTGGGCATGCCGGGCATGCACGGCAACTACACGGCCGTCACGTCGATGCAGAAGGCCGACCTGCTCATCGCCCTCGGGTCGAGGTTCGACGACCGGGTCACCGGCAAGGTGTCGGGCTTCGCCCCCGAGGCCAAGATCATCCACGTCGACATCGACCCCGCCGAGCTGGGCAAGGTGCGCCGGCCCGACGTCCCCATCGTGGGCGACTGCCGGCTGGTGATCGAGGAGCTGGTGCGGGCCGTGCGCGACCTCGGGGGGGCCGAGGCCCAACCCGACCGCACCGAGTGGAACACCACCATCCGCACCTGGCAGGAGCTGAACCCCCTGCACTACGACCAGGGATGGGAGGAGGGCGACAAGCTCAAGCCCCAGTTCTGCATCGAGCAGCTGTGCGCCAACTCGCCCGACGACACCATCGTCGTGTCGGGCGTCGGCCAGCACCAGATGTGGTCGAGCCAGCTGTGGAAGTTCGACCACCCCTACACGTGGATCAACTCCGGCGGACTCGGCACCATGGGCTTCGCCGTACCTGCGGCCGTGGGAGCCAAGGTGGGCATGCCCGGCCGCACCGTGTGGGCCATCGACGGCGACGGCTGCTTCCAGATGACGGCCCAGGAACTGGTCACGGCCTCGGCCGAGCGCATACCGATCAAGGTGGCCATCCTCAACAACGCCTACCTGGGCATGGTCCGCCAGTGGCAGGAGCTGTTCTACGAGGAGCGCTACAGCGAGGTCTACCTGTCGCCCGACCTGCCCGACTACAAGATGTGGGCCGAGGCCATGGGCTGCATCGCCTTCCGGGTGGAGCATCCCGACGACGTCGTGTCGACCATCGAGAAGGCCAACTCGATCGACGACCGCCCGGTGGTCATCGACTTCCGGTGCGACTCCGACGAGAAGGTCTACCCGATGGTGGCCGCCGGGACGTCGAACGACGACATCATCCTCGGCCCGGAGCAGGGGCAAGGGGGTCACTGATGGACACCAACCGCGTTCGCTGTGCCGGAAGGGACGTGAATCGGCCCGGAAGCGCCGGAATCACGTCCCTGCGGGCGCACCAAACCATGGCGGGGGCGGCGTGATGGCCTCGTCGACCCATTCAGGCACGTCGAAGCACCACATCCTCACCGTCCTGGTGGAGAACAAGGCGGGCGTGCTCGCCCGTGTCGCCGGTCTGTTCGCCCGCCGGGGGTTCAACATCTACTCCCTGGCCGTGGCCCCCACCGACGACGAGCGCTTCAGCCGCATCACGATCGTGGTCGACGTGGAGTCCACCCCCCTGGAGCAGATCACCAAGCAGCTGTTCAAGCTCATCAACGTGGTCAAGATCAGCGAGCTCGACCCGGCCGACGCGGTGGAGCGGGAGTTGATGATGGTGACGGTCAAGGCCGAGGGGACGGGCCGGGGCCAGGTGATCGAGCTGGTGCAGGTCTTCGAGGCCCGCATCATCGACGTGGGCACGGATGCCGTCACCGTGGTCCTGGCCGGTCCGCCGTCGAAGCTGGACGACTTCGAGGACCTCATGCGGGGCTTCGGCATCACCCAGCTCCAGCGCACGGGGCGGGTCGCGCTGCCCCGGCTCGAGCGCCAGCCCCACCCCACCCGCCTCCGCCGCGCCGGCTGAGCGCTACCGTTTTTTCATTCGATCAGGAGGACCTCCGATGGCCAACGTGTACTACGAGAAGGACGCCGACGCCGGCCTCATCGGCAGCCGCAAGGTGGCCGTGATCGGCTACGGGTCCCAGGGCCACGCCCACGCCCTCAACCTGATGGACTCCGGGGTCGACGTGCGGGTCGGCCTGCGGGAGGGTTCGGGGTCGTGGGCCAAGGCCGAGGCCGCGGGCCTGAAGGTCACCACCATCGCCCAGGCCACGTCGGAGGCCGACCTGGTGATGATCCTGCTCCCCGACACCGAGCAGGCGGCGGTCTACGAGGCCGAGATCGAGCCCAACCTGAGCGACGGCGACGCCCTCTTCTTCGCCCACGGCCTCAACATCCGCTTCGGGCTCATCAACCCCGGCCCCGGCATCGACGTGGGCATGGTGGCCCCCAAGGGCCCCGGCCACCTGGTGCGGCGCACCTTCGAGTCGGGTGGCGGCACCCCCTCGCTCATCGCCGTCTCCCAGGACGCCTCGGGCAAGGCCAAGGCCCTGGCCCTGTCCTACGCCCACGCCCTGGGCGCCACCCGGGCGGGCGTGCTCGAGACCACGTTCGAGGAGGAGACGGAGACCGACCTCTTCGGCGAGCAGGTGGTGCTCTGCGGTGGGCTCACCGAGCTGGTCATGGCCGGCTTCGAGACCCTGGTGGACGCCGGCTACCAGCCCGAATCGGCCTATTTCGAGTGCCTGCACGAGGTCAAGCTCATCGTCGACCTCATGTACGAGCAGGGCATCGCCGGGATGCGGTTCTCGATCTCCGACACCGCCGAGTACGGCGACCTCACCCGCGGCCCCCGCATCATCAACTCCGAGACCCGGGCCGAGATGCGCCGCATCCTCGACGAGATCCAGGACGGCCGCTTCGCGGCGGAGTGGATCGCGGAGAACAAGGCGGGCCGGCCCAAGTTCAACGAGCTGCGGGCCAAGGGCCGCGAGCACCCCATCGAGAAGGTCGGCGCCGAGCTGCGGGGGATGATGCCGTGGATCTCCGCGGGCAAGGCCCGTCCCCAGGACGTGTCCGGAGGCTGAGGCTCCGCACGGTCGATCCTGGGGAAAGGGCCTGCCGCCCCCCGGGCATGGTCCCCCGGCCATGCCCCGCCTGTCGGAGGAAGCGTCGGGCCGGGTGGAGGCCGTTCTAGGGACCTATCGCCCGGCGGGTGACCGGCGTTACGCGGTCATCGACCCTCTCGTGGCGTCCACCGCCAGGCGGCGGAGGCCCCGGTGGTGCAGGACCCGCACCGTCCCCGGGCGCTTGCCGAGCAGCTCGGCCACCTGCGACACCCGCAGGCCGCCGACGACCCGGAGCAGCACGACCTCGGCCTGGTCGGGCGACAGGGTCGCGACGACGTGGGCGACGGCGGCCTCGGTGGCCACCCGGTCGAGGGCCAGCTCCTCGGGACGGTCGGCCCCGGAGAAGGCGCACAGGCGGTCGTGGCTGACGGGGTCGGTGCGGCGGCGCCCGGAGCGGCGGTGGCCGTCGATCACCCGCCGGCGGGCGATGGTGTAGATCCAGCCCCG
Organism: uncultured Acidimicrobiia bacterium; assembly: GCA_963773275.1. Classification (GTDB taxonomy): domain Bacteria; phylum Actinomycetota; class Acidimicrobiia; order Acidimicrobiales; family AC-14; genus JAXDMK01. The sequence continues at coordinate 855,468 of CAVZAH010000005.1, read as the reverse complement.
GAAGGCGGCCTTGTCACCCTCGAAGCGGTGAGCCGACGCCGCCACCTCGACCCACACGTCGGCCGCCAGGTCCTCGGCCGTGCCCGGCGCCACCGCCCGCAGGTACCGCAGCAGGCCGGGGTGCAGCTCCCGGTAAAGAGCGGCCAGATCGGCCGCCGGGTCGACGTCCATCCTCCCCTGATCGGCGTATCGGGGCCAAAACTGAAGCGGCCGCCCGCGCCGTGCGGTGCCTCTGATCGGCGGGACGTCCCCCCGGACGGCTTGTGTGCCGTCTCGACACCCCCCAGGGGTGTCCAACCGTGCCAGTTCGCCCCGGCGGGGGCCGCGGCCCCGGCTCGAGTGTGCAGGAACGTCGGTATATCCGACGTTTCTGCACACTGGACCGGAGACTGGGTTACCCGGCCTGGGCGGCGCACTCCCGGACGATGGGGCGGAGCTCGGCCCGGTCGGCGTCGGGATTGGCCGCTCGGGCGTCCTCGATGCACTGGCGCAGCCGGGCCCGGCCCTCGCCCGGCGTGATGCCGGCCTCGGCCAGGCAGGCCCGTACCGCCTCCCGCAGCTCGGGCCGCTCGGCGTCGGGGTTCGCGTCCCGCACGCCCGTCACGCAGGTCCGCAGGGCGTCCCGGCGGGCCTGCTGCTCGGGGGTGGGCTGGCGGGGGGTGATCCCGGCCGCCTCCAGGCAGGGGAGGACGGCCTCCCGGATGGCTGCCCGGTCGGCGTCGGGATTGGCCGCCTTGGCCGCATCGAGGCACGCCTTGGCCGCCTCTTTCTTGACCGGGTCGCCCCGGCCGGGTCCGGCCCACGCCGCCGTCCCCGCCCCGGCGACCACCACCAGGACCGCCCCAACCACCACTGCCAACGTCCGTCTCACGTGCGTGTGCTCCTTCTCGTCGGGATCTCCCCCGCGACCAATGTCGGCCGCGGTCGTGATCGCCCCACGACGCGACTGTCAGGATTGTGTGAGCGAACCCGCCACGTGGTCGATGGCTCGTGTGAGGATGGCGACGTCGGAGGACTCGACGGCGGGGTACATGGCCACCCGCAGCTGGTTGCGTCCCAGCCTGCGGTAGGACTCGGTGTCGACGATGTCGTTGGCCCGCAGGACGGCGGCCACCACGTTGGCGTCGACCGAGGCGTCGAGGTCGACGGTGCCGACCACCGGGCTGCGCTGACCGGGATCGGCCACGAACGGGCTGGCGTAGGCGGACGCCTCGGCCCACGGGTACAGCACGGCGGCCGACGCCTCCGACCTCGACGCGGCCCACCCCAGGCCGCCACCGGCCAGCATCCACTCCACCTGCTCGACCATGAGGAAGATGGTGGCCAGGCCGGGCGTGTTGTAGGTCTGGTCGAGGCGGGAGCTCTCCACCGCCAGGCCGAGGTCGAGGAGGGCCGGCGTCCACCGGCCGCCGGCCTTGATGCGCTCCACCCGCTCCACGGCGGCGGGGGAGAGGAGGGCCAGCCAGAGGCCGCCGTCGGCCGCGAAGCACTTCTGGGGGGCGAAGTAGTAGGCGTCGAACTCGGTCGGGTCGACCCGCATGCCGCCGGCGGCGGAGGTGGCGTCGACCAGCACCAGGGCCTCGCCGGACGACACCCCGGCCGGCCGGCGCACGGGCATGGCCACGCCGGTGGAGGTCTCGTTGTGGGTGAGGGCGTAGGCGTCGACGCCGGGTGTGGGGCGGAGCGCGGGGTGGGTGCCGGGGTCCGATTTCACGACCTCGGGGTCGTCGAGGTGGGGCGCGGCCGCGGCCGCGGCCGCGAACGAGGCCGAGAACTGGCCGAAGGTGAGGTGCTGGCTGCGGCGCTCGATGAGGCCGAAGGTGGCCATGTCCCAGAAGAGGGCGGCCCCCCCGTTGCCCAGCGCCACCTCGTAGCCGTCGGGGAGGCGGAACAGCTCGGACAGGCCCGACCGCAGCCGGCCCACCATCGACTTGACGGTATCGGCCCGGTGGCTGGTGCCCAGGTAGGTGGGAGCGGCCGCGGCCAGGGCTTCGACGGCGGCCTGGCGGACCTTGGACGGACCGCTGCCGAAACGGCCGTCGGACGGCCGGAGATCGGCGGGCAGGCGAATGTCTGGAATGGGAGGGGCCATCGGTGTGCAACTGTTACACGCATGGGCACAACAACGAATCGGGTATCCGCCCGCATTGCATCCATCGAAGAATCCGCCACCCTGGCCGTCGACGCCCGGGCCAAGGCCCTGAAGGCGGCGGGGGAGGACGTCATCGGCTTCGGCGCCGGTGAGCCCGACTTCCCCACGCCGGACCACATCGTGGCCGCGGCCGAGGCCGCCTGCCGCGTGCCCCGCAACCATCGCTACACGCCCGCCGCCGGCCTTCCCGAGCTCCGGGAGGCGGTGGCGGCCAAGACCGTCCGGGACTCCGGGTACCCGACCACCGCGGCCCAGGTGCTGATCACCAACGGGGCCAAGCAGGCGGTCTACAACACCTTCGCCGCCCTGCTCGACCCGGGCGACGAGGTGCTCATGCCGGCGCCCTACTGGGTGACCTACCCGGAGGCCATCCGCCTGGCCGGGGGAGTGCCCGTCCCGGTGGCCACCGACGAGACCACCGGCTTCCGGGCCAGCGTGGAGGCCCTCGAGGCGGCCACCTCCGACCGCACCAAGGTGCTGCTGTTCGTGTCCCCGTCGAACCCCACGGGCGCCGTCTACACGCCCGAGCAGACGGCCGAGGTGGGCCGGTGGGCGGCGGAGCGGGGCCTGTGGCTGGTCACCGACGAGATCTACGAGCACCTCGTCTACGGCGACAGCAAGTTCTCGTCGATGCCGGCGGTGGTGCCCGAGCTGGCCGACCGCAGCGTGGTGATCAACGGCGTGGCCAAGACCTTCGCCATGACCGGCTGGCGGGTGGGGTGGATGATCGGCCCCAAGGACGTCATCAAAGGGGCCGTGAACCTCCAGTCCCACGCCACGTCGAACGTGGCCAACGTGTCCCAGATGGCGGCCGTGGCCGCCCTCACCGGCGACATGGCGCCCATGGCCGCCATGCGGGAGGCCTTCGACCGCCGGCGGCGCAAGATGTTCGAGATGCTCTCGGCCATGCCCGGCGTCACCGTCATCGAGCCGGAGGGGGCGTTCTACGCCTTCCCCTCGTTCGTGGGGGTCCTCGGCCGGGAGATCGGCGGCCGCCGCCCGCAGTCCACCCTGGAGCTGGCCGAGGTGGTGCTCGACGTGGCCAAGGTGGCGATCGTCCCCGGCGAGGCGTTCGGCGCCCCCGGCTACGCCCGCCTGTCGTACGCACTGGGCGACGACGCCCTGGAGGAGGGCCTCACCCGCCTGGGCAAGCTCCTGTCCGAAGCCGGCTGAGGCCGAGGCCGAGCCCCGTCAGCGATCCTCGAGGGGGCCGGGGGCGGGCACCAGGCCGGATCGGCCCCAGCGGAGCTGCCAGCCGCCGCCGAACGTCTCGGTGGACGACGGGCCCCGCACGGTGTCGAGGAGCCACCAGTCGCCCTGGACGCGCTCGGGGGTGACGTCGACCACGACATAGCCGTGGCGGCGCAGCTCGACCATGCGGACGTGGCGGTTCGTCAGGCGGAACATCCGCTCCGACGCGGCGGCTCCCAGGCGGCCGCCCGGCACCAGGATGTCGGCGAAGCTCGGGGACGAGACCGACGGGGTCACGAACTCGGCGCCCACCGGCAGGTCGTTGGCCCACGACGCATGGATGTCGCCGCTGAGCACGGCGGCGTTGCCGCCGGCGGCGGCCAGCACGCCGTACAGCCAGTCCCGCTCCCCGGGGTAGCCGTCCCACTGGCCGGGGTTGCGCAGGCAGCCCGCCACCAGGGGGGTGGGGGCCAGCACCACCTGGTTGCCGAGGAGGCGCCAGCGGGCCGTCGAGGCCACCATCTCCGCCTCCAGCCACCGGCGCTGGTCGGCCCCGAGCATCGAGCGGCCCCGGTCGGGCACCCGCACGACCACGGTCCCGCCGCCCCGGAAGGGCCTGTCCCGTCCCACCAGCCGGGTGTCGAGCATGGCCAGGTCGGCCAGGTCGCCCCATCGGGACATGCGGTAGATCCGCTCCGGGTCGGTGGGATCGGTCTGGCGCAGGGGCATCCACTCCCGGTAGGCCTGGACGGCGGCCGCTTTGCGTTCCTTCCACGGGCCGTCGCGTCCCGGGATGTGCTCGAGGGCGCCGCCCGACCAGGCCCCTCCGACCAGCTCGTGGTCGTCCCAAACGGCCACCATGGGGTGGCGGGCGTGGAGCGCCTGGAGGTCGGGGTCGGTCTTGTACAGGGCGTGGCGGGTCCGGTAGCCCTCGACGGTGATCGCCCGCCCCGGGGGGTGGAGGCGAGGGCCGTGGCGGGCGTAGCGGCCGTTCTCGTAGAGGTAGTCGCCCACGTGGACGACGACGTCGAGGTCGCGGCGGGCCAGGTTGCGGTAGGCGTGGAACCAGCCGGCGTCGTAGGAGGCACACGAGACCAGGCCCAGGCGGAGGTTGTCGACCGCATCCCCGGCGGCGGGCGCGGTGCGGGTTCGTCCCACCCGGGACATGTCCTCGCCCGCCGTGAAGCGGTACCAGTAGGCGGTGGCCGGATCGAGGCCGCCGGCGTCGACCGCCACGGTGTGGTCGCGGTCGGGGCCGGTGGCAACGGTGCCCCGGTGCACCACGTCTCCGAGGTCGGCGTCACGGGCGATCACCCAGTCGACGTCGACCGGCTCCTGCGAGCGGTCGGCAGGCGGGCTCCAGCGGGTCCACAGCACCACCGCGTCGGGGAGGGGGTCGCCACTGGCCACGCCGTGGCGAAACGTCACACTGCCGTCGACAGGACCTCCAGGGCCCGGGCCAGGCTCTCCACCCCCTCCACCTGCAAACCCGCCCGCCGGGCGCCGTCGACCTCGGACTCGGGCACCACGAACAGCGAGGCCCCGGCCCGGTCGGCGGCGCCGGCCCGGGTCTCGATCCCGCCCGCCGGGCCCACGTGGCCGCCGGCGTCGAGGACGCGGCCGGCGACGGCGATGGTGCGGCCGTGGGCCAGGTCGGTGGTCGAGAGCAGGTCGGCGATGGCCAGAGCGTAGGCGAGGCCGGCCCCCGCACCGCCGGGGGCACGGCCCGCGAACCGCACCTCGAAGGGCAGCTCGACGACGAGGTCGCGGGTCTCGACGGTGATCCCGATCCCGGCGTCCGGCCCCGGACCGGGCCCACCTCCCACGATCACGCCGGCGATCCGGCCGCCGCGGTCGACGGTGAGGAGCAGCCCGGAGCCGGGAAGGCGCCCGGCGACGAGCTCGGTGAGCTCGCCCGCCTGGGTGACGGGGCGTCCGTCGACGGCCAGGATGACGTCGCCCGCCCGCAGAAGGCCCGCCGCGGGCGACCCGGGCCGCACCGCCACCACCCGCGACCCGGTGCCGGCAACGGTCGCCGGTAGGCCCTGGGCCCGGGCGGCGGCGGCCGCGGCCAGCAGCCTGGTCTCCCTGGAGAGGCCGGGGCTGTTCGCGCCCCCGCTGTACTCCGCCGCCTGCGAGCTCGGCACGACCCGGCGCCCGTCCCGCACGGCGGCCACCAGGGTCCCCAGGGCGCTGGTTCGTCGTACCTCGACGCTCGTGACCAGGTACCGGCCGTTCACGGCGGTGACGGGTACGCCGGCGACCGACACGTCGCCCGTCACGTCGACCACCGGGCCGGCGGACACGACCACGTACGGCGGCCGGTAGAGCGCCGCCCCCGTGACGAGGCACAACCCGGCGACCACCACCCAGGCCGCCAATCCGGCCCTCCGCCCGACGCGCCCGACCCCCCCGACCCGCCCCGGACCCCCGGCGCCCCCGGCGCCCTCGCCCGGGGAAGCGAGCGACGGGCGGGCCCGGTCGAGGGCGAGGGCCACGTCGCCCTCGTCGAGGATCCCCACCACGCACCCGTCGTCGACGACGACGACCTGGCCGGTGGGGTTGGTCCCGTTGAGGCGGTCGAGGATCTCGAGGACGGGATCGGCGGCGTCCACCATGGGGACGTCGTCGAGCGGGGTCATCACGGCGTCCACCCGGCGGCCGGCCCGTTCCCTCGACGGCACGCTCCGGGCCGACGCCAGGGCCACCACCCCCAGGAGGCGTCCCCCGCCCAGCACCGGGTACCCCGACCGCTCGGGGGTGGGAGGGTGGTCCAGCAGGCGGGCCACCGGGGTGTCGTCGAGGACGACGCCGGGGTCGGACGCCATCACGTCGCCCGCGGTGAGGCCCTCCAGCCCGTGGCGCGTGCCGGCGTCGGCCTGCTCGGACGACGATGCCCGCAGCAGGAAGCCGCCCAGCACGACCAGCCACACCCCCATGACCCCCACGCCGGCCCACAGGTTCAGCAGCCCGACCACGAGGAGCGTGAGGGCGAAGGCCTGCCCGGCGCGGGCACCCGAGCGGGTGGCGGACAGGAGGTCGCCCTGGCGCCGCCACAGCCATGCCCGCAGGATCCGTCCCCCGTCGAGGGGCAGGGCCGGGATCAGGTTGAAGGCGGCGACCACCAGGTTGAGCCGGGCCACGTACCCGAGCACGCCGTGCACCCCCTCGGGCCACCCCCGGCGTTGGCCGGCCCCGGACACCAAGGCGAACCCAAGCGCCAGGAGCAGCGACAACGCGGGGCCGGAGGCCGCCACCCGGAGCTCCTGGCCGGGAGAACGGGCCCGTCCCCCGACGTCCGACACTCCCCCCAGGAGCCACAGCGTGATGCCCTCGCACGGGCAGGCCCTCCCGGCGGGCGACCACCGCGTGGGCCAGCTCGTGGAGCACCACCGAGGCGAACAGGAGGCCGGCGGCAGCCACCGCCATGAGCGCGTGGAGCCCGCGGCCGAGGTCCGGGTAGGCGGACGGGAACACCGAGCGGGCCAGCGTCCAGGCGACGATGGCGAAGGCGACCGGCCACGTCCAATGGGCACCCACGGGGATGCCCCGGACGCGCAGCAGCCGAAAGGTGGGTTCCATCCCTCCGGGTCTACCCATGCGGGAGCGGTCGGCCACGTCCCGCCCGGGGGATTCCGGGGCCGGGTTGCGACGGCACCGCCGGTTCGTGCCAGTCTGGCGGGATGGACGTCGGCATCCTCGGGGGCACGGGCCCCGCCGGGCAGGCGCTGGCCGCCCGGCTGGCGTCGGTCGGCTACGACGTGATGGTGGGCTCCCGGTCGGAGGAGAAGGCGGCCGCCGTCTGCGACGAGCTGCGGGCCCGCTGGCCGGAGCACCGCCTGAGCATCGAGCCGGCCACCAACGAGGGGGCGGCCAAGGCCACCCTGATCGTGGTCGGCACCCAGTGGGCGGCGGCCGAGCCCACCGTGGCCGCCCTCGCCGGATCGCTGGCCGGCAAGGTGGTCATCTCCATGGGCAACGCCCTCACCAAGGTCGGCCGGGAGCTGGTGCCGGTGACGCTGCCCGAGGGGTCGGTGGCCGCCGCCGTCCAGCGGGCGGCGCCCGACGCCCTGGTGGCGGCCGCCTTCCAGCACGTCCCGGCCCGGGAGCTGGGCCACCTCGACCGGCCGATGGAGGGCGACGTCCTCATCTGCACCGAGCACCCCGAGGCGCTGGAGGTCACGTCCTCCCTCGTGCGCCGCATCCCCGACCTGCGCCCGCTCTCCGCCGGTTCCCTGGCCCTGGCCGGCACGGTGGAGGCGTTCACGGCGGTGCTGGTGCGCTTCCGCAAGGCCAGCCTCCGCCTCACCGGCATCGACGCCTCCTAGGTCCTGGGGTGCGGTTCTACGACACCGCCCGCCGTGAGGTGGTGGACTTCACGCCCGGGCCGGTCGTCACCATGTACACGTGCGGCATCACGCCGTACGACGCCACCCACGTCGGCCACGCCGCCACCTACGTCCTCTACGACGTGGTCCAGCGCCGGCTGCGCGACGAGGGGTACCGCACGCTGTGCGTCCGCAACGTCACCGACGTCGACGACGACCTCCTGCGCAAGGCCCGCGAGCTGGGCGAGCCCTACCTCGACCTGGCCGCCCGGGAGGTGGCGCGCTTCGATGCCGACATGAAGGCCCTGGGGATGTTGCCCGCCTTCAGCGAGCCCCGGGCCACGTCCGCCATCCACGACATCCTCGGGTTCGTCGGCATGGTGATGGACCGGGGCCACGCCTACCACGCCGGCGGCGCCGTCTACTTCGACGTGGCCTCGTTCGACCACTTCGGGCAGGTCAGCCACCTCAGCCGGGACGAGATGCTCAAGCTGGCCGCCGAGCGGGGGGGGAAGCCGGAGGATCCCGACAAGCGCGATCCCCTCGACTTCGTCCTGTGGCAGCCGTCGGCCCCCGACGAGCCGTCGTGGCCGTCGCAGTGGGGACCGGGCCGCCCCGGCTGGCACATCGAGTGCTCGGCCCTGGCCCTGCGGGAGCTGGGTACGAGCATCGACCTCCACGGGGGTGGCAGCGACCTGATCTACCCCCACCACGAGTGCGAGGCGGCCCAGTCGGAGGCCGCCATCGGCGAGCAGTTCGTGCGCCGGTGGCTGCACGCCCCCATGGTGGAGCTCGACGGCGTCAAGATGTCGAAGTCGCTGGGCAACCTGGTGTTCGTCAGCGAGCTGGTGAAGGAGTGGGACCCGATGGCGGTGCGCCTGGCCATCCTCGACCACTCCTACCGGGCGCCGTGGTCGTGGCACGAGGGCCTGCTGCCGGTGGCCACCGACCGCCTGGCCCGCTGGCGGGCGGCGGGCCAGGGCGAGTCCGCCCGCGACGCGGTGCGCGACGCCATCGACGACGACCTCGACTTCCCCCGCGCCATCGCCGCCATCGACCGGGCCGCGGCCGCCGGCCAGGGAGTCGGCCAGGCGGCCGCCCTCCTGGGCATCGCGCTTGCCCCCGGCCCCGGGCTGAGGCTCCGTCAGGGCTCGAAGATCGCCCCCACCAGGAGGGCGAAGCCGTCGAGCATCGGTGAGGTGAGCTCGGCGCCGGCTCCGACCTCGGCCGTCACGTCGAACGTCGGGGAATCGGGCCGGGAGCGCCGGAACACCATCACCGACCGGGCCTCGGTGTCGACGTACCAGGCCTCGGGCACCCCCGCCGCCTCGTAGGCGGGGAGCTTGACGCCCAGGTCGCGGGCCCAGGTGGACGGCGAGCGGATCTCGACGACCAGGTCGGGCACCCCGCCGAGGTCGAGCTGGTCGGCCGCCGGCCGCCGGTGTTCGCCCACCCACCACACGTCGGGGGCGAACACGTTGAAGTCGTCGACGACGATGTCGGCGGGCACGCTGACGTAGCCGCGCCCTTCGCCGGCGTCGATCCAGGCGTAGAGGAGATGGATCAGCTTTGTCTGGGCCCGCCCGTGGGGCAGTTTGGGCTCGCGCACGACGACCGTCCCGTCGATCAACTCCGTGTGACGAGGGCGGCTGTCGGCAGTCGCGAGGTAGTCGTCGGCACTCATCCGGTGGGTGGTAACGGCCATCCTCCGAGCGTATCGACAGGGTGCGACACCGTCGCCGTCGTCGCTTCGAACCACTTCGCCGTTAGGGTCGGGAGGGAGATGAGTGACAAAAAACCCTTCTGGTCGAGCGTCCCCGGCGTGGTCACGGGGGTTGCCGGCGTCGTCTCCGCCATCGTCGGTCTCCTCGGCGTCTCCCTCCAGCTCGGGTGGATCGGTGGCGACGACGGGTCTCCGTCGGCGGCCACTTCCACGTCGGTCGCGGGGGCGGCCGGGGCCGCCGGGGGATCGACGAGCACGCCGCCGCCCACGCTGCGGGGGGCCACGACCGTCCCGTCCTCGACGGCCGCCAGCGGGAAGTTCGAGGTCAACCCGGCGTCGATCTCCTTCGAGCCGCTGCAGCCGAGCCGGGAGTCCATCGTCACCGTCGTCAACACGGGCGACGTCTCCCTCACCGTGCGGGCGCCGAGGCTCAGCGGCTCCGGTGCCGACCACTTTCGGGCAACCGATGTGGACTGCACCAAGTCGCCGCTGGTGGCCGGACTGAGCTGCCAGGTGAAGGTGACGTTCGCCCCCCAACGGCCGGGGCAGTACGAGGCCAGGCTGGTCGTGGAGACGTCGAACGCGCTGCGGGCGACCGAGGTGGCATTGAAGGGCAACGCCCCCCTCGGCTGACCCGGTCCCCCTCCCGCTCAGGCGTTGCGGGAGAGCGAGCGAATGAGCTGGTGGTGAGGGGTGAAGAGGCGGCGGACGGTGAGTTGGCCCGCCACCAGGGCGGCGAACGCGTTGCCGCCGAGGAGCATGTACATCACCACCAGCTGCAGGCGGATGGCGGACGAGGGCGACGCCCCGGCGAGGAGCATCCCGGTCATGGCGCCGGGGAGGGCCACCAGGCCGACCACCTTCGTCTGGTCGATGATGGGCAGGGTGCCGGTGCGCAACGCGGCCCGGTGCCAGGCCCGGGAGGCCTCCGCCGCCGGCTGGCCCAGGCTCAGGCGGGCCTCGACCTCCCGGCGGTGCGACGCCAGGTCGTCGCGCAGGCGGGTCATCACGAGGGAAGTGGTGTTCATGGCGTTGGAGATGATCATGGAGCCGAGCGGGATGGCGGCCCGGGGGACGGCGGGCACGATCCCCAGCGCCAGGAGGACGCCCAGGGTGCCGCCGGTGGCGGCGGTGACCGACGCCAGGGCGATGCCGTAGGCGCCCGGCACACGCCGGCCCCGGGCCCCCGACGTCACGGTGGCGGTGCCGACCATCACCAACAACACCACCGGCGTCAGCCCGGCCTGGCTGCGGAAGACGTAGTCGAGGACGAATCCGACGGCCAGGAGCTGGGCGAACGACCGGAAGGTGGCGATCACGATGTCGCGCTCCAGGTCGGCCCTCCGGGCGCGGGACACGACCACCGCCACCGCCACGAGCAGGAGCGACAGCCCGACGTCGCCGATCGAGATGCGCCCGCTGAGATCGGTCACGACCGAGCTCCGCCGCCGCCGGCCGAGGGGTCGGGGGCGCCGCCCGGATCGCCGCCGCCCGGGTCGCCGCCGGCCGGGTCGCCGCCGCCGCCGGCCGGGTCGCCGCCGCCGCCGGCTGGGTCTCCGCCGCCGCCCGGCCCCGGGTCGCCGGTCATCGGCCCGTCGCCCGTTCCGCCGCCGACCACGACCGTGCGGTCGGCCAGCTCCGCCTGGCGGAGGTCGTGGGTGACCATCACCACCGTCAGCCCGCCGTCGGCCAGGGAGCGCACCAGGACCTCGATCCCCTCCTTGGAGCCGGCGTCGAGGGCGGACGTGGGCTCGTCGAGCAGGAGGCACTCGGGCGCCAGGGCGAGGGCCCGGGCCAGGCACACTGCGCTGGGCCTCGCCGACCGACAGCCGGTCGGCGGCCCGTCCGGCCAGGGCCGGGTCGAGGCCCACCCGGCCGAGCAGGGCGGCGGTGTCGGCGCCCGGGTTGCCGGTGGCCACGTTCTCGGCCACCGTCCCCGGGAACGTCACCGGCACCTGGCCCACGTACTGCACCCGCCGGCGGAGGGCGAGCACGTCGTAAGACCGCACGTCGCGGCCGTCGAAGAACACCTGGCCCCCGTCGGCGTCGTCGAGCCGGTTGAGCAGGCGCAGGAGCGTGGTCTTGCCCGCCCCCGACGGACCCACCACGGCCGTGAGCCCGTCGGCCGGGATGCGGGCCGAGAACCGGGAGACGATCGGGCGCCCGCCGTCGCCGTCGACCCGTAGGTTGCGGTACTCGAACCGGTCCCCGATGCCGGACAGTCTCCCATCAGCGCCGTTTGTCATCCGGACCCCTCCCGGCCCGCCGGTAACCTCGGGTCACCATGCCAGAAGAGATCCAGCCAGAAGAGATCCAGCCGGAAGCGAACCCCGCGGCCCAGATCACGGTCAGGCTGCCCGACGGTTCCGCCCGCACGGTGCCCGAGGGAGCCACCGCGGCCCACCTGGCCGCCAGCATCGGCCGGGGACTGGCCAAGGCGGCGGTCGCCGCCACCGTCGACGGCCGCCAGGTCGACCTGTCCACGCCCCTCCCGGAGGGCGCGACGGTGGCCATCGTCACCGCCGACTCCGACGAAGGCCGCTACGTCCTGCGCCACTCCACCGCCCACGTGATGGCCCAGGCCGTCACCGACCTGTTCCCGGGGGCCAAGTACGCCATCGGCCCGGCCATCGAGGACGGCTTCTACTACGACTTCTCCCTCCCCGGCGGGGCCGCCTTCAGCGAGGACGACCTGGGCCGCATCGAGGACCGCATGCGGGCGATCGTCAAGGAGGACCAGCCCTTCGTCCGCGAGGAGCTGACGCGCGAGCAGGGCCTGGCCCGCTTCGCCGACCAGCCGTTCAAGGTGGAGATCATCGAGGGCGTCGACCCCACCGAGGGGGCGGAGGGGGGCGCCGTCAGCGTCTACACCAACAACGGGTGGGCCGACCTGTGCCGGGGCCCCCACGTGCCCACCACCAGGCGGCTGGGGTCGTTCAAGCTGATGAAGGTGGCCGGCGCCTACTGGCGGGGCGACGAGCACCGCGACCAGCTCCAGCGCATCTACGGCACCGCGTGGGAGTCCGACAAGGCCCTGGCCGAGCACCTCCACCGGCTGGAGGAGGCCGAGCGGCGCGACCACCGCAAGCTGGGCCTCGAGCTCGACCTGTTCCACTTCCCGCCCGAGATCGGCGGCGGCCTGCCCGTCTTCCACCCCAAGGGCGGGCTCATCCGCAAGCTCATGGAGGACTACTCCCGGGCCGAGCACGAGGCCGCCGGCTACGAGTTCGTCTTCACGCCCCACCTGGCCAAGTCGACGCTCTTCGAGACGTCCGGCCACCTCCAGTGGTACGCCGACGGCATGTACCCCCCCATGGAGATGGAGGGCGCCACCTACTACCCGAAGCCCATGAACTGCCCCATGCACATCCTCATCTACCAGTCGCAGGCGCGGTCGTACCGGGAGCTCCCGCTGCGGCTGTTCGAGCTGGGGACGGTGTACCGCTTCGAGCGCTCGGGCGTGCTCCACGGCCTCACCCGGGTGCGGGGCTTCGCCCAGGACGACGCCCACATCTTCGTCACCCCCGACCAGCTGGTGGGCGAGCTCACCTCGCTCCTGGCCTTCGTCCTGCGCATCCTGCGGGCGTTCGGGCTCGACGAGTTCGAGGCCGAGCTGGCCACCCGGCCCGAGAAGTTCGTGGGCGAGCCCGAGGAGTGGGACGTGGCCACCGACGCCCTCCGGGAGGCGCTCGACGCAGCCGCCATCCCGTACAAGGTGGCCGAGGGGGAGGGCGCGTTCTACGCCCCCAAGATCGACGTCCACGTGCGCGACGCCATCGGCCGGCGGTGGCAGATCTCCACCCTCCAGGTCGACTTCCAGCTACCCCAGCGCTTCGACATGGAGTACGTGGGCGCCGACAACCAGAGGCACCGCCCGTTCATGATCCACCGGGCCCTGTTCGGCTCGGTCGAGCGCTTCTTCGGGATCCTCGTCGAGCACTACGCGGGGGCCATGCCGGCCTGGCTGGCGCCGGTGCAGGCCCGGGTGCTGGCGGTGCGCGACGACCACGAGGAGTACGCCGCGTCGGTGGTCGCCCGGCTGAAGGCGGCCGGGCTGCGGGCCGACACGGCGGCCGCCGACGAGCCCCTGGGCGGCCGCATCCGGCGGGCCAAGCTCGAGAAGCTGCCCTACGTCCTGGTCGTGGGCGACGCCGACCTCGCGGCCGGCACGGTCGGGGTCAACCCCCGGGGGGGCGACGTCGAGCGGGGAGTCGGGGTCGAGCAGTTCGTCGCCCGCCTGTCCGACGAGGTGGCCGCCAAAGCATGACCGCGTGACGATCGAGCGGTTGTGGGCCGGCTGGCGGCAGGAGTACATCACCCGGGCCACGGCGGAGGACCCGGGCGACCGGTCGGAGGACGGGTGTGTGTTCTGCCGGATCCTGGCCAGCGACCGCCCGCCGGAGGAGACCTACGTCGTCTGGCGTGACGACCGGGTGGCGGCGGTCCTCAACGCCTACCCCTACACGCCCGGCCACCTGCTGGTGATGCCCGTGCGCCACCTGGCCGAGGTGGAGGACCTCGACCCCGAGGAGGGGGCGGCGTTGTGGACCACGATGGTCGCCGCGGTCGCCGCCCTCAAGGCCGCCTACCGCCCGCACGGGATGAACCTGGGCGCCAACCTCGGACGCCCGGCGGGCGCCGGCATCCCGGCCCACTTCCACCTCCACTGCGTGCCCCGGTGGGACGGCGACACCAACTTCATGACCACCGTGGCCGAGACCCGGGTCCTGCCCGAGGCGCTGTCGGAGATCTTCGCCCGGGTGAGGGCGGGCTGGCCGGGGAAGGAAGAGGGTTAAGTCCCGCCCCTCGGCGTGCCGATCACCGTTGTACCGGTCGCCATTTGGCCGCCATTTTGACGCCGGCCTGACCCGGCTGCCAGCGTTTCGAGAGGTGGACGTCGAACGATGAGACCGGTGGTGGCCCTCGGGGCGAAGGTCGTGGCCGGCGCGGTTGCGTTTCTCGTCCTCGGCAACGTCGCCATCCTGGGCGCGTCGATGTGGGCCCGGGGGACCACCACCGCCGTCCCGGTGCAACCGGTCGCCGGAATCACCAACTTCACCGCGGTCGACTCCCACGTCTGGCGGGGCGGGGCGCCGTCGGAGGAGGGCTACCGCAACCTGGCCGCGGCCGGGGTCACCACCGTGGTCGACCTGCGGGCGGAGGACGACCTCGAGGCCGACGTCGGGATGGTCGCCGACCTGGGCATGCGGCTGGTGAGCATCCCGATCCGCGACGGCCAGGCCCCCTCCTCCGACAAGGTCGCGCAGTTCCTGGCCGCCACCCGGGAGTCGGCCGGCACGGTCTTCGTCCACTGCGGGGCCGGCGTCGGACGCACCGGCACCATGGTCGGTGCCTACCTGGTCGACCAGGTGAAGATGGGCGGCGGCAGCGCCGTCCGCCGCAACCTGGCGGTCGGCCCGCCCAGCCTCGAGCAGCTGGCCTTCGTGGTCGGCCTGGACCAGGGCGACATCGACCGGGCCAACCCGCTCGTCACCGCCGTCAGCCGGCTGCTCGACGCCCCCCGTCGCCTCTGGACTCGAATCGGCCCCTGATCCCGCTCGCCTGATCCCGCTCGATCGTCGGCGCTTGTTCGGGCTCGATCGCACAGCGGAGAGGTCCGCAGGGCCGTATCCGACCGGCAGCAGGTCCCGCTTGCTGACGACCTCGGCCGTGACCCGGTCGATGGTGGCGTCCTCCAGGCA
Organism: uncultured Acidimicrobiia bacterium; assembly: GCA_963773275.1. Lineage (GTDB taxonomy): Bacteria > Actinomycetota > Acidimicrobiia > Acidimicrobiales > AC-14 > JAXDMK01. The sequence goes on along the minus strand of CAVZAH010000005.1, from coordinate 840,372 downwards.
GCCCTGCAGGCGGCGCCACGAGTGCTCGCCGACGGCCCGGCTGGTGAGGAGCTGGTAGCGGCCGCCGCCCAGGTCGACCACGCCCGGGTCGACCAGCCGCTGGTTGACGGTGCCCGAGCAGGCGCCCCACAGGCCCTGGGCCGCGCCGAGGGGCGAGCCCAGGTAGTCCTTCGTCCGCAGCTCGAAGACGATCTCGCTCCGGGCGCCGGGGACCACCTTGTCGGGGCGGTCCTGGGTGAGGTCGCCCAGGACGTCGACGAACACGGCCAGCGCCGCCATCCCCACCAGGATGACGGCCACCCGCTTCACGGCCGCCCCCCGGCGCGGTGCACGTCGCGGCGGATGGGGCGGGCCAGCAGCTCCGACGGCTCGTCGACCGGGATGGGCACGAGCAGGCCGCCCTTGGGCCACCCCAGCGGACCCATCCGGGCGGCCAGTCCCCGCTCCATGGAGGGGGCGGCGGTGGACCGGGCCAGGCGCTCGACCAGCCAGGCCAGGGCCGACATGACCACGCCCATCCCCATGAGCACCGGCACGAACACGCTGGTCCGGCCGCTGGCGGGGGAGAGCCACTCGAAGTGGTTGCGGGCCGGCGGCGCCGACTCCTGGATGCGGGCCAGAACCTGGTTGTCGAGCTGGTGGTCGACGTGGTCGCTCAGCCGGCGGATGCGGTCGAGGACGGCCACCGACAACATGGCGACCTCGGCGGCCACGAAGAGCACCCCGGCGATGAGGGCCCGGTTCCACTCCCACCGCCACAGGTAGACGAAGAAGTACAGGGCGGTGGCGGCCATGACCACCACGCCGAAGAGCGAGGCAAGGCGTCCGGCCTTCATGCCACTCCCCTTTCGTCCTCGAGCCGGCTGACCGCACCGGTCGTGCCGTCGACCACCACGACCGTGCCCGCCGGGAAGCGGCCGAGGGCGTCCTCGACCCCGACCACGGTGGGAACGCCGAGCTCCCGGGCCAGGATGGCCAGGTGGGACAGGAAGCTCCCGGTCTCGGCCACCAGGCCGCCCAGGCGGGGCAGGAATGAGTTGCCAGGCCCGGGTCGAGCGTCCGCACGACCAGGACGGACCCCATGTCGGGCGGCCCGTCGCCGCCGTGCACCGGGCCCATGCCCCGTCCGCCGCCGGCGCCGGTGCCGCCGCCGTTGCCGGCGCCATCCGGTCCGCCGTGGCGCCGCCTTCCGGGACCGTCCCGCCACGGGCACGACGGTGGCGCTGTCGGTCATCCGGAACCGGGTGGGAAGGGGGGCGCTCTCGGACACCTGGCTGCGGCCGGCCATGTCGTCGGGCAGGCGTCCGGAACGGATGGCCGTCGCCAGCTCCACGAGCAGCAGGTGGCGCACCGATCCGGCGTCGGACAGGACGCCCCGGGCCTCCAGCCGCCGCCCCAGCTCCTCGGCCGCCTTGGCCGTCAGCTCCTGGACCCATCGGGCCCGCAGCCGGAGGGCCTCCCGCAGTACCGCGGCACGGTCGGGCTCGGCCTCGTTCGGGTCTTCGTGGTGCGGCACGGCGTCGAGCCCGGGGACCGTCGGCGGGAGGACCGTGGGGGCCCCGATGCGGGGCGGGACCAGGGCGAGGACGCCCGGGTAGGTGGCGATGATCTCGTCGTCCGACAGTCCCTCGGCCCGGCCCGAGGCGAGGGCCCGGAGTGCCACGGAGGCGCCGGTGATCGCCGGGGTGGCGGTTGTCGAGCCAGGGGCCTCGGGCGACGTCACCAGCCATCCCATGAGCACCTCGTGCCCGTGGAGGGACGAAAGCGCCGTCCCCGCCCGACCGAGGAGGGAGAGGAGCTCCCGGTCGGACAGGGTGGCGAGGTCGGGGACGTCGAGGAGGTCCCGGTCGGCGGTGGCCAGCAGGTCGTCGGCCAGGGCCGGGAGGGCGGCCCGCAGCCGGCCCACCCGCCACGCGGCCACCAGGCGGCGGGCCGGGGGCCGGGGGTCGAGGCGGCGGACGAGCGAGGTGGGGCCGTCGGCCGCCCCCAGCAGGTCGAGGTCGGCCGCCACCCGTCCGCCGGCGGTGGTGACCACCGGCGAGGTGGCCAGGCGGCGCCGGGGGGCGGTGCCGGCCAGGGCCAGGGCCGAGCGCAGCCCGTCACGGAGGGGTGTGACCCACAGGTCCTCCTCCAGGGCCGACAGGGCGTCGGGGAAGGTCTCTGCCACCGGGCCCGGGCCGAGCACCGGGCCGTGGGCCCGTTCCGCTGCCGCAGCGGCGGTGATGGGGCGGCTCTGGAGCAGCCAGAGGCGGCCGTCGGGCCCGAAGGCCCACTCGATGTCCTGCGGTCCGCCGAACACGGTCCCGGCCTTGCGGGCGAGGTCGGCCAGCTGCCGGAGCTGGGCGGTGGAGAGCGGCCCGCCGGCGCCGTTGGCGGCGGGCCCCTCCATCCGACGACCTCTGCGGGACAGGACGTAGCGGGTGCCGTCGACCTCGCCGCTGACGACAGCCGAGGGGCCGGCGTCGCTGGCCGAGACCACCAGCCGGTCCCGGCGGCCGGAAACGGGGTCGAGGCCGAAGAGCACGCCGCCGACGCTGGCGGCCAGCTGGGGCTGGATCAGGACGGCCATCGGTGCCCGGACCCGGCTGCGGGCCTCGGGGCCGGTGAGCGCCACCACGTTGCTGGAGGCGAGGACCGCGTCGAGCGCCATCCGGAAGCCGTCCCACGAGGTGACGTCGAGCACCGACGTGAACATCCCCGCCATCGAGCTGCCGGCGTTGTCCTCGATCGTCGACGACGAGCGCACGACGATCGGCCGCCGGCCGCCGTCGGACATGGCGGACCACGCTGTCCGCAGTTCGTCCTCGATGTCGTCCCCGGAGAGGTCGTCCCCGGAGGCGGGGAAGGCGTGGGTGGTGACCACCATCCCGGGCAGCACCGGCAGGCCGGCAGCCGCCGCCCGGGCCAGCGACGCCGCCTTGGCGCCGGTGACGTCGGAGTCCGCCGCTCCCGGGCCATCGAGGGAGACGACCGCCTCGGTCACCGCTTGCTGCCGGTCCGCCGTGTCGATCGTCCTCATCCTCTCCCCCCCGCTCTGCCCCGGTTCATCTTCCCGACACCTTCTGGTAAATCCGGCGTCACTGAACACCATTCAGACACGCGTCGGGCCGGTTGAGAACCGTGCAGCCATGAGATTTCGAGCGGGGGTGGTAGCACCCCCCAAGGGGGTTGCCCAGGCTCAGGCGGCCAGGTCGACAGGCCGTGGACGGCGGCGCCCAGCCGGTCCTCCCACTCCCAGTCCTCGTAGAAGTGCCGGTTGGGCTCGACCATGACGTCCCGGTACCACCAGAGCAGGTACAGGCCAGCGCTGAAGATCGTGGCCGCGATCCGGCCCCCGTAGTTGTGGCGGCCCTTCACCCCGGTGCGATCGGCCGAGGGCACGTCCTGACCGAGGCGGGAGTAGACCCGGCCGAGGTCGGACTGCACCGCCCGCTCCGCGGCCTGATGGCGGATGAGGTCGCCGTCGAGGAGGACGAACATCACGACGGTGCTGATCCCGCCGCTGATCCAGCCGAGGAGGGTCCACACGGCGGGGTCCCGGAACTCGGTGGTCATCTGGCGGAGGACGCCCAGGTGGCCGGCCATGGTCTCGAAGGTCGGGCGCAGCTCGTCGGCCACGGCCGGCCGGGCCTGGGCCCGCTCCCAGGCGAAGGCGATGCCCGCCTCGAGCAGGTCGAGCCGGCGCCGGTTGTGGTCGCGCATGCGGCGCATGAGCTGGTAGACGACGTACAGGCCGAACCCGCCACACGTGAGCAGCGTCCAGCCCAGGGCCGACCAGTACTCGAACACATAGTCGGACTCGTACCTCCGCTGGTAGGCGACCCGCACCCTCTCGGCCGCCCCCGGCGACGGCGGCGGCGGACCGGTCGCGTACGTCGGTGCGGGCCCGGGGGGCGGTGGTGGCTCCATCCGCGGCGGCGGAGGCGGCGGGCCCGGCGGGACACTCACGGGCACGAGCGTACGCTGGCGCCCGACATGGACGACGAGCAGCCGCCCCCCGCCGAAACCCCCGCCACCGCCGACGCAGCCTCCGCCGCCGCTCCCGTCCCCGCCGCCGGCGCTCCCGTCCCCGCCGCCGGCGCAGCCCCCGATGCGCGGACCGCCGCTCCGACCGCGGCCCCCGCCGCCGATACAGCCACCGCCGTCCCCGCCGCCGATATCGCCCCCCCCGCCGAGGCAGCTCCCGACGCCGCCGATATCGCCCCCCCCGCCGAGACAGCTCCCGACGCCACCGACACTGTCCCCGCCGCCGTCGAACCCCGCGCCGACCCCCGCCGCCGAGACCCCCGCCCCCGCCCCCGCCGTCCCCGCCGGCGAGGATGGAGACAACCTCCCGGCGGAGCTCGACGTCACCGCCTATGTCGGGCAGTACACCTTTCCCGACATCCGCCGCCGCCGGTGGCCGGGGTACGTCTACCTGCTGACGGCCACCGCCTGCTTCGTCCTGTGGGCCACTCGGGGCGACGGTGCCGTCCTCGTCAACGACGGGATGCTGGGCGCCGCTGTCGCCCTCCTCGCCATCGGCACCTACCACCTGGCCGCGGCGTGGCCTCTGTCGGTTCGTGACGGCGACGCACTGGTGGCTGCGGCGCGGCAGGTCGGCTTCCCCGTCGGCCACGCCTCCGCCCAACTCGGCTGGCGCGGCCTCCGCAGCCGCCCGACGTGGCGCATCCTGCTCTACTCCAACGACGACCCGCCCAAGCAACGCGGCCTCGTCCTCGTCGACGGCGTCGACGGCGCCGTCCTCGATCATTTCGTGGAGGACAACCCCGAGGACTGGGCCCAGTTCGATACCTGAGCGAGCGCTGGCCAGCTCTGGCCCGGGAAGCATTATGCGGACGGCTGCGGGCGTTCGACGGGTGCGCCCTGCGATCATTCCGGCCTGAGGGAGCCCGATGAACGTCCGCGATCTGCTTGCCGACGAATCCGACGACGTGTTCGCCCGCACCTCCCGACGACTCGCGGGCCTCACGAACGACGGATTCGTGTGGGAGCCGGGGCCGCACTTCCCGCTCAGGCTCGGACGGCCCGTCTCCGGCCGACCGTCGCCGCAATCGGAGGCGCTGTCGCTGCCTGAAAACCAGGACCGCCGCCAGCGATCACTGCCCAGACCCCTCCCGAGCCGGTGGTGAAGGCGACCGCAAGCCGGCAGCGGCAGTGTCTTCGGACTCTCTAGAGCTCCTCGCGTTGCCATCGCAGCACGCGGGCGTCGATGTCGACGAGGAGCCACCAGCTCGCGGCGTCGCGCGGGTTGCCGCAGACCGCCCCCGGGTTGGCCATGCAGGCGCCGGCGCCGGGCCAGTCGTAAGACTCGCCCGGCACGGGGCGCACCGAGCGCGTCGTGGCGCCGTCGTGGGTGTAGAGCGCCGGTTCATGCGTATGGCCGACGAGGCCGAGCGAGCCCGGGGGGCGGTCGGGCAGGACCCGAGCGGCAGACGCCTCGGTGAGGAACCCGAGCAGGGGGTGGCGTGGCGAGCCGTGCCAGCAGTCGATGCCGTGACGGCTGGCCATCGCGCGCCTCGCCAACCTGAACACGTCGCGCCCGCGGGCGGTGACCCGGTCTGGCCCGAGCGCCCAGGCGTCGTGGTTCCCGGCGATGAGCAGGTCGAATTGGCGAGCCGCGCCCACCAGTTCAGGCGTGACCGGCTCGCTTCCGACGAGATCACCGAGGCACCAGCGCTCGTCGACCCCATCCGCCGCCATGGCGCCGAGCACAGTCAGGAGCCGGTCATGCCGACCGTGCACATCGGAACAAACGCCGATCCTCATACCGAGCATCATTGTGGCTTCCAGAAATACGGCCCATCTGGGCCATGTTTCCGCGGCTGAGTCCGTTCATGATTTCGAGTAGCAGCCGGACCGGCGGCGGAGGGGAAGAATCGAGCACAGCCAGGCCAGGGATCGACGCACCCCGGCTCCGGGCGCGCCGCGCCGGCCTGGCCACCATCGTCGTCACCACCGCCGTCAACATGACGCCGGTGGTGATCCCCTCCTTCAGCCCGGGTACGAAATCGACCGTCAGCTTGTCGGAGTCAAGGACAACCAGAGCCTGCCCGCGCAGGTGGCGGTGGTACTGACCGATGTCGACGGCAGCCAGGCCAGCTGCACCTGAGCGGGCCCACGGAGGCGAGACCCTTCGAGGTCGTCCCGCTGACCCGTCGGGAGACCAAGCCGCAGGTCACCACGTTCGCAGAGCGATTTCTGCTCCAATTTTCCGGCTGTCGACTACGTTGTAGTCATGACGCATCCGATGTCTGTGCGCTTCAGCCGCCCGGGCATTGCTGAGCGGCTCAGGGCTGAGGCTGCGGCCCGCCACGCCTCCTCCTCATCCCTCGCCGAAGAACTCATCGACGAGGGCCTGCGCATCCGCCGCCACCCGCTCGTCTGCTTCCGGGACGGGCCCACCGGGCGCCGGGCCGCGCTCGCGGGCGGTCCCGACGTGTGGGAGGTGGTGGGCGGCATCGTCGGCGGGGACGTCCCTGCCGCCGACCGGATGGGTCGGGCTACCGAGCTGTTCGGCCTGCGTCGTGAGCAAGTCGAGGCGGTGCTCGGGTACTACGCAGAGTTCACCGAGGAGGTCGACGCCGAGATCAAGGCGAACGCGCTCGCCGCCGCAGAAGCGGAGCAGCTCTGGCGGCGAGGGCAAGACCTCCTCGGGAGTTGAAGCTCCTCCTCGACACCCACCACTCGCGTCTGGGCGCAGCTCGACTACGGGATGCCGGGCACGACGTCATCGCCGCAGCCGACGACCCGGCGCTGGCGTCGCTTCCCGACGAGGAGCTTCTTCGGGTTGCCCATCGCCTTGGCCGAGCGCTCGTCACCGAGAACGCCAAGGACCTCGACCGCATCGTCCGCGCCTGGTCGGCCACCGGTGAGCACCACGCCGGCGTCGTGTTCACCTCGCCTCGGCGCTACCACCGGGCGAGCCAGGCGTACACCATTAATCTGGTCGCTGGGCTTACCCTGCTCTTGGAGGAACCCCCTGCCGAGCAGCCTGACATGGTCCTGTGGCTTCCATGGATCGACCCCTGCCTTGGAAGGGATGATCGGCCCTACGCCGTGACCGGCGAGGATGACAACCATGGCCCCTGACCTGCCCCTTTGACGACCACGCGGGGCCGGTCTTGACCGGCTCCGACCGAGTTTCACGGCCTGTCTGTCGCAGCCCTGGGCACTCGGTCGACGGCGCTCGCAAGGGCTGAGTGATCCGAGTCGCGTGGAATCGACGGACGCTACGAGAAGGCATCCGGCGCCACGCGATGTGCCGGTGATCCCTGCGGAGACAGGCTCCGAACGAGCAAAATATGGTCCACCTGGACCATGATTTCGCGGCTGGGTCCCTTCCTGATGGAGTAGCAGGCGCCGTTGAGCGGGGGGGCGACATGATCGAGCACAGCCAGGCCAGGGAGCGACGCACCCCGCTTCGGGCGCGCCCGGGTGCGGAGGTTTTCCGCCGGGCGGCCAACCGCACCGCGCCGGGGCTGAACGCCGGGCGCTCGACGATGACAGACGGGCGCGCACAGACGAGGCGGGGGCACCCCGCGGGGGAGGGACGAGGATGAGCGGGTACGCATTGGCCATCGGACGGGTACCGGCCATCGGGGCGCTGCCTCGCGGGCGGCGGGGCCACGGTCTCGTCCTGGCGATGGTGGCCCTGGTGGCGGTGGCCGGCCTGGAGCTGGCCCGTCCCCTGGTGTCGGCCGGTCCCGGCCCGTCGTCGGCGCCGGCGGCCACGGCCCCGGCCGAGGCGAGCTGGCCGGACGGCCTGCGGGCGGCGGCCGAGGCCGCCATCTCCGCCGATGCCTACCGCTTCGCGGCCAACCCCGACGGCACGTGGGCCGCCTCCACCCCGGCCCACGGCCTGCGCAGCCTCTTCGGCCCCGCCGGGCCCACCGTGGAATCACGGGCCGGCGACTGGGCCCTGGAGCTGTCCCTGGCCCGCATGGGCCGCCCCGGCGAGCTGGCCCCGGTGGCGCCGGCCGAGGTGGTGGGCTCGGGCGATCTGGTGGAGTACCGACGGGGCGACCTGGTCGAGTGGTACCGCAACGAGGCCCGGGGCCTGGAGCAGGGCTTCGACCTGGCGACCGCACCCGGCGGCACCGGCCCCCTGGTCATCGAGCTCGACGCCTCGGGCCTGGCCCTGGCCCTGAGCGCCGACGGCACCGAGGTCCTGGCCGGCCCGCCCGGCGCCGGCACCGTCCTGCGCTACAACGGGCTGCAGGCCACCGACGCCACCGGCCGGCGCCTTCCGGCGTGGCTGGCCGTGGAGGGCCAGGCCCTGCGACTGTTCGTCGACGACGCCGGGGCCGCCTACCCCGTCGCCATCGACCCTTGGTTCCAGCAGGCCAAGCTCACCGCCTCCGACGCCGACGCCGCCGCCGCCGACGACCAGTTCGGGGTCTCGGTGGCGGTGTCGGGCGACACCGCGGTGGTGGGGGCAAACGGCGACGACAGCCCGTCGCTTGCCAACGCGGGCTCGGCCTACGTGTTCGTGCGCTCGGGGGGCTCCTGGGCCCAGCAGGCCAAGCTCACCGCCTCCGACGCCGCCGCCGCCGACAACTTCGGGTACTCGGTGGCGGTGTCGGGCGACACCGCGGTGGTGGGGGCGTACATCGACGACCGCCCGTCGCTTTCCAACGCGGGCTCGGCCTACGTGTTCGTGCGCTCGGGGGGCACCTGGGCCCAGCAGGCCAATCTCACCGCCTCCGACGCCGCCGGCAGCGACTTCTTCGGGTACTCGGTGGCGGTGTCGGGCGACACCGCGGTGGTGGGGGCATACGGCGACGACCGCCCGTCGCTTGGCAACGCGGGCTCGGCCTACGTGTTCGTGCGCTCGGGGGTCACCTGGGCCGAGCAGGGCAAGCTCACCGCCGCCGCCGACGCCGCCGCCGACGACTTCTTCGGGTGGTCGGTGGCGGTGTCGGGCGACACCGCGGTGGCGGGGGCATACGGCGACGACCGCCCGTCGCTTGGCAACGCGGGCTCGGCCTACGTGTTCGTGCGCTCGGGGGTCACCTGGGCCGAGCAGGGCAAGCTCACCGCCGCCGACGCCGCCGCCTTCGACCTCTTCGGGGTCTCGGTCGCACTCTCGGGCGACACCGCGGTGGTGGGGGCGTACCTCGACGACAGCCCGCCGCTTGCCGACGCGGGCTCGGCCTATGTGTTCGTGCGCTCGGGGGGCACCTGGGCCCAGCAGGCCAAGCTCACCGCCTCCGACGCCGCCGCCGGCGACGCTTTCGGGGTCTCGGTGGCGGTGTCGGGCGACACCGCTGTGGTGGGGGCAAACGGCGACGACAGCCCGCCGCTTGGCAACGCGGGCTCGGCCTACGTGTTCGTGCGCTCGGGGGGCACCTGGGCCCAGCAGGCCAAGCTCACCGCCTCCGACGCCGCCGCCGGCGACCAGTTCGGGTGGTCGGTGGCGGTGTCGGGCGACACCGCGGTGGTGGGGGCGTACCTCGACGACAGCCCCGCCGCGACCAACGCGGGCTCGGCCTACGTGTTCGTCCTCCCGCCCGAGTCCAGCGTCTGGGTGGCCAACTTCTCCGCCAACTCCCTGACCCGCTACCCGCCCACGGCCAGCGGCAACGCCGCCCCGACGGCGACCATCAGCGGAGGGGCCACCGGCCTCAGCGGGCCGGTCGGGGTGGTGGTCGACGGCTCGGGCCGTCTCTACGTGGCCAACCAGTCGGCCAACACCATCACCGAGTTCGCCCCCGGGGCCACCGGCAACACGGCCCCCCTGGCCACCATCGGCGGGGGCGCCACCCAGCTGTCGGGGCCCCGGGCCCTGGCCCTGGACGGGGCCGGGAAGCTGTACGTGACCAACGGCGGCGACAACAGCGTCACCGTCTACGCCCCCGGGGCGACGGGCAACGTGGCCCCGCTGGCCCGCATCGCCGGGGCCGCCACCGGCCTCAACGTCCCGTTCGGGGTGGTCGTGGACGCCGCCGGCCTCATCTACGTGGCCAACTTCACCACCAGCACCGTCACCCGCTACCCGGCCGGGGCCACCGCCAACCAGGCCCCGGACCTCACCATCACCGCCGGCGTGTCCGCCCCCGAGACCATGGTCATCGACGCCGCCGGGGCCCTCTACGTCACCAACTCGGCCAACAACACCGTCACCAAGTACGTGAACGGCGCCCTGTTGGCCACCATCTCCGGTGGAGGCCTGTCCGTCCCCGTCGGCATCGCCCTCGACGCCACCGGGCGCCTGGCGGTGACCAACTTCTCGGCCAACTCCCTCACCTACTTCAGCCCCGGCGGCCACCCGCTCCGGACCATCTCGGGACCCGCCACCGGCCTGAACGGCCCGGTGGGCATCGCCGCCGTGCCCATCGTGACCGTCACCACATCCAGCCCCCTGCCCACGGCGGTGGTGGGCGTCGCCTACAACCAGGCCCTGGCCGCCACCGGGGGGACCGGCCCCTACACCTGGGCCCTGGCCACCGGGTCCCTGCCCCCCGGGGTCTCCCTCAGCTCCGTCGGGGTGGTCTCGGGCACGCCCACGGCCCGGGGTACGTTCGCCTTCAACGTCACCGTCACCGACTCGGCCGGCCATACCACCACCTACGCCCTGAGCCTGCGCTCCCGGGAGACCACGGCGCCGGTGTGCGTGTGGAGCCGCCAGGCCGGTCCGCCCAGGCGGGTGGACTTCGCCGTCAGCGACGCCGGCAGCGGCCTGGCCTCTATCGCTGTCACCACCGCCGTCAACATGAAGCCGGTGGACATCCCCCCCTTCAGCCCGGGTACGAAATTGACCATCAACTTCTGGGCCGTCAAGGACAACCAGAGCCTGCCCGCCCAGGTGGCGGTGGTACTGACCGATGTCGACGGCAACCAGTCCAGCTGCACCTGAGCGAGCTGCGAAGGGGGTCGCACCCGTTCGAGGCCACCATCGAACGGTCCCGTGAGGCGAACGACGACCCGGGGCCCGCGGCCGGACGCGGCGACCGGATGCCGCAGAGCAACGACTTGCGGGAGAGCCTTGCCGGCAAGGCTCGACGTCCTCTCCCTGCAGCCGGGTCCTGGCGACCTCATGCGGTCGGGTCGAGCGGTGGGTGCTCGAGGATGGGGGCATTTTTCCGAGCACCCCTTGCCACCGTTTCGCCGACGAGGCGAAAATGAGGTGCATTCGAGGCTGGCCAGTGCGGGCACGCCGGTGTCACCCAGCAAGGGAGGAGGTTCGTCGACGGAGGGCACGCAGGGACGGAGCACGGAATCGTTGTCCCAGCAAGGGCTGAATGAGGCTGGGCCTGTTCGGCGGAGTTACCTATCCACGCGAACCTGAGGAGCGACATTGCCCCGGAAGCCACGATCTCTGTCCCTCTTGATGCTCACGCTGACCAGTTCCCTCGTTCTCGGCATGAGTCCAAGCCCAGCCGGCGCCGCCGTTGGCGACCTCACCTGCTCCACCATCAGCGGACGACCTATTCACCTGGTGTGAGGTTCACGCCTTCGCCGCAGACGATGTCGTTGACCACCGTCAACGCGCCGTGCGTGAGTACGACCCGCCCTGACATCACCTCCGGCACGGCGGCGTTCACCTTCAGCGGCGTGCGATCGTGCTTGACACTCGACCAGTCCAGCTCGGGTACGTCCAGCATCAAGTGGAACACGGGTGAGACGTCGGTCTACACCTACATCTCGACATCCCAGACCGTCGCCGGGCAGATCGTCGTGACCATCACCGGGGCAGTCTCCGCCGGGCCCTTCCAGGGGCGCTCCATCGCATTCGCCCTGGTATCTCCGGTGGTGAACGTGCTGCAGTGCGTCTTCCCGCCGGGGATCATGAGCCGCGTGGGCGTGGGAACACTGACGATCGCGTAGCAGTCCGGCGAAGGCACCCCAGGGGACGGCGGGAATGCCCTCCGTGGGCGCCGGGCTTTCACCCATGCGGGCCATCGCCGTGAACGCCAGGAAGGCACACAGCAAGCAGCGCGATTCGGCGCCGAGTGGGCACCTGGCGACCGTCGCGGGCCAACCGCCGGGGGTAGATTCGCGGTGATCCGCTTTCATTCGGTGGCGGCGCACTGGCACGACTGGGGGGCACAGTGGGTGTACTGATCGTTATGACGGTCCAGGCTGATACGACGCAGTTCGAGTCGTTCGTCGCTGGGAACAAGCAGCTGGTCGAAGAGTTGACGGAGAAAGCGAAGGCGGGCGGTTGCACGAGCCACCTGTTCGCGGTGGGCGAGGGCCAAATCATCGTCGTCGACCAGTGGGAGAGCGCTGAGCAGTTCCAAGCCTTCATGGGGTCGCCGGACATCCAGCAAGCCTTGGGCCAGATGGGAGCAACCGGAGAGCCCCAGATCACAGTCGGTGCCGCGAAGGGCTTTCCAGGCGAGTTCTAGCTCTGACAGCAGAGCGACGGCGAGGCCCGGTGACCTCGCTCCGGCTGTTCTCTGATCGCGCGGGAGTTCGGGACGGTCGGAAGCTTCTCAGCCCGCCAGTCCGAAGAAGACCATGACGGCGCGGCCCAGCGGCACCAGGTCGTCGTCGCGGAGTCGGCCGACGTGTTCGCCGAGCTTCGAGCGGGGGATCGTGATGATCTTGTCGACCATCAGGCTGGACGGCTCCCGCAGTCCGTTGATGTCGTCCGGTTCGACGAGGAGCCTGATGAGGGGCGCCTCGGTGGGATCCGTCGTGAACGCGCAGACGGTCACCGAGTCCGTCGCGTCGAATCTGTCGTCCTGGACGATCACCACCGGCCGGGGCTTGCCGGCGTATCCGCTTCCGGCGGCAGCGGTCCAGATCTCGCCGCGCCTCACTCGTCCTCGGCGCTGAGAGCGTCGATGAAGGCTTGGTCGTCGCCGGCGCGCTCGCTCCCGGCCACGGCGACCGATTGACGATGCGCCTGTTCGGAGAACAGCGGCGATCGGACATCCGGTACCCAGATCTGGACTGGACGCAGGCCTTGGGCCCGAAGTCGCGTGCGGTAGTCACGGACGCGAGCCTTGGTGTCGGACTTCTCCTGCGGCGTGGCCACGAGGCCAATGTTACATGTAACGAGAACACGCGACCGCAAGGCCTTATCCCAGGCCGTGGTGGCCCAGCCATCGGGACAGGACGGCAACCCGCCATATCGTGAAGCAATCCGCCGACCTCCGTTCGGCCAGGCATCGATGCCACAGGATCGTGAGGGCGGCGGGGTCGACCCACTCGGTGATCGGCCCCGGTCGGGCGACGAGCGCCTCGAGGGCAGGCCGGTCGCTCTCGAGCAGGCTCCGTCGGAACGTCTGCGCCAGGTCACCCTTGCCCGGGCGTTGGCGCACGACTTCGGGCAGGATGCCCGCGAGCGAGCGGCGCATGATCGAGCGGGTCCAGCCGTCCCGCAGCTTCTGGTCACCGGGCATGCTCAGGCAAAGCTCGGCCAGCCGGCGGTCCAGGAACGGGTGCCGCCGTTCGACGCCCGTGACGACATCCGTGTGGAAGGAGCCCTCGAGCGCGTATCCGGTGTGCCCGCTGGTGAGCTCCGACAGGTGCGCCATCCGGGCTGTCCGGGCCTGGCGGGATCGGCCGAAGCCGGCGGCGCGCCCCTCGAGATCGAGGCCGTGGATCACCTCACCGCGCACCGGTGCCCACACCCCGCCGACGCTCCCGACGCGGCCGACGCCGCCCCATTGACCCTGGCGGGCGCTCCGGGAGCGGAGGATCGCCCCGGGTACGAAAGGCCGTAGTCCGTATTTGCGCACCAGCGGAGCCACCGGCCGGCCGTGGCGACGGGCCAACGCCCGGACCTCGGTCGCGAACCGGCGGGCGTTGCCGTTGCCGGCCAGCTCGGTGAGATAGGAGACGCCGTGGGAGACGACGGAGTCCCCACCGAAGCCGGTGAGCAGCACCGACACCCCTCGCTCGGCCGCGTCCTCGGTGACGGTCCGGCACAGCGCGACCTGGGGATCGCAGCTGGGGGCGGGCCCCGTCCATGGCGCGGCCACCCAATCGGCCAACGGGCTGGTGCGCTCGGGTCGGCACTCGTGGTGGTCGGTCCCGGCCTGGTCCGCAGCCGCCGCCGCGTAGTACCGCTCGTCACTGCCGGCGTCGAGGTCGAACACCGCAGAGAAGGTGGACAGGCGGCCCCCGCGGTACAGGGGTTGGGCGACACAGGTGACGGACGACGAGTCCAGCCCGCCGCTGAGGTAGACGCCGACGCCGGCTGGCGCCAACCGGGAACCCACGGCGTCGTCGAACGCAGCGCGGAACGCCTCCTCGTAGTCGCTGTCCGAGCCGAGTCGCAGTTCGGGAACGGACTCCGGATGCCAGAAACGTCCCCGCCGGACCCGGTCGCTGCCGACCAGGATGGTGGACCCCGGCGGCAGGCGGGCGATGTCGAGCCAGGCGGTCGCGTCCGTGTCCTCGTAGCAGGCGTAGAGGTACTCGACCATGGTCAGGGGGTTCAGCCGCCGCGGGACGCCGGGGAGACGAAGGATGGCTTCCGGGCCCGAGGCCACGGCGAAGGTGGAGGGCGACAGGTGGTAGTACAGCGGTTTGCTGCCGAACGGGTCACGCGCACAGAACAGCTGACGCCGACGGTCGTCCCACAGGGCGAAGGCGAAGTCGCCCCGCAGGTGTTCGGCACAGCGACTGCTCCAGCGACGGTATGCGGCGAGAACAAGGTCGCAATCGGTGAGCTCACCTGCCGACTCCAGGCTCAGGGCGGCGAGCAGGTCGTCCCGGTCGTGGAGGTGGATGTCACCGACGACCGTCAGCTGTCCCGGTGGGTCGGAGTCGCCGAGCGCACCCGGCCCCCATGGGACATGGGCCAGACGCACCCCTGGGCCGGCCCGATGCTGGACACAACCCTGGCCTGGCACCAGGAAGGCCGGCCACCATCGCCTCGATGTGTTCCGGCCCGGGCGAGGCGCCGGTTCGGGCGAACGTGGCGACGAAGATGGTTACCCGGCCCGGCTCACCCTCGTGGGCGACCGCTCGTCAGAAGGAGAGGACTTGCCCGTTGAGGTCGCCGCCCACTCCGACGTTGCCCTTGGTGAGATCGGTGACGGTGCCGAGCACATCGATCCGCGGGGGCTCGTAGGGCTCGATCGGCTTTGCCGCCAGGTCGGGTGCCGTCGGGATGTCGTCGCCCACCAATCGCCTCCGGGTGATCGCCGCTGTCAGAACGAAGATGCTCGCCGCCACGGCGCCGCGAGTCACCATCATAGGCAACCCGCACGTCCGAATCCCACCAATGCCGAAACGAGCGACGCCCGGTGGGCCCAGCTCCCATATCTCCGGGCCACCCGCCGCGTGGGTGCTCGACGCTGGACACCCGTCGGCACGAGCATCATGCTGGGGCCGTGGATCCTCGCTCGGAGACCGCCGGCTTGCTGCGCCTGCGGGACCGCTCATTGGAGTGGCGACTGGTGGCGGACGAGGTCATGGTCCTCGACATCGACCGGTCGGAGTTCCTCGTCGTCAACCGCAGCGGCGCCCCCCTGTGGGGCCTCCTGGCCGGCGGAGCCTCCCGTGACCAGCTCGCCCGCGCTCTGATCGAGCGCTACGACCTGGACGCGACCGAGGCCGCGGCCGACGTCCACCGGTTCCTGACCTTCCTCGCCGATCGACAGATGCTCGAGGACGCGGCGCCGCTACCGCCCTGAGCTTCTTCCGCCGGTCCCCGCCGGTCTGAGTCTGAGCCGACCTCCCCCAGGGCAGCTCACCGGCCGCGCACCGTCGCCTCGAGGGTGGCGACGACCGCGGCCAGCGACGACCATTCCCGTGGGCGGCGCAGCTCCCAGGCCGGCAGCGTCGACAGGTCGAGCAGGGCCAGCGGGTCGATCGGGGTTTGCGGCCAGGTCTGATGGGCGCCCAGTCGGGCGAGGAGGTCACGGGGAGCGACGCGCACCAACTCGAGGCGTTCGCCCCATTTCAAGGTGACCCAACCGGCCATCGGCAGCTCGGGGTCGACTGGGCCCAACCCCACCCGCCATCGGGGTCGCGGTCCGTCGGTCCTCAGCTCGTCGCCCATCCCGAGACCCACGGCGGCATCGGTGCGGAGATCGACGCAGCGGGGGCCGGCGAAGGCGGTCCTGCCCCGCAGGGCCAGCATGTCGTCGCAGACGACGGCGTGCCCGTTGCCCGCCATCGCCGCCGCCAGGGTGCTCTTGCCCGACTCCTTGTCCCCGAGGATGGCCCACACGCCGGCGGAGCCGACGACGGCCGCAGCGTGGAACGACTCGTAGCCCGACCAGGCGCCCACGACGGCGGCGGCCGCGGTGAGCAGGGGGTGGACGTACTCGGCGGCGGTCGGTCGTCGGGCGTCCCAGCAGGTGGCCGAGGCGGCGCTCCCGCCCCGACGCTCCACCACCAGGCTGCGTTCGGGACCGAGCTCGAACACCACTCGGTCGTCGGTCACCATCCGTTCTTCCCCCCCGGGGGCGGGGCGGCGCCCGAGCCGCGACTCCACCCGGAGCACGGGAAACCGCTCCGGTACCGGGCCCAGCCACGCGCCGGCACCGTCGATGCCGGCGACCTGGAGTCCGTACGCGCCGACCGGCGGCGCGCTCACCTCAGGAGACGATCCGACCCGCCACGCGAGCGGGCCGAGCCATCAGACGCAAGACGCCTGGACGCCGGCCATGTCGGTTATGACGACGGCGATCCGCGCCCTCGCGGCGTTGTTCAGCTTGGTGGCGGTGAACGAGATCGGGGACGTGGTCCCCTGGGAGAACACGGGTACCGGCACCGGCGTCACGATGTTGACGAGCGTCGGGAAGGTGATCGACGCGATGCCGCTGCCGGCGTCGGTGACGGTGAAGTCGATATGGGCGGTGCCGGGCCCGGGAACGATCGTGTACGAACACGCAGGCGCGGTGGTGTCCAGCACCCATCCGACCGTGTTGTCGCCACCGGACGACGCCGTGTTCCCGTTGCCCCCGACGTCGATGGCCCTCCCGGCCGGGATGGTTGCGATCACGGTGCCCGAGCTCGTCATGCCGGTGACCGCCACGCTGTAGACGGACGGTCCCCCGGTGACGCTCGCCACCTTGGTGCCGCCCGACCCGCTCCCGGTGAACGCCACGTCGGACCCGGTGAAGCCGGTGACCGCCTCGCTGAACGTGGCCGTGAAGTTGATGGGGGAGTGCTGCGTCGGGTCGGCCTGGCCGGCGGCCTGGACGATGCTGACGGTGGGCGGCGTGGTGTCGAAGGTGAAATTGAGGCACCAACCACCGGCGATGGAGCCCGAGTCGGGAGCGGCGTCGTCCTTGGCGTACAGGCTCCAGGTGCCGTTGGGGTTGGTGGCGTTGAAAGTGCTGAGCGCGGTGGCGGCCGTGGGAGCGGGAGCAGGCGCGGGGAAGCTGTCCGGGTTTAGTTCGTTGTAGTTGGTGGGCTTCACCGTGATGGTGCTGTTGGGTGCCCCCCAGGACCCGGCGGCCGGCAACGAGCCGGCGGCGGCGTCGTCGAGGTTGACCGTGACGTTGGTCACCGCGGCGGTGCCGGCATCGGAGACCACGACCAGGTTCTGGCCGGCGGGGCCGGCGAGCAGGAGCTCGATGTCGCCGTCGAAGCCATGGGTGACGTTCTTGAGGGTGGCGGTGACCTTCAGGACGGAGATGGAGGCTCCGCTGATGAAGATGTTCGACGGGTACGGAGTGGACGGGCCGTTGTCGGTGATGGCGACGGCACCGGTGTTGCAGTACGTCGTACCGGTCTGCGTCGTGTTGTTGTCGACGCGTTGGTTGACGGTGGCGTTGCTCGTGGCGAACGTGGAGTTCCCGATGTACGTGGCCTTGAGCAGATGGTTTCCCTCGGTGAGCGCAGACGTCGTGAACGTGGCGACGCCGCTGCCGTTCACTGCCACGCTGGCCGCCAACACCGTGGCCCCGTCCTCGAACTTCACCGCTCCGGTGGTCACCGGGCTGCCCGAGCTGGTGACCGTGGCGGTGAAGGTGACCGAGTTGTCCGGTCCTCGAGGGGTTCAGCGACGAGCCGATCGCGGTGCTTGTGGCGGCGGCGGCCACCGACGTGATGTTCAGCGACCAGCCGCCCCCGATGCTTCCGGCGTCGGGGCACGCATCGTCGATCACGTAGAGGCTCCACGTGCCGTTCCCGTTGATACCGTCGAAGGCGCCAGACAGGGTGGTGTTCGATGACGGCGCCGGTGCCGGCGCCGGGAAGGGGTCGGCTCCGGACAGCTCGACGTAGTTGACCGGCTTGTACGTGCCGGGGCCCCAGGCCGAGTTCTGCGGCGGCTGACTGGCGGCCGAGTCGTCGAAGGTGATCGTCGCGTTGTTCAAAGACCCGGTGCCGGCGTCGGACAGCAGGGTGAGGTTCTTGGTGCCCCCGGCCGGGCTGACGAGCAGGATCTCGATGTCACCCTCGAACGGATGGGTGACGCCGTTCAGCGTCACGTTCACGTCGGAGACCGTCCCGCTGAGGCCGCTGGCAACGATGTTCGAGGGGTACGGCGTCGCGGTGTCGGGGTCGGTGCAGTTCGGGTCGGGCATGGTGATGGTGGCCGCGTTGGCGAAAACCGCGGCCTGCGCCGGTGGCGCGACGGCCAGGACGGTGATCATCGTGCAGCCGACGGCCAGAGCCAGCCCGACCGTCCCGTAGCGGCTGGTGGAAATCCTACGCGTTGCCATACGTCGTCACGCAATACCCCGGTGAGATGGCCCCGCGACGTCCGGCGGAGGGAATCGTCCTCGGACGATACCAACGGCGCTGGCCGGTCTACAACGGTTCCTCGATTTTGGAAGTCACGTTGAGTGGCGGCTCGAGCACCGACCGGAGCCAATCGTCCAGACACAATCGACCACCAAGTGGATGCGGGGTTCCTCGCCCCGGTTGACCACCGAGTGCCGGAGGACGGGAATCAAAAAGAGCGGAAACACGCCCAATGCCGGGTGCGCGACGCTGAATATGCCGTCGTCGAACGCCTTCGCTCCGCCACCGGCGAAGATCAGCGAGAACGACTCACCCCGGAGCCCGGGCCGGTCCGCCCGCTTGGGCTCCCGGGCGGTGGCTTCCAGCAGGGTGACCCGCTCCGCGTGCAGCGCTGATGTCGGACCATGAAGTCGCTGCCCACGTGGGGCGTGAACCGGGCCAGGACGAGGTCGGGCGCCTCAGGTGACCATCCGGCGAGGGAGCCTCGAGCGCGGGGGAGGACCCGCATGAGCCCCGGCGCAAGGCCGGCCGCCCCGAGAGCGCCGCCCATGGCGATGAACTGTCGCCTCGAGAAGATCGTCCCCGCGATCGCTTCCACAATGCCTCCCGTAAGCCTGTTCGTGAGTGACGTTGGTCAGAAGGTGATGACCGTCTCGGCGATGGTCGTCGAGGGCGAAGTTGCGGTGTCGGGGCTGGTCGAGGAGGGTGGGGCCGACGAGGCGGGGCCATCCGGCGAGGTCGTGCCGGCGCCCGCCACGACCGTGGTCGACGTGGGCGTCGAGGTCGTCGTGGTGGTCGAGTCGCCACTGTCCCCGTCCGACGAACAGCCGGCAAGTGCCACGCCGACGACGAGGAGCGCGCCCCGGAGCACGGCTCCGGCAACTGTCCTCGCTCGGATCAACGCGGTCATGTCGGGGGTCAGTATGGACACGCACCCCGGGGTCCGGCAAGAGACCACCACCGAAGCGCCGCTCGCGCCCGTTCAGGCGTGCTTGGCCTGCTCCCGCACGGCCCGGAGGCCGCGCCCGATGTCGAGGAGGTGGTGGTTGCCCTCGTGGACGGCCCGGCGGGCGGTGAATGCGACGCTGCGCTCCTCGTCGCGCCGGATGCCCACCCGCTCCCAGCCGTCTTCGGGGACGGCCTCGATGGTGGCGGCCAGGCGCTCGGCGGTGGCGGCCAGCTCGTCGGCCACGGTCACCGGGTCGAGCTCGTTGTAGCGGCCCTCGGCGGCCAGGGTGTCGGGGCCGGGCCCCTCGAGGACGGGACGGTCCTCGGCCAACGTCTGCACCACCCACCGCTCGTAGTTGCCGAACACGTCGCGCACGTGGGCCGCGTATTCGAGGGCCGACCAGGTGTCGGGCGCCGGCCGCGTGCGGACCAGCGCGTCGCCGTCCTCGCCCTTCAGGAATCGGGTGAGCGGTGCCCGGAAGCGGCGGCCGAACGCCCGGATGGCGGCCGGGGTGTCGGCCGCGGCCAGGTCGGTGTAGGCGAACCCGCACTCTCCACAGTCGGGCTCGTCGCCGTCGGCGGTCATGCAGGCTTCACGACCTTGTCGGCCAGGTGGGCCGGCAGCGGGTCGTAGTGGTCGTGGTGCAACAGGAACCGCCCCCTGCCCCCGGTGAGGGAGCGGAGGTCGATCGCGTAGCGCAGCACCTCCGACGTCGGCACCTGGGCGGTGATCGTCTGCTCGCCGTTGCCGACCGCCTCGGTGCCCTGCACCCGGCCCCGGCGGGAGTTGAGGTCGCCCATGACGTCGCCCTGGTACTGGGCGGGGACGGTGACCTCGAGCAGGGAGATGGGCTCCAGCAGCACCGGCCCGGCCTTGGCCATGGCGTCCTTGAACCCCAGCGACCCGGCCATCTTGAAGCTCATCTCCGACGAGTCCACCGGGTGGAACTTGCCGTCGAACACCGTCACCCGCACGTCGACCACCGGGTAGCCGAACACGCCGGCCGTCACCATTGTCTCGGCCACGCCCTTCTCGACCGCGGGGATGAACTGGCGGGGGATCGACCCGCCCACGATCTTGTCGACGAACTCGAAGCCACCGCCCCGCTCGAGGGGCTCGACCCGCAGGAAGGCCACACCGAACTGCCCGTGGCCGCCCGTCTGCTTCTTGTACTTGCCCTCGGCCTCGGCCGTGCCCGTGATCGTCTCCCGGTAGGCGACCTTGACGTCCTCCGTCTGGACCTCGACGCCGAACTTGCGGTGCAGCCGCTCGGTGACGATCGACAGGTGGGTCTCGCCCATCCCCGAAAGGATCGTCTGGTGGGTCTCGTCGTCGCGACGGATGAACAACGCCCGGTCCTCGTCCTGGAGACGGTGGAGGCCCGTCATGAGCTTGTCCTCGTCACCCTTGGACTTGGGGAGGATGGCCACCGACAGCACGGGGACGGGGGGCTCGGTCGCCGGCACGGTGACGGGCGTGCCCTTCGGCGCCAGCGTGTCGCCCGTGGAAGTGTCGGAAAGCTTGGACACGGCGCCCAGGTCGCCCGCCGGCAGGCAGTCGACCTGCACCTGCTCCTTGCCCCGCATGGTGAACAGGCCGTGGAGGCGCTCGTCGGAATGGGAGCGGGGGTTGGTGAGCACCACGTCGGGCCGGATGGTGCCCGACAGCACCTTGAGGAACGACACCTTGCCCACGTAGGGGTCGGCGATGGTGCGGTAGACGAGGGCCAGCGGCTGGGCGGCCGGGTCGGGGGTGACCTCGGCGGTGCCGTCGCCGGCGGAGACTGTCACCGGGGGGCGGTCGAGCGGCGACGGCCCCACCTCGCAGATGAGCTGGGACAGGCGGTCGATTCCGATCACCTTCGTGGCCGACCCGCACGTCACGGGGAACACGCTGGCCTCGGCCACGCCCTGGGCCAGGGCCTTCTCCAGTTCGGCGGGGGAGATGAACTCGCCTTCCAGGTAGCGCTCGGTGAGGTCGTCGTCGGCGACCACGATGCCCTCGACCAGGTTGTCGCGCACCTCGTGCTCGCGCTCGGTCATCTCGTCGGGGATATCGCCGTGGGTGGCCTTGCCCCCCTCGTAGAACACGGCGCTGTCGGTGAGCAGGTCGGCGATGCCCCGGAACCCGGCCTCCTCGCCGATGGGCAGCTCGAGGGGCGCCACGCCCGCCCCGAACTTGTCGCGTAGCTGCTCGAGGGTGCGGTCGAAGCTGGCCCGCTCCCGGTCGAGCTTGTTGACGAAGAACATCCGGGGCAGGCCCCGCTCGGCGGCCAGGCGCCAGGCGACCTCGGTCTGCACCTCGACCCCCTCCACCCCGCTGACCACGATCACGGCCAGGTCGGCCACGTCGAGGGCGGTCTCGAGGTCGGTGACGAAGTCGGCGTAGCCGGGGGCGTCGAGGAGGTTGATCTTGTGGTTCTCGAACTCGAAGGGGGCGAGGGACAGGGCGAGCGAGATGCCCCGCTTGACCTCTTCGGGGTCGAAGTCGGTGGTGGTGTTCCCGTCCTCCACCCGACCCTGGCGGTTGATCGCTCCCGCACAGAACAGCATGGCCTCGGCCAGGCTCGTCTTCCCGGCGCCACCGTGGCCGACGAGGGCGACGTTGCGGATCTGGGCGGGAGGGAAGCTCTTCACGGCCTGCTCCTTGTTCGGGGCGCCTGCAGGAGACTGTTTACCAAGAGTTCAGCCCGAACGTACGGGCCGCTGGTACCGTCGTAGGTGAGATGTTCGACAAGAGGTGCCGCGCGGGCGTGGAGCGGGGCTTGCGCCCGGTCGGGACCGGACTCGAGAAGGCCGGCGTCAGCGCCGACCAGCTCACCGTCGTCGGGCTGCTCATCTCCGTCGCCGCCGCCTTTGCCATCGCCCAGGGTCGCCTCGGGCTGGGAGCGTTCCTGCTGGCCGCATCGGCCGTTCCCGACCTCCTCGACGGCGCGGTGGCCAAGGCGTCGGGTACCGCCTCGCCCCGCGGGGCGTTCTTCGACTCGGTCGTCGACCGGGCCAGCGACATGGTCGTGCTGGGCGGGTTCGCGTGGTACCTGGCATCGGTCGACGGTGGGCACGCGGCGATGCTGCCCCTGGCCGTGATGGGCGCCTCCAGCCTGGTGTCCTACGAGCGGGCCCGGGCCGAGTCGCTGGGCTTCACCGCCCGGGGCGGCCTCATGGAGCGGGCCGAGCGCATGCTGGCCCTCGGCGCCAGCCTGCTGTTCAGCGCCCTCATGGTGCCGATCCTCTGGGTGATGCTGGCCCTCACCCTCTTCACCGCCGGTCACCGGTTCGTCATGGTGTGGCGCCAGGCGGGGGCGCCCGTGGCCAAGCCGCAGCGGCCGAAGTCCGCCATGGCCGAGGTCGCCGGCCGCTGGCGGGGATGGACGCCGGGCGTCAACTCCAACCCCGCCCCCCGCGGCCAGGAGCGGGCGCGCTGGGGAACGGGCACGGCCCGAGGCCCCCGTCCCGACGCCCCCCGCCGCCGCCCGCCTCGCACCCGGCCGTAGACCCCCCTCCGGCAGACCCCCCGCCGGCGGTCGCGCCGCCGGCCGCCGTCCCCCCGGCCGAGGCCGAGGCCGTCTCCGTCGAGGTCGGCCCGTCGAGGCCGGCCCCGTCGAGGCCAGCCCATCCTGGCGCCGGCTCCGGCCGTACTACCGCTTCCGGGCCGCGTCGGCGGTGGCCAATGCCCTCCCCGAGCGGTTGGCGGTGCCCCTCGCCCGGGGGCTGGCATCGGCCGCGGTTCCCCTCGTGGGAAACCGGTCGATGGTCGCCCGCCACCAGCGACGGGCCGCCTCGGCGCCGCTCGACCGGCGTGCCCTCGACCGTGCGGTGCGGGGGGCGTTCGCCTCCTACGGCCGGTACTGGATGGAGTCGTTGCGCCTGCCCTCGATGGACCAGGACCAGATCGCGGCCCGCCTCTCGATCGAGGGCCTCGGCCACCTCGAGGCGGCCCGCGCCGCCGGCAAGGGAGCCATCCTCGCCATCCCCCACCTGGGCGGGTGGGAGGTGGGCGGGGCGTGGTTCGTGCGCAAGGGCTTCCCCCTGACCGTGGTGGTCGAGCCCCTCGAGCCGCCCGAGCTGTTCGAGTGGTTCGTCCGCTGGCGGGAGTCGTTCGGCTTCACCGTGGTGCCCCTCGGGCTCCGGGCCGGCACCGCCGTTATCCGGGCCCTGCGGGCCAACCAGATCGTGGGCCTCCTGTCCGACCGTGACATCGGGGGCGGCGGCGTCGAGGTCGACTTCTTCGGCGAGCGGACTACCCTGCCCGGCGGCCCCGCCACCCTCGCCCGCCGCATGAAGGCGCCGCTCCACCCCACCGCCATCTTCTTCCGGGGCCGCGGCCACCACGTCGTCATCCGCCCCGCCGTATCCCTCGACGGCACCGTCGCCGACGTCACCCAACGCGTCGCCCACGAGCTCGAGGGCCTCATCCGCCGAGCGCCCGACCAATGGCACCTCTTCCAGCCCAACTGGCCGTCCGACAGCGCATAGAGGGTTTGACCTGCGGCTTTACGGCTGAGTGCGCGTCGCAGGCCGCGATCCGCCGGCACCGACGGCCCTCGACGTCAGGTCATGGCTGGCCCGGCAATGCGATGGATCTTGAGTCCCGTGTGACGGGCAATGAGGTCAAAATCTCGGTCGGAGTGCAGGACGGCCAAGTCGGAGCGCAGGGCGACGGCGGCGATGAGGCAATCGGTGAGCGCTCGGACCGTCGAGCCCGCTCTTCGGCACTGCAAGTACAACGACGCAGCAGCCTCGTAGTCCCCGAGTCCTTCAACGGGCACATACTGGCATCGGGCGATGAGGCGCCGGAGCCGCGTCATGTCGACGTCATCCCGGGCACCAGCCAGCACCTCCATGATAACCGCGTCGGTGGTCTGCACCTCGGCGTCCGCCTCGAGGAGCTGACGAACGGTGCGGTGCGCCCCGCTGCCTGTGGCCCGGAGATATTCCACCCAGGCAGAGGTGTCGATAAGCGTCACTCAGCGAGCTGATGTGTCGCCACGCATCTCAGCGAGATCGCCTTGCCAGCCGTTGCCTTCCATCTCAAGGGCCTCGTCGCGGCTCATCGCCTCGCCAACAAGGCGGCGTAGCGCGAAATCAACCGCAGCGCGTTTGGAACGCAATCCGTAGCGGCGCATGGCCTCGGTGACGAGGCCCTCGTCGATCTCGATGTTGGTTCGACCCATCTACACCACGATACACTGACAGGCGCGCCGGGACGCGAAATCTCGACACCCCTGGGAGGGGTCCGGCCTGTGGTCCGTGCGCACAGGGGCGCGTGGTGTGACGGCGCACCTCCGCGCTTACCGCGGCCCCGGCCGGCATCGTTCCGCACCGAGAACCGGGTGGACGGCGAGATCACTCGGGTGCTGGTGGAGCATATTGCTGTGGACGTCGGGCGTCTCGGACCTCGCGCCGGTCATCTCAGCCTCGAGAAGCCCTGGGGTGTCGACGACGCGATGGTCAGAGTCCTCGGGCTGCGGTAGGGGAGCCGGGGTACCCGTCCGAATTCTGGATCATCCGCAGCGCCCCGATCGCGGCCCTGCAGGCCCGATCCTGGGGCGCTCCGGATGATCCAGAACAGCTTTCCCCGGCCTCGATTGGTGGGGTAGAGATCGCCCGGTTACGTCGGTCGTGCACGAGGACACGCGGTTGCAGGGGACGCGGACCGTTCGAGCGGGACACGGTCCGGGCGACGCCGGCCGGAGGTGCGCTCGATCTGGCCCACCCGGGACGTGGGAGCACGCACGGGCGAGGGTAGAGTCCCGCCATGCCCTCCACCATCACCGGTCTGACCGACGAAGACATCGTGACCACCGGCCTCGGGGGTGGGTCGCCCCGCCTCTCGGCCGACCCTGACACCACCGACGCGACCGACGCCGACGGCACCGACACGGCGGACGCCGACGCCACCGACGCGACCGACGCCGACGGCACCGACGCGACCGACGCCGACACCACGGACACGGCCGACACCACGGACACGGCGGACACCTCGGACACGGCCGACACCACGGACACGGCCGACACGGACGCGACCGACGGCACCGACGCCGACACCACCGACGCGACCGACGGAGCCGACGCCGACGGCACCGACGCCTGATCGGCGGAGCACCCCGGCGGAGGACCCTTGCGGAGCCCCGCCGACAGTGACCGCCCTGGCCCGGGCCGTCGGCGAGGTCGGTCCCTTCGTCCGTGACCACTGGGCGAAGGCACCCCTCCACCGACCCGGGGCCGACGGCGCTGACTTCACCGACCTCTTCTCCCTGGCCGACGTCGACCACCTGGTCGCATCCACGTTCCTGCGCGTCCCCGCCCTACGGCTGGTGCGTGACGGTGTCCCGCTGGACCCGTCCGAGTACACCCGCAGCAGCCGCCTCGGCAGCCGGTCGCTCACCGACGTGGTGCACCCCGGCCGGGTGTACGAGCGATTCCGCACCGGCGCCACCATCGTCCTCCAGGGCCTCCAGCGCTACTGGCCCCCCCTGTCGCGCCTCGCCCGCCAACTCGAGATCGAGCTGACCCATCCCGTCCAGGTCAACGCCTACGTCACCCCGGCGAGCGCCCGCGGCCTGGCCGTGCACTACGACACCCACGACGTGTTCGTCCTGCAGTTCGCGGGCTCGAAGGGGTGGGCGGTCCACGAGCCGGTCTTCGAGGACCCGCTCGTCTCCCAGCCGTGGTCGGCGCGGCGGGGAACACCGGGCCCGCCGGTGCTCGAGGTCACGCTGCGGGCCGGCGACGCGCTCTACGTCCCTCGGGGGTTCCCGCACTCGGCCCGGGCCCAGGACGGCATCTCCGGTCACCTCACCATCGGCGTCGTGACCACCAACTGGGCCGACGTCCTGCGGACGGCGGTCGACGGCATCGACGACGAGCTCGGATTCCGCCACGCGCTGCCCCCGGGATGGGCCACGGACGATGCGGCCGCTCGGGGCGACCTCACGACGGCCGTATCCGAGCACCTCGACCGTTTGCGGGACTGGCTGGAGAAGGTCGATGCGGAGGTGGTGGCGGACGCGGTTGCCCGGCGGTTCTGGTCCGGGCGGACCCCGCCCCTCGACGGCCAGCTCGGCCAGCTGGCGCTGCTGGATGGCATCGACGACTCGACGGTGCTGCGCCGCCGGCCGGGTGCGGCCTGCCTGGTGGACGTGACTGAGAGCCGGCTGGAGCTCGTGCTCGGCGACCGTGTGGTGCGGCTCCCGGTCGAGCTCGAGGCGGTCGTGCGGGTCCTGGTGGGCAGCGGACCCGACGGCGTCCGGGTCGGCGACCTGGGTGACCACCTGGACGGGCCGAGCCGGCTGGTTCTGAGCCGGCGACTGGTCAGGGAAGGCCTGCTGGAGGTGGTCGGTGGCTGACGTGGTGCAGTGCGCATCGGAGTCGGCGGCCGACGACGAGCCGCTCTACGGCACCGCCTCGGTGGTGGGGAGCTGGCTGCTGCTCGAACAGCCGACGACGTGGCCGAGCGATGCCGTCGGGCAGAGCGGCCTGCCGCCCCAGGTCGTGCGTCACCTCGAGGTCGGTTCCCGGCGCACCGGCGTGCGGGTGCTGCTCCTGCGGCGTCCCGGCGCCGGCGCCGGCTCCGATGCCGAGGCGCAGGGCCGCAACCTCTTCCTCGTCCACTCCCGGGGCCGGGCGCCGTGGATCGAGCACCGTGTGCTCGACGACGTGGCCGAGGTGACCGAGGTCGACCTCGCGTCGGTGGCCGCCGGGGAGCGCCCGCCCGGGGGGTGGGCCGAGCCCTGGACCGGACCCCTCTACCTCGTGTGCACCCACAGCCGCCACGACCCGTGCTGCGGTCGCCTCGGCCGGCCCCTGGCCCGGGCCCTCGCCGCTTCGGACGAGGTCGGCCACCGGGTGTGGGAGTCGTCGCACTTCGGCGGCGAGCGCTTCGCCGGCAACCTGGTGTGCTTCCCCCACGGTCTCTACTTCGGAAGGGTTGATCCCGCCGCCGCGGCGGATGTCGTGGCCAGCTACGAACGGGGTGAGATCGACCTCGACCACTACCGGGGACGGGCGGGCGACCCCTTCGTGGTGCAGGCCGCCGAGTACCACCTGCGCCGGGCGATGGGCCTGGTGGGCCTCGACGACCTGGCGGTGGTGGAGCGGCGCACCGGCGACGGAGGCGTCGTCGAGGTCGTGTTCGCTGCCCCGGACGGGCGCTTCGCCGTCCGCGTCGCCGTCGGGCAGGGTCCCTGCGCCCGGATGCTCACCTGCACCGCCGATCAGGCGGCCCTCCCACCGTCGTACACCCTGGCGGGAATCGAACGGGTCTGACCGGAGCCGGTCGAGGAGGCCCGCCGGGGCTCCTACGGCGTCTGCCGCTTCTTCGCCAGGAGGGCCTTCAACTCGTCGAGATCGGCCCGCAGCCGACCCGCCACCGCGCCCGCCTCGTCGCCGATCTCCGCCGCCAGCTCCTCGCCGATGATCTCGATGCAGAGGTCGATGCAGTCGTCGCAGATGTACACGCCTGGTCCGGCGATCAGCTTGACGGCCTGCTTCTTCGTCCTGCCGCAGAACGAGCACGACAAGAGGTCACCGCGGCCACGACCCGCCATCCCGCCAGCGTAGGCGGGACAATGGACGGATGGACGACGCCGTGCGGGACTACATCGACGCCATCGCCCCCGAGCGCCGGGCTTTGTTCGATCGGCTCCACCGGTTGATCCTCGCGGCCTACCCCGACGTGGCCGTGGTGCTGTCGTACCGGATGCCCACGTACAAGGTCGGTGATCGCAGCATCCACGTGGGCGCCTGGAGCCACGGCCTGTCGATCTACGGCTGGCAGGAGGGCAGGGACGCCGGCCTCACCGACCGCCATCCCCGGCTCGACAGCGGCAAGGGGACGATCCGGCTGCGACCCGAGGACGCGGCCGCCATCACCGACGACGAGCTCAGGGCGTTCCTCCACGCTGCCCTGGACGCCTGATCGGACCGCGTCGGTCGCGCGCCGGGTGCGTCAGGCCGCATCGACGGCGCGTTGCAACCCGGCGATGTCGATCTTGCCCATCCCGAGCATGGCCGCCATGGCCCGCTGCGCCTTGTCGACGTCCGGGTGGCGCAGCATCTCGTCCATGAGCAGGGTGGGGACGATCTGCCAGGACACGCCGAACCTGTCCTTCAGCCACCCGCAGGGGCCCTCTTCGCCTCCGTCGGAGAGCCTGGTCCAGAAATCGTCGATCTCCTCCTGCGACTCGCAGTTCACCTGGAACGAGATCGCCTCGTCGAACGTGAACTCCGGGCCGCCGTTGAGGGCGATGAAACCCTGGCCGTCGAGCTCGAAGTCCACGGTCATGACCATCCCCTCGGGACGGGGACCGGCGGAGCCGTAACGGGTGACGTGCAGGATCCGCGAGTTCTCGAAGATGCCCGTGTAGTAGGTCGCCGCCTCCTCGCCCCGGTCGTCGAACCACAGGCAGGGGGTGATCTTCGTCAACTTCGCCATTGCTCCGTCCTCCCGTTCGGTGTCATCGGTGTCCCGGTTTCGACGGGTGGCGGCGCCGGAACTGATCGGTCCCGGTCACCAAGAGAAGTCTCTTCAACCAAATGGTTGACAACAGGCGGCGACCCGTTCTACGTTGTCCTCAACCAAACGGTTGAACATGGAGGAAGGCAATGGCAGCGGATCCGCTCTCCCGGGTGTTCTCGGCTCTGGCCGACCCCACCCGGCGCGACATGGTGGCGAGGCTCGCCGTGGGCGACGCCACCGTCAACCAGCTGGCCGAGCCCTACGACGTGACCGTCCAGGCCGTCTCCAAGCACCTCCGGGTGCTGGAGGACGCCGGCCTGGTGAGCCGTACCCGGGAGGCCCAACGCCGCCCGGTGCACCTCGAAGCGGAGGTCTTCGACTTGATGACCAAATGGATCGAGCGTTACCGGCGACAAGCCGAGGAGCGCTACCGCCGCCTCGACGACGTCCTCCGGCAGATGCCGGACGACGTCGAACCCACCCCACCAGCCCGAGTCCCGACCCCACCAACCCAGACAGGAGAATCCCGATGAACACCACCAGCGCCCACCAGACCGAGATCACCGCCGACCCGACCGTGCCCCTCGTGCGCATCATCCGCGAGTTCGACGCCGCCCCGGCGAAGGTTTTCCGGGCCCACACCGACCCCGAGCTCGTCGTCCAGTGGCTCGGGCCCCGCAACACCGAGATGCGGGTCGACCACTTCGACTGCCGCACCGGCGGGTCGTACCGCTACGTGCACACGAGCGACGGCAACGAGTACGGCTTCAACGGGACCTTCCACGAGGTGCGCCCGGCGGAGCTGATCGTGCAGACCTTCACCTTCGAGGGCTTCCCCGACGGCGTGGCCCTGGAGCGCCTCGTGTTCGAGGACCTCGGCGACGGCCGCACCCGGCTCACGGGCACCTCCCTGGTCGACAGCTTCGAGAGCCGCGACGCGATGCTCGCCAGCGGTATGGATGTCGGCGTCAACGAGGGCTACGAGCGCCTCGACGAGCTGCTGGCCGGCTGACATCGGCGGAGCGACGGGCGGACGAACGGGCGGGGCGCGGCGACGCTCCGCCCGTCGTCCGGTACACACTGGGCGGGATGGAGCGACCAGCGGACGAGCCGGTCATCGCCTTCGAATCGCCGGCGGCGTGGGAGGCCTGGCTCGCCGAGCATCACGCCACCGCGGGCGTGGTCTGGGTCAGGATCGCCAAGAAGGCGTCCGGGATACCGACCGTCACCTTCGCCGAGGCCATCGACGGCGCTCTGTGTTACGGCTGGATCGACGGGCGGCGGGAGAGGTTCGACGACCGGTGGTTCATCCAGCGCTTCACGCCCCGCCGGTCACGGAGCAACTGGTCGAAGGTCAACTGCGCCAAGGTCGAGCAGCTCATCGAGGACGGCCGGATGCAGCCCGCGGGCCTGGCCGAGGTCGAGCGGGCCCGGGCCGACGGGCGGTGGGATGCCGCCTACGACCCTCCGAGCAAGGCCACGGTTCCGCCCGACCTCCAGCGGGCGCTCGACGAGAACCCGGTGGCAGCCGCCCACTTCGCCACGCTCAACAGCCAGAACCGTTTTTCGATCCTCTACCGGATCCACGACGCCAGGAAGCCCGAGACCCGGGCCCGGCGCATCGACAAGTTCGTCGCCGCGCTCGAGGCCGGTACCACGCTCTATTAGGCCATGCCGGCGGACGTCACACGCTGACGCGCTGCATGAAGTCACAGGTGATCGTGACCGTCTCGGTCAGGACCGCGGAGCTCTCCGAGGTACGGATCTCGACCTTCTGGGGCCAGGCGTCGGTGAGGTGGTACCGGGCGACGGGATCGCCCTTGGCGTTGTACATCGTCAGAGAGCACGACTTGCGGGCGGCGGCGATGTCACCCAGGATCACGAGCTCGTGCCAGGCGGCGAGCTCGATGTTGCGGCTCATGCCTCGCTTCAGCGTGACGGTCGGTGGATTGCGCTTGCCGGGGAGCTTCTCGAGGGTCGTCTCGTTCGCCGAGGAGGAGACGGCGTCGACGACATCGACCGCGCTCGAGATGCTCACGAGCTCCGAGAAGACCGCCAGCGAGTGGCCGTCGATCGTGAGCTCGAACCTCACCGGGATGAGCGCGGCACGTTCCGCGGGGACCGCCTTCTCGCCATCGGCCATGGTGTTCCTCCTGCGCCCTTTGCTTCTGCGGGCGACCCAGCGTAAGCCACGCGTCGTTCTCCGGCTCAGGTATCGGGTGGGGCGACCCGGTGGTGGAGCGGGTGGCGTGGCGGCGGTTGCCGACCTCGAGCCGGCGCTGGTGCCGCCAGCGGGCGAGCACCCTGCCCCTACCGGCTGACGTGCAGCACCGCCCAGCTGCCCCCGTGACGCCGGACGCCGCCGGGAGTCCGGAAATCCTGAAAGGTTTGAGGCGGCCCGGACATTGGGTCCCCTGACGGCCATACCCGAGTTTCAGGGGCGGGCTTGCAAGGAGTGGGGGGGATGGGGTCACTGGGGAGGCTTTGCGTCGGCGTCCTATTCGCCGTCGCCGGGGGCTTGGCCGCGCCTATCGGCCCCGCCGCGGCTCGGGGCGGCCCCGACGCGCCGGCGACGACCCCGGCGTCGGCCGAGGTTCCGCCCGCGGAAGCCCGCAAGTCGGGGGTGCCCGTCATCGCCAAGTTCGAGGGCCGCAGCATCAACCTCGTGGTCGGCTGGGAGCAGGCCCGGGCCTGCATGGTGCGCCAGGGCCAGGTCGAGTGCTTCCGTGACGTCGCCGCCCTCGAGCTGAGCGCCGGTGCGGTCCAGGCGGCCCCGGCCCAGTTGGCGGGCGTCGGCGGCTACTGGTGTTCCTCGCCCCTGCGCCTCTACGAGCACAGCTGGTACGCCGGCCGGCAGATCATGTTCTACGACCGCGGCTACTGGCAGAACCTCCCCGACTTCGGCTTCAACGACCAGATGACGTCCTACAAGGTGGGCGGCTGCACCTCGTACCTCGCCGAGCACATCACCGGCGGTGGCGCCTGGTACCCCGGCCCCACCGCTCCCTATTCCGTCGTCGGCTGGCCGGCCAACAACTGGGACAACCGGGTCTCGTCCGTCTATCTCACCTAGGTCTCCTGCACCGCGACCTCCCCAGCGGTCGCGTCCATGCAGGAACGTGAAGCGGCCGGTCGCGGAGCCGGCCGCTCGCGCGTGCGGGGTCCGGTCGGTCACGTAGGAAGCTGACGATCCGATGGACCACGAGCCGGGCTCCGAGGCAGAACGCCGGTTTCGTCACATCTACCAGTCCCACTACGGTGCGGTCTCGGCCTACGCCCGGCGCCGGTCGCCCGACGCAGACGTGGCGCAGGACGTCGTTTCCGAGACCTTCCTCGTGGCATGGCGGCGATTGGCCGACGTCCCGACCGGCGCGGACACCCTGCCCTGGCTGTACGGGGTCGCCCGGCGGGTCATCGCCAACCAGCGTCGCGGGAACCAGCGCCGGACCGACCTGTCGTCCCGTCTGGCCCGAGAATGGCAGCCGGGGGACGAGATCGACGCTGCGGTCATCTCCGGCGACGAGCGAGAAACGGTCCTGATGGCCATGGCCCGGCTCCGGGAGAGCGACCAGGAGATCCTCCGCCTCAGCGCGTGGGAAGAGCTGTCGCACCGGGACATCGCGGTGGTCGTGGGCTGTTCCGAGGCCACCGTGGCGGTGCGCCTGCACCGGGCCCGCAACCGACTGGGCAAGGAAATCGAGAAAGGTCTCCCCCGATCCGGACACGTCAGTCGGTCGGAGCCCCCCCAAGACCACGGAAAGGCGGCGGGTGATGGCTGAGCGTGATGTCGACCTGCTGGAGCGGCTGCAGTCGCTGAACCCTGTCGCGGCTGGCGCGCTCGATGACCTCGTGTTGTCGGAGCCTGCCCTCGCCCTCTTCGAGCGGATCGTCGCCGACGACCGCGCCGCCGGGGGGCAGACGCTACGCGGCCCCCGGCCGGCGGCGGGGCCGCAAGGTTGGCGGCGGCCCCGGGCGGTCCGGCTGGCGGTCACGGCGGCGGCCGTCACCGTCTCCGTGGGTGCGGCCGGCTACGCCCTCGTCGCCCGGCAGGGGGGAGGGGAGGTCGTGGCGTGCTTCGCCTCCGCCGACCTCCGGGCCGACACCGCGGTCGTCGGCCTCGACGGGGAGGACCCGGTGGCGACGTGTGGCGAGCTGTGGACCCAGGGCGCGTTCGGGTTCCTCGCCACGCCGGCCCTGCGGGGCTGCGTGCTGGAATCGGGCGTGGTCGGGGTGTTCCCCGAGGCCGGCGGCCGGGACGCCTGTCGGGACCTCGGGCTGGCCGCGATGGTCGCGCCCGACGAAGGGCCGGCGCCCGACGAGACCGCCCGGTTCGTCGCCTTCCGGGAAACCGTCCAGGCCCGCTTCGTCGGGCAGGCCTGCTTCGGTGCGGAGGCGGCGACGGCCATCGTCCGGGAAGAGCTTCAACGGGCCGGGCTCGGCGGCTGGGCCGTCGTCACCGCCGCCGACTCGAGCTTCTCGGCGGAGCGCCCGTGCGCCGGCCTCGCCTTCTTCCCCGACGAGCGCACGGTGACCTTCGTCCCCGTTCCCGTCCCTCCGGCCGGCTGAGGGGGCGCCGCCGGGCCACCTCCGGGGACGCCAGACGCCGGCGCCTCCGGCGCCGAAGGTGGCGGGTTAGGGCAGGACTTCCCAGTAGCCGTGGAGGCGGGTGAAGGTGCGGGCCATCTTGGCCGCCAAGAGGATGCCGAGGAACACCACCACCAGGTTCGAGGTGCCGGCCTCGCTGTACTCGCTCACCAGGGTGCGGCTGAAGGCGGCGATCGACTCGTCGATGCCGGTGGGGGCCGTCGGTTCGACGACGACCGACGGCTCCTCGAACACCGGCGGCGTACCGAGTTCGGCGGCCGTGGCGAGGGCGGCGTCGCCTGCGCCGGCTGCCGCCGCGGGGAGCGCACCCGCTCCCGCAGTCTGGCTGACCACCCCGGTGCTGGTGACCTGGTTGGCGACGGTGGCCGCCGCCGGGTTGGAGCCGGCCACCGCCGACCCGAGGGTGGCGGTGTTGGTGGCGTTGGGCGTGGAGGACGTGGCGCCGGAGTTGGCCCCGTCGCCCGACGCCCCGGACGCCCCGGAGGCGCTCACCGGGTTGGAGATGGCGATCGACGTGGCCTCGCCGGTGTCGCCGGAGTTGCTGGCCGTGGAGCCGGCCGAGGAGGCCCCCGAGCTGCCGGAGACGGCCACCGGGTTGGCCACGAAGGTGCCGCTACCCCCGCTGGCGCCGCCGCCGCCCGCCCCGCCGACGCTGTTTCCGCCGATGGCGGTCTGGGCACCCGCCGGAAGGGCCACGACCGCGAAGGCGATCATCGCCGCGGCCGCCCCCGCCAGGGAAACCGCCGCGTGCCGTCCGACGCTTCTCCTCAGAGCTTGAAGCATCGGGCCAGGTTAGACGCGGGGACGGATGCGGGCCAGCACATCGGCCACCGCGGCCGCCTCACCCCCCCGGGATGGGACGCTGGAGGGGATGCCCGAACGGATGACCCGCTATGGATGACCTGGTATGGATGGCCAACGGATGACGTGTAACGGATGACCTGTCCGGCGGGACCCCACCAGGTGGAGATGCCGGCGTGAAGGTCGAGACGCGCCCGGCGCCGGCGGGGCCGACGGTCGAGCGCCGGCGGGCGGCGGTGGCGGGGGGGCTGGCCGCCGCGGTCGCGTTGGCCGTCACGACCGTCGTCGACGCCGTGTCCGGCTCCGTCCCGTCGCTCGTGGCGGTGGTCGGCCAGGCCGTCATCCGGCAGACGCCCGGCTTCCTCAGCCGGGGGGCCACCGAGAGCGTCGGCACCGCCGACAAACCGCTCCTCCTCGTCCTGATCGTGGTGATCGCGCTGGCGATCGGCGCCCGGGTGGGGGTGGCCGCCCGCCGTCGCCGCCGGGTGGGCGACGTGGTGTTCGCCGCCTTCGGCCTGTTCGCCGTCGTGTGCGCCGCGGCGCTCGACCATGTGTCCGCCGGGGCCGCCCTGGCCAGCGCTTTCGTGTCCGCCGTCCTGGGGGCGGTCACCCTCCGCCGCCTCCTCACTGCCGCCACCCCGCCGGCTCCCCGCCCCCACGTCGACCCGCCGGCCCACGTCGACCTGTCGGGCGGGCCCACGGCCTGGCCCGGAGATCGGACGGTCGACCGGCGGCGGTTTCTGGTTGCGGGGTCGGCCGCCGCAGGTGGCGCCGCCGTTCTCCTCGGCGGGGCGTGGGGCCTGCGCCGGGGGTTGGGCGGGCCGGCTCCCCAGGCGTCGGTCACCCTGCCCGCGGCCGCCGGAGGGGCGCCTCCCCTCGGCTCCGCCACCACCGGCTTCCAGGAGGTGAAGGGGCTCAGCGCTCTCGTCACCCCCAACCGGAGCTTCTACCGGATCGACGAGGCCCTCACCGTGCCGCGGGTCGACCTCGACACCTGGCGCCTCCGGGTGAAGGGCATGGTCGACGAGCCCTTCGAGCTCAGCTACGACGACCTGCTGGCGCTGCCGCTGGTCGAGCGCCACATCACCCTGTCCTGTGTGTCCAACCAGGTGGGCGGGCCCCTCGTGGGCACCGCCCTGTGGCGGGGCGTGCGCCTGGCCGACCTGCTGGCCCGGGCCGGGATCCAGCCCCGCGCCACCCAGCTCGTGGGCCGGTCGGTCGACGGCTTCACCGTCGGCTTCCCCGTGGAAGCGGCCACCGACGGCCGGGACGCCCTGGTGGCGGTGGGCATGAACGGCGAGCCCCTGCCCGGCGCGCACGGCTTCCCGGCCCGGCTGGTCGTCCCCGGCCTCTACGGCTACGTCTCGGCCACCAAGTGGCTGGAGGAGATCGAGCTCACCACCTTCGAGGCATTCGACGCCTACTGGATCGAGCGCAACTGGGCCCGGCGGGCCCCGATCAAGGTGCAGTCGCGCATCGACGTCCCCGCCGGCTACGGCCGGGTGGTCGCAGGTGATCGCACCGTCGCCGGGGTGGCGTGGGCGCCCCACCGGGGGGTGAGGCGGGTGGAGGTGCGGGTCGACGATGGCCCGTGGCAGGAGGCGGCCCTCGGCCCCGAGCTGGGGGCCGACGCCTGGCGCCAGTGGTCGTTGGCCTGGGACGCCACCCCCGGCGAGCACGTCATCGCCAGCCGGGCCACCACGGGCGACGGCGAGGTGCAGACCGCCACCAAGCACGCACCCTTTCCCGACGGCGCCACCGGCCACCACGAGGTCAACGTCCGGGTGTCCTCCGCATGAGGTATGGCGCCTGAGGCGTGGCGCCTCACACTCCGGCCAACCGGTGACGGATCTGGTCGCCAGGGCGACCGGAAGTGTCACCGGTTCGCCTGCGAACCGGCGCCTGCTGCCAACCGGTGACGGATCTGGTCGCCAGGGCGACCGAAAGTGTCACCAGTTCGCCTGCCAGCCGCCGCTACACGGCCAGGAGGTCGGAGAAGGCGGAGAGCTCGACGGCGGACGTCTCGCCCCGGTGGGTGACGATGCCGCCCTCCATCACCGCGTAGTGCTCGGCGAGGCGCAGGGCGAACTCCACGTACTGCTCCACCAGCAGGATCGTCATGCCACCCGACTTGTGGAGCTCGGCGATGGCATCCTCGATCTCGAGGATGATCGACGGCTGGATTCCTTCGGTGGGCTCGTCGAGCAGGAGGATCCGGGGCCGGGTCACCAGGGTGCGGGCGATGGCCAGCTGTTGCGCCTGGCCGCCCGACAGCAGCCCCGCCGGCCGGTCGAGGAGGGCCCGCAGCCGGGGGAACAGGTCGAGGGCCTCGTCGACCGCCGTGGGGTCGCCCTTGCGGTCGCGCTCCAGCACCACCTTCAGGTTCTCCCTGGCCGTCAGGTGGGGGAACACCTGGTGGCCCTGGGGGACGTAGCCCAGCCCGGCCCGGGCCCGGCCGGGGGTGGCCATCCCGGTGATGTCGCGCCCGTCGAGGCGGACGTGACCGGCCTTCAGCGGCAACATCCCCATGATGCCGTTGAGCAGGGTGGTCTTCCCCACCCCGTTGCGGCCCATGAGGCAGGTGACGCTCCCGTCGGGGACGTCGAGCGACACCCCGAAGACGACCTCGGTGCGGCCGTAGGCGATGCGGACGTCGTCGACCTCGAGGCGCATCAGCCCTTCCCCCGCCGCCCGCCCGACACCGCCGGCTCCTTGACCTGGCCCGAGCGCTCGTCGCGCGAGCGTCCGAGGTAGACCTCACGCACGATCGGGTCGGCCTGCACCTTGTCGACCGAGCCCTCGGAGATGATCTTTCCCTCGTGCAGGACGGTGACGGTGTGGGCGAACCGGCGCAGGAAGGCCATGTCGTGCTCGATGACCACCACCGTGTGCTCGCCCGCCAGCTCGTGGAGCAGGGCGCCGGTGTCGAGGCGCTCCTGGGGGCTCATCCCGGCCACCGGCTCGTCGAGGAGCAGCAGCTTCGGTTCCTGGACCAGCAGCATCCCGATCTCCAGCCACTGCTTCTGGCCGTGGCTGAGCGCCCCCGCAGGACGTTCGGCCACGCCGGCGAGGCCCACCCGCTCCAGGGTGGCGGAGACTCCCGGGCTGACTCCCCGCCGGCGCAGGAAGAGCCGGGGCAGGCGGCTGCGGAAGGCCTCCGCCAGGTCGAGGTTGTCGGCCACGGTGAGGGTGTCGAACACGGTGGGCGTCTGGAAGCTGCGCCCGATCCCGAGCCTCACCCGGCGGTGCTCGGCCATGCCGTTGAGCGACCGGCCTTCGAAGACCACGTCGCCCGCGGTGGGCTTGGTGAGGCCGGTGATGCAGTCGATGAGCGTGGTCTTGCCGGCGCCGTTGGGCCCGATCAGGAAGCGCAGCTCGCCCTGCTCGACGGTGAAGTCCACCCCGTCGAGGGCCTTGAACCCGTCGAACTCCACGCCCAGGCCACGAACCTCGAGCTCGTGCGTCATACCGTCGCCTCCAGGGTTGGTTCCGTGAGTTTCCGACCGCTACGCCGTTCGATCCAGGCCGCCAGGCCGGCCCACCGGGATCGCAGGACGCCCGCGATCCCGCCGGGGGCGAAGGCGAGGACCACCACGAACAGCAGGCCTTGCAGGTAGAGCCAGTCGTCGGGCCGGGCCGAGCTCACCGTCACCCGGGCCCAGTTGACGACCAGCGCCCCCAGGACCGCCCCCCACAGGGTTCCCCGGCCGCCGACCGCGACCCAGCAGACCATGAGGATCGACGGCAGGTAGTCGAACTGGGCGGGGGAGACGATGCCGAAGACGGGAGCGGCCAGGGCGCCCGCCAGGCCGGCCATGCCGGCCGCGATCATGAACCCGACGGTCTTGACGATGGCCGGGTCGTAGCCGAGGAAACGGACCCGGTCCTCGCTGTCGCGGGTGGCCTGCAGCAGCTTGCCGTACCGGCTGCGCACGACCTTCATGGCCACCGCCAGCACGACCAGCAGGCCGACCGCGGCCAGCGTGTACACCCACCGGTTGGTCGCCGGCTGGTACTTGCTACGCCCGAAGATGGTGGTGAAGCCGGTGAGGCCGTTGGTGCCGGACGTGAGCTTGAGGTTGCCGACGAGCAGCAGGACGAAGATCACCGCCGTCGCCTGGGTGAGGATGGCGAAGAACGGCCCCCGGATGCGGCGCTTGAAGACCAGCAGCCCGAGCAGTCCCGCCACCAGGATCGGGACCAGGACCGCGGCCGCGGCCGCGAACCAGAAGCTCTGGAACGGCTTCCAGAGCAGGGGCAGCTCGGTGTAGTTGCTGTAGAGGCTCATGAACGAGGGCAGCGTCCCCTCGGGCACCTGCTCGAGCGACAGGTGCATGCCCATGGCATAGGCACCGAGCCCGAAGAACAGCCCCTGGCCGAGGGCCAGCATGCCCCCGTAGCCCCAGGCGATGTCGAGGCCGACGGCGATCATGGC
Organism: uncultured Acidimicrobiia bacterium; assembly: GCA_963773275.1. Classification (GTDB taxonomy): domain Bacteria; phylum Actinomycetota; class Acidimicrobiia; order Acidimicrobiales; family AC-14; genus JAXDMK01. The sequence goes on along the minus strand of CAVZAH010000005.1, from coordinate 801,517 downwards.
GTAGCAGAGCCATTCCGCCCACAGCCGGGCGTCGGCCGGGTTGCCGACGAAGCTGGGGAACGAGAGCAGGAGGATGGCGAAGACCACGAACGCGGCCCGGCCCGTCCACAGGCTGTTCGAGCTCGGCACCAGCCGGGACAGCGGGGTGCGGCGGACCGGGTCGGGCCCGCCCGGCACCGCCACCGCCCCGTGCTGCACCTCGTCGGGCTGCACCTCGTCGGGACTCATGGTCGGGGCGCTCACGCGGTGAGCCCCCGGGTGCGGAACGAGACGATCCCGTTCGGGCGCCACTGCAGGAACAGGATGACGAAGGCGAACACGGCCGCCTTGGCCAGGATCGACGACGTCCAGAACTCGACGTAGGAGTTCAGGATGCCGAGGACGAGGGCCGCGATCACCGCCCCCTTCAGGCTCCCCACGCCGCCCACGATCACGACCAGGAAGGCGGACAGGATGTAGGCCGTCCCCGTCCCCGTCCCGACCGAGCCGATGAGCGAGACGGCCACGCCGGCCACGCCGGCCAGGCCGGAGCCGAGGAAGAAGGTGGTGGCGTCGACCCGTGAGACGGGCAGGCCGCTGACCGCGGCCAGGTCACGGTTCTGCATGACGGCCCGCATCCGGCGCCCGGCGGCCAGCTTGCCCAGGAAGACGGCCACCCCGGCCATCGACAGCAGCACGACGACCAGGACGAACAGCCGGGTGTGGGTGAGGGTCACGCCGAGGAGATCGGACTGTCCCCGGAGAAACGTCGGGGTCGACACCTCCTTGTTGTTGGCCGAGAAGAGGTCCTTGGCCACCTGCTGGAGGATGAGGCTGACGCCGAAGGTGACGAGCAGGGTGTCGAGGGGCCGTCCCGCCATCCGCCGGAGAAGCAGGCGCTCCATGACCACGCCCATGAGGCCGGCGACGAGGAAGGCGACGGGAAGGGCGACGAGCACCGCCGTGCCCTTGGCTCCCTCGAACAGGGTCGTCTGCAGCACGTAGGGCACGTAGGCCCCGGCCATGATGAATTCGCCGTGGGCCATGTTGATGACGCCCATCTGGCCGAAGGTGAAGGTGAGCCCCAGCCCGACCAGCAGGAAGAGCGAGGCCAGGGTGATGCCGATGTAGAGGTTGCTCAGGAATGTGTCCACGTCGAAGTTGCTCCTCTGCGAGGGGCGGCGAGGGGATCGCCGCCCCGGCCCCGGGGGTGAACCCGGACCGGGCCGGCGACCGTCCTCATTCCGCCGTCAGGCCTCATTCCACCGTCAGGCCTCATTCCACCGTCAGGCCTCATTCCGCCGTCAGGCCTCATTCCGCCGGCAGGCCTACTTGGCCGCGTCGCACTCGGCGCGGGCCTCGCCGGTGGCCAGTCCCGCCGCCCAGGGGTAGGTGTCGAGGCAGGGGTCGGGAGCGATCGGCTGGCCCGAGTTCCACACCTCGTCGATGAGGCCTGAGCTGTTGATGACGCCGATCCGGGCCGTCTTGAACACGTGGTGGTTCGTCGGGTGGACCGTGAGCTTGCCCTCGGGCGTGTCCAGCACGAGGCCCCCGGCCGCCTTGGTGACGGCCGCGACGTCGAAGGTGCCGGCCTTCTCGACCGCCGCCTTCCAGATGTAGACCGAGTTGTAGCCGGCCTCGATGGGATCGTCGGTGTGCTTGTCGGCGCCGTACTTGGCCTGGAAGGCGGCGACGAACTCCTTGTTCCGGGGATTGTCGGTTGTCTGGTAGTAGTTCCACGCCACCAGGTGGCCGACCAGGTTGTTGACGCCGACGCCGGCGGTCTCCTCCTCGGCGATCGAGACCGAGATGGTCTGGATCTTCTCGGGCGTGTTGCCCTTGGCCTTCAGCTCGCTGAAGAAGCTGACGTTGGTGTCCCCGTTGAGGGTGTTGAACACGGCCTGCGGGTTGGCGTCGAGCACCTTCTGGACGATGCCCTGGGCGTTGTTGTCACCCAGCGCCAGGTACTCCTCGCCGAGGATCTCCATGCCGTTGGCCGCCGCGTAGGCCTTGATCTCCTTGTTGGCCGTCCGGGGGAAGACGTAGTCGGACCCGACCAGGAAGATCTTGGTGAGGCCCTTCTCCTTCAGGTAGTCGAGGCCGGGGACGATCTGCTGGTTGGTGGTGGCCCCGGTATAGAAGATGTTGGGGGAGACCTCCAGGCCCTCGTACTGCACCGGGTAGAAGAGCAGGCCGTCGAGGCCCTCCACCACCGGCTTCATGGCCTTGCGGCTGGCCGAGGTCCACCCGCCGAAGGTGACCGCCACCTTCTCGGTGGTGATCAGCGACTCCAGCTCCTGGGCGAACGTGGGCCAGTCCGACTTCCCGTCCCGGATGATGGGCTCGATCTGCTTGCCCAGCACCCCGCCGGCCTTGTTGATCTCCTCGATGGCCAGCACTTCGGAGTTCTTCACCGCCACCTCGCTGATCGACATCGTCCCGCTCAACGACTGCAGGATGCCGACCTTGACGGTTGAGGCTTCTTCTGTGTCGGTGGTACCGCCCCCAGTGGCGCTGTCGTCATCGCTCCCACAGGCGGCCAGCAGCACCCCCGCCACCGCCAGGCTGGCGATGAGTTGCCTCGGTGCCGATCGTCGCTTTCTCATGAACTCCTCTGTGTGTTTTTCGGACGGATCGATGTCCGAACGGACCAATTCCGCCGAACCATACGGAGGCGCCATTGCCCGTCCGTGAAGCGAGCATGTAGGCCGCATGACCATTACCTGACGCTTTCCTGGACCCTGCGTGGCCGGTACCTGACGGATCGGCCGCAGTGGGTGCAACTCAGAAGGCGTGGAATGGCATGAGGCGTGTTACCACCCGCGTGCGACGGCGAACGCGGCCACGGCGAACGCAACCGCGAGGTAGAGGAGGACGAGCCGGGTGTCGCGCAGCAGGCAACGGCTCCTCCGGTGGCCCCTGGCCCAGGCCCGGCCGTACGCCACCAGTGCCGTGCCGGCGAAGACGGCGAGCACCGCCGGTCCGAGGACCACCGTCAGCAGGCTGACGGTGGTGAAGACGCACCAGCGCAGCGGGTCGTGGGCGGTGGGCCGCAGCCCGTCGGCGCCGGTGAGGGCGGCCGGGATCCGCGGGTCACTCATGCGGGCACGCCGCAGCGCCGGCCCATCACGACCTCCTCCGACGCTCCCGCCGCCGCCGCTCCGATGCCGACGCCGACAGCCGGGTCGCGGCCAACGCCGGCCACGCCTGCATGGCGCAGAACGGTGCGCACTGGTGGCCGCCGTCGGCCCCCCGCGACCCGACGTGCACGCAGCACTGCTGGAGGCGCTCCTCGATCATGGTGTGGAGGTCCATGAACGGCTTGACCACGATCCGCTTGACCCGGTGGGCCAGGAGCTCCCGGACCTGGCGCCGGCCGGCGGTACCCGGGCGGGTCGCCAGCCGGGCCAGCGTGCCCAGGCCGAGGTCGCAGTGGTCGCAGACGTTGCGCCAGAGCTGCGGCACGTTGGGATGGGTGAGCGAGGCCTGATCGCTCAGCAGCCCGAGCAGCGAGTCACGGAGCAGCCGGCGCAGGTGGCCGGGCAGCTCGCGGTCGGCGATGCGGTTGCTGACCAGGTCGAGGTTGGCCATGAGCTCCTCGTGGCCGATCATCCCCACCAGCGAGCGCCAGTCGCCCGAGTCGGTGCGCAGGGCGTAGCCGATGCTGCAGCAGTGGGGGTGGGAGCAGGGCAGGGCCGTCATGTCCCGCCAGCCGAAGACGCCGCCCGTCTGGGGCCCGAGGCGGGCCAGGACGCCGGTGTGGGTCAGGCGTTCGAGGGGGTCGATGGCGCCCGACCGGCCCGATCCGAACTGGGGTTGGATGCTCACCCCGCCCACGTACGGGGTGTCGAGGGCGAAGCGCACGACGTCGCCGATCTCGTCGTCGTTGACGCCCAGGGCGGCCGTCATGGTGAGGGTGGTGAACACCTCGGCCGCGCTGAGACGCTCGACCACCCGCCGCTTCACCATCCCCAGGTCGGCGCCCCGGTGGTGGCGGTGGGTGGCGGGGCGGAAACCGTCGAACTGCAGGTAGACCTCGACCCGGTCCCGGCGCTCGGCGAGGGCCGCCAGCAGGGCGTCGTCGTGGGCCAGGCGCATTCCGTTGGTGTTGACCAGCACCCGGGTGATGTCGCGTTCGAGCAGGCGGTCGAGGAGCTCGACCAGCCCGGGGTGCACCGTCGGCTCGCCGCCGCTGACCATGACCACGTCGAGCGAGCCGTTCTCCCGGGCCAGGCGCTGGTCGACGTTGGCCAGCACGTCGTCGATCGGGACCAGCCCGTCGAGGTCGGGCCCGGAGTCGCTGAAGCAGGTCGGGCAGCGCAGGTTGCAGCGCTCGGCGATGTCCTCCAGCAGGGTGCAGGTGTGCTGGGTCTGCATCTCGCCCAGCCCGCCCAGATAGCCGGACGGGATGGGGTCGTAGTTGCCGGGGCGGTCGGGGCGGTGGGCCTTGGTGGGCGCCGTCCACTGCTCGAGGTAGCGGAGGATCTCGGGTGACTCGTCGTAGAGGGTGACGATGCGGCCGTGGGTGGGACAGCCCCGCACCAGCCACACCCGGCCCTCGGCCTCGGACAGGTAGCCGGCCAGCCGCTCGACCTCGGCCAGCGGCCGCTCCGGCCGCTCGGCGTGGCACGCCGGGCAGAAGGCGCCGACGTAGCGCAGGATCCGGTCACCGCGAAGCGGCATGCCGCGGACCGTCAACTGGTGGTCGCCATCAATAGGCCGAGACGAAGGCCGCGATGCACAGGCCGAAGAGGAGGAGCTCGACGGCGAAGGTGATGACGAAGGCGATCCAGAAGGCCTTCAGCGCCTTCCTGGTGGCCTCCGGGGGCGGGAGGTTCTGGCGGGTGGACCGCACCAGGGCCGCCGTGATCGCACCCACCAGCGCCGCCGGGACGAGGAACCCGACGGCGAGGCCGAAGAGGCCCGAGAGCGCATCCATCAGTCGACCACCACCACAGCCGGCGCCCGGTGAGCGCCGCGGCGGGTGGCACGGCGGGCGAAGTAGGCCCCGAGCACCAGCGCCGACGGGATCAGGAACAGTTGGGGACGGGTGAGCCCGGCCAGGACCTGGTCGCCGCCCCGGACGAACTCGACCCAGAACCGGAACAGGGCGTAGCCGAGCAGGTAGAGCTTGAACCCGTCGCCCTCCACCCGCAGGCGGCCCCGCAGCCGGAGCAGCACGCCGAAGGCGACCAGGTGGAAGGCGATCTCGTAGAGCATCGAAGGGTGCATGGCGACGCCCGAGGCGCACCACGGGCAGTGGGGGATGCGGGCAGCCGTCCCCGGCCCGACCGAGATGCCCCAGGGCAGCGAGGTGGGCGTGCCGATCTGCTCGGTGAGGAAGCAGCCGACGCGGCCGACGGCCATGCCCAGGGCGATGGCGGGGGCGAACAGGTCGCCGGTCGAGCGCTGGTAGCCCACGAGGCGCTTGGCGACCAGCGCCCCCACATAGGCGCCGGAGAGCCCACCGAGGATGCTCTTGCCCCCGTCGAGCAGGGCCCCCGCCAGGCTCGGGTCGGGGGCCGAGTCGACGTAGCCCCACAGGGTGCTGAGCCGGGCGCCGAGGGCGCCGCCGAGCAGGGTGCCGGCGACGATCCACCCCATGGCCTCGTCGAGCCGCTCCCGCCGGCGGGCCTCCACGACGAACGTCAGGCCCGCCACCAGCAGCCCGACGCCGACGAAGAAGGGGTGGGTGGGGACCCCCACAGTCCCGACGTGGAAGAGGACCGGCCGCACGCCCGGCCAACGCTATGCAGCCCGCGACCGGAGTTGGTGGATGGCTGGGGGTTCGTATCGACGGCCTTTTGACCGGGGGCGTGGAAGTGGCAGGCTGACGCCCGATGCGCCTCACCCCTCACGAGCAGGAGCGGCTCCTCATCCACGTGGCCGCCGGCCTGGCCCGCGAGCGGCGGGCCCGGGGCCTCAGGCTCAACCACCCCGAGGCGGTCGCGGTCCTGACCTCGTTCCTGATGGAGGGCGCCCGCGACGGCCGGTCGGTCGCCGACCTCATGGAGAGCGGGCGGGCCGTCCTCGGCCGCGACGACGTCATGGAGGGCGTGCCCGAGATGATCCACGAGGTCCAGGTGGAGGCCACCTTCCCCGACGGCACCAAGCTGGTGACCGTCCACCAGCCGATCCCGTGAGGGCCCGGCGCCAACCGGTGACGAATCTGGTCGCCCTGGCGACCAGATCTGTCACCAGTTCGAGTCGATGGCGCCAACCGGTGACGTTCTTGGGCGCCCTGGCGACCAGATCTGTCACCAGTTCGGGGTCGCCGTGATCCCGGGTGAGGTGGTGCTGGGGGAGGGGCCGGTGGGGATCAACGCCGGGAAGCCGGTGACCCGGCTGGTGGTGGCCAACACCGGCGACCGGCCGGTGCAGGTGGGGTCGCACTACCACTTCGCGGAGGCGAATCCGGCGCTGTCGTTCGACCGCACGGCCGCGTACGGGCAGCGGCTGGCGGTGCCGGCGGGCACCGCGGTGCGCTTCGAGCCGGGTATCGAGCGGGAGGTCGAGCTGGTGCCCATCGGGGGGGCGCGGATCGTGGCCGGGCTCCGGGGCGAGGTCGGCGGGGCGCTCGACGGATGAGTGAGATGGACAGGGCCCGCTACAACCTCCTCTTCGGGCCGACGGTCGGCGACCGCATCCGGCTGGCCGACACCGACCTGTTCATCGAGGTGGAGGAGGACCGGTCGGCCGGCGGCGACGAGGCCGTGTTCGGCGGCGGCAAGGTGATCAGGGAGTCGATGGGGCAGGGCCGGGCCACCCGGGCCGAAGGGGCGGCCGACACGGTGATCACGGGGGCCGTCGTCCTCGACCACTGGGGAGTGGTGAAGGCCGACGTCGGGATCCGCGACGGGCGCATCGTCGGCCTGGGCAAGGCCGGAAACCCCGACACCATGGACGGGGTCCACCCGGCGCTGGTCATCGGACCGTCGACCGAGATCATCGCCGGCAACGGTCGCATCCTCACCGCCGGCGCCATCGACTGCCACGTCCACCTCATCTGCCCCCAGATCCTGGAGGAGGCCCTCGGGGGCGGGATCACCACCATCATCGGCGGCGGCACCGGGCCGGCCGAGGGCACCAAGGCCACCACCGTCACGCCCGGGGCGTGGCACCTGGCCCGCATGCTGGAGGCGCTCGACGGGTGGCCGGTCAACGTCGCCCTCCTGGGCAAGGGCAACACCGTGTCGGTGGAGGCGATGTGGGAGCAGCTGCGGGCGGGGGCGTCCGGCTTCAAGCTGCACGAGGACTGGGGCACGACGCCGGCCGCCATCGACGCCTGCCTGCGGGTGTGCGACGAGTCGGGCGTGCAGGCGGCCATCCACACCGACACCCTCAACGAGGCCGGCTTCGTCGAGTCCACCCTGGCCGCCATCGCCGGCCGGGGCATCCACGCCTACCACACCGAGGGCGCCGGGGGCGGCCACGCGCCCGACATCATCACCGTCGCGGGACACCCCAACGTGCTCCCGTCGTCGACCAATCCCACCCGGCCCCACACGGTCAACACGATCGACGAGCACCTCGACATGCTCATGGTCTGCCACCACCTCAACCCGGCCGTCCCCGAGGACCTGGCCTTCGCCGAGAGCCGCATCCGCCCGTCCACCATCGCGGCGGAGGACTTCCTGCACGACATGGGGGCCATCTCCATGATCGGGTCCGATTCCCAGGCCATGGGTCGGGTGGGGGAGGTGGTGCTGCGCACGTGGCAGACGGCGCACGTGATGAAGCGGCGCCGGGGCTTCCTGCCCGGTGACGGGCCGGCCGACAATCGCCGGGCCCGGCGCTACGTGGCCAAGTACACGATCTGCCCCGCGGTGGCCCACGGGCTCGACGCCGAGATCGGGTCGGTGGAGGTCGGCAAGCTGGCCGACCTCGTCCTGTGGGAGCCGGCCTTCTTCGGCGTGCGGCCCCACGCCGTGATCAAGGGGGGGATGATCGCCTGGGCGGCCATGGGAGACGCCAACGCCTCGATCCCCACACCCCAGCCGGTGCTGCCCCGGCCCATGTTCGGCGCCGCGCCGCTGGCCGCGGCGGCGACCAGCGTGGCCTTCGTGGCTCCGGTGGCGGTCGACGACGGCCTGGCCGACCGGCTCGGCATCCGCCGCCGGCTGGTGCCGGTGGCCGACGTGCGCCGGCGCACCAAGGCCGACATGGCGGAGAACGACGCCCTGCCCGCCATCACCGTCGAGCCCGACACGTTCACCGTCCGCATCGACGGGCTGGTGGTCGAGGCCCGGCCGGCCACCGAGCTGCCGATGGCCCAGCGCTACTTCCTCTTCTGATGTCGCCGCTGGCGGCGCTGCTCCTGGCCGACGGGCGGTTCCCTTCGGGGGGCCACGCCCATTCGGGCGGGGTGGAGGAGGCGGTCACCGCCGGACAGGTGCACGACCTCGAATCGCTGCGGGGCTTCGTCGTCGGGCGCCTGGCGACGGCGGGCCGGGTGGCGGCGGGGCTGGCGGCGGTGTCGGCGGTGGCAACGGTGGGCCTGGCGGTGGCGGCCGCGGCGGCGGCGGGCGACGGCCGGTGGTCGGCCGACGAGCTCGACGCCGAGGCCGACGCCCGCATCGCCTCCCCCGCGCTGCGGGCCGCGTCCCGGCGCCAGGGGCGGCAGCTGGTGCGGGCCGCGTCCCACGCCTGGTCGGTGCCGTCGCCGGGGGACCGTCCCCACCACGCGGTCGCCGTCGGGGCGGTGGCCGCCGCCGCCGGCCTCGCCCCGGTCGACGCAGCCCGGTGGGTCGCCTACGACGCAGTGATGACTCCGGCGACGGCCGCCGTCCGCCTGCTCGGGCTCGACCCGTTCTCGGTGTCCGCCCTGGTGGCGGCCCTGGGGCCGGCGATCGAGGAGGTGGCGGCGGAGGCGGCGGCCTTCGCCGCCGGCGGCGCCCCGCTCGAGGAGCTGCCGTGCGGCGCCGTCCCGTCGCTCGACATCGGCGCCGAGGCCCACGCCGTCCGGGAGGTGCGTCTGTTTGCGTCATGACCATCCGCACGGGGATCGCCACGACGCACCGCGGCCGGATGGCCGGGCGCTGCGCATCGGCATCGGCGGACCCGTCGGCAGCGGCAAGACCGCCCTGGTGGCGGCCCTGTGCCGGTCCCTGGGCGGCGAGCTGCGCATGGGCGTCGTCACCAACGACATCTACACCGAGGAGGACGCCGAGTTCCTCCGGCGGGCGGGCGTGCTCGACGACGACCGCATCACCGCGGTGCAGACCGGCTGCTGCCCCCACACCGCCATCCGCGACGACATCTCGGCCAACCTGGAGGCGGTCGAGGACCTGGAGGAGCGGCACCGCCCGCTCGACCTGGTCCTGGTCGAGAGCGGGGGCGACAACCTCACGGCCACGTTCAGCCGGGGCCTCGTGGACCGGCAGGTGTTCGTGATCGACGTGGCCGGGGGCGACAAGGTGCCCCGCAAGGGCGGCCCCGGGGTCACGTCGGCCGACCTCCTGGTGGTGAACAAGACCGACCTGGCCCCCATGGTGGGCGCCGACCTGGCCGTGATGGACCGTGACGCCCGGGCCCGGCGGGGCGACGCCCCCGTGTTGTTCAGCTCGCTGGTGGATGACCCGGGCGCGTCGGGCGCCGCCGCCTGGGTGCGGGCCGAGCTGGCCGCCTGGCGGTCATCGTGCGTGACCGACCCGCCCTGATCGTCCGTTAATGATTGCCCGGCGATGATTGCCCGGCGATGATTGCGCGGGGGCGGTTGGTGATGGAGGTCGATAGCGGCGGACGCTCCCGCCTGACCGGTTTGCGCTCGGAAGGGCCCCTGGTCCTGCGCCCGACCACCGCCTCGGAGGTTCACCTCGTCGGCGGGGCGGGCGGGCCACTGGGCGGCGACGTCCTCACCCTCGAGATCGTGGTGGGCCCCGGCGCCGAGCTCACCATGCGGACGGTGGCGGCTGCCGTCGTGCTGCCCGGGCCGGCGCCCTCGGTGGTCGAGATCGAGGTCCGGGTGGGGGAGGGCGGGATGCTGCGCTGGCTGCCGGAGCCGACCGTGGCCACGTCCGGCTGCGACCACCGGTGCCGGGCCCGGGTCGTCCTCGACGCCGGCGCCCGCCTGGTGTGGAGGGAGGAGCTCATCGGGGGCCGCCACGGGGAGGAGGGCGGATCGGTGTCGAGCCGCCTGTCCGTCGACCTCGGCGGCCGGCCCCTCCTCCGCCATCAGGTCGATATCGGCCCCGCTCACCCGGCGTGGACGAGCCCGGCGGTCGGGGGCGGCGCCCGTTGCACCGGATCGTTGCTGGTGGTCGACCCCGGATGGGCGGGTTCCCCTCCGGGGCCGGTGGTCCTCGACGGCGCGGCGGCCGTCCTCCCGCTCGCCGGCCCGGCCGTCCAGGTGACCGCCCTGGCCGCTGACGCCCTCTCGCTGCGCCGCCTGCTCGACGCAGGCGAGTCGTACGCACCGCGCAACATCGTCACCCGACGATGAGGCTTTGCCGGGGGTGGACCCGACCGGCCCTCGCCTGGCGGAGTCTGCGACAACGGCTCTTCGGCGGAATATGTACCTCTGAGGTACATATTCCGCCAAAGAGCTTTCAGCAGCCGAGCGTCGGCGGGCCGGTGGGCCAGGGTCAGCCGGCGCCGGGCAGGTCCCCTCGGTGGTCGCTACCGGGGCGTGAACGACTCCGCCATGTGTCGCAGCTCGTCGGCGGAGGCGTCGCCGGTGACGGTGACCACCAGCCGGTCGTCGATCGTCCACACGTGGGGGATGCCGAGGGCGGAGATCACCAGCTCGGCGTCGGCCCCGGCCAGCGCCCCGGCGCCGACGACGAAGGGCACGGGCTCGTCGAAGTTGCCCTCCCCCGACGCCACCGGGTCGGCCCAGCACGGGCCGGAGCCCGATCCCGGCAGCTCCCGATCGCACCGGGGGATCCCGCCCGTCAGCCGGGTGGAGACGACGATCCGGTCGAACCCCCGCCGGTAGGCGACCGACACCACGCCCGCGGCCGCCGGGTTGGCGCCCTCGTTCCCCGTCTCCCGCCCCTGTTCGGCGGCCGTGACCTCGGCCAGCTCGTACCCGGCCGGCACCTCGGCCGGCAGGATCGGGCGGTAGCCGACCGCGGCGCCCGCCTCGTCGAGCGTCACCCGGCGGAACCCGAAGTCCTGGCGGAACACCTCGACATCGGGCCCGAAGTCGAGGTCGAACGCCGCCCGGTCGACGGGCTCGTCGACGACCAGGCCCGACAGGCGGATCTCCTGGAGGAACCTTCCCTCGAGCGAGCTGGTGACGCGGAGGGGGAACCCGCTCTCGCGGTCGACCACCACCTCCAGCTGGTCGGGGCTGCGGCCCGGGCCGGCCAGCTTGTTCGGCGCCACGGGGACCACCAGCCGCCAGGCGTCGCGTCCCTGCTCGACGGCGTCGGTGACCGGCACGTCCGCCGTATCGGTGACGAACGCCCGCACCACCGACCCCAGCTGCCGGCGGAGGGGGGAGCGCCCGGCGGTGAAGTCGGGCGGTCCGGCGGGCAGGTTGAACGCCTCGTAGGCCCGGGACCCGCCGGCGAAGCCCTCGATCTCCCGGTGGGTCAGGCTGCTCGAGTTGGTCGCCATGTCGTCGGTGACGCCGATCCCGGTGATCCGCTCGTCGCCGGCCGCGGTGGTGACGAACGTCCAGCGCACGGTGGACCGCCCCCCGTCCTCGGGAGGGTTGCACGACCCGGTGTAGATCGCGCACTCGAGGGTGATCTCACCCCGGAGCGTCACCAGCGACGCCAGGGCCCCCGCCACCCGGGAGCGGACGACCGACGCGGTGATCAGTTCGGGCCCGGGATCGGGTTGGCGGGTTCCGTCGCCGGTGAAGAGGGTGCTCGTGGCCAGCAGGACGATCGCCACCGCGGCCGCGGCCGCCGTCAGCAGGTACGGGCTCGTCCACGGGGACCGGCGGGGACGGCGGGGCGATCCCGGGTGGCGGGCGGCCTCCTCCTCCAGCCGGGCCAGGAGCCGGGCGGAGAAGTCGGGCCCGTGGTCGGGGACGTCGAGGCGCAGGAGGGCCGCCCCCAGGCGCTCGTCACGATCGGTCACTGGGCCACGCTCATCGGCCGTCCGCCTGCAGGAACGTGCGGAGCGACGTACGGGCCCGGCTGAGGCGGGACCCGATGGTGCCGGCGGCCACGCCGAGCACGTCCGCCGCCTCGGCGTAGTCGAAGCCGTAGGCGTCCACCAGCATCACCGCCGCCCGCTGGTCGGAGGGAAGGGTCGCCAGGGCGGCGGCCAGGTCGCGCCGTCCGACCGCCACGTCGGCCGGATCGGGGCGGGTGTCGGCCGTGTCGGTGCGCTCGTCGAGGGGCACCGTGGCCTTGCGGGAGCGCAGGTCGTCGACGCAGGCGTTGTAGACGATGCGGTACAGCCACGTCCCGAGGGCCGAGTCCCCCTTGAACCGGGGCAGCGACCGGAAGGCCTTGACGTAGGCCTCCTGGAGGACGTCGTCCATGCGGTCGCGGTCGCCCAGGAGGCGGTAGGCCAGACCCCGAAGGCGGTGGTCGTAGTGGTCGACGATCTGGGCGAAGGCCCGGTGGTCGCCGCGACGGGCCCGGGCCACGACCAGGCGGTCGACGTCACCCGCGGCCTGGGGCAGCGGCGCCGCCCGCAGCACGCCCATCCCGACGGCCACGCGCAGCATCCAGAGCGGGATCGGCAGGGTGACCAGGTCCATTCGGACGCTTGGACGGTGGATGGCGGTCGTTCCTTCCAATGTCGTTGTTACCGAACTGCAACGGAACGATCCGCCCGCCCGCCCTGTCAGACGTGGCATGCGAACGACACGAATCCTCAAGCTCATGTCGGCGGCGGTCGCCATCCTGACCGCGGTCGTCGCCGTCTTCCTCTTCGCCCTCCAGGGCCAGACGAACGCGGCCGCCGAGGCCCCGGTCGTCGACGTCCCGGCGGACTCTACGACAACGACCGCACCGACCGCCCCGGCCGTCCCCCCCACGACGCCCGTCCCGCCGACGACCGTCCGCCCGCCGGCGACGGAGACGCCGCCCACGTCCGTCGCCCCGTCCGACGACCCGCCGACCGAGGTGCCGACCGAGGTCGACCCCGGTCCGGCGGCCGCCTCCGGCACGCTGCGCCCGGGGGACAGGGGCCCCGCGGTTCTCGCCCTGCAGCAGCGCCTGCGCAGCCTGGGCTACTGGCTGGGCACCCCGGACGGCTCCTACGGCGGCCTCACCGTCCAGGCCGTCACCGCCTTCCAGAAGGTCGAGGGCATGGAGCGCGACGGCATCGTCGGGCCGGGCACCAGCGCCGCCCTCGCCGAGGCGGTCCGTCCCGAGGCCGCCGGCTCCGGTGACCTGATCGAGATCGACAAGGCGCGCCAGGTGTTGTTCGTGGTCCGGGGCGGGGCCGTGCAGTGGGTCGTCAACGCCTCCACCGGCACCGAGGAGCCCTACCAGGTGAACGGCCGCACCGAGATGGCGGACACCCCCGCCGGCCACTGGCAGGTCGCATGGGCCCACGCCGGCGTCGACGTGGGCGAGTTGGGTGGCCTCTACTGGCCCCGCTACTTCCACCCGGACGGGATCGCCGTCCACGGCTACCACGACGTCCCCGCCTACGCCGCCTCCCACGGGTGCATCCGGGTGAGCAACCCGGCCATGGACTGGATCTGGGCCGAAGGCCTCATGCCCATCGACTCGGCGGTGTGGGTGTACTGACGGCCCGCCGCACGAGGCGGTCAGTAGCCGAGCCGGGGGTCGACGATGCCGAGCAGGTCGTCCCCCCGGCCGTATCGCCCGAGGTTGTCGGCCACTCGGGCCGCGAAGAGCGGCTCGGCCATCTCCCAGGTGTTGGCGACGTGGGGTGTGATCAGGCAGTTGTCGAGGTCCCACAGGCGGTGGCCGGCGGGGAGCGGCTCGGGATCGGTGACGTCGAGGGCGGCGCCCCCGATCGTCCGCCGGGTCAGGGCGTCGATCAGGTCGTCGGTGACCACGTGCCGGCCCCGGGCCACGTTCACCAGCCAGGCGTGCGGCTCCATCAGGCCGAGCTCGGCGGCACCGATGATCCCCTCCGTCTCGGGCGTCAGGGCGACGGCGAGCACGACCAGGTCGGCGCCGGGGAGCACCTCGTGCAGCCGGTCGGCCCCGACGACCGTGGTCGCCCCCGCCACCGGGCCGACGTGGCGGCGCACGACCGTGGCGTCCACGTGGAAGGGGCCGAGCAGGCGGAGGAGGGCCACGGTGATGCCCCCGCCGCCCACCACCGTCACCCGCCCGCCCATCAGCCGGTGCCCGGCGTGCGGACCCCACTGGCGGGCCCGGGCCCGGGTCGGCAGCCGGCGCAGGCCGGCCAGGCCGAGGGTGAGGGCATGCTCGGCCACCGGCTCCGAGTAGGCGCCCTTGGCGCTGGTCCACGTCCGGCCGTCGCCGAGCAGGGGGACGAAGGGCTCGACCCCGGCGAAGGGCAGCTGCACCCACCGGATGCCGGGGGCGGCGGACAGAAGGACGGCCAGCCCGTCGCTGTCGGCCGGGTCGGTCCAGACCAACACGGTGGCCTCGGGCGGGCCGACCAGGACGCCACCGCTCCCGGTGATCGCCTCCGCCAGCGACGGCGCCACCGGGCCGGGCGCCACCGCCACCCGCGCCAAGCCGTCGCGCCTGCCGGGCCCGTCGACCACCGGCAGGCTCAGGCCTGGTCGGCGGCCTGGGCCCGGACGGCCCGCTCGATCCCGTCCTTGCCCTCGAGCAGGATGCGCCGGAGCGGCCCGGCCAGGTCGGCGTCGGCCAGGGCCCGGTCGGTGGCGGCCACCACGTCCGGCCGGACGAGGGTGCGCGGGTAGAAGCCGTTCGCCAGCCCGAGGGACTCCTCCCTCGAGCGCTCCCGCCACCACACCCCGATCGACTCGAAGTAGGGGTCGACGTAGGGCTCCAGCACCGGCGCCTGGCCCCACTGCCAGAAGCCGCCGGTGACGGCTCGCATCATGGCCAGGGGCGCGCCGGGCGAGGTGGCGGCGGCCCACGCCTGGGCCTTGGCCTCCGCCGTCGGCCGGGACGCCCGGGCCGACGCCGCCCGCCGCTGGCCGATGTCGGTGGGGTCGCGTTCGAGCTCGGCGGCGATGACCGCGTCGGCGTCCACCACGCCCGATGCGGCCAGGGCGCCCACGATCCCCCAGCGCAGGTCGGTGTCGACCTTCAGCCCGGGTACCTCGACCGACCCGTCGAGGAGGCCCCGGGCGAGGTCGAGGTCGTGGTCGGACTCGCCCGCCACCAGCAGGTGGCGGACCCATATGAGCTGGCGGTCGGAGCCGGGTTCGGCCGCCTCGAGCTCCCGCCGGCCCAGGCCGGCCAGCGCGGAGAGGGCGGACGCACGGTTGGCGGGGTCGCCGAAGGCGTCGACCGCCGAGACGGCCTGGCCCAGCAGGCGGGTGAGGGTGCTGTCGTCGGCCTCCCCGGCGGCGTGGGCCAGCACCAGGTCGACGAACCGCCGGGTGGGCAGCTCGGCGTCGCGCACCATGTCCCAGGTGGACGACCAGCACAGGTTGCGGGCCAGGGGGTCGGCGATGGCGCTCAGGTGGTGCTCGAGGGTGGACACCGACCGCTCGTCGAGGCGAACCTTGGCGTAGGTCAGGTCGCCGTCGTTGACGAGCACCAGGTCGGCCGGCGCCTCGCCCAGCAGGTCGTCCACCTCGGTGGATTCACCCACCACGTCGAGCTCCACCTGCCGGCGGCGCACCAGGCCCCCACCGCCCCCTTCGGGGGTGGCGGGATCGTGGTCGTACAGCCCGATGGCGAGGCGGTGCGAGCGCACCGGGTCGCCCGACTGGGAGACGCTGAAGGCGTCGTAGCGCCCGCACGAGACGGTGAAGGCGGCCCGCAGGGTGTTCACGCCTGCCGTCTGCAGCCACTCCTCCGACCACGGCTCCAGCTTGCGGCCGCTGGTCTCCTCGAGCACCCCGAGGAAGTCGGCCAGGGTGGCGTTGGCCCACTCGTGGCGGCGGAAGTAGCGCCGGACGCCCTCGGTGAAGGCATCCTTGCCCACCCATGCCACCAGCTGCTTGAGCACCGACGCGCCCTTGGCGTAGGTGATGCCGTCGAAGTGGAGGCGGACGGCGTCGGTGTCGACGATGTCGGCCGAGATGGGATGGGTGGTCGGCAGCTGGTCCTGCACCAGCGCCCACGCCTTCTCGCCCGACGCGAACCGCACCCACGCGTCGCGGAACCGGGTGGACCGGGCCACGGCGTCGGTGCCCATGTACGTGGCGAAGCTCTCGTTGAGCCAGAGGTCGTCCCACCAGCGCATGGTGACCAGGTCGCCGAACCACATGTGGGCCATCTCGTGCAGGATCGTCCCCGCCCGGCGCTCGAAGGAGGCGTCGGTGACCCGCGACCGGAACACGTAGTTCTCGCTGAACGTGATGCACCCCGGGTTCTCCATGGCCCCGAAGTTGAACTCCGGCACGAAGAGCTGGTCGTACTTGGGGAACGGGTACGGGTAGCCGAACTCGGCCTCGAAGAAGTCGAGCCCCTGGCGGGTGACGGTGAGGATCTCGTCGGCGTCGAGGTACCGCGCCAGCGACTCCCGGCAGTAGATCGACAGCCCGATGCCCCGGTGCTCCTCGTGGACGGCGTGGAACGGCCCCGCCACCAGCGCCGCCAGGTAGGTGGAGATCCTCGCCGTGGTCTCGAACCGCCACTGGCCACCCTCGTGCTCCACCACCGGAGCGTTGCTGATCACGGTCCAGCCCTCGGGGGCGACGACGGTCAGGTCGAACGTGGCCTTGAGGTCGGGCTGGTCGAAGCAGGCGAACACCCGGTGGGCGTCGTAGGGCTCGAACTGGGTGTGGAGGTAACGGTTGCCGTCGGTGGGGTCGTCGAAGCGGTGCAGCCCGACCCCGGTGTGCTGGTAGGAGCAGTCGGCCACCACCCGCAGCTCGTTGTCGGCCGTCATGCCCCGGAGGTGGATCCGGCTCCGGGACGCGTCGAAGGCATCCAGGGGGGCGGGCTGCCCGTTGAGCGTGAGCTCCCGGACGGCGGCCGCGTCGAGGTCGACGAAGGTGTCGCCGCCCGCGTCGGAGGACGTGAAACGGATGGTGGTGGTGCTGGCGAACGTGTCGCCGTCGCCGGTGAGGTCGAGCGCCACGTCGTAGGAGGCGACGGACAGGCGCGCCGCCCGCGCCTCGGCCTCGGCCCTGGTCAGGTTGTCATCGTTCATGCTGGGCGGGGTCATCGGGTTCAGTATTGCCTGGCACCGGTACGCTCGGGTTCGTGCGGATCGCCCTCGTCTGCCCGTACAGCCTCACCGTGCCCGGTGGGGTGCAGGGCCAGGTCCTCGGGCTGGCCCGGGCCCTGCGGACGCTGGGCCACGAGGCGCGGGTGCTGGGGCCGTGCGACGGCCCACCCCCCGAGGTGGGGGTGATCCCCCTCGGCAACAGCGTCCCCACCGCGGCCAACGGGTCGATGGCGCCGATCGCCCCCGACCCGTCGTGCGCCCTGCGCACCATCGCCGTCCTCCGCGACGAGCACTTCGACGTCCTCCACCTCCACGAGCCTCTCGCCCCCGGGCCTACGGTCACCAGCGTGGCGTGGGCGTCGGCGCCTCTCGTGGGAACCTTCCACGCCTCCGGGGTGAGCGCCGCCTACCGGGTCCTGCGCCCCCTCACCCGGTGGCTGGCCCGCCGCCTCACCTTCCGCTGCGCGGTGTCGGAGGCGGCCCGGGCCATGGCCGAGCGGCACCTCGGCGGCCAGTACGTCGTCCTCAACAACGGGATCGAGGTCGAGCGCTTCGCCAAGGCCACGCCCTGGCCCACCGAGGGGCCGACGGTGCTGTTCCTGTCCCGCCACGAGTCCCGCAAGGGGCTCGAGGTCCTGCTGGCAGCCATGGCCCGCCTCCCGGCCGACGCCCGGCTGTGGGTGGCGAGCGACGGTCCCGAGACCGACCGGCTGAAGGCGATGACCGGCGGCGACCACCGGGTGGAGTGGCTGGGCCGTATCGGCGACGACGAGCGGGCGGCCCGGCTCCGCGCCGCCGACGTGCTCTGCGCCCCGTCGCTGCGGGGCGAATCGTTCGGGATGGTGCTGCTCGAGGGCATGGCCGCCCAGACGCCGGTGGTCGCCAGCGACATCCCCGGCTACCGCAACGTGGCCGTCGGCGGTGCCTGTGGGCGGGCCGCCCTGCTGGTGCCGCCCGGCGACCCGGTGCAGCTCGCGGCGGCCCTCGATCGGGTGCTCTGCCAGCCGTCCACCGCCGCCGACCTGGTGGCGGCGGGCGAGACGAGGGCCAACGAGTTCTCCATGGACCACCTGGCCGAGCGCTACGTCGACCTCTACGCCCGGGCCATCGCCATCCACGAGCGGTAGGTCGTCACGGCGCCCGCCGGGGCCGCCGTCCGGCACCGTATGATGGGTCCGTATGTGGAAGTGGATCCTCATCGGCGTCGTGGTCGCCCTCGTCCTGTACGTGGTCCTCACGTACAACGGGCTGGTCCGGCTGCGGAACCGGGTGAAGAACTCCTGGGCCCAGATCGACGTCCAGCTCCGGCGCCGCTACGACCTCATCCCCAACCTGGTGGAGACGGTCAAGGGCTACGCCAAGCACGAGCGGGAGACCTTCGAGGCCGTCACCCAGGCCCGGGCCAACGCCATCAGCGCCTCGGGCGTGGCCGAGCAGGCCCAGTCCGAGAACATGCTCACGGGCGCCCTGAAGTCTCTCTTCGCGGTGGCCGAGGCGTACCCCGAGCTCAAGGCCAACGAGAACTTCCTGGCCCTGCAGGAGGAGCTCGTCGGCACCGAGGGCCGCATCAGCTACGCCCGGCAGTTCTACAACGACGCGGTCCTCCAGTTGAACAACAAGATCGAGAGCTTCCCGTCGAACTTCGTGGCCGCCCGGTTCGGGTTCCAGCAGCAGGAGTTCTTCGAGGCCGACGACACGTCGCGCGGCCCCGTCAACGTCCAGTTCTAGGGTCCAGTTCCAGGGTGACGTTCCCCAGATGCGCCGCCGCCCCCGGCGGCGGCCCGGCCGGGCGCCGAGCGAGCCTGTCGGGCGAGAGAGGCGAGCTGTAGTTGCACGAGCAGATCTCCTCCAACAAGCGGCGGTCGGTGGTGCTCGTCGCCGGCTTCCTGGTGCTGGTCATGGCCCTGGCCTGGGCCGTCCAGCTGCTCCTCGGCTTCGGGGTGGGGGGCCTGCTGGTGGCCCTGGTCGTCGTCGGCGCCGGCTCCGCGCTGGCGTGGTGGAAGTCGGACGCGGTGGCACTGGCCATGAGCCACGCCCGCCTGACCACGCCTGAGGAGGAGCCCCGCCTGCACAACCTGGTCGAGGGTCTCTGCATCGCGGCGGGCCTGCCCAAGCCCCGGGTCTACCTGGTCGACGACGCCGCGCCCAACGCCTTCGCCACCGGTCGTAGCCCGCAGCACGCCGCCATCGCGGTCACCACCGGCCTGATGGAGAAGCTCAACCGGATCGAGCTGGAGGGCGTCCTGGCCCACGAGCTCAGCCACATCAAGAACTACGACGTCCTGGTGTCGACGCTCGCCGTCACGTTCGTCGGTGTCATCGCCCTGCTGGCCGACTTCAGCCTTCGCTTCCTCTGGTGGGGCGGCCCCCGCCACCGTGACGACCTCCGCTCGGGTGGCCCCGGCCCGGCCGCGGTCCTCGCCGTCTTCGGCTTCGTCCTCCTGCTGGTCGCGCCGCTGGTGGCGCGGGTGATGCAGTTCGCCGTGTCCCGCCGGCGCGAGGCCCTGGCCGACTTCGGGGGGGTGTCGCTCACCCGGTACCCGCCCGGGCTGATATCGGCCCTGGAGAAGCTCAGGAACGACACCACGGTGGTGCATTCGTCGTCGCGGGCCACGGCCCACCTCTGGATCGAATCCCCCCTGGCTCGCACCACGGAGGAAGGGCGCCTAGCCTGGTTGAACCGCCTGTTCGACACGCATCCTCCGCTCGACGAGCGGATACAGGCCCTCAAGGAGCTCTGAAATGGTTCGTTCACACCGCCGCGCCGTCATCGTCGTGGCCATCGCACTTCTGGCCGCCACCGCGGCCTGTGGAGGCGGCAAGAAGGCCGCCTCGGGCCGGGCGACCACCACCGCCGCCCCCACCACCACCACCGTCCCCCCCCAGGCCCTCCTCACCGGCCTGCCCCTCGCCGACCCGGTGAAGCTGGCCCGCCCCGCGGTCACGGTGAAGATCGACAACAACGCCGCCGCCCGGCCCCAGGCCGGGCTCGACGCGGCCGACCTGGTCTACGAGGAGGTCACCGAGGGGATCACCCGGTTCGTGGTCGTGTTCCAGTCCACCGACGCCGACCCGATCGGGCCGGTGCGGTCCGTGCGCCCGGCCGACCCCCTCATCGTCGCCCCCCTCGGAGGACTCCTGGCCTTCTCCGGCGGAGCGCCCAACATCGTGCAGCTCGTCCGCAACGCCAACCTCGACTTCATCGACGAGAACGCAACCGACGCCCTCTACCGCCGGTCCGGCCGGTCCGCCCCCCACAACCTCTACACCGACTCGGAAAGGCTCTACGGCCGGGTCGACGACGACGCGAAGGCCCCGCCCGCCTTCGCCAAGTTCCTGAAGCCGGGGGAGACCTACGCCGGCGCCGGCGCCACACCGGTGGCGTCGATGAACATCCCCCTGGCCGACATCCGGGCGTCGTACGAGTGGGACGCCGGCGCCAACGGGTGGAAGCGATTCACCAACGGCCAGCCCCACAACCTGGAAGCGGGCGGCCAGTGGACCCCCGGCAACGTGATCGTCCAGTTCACCGACTACGCCCGTTTCGCGGGGGACGCGGCGGTCACCTACCCCGAGGTCCTCGGCACGGGCGAGGCCTGGTACTTCTGCAACGGCACCGTGGCCAAGGGCACCTGGACGAAGGCGGGCGCGTCCACCGTCACCGCCTACGCGGACGCCAACGGGGCCCCCATGGTGTTCCCGCCGGGGCGGACGGTCATCGAGATGACCCCGAGCAACGCCACCGTCAGCACCGAGGCCCCGCCGGAGGCCACCACCACCACCACCACCACGGCGGCCGCCTGATCATCCGCGGACCGATACCACGGGCCAATACCGACGGCCGACTCCGTCCGGGACCGTAGAATGGGTCGCGTGACGGACGAGCACGCGAATCGGCTGACGACGGGAAGCGACCTGGTCAAGCGGGGCCTGGCCGAGATGCTCAAGGGCGGCGTGATCATGGACGTGGTCACCGCCGACCAGGCGAAGGTGGCGGAGGACGCCGGCGCGGTGGCGGTCATGGCCCTCGAGCGTGTCCCGGCCGACATCCGGCGCGACGGCGGGGTGGCCCGCATGAGCGACCCGGCCATGATCGAGTCGATCCAGGCCGCGGTCACCATCCCGGTCATGGCCAAGGCCCGCATCGGGCACTTCGCCGAGGCCCAGGTCCTGGAGGCGCTGGGCGTCGACTTCGTCGACGAGAGCGAGGTTCTCACGCCGGCCGACGAGGCCCACCACATCGACAAATGGGCTTTCACCGTTCCGTTCGTGTGCGGCGCCACCAACCTCGGGGAGGCCCTGCGGCGCATCTCCGAAGGGGCGGCCATGATCCGGTCAAAGGGGGAGGCGGGCACCGGCAACATCGTGGAGGCGGTCCGTCACCTGCGCTCGATCCTCGGCGACATCCGCAAGCTGACGGTGGCCGACCCCGCCGAGCGCTACGCGTGGGCCAAGCAGCTCCAGGCGCCGATTGCCCTGGTCAACGAGGTGGCCGACGCCGGGCGGCTCCCGGTGCCGATGTTCTGCGCCGGCGGAATCGCCACCCCGGCCGACGCCGCCCTGGTGATGCAGTTGGGCGCCGAGGCGGTGTTCGTGGGGTCCGGCATCTTCAAGAGCTCCGACCCCGAGGCCATGGCCAAGGCGGTGGTGGAGGCCACCGCCCACTTCAACGATCCCCACATCGTGGCCAAGGTCAGCCGCGGCCTGGGCGCGGCCATGCCCGGCCAGGAGATCGGCACCCTCGGCGTCCGCCTGGCGGAGCGCGGCTGGTGAGCGTCCCCGCAGCCGAGCCCGGGACCCGACTGATCCGCGCAATTACACCCGTGGGGGGGCAAGCGCGCGGACTGGTCGACGGGGTGCGGACCCGATGAGGCCGCCAGGTGGACAAGGTCGGCGTCCTGGCCCTGCAGGGGGCGGCGCAGCTCCACGTTGAGGCGTTGCGCGCCCTGGGCGCGTCGCCGGTCGAGGTCCGAACGCCCTCCGACCTGGCCGGCATCGAGGCGCTGGTGCTTCCCGGCGGCGAGTCCACCACGCTCTCGAAGCTGCTCGTCTCGTCGGGCCTGTTCGATTCCATCGCCGGCCTGCTCGGCGACGGGATGCCCGCCTTCGGCACCTGCGCGGGCATGATCCTGCTGGCCGCCGACGTGCTCGACGGCCGGCCCGACCAGCGCCGCTTCGCCGCCATCGACGTGGCTGTCCGCCGCAACGCCTTCGGCCGCCAGGTCGACTCGTTCGAGGCCGCGTTGGCCGTCGACGGCCTGGCCGGGGGCGCGTTCCCGGCCGTCTTCATCCGGGCGCCGGTGGTGGAGCGGGTGGGCGAGGGCGTCGAGGTCCTGGCCACGATTGCCTCGATTTCGGGCACCTCGATTTCCGGTGCCGCGAGCTCGGGTCCTGGCCGGCCGGTGCTCTGCCGCCAGGGCGGCGTGCTGGTGGCCGCCTTCCATCCCGAGCTGTCGGGCGACCTGCGCCTCCACCAGCGCTTTCTCAGCCAGATCTAAGGAGACCACATGTCGGGCCATTCCAAGTGGGCCACCATCAAGCACCAGAAGGGGGCCAAGGACAAGGTCCGGGCCAAGGTCTTCGCCAAGGTCCTGCGCCAGGTCGAGGTGGCGGCCCGCGAGGGCGGGCCCGACATGACGGCCAACGCCTCCCTGCGCACCATGTACAACAAGGCCCGGGAGGCCTCGGTGCCGACCGACACCATCGAGCGGGCGATCAAGCGGGCCACCGGTGGGCTCGAGGGCGTGCGCTACGAAGCGGTCACCTACGAGGGCTACGCCCCCTGCGGCGTGGCCGTGTACGTGGAGACCCTCACCGACAACCGCAACCGCACCGCGGCCGACGTGCGCGCCATCTTCTCCAAGAACGGCGGGTCGAGCGCCGAGCCGGGCGCGGTGGCCTGGCAGTTCGAGCGCAAGGGGTCGATGGTCGTGGCCAAGACAACCGACCCGAACTCCTCGGACGACGACGACGTGCTGATGATGCAGGCCCTGGAGGCCGGGGCCGACGACCTGGTCGACCAGGGCGACTCCTGGCTGGTCATCACGCCCCCCACCGAGCTGGCCAAGGTGCGGACCGCGCTGGAGGAGGCCGGCGTGAAGGTGTCCGACGCCGATCTCACCATGCTCCCCTCGGCAACCATCGCCCTGGAGACCGAGGCCGACGCCCGCAAGGTCCTCCGCGTGGTCGACGCCCTCGAGGACCACGACGACGTCCAGGCCGTCTACGCCAACTTCGACATCCCCGACGCGGTCCTGGAGGCCGTCACCGCATAGCCCAGAGGGGGATCCTCGATTTCGGGCGGACGATCGGCTAGCGTCCGAACGCATGTTCGTCGTCCTGGGAATCGATCCGGGGGTGTCCCGGTGCGGCTACGGGTGCCTGGCCGGAGGCGTGGGCAAGCAGGCGACGGTCGTGGCCGCGGGCGTGATCACGACCCCGCCGTCCGACCCCCTGCCCACCCGGCTGGCCGCCCTCCACGTCGACCTCCAGGCGCTGGTCGACGAGTTGCGGCCCGACGCGGTGGCGGTCGAGCGGGTGTTCTTCCAGGTCAACGCCCGTACCGCCATGTCCGTGGGCCAGGCCAGCGGGCTGGCGCTCGCGATCGCCGCCCGGGCCGGATGCGAGGTGGTGCAGTACACGCCCAATGAGGTCAAGCAGGCCGTGGCCGGCTACGGCTCGGCGTCGAAGGAGCAGGTGCAGCGCATGGTGCAGTCGCTTCTGGGCATGGCCGAGCCGCCCAGGCCGCCCGACACCGCCGACGCCCTCGCCCTCGCCCTCTGCCACCTGGCCAGCGCCCCCCTGCGAGCCCGCCTGGCGGGCCGGACACTGGGCGACCGGACACCGGGCCGATGATCGGGTCGCTGCGGGGGACGATCGCGCACCGTTCGTCGCGGGGTGAGGTGCTGCTCGAAGTCGGGGGGGTCGGCTACCGCGTCACCGTGCCGTCGTCGACCATGGCCCGGCTGGGCGAGCTCGGCGCCACCGCCGTCGTCCACACCCACCTCAACGTGCGGGAGGACTCGCTCACCCTGTTCGGCTTCGTCTCCCGCGACGAGCGCGACTGCTTCGAGGCGCTCATCGGCGCCCACGGCGTCGGTCCCGCGCTGGCGCTCGCCATCCTCTCGGTACACCCTCCGGCCCAGCTCCGTCAGGCCCTGTCCGACGGCGACCTCGACGCCCTGTGCATCGTCCCCGGCGTGGGCCGCAAGACCGCGGCCCGTCTGATGATCGAGCTCAAGTCCCGCCTCGACCTCCCCGACGACGACGCCGCCGCTCTGGCCGCGGCTGGCGCCCACGAAAACGGCAATGGCAACGGGTCCGTCTCCACCCGGGCCGAGGTGCGGGCCGCCCTCGGCGCTCTCGGCTACGAGCCCGACGAGGTCCACCAGGCCCTGCGCGACCTCCCCGCCGACGGCGGCGTCGAAGATCTCCTGCGCCAAGCCCTCCGCCTCCTGGGTGCCAACCGGTGACCCGGAACGAGCTGCTCACGACGGCTCCCGGCCCCGAGGAGGTGCCCGACGAGGTCACCCTGCGACCCCGGCGCCTGCACGAGTTCGTGGGCCAGGGCCAGCTCCGCCAGCACCTCGAGATCCTGCTGGGGGCGGCCCGAGGGCGGGGCGAGCCGGTCGACCACCTCCTGTTCGCGGGGCCGCCGGGCCTGGGCAAGACGTCACTGGCGGGCATCGTGGCCGCCGAGATGGGCGTCAACCTGCGCATCACGTCCGGGCCTGCCCTCGAGCGGGCCGGCGACCTGGCGTCGGTCCTCACCAACCTCGACGAGGGCGACGTCCTGTTCATCGACGAGATCCACCGCCTGAGCCGGGTGGTGGAGGAGGTCCTCTACCCGGCGATGGAGGACTTCCAGCTCGACATCGTCATCGGCAAGGGTCCGTCGGCCCGTTCCATCCGCCTCGACCTGCCCCGTTTCACCCTCGTCGGGGCCACCACCCGCACCGGCCTCATCACCGGCCCGCTGCGCGACCGCTTCGGCTTCGTCGCCCGCCTCGACTACTACCAGGTCGACGAGCTCGAGGCGATCGTCCGGCGGGCGGCCGGAATCATGGGGGTGCCCCTGGAGCCCGACGGTGGGTTCGAGATCGCCCGCCGGGCCCGGGGCACGCCCCGCATCGCCAACCGGCTCCTCCGGCGGGTCCGCGACTTCGCCGAGGTGCGGGGCGACGGCGTGGTCACCCGGGCCATCGCCGACGCCGCCCTCGAGTTGTTCGAGGTCGACGCCCGGGGCCTCGACAAGGTCGACCGGGCCATCCTCGGCGCAGTGTGCCTGCGCTTCGCCGGTGGTCCGGTGGGGCTGTCGACGGTGGCGATCTGCGTGGGCGAGGAGCGCGAGACGGTGGAGGACGTGTACGAGCCGTTCCTTCTCCAGCTCGGGCTGCTGCAGCGAACGCCCCGGGGACGGGTGGCCACCCCGGCCGCCTGGCAGCACCTCGGGCTGGAGGCGCCGGCCGCGCCGGCCGGGCCGCCGGGGGCGCCGCCCCTTTTCGGGTGGCCTGCACCAGACCCCACGCCCCCCCCGGCCTGACCGCCGCGTCACCGCCCGGGTAGTCTGCGGGACAGGCCTTCGCGGCCTCCTTCACCATGGAAGCCCTTCTCCCTCTCATCATCACGTTCGGACTGATGTGGGCGCTGCTCATCCGCCCCCAGCAGCGCCGCGTCCGTGAACACCAGCAGCTGGTGGCCGCGCTGTCCGCCGGCGACGAGGTGATCACCACCGGGGGAATCGTGGGCACCATCGTCTCGGTGGTCGACGACATCGTCACCCTGGAGGTTGCGCCCGGCACCTCGATCAAGGTCCTGCGCGCCGCCATCCAGACTCGGATCGCGTCCGACGCGGCCGACGACGACTACGGCACCGACGACGTCTACGGCTCCGACGACGTCTATGGTACCGACGACGTCTACGGCACCGACGAGGCGGACGAAGACCTCGCCGGCGGGGGAGTCGACGACTACGACGCCCTGCTCGACCCCGACCCGCCCGGCGAGGCGTCCCGGACCACTGCGGTCGACGACCTCACCCTCACCACCCTCCCGACAGTGTCGCCGTCCCCCACCCCGCCGCCCGCGCCGACCACCCCTGAACCGCCCTCGACCGGGGAGAAGGCCTGATCCGTGCGCCGTTCCATGGCGGTGTGCCTGATCGGAATCCTGGTGGTGGCGGCCGGCTCGCTCGGCCTCACCCTCGCGTCCGGTAACTCCCCCCAGCTCGGCCTCGACCTGCAGGGGGGCGCGTCGGTGGTGCTCAAGCCGCGCAACGAGGTCCCCTCGGGGGTGCTCGACCAGGCGATCGAGATCATCCGAGACCGGGTCGACGGACTGGGCGTGGCCGAGCCCGACATCACGCGCCAGGGCGACTCGATCATCGTCCAGCTCCCGGGAGTGAAGAACAAGGACCGGGCGGTGGAGGTGGTGGGCCAGACCGCCCAGCTCTACTTCCGCCCCGTCCTCCAACAGCTGCCCGCCACCGCCGTAGCCACGACCACCACCGTGCCGCCCACCACCGTGCCGCCCACCACCGTGCCGCCCACCACCGTGCCGGCGGAACCCACCACCACGGCGGTCGACCCGTCCACCCCCACGACCGTCCCCCTCGACCTTGGCAAGACGACGACGCCCGAGGAGAACACCCCCGAGGCGACGGTGATCCTCCCCCAGAAGGACGACAAGGGCAACGTCACCGCCCGCTACCTCCTCGGTCCGGCGGAGGTCACGGGCGAGGCCATGTCATCGGCGATGGCCACTGTCAACCCCAACAACGGCGTCTGGGAAGTGGAGTTCAACCTCACGTCCAGCGGGACGTCGCAGTGGAACGCCATGGCCGAGAAGGTGGGCGTCAACGGCCAGGTCGCCATGGACCTCGACGGCGTCGTCCGCTCCGCCCCCAGCCTCCAGACCACCAACTTCCCGGGGTCGGGGCAGATCTCGGGCGACTTCAGCGAGCGGGAGGCCAAGGACCTGGCCCTGGTGCTCCGCTACGGGTCGCTGCCCGTCCAGCTCGACCGCCAGACGGTGCAGACGGTGTCGGCCAGCCTCGGGCGCGACTCGCTGCGGGCGGGGATCATCGCCGGTCTGGTGGGCCTGGCCCTGGTCGCCGTCTACATGGTCCTCTACTACCGGGCCCTCGGGCTGGTCGTGTGGCTGGGCCTGCTGGTGTCGGGGGCCCTGATGTACTCCCTGGTCACGATGCTGGGCCAGACCAACGGCCTGGCCCTCACCCTGGCCGGCGCCACCGGCATCATCGTGTCGGTGGGTGTCACCGTCGACTCCTACGTCGTGTACTTCGAGCGCCTGAAGGACGAAATCCGCTCCGGCAAGACCATCCGGTCGTCGGTCGACCGGGGATTCTCCCGGGCCTACCGCACGATCCTGGCCGCCGACGCCGCCTCCTTCATCGGCGCGGTGGTCCTCTACGTGCTGAGCGTGGGCTCGGTGCGGGGCTTCGCCTTCTTCCTCGCCCTGTCCACCCTGCTCGACGTGGTCGTGGCCTACGTCTTCACCCGCCCGATGGTGGTGCTGCTCGGCCGCAGCCGGCTCTTCACCGAGGCCCGGTGGGTGGGCGTGGCCCGGGGCCTGAACGCGCCGGCCGCGGCGACCGCCGGACCCCCCTCGTGACGGTGGACCGGTGAGCCGCGACGCCCAGGGCCGGAGCCTGCGCCACCGGCTCTACCACGGCGAGACGTCTTTCGACTACGTCGGCCGGGCCCGGGTGTGGTTCCTGGCGTCGGCCCTGGTCGTCGCGGCCGGCGTGATCTCCCTGCTGACCCAGGGCCTGAACTACGGCATCGACTTCAAGGGCGGCACCTCGTGGGAGGTGAAGGCCACCGGCGTCTCGGTGGCCGAGGCCCGCGACCGGCTGCGGCCGTTCGGCCTCGGCGATGCCAAGATTCAGATCGCGGGGAGCGACACCGTCCGGGTCCAGTCCGACACCCGCGCCCCCGAGGAGCAGGCCAAGGTCACCGACGCCATGGCCGAGCTGGGCGGGGTCGACGCGGGCCAGGTGAGCGTCAACGACGTGGGGCCGTCGTGGGGCAAGGACGTCACCAACAAGGCCCGCAAGGCGCTCGTCGTCTTCTTCGTCCTGATCAGCGCCTACATCTGGCTCCGCTTCGAGTGGAAGATGGCCGTGGCTGCCATCGCCGCGGTGGTGCACGACATCCTCGTGACCGTCGGCGTGTACTCGATCTCCCGGTTCGAGGTCACCCCGGCCACGGTGGTGGCCTTCCTCACCATCCTCGGGTACTCGCTCTACGACACGATCGTCGTGTTCGACAAGGTCCACGAGAACTCGCGCGGGCTCTCGGCCACCGGCCGCATGACCTACTCCGACACGGTGAACCTGTCGATGAACCAGGTCCTCATGCGTTCGCTGAACACCTCGCTGGTGGCCATCCTGCCCATCCTGTCGATCCTGCTCATCGGGGCCGGCGTGATGGGCGCCACCACACTGAAGGACTTCGGGCTGGCCCTGCTGGTGGGCCTGCTCACCGGTGCCTACTCGTCGATCTTCATCGCCGCCCCCATCCTCGCCATCCTCAAGGAGCGGGAGCCCCGCTACACGTCGGTTCGCCAGCGCCTGCAGGCCAAGGGCGGCGGCACCGGCGCTCTCACCCCGGCGGCGGCCGCAGCCATGGCGGCGAGCGGTGCGGCTCCGGCCTCGGCGGGCAAGTCCCGATCGGCGGACGCGACCGCGAAGCCGTCCTCCTCCGGCAAGGGAGGCGGCAAGCCGGCGACGCCGGCCAAGGCGGCCGGCACCAAGCCGCAGACCCCGAAGCAGGCGGCCCAGAAGCCGCAGACCCAGAAGCAGGCGGCCCAGAAGCCGCTAACCCAGAAGCCGGCGGCCCAGAAGCCGCAGGCCCAGAAGCCGGCCGCGGGCTCCTCCAAGGCGGCGAAGCCCACGGCCGCGGGTGCCGGCGGCGACGTCCTGGTGCCGGCCCGGCCGCCCACCGCCCAGCCAACCACCCAGTCGCCCACCACCCAGTCGCCGGGGGCGAAGCCGGCGGGCAGCGGCACCACCGCCCGCCCCCCCGGCAACCGCCCCGGGGCGCCCCGTCCCCGCAAGAAGGGCAAGAAGCGCTGACCGGCGGCCGCCCGTGCCCGAGATAGCCCACCTGAAGGACCACGTCCGTGACGTCCCCGACTTCCCCCAGCCGGGGATCGTCTTCAAGGACATCACGCCCCTCCTGGGCGACGCCGGGGCGCTGCGGTGCACCATCGACAACCTCGCCGCCCACTTCGCCGACCGCAAGGTCGACAAGGTGGTCGGCATCGAGGCCCGGGGCTTCATCTTCGCCGCACCCATCGCCTACGTGTTGGACGCCGGCTTCGTGCCGGTGCGCAAGCCGGGCAAGCTCCCGTGGCGCACCCGGGTGGAGGAGTACTCCCTCGAATACGGCGCCGACCGCCTGGAGATGCACGACGACGCCATCGCCGAGGGCGACAACGTCCTCGTGGTCGACGACGTCCTCGCCACCGGCGGCACGGCCGCAGCCACCCTCCGCCTGGTCGACGCCGCCGGCGGGACGGTCGTGGGGCTGGCCTTCGTGATCGAGCTCGCCTTCCTGGGGGGACGGGCCCGCCTGGGCGACCGCGAAGCCGTGTCCCTCCTCACCTACGAATGAGCTCCGGCGCCGCCTTGCTAGCCTGGGCCGTTTCCGGAGGTGTCTCGTGAAGGTGAAACTGGTCTCGCTCGAGGACGGCATCACCTCCTGCGGCTTCCGCAAGATCGCGTCCTACGTCGGCCGCCTCAATCCCGACACCGAGGCGTGTTACGTGACGACGCGGCGGTACCGCAGCGTGCGCAACAGCATCAAGGGCACCGTCGGGGGCAAGGGCGAGCTGGGCGACGTCGAGATCGACGAGATCGCCCACAGCCTGGCCGGCAGCGACCTGGTCGGGTTCTCGTCGATGACCGGCTACTCCGAGCTCACCAAGCGCATCGCCACCCGGCTGCGGCAGGTCGACCCCGACACGTTCATCCTCTGGGGCGGCATCCACCCGATCATCCACCCGGAGGACGCGATCCTCGCCGACGTCGACGCCATCTGCACCGGCGAGGGCGAGTTCGCCTTCGAGGAGCTCTTCCAACGGATGGGAGACGGGCGCGACTACACCCGCACCGAGAACTTCTGGTTCAAGG
The DNA here is from genome assembly GCA_963773275.1 of uncultured Acidimicrobiia bacterium. GTDB lineage: Bacteria > Actinomycetota > Acidimicrobiia > Acidimicrobiales > AC-14 > JAXDMK01. Next base: position 771,207 of record CAVZAH010000005.1, on the reverse strand, counting down.
ACAAGGACGGCGACACGATCGTCCGCAACGGCTTCCGCCCGTTGATGACGGCCGAGGAGATGGAGACCCTCCCCTTCCCCCAGTACGGGCAGAGCGAGCGGATCTACCGCCCGGGAGAGGGGTTCACCCCGGCCAAGCTGGGCGACTACCTCAACAACGACGGCCTGGGCTACACGACCCTCTGGTCGATCGGCTGCCCCTTCCACTGCTCGTTCTGCGGCAACACCAAGTTCATCGCCAACGACCCCCTGTACAAGAAGATCCGCCACCCGAGCGCCCGCTACATCGTCGACGAGGTGAAGGACCTGCGCTCCCGCCTGCCGCACGTGAGCCAGGTCAGCTTCCACGACGACAGCTTCATGGCGATCCCCTACCGGGAGCTGGAGACCTTCGCCGAGCTCTGGAAGGCCGAGCTCGACATCCCCTTCGCGGTCTACGGGGTCATCCCCAACTACGTGAAGCAGGAGAAGTTCGAGATCCTCACCTGGGCCGGCATGAACCGGGTGCGCATGGGCATCCAGAGCGGCAGCCAGGCGATCCTCGACTTCTACAAGCGGCCGACCCCGCCGGAGCGGATCCTCGAGGCGGGCCGGGTCATCACGTCCTTCGCCCCCAAGTACCACATCCCCGCCGCGTTCGACATCATCATGGACAACCCGATCGAGACGAAGCAGGACGTCGTCGACACGCTCGAGTTGCTGTACACCATGCCCCGGCCCTTCACCCTCTTCATCTACTCGCTGAAGGTCATCCCCAACACCGAGTTGGAGAAGGCGATGAAGGAGCGGGGTATCGACCTGGAGGCGATCTCGGCCAACTACGGGCTGACCCACCTGCCCCCCCGGATGGCCAACCTGGTGCTGTACCTGTTGGCCGTGCGCCGCCCGCCCCGCTGGCTCTTCGACCGTCTCCTCAAGCGGGTGGAGGGCAGCGCCACCCCCCAGAAGGAGTACCCCCGTACGGCCACGGTCCTGCGCACCGTCTACATGGGCAAGCGCTGCGTCGACCACCTCCGCTTCATGGACTTCTCGATCATCCCCGGGTGGTCCGGGTACGTTGCCTGGCGGGTCGGCCTTATCGCGGGCTGGCGCCGCTTCGTGCGGAAGTCGCCGCCGCGGCCCGAGCGTCCCGACCCCACGGTCCGCCAGATGGGCGACAGCGTCACCTTCCGGCGCCGCCGAGCCGCCGCCGACACCGGTACGGAGCCGCAGGCCAAGGAAGGCTAGGGCCCGGTTCGAGCCCCTCCGCTTTTATGCTCCTGGGGCCCTTCACGTAGACTGGACCGGTCGCTACCGCTCAATGGTGAGGGGGTTGGTTGGTCACTGCCGATCGAGTGTTGCCATGGCGACGGGGCGCGGGGGGAGCGGCGGCGGCCGATGAGCTGAAGGACGTGCTGACCGCCTTCCGGGCGCGACACCCCAAGGCGGCGACCACCATCGTCTCCCGGGCCTACGAGGTGGCGGAGGGAGCGCACCGCGGCCAGATGCGGCGCTCGGGCGACCCCTACATCCAGCATCCGCTGGCGGTGGCCACCATCCTGGCCGACCTGGGCCTCGACGACGTCACCCTGGCCGCCGCCCTCCTCCACGACGCGGTGGAGGACACCACCGTCAGCCTCGACGACATCGTCCGCGACTTCGGTCCCGAGGTGGCCGCCATCGTCGACGGCGTCACCAAGCTCGACCGGGTCAGCTTCGACTCCAAGGAGGCCCAGCAGGCCGCCACCATGCGCAAGATGCTGGTGGCCATGGCCAAGGACATCCGCGTCCTGCTGATCAAGCTGGCCGACCGGCTGCACAACATGCGCACGATCGCGGCCATGCCGATCGAGAAGCAGCGCAAGACCGCCCAGGAGACGCTCGACGTCTACGCCCCCCTGGCCCACCGCCTCGGCATCTCCGGCATCAAGCTCCAACTGGAGGATCTGGCCTTCGCCACCCTCTACCCCAAGCGCTACGCCGAGATCGAGCAGATGGTGTCGATGCGGGCCCCCGAGCGCGAGATCTACATCAGCCAGGTCCTCGACATGGTGAAGGCCCGGCTGGGCGAGCTGCGCATCGACGCCGAGGTCACCGGGCGGCCGAAGCACTACTGGAGCATCTACGAGAAGATGGTCGTCAAGAACCGGGAGTTCGACGACATCTACGACCTCGTCGGGATCCGGGTGGTGGTGGGCAGCGACAAGGACTGCTACGCCGCCCTGGGCGCCATTCACGCCACGTGGAAGCCGGTGCAGGGCCGGTTCAAGGACTACATCGCCATGCCCAAGTTCAACCTCTACCAGTCGTTGCACACGACGGTGGTGGGACCCCAGGGCAAGCCCCTCGAGGTGCAGATCCGCACCCGGGAGATGAACCAGCGGGCCGAGTCGGGCATCGCCGCCCACTGGGGCTACAAGGAGAAGGGCGCCGCCGCCGAACCGGGTTGGCTGACGCGCATCGTCGACTGGCAACGGGAGACGGTCGACCCCCGCGACTTCATGGAGACGCTGAAGGTCGACCTCGACCAGGACGAGGTCTTCGTCTTCACCCCCAAGGGCGACGTCGTCACCCTGCCGGCGGGCGCCACGCCCATCGACTTCGCCTATTCGATCCACACCGACGTCGGCCACCGCTGCATCGGGGCCAAGGTCAACGGCCGCCTGATTCCCCTCGACTCGTCGCTCTCGTCGGGCGACACGGTGGAGGTCTTCACGTCGAAGGTCGAGGGGGCCGGGCCGTCACGCGACTGGCTCAAGGTGGTCGCCACCCCCCGGGCCCGCAACAAGATCCGCCAGTGGTTCAGCCGCAGCCGGCGGGAGGAGGCGATCGAGAACGGCCGGGAGGACCTGGTGCGCTACATGCGCCGGGAGGGCCTCCCGGTGCAGAAGCTCACCACCTCGCCGGTGCTGGTGGCGGTGGCCGAGGCCCTGCACTACGCCGACCTCGACTCCCTCCACGCGGCCATCGGCGAGGGCCACGTCTCGGCCCACACCGTGGCCCAGCGGGTGGCACGCGAGCTGCACGGCGGGGTGCACGAGGAGCAGCTCCCGTCCACCGTGCGCCGCCCGTCCCGCCGGCGGGTCGGGGGCAAGATCGGCATCCACGTGGAAGGGCTCGACGACGTCATGGTGCGGCTGTCGCGGTGCTGCACCCCGGTCCCGGGCGACGGCATCGTCGGTTTCGTCACCGCCGGGCGGGGCGTGTCGGTGCACCGGTCCGACTGCGCCAACGCCGTCGCCCTGTCGTCGCGCATGGGTGACCGCCAGATCGAGGTCGATTGGGACGGCGGGCCGGTCGGGATGTTCGTGGCGTCCATCGAGATCGAGGCGCTCGACCGAGCCCGGCTGCTCCGCGACGTGTCGACGGTGCTGTCCGAGCACCACGTGAACATCGTCTCGTCGTTCACGTCCACCGGCACCGACCAGGTGGCCCACCTGCGCTTCGAGTTCGAGCTGGCCGACCCGTCGCACCTCGAGTCGGTGCTGGCCACGGTCAAGCGGGTCGAGTCGGTCTACGACGCCTACCGGGTGCTCCCCGGCGCCGGACCCCGCTGATCACGTCAGGCGCGCGGCGTCGCGGTGTAGGTTTACCGCCGATGCTGGGCGCAAGCTTCAGGTCACCAGATGTTCATCGCTCCGCCGGGTGACGTCACGCGTTTTCGGGCCGCACGGCAGCAATCGCCTCTCGGCCCACCGCATGGCATCGGTCCGGTTGCACCCGCAACGATTGCGCCCACAACGATTGCAAACGTCATTCGATAGGGAGGGATCACAACCGTGACCGACATGAGCCCCACGGGCAAGGCCGCCAAGGCCAAGGCTCCGGCCAAGAAGGCGCCCGCGCGAGCCCGGGCCACCAAGGCTGCGGCTCCGCCCACGCCGGCCGAGGAGACCCCCGCTCCCTCGGCGGCCGACCAGCCGGCCCCGAAGAAGGCGCGCACGCCGCGACGGGCGGCTCCCCGCAAGGCGGCCGCCGTGCGCCCGACTCCCGCCCCCGCCCCGGAGGCCGCCGCACCGGAGGCCGCCGCACCGGAGGCCGCCGCACCGGAGGCCGCCGCACCGCCGGCGCCCGATACCAGTGGGGCGGCGATCGAAGCCCTCACCTCGGCTGTCGGCGCGCTTTCGGGCCAGCTCGACGCGTTGCTCGCGGGCCAGACCCGGGTGGCCGACTCGGTGGCCGAGTTGGTCGCCCACGGCGGGTCGGCTCCGTCCGGCATTGCCGCCCCCGACCTCTCGGGCGTGATGACCGCCCTCAAGAAGATGAGCGAAACCGTGGCCCAGATCGTCCCCCAGGCCACCGACATGTCCGGGGTGATGACCGCCATCAAGGGCATGGGCGACACCGTGATCCACGCGGTGAAGCAGGCGACCGGCGGACGGCAGTCGGCCGCCCGCTCCCGCTCCGGCACCCACCCCGCCCGCCCCCGCGCCGGCAGCCGAGGCCCCCGCCGAGCCCGAGCCCGAGCCCGAGCCCGAGCCCGAGGTGGTCGAGGTGGTCGAGGAGGCGCCCGCCCCCGAGCCGGAGCCGGGCCCGCGCCCGCGCTCCTACGTCGCCGATCGTGGTCCGGAGGGGCCCAACCTGCCGCCGAGCATCCACGCCGCGGCCGTCACCGACTCCAGTCCCACCAGGGAAGAGAAGCCGCACCTGGCCCCCGACACCAGCCAGCAGGGCTACGCGGTCACGGTGAAGCCGGTCGTCGCCAAGGCCCTGGGCACCTACCTTCCCAAGCTGCTGCAAGGGATCAGCGACACCCTCGGCAAGAAGTAGGCCGCGGGGTCGGCACGGGAAGCCGGGGAGGGCACCCCGGATACCTCCGGTAGCCTCCGTCCATAACCGAGTTCCAAGCCTCTCCGGGGACGCGCGACGTCCTGCCTCCCGAATCCCGCCGGTGGGAGCGCCTCGTGGCGCGCTTCGCCGGCCGGGTGGAGCGGGCCGGGTACGGCCTCGTCCTCAGCCCGGTGTTCGAGGAGATCGGGGTCTTCGAGCGGGTGGGCGAGGGTACCGACGTCGTCCGCAAGGAGATGTACGCCTTCGAGGACAAGGGCGGGCGCCACCTCGCCCTGCGGCCGGAGGGCACCGCCTCGGTGGTGCGGGCCTACGTCCAGCACCGGCCGCCGGTGCCGTTCAAGGCCTGGTACGTGGCCCCCAACTTCCGGTACGAGCGGCCCCAGGCGGGGCGCTTCCGCCAGCACCACCAGGTCGGGATCGAGGCGTTGGGCACCGACGACGCCGACCTCGACGTCGAGGTGGTGGCGCTGGCCTGGTCGGTGTGCCGCGACCTCGGGCTGACCCGGATCGAACTGCTGGTCAACTCCCTGGGCGACGACGTCTGCCGTCCCGCCTACCTCGACACCCTCCGGTCGTACCTGGCGGAGCGGGTCGACCAGCTGTGCGACGAGCACAAGTCCCGCGCCGCGGCCAACCCCCTGCGGGTGCTCGACTGCAAGCGCCCGGCCTGCCGCCAGGCCACCGCCGCCGCCCCCCAGATGGTCGAGCACCTGTGCGACGCCTGCGCCGCCCACTTCGAGCGGTTCCTCGCCGGGCTGAAGGCGCTGGCCGTGCCGTTTCGGATCGAGCCCCGACTGGTGCGGGGCCTCGACTACTACACCCGCACCACGTTCGAGCTGGCCGCGTCTGCCCTCGACTCGGCCCAGAACGCGGTCGGCGGCGGTGGCCGCTACGACAAGCTGGCCGAGGCCCTGGGTGGCCCCCCCACGCCCGGCATCGGCTTCGGGATGGGCATCGAGCGCCTGCTCCTGGCGTGCGACGCGGAGGACGTGTTCCCGGTGCCCGAAGGAGCGGTCGAGGTGTTCGTCGTCGACACCGCGCACGGGCTGGCGGCCACGCTCATCGTGGCCGAGTTGCGGGATGCGGGCATCGGCGCCGACCGGGCCTTCGACCGTCGGTCCATGAAGTCGCAGTTCAAGCAGGCCGACCGCTCGGGCGCCCGGCTGGCGGTCGTCGTCGGCGAGCGGGAGGCGTCCGACGGCACGGCCACCCTGCGCGACCTGCACACCGGCGACCAGGAGGTCGTCCCCCGGGCCGACCTCGTCGACCACGTGCGGAAGCGCCTGCATTGATCGTCGTCGCGTGCGCCGCGGCGACCAGTTCGCGCCCTTGCCCCCCCGCGCGTGCAATTGCGCGGATTGGTCGAGGCTCATGATGCGCACGGACTACTGCGGGCGGCTGGGCGTGGGCGACGTCGGGCGGGAGGTGGCCGTCTGCGGCTGGGTGGCGAGCCGCCGGGAGCAGGGCCGGCACCTGGCGTTCGTCGACCTCCGGGACCACACCGGAATCGTGCAGTGCGTGGTCGACGGTGCGTCCGACCTGCGCTCGGAGTTCGTCGTGCGCATCACGGGCACCGTCCGGATCCGCCCCGAGGGAACGGGCAACCCGGCCCTCGCCACGGGCGAGGTCGAGGTGGGGGACTGTTCCGTCGAGATCCTGTCCCGCGCCGAGCCGCCCCCGTTCCCCATATCCGACCGGGTAGACGCCGACGAGGTCCTCCGCCTCCGCCACCGCTACCTCGACCTGCGCCGGCCCGCCATGCAGCGCAACCTCCGGCTGCGGGCGGCGGTGATGGCCTCGATCCGCCGCACCATGGAGGCCAACGGCTTCCTGGAGGTGGAAACCCCCGTGCTGGTGGCGTCCACCCCCGAGGGGGCCCGCGACTTCGTGGTGCCGTCGCGCCTGCAGCCGGGCAAGTTCTACGCCCTGCCCCAGAGCCCGCAGCTGTTCAAGCAGCTGCTCATGGTGGGCGGCGTCGACCGGTACTACCAGATGGCCCGCTGCCTCCGGGACGAGGACCTGCGGGCCGACCGCCAGTTCGAGTTCACCCAGCTCGACGCCGAGGCCAGCTTCGTCGACCAGGCCGACGTGATCTCGTTCATCTCGGAGGCCGTCGTGGCCGCCATCGAGGCCGCCGGGCGGGGCTACCCGGGCCGCATCCCCCACATGACCTGGCACGATGCCCAGGAGACCTACGGCACCGACAAGCCCGACCTCCGCTTCGGCATGCAGATCATGGACCTCACGCCGGTGTTCGAGAAGACGGAGTTCCGGGCCTTCCTGCCGCCGGCGACGGTGAAGGCCATCCGGGTGCCGGGCGTCGCCCCGGAGTACGGCCGGGCCGCCCTCGACCGCCTGGTCGACCGGGCCAAGCAGGCGGGCGCGGCCGGTCTGGTGTGGATGAAGGTCGAGGACGAAGTCGAGACGGGCAACTGCCGGCTCGACTCGCCGGTGGCCAAGTTCCTGACCGACGAGGAGCAGAGGAACCTGCTGGCGGCCACCGAGTCCCAACCGGGCGATCTGCTGCTCGTCGTGGCTGGCGAGCGCCGGATGGCCAACCGGGTGCTCGGCACCCTCCGCCTGGAGCTCGGGCGGCCGCCCGTCACCGAGGGCGGCACCAAGCTGGTCTGGATCACCGACTTCCCGCTCTTCGAGGGCGTCGACGCCGACGGACGGCCCATCCCCGCCCACCACCCGTTCACCATGCCCCACCCCGACGACCTCGACCGGCTGGAGTCCGACCCCCAGTCGGTGCGTTCCCAGGCCTACGACCTGGTGCTCAACGGGTGGGAGCTGGGTTCGGGCAGCGTCCGGATCCACCGCTCCGACGTGCAGCAGCGCATCTTCTCCCTGCTGGGCATCGGGCCCGAGGCGGCCCAGCGCAAGTTCGGCTTCCTGCTCGACGGCTTCCGCCACGGCGCCCCGCCCCACGCCGGCTTCGCCTTCGGCGTCGACCGGCTGGTGGCCATCCTGGCGGGGGAGGAGAACATCCGGGAGGTCATCGCCTTCCCCAAGACCCAGTCGGGCGTCGACCCCCTCACCGGCGCCCCCGGCGACCTCGACGATCGCCAGCTGGCCGAGCTGGGCCTGCGCCTGAAGGAGCCCCAGATCCGCCCGTGAGTACGGCTCCGACGACGCTCGGCGACCGCTATCAGCTGGTCCGCGTGGTCGGTCGGGGTGGGATGGGCGAGGTGTGGGCGGGCCGCGACCTGCGCCTCAGCCGGGACGTGGCGGTGAAGCTGCTCAGCCCCCAGATGGCGTCGCAGCCCGGCGTCCGGGAGCGCTTCGACGCCGAGGCCCGCTCCGCGGCCCGTCTCAACCATCCCCACGTGGTGTCGGTGTTCGACAGCGGTGAGCACGAGGGCACCCCGTACCTGGTCATGGAGCTGTTGCCGGGGCGCACCCTGGCCGACGAGGTGGCGGAGGGACCGCTCGACCCCGAACGGGCCCGGCGGATCGGCGTCGAGATCCTGAGCGCTCTCGCCGCGTCGCACGAGGCGGGCATCCTGCACCGCGACATCAAGCCGGGCAACGTGCTGCTCACGGACGACGGCCTCGTCAAGGTGGGTGACTTCGGCATCGCCAAGAGCACCGAGGGCCTGAACCTGACGTCGACCGGGATGATCGTCGGCACCGCCGGATACCTCGCCCCCGAGCGGCTGGCGGGCGATGCGGCGACCCCCCGCAGCGACCTGTACGCGGTGGGCATCGTGCTCTACGAGGCGCTGAGCGGGCACAAGCCCTTCGAGGCCGACACGCCGATGGGCCTGATCCGGGCCGTCGACGCCCACCAGGCCGTCCCGTTGGCCCAGGCCCGTCCCGGGCTCGACCCGTCGCTGGCGGCGACGGTGGAGCGGGCGATGGCCAAGGAGCCGGGCCGGCGGTTCGCCACCGCCGCCGACATGGCGGCGTCGTTGCAGGATCGCCCGGTCGCCCTCGGCGCGGCGGGGGCGCCGACCGTTCCCACCACCGCCCCGCCGTCGACCAGGGTCCTGACCGCGGCCACGCCGGTTCGGGCCCCAGCCCCAGCCCCAGCCTCGACGCCGGCTCGGGCCTCGGCTCCGCATTCGGGCCTTCTGACCCGCCAGGGCGCCGTCGCTGGAGCCGTCGTGCTCGTGGTGGTGGTCGCGCTCGCCATCGTCCTCGTCACCCGGAACGGAGGGTCCCCCCCGGCGCCGCCGGGGGCGACCACTGCGACCACGCTGCCCGCAGCCGGGTCGTTCCCCGATTCCCTCGACCAGGCGATCACCGCGCTGGAGGAGGCGGTCCGCCCGTGATCCGCCGACTTTGGCCGCTGGTGGTGGTGGTGGCCCTGGTCGCGGGGTGTGGCCAGGAGGATGGGGGCGTCGGCGGGGCGGCCTCGGCCGCCCTTGCGCCCCAGGTGCAGCAGGTCCGGGCGGCCGCGGCGAGGGGTGATCGGGCGGCAGCCGACCGGGCGTTGGCCGAGATCCGCCAGACGGTCGCGGGGCTGCGTCAGCGGCAGGAGTTGAGCGAGGCGGACGCCGCCGCGGTGTTGGCCGCCGCTGCCGGGGTGGAGGCCGAACTGGGTTCTGTCGCGGCTGCGGTCTCGACGACGCTGGTCTCGCCCCCCACGACCGACAGGCCGAATCCCGGACGAGGCGGCGGCGGCGACGAGGACGACGACGAGGACGACGACAAGGGGAAGGGCAAGGACAAGGACTGAGTTCACCAGGAACGGAGGCGAGCCGGGATATCGGGTCCCGGCCCGCCTCCGTTCGGTTCACGGGGTGCTCAGGCGGCGATTCCCCGCAGGGTCTGGGGGTAGGCGACGATGCCGGAGATCCGGGCCTGGCCGGTGGCGAGGTCGACCTGGGCGAACAGGCTGAAGGGCAGCCCGGGGAACGTCAGGGCGGCGTAGCCGGTGTCGACTCCGTTGGCCGTGACGATGTCGAAGCCGGCCACCGAGCCGGCGGGGAAGCGCAGCGAGCCCACGGTCACGAGCGTGCCGGCGTTGGGCGGGGCCTGCTGCACCAGCAGGTCGCGGCGGGTGTCGATGTCGTACAGGAGCGTCGACGGGGCGGCGGCCACGTTGTTGGTGTAGGCGGCGGCGCTCACGCCGGTGGCGGGCGTGACGTCGGCGTTGAGGGCACCGTCGGTGAACGTGTCGCCCGTGACGAGAGCCGGGCCGGTGGCGGGCATGCGGTCGGACGGGATGACCCGCAGGTTCTGCCCGGTGTCGCTCACGATGCGCAGGGCGTCGGCCATCGGGTTGAAGTCGAAGCCGAAATCGGTGCCCGAGAGGGCGACGGGCCCACCCCGGGGAGCGGCGGCGGTGGGTGCGGCCACCAGGTTGGCGACGAACGAGGCGGCGCCGGTGGAGGGGTCGACGGTGTAGAGCCGGCCGGCCGTCCCCAGCTTGCCGACGCCGTAGAGGGCGCCCGTCTTGGGTCGGCGGTCGATGCCGATCAGCTGCTCACCGGCCGCCAGTCCGCTGACGGCGACATCGTTGGTGGCGAACACCGGGAATGACGAGTTGAACGTGACGATCCGGTTGCCGGCGGTGAGGCCGTACAGGGTGGTGCCGGACCCGTTGGCGGCGGCACCGGAGGCAGGCAGCACGAGGCTGACGGCGACGGCGGATGCGGCGAGGGCGACCTTCAATTGACGCTTCATCGTGGGGCTGGCTCCGTCTGTCGGGGAACGGGAACGGGAACGGGAACGGGAGGCGCGCGGCGCGCCGTCCACTACAAGTGTTCGGACCCGGGCCGACCGCGGGATGAGTCCGCGCTTTGGTCTCCGGTCCCGGCATGGGCGACCATGGCGGGATGTCCCGAGTCCTCGTCAGCGAGACCATCTCCGAACGCGGCCTCGCCCGCCTGCGGGAGGCGGGCCACGAGGTCGACGTCCGCCTCGGGCTCACACCGGACGATCTGGCCGTGGCGGTGAAGGGGGCGGCCGCCCTCATCATCCGCTCCGAGACCCAGGTGACGGCCGAGATCCTCGAGGCGGGCACCGACCTGGTCGTGGTCGGGCGGGCCGGGATCGGCCTCGACAACGTCGACGTGACCGCCGCCACCCGCCGGGGTGTGATGGTGGTCAACGCCCCCTCGTCCAACGTCCTCTCCGCCGCCGAGCACGCCATGGCCCTGCTCCTGTCAATGGCCCGCAACATCCCCCAGGCCCACGCCGCCCTCACCGCCGGCGCATGGGAGCGCACCCGGTGGGAGGGCACCGAGCTGCACGGCAAGGTGCTGGGGGTGGTCGGGCTCGGGCGGGTGGGGGCCCTGGTCGCCCAGCGGGCGTCCGCGTTCGGGATGCGGCTGGTGGCGTACGACCCCTTCGTGTCGGCCGACCGGGCCCGCCAGATGGGCGTCGACCTGATGAGCCTGGAGGAGCTGATGGCGACGTCGCACTTCGTCACCATCCACCTCCCCCGGACGCCCGAGACGATGGGGCTGCTCGGGGCCGAGATGCTGGCCCTGGCCCGTCCCGGACTGCGCATCGTCAACACCGCCCGGGGCGGCATCCTCGACGAGGCCGCGCTCGACGCCGCCATCCGCTCGGGCCGGGTGGCGGGCGCCGCCCTCGACGTGTTCGCCAAGGAGCCGACCACCGTGTCCCCCCTCTTCGAGCTCGACTCGGTGGTCGTCACCCCCCACCTCGGCGCCAGCACCCGGGAGGCGCAGGACAAGGCGGGCGAGACGATCGCCGAGCAGGTCCAGCTGGCCCTGAGCGGGGGATTCGTCCCCTACGCGGTCAACGTCAGCGCCACCGAGGCGTCGGAGACGGTACGGCCGTTCCTCCCCCTGGCCGACCGCCTCGGGCGGCTGTTCGCGTCGCTGAACGAGGGCGTGCCGTCGACGCTGGAGGTGGAGTTCCAGGGCCAACTGGCCGACTACGACACCCGCATCCTCACCCTCGCCGTGCTCAAGGGCCTCCTGGCGGGGGGCAGCGAGGAGCCGGTGTCCTACGTCAACGCCCCCCAGCTGGCCGCCGAGCGGGGCGTGGTGGTGCGGGAGTCCAAGACGTCCGAGGCCAAGGAGTACGTGAACCTCATCTCCCTGCGGGGAGGCACCCACGGGCTCGCGGGCACCCTGTTCGGCCTGCGCGACGAGGCCCGGTTGGTGATGGTCGACGACCACGCGGTCGACATCCCGCCGTCGAGCAACATGGTGGTCGTCCGCAACGACGACCGGCCGGGGATGATCGGCCTCGTGGGACTCACCATCGGCCGGGCGGGCGTCAACATCTCCGACATGGACGTCGGCCGGTCGCCCTCGGGTGAGGCCGCCCTCATGGTGCTCTCCACCGATCGGCCCCTGCCGGCGGACGTGCTCGACGACCTGCGCCGCCAGCCCGGCATCATCCAGGTGCACGCCGTCAGCTCGGGGTGAAGGCGGTGACCGGATGGGCGGCCTCCGGTGAGGTCGAGGTGCGCCGGATCCAGCCCTACCAGGCGGTCAAGGCCTACCTGTGCCCCGGCTGCAACCAGGTCATCGCTGTGGGGACGGGACACCTGGTGGTGGTCCCCCTCGACGCCCCCGACCTCCGCCGCCACTGGCACCTGGCTTGCTGGGAGTACCGCGACCGCCGCCGCCTCCCCGCCCGGGGCTGACACGCCGGTCGGGATTGCGGCCGAACATCGGTCGAGTGTGCAAAAACCCGGCGTATAGGCGGTTTCTTGCACACTCGACCGATGTTCACGCCTTGCGTGCGGACCCGCGCTACGGCCCGTCGTTGACGGGGGGGACCGGCCCGCCCTCGCCCTCGGCGGTGGCGGCCGTGTCGGTGGTGGCCGTGTCGGTGGCGGCCGGTGCCGGCCTGGGCTCCTTCTTGGCGGCCGGTGCCTTCGGCGCGGCCCTGGTGGATGCCGACTTCTTCGCCGAGGTCCTGGCCCGCTTGGCGGTGACGGGGGTGTCCACCGGCGCGGCGGCGTCGGCCGCGGCCTCCAGGGCCTCCTCGACCGCGTCCTCCACGACCGGCGCCCCGACGGCGTCCTCCACCGGCGCAGTGGCAGGGGGCGCCTCGGGCGCGGGCGGCGTGACCGACGGGCCGACCACTACCCTCGGGCCCCGCTCCCGCTTGCGCACGGACACGAGGGTGCCCCTGGGCTCGGGTGATGGTGCGGGCGTGGCCCGGGCGGGCGGGATCGGCACCAGGATGGCCGCCGGCGAGTCGACGGTCGCCGCGCCCGGGCCGGCGGGGGTCATGTCGTGGGCGGGGGTGGACTCGGTGGCGGAGGCGATGACCTTCTCCAGGACCTCGATGACCTCGATGGCCTTGCCGACCCGCTCGGCGGCCACGTTTCCGATCACCTTGCCGGCCCGCTTGACCGCGTACTTGCCCATGGTGGCTCCGACCGACTTGGCGGACACCGGCTTGCGGGGGGCGACGGGGGGCGGCTTGCGGGGCATCGCCGGCGCCGGTCGAGGGGGCGCGCTCGGGTGGGAGCCGCCGCCCGCGGCCGGCGCGACCACCCATGCCGGCCGGTTGGCCTCCGCCCGGCGTGCGGCCCGGCGGGCCACGAAGGAACCCTTGGCGTCGGCTTTGGGGGCGACCTTTCCGGTGGCCGCGGAGTCGGGCCGGCCCCCGGCCCCGGCCCCGATCGAGACCTTGGACCCGACGGCGGGCGCGACCTTCACCGGTCCGGTGTCGCGCCCGAGCGTGCCCGCCCGGCGGTCGCCGACGAGCTTGGTGACGGCTCCGGCCGCACCTGCGAGCAACCCCAGGCCGAGTCCGGTACGAAGAGGCTTCATGGTGTGTCGTCCCTCATCCCATTTTGACTACCTACTTGACGGGCGGCGAGCAGGCCTGCCATCCTCGGGCGAGATGCGTTCCACCTTCGCCACCGACCTGCTCCTTACCTAGCGGCGAGCGCCATCGCGCTCGCCGAAGCCTCTCGTGCCTCCGGGCCGGGAGGTTTTTTCTTTCCCCGGAAGAGGAGGACTCCCAGCAATGAGCCCCACCGCCACATCTCCAGAAGGCGATCGGCTGATCATCTTCGACACTACCCTTCGGGACGGCGAACAGTCGCCCGGGATCTCCCTCGACGCGGCGGAGAAGCTCGAGATCGCGGAGCAGCTGGCCCGCCTCGGCGTCGACTACATCGAGGCCGGGTTCCCGGTGGCCAGCCAGGGCGACTTCGACGCGGTGCGGGCCATCGCCCGCACCGTCGAGGGCCCCGTGATCGCCGCCCTCTCCCGTACCCAGCTCGCCGACGTCGACCGCTGCTGGGACGCCCTGCGCGACGCCGACCGGGCCCGCATCCACGTCTTCATCTCCACCAGCCCCAATCACATGGAGCACATGCTGAAGATGAACCGGGAACAGGTGCTGGCCGCCATCCGCAGCGGCGTGGCCCGGGCCCGGGAGCACACCGGCGACGTGGAGTTCAGCCCCCAGGACGCCACCCGCACGCCCCTCGACTTCATGCTGGAGGTCCTGCAGGCGGCGGTGGAGTCGGGTGCCACCACCCTGAACATCCCCGACACCGTCGGCTACGGCATCCCGTGGGACTTCGGGGCCCTGATCCAGTACGTACGCCGGGAGGTCAAGGGTGACTACGTGACGTCGGTGCACTGCCACAACGACCTGGGCCTGGCCACCGCCAACTCGCTGGCGGGGGTGCAGGCGGGGGCCCGCCAGATCGAGGTGTGCGTCAACGGCCTGGGGGAGCGGGCCGGCAACGCCGCCCTGGAGGAGGTGGTGATGGCCGTCAAGATCCGCCCCGACCAGTTCCCGGGGATCGAGGTCGGCGTGCGCACCGAGGAGCTGGCCCGCACCAGCCGGCTGGTGAGCCGGCTCACCGGCTACCCGGTGCAGTACAACAAGGCGGTCGTGGGCCGCAACGCCTTTGTCCACGAGTCCGGCATCCACCAGCACGGCGTTCTCGCCGAGCGCTCGACGTACGAGATCATCGACGCCGCCGCCGTCGGCCAGGTCGGCAGCCAGATCGTCCTGGGCAAGCACTCGGGCCGTCACGCGTTCGGCGACACCCTGGCCAAGATGGGCATCACCATCAAGGGCGACGCCCTCAACTCCGCCTTCGCCCGGTTCAAGGAGCTGGCCGACCGGAAGGTGCAGCTCACCGACGCCGACCTGGAGGCGATCGTGGCCGAGGAGCTGGGGACGAGCCTCGCCCCCGCGTTCACCCTCGAATCCCTGGAGGTCGCCGGCGGAACGGTGGGCATCCCCCGGGCCCGGGTGGTGGTGATCCGCGACGGCGAGAAGGTGGAGGCCCAGGCCGAGGGCGACGGGATGATCGACGCCGCCTGCCAGGCCATCAAGGCGGCCACGGGCATCGACGGCAAGCTCACCGACTTCAACGTCTCGTCGGTCACGGGCGGCGTCGACGCCCTGGGCGACGTCATCGTGCAGGTCGAGGCGGACGGCATCCGGGTGTCGGGTCGGGGCGTGTCCACCGACGTGGTGGAGGCCTCGGCCCGGGCCTACCTGTCGGCCGTCAACAAGATCGTCCGGGTGGCGGCGCGCGACGAGGTGCGTCAGTCCGAGGTCGGCCCCTGAGGGGTCGGGCCCATGGCGTCGACGAGGCGGTCGACGTGGTCGCTGAAGATGCCGTCGATTCCCATGCGGACCAGATCGCGGATGATGCGCTCGTGCTGAGCGTCCCAGCCGAACGCGTGCCGGCCGAAGCGGTGGAACAGGGCGGCGAGGCCGGCGGACCAGTCCGAGTAGTGGAGGTTGACGGCGTCCACCCCGGCCTCGGCCAGCTGGGCCGCCCGCCGCTCGGGGCCCTGCTTCATCTCGTGGCGGCGGGTGCTGTTGACGAGGTGGACGCCCTCGAAGTCGGGGTCCAGGCGCCATCGGGCGAGCAGCTGCCAGTCCGGGTGGCAGAGCCAGAGCCGCCCGGGGGCGCCGTCCCCGGCGGCCCTGGCCACCGCCACCACCGCTTCGGCCGCGGTGTGGTCCTTGGCGTCGAGCGACAGCTCGAAGTCGGTGCCGCACTCGGCATAGAGCTCGGCCAGGGTCGGGACGTGGGCCGGCAGGGCCGACCGGGCCACCGACCCGATGGGAGTGCTGCGCAGCCGGCCCAACCGGCCGGCGCGCACCAGGCCGTCGTGGTCGAGGACGGGGACGCCGTCGGCGGTGAGCCACACGTCGCTCTCCAGGCCGGTGGCGCCCAGCCGCAGCCCCAGGGTGAAGGCCTCCAACGTGTTCTCGGGGGCGTGGGCCCGTCCGCCCCGGTGGGCGAACGCGATCGGCGGGTGGCGGAGGGACTCGATTCCCTCATCTTGGTCGGTAGTATCGGGGCATGTCCGCTGCGTGGTACGTCATCCTGCCCGTGGCCGTGATCGCCATGCTGTTCGTGCTCCGGGCGGTCCGCAAAGTGAGCCGCTCGATGGGAACTCTCGTCCAAAGCATGCACGAGCTACGCGATGTCGGGGTCGGCCTCACCCAGATCCGTGACGAACTGGCGGCCAAGCGCGCCACCGGCGACGACATACCTCCCCAGTAGGGTGGGCCCGTGCCGACCTCGCTAGGTCCGGCGGAGATCCTGGTCATCCTGGTCGTCGCCCTCATCGTGCTCGGTCCCAAGCGCCTGCCCGAGGCCGGCCGGCAGGTCGGCAAGGCGCTGGCCGAGGTCCGCCGCTGGACCACCGACATGAAGAGCGAGATCAAGAGCGTCATCGACGTCGAAGCACCCTCGTACAGCACCGTGGTCGAGCCGGTGGTGGTCTCGGCCACCGAGACCTCGGTCGACACCCGGATCGAGCCGCCCGCCGCCGACGTCGTCGATCCCGTCACCGTGTCCGGGGCGGGACCGGCGGTATCGGTCGAGCCCGAGTCCGACCCCGAGCCCGAGCCGGTCGGCCCGCCGGACGTCGAGCCCGAGGCCGTGGTCGGCGTCGACGAACCGGCGGCCGTGGTGGACCCGGGCGAGCCGGCGGGCGAGATGCCGGAGTCCCCGTCCGGGGATCCCGCCCGCCTGTAGGCGTCCCCATCGCCATCATCGAGGACGACGAGGAGAAGGGCAGCGGCGAGCGCCAGCCGCTCGTCGCCCACCTCACCGAGCTCCGCCGCCGGCTGATCTTCTCGGTCATCGCCCTGCTGGTGGGGGCGGCGGTCGCCTTCGCCCTCTTCAACCAGATCCTCGAGTTCCTGATCCGGCCCTACACCGAGATCACGGGCAAGACCGAGTTCATCATCCTCGACCCCCTCGAAGGCTTCGCCGCCCGCCTCAAGGTGGCGGCGTGGGGCGGCGCCTTCATCGCCGCGCCGGTGGTGCTCTGGCAGCTCTGGCGCTTCATCACCCCGGGGCTGCACAAGAACGAGAAGAAGTTCGCCATCCCGTTCATCCTGGGCTCGATGCTGCTCTTCGCCTTGGGGGCGGCGGTGGCGCTGTACACCTTCCCCCAGGCGCTGCGTTTCCTGATCGGCGTCGGGGGCAGCAACGTCGACCCGATGTTCTCGCCCGGCAAGTACCTCAGCCTGATCACCCTGATGATGTTGGCCTTCGGGATCGCCTTCGAGTTTCCCGTCCTCCTGCTCTTCCTGCAGCTGGCGGGGGTAGTCACCAGCCGCAAGCTGCGCTCGTGGCGGCGTCCCGCGTTCGTGATCATCATCGCGGTGGCGGCCGTGATCACCCCCAGCCAGGACCCGTACTCTCTGTTCGCCATGGCCGGCCCCATGTACCTGTTCTACGAGGGCTCCATCCTCATCGGGCGCCTCCTCAAGAAGTGAGGCGGCCCGACAAGTGAAACGGGACGAGTTCGCGGCGGCGCTGCCGTTCGAGCTCGATCTCTTCCAGGTACGGGCCCTCGACGCCCTCGACGCGGGCTACTCGGTGCTGGTGGCCGCCCCCACCGGGTCGGGCAAGACGGTGGTGGCCGAGTACGCGGTGGCCAAGGCCCTGGAGGAGGGGGGCAAGGCGTTCTACACCACGCCCATCAAGGCCCTTTCCAACCAGAAGTTCAACGACCTCGTGCGCCGTCACGGGGCGGCCGAGGTGGGGCTGCTCACCGGCGACAACTCGATAAACGGCGACGCCCCGGTGGTGGTGATGACCACCGAGGTGCTGCGCAACATGATCTATTCCGCGTCGAGCACGCTCGAGGGCCTCCGCTACGTGGTGCTCGACGAGGTCCACTACCTGCAGGACCAGTACCGGGGCCCGGTGTGGGAGGAGGTCATCATCCACACCCCGCCCGAGGTCGACCTGGTGTGCCTGTCGGCGACGGTGTCCAACGCGGAGGACTTCGCCGACTGGATCCAGACGGTGCGGGGGACCACCGTCGCCATCATCGAGGAGCACCGGCCGGTCGAGCTCACCCACTTCTACATGGTGAGCGACCGGGAGTCCGACGAGCTCGAGCTCCTGCCGACGTTCGTCGACGGCAAGCCCAACCCGGAGGCGGCCAGGCTCGACGCCCGGGTGGCGCAGTCGGTCTCGTACCGAGGGCCCCAGCGGCGGTCGGGTTCCGGCCTGCAGACGCCCCGCCGGGCGGAGGTGGTGGAGCGGCTCGAACGGGAGGGCATGCTGCCGGCGATCTGCTTCATCTTCAGCCGGGCGGCCTGCGACGACGCCGTCCGCCAGTGCCTGATGACCGGTATGCGCCTGACCATCCCCGAGGAGCGCGACGCCATCCGGACCATCGCCGAGGCCCGCACCGCCGGCCTGTCCGACGACGACCTGGAGGTGCTCGGCTACCGCGAGTGGATGGCCGGGCTGGAGGCGGGCATCGCCGCCCACCACGCGGGGATGGTGCCCCCGTTCAAGGAGGCGGTGGAAGCCTGCTTCGAGGCGGGCATGGTCAAGGTGGTGTTCGCCACCGAGACGCTGGCCCTCGGCATCAACATGCCCGCCCGCTCGGTGGTGATCGAGAAGCTGTCGAAGTTCACCGGCGAGAAGCACGAGTTCCTCAGTCCCGGGGAGTACACGCAGCTCACGGGCCGGGCCGGGCGGCGGGGGATCGACGAGGTCGGGTACGCGGTGGTGCTGTGGTCGCCGTTCGTCCCCTTCGAGCAGCTGGCGGGCCTGGCATCCACCCGCACCTACGCCCTGACGTCGTCGTTCCGGCCGACGTACAACATGGCCGTCAACCTGGTGCGCCGCTACACGCCCGAATCGGCCCACCACCTGCTCAACCTGTCGTTCGCCCAGTACCGGGCCGACCGCGACGTCGTCCGCCTGGAGCGGCAGGTGGAGCGAAGCCGCCAGGCCATGGAGGCGGCCCGGGTGGAGGCCACGTGCGAGCTGGGCGACGTGGAGGACTACCGCCGCCGGGTGCGGGCCGCCGAGGAGGTGGGGGTGGGCGGCCGTCACGGCCACGGCCACGGTGCCGGCCACGGCGCCGCTGGTCGCCGGGTGGCGGCGCAGCAGGCGGCGGTGGTCGAGGCGCTGGAGAGGGTGCGGCCGGGGGACGTTCTGGTGCTTTCGGGGGGGAAGTCGGCGGGGCGGGTGGCGGTGCTGTCCACCGCCCGCCGGCGGGGCTCGGAGGTGCGGCTGGGGGCCATCACGCCCGACCGGCGGTACCTCACGCTGTCGGCCCGGGACTTCACGTCGCCCCCCCGGACGGTGGCCCACATCGACCTGCCGACACCCTTCGCGCCCCGCAACGCGGCCTTCCAGCGGGAGGTGGCCCAGGCCCTGGCCAAGGTCAAGACCCGGCCCGCCGACGCGTCGGACGACCGACCGACGCCGGCTTCCGGGGCGAGGGCCGCCACCGGTTCGCCGGAGGGCCATCCGGTGGCCGACTGTCCCGACGTGCGCCGCCACCTGCGGGCGGCGGAACGGGCCGAGCGGCTGGAGAAGGACCTGCGCCGGTTGGAGCGGCGGATCGAGGGTCGCACCGAGTCCCTGGCCCGCCAGTTCGACCGGGTGCTGCGGATCCTCGACGTGTGGGGCTACGTCGAGGACTGGACCCTCACCGACGCCGGCCGCCGCCTGACCCGGATCTACCACGAGTGCGACCTGCTGATCGCCCACGCCCTGGGCGACGGCCTGTTCGACGATCTCGACCCGCCGAGCGTGGCCGCCCTGGCGTCGTCGTTCACGTTCCACGCCCGGCGGGCACCGGTCCACCGGGGGGGCGAGGAGCCGAAGGTGTGGTTCCCGTCGGGGAAGGTGCAGCGGCGGTGGGTCGAACTGGACGCACTGGTGTCCGACCTCAACCGGGCCGAGGCGGACGCCGGACTGCCGCTCACCCGCGCCCCTGATCCCGGCTTCTTCGCCGCCGCCCACGGGTGGGCGTCGGGCGGCGACCTGGCCGACGTCATCGGCGACGAGGTGGTGAGCGGGGGCGACTTCGTCCGCAACATCAAGCAGCTCATCGACCTCCTGCG
This sequence comes from uncultured Acidimicrobiia bacterium, assembly GCA_963773275.1. Taxonomy (GTDB): domain Bacteria; phylum Actinomycetota; class Acidimicrobiia; order Acidimicrobiales; family AC-14; genus JAXDMK01. Next base: position 751,174 of record CAVZAH010000005.1, on the reverse strand, counting down.
CCAGCTCTCGGTCATCGCCCCCGACGAGGCCACCGCCCGCGCCGCCGGCCAGGCCGCCGACCGCCTGTTCCGGGGCGTCGTGGCCGCCTCGTCGGTGGTCTGACGACGGGCTGGGGGTAGGCGAATCGTGCCGATCGTCAAGGGCTCGGCGTACGGCGCCCAGGGGCCGGTGCCCGACGGGTTGGTCGTGGTGCGGACCGACGCCGAGGCCCGGGCCGTGCTGGAGGACGCCCGCCGGGAACGACGGCCCTACCCCCCACTGGGGCTCCTGGGCGGCGACCTGTGCCGGACGCTGGGCGGCGGGACGGGGCCCGAGCTGTCGGGCGTGACCTTCCCCGTCGACCTGGGCGTGGTGCTGGCGGACGGGCTCCTCCACCTGTTCGTGGCCTCGCTCGTGGCCCGCAACCGCCTCTGGACACGCGCCTTCGTGGCCATGAACGCCCAGTTCCTCGGCCGGCAGGGGTGGAACGCGGGGCCGCGGGCCCATCCCGGCGACGGCCTGATCGACACCTACGACGTCCGCCTGGAGCCGGGCCAGCTCCTGGCCGTGCGGGCCCGCCTGCCCGACGGGTCCCACCTGCCCCATCCCGGGATCAAGGAACGGCGGGCGGCGGCGGTGCAGGTCGACCTCGAACGGGCGCTGCCGATCCGCCTCGACGGGGAGCGCGCCGGCAAGGCCCGGGTGCTGTCGGTACGGGTGGAGCCCGATGCCCTGGTGGTCGTCGTGTAGCGCGTCGCCTTCTAAATCGGCCGCGGCGGGGGGGACCGCCTGTCAACCTGGCCCCATGGCAACGCCCGAGGCGCAGCTGCGCCTCGCCTTCGACGAGTACACGGACTTCGACGACGCCTTGACGGCGCTCGCCCTGGCGCGCTTCCTCGACGGATCGCAGCCGTTCGTGGAGTGCTTCGAGGTCGAGGGCGTCTCGAAGGCCGCCGACCTGGTTCCCGTGGGCTCGGTGCGGCGCCAGGTCACGGGCGAGAAGTGGCAGCGGGTGTTGGCCGGCGGCGACGGCTGGACGGTGCTCGTCGATCGGGGGAGCTCCGGCTCGGCCACGCTGCGGGTGGCGGCGGCCGATCCCGAGCAGTTGGAGAAGGCGGTGGCCGACGTGCGGTCGAGGGCGCCGGTGGTGGAGCCCCGCCCGCAGACCGTCCCGGTCGAGTTCTGGTACCAGGGGAGGTGCGACCCGACCACGGTGCGACGCCGGCTCGACGTCCCCACATGGGACTCCATCGCGGCCCATTACACCGCCGGCGTGCGCCGGCGCCTCGACGGCCTGATGACGATGGCGCCTCCCGGCGACGGTGGACGGCTGCTGCTGTGGCACGGCCCGCCGGGCACGGGCAAGACGACGGCCATCCGGGCCCTGGCCCGGAGCTGGTCGGAGTGGTGCTCGACGGTCTATGTGGTCGACCCGGAGCAGTTCCTCGGCAACGCCCGGTACCTGCTGTCGGTGCTGCTCGAGGCCACGGGCGACGAGAGTGATGGCGCCGATGCCGGCGATACCGGGGCCGACGGTGCCCCGCCTTGGCGGCTGCTGGTGCTGGAGGACGCCGACGAGCTGCTGCGCAGCGACGCCAAGCGGGAGACGGGCCAGGCCCTGTCGCGGCTGCTCAACGTGGCCGACGGGTTCCTCGGCCAGGGCGTGCGGGTCCTGGTGCTCATCACCACCAACGAGCCCCTCGGGCGCCTCCACCCGGCGGTGGTCCGTCCCGGCCGGTGCCTGGCCGAAGTGGAGTTCACCCCGCTGACGGCGGCCGAGAGCGCCGCCTTCCTCGGGCCGGCCGGCGGACGGACGGCAGAGGGACTCACCCTGGCCGAGCTGTTCGAGCGCCGGGGCGACGTCACCCGCGTGGCGAGTGTCGATCCCGCCCCGGCGCCGGGTCAGTACCTGTAGGCCTCCGCCGGGCTACGAGGCCGTCGGATCGAGGGCCGTCGGATCGAGGGCCGTCGGATCGAGGACCACCTCGACGTCGATGCTGAGGCTGACCTTGTCGCCCACCATCACGCCGCCGGCCTCCAGGGCGGCGCTGAAGTCGACGCCGAAGTCGCGCCGGTTGACCTCGGTCGTGGCGGTGAACCCGGCCCGGGTGTTGCCCCACGGGTCGGTGACGACGCCGTTGAACTCGAGCTCGAGCTCCACCGGGCGGGTGACGCCGCGGAAGGTGAGGTCGCCTTCGACCACGTAGTCGTCGCCCGACGGACGCACCGCGGTGGAGACGTACTCGGCGTTCGGGTACTTCTCGACGTCGAGGAAGTCGGAGGTACGTACGTGGGCGTCGCGGTTCTCGTCGCCGGTGTCGATCGAGGACGGGTCGATGGTGACGCGCAGTGAGGCCTCCAGCGGGTTCTCGGGAACGGTGACGGCGCCCGAGAACGTCTTGAAGCTCCCCCTCACCTTGGCGATCATCAGGTGGCGCACCGAGAACCCGATGCGGGAATGGGTGGGATCGATGTTCCAGGTCCCGGTGGGCAACTGGGTGGCGGTCGTGGTGGTGTCCGGCATGTGTCGTCCCCTTGGTCGGAAGCGCTCTGCTCTTACAGGTTAGCCCAAGGTTGTTGCACGCTCAACTATTCCCCTCGGGGCACACGGACTGGAAGTCGCACCCGGCGCACCATCGTCCGGGGGTGGGCCGCCAGCGGCCGGCGGCCAGGGCGTCGAGCGTGTCGCCCACCCGGAGGCGCACCCGTTCCGCCACCGCTGCATCCCAGTCCGAGCTCTCGACGACGGGCGGGCCGTCGGTGCGCAGCCAGCAGTAGGTGGTGCGCAGGCGGGCGGGGTCGGCGGCCCACGTCGAGAGGGCGGCCAGGCCGTAGAGGTCGAGCTGCACCGACGCCCCGCCGTCGTCGCCCGCGTGGGGCCGGCCGGTCTTGAAGTCGACCAGCTCCAGCCGACCGTCGCGCTCGTAGACGGCGTCGACCCGGCCCCGCACCAGGTGGGCCCCGAGGGCGAGCACGAAGGGGGCCTCGACCCGCACCGGGTCGAGCGCGGCCCACGGGCTGGCCAGGAACGAGGCCTCGAGCCGGGCGGCCACGCCGGGACCCGCCGGCAGGAGGTCGGCGTCGCCGTCCCAGGCCGGCCCGGTGCCGTCGGGCTCGAGGAGGCGGAGCTGGCGGCCGGCCCGCTGCTCGATCCACCGGTGGACCTCGGTGCCCAACCGGGCCGCCGGTGACGAGCGGCGGGGGAGGGGGCGCACGACGCTCCAGTAGAACTGCTTCGGGCAGCGGGCGTAGGTGACCAGCCCGGTGACCGACAGGGTGGTGGGGGCCTGCCGCCGGCGGCCGGCGGCCGCCGCAGCCGCCGCAGGGCCGCCGCCGGCGTCGGCATCGTCGAGCACGGAATCGAGGCGGAGCTGCCCCGCCAGCTCGGACGCCACCGGATCAGGGTACCGGCGGGCCGCCGCCGCCCGGAACCGCTCCTTGGCCGCCACCTCGGGATCGACCGTGGCCGGCTCGTGGCGGAACCACTCGCGGACGATGTCGGTCTGGCCGGCGACGAAGTCGTAGAACTCCGACGGTCCCTGGGGCTCGGCCGCGCCGGGGTACCAGTGGGCGGCCGAGCACACCAGCCGGCGCCGGGCCCGGGTGCACGCCACGTAGAGGAGGCGCCACTCCTCGTCGAGCTTGCGGCGGCGGATGACCTCCTCGATGTCGCCCAGGCGGGCGGTGCCGATCGGCGGGAACCCTTCGTCGTCCTCCCGGAGCCACCACGGCAGGGCCGAGGAGTTGCCGATGGCGTTCTCGCCCGGCCGCCCGTCGGGGAAGATGCGCGACGGCCCCCGGGCCCCGGCCATCCCCGGCACGTACACCGTCTCGAACTCCAGGCCCTTGGCCTGGTGGATGGTCATCACCCGCACCGCGTCGGCGTCGCCCAGGTGGGCCTCGGCCAGGTCCTCCTCCGACTCGTCGAGGAGGTGGAGGTACTCGACGAAGGCGACCAGGCCGGGGTCGCCCTCCACCGGCTGGAAGCGCTCGGCCAGGTCGAGGAAGCGCAGGAGGTTCTGGCGCCCGAGGGTGCCGGCCGCCTGCCACAGGCCGGTGCGGGCCAGGATCGCCTCCACCAGGCCGAGGACGGGCAGGCTGCGGGCCTGGTCGGCCAGGTGCCGGCGCTCCCGGTCGAAGGCGCCCAGGCGGTCGCGGGCCTCCGCGCTCAGGCCGGAGGTGGCCCCCTGATCCATGCCGTCGAGATCGGAGAGGGCGTCGGCGAGGATCGTCTCGACCGTCGGGGGCAGGGCCATGGCGGTGCCGAGCGGGGCCTCGTCGTCGGACGAGGGGGTTGCGGCCTGGGCGTCGGCCTCGGCCTCGGCCTGGACGGCGTCGTCGTAACGGCCCAGGTGGCGGCTGTGATGGGACAGCACGGCCAGGTCGCGCAGCCCGATCCGGTACCGGGGGCCGGCGAGCAGGCGCAGGAGGGCGACGGACGCCGAGGGGTCGGCCAGCACCTCCAGCCAGGCGACGACGTCGACCACCTCGGGCCGCTGCAGCAGGCCGCTGGTGCCCACCGCCTCCACCGGGATCCTGCGCTCCTCGAGGGCGGCCACGACGGGCTGGATCAGCCGGCGCTTGCGGCACAGGACTGCGACGTCGGACCACGAGCCGACCCCCGCCGAGCCCATCCGGGACGAGATGTCGGCCGCGATGGCCGCCGCCTCCTCGGCGTCGTCGGCGGCCAGGAAGCACTCGATGACGGTGTCGGGGGCGTCGTCGCCCGGTCGCATGACCTTCTGGAGGCTCTCTCCCACCTGGTCCTGGATGCGGTTGGCGAGGAAGCCGAGGCGTTCCCCGAACCGGAACGTCGTCTGCAGCTGGCGGATCCGCACCGGGGGGAAGTGGTCCTTGAAGTGCAGGATGTTCACCAGGTGGGCGCCCCGGAAGGCGTAGATCGACTGCATGTCGTCGCCCACAGCGGTGACCGCGGACCCGGGCGGGTAGAGGAGCTGGAGCAGGCGGCGCTGGGCGAAGTTGGTGTCCTGGTACTCGTCGAGGAGCACCACCGGGAGCCGGTTGCGCATCTCGACCGCCACCTCGGGATACTCGGTGAGGAGGCGGACGGCCAGCCCCACCTGGTCGCCGAAGTCGAGGAGGTTGCGCTCCCGCTTGCGGCGCTCGTAGGCGGCCACCACCTGGCACAGCTCCAACCGGGAGGCGGCGGTGTCGCGCATCGACTTCCACCGGCCGTTGTCGATCACCAGCCGGCAGTCGGCCTCCACCACGTGGATCGGCACCAGGTGGTCGGCGCAACGGGAGGCCAGGGCCAGGGCGTCGTTGAGGACGAACTCGGGCGAAAAGCTGCTGCGGCGGTCGAAGCGGAACTCGTCGAAGACGGCGAACAGCAGCTGCCACGACTGGGCCCGGTTGAGGACCTGGGTGCCGGGGGCGAGGTCGAGCTCGAGCCCGTGGTCGGCCACCAGCGAGGCGCCGAAGGAGTGGTAGGTGGCGACGGTGACGTCGGCGTCGGGGCCGAGCACGGAGCGCACCGCCAGCTTCAGGTGCTGGGCCGCCTTGTTGGTGAAGGTGAGCCCGAGGACCTGGTCGTCGCGGACGGCGCCCGTCCGCACCAGGTGCAGGATGCGCTGGGCCATCACCGTGGTCTTGCCCGCGCCCGCCCCCGCCACGAGCAGCTGGGCCTCCAGCGGGGCCTCGATCGCCTCCCGTTGCTCGGGCGTGGGGTCGAACCCCATTCCGGTCCCGGCGGAGGTCACGGCCACGACGACTCCACCTGGCGGCCCTCGGGCTGGATGGGACACAGGCGTTGGAACGAGCACCACCGGCAGTTGGCGTCGACCGAGGGGGCGAACTCCTCGTTCCGGATGCGCCGGGCGACGTCGAGGACGCGCTGCTCGGTGCGCTCGGCGTGGCCCTCGGTGACCTCTTGGTCGAAGGCCCGCATCGAGCGCAGGAACAGCAGGCGGAGCTGGGTGACGGGTCCGTGGGCGGCCAGGCCCGGGTCTCTCGTGGCGGCCAGGTGGTACACCGCGAGCTGGATGTTCTCGTCGGTCTCGCCCGGCCGGGGCTCCTTCTTGCCCGTCTTGTAGTCGACGATGCGGATGCCGAAGGTGCCGTCGGCCCGCTCCACCCGGTCGACCCGGTCGATCGACCCCCGCAGCCGGTTCTCGCCGACCTGGATGTCAAAGGAGCGCTCGACGGCCAGAACCTCGGGAGCGAGCTCTCCCTGGCCCTCGAACTGCCACCAGGTGTCGAGCATGGCGGAGAAGTCGCGCCGGGCCTCGTCGACCTGGGGCCGGTAGCGGGCGATGTCGTGGCGCCACATCTCTTCGGCCATGGCCATGAGCGTCTGACGGGTACGGGGGTGCTCGCCGGCCGTCGCCGGGTCGAGGAACCGGGCCAGCACCTCGTGGACGAGCGAGCCCAGGTCGGCCCGCACCCCGCCCTCGTCGCGCACCCGCAGCCCGTAGCGGTAGGCGTAGCGCAGCGGGCAGTCGTCGTAGGTGTCGAGCTGGGTGGCGGACAGCGTCAACCCGGCGCCGCCGACGATCGGCACCGTGCTCTCGGTCGGGCGGCGGAACGCCGGCGCCCGCCCGGGCGGCGCGGGGATGCGGACGTCGGCCGTCTCCCATCCCTCGACGAACCGGCTGAGGAGCACGCCCGGCTCGGGGCCGGCGGTGGCCACCAGGCGGGCGGTGGCCCGGGCGCAGGCCATGGCGAACAGCCGTCGCTCCTCGGCCAGGAGGAGGCGGCGACGTTCTGCGGAGCCGGCCGCGGGGTCGTCGTCGACCTCGAACAGGCGGCCCCGGCTGCGGAGGGACGGCAGCTCCCCCTCCACGCAGCCCGCGATCACGACCGTGTGCCACTCCCGCCCCGCGGCCTGGGCGATCGGCGTGACGGTGACGGCCTCGGCCCCGGTACCGGTGGCGGCGGCGTCGACCCGCCACGGGTCGCTCTCGAGGCCCGGATCGTCGAGGATGGCCAACACGTCGGTCAGGCGGTGGTGGGGATTGCGCTCCGCCTCCCGCTGGAGGGCGTCGACGAAGGCGACCAGGCCGTCGAGCACGCCGCTGTCGACCAGGTGCCCGAGGGCCCGCTGCCACACCTGGAAGGCCAGGTCAGCGGGGGTGGCGGTGGCGGTGGCGGTGGCTGCGGCCAGGTCGTCGCGCAGGGCGACCAGCGGGGCGAGGCGGGGATGGTCTTCGAGGGGGGTGCCGGCGGCCCGGGCCTGGCCCCGCACCCGGCGGGCCTCGATGGCGTCGAGGTCGGAGAGGGGGCTGACCAGGAGGCGGTCGAGAGCGGTGGCGTCGCCGTCGACCCACCGGAGCATGTCGACCACGCTGCCGACCACCGGGTCGTCGCCGGCGACCACCATCGCCGGCGCCCGGGTGGGGACGCCGTGGCGGGCGAGGGCCCGCACGATCGCCCCCGCCCGGTGCCGGGGCCGGCGCACGAGAACCGCCATGTCGGACCAGGCCACGCCCGCCGCGTGGGCGGCCAGGAGCTCGCCGGCCACCGCCTCGGGCTCCAGCGACGGGTGCCTGGTCGTGACGAGGACGGGCGGACGCGGACGCCGGAACGGGTGGCTCAACTCGACGTCGACATCCGCCGGGAACCGGGCCGGGTGTCCACCGTCGCCGGCCACCACGATGTCGATCTCGATTCCACCGGCGTCGGCGCCCGCCAGCCGGTCGAGGAGGACGGCCATCGCCGGCGTGGCCGATTCGAAATCGTCAACGAGCACGTGCCGGAACCTCGCCCGCTCGGCGGCGGCCACAGCCGGGTCGTCGTGGAGGCGGGCGGCCTGCGCCAGCAGCCCGGACGCGTCGACGCGGCCACTGGCGGCGAGCGTCCGCCGGTACCGGCCGGCGAAGGACGCCAGCTCCGGCCACGGGGCGGGGCGGGCCACTGGCCCCGGGTCGGGCCCGCTCGGGTCCGGGTCCGGCAGTGCCAGCAGCCCCTCGGCGACCTCGCCCACCAGCGCGGGGCGGCCGAGGAGGTGCCCGAGGGTGGGCCAGTCGGCCGGGTCCTCGTCCGCCAGCAGCCGGGCCACCAGGTGACGCTGCTCGGCCCCGGTGAGCAGCGTGACCGGACCGGAACGGCGGTTGACCAGGTCGTAGGCCAGTCCGAAGAAGGTGGTGATCGGCAACGCGTCGAACCCGCCGGCCAGGGACGGCAGGACCGTGTCGCGGAAACGCCCGGCGGCCGCCCGGTTGCGGCACAGCACGAGCACCGACGACGCCCGGCAGCCGGTGACCAGGTGGCGGTAGCGGGCCACCAGGGCGGTGGTCTTGCCGGTGCCGGCGCCGCCGACGACCCGCAAGCGGCCGCCGGCGTGGTCGACCACCCGCCGCTGCTCGACGGTGAGCTCGATTCCCATCCACCGGGAGGCTACCGAGGGGGTGGGACGGTCAACCTTCTCGCCCGGACCACTGGCCCCGCCCCTCCAACACCTCCCGGAGGGTGGCCGGGCGGTCGGTCATGATGCCGTCGACGCCGAGGTCGAGGAGGCGGCCCATCTCCACCGGGTCGTCGATGGTCCAGACGTGCACCGGCAGGCCGCGGCGGTGGGCGGCAGCCACGAACCGGGGGTCGACGATGGATATCCGACCCCGCCGCACCGGCACCTGGACGCAGCCGGCACCGAAAGGCCAGGTCGGGGGCCCGAAGCTGGCGGTGCGGAGGCGGGCGATGGCCAGCCGGCCCATCGACGTGCACACCCGGCCGCCGGTCAGCCGGCGGAAGCGGCGCAGGCGTCCCTCGGAGAACGATCCCACGCACACCCGGTCGTGGGCGCCGGTCCGCTCGATCACGGCCGCCAGCGGGGCGACGGCGGCGTCGGTCTTGGCGTCGATGTTCACCCGGACGTCGGGCCACGCCCCGAGGACGTCCTCCAGCAGCGGGATGGGCTCGCCGCCGATCCGCGCCTGGGACACCTCCGACCAGGGGAGGTCGAGGATGCGCCCGGTCCGGTCGGTGACCCGGTCGAGCACGTCGTCGTGGAAGGCGGCCAGCACCCCGTCGGCGGTGGCGTGCACGTCGGTCTCGAGGTACCGGTAGCCGAGCCGGACGGCGCTCTCGAACGCCAGCATGGTGTTCTCCGGGAACTCGCTGGCCCCTCCCCGATGGGCGAACGCCAGCGGCCCCGGATGCTCGAGGTAGGCCCAGCGGGTCACGCCGTGGGTGGGGGTGGCGGTTGCGGCGGTTGCGGCGGCGGCGGCCGGAAGATCGACTCCCGGTAGTAGCGCAGCTCCTTGACGCTCTCCCGGATGTCGTCGAGGGCCCGGTGGGCGCTGGCCTTGGACGGGGCCGCGGCGTAGACCTCGGGATACCACCGCCGGCACAGCTCCTTCACCGTCGAGACGTCGATCGACCGGTAGTGGAAGAAGTTCTCGAGGTCGGGCAGGTAGGCGGCCAGGAAGCGCCGGTCGGTGCCGATGGAGTTGCCGCACAGCGGCACCGTCCCCGGCTGGGGGATGTGCCGGCGCAGGAAGTCGAGCACCTGGGCCCCAGCGTCCTCCAGTGACGTGGTGGACGCCTCCACCGCGACCGTGAGCCCGCTGGACGCGTGCATGCGCCGCACCACATCGGCCATGGCGGCCAGCTTGTCGGCCGTCTGGGAGACGACCACGTCGGGACCCTCGGCCACGATCTCGAGCTCGTCGTCGGTGACGAGGACGGCGATCTCGACGATCACCTCGGTGGACGGGTCGAGCCCGGTCATCTCCAGGTCGATCCAGGCGAGCACCAGGCGATCGTAGGCTGCCCCACGATGACTGGCTCCCGATGATCGAGATCCCGATGGTCCGCCTCGACCCCGACCTGCCGCCGCCCGCCTACGCCCGTTCGGGGGACGCGGGGGCCGACCTGGTGGCCCGGGAGGACGTGCTGCTTGCCGCCGGCGGCGGTCGGGCGGTCGTGCCCACGGGCGTGGCGGTGGCCATCCCCGACGGCTACGCCGGCTTCGTGCTGCCCCGCAGCGGCCTGGCCGTGAGCCACGGCGTCACCGTCCTCAACGCCCCCGGCCTGGTCGACTGCGGGTATCGCGGCGAGCTGCGGGTGGCGCTGGTGAACACCGCCCGCACCGGCGACTACGTCGTCCGCCGGGGCGACCGGATCGCCCAACTGGTGGTGCAACGGGTGGAGGAGGCCTCCTTCGTCGAGGTCGCCGATCTCCCCCCGTCGGACCGGGGCGAGGGCGGTTTCGGCCACACCGGTCGGTAGGACGGATGCCACCGCCGGATCCCGTTTGGTAGGCTGACCGCACATCGCGGACGTGGCTCAGTGGTAGAGCACAACCTTGCCAAGGTTGGGGTCGCGGGTTCGAATCCCGTCGTCCGCTCCAATCGTCGGTACGCGTCACGGCAGTTCACCCGGCCCGCTCGTCGAAGTCGACGTAGAACGGGTCGAGTGGCTCACCGGTGGGATGCGACCAGGTGCCGAGTGGGATGCCGAGGCGCCGGGCGGCCTCGTTCGCCGGCTGACCCGGTGGCGCCGGACGGCCGCTGGCGTCGAGGCGACGGCCCCGTTCGTCGGTGAACTCGATGCCGTCGGGCTCGTCGGCATTGCCCCTGATCCCGAGGCGGCCCAGGTGGTGCAGCCGATGGTGTTTTTGGCAGAGAGCCAGCAGGTTGGCGGTGTAGGTGCCACCCCCGTCCTCCCAGTGCTCGATGTGGTGGATGTGCAACCACCGGTTGCGGTCACAGCCCGGCACCCGGCACCCCCGGTCGCGTTCTTCGACCACCATCCGGGTGCGGTCGGGGACCGTGCGCAGGGCCCGCCCCACGCTCACCGCCCGGCCCCCGGACTCGATCACCGCCCGCAGCCGGGCATCGCAGCCGACGAAGCGGCGCAGCCCCTCGCTGAGGGCGGGCCCGAGGTGCAGGTGCCCCCCGGTGTGGCCGTCGGGGCCGGTGTCGACGTGGAGCAGCACCAGGTGACGGTCGGATTGCGCCCGGCCCGACGCCCCCGGGGAAAGTGAGCGGTCGGCCACCGCCACCAGGGCGTCGGCCCAGCTCACGTCCGCCGGTGCCGGCCGGGCGCCCGCCTCGTGCTCGCCGGAGCGGAACAGCTCGTCCCGGGCCGAGGACAGGGCCCGTTCCACCCGCGCCCCCTCGTCGGCCGCCAACCTGGCCGACAGCGTCCACGACCCCCGGTCGTCGTGGCCGAAGCTCACCCACCGGGGCTCGTCGACGACCTCCGGCGCCGCCTCGGGGGACGACTTCTTGTCCTCGAAGGCGTAGCTGCCCAGCACCCGCCCCAGCTGCACCACCGTGGCCGAGCGGGCCAGCTCGGCCGCCTGGGCGTCGACACCCACCGGAACGTGGCGGCAGATGACCGCCACCTGGTCCTCGCACAGCTCTCCCGCCTCCATGGCCGCCCTCGTCTCGGGCAGCTCACCCAGGCGCCGGGCGATCGCCACCAGCCGCCGGGCCCGGACCATCGACACCCCGCACTTCCACGCCACCCACTGCGGGGCAGACGAGATGCCCGCCCCCTGCCACGCCTCGGTCTCGAGCACCCGGGCGATGAGCCCCACCAACCGCCCGACGGCTGCGTTCATCACCCCGCAGACCTCGGCTATCTCATCCTCCATTTCGGCGACGACCGCCTCGCTGTTCGGCCCCTCGTCCACCCGGCTATTGTATCGAACATACGTTCGCTATGCAAGTAGCATTTCGCTATTAGCCGGCGACAATTTCCCTTCGGCGGAACATCAAGCGGCCTTGTACGACGACTCGGCCAGCCGACCAACTTCGCCGGGATCACCACTACCTCTTCCCGCGACACAACCGTCCACCAGCACGCGTTGAGCGGCGCAGGCCGTGCTCGGCCACCTGCCGGGCGGACATCTCCCGCCGTGCTGTCAAGTCGTCCGTGCGATGTCGCCGAATGAGCCGGCGGCCTCTAGCCAAATGCGCCATCGTCTCGACGGGCGTTCTGCAGGGTGGGTCCCTGCGAGTGTCAAGGCGATGGCGGAGGCCCAGCAGGCCGGAGGTCGTCCGGACTGTGGCGACTCGGTCTACGGCGGCCGTGAGCCGCTGACGGGCAGGAAGTCTGGAAGTCTCAGACATTCCGGGGGACCAAGGGGAGGCGGAGATGGCGCTGGCTGCCTTTGTGACCAACAGCCCGTCGGCGGCATCCACGGGAACTCAAGTCGCCGGCGGTTCGATCCTCTCGATGCTGGAGACTCGGTCCAGCGATCGGTCGAATGAGGCGATGACGCCGATGCCGGTGCTCTCGGCGCACGCAACCAGGTACGCCTCGGCGAAGTCGATCCGGTCGGTCTCATAGACCTCCGTGGCCCGCAGTAGGAGTGCGGGATCGACACACACGATCGAGACGAACGCGATCAGGGAGCGGACGGCCTCCGCCACCTGCTGACGGGGAGCCTTGTAGAACGACTCCAGGACGTAGACGGTCTCGGCGACCACCAGGTCTGTGAGCAGCAGCTCGTTCTCACTCCCGAGGTATGCCGTCGCCCGAGCCGCGATGTCGGGCGGGTCGCCCGTCAGGTGGCGAACGAGGATGTTCGTGTCGACGAAGGCGCTCACCGACGCGACGCAGCCCGGGCCGTTCTCGTCCGGCGGATCACCTCGTCCCACGCCACGTTGCGCTTCGCGGCGGGCACCTTGATCGAGCCGGCCAGATCGAGGAAGTCCGGAGTCCGGGCCAGCACGGCCCGGTTGCCCTCGACGCGGAACACGACCTCGTCGCCGGCTTCGATCCCCAGGGCGTCCCGGACGACCTTGGGTACGGTGACCTGACCCTTCGACGTCATCCTGGCCGCGGCATCCACCTAGGGGTCCTCCTTACTTGTTCTCCAACGTAAGGATATCTCGGTCCCAAGCCGACCGCACCGCCCGCCGGACGCGCCCGGCGGCGACGAACTCGGGTCAGCCCGTCCGGCCCATCACCGCGGGCTCGGAGCGAGGGGCGGCGACACGGGCGGCGCGCGCCTTGGCGGCGGCTTCGCCGCGGGTGCTCACGCGCAGCTTGTCGTAGACGTGGTGGAGGTGGTTCTTGACCGTGTGGGCCTTGATGCCCAGGCGGAGGGCGATGTCCTTGTTGGACAGACCACCCTCGATCAGCTCGAGGACCTGACGCTCGCGCGCGGTGAGCAGGCACCGTTCGCCGGCGGTGGGGGCGGCCGATCGCGACGCCACCCATTGCAGCAACAGGGGTACGACCTCCTGGGGGCACTGGGGCCGGCCCGCGGCCACGCCGGCCAGGACCTCGAGCATGGTCTCGACCGGAGCCGAGCGCAGCACGAAGCCGGCCAGGCCCAACTCGACGCAGCGCAGCATGTCGTCGGACTCGTGGGCCACCCCGAACGCCACCACGGCCACGCCCCCCGACGGCCACGCCGCCCACGCCGCCCGATGCCGCGGCCAGCTCGCGCATGGCCGCCTCGACGTCGATCGTGGCCGCGTTCACCAGCACGACGTCGGCCGGCTCGGCCCGTAGCTGCCGGGCCGCTTCCTCGAGGTCGGCGCAGCACCGGACCCATTCCATCCATGTCGACCGGCGGAGGATCTCGGCCGCGCCTTCCCGCGTCAGCAGGATGTCGTCGACGACCAGCACCCGCACCGGCCGCGGCAGACCGAAGCCGAAGTCGGGATCTCCACTGGTGATGTCCGCCATCACTCCTCCTTCGCACGTCGTCCCGGGGATCTTCGCGCCGGCCACCCGCCCCCGGAGACCGCGCCGCCACCATGAAACCACCTTCCGGGCGGCGGTGGAAGGGGTTGAACGGACTATGCCGGCATGAACCGTTCGGTCCAGGGGATTGCGGTCCCCGACCGCTCCCGATGACCCATTTCCGGGCTCGTCGCCATCCGCCACTGTTGCGGGGTGCCGATCCGGACGGTGGTGGCGGGTCTTCCCCGGCTGCTCTCCGATGTCGTGTTCGAGGCCCTCCATCAGCCACCGGAGCTCGTCGTCACCGCGACCGACGCGGCCCCGATCAGAGATTCCCACTCGACCCTCACCACCCTGCTGACCCCCACCGACGTCCACGCCCTGGTGGCCGGCGTCGAGGGCGTGGAGGACGAGATGGCGGTCTCGCACGTCGCCGTGCACCATCCCGACCTCGTCGTCCTGGCGTTGAGCACCGACGGTCGCGAGGCCTGGATGGTCAGTGTGAAGACGGATCTCATCCCCGTCGACGAGGTGTCCCCCCGCGGCCTGCGCCGGACGATCCGGTCGGCGGTCGAGGCCCGGGTGTGACGTGACCGGACGTTCCTGAAGGGAGCACTGCATGCCAACCGCCCTCACCCATCCCGGCGTCTACGTCGAGGAGATCCCGAGCGGGGTTCGACCCATCGCCGGTGTCAGCACGTCGAACACCGCGTTCGTCGACTTCTTCGCCCGGGGACCGATGAACGAGGCGGTGCGGGTCGACAGCTTCGAGGAGTTCGCCCGCATCTACGGGGGACTCGACCAGCGCAGCGAGGCCAGCTACGGGCTGCTCCAGTTCTTCACCAACGGTGGGGGAACGGCGTTCATCCTCCGCGTGGCGGGGGGCGCCCCCGCGCCGGCCACGTTCACCCTGGTGAACGGGGCCGACGACCTGCTCCGGGTCGACGCCGCCAACCAGGGCGTCTGGGGCCGGCAGGTGCAGGTCGGGGTCGAGGCGGGCGGCTCGCCGACGTCGTTCAACCTGGTCGTGCGCCAGGTGGCGACCGTCCAGGGACAGCCGCGGGTCGTCGCCACCGAGGTGCACCGCAACTTGTCGTTGGACGCCGGCCCCACCTACGCGCTGGACGTGGTGAACAACGCGTCGCGGCTGGTGGAGGTGGCGGACATCGGCGACAACCCCGACGACGTCGGCCGCCCCCTTCCCACCACGACCGGCGCCGGGTTGTCGGCCGCCGCCACCCTCGCCAACCCGGCCGCCGCCGGCTTCACCTCCCTCGCGGGTGGCAGCGACGGCAACCTGCCGTCCGGCCCGGAGCTGGCCGACGCCCTGCCGGCCCTCGACGCCATCGCCCCCCAGGTGTTCAACCTCCTGTGCATCCCCCGCATGGCCGACCTCGACGGGACGGCCGCCGCCCCCACGCCGAACGCGAACGCCCTGGTGGGGGCGGCCACCACGTTCTGCCGGGCCCGGCGCGCCTTTTTGATCGTCGACCCGCCGGTGGGGGTCGACCAACGGGCGGAGATGGTGACGTGGTTGGGCGGCCCCGGGCTGCGCGACCGCAACAGCGCCGTGTTCTTCCCCCGCCTGGAGGCGCCCGATCCCCTCGCCGGCAACCGGCTGCGGCAGGTGGCGGCCAGCGGGACGATCGCCGGCATCTACGCCCGCACCGATTCGGAGCGGGGCATCTGGAAGGCCCCGGCCGGCACCGACGCCCGCATACGGGGGGCGTCGATCGTGGGTGCGCCGATGACCGACGCCGACAGCGGCGTGCTCAACCCGGCCGGGGTCAACGCCCTGCGCACCTTCCCCGTCTTCGGGGACGTCGTGTGGGGGGCCCGCACCACCGACGGCGCCGACCAGCTCGCCTCCGAGTGGAAGTACGTGCCGGTGCGGCGGACCGCCCTCTACATCGAGGAGAGCCTGGTGCAGGGCCTGCGCTGGGTCGTGTTCGAGCCCAACGACGAGCCCCTGTGGGCCCAGATCCGGCTCAACGTGAGCGCCTTCATGCACTCGTTGTTCCGCAAGTCGGCGTTCCAGGGGACGACCCCCCGCGAGGCCTACATGGTGCGCTGCGACAGCCGGACCACCACCCAGGCCGACATCGACCTCGGCATCGTCAACATCCTCGTCGGCTTCGCCCCCCTGAAACCGGCCGAGTTCGTCGTCATCCAGATCCAGCAGCTCACCGCTCAAGCGACGACCTGAGAAAGCGAGCGAGCATCCGATGGTTCAGTTCATCGTCAACCAGAGCCGGTTCGACCCCTACAAGAACTTCAAGTTCCGGGTGAAGTGGGACGGGCGCTACGTGGCCGGCGTATCCAAGGTGAGCGCCCTGAAGCGCACCACCGAGGTGGTCAAGCACCGCGACGGCGGCGACCCCAGCTCCACCCGCAAGGCCCCCGGCCGCACCGAGTACGAGCCGATCACCCTGGAACGGGGCGTCACCCACGACCGCGAGTTCGAGCTGTGGGCCAACAAGGTGTGGAACTGGGGGAGCGGGCTGGGGGCGGAGACGTCGCTGAGGGACTTCCGCAAGGACATCACCCTCGAGGTCTACAACGAGGCCGGCCAGCTCGCCATCGCCTACCGGGTATACCGGTGCTGGGTGTCGGAGTTCCAGGCCCTTCCCGATCTCGACGCCAACGCCAACGCGGTCGCCATCCAGCACCTGAAGATCGAGAACGAGGGCTGGGAGCGGGACGAGGAGGTCGTCGAACCGCTGGAGCCGATCTTCGACGGGGCGAACTGATCCCCTCCGACCGCGCCGGCACGGCAGGCAACGGGCGATGACCTCCGGCGTGCTGGCCGGGGAACGGCTGCTGGAGATGTGGTCCGCCGGACAGGAGCGGCCGCGGGCGCGGGCGGGGGCCATGCTGGCGGCGGCCTATCCCGACAGCGACCCGGCCGAGCTGGTGGCGCTGCCCCTGGGCCAGCGCGACGGCCTGCTGCTCGACGCCCGGCTGCGCCTCATCGGCCCCACGCTCACCTGCCTCGCCACCTGCCCGGCGTGCGGCGAGATGCTGGAGTTCTCGGTGGACGTGGCCGACGTCCGGGCCGGTCCGGCGCCCGCGGCGGACGTGGTGACGGTGACGGTGGGCGACACCGTCGTCGTGGCCCGCCCCCTCACGGGGGCCGACCTCGATGCGGTGGCCGGGGCGAGGACCGTCGCAGACGCCCGCGCTGCTCTCATCGGGCGGTGCGTGCTGTCGGTCACCCGGGACGGCCGCGACGCGGCCGTCGGCAGCCTCACCGATTCCGAGGTCGGGGCGCTCGGCGAGGCGCTCGAGGCGCACGACCCGTGGACCGACGTCCGCACCCGGCTGTCGTGCCTGGGGTGCGGCCGGGCCATCGAGGCGGCGCTCGACGTCGCCGCCTTCGTGTGGAGCGAGATGGCCATCCGGGCCCGCACCCTGCTGCTGGAAGTCGACGCCCTGGCCCGGCGCTACGGCTGGTCGGAGCAGGAGATCGTCGCCCTCGGCCCCGCCCGCCGGCGGCTGTACCTGGATCTGGCGTGACCCCCGACCTCTTCACCCGCCTGGCCCAGCGGGCCCTGGCCGAACCTTCGACCCCGGCCGGTGCCGGGGTCACTCCGCTCGAGACGGAGGCCGAGGTCGACGCCCCGGCGGTTTTGACGCCGGTCCCGTTGCCACCGGCGGGTGTGGGGGAAGAGGAGGCACCCGGGGGACTGCCGCAACCGGCACCGTCGATCATCCGGCCCGCTCCCGGGACCGAGATCGCGCCGGCGGTCCCCGACCCGCGCCGCGCTTCCTCCGACGCCCGGGCCGACGCCCCTGCTCCGGTGGAGGACGGGTCGCCGCCGATGTCGCCCTCGTCGGACGACGGAGCCGTCGAAGTGGCGCTCGTCCGGCCCTCGCCGGGAACGCCGGTCGGGCCGACACCCGCGCCGCGTACGGACGCTTACCCGACCGTCACGGTCCGTCCCGGAGATGCCGGCGCCGAGGCCAGGCTGGGCCGTCGCCGTCGCTCCCGCCGGTCCACCGGTGACGGTGTTCGCCCGGCCCCGCCTCGACTCCACGCCGCCGCCCGGGCCGCCACCCGGGCGGACCGGACCCGACCGTCCGGCGGGCCACAACCCCGAGCCGGCACCCCCTGCCCCGGTCGTGGAGATCACCATCGACCGTGTCGAGCTGCGGATGCCCCGCACCGCCGCTCCCTCCCGGGCCCCCGCGCCGGCCCCCGCGCCGGCGCTCTCCCTCGACGACTACCTGGCCCGCCGCCAGGAGGGTTCCCGGTGAGCAACGGCGCCGCCATCGCCGCCACCACGGCCGTCCTCCGGCGCCTGTTCCAGGACGCCCTCCCGCTGGCCAGCCTGAGCAACGCCCTGGGCGCCGTGCCCACGGTGTCGGCGCTGCCCCCCGACCGGATCGGCGTGGGGGACGGGGAGCTGCCCGGCCTCAACCTGTTCCTCTACCGGGTCACCCCCAACCTGGGCTGGCAGAACACCGAGCTGCCCTCCCACGGAAGCGAGGGTGGCCGGCGGACGGCGGCGCCGCTCGCCCTCGACCTGCACTACCTGGTCAGCGCCTACGGCAGCGGCGATCTGCACGCCGAGATCCTCCTGGGACACGCCGCCCTGTTCCTGCACGGCACCCGTTTCCTGTCCCGCGAGGTGGTCCGCACGACGTTCAGCGGACCCCCCGGCACGCTGTCGGCGGCGGAGGCGGCCCTGCTCGGCGGCTCCGGTCTCGACGCCCAGGAGGAGATCATCCGCCTCGCGCCGGAGCAGCTGAGCATCGACGACATCTCCAAGCTGTGGTCGGTCTTCGGCGAGCGGTACCGGCCGTCGCTGGCGTTCAGCGCCTCCGTGGTCGTCCTGCGGCCGGACGAAGCGGGCGCCCAGGCCCTGCCCGTGCGGCTGTCGCAGCTGCGGGTCATCCCCCTGCCCATCCCCCGGATCAACGACGTCGCCCCCACCGTGGCCGAGGTCGGCGGCCAGCTCATCGTCACCGGGCACGGGCTGCTCACGCCGAACACGGTGCTGCGGTTCGCGGGGACGGTCGACGTGGCGCCGGCCGCGGGGTCGACGCCACAACGGGTCTCGGTCGAGGTCCCCGCCGGTGCCCGGGCCGGGCTGACCGGTGTGCAGGTGGTGCACAGCGTCGACTTCGGCCCTTCCGGCCTGCGCCCGGCGGCCGACTCCAACGTCGGGGCGTTCCTCCTCCGGCCGTCGTTCGCCCTCGACGGGGGCGGCCCGATGATCGAGCCGGTCGACATCCTGGTGGCCAACGACACGGTGACGCAGGGCGCCGTCCGGGTCACGCTGGTGCCGGCGGTGGGTCGCCTCCAGAAGGTGCGCCTGATGCTCGACCAGACCGGCGCGGGACCACCGCGTCACTACGTGCTACCCGCCCCGTCCCGCGACGCGGACGCGGTCGAGACCACGGCCACCATCGAGGTGCCGGTCGTGGGTGTGGCCACCGGCGACTACCTGGTCAGCGTGGAGGTCGACGGCGCCGCCACCCGGCTGGTGTCGGATGCAGGCGGCCTGTACGTGGGCCCCGGGTGACGCTCCCATGACCACCGTCGAGCGGACGTGGGTCGACCACAACCGCGAGCAGCTGGTGGCGGCCGTCGCCGCTCTCCGCCGCCGGCTCGAGGCGCACGGTCGGGGAGTGGCCGGGGAAGCGGATCCGGTACGCGGTTGCGGTGCCGGTGCCCGCGCTCGACGCGGTGGCGGCGGCCTTCGAGCTCACGCCCTTCGAGCGCGACGCCCTCGTCCTGGCCGGGGCGGCCGACCTCGACGGCGCCCTGCCGGCGGCCCTGGCCGCGGCCCAGGGCGACGCCAACCGGCCCTACGCCACCCTCGGCCTGGCCCTCGCCGTCCTCCCGGGCGCCCACTGGAGCGCCCTCGCCCCCGACGCCCCGCTGCGGAGGTGGCATCTGGTCGACGTGGACCGGGCCACCACCCCCTTGACCCGGGCCCGGCTCACCCTCGACGAGCGGATCCTCCACCTCGTCACCGGCCTCGACAGTGCGGACGCCCGGCTGGCGCCGTACACCACGACGGTGGCGGTGGGGCCCGAGCCCCTGGCCGGCAGCCACGCCGCCCTCGTCGACGTCGCCCTCCGCTCCTGGCACGCCACCTTCCCGTTCACCGGCCGGGCGGTGCAGCTCTGCGGGGGCGACCGGGAGCAGGTGCTGGCCGTCGCCCGCAGCCTGGCCCACGCCTCCGGTGCGACCCGGGCGATCGTCGTCGATCCGAGCGTCCTGCCGGCGCCGGGGCCCGAGCTGGAGGGCCTCGTGGCCCGGCTGGAGCGGGAGGCCGTGCTCACCGCCGCTCCCCGTGGTGGTCGACCTCTGGTCCGCCGTCGGCGCCCCCGACGCCGTGACCCGTTGGATCGTCGACCGCCTGTTGACCCGCACCGCCCTCACCGTGATCGTGATGTCGCGAAGCAGGGACGACGTCGACCGGCCGCTGCTGACGCTCGACGTGGGCGTGCCGACGTTGGACGAACGGGTGGCGCAGTGGCGGGACGTGCTCGATGCCGGCGAACGGGGCGAGGCCCAACTCGACGAGCGGGCCATCCAGCGCCTGGCCGGCACGTTCGTGCTCGACCCGGTCTCGACGGGCGCGGTGGCGGTGCAGGCCCGGGCCGAGGCGGCGGCGACGGGCGTTCCCCTGGCCGACGCCCTCTGGCGGGCGGCGCGCCTGCGGCGGCGGGCCGACCTCGGGGGACGGGCGGCGCTGGTGGAACCACGGGCCACCTGGTCGTCGATCGTCCTGCCGGCGGACGAGTTGGAGCGCCTGCACGACATCGCCCGCCAGGCCCGGCACCGGGCGGTCGTCCAGGAGGCGTGGGGCTTCGGTGGGGCGGGGGGAAGGGGGCGGGGGTCAGCGTCCTCTTCGCCGGGCCCAGCGGCACCGGCAAGACGCTGGCCGCCGAGGTCCTGGCCAGCGACCTCGATGTCGACCTCTACCACGTCGACCTCAGCCAGGTCGTGAGCAAGTACATCGGCGAGACCGAGAAGAACCTGGCCCGGGTCTTCGACGCGGCCGAGCGGGGCGGGGCCGTCCTCCTCTTCGACGAGGCCGACGCCCTGTTCGGCAAGCGCACGGAGGTCAAGGACAGCCACGACCGCTACGCCAACATCGAGGTCAGCTACCTGCTCCAGCGGATGGAGACCTACACCGGCGTCGCCATCCTCACCACCAACATGCGGTCCAGCCTCGACCCCGCGTTCGTCCGCCGGCTGCGCTTCATCGTCACCTTCCCCCACCCCGACGCCGGCCAGCGGGAGGGGATCTGGAACCGCGTCTTCCCGGACCGGGTGCCCGTCGGCGAGCTCGACACCCGGCGCCTGGCCCAGCTCGACGTGCCCGGCGGGACCATCCGCAACATCGCCCTCCACGCCGCCTACCGCGCCGCCGACAACGGATCGGTCGTCACCATGGCCCACGTCCGGGAGGGCGCCCGGGCCGAGTACGCCAAGCTCGAGCGGCCGCTCACGGCGGGGGAGCTGAAGGGATGGGCGGAGTGAGCCGCCCGCCGGCGAGGGTCTCGCTGCGCATCGGCCGCCTGGTGCTGGACGGCGACGAGGTGTCCCCGGGCGAGCGGGCGCTGGTGGCCGACGGGTTGCAGGCCGGCCTGGAGGAGGCGGTCGACGGGCTGGATCCGCTCGGGCGAGGCGGCCGGCGCCCAGTCCGAGCGCCGGCGCGGCCTGGCCCCGGCGACGCTCCCTTCGTCCGACGGCCGGCCCTCGGATCTCGGGCGGTCGATCGCATCGGCCGTGGCCGGCATCGTCCTCGATACGTCGCTCGGAGGCGGACGGATGACGGCCGACTGGGTGGGGGAGACGCCCGTGCGGGGAGTGCTGCAGCGCTCGTGCGCCTGTGGGGGCGGGGGCCCGTGCGCCAAGTGTGGCGAGGGCGAGCTGGCCCGCTCGGCGACCGGTCCCGAGCCGGAGAGCGTCCCCTCGGTGGTGCACGAGAGCCTGCGGGGGCCCGGCCGCCCCCTCGACGCCGACGTGCGGGCCGAGGCCGAGGGCCGCCTGGGCCACGACCTCCGCGACGTCCGCATCCACGCCGACCGCACCGCGGCCGACGCCGCCGCGTCGGTGCACGCCAGCGCCTTCACCGTGGGCCACGACGTGGTGTTCGGCGCCGGCCGCTTCCGCCCCGGGACCCCCGACGGCCGCAAGCTCCTGCTCCACGAGTTGACCCACACCGTCCAGCAGCGGGGCCGGAGCGCCCAGCCGGCCAACCCATCGGGCAGCTCCCTGCGCATCGGGCCCACCGGGACCGCCGCCGAGGCGCAAGCCGACCGGGTGGCCGACGGGTCCCCCGGCCCGGAGGCGTCCGGAGGACATGCGGTCCAGCCCGCGGCGGCCGCGGCGGTGCAGCGCCAGCCCGACATGGGCGGGATCAACCTGACGATCGGCGAGGACGGGCGGGTCGACGTCACGGTGGTCGGGCCCAACGTCCCCGTCGTCGGCGCCCCCGCCCTCGGGATCCGTCGCCGGCCGAACGGGAGGGTGGAGCTCCTGTTCGGCAACTCCACCAAGCTGGTGACGCCGGGCGAGGTGCCGGGGATGCTGCGGGGGGCGCTCAACCAGTCCTCCCGGCAGGCGCCGGGGACCACGACGCCGCTGGCCGACCGGCTGCCCACGTGCCAGGAGATGCGCCGGCTCGACGGCCGGCCCAAGCCGTGGCCGGACCACCGCCTCGAGCAGATCCTCCTGGGCCGTCGCCCGCTGCCCCAGGCGTTCTACGAGGGCCTGGCCGCCGCCTGCGTCCCCGCTCCGGCCGAGGCGCCGGATCCGAAATCCGAACCGGCCGGTCCCGAGACGATGCCCGTCGGCCCCGACGAGGCGCTGGCGTGACCCGGCGGTCGGACCGGGTGGCGGTGCCGGCTCCGCTCGCGCCTGCGTCGGCGCGGCACCATCGCCGGCCGGCGTGGCCCCCGGCCCACGCCCGGCACACGGCGCAGCCGGAGGACGCGGTCGCCGGCCTGGCCGATCTCGAACGGCTCACGTCGCCCGGCGTGCCCATCGCCGACGACGTGCGCCGCCGGCTCGAGCCCGTCCTGGGCCACGACCTGGGCGCCATCCGCATCCACGCCGACGAGCGGTCCGCCGAGCTGGCCGACGCCATCGACGCCGAGGCGTTCACCGTCCGCGACCACGTGTGGTTCGCGGCGGGCCGCTACCAGCCCGGCACCGTCGCCGGCCGGCGCCTGCTCGTGCACGAGCTGGTCCACGCCACCGATCCGGCCGGCGCCGCGGGTCGTCGACCGACGTCGTGCCGGTGCGCCACTTCGACCACGCGGCGGAGGCCCAGGCCGAACGGGCGGCCGACGACGTGACCGCGGGCCGGCCGGTTGACCGGGTTGAACCCGAGGGTGCCGGATCATCGGCGGCCGGCCCATCGGTGCTCGGCGCCCCGACCGTCGGACGCCGGCCCAACCCGGTCGGCACCCGGGCCCGGCCGGCGAGGGTGTCGATCGGCGAGGCCCTGTTCGGGCTGGTCGAGCGGCTGCTGCGCCGGGATCCGGCCGACCGTGGCGGGCCGCCTGCGGTCGACCATGGCCCGCCTGGCCGACCCGGTCCGCGCCGCGGTGCTGGCCAAGGTCGAGCAGCGCCGGGGCGGCTCCCTGTGGGACCAGCTCACCGACGTGTTCCGTGGGCACTCCCCGCAGGTGGACCAGGGCGGGACCGTCCCCGACGATGTGGCCGACACCACCGAGGACGATGCCGGTACCGCGGACACGGCGGCGCCGGCCACCGCTCGGACCCCGGACCCACCGGGTGCGGCGCCGGCCGATGAGCCCGACGCCGCGGCTGCAGTTCCGTCCGAGATCAGTTCCCGAGCCCACGACCCCGGTGGCGGCGAAGAAGACGGACGAGGAGGCGGAGGAGGGTCCCGCTCCGGCGAAGCTCGACGCGACCAGCCCCACCGCCGAGGAGACCGCTCCGGCTCCGGCTCCGGCCCCGGACGCAGGCGGTGGCGGACCGGCGGGGGACGCCGCCGCGGGCGGAGTGGTGGCCGGGCCCGTCGCACCGCCGGCGGCGGCCGAAGCGGCTCCCGGTCCCGCGGCCGAGGACGAGACGGCCGCGGCCCTCGCCCCCGCCGTCGCCGGCCCCGACCAGTCCGCCGAGGACGAGGCCGCCGAGCGGAGGCGCACGGGACCGCCGAGGAAGGGACCCCCGAACCCGACGACGAGGCGACACCGACCGCCGTCGACGACGCAGCCGAGGCCGCGGCCGGAGCCGCGCACCCGAGGCCGCGACGGGTGCCGCGGCACCCGAGCCGCCGCCGCCCGCTGCCGACCTCGCCGCCGACGTCCCTCCGCCGGTGACGGAAGCCCCGAGCGCAGCGACCCCCGAGCGTGGACTCGGCACCGGCCGAGCCGGCCGCGGCCCCCCCGGCGGCGGAACCCGAGACAGATGCGCGGCAAGCGGCAGAGGCGGTCGCCCCCGCGCCCGGGGCCGGCCTGGGAACGGCCGCGTCCGATATCGGCACCGAGTCCGGGAGCCCCGGCTTCGCCGTCGAGGAGGCGGCCGAGCCCGAGCCGGCCGGTACAACCGAGAGCCCGGCCGGCGCCGAGGCCGGGGAGGCGGCCGCCCCGCCGTGCGCCGCCCCTGCTCCCGCCCCCCTGCAGGACGCCGACGACGGCGGGGGCGCCGGGTGTGGCGGAGGCGGCGGGGGAGGGGGCGGTGCCGAAGCCGAGACGGAGCCGCCGCCGGAGGCTCCCGCCGCGGACCCGGGCGCCGACCCGGCCGCCGTCCTCGGCACGGTCAGCCGACTCCCGGCCACCGCCGCCCCCGCCGCCATCGCCGCCAGCCACGCCGCGGCCACCTCGTCGGTCGCCACCATGCACGAGGAGCTGGCCGCCGCCCCGCCCACCGCCGAGCGCCCGTCGGGGGTCCCCGCCAGCCGGGACCCCTCCATCCCCCCGCCCGCCCCTCCGAAGCCCCCGGCGTCGGCGACCCCGCCGTCAGCGACGCTCGCCCCCGGCGGCCCGGGCACCACGGTCGACCCGGCCGAGCCCCCGCCGCTCCCCCCTTCGCCGACCGCGGCGGTCACGGCACCCCGGCTGGGCGGCGACACCCAGATCACCGAGGCCGATGCGGCGCGCGTGCGGGACTCGGTCGACTCGCTGCCCACCACCGACCCCGCCCTCCACGCCACCGCCGGCCCCACCCCCACGCTCACCCTCGACGGTGACGCCGACCCGAATCGGGTCGCCACCCAGGCCACCGCCGTCGTCACCACGACCACCGAGTTGCAGGCCCAGGCGGGCAAGGACGTCATGCAGGACTTCGGGGACCGCGACATCTATCCCCACGTCGCCGCCCGAGACGCTCACCGCCAAGATCGAGGCCGGCCCCGCGCCGGGCGGCGGCGGAGGAGGCGGCGGCGGCGGGCCGGCGGAGCACCGGCGGCGGCCGGACCCGACATCGGCCAGGTCCCGCCGGTCGTCATCGACAAGCTGGTCGACGAGGACGGCGCCGACAAGGTGCGGGCCAGCGTCTCCGATCAGCAGACGGAGATGGTGGCGGCCAAGGAGAAGCGGGCGGCGGACGACGAAGCGGCCCAGGCCGACTCCAAGCGGCAGCTGGACGAGGCGGTCGCGGCCAGCGGCGACGAGCAGAGCCAACTCCGCCGCAACACCGCACGTCAGGCGGATGCCAACCGCCAGAAGTGGGCGGACGAGAACGCGGGCCACGTGGCGAAGAGCACGTCGATGGCGACCGAGGCCACCACGACGGCCGACAAGGGCGTCAAGTCCGCCCGCACCGACTCGGCCACCAAGGCCCAGGCCGAGATCGACGCCGGCAACCGCGACATCGCCAAGGAGCGCTCCGAGGCCGAGGGCACCGCGGCCGACAAGCGCCGGGAGGCCAAGAAGGAGTCCGACAGCGGCGGCTTCTTCAGCTGGCTCGGGTCGAAGGTCGCCTCCTTCTTCAACAAGATCAAGTCGGCCATCAAGTTCGTGTTCGACAAGGCCCGGGCCGCGGTCAACAAGGTCATCAAGGCCGTCCAGAAGCTGGCCGTGGCGGCCATCGAGGCCGGCCGCAAGCTGGCGGTGGCGGCCATCGAGCTCGGCGGCAAGGCCCTCAAGGCGGCGGGCGACGTCGTCCTGGCCGGGTTCCCCGAGGCCCGGGCCAAGTGGAACGCCACCATCGACAAGGGCGTGGCCGCGGCCAAGGACAAGGTCAACGAGCTGGCCGACAAGCTCAAGGCGGCGGCGGTCGCCATCCTCGACGCCCTCGGCAAGGCCCTCAACAAGCTGCTCGACGTGCTGGAGGCGGGGCTGCTGGCCGCCGTCAGCGTGGTCGAGGGCGTGGTCAAGGGGGTCATCGCCCTGGCCAAGGCCATTGCCGACGTGTTCGGCGACTTCCTGGTGATCGCGGCCCACGTGGCGTCGGGCCCCGTCAACTGGCTGAAGCGGCTCGGCGGCGGCGTGGTCGACGGGTTCAAGAACTGCGCCTGGCCCGCCCTCAAGGCGGCCGTGAAGCGGTGGTTCAAGGAGAAGGTGGAGGAGGTCGTCGGGGTCGGCAGGATGATCCTCGACATCCTGGTGAAGGGCTGCATCACCTTCGCCGCGGTCGTGAAGATGGCGTGGGCCGCCATCAAGGAGTCCCTGCCGGGGATCATCATCTCGCTGCTCATCGAGAAGGTGGCGGCCCTGCTCATCCCCGCCCTGGGGGGGCTCAAGCTCATCATCGACGGGCTGCGGGCCGCCTGGGGTGCGGCGCAACGGATCCTCCAGGCGTTCAAGACGTTCATCGCCTTCCTGAAGTCGGTGAAGTCCGGGAACCCGGCCGGGATGTTCGGGCAGCTCGTGGGGGCGGTGGCAGTCGCCGTCCTCGACTTCGTCGCCAACTTCGTCCTGGTCAAGCTCAAGGGGGCGGGATCGAAGGTCGGCGGCACCCTCAAGGCCATGGCCACCAAGATCATGAAGGGCCTCAAGAAGGTGGGCGGGGCGGCCAAGAAGACCGCCGGCGCCGCCGTCAAGGGGGCCAAGGCGGCTGCCGGAAAAGTCGTGGGCGCAGCCAAGACCGCCGGCGCCAAGGTCGTCAAGGGCGCCAAGGCCACCGTCACCAAGGCCGGCCAGGCGGTGGCCAAGACCAAGGTCGTCAAGGCCGTCACGTCGTCCGCCAAGGGCCTGGCCCGGGGGGGCAAGAAGGTCGCCGACAAGGGCAAGCAGTGGCTCGACAAGCGCAAGCAGAAGAAGGCGAAGCAAGACAAGAAAAAGGAGACGCCGCAGCAGCGGCTCGACCGGGCCGTGGCCGCCATCCGTCCCCAGGTCGAACGGCTCCTCACCGGTGGCGTGTCGTCGGTGCGCCTCTGGGCCCAACTGCGCTATTGGCGGGCCCGCTACCGCCTGTCGGCCCTGACCGTCGGCCGCGGCGGGCACCCGCAGATCGTCGCCACGGTCAACCCCCAGTCGATCGTGGCCACCGCGGTCAAGAAGCTCGGCCGGGAGCTGCACACGATCCTCGTCCAGGTCGGCGAGGAGCTCATGGCGGACGCCGTCATCCGGGGCGAGCTGGTCAAGATCGCCGAGGATCGCGCCCGCGGGCTGGGGGCGCCGGGCCAGGCCCGCCCCGGGCAGTCACCCGCAGCCGAGGCGGACCGCCTGCAGAGTGGTTACCGCGGGAAGTGGCAGCGGGAGGACGTCGAGATCGCGCCCGGGGTGGCTGTGGGGGAGCAGCAGCTGAGCTCGAGCGCCACGGGCCACATCAAGACGCTCGGCATCGGAGCCAGCGGCCACTACAAGCCACACGTGCAGAACGCCCTGAAGGAGATGAAGAAGGCGGGGATGTCGGACGTCGAGATCCGCGAGGCGATGTTCTCGCTGATGGGCCGCAAGACGCCGACGCACGCCGCCTTCGCCGGCAAGGACGGACAGAAGCGGCTGTCGCGGCTGGGCGCGATCACCCGGCTCGTCGCGCATGTCGAGCCCGGGCGCCATGTCGGAGCCCACGCCACGACCTTCATGGGTTGGAGCCTCATAGGCCACGGGGTGACCCCGGTGCAGGCCGTGACCACCATGAACCCCATGTCGCCCGGCGGGGCAACCGGGCAGGCCCGACTGGCCCGCATGGACCCGGCGGCCCTCAAGGGCGCCAAGAAGCTGAGCGCGGAAGCGCACCTCAAGCGCGAGCGCGCCGTCACCATCCGCTACCTGGAAGTCCTGATGGCAGCCAATCCCGAGATCTTCAAGACCGAAGCGGACTGCATCGACTGGATCCGCCGGGAGTTCAAGGAGCACCTGCTCGAACGGCTGCGGTCGATCATGTGGCCCGGCGAGGACGCCGAGGCGGTGGCATGAGCACCAAGGCGTACCTCGTGCCGAAGCAGGACGTGACCTGGGACGAGATCGAGGAGGTCCTCGCCCGCCTCGGAGCCACCGCGGAGGAGCTCGAGGAGGCGCCGGAGGAGGGTCTGCTCCAGTCCTGGAAGGTCGGTGACGCCCGGGTCCACCTCTTCGAGGATCCCGGGCTCCTGGTCGAGCACCTCGTCGTCGAAGGCGGCGACCGGGACCGGACGGCCGAGGAGCTGCGGCAGCGCATCCCGACGTATGCGCCGGCCGACATGCCCGGCCTGTTCGCCGAAACAGGGACGGACGACGAGGACGAGCTCGCCCAGAAGCTCGGGATTTTGGGGGCGGTCGCGCCGCCGACGGCAGATCCGAGGCTCCTCGAGCTGTTTCGTCAGGGGTTCGACCACGAGGACCCGATCGTCCGGGGCCGGGCGGCCCTGGCCGCGACCGTGCCGGCGTGGCCCGAGCTGCGCCCGGCGATCGAGCGCCTGGCCGAGGAGGACGACGACCCCTTGGTCCGAGAGGTCGCGTCCCTCGCCCTGGAGAACTACGGGAAGGCCCGCCGGTGAGCTCGTTCCCGGGTAGCCCGAAGTTGGTGCGGGGCGGGTTGGTGCTGGTCGACCCGAAGTCGGCGCAAATACTCAAGGTGATCGCCCTGCAGTACAACCCGGACAGCCTGAGCCGGTCGTTGCAGGTGCAGGGGGCGGGGGCGGAGTCCGGTGATCGCCTCGACGCCCTCCGCCTGAAGGGCCCGCCGATCGAGACGATCAAGCTCGAGGTGGAGATCGACGCCACCGACTCGATGGAGCGGCCGGACGAGAACCCGGACGTCGCCACCCTCGGGCTCCACCCGCAGCTGGCCGTGCTCGAGTCGATCGTCTACCCGTCGTCCGCATCGGTGCAGTCGAACATCACCCTGGCCTCGCTGGGGACTCTCGAGATCACGCCCGTCGAGGCGCCCCTCACCCTGTTCGTGTGGAGCGCCCAGCGGGTGGTGCCGGTGCGGGTGACCGAGCTCTCGGTGACCGAGGAGGCCTTCGACAGCAACCTCAACCCGATCCGGGCCCGGGTCAGCCTGAGCCTGCGGGTGCTCACCGTCAACGACCTCGAGCTCGGCCACCGGGGGGCGGGGGTGTACTTCGCCCACCACCGGGAGAAGGAGCGCCTGGCCCAGGGCGTCGTCGGCGAGCTGTCGCAGCTCGGCATCAGGAGGATCCCGTGACCGTCGACCCGCCCCGCCCGCCCCAGCCGCCGGCCCTGCCGCCGACCAGCCGCTACGCCAACGTCGACATCGGCGAGACGACCGCGGCCGACGGCACCGTCGTGCGCTACTTCCGCCGGCGGTTCATCGTGGCCCCCGAGCAGCTCGCCCTGGTGCGCCTGCACCCGGTGGCGTCGGGCGAGCGCCTCGACCTGATCGCGGCCAACGAGCTGGGCGACCCCGAGCTGTGGTGGCAGGTGGCCGACGCCAACGGCGCCATCCGCCCCGCGGAGCTGGTCGAGCTCGTCGGCCGCCGGCTGCGCATCACCCTGCCCGAGGGCATCCCCGGGGCGGGGCCGGGAGGCGGATCGTGATCGACCGCGTCCACCTCACGCTCCTGGCCGGGCCGATGCTGCCCCTGCCCGTGCCGGCGTCGGTGATCCAGTCGCTCAAGAGCGCCCAGGTGACCGTCCAGAGCGGCCAGCGCAGCGGCTTCCAGCTGGTGTTCGCCATCAGCCGGCGATCGCCGATCACGACCACCTTCATCCCGACCGGACTGCTCGATCCCGGCATCCGGATCGTCCTGGTGGCCACCGTCAACGGCATCCCCAACGTCCTGGTCGACGGGGTCATCACCCGCCAGGAGGTCGGGATGAGCGACCAGATCGGCCAGTCGGCGGTCACCGTCACCGGCGAGGACCTCACCGTGCTGATGGACCTCGACGAGCGCAAGGGCGAGGCGTTCCCCCCGATGCCGGCCATGGCCCGGGTCGGTTGGATCCTGAAGAACTACCTGCTCTACGGGATCATCCCGTTCCTCGTGCCCGAGCTGTTCCCGTCGGTGCCCATCCCGACCCAGCAGATCGAGTTCAAGGACGGCACCGACCTGGCCTACATCCAGAAGGTGGCCAAGGAGAACGGCTACGTCTTCTACCTCGAGCCGGGGCCGGCGCCGGCCACGAGCATCGCCTACTTCGGGCCCGAGATCCGCATCGGCGTGCCCCAGCCCGCGCTCAACGTCGACATGGATGCGATGACCAACGTCGACGCCCTCAGCTTCAGCTTCGACGGCCTGCAGCGCACCCAACTGGTGGTGAACATCCAGGAGCCGATCACCAAGATCAGCATCGGCATCCCCGTCCCCGAGATCAGCCTGCTGGCGCCGCCGCTGGCCGCCCGCCAGGCCCCCAGCCTGCGGACCAAGCCGCTGGAGGGCTCGGCCAAGGAGAACCCGCTGCTGGCCATGGCCAAGGGCCTGGCCGCGGTGTCGGAATCGGCCGACGCGGTGACGGCCAGCGGGCAGCTGAACGTCCTGCGCTACGGGCGGGTGCTCAAGGCGCGGGGGCTGGTCGGCGTGCGGGGGGCCGGGCTCGGCTACGACGGCCTCTACTTCGTCAAGAGCGTCAGCCACAACCTGGCCCCCGGGTCGTACACCCAGAGCTTCACCCTGGCCCGCAACGGGCTGGTGCCCCTGATCCCGGTGGTGGTGCCGTGACGGTCGACGGCAACCGCTTCTACGGCAAGTACCGGGGCACGGTGATGAACAACGTCGACCCCATGCAGCAGGGCCGGCTCATGGCCTCGGTGCCCGACGTGCTGGGGGCGAGCCCGTCGAGCTGGTGCATGCCGTGCGTCCCGTTCGCCGGCATCCAGTCGGGGATGTTCGCCATCCCCGCCATCGGCAGCGGCGTGTGGGTCGAGTTCGAGCAGGGGGACACCAACTTCCCCATCTGGACCGGATGCTGGTGGGGATCGGCGGCCGAGGTGCCGGCCCTCGCCCTGGCCGCCCCGCCCCCCGTGTCCCACGTCGTGATCCAGACCACGCTCCAGAACACCCTGATGATCAGCGACGCCCCCGGGCCCACGGGCGGCATCCTCCTCAAGACCACCACGGGCGCCATGATCATGGTCAACGACGTCGGCATCACGATCTCCAACGGCAAGGGGGCGATGATCGTGATGGCGGGGCCGACGATCACCGTCAACAACGGCGCCCTGACGATCACGTGAGGACCTGACCGTGCCCGGGCCCCTCTTCCACGTCGGAGCGACCGCCATCTGCCCCCACGCGGGACCGGTGACGACCATCTCCTCCAACGTCCGCGTCCTGGTGAGCGGGATGCCGGTCGCCACCATGGGCGACACGTTCACCGTCGCCGGCTGCGTGTTTACCGTCGCCGGTCCGAAGCCCCAGCCGTGCGTGCTGGTCCGCTGGCTGGTGCCCGCGGTGCGGGTCCTGGTCAACGGCCAGCCCGCCATCCTCCAGACCAGCGCCGGGCTGTGCTTCAGCGCCGAGCAGGCACCGCAGGGCCCGCCGACCGTCATCAGCACGCAGCCCCGGGTGATCGCCACGTGACCGCCGCCGACCACCCCCTGCACGTCGACCGCCGGGGTCGAACGGCCGGCGTGTCCCGGTCCGGGTACCTGCGCGATCTCGTCGAGCAGGTCCTGTTCACCAACCCCGGCGAACGGGTGATGCGGCCCACGTTCGGCGCCGGCGTGGCCCAGCTCCTCTTCGAGCCGGCCGGGCCCGAGGTGGCGGCCACCACCCGCCTCCTGGTGCAGAGCTCGTTGCAGCAGTGGCTGGGTGACCTCATCGACGTGGACGAGGTGGACGTGTACAGCGAGGACGGGGTGCTGGCGGTGCGGGTCGCCTTCACCGAGCGCCTGACCCAGGACGCATTTGTCGAGCGCTTCCTCGCCCCCGCAGGGTGCGGCATGAGCCCGGTGGCGACGACCGGCACCGTCTACCGGTGCGGCTCCGACGAGCGCCAGGCCGCGGTGCGGGCCCGTCCCGGGCTGAACGGGATCGAGTACGTCGAGCTGGTGGTGCCGCCCGGCCCGCTGACCAAGCTGCCCGACGAGCTGCTCGTCGTCTTCCTCAAGCCGGTGCCCGTCCTCCCGACCCTGGCCGAGGTGGTCGTCACCGGCGGTGAGCCGCCCCGGGCCATCCCGGTGGTCGACGTGGCGCCGACCCATGATCCGCGGGCGGTGCGGATGCGGCTGGCCCGTCCAGGGGATCTGTCCGACTACCGGCTCCGGCTGGTGACGGCCGGCCAGCCCGAGCGGCCCCTCGCCGGCATCGACCCCGTCCTGTCGGGGGTGACCTTCTCCTTCGGCGTGGTGTGCGAGAGCGAGCTCGACTGCGCCGCGCCCGAGCCGTGCCCCCCGCCGGTGCTCGAGCATCCCCCCATCGACCGCCTGGCCAAGGACTACGGGACCTTCCGCCGGGTCCTGTTCGACCGGCTGGCCCTCCTGCAGCCGGACTGGAACGAGCGCAACCCGGCCGACGTCCGCACCGCCCTGGTCGAGATGTTCGCCTACGTCGGCGACCAGCTGAGCTACCAGCAGGACGCGGTCGCGACCGAGGCCTACCTGGGCACGGCCCGGCGCCGCATCTCCGTCCGCCGCCACGCCCGCCTCGTCGACTACGCCATGCACGACGGGATGAACGCCCGCACGTGGGTCCAGCTGCGTATCGGCGAGGGGGTGCCCGACATCGTCGATGCCGGGCCGGCGGTGGCTGCGGGGAGCTTCGTCACCGACGCCGACCCCGTGCCCGGGCAGGCGGTGCTCGACGCCTCGGACGGGGCGGGGGCCGACGCCCTGGCCCGCCTCCTGTCCGGCGGGGCGCTGGTCTTCGAGGTGGTGCCGGACGGGGGGCCGGCGTCGCTCTCGGCCGACCACAACCGGATGACCTTCCACCCGTGGAGCGGCGAGCGGTGCTGCCTGCCCCCGGGGGCCACCCGGGCGACGCTGGCCGGCCACCTGCCGAACCTGGCCGCGGGCGACGTCGTCATCCTGGCCGAGCACCGCAGCCCGGCCACCGGCGAGACCGCCGACGCCGATCCCGGGCGCCGCCACCCGGTGCGCCTGGTCGAGGTCGAGGCCGGCACCGACGTGGCCCCCCTCGTCGACCCGGCCACGCTCGAGGAGATCACCGAGATCGCCTGGGACAGCCGCGACGCGCTGCCGTTCTCCCTGGCCGTCGGCGTCGAGGTGACCCGGGGCGTGGGCGAGGACCGGGTCACGACCCACCACGGCGACGCCGCGGTCGTGCTGGGCAACCTGGTCCTGGTCGACCACGGTCGGACCATCCCCCTCGACGAGAAGCGGTCGGTGCCCGACGGCCTGCGACCCTGGCGGCCCCGGCTGGCAGAGGGGCCGGTGTCCCAGGCGTCCCCACCCCCGGCGGCCGACCTGCCCGCGACGGCCATGCGGACGGCCTCCCCCGCCGACGCGGTGGCTGCCGTCCGGGTGACCACCACCGACGGCACCTGGGAGAGCGTCCCCCACCTGCTCGACAGCGGCGACCGGCGGGAGGTGGTGGCGGAGATCGACGACGAGGGCGTGTCCTGGCTGCGCTTCGGCCGGCCCGAGCCCGACGGCACGTTCCGCCACGGGCGGCCGCCCACCGCCACCGGTCCCGACCAACCGGCGCTCATCCGCTACCGGGTCGGCAACGGTCCGGACGGCAACATCGGGCCGGGCGCCATCACCCGCACGGTGGCCACCGGCCGTCCCGAGACGTCGCTGGCCGCCGAGCTGCTGGCGGCGGGGACGCTCGAGTCCGTCGGCAACCCGTTGCCCTCCTGGGGCGGGACGACGCCCGAGAGCATCGAATCGGTCCGCCAGCGGGCGCCCTTCGCCTTCAACCGCCAGGAGCGGGCGGTCACCGCCGAGGACTACGCCCAGCGGGCCGAGGCCTTCACCGACCCGCTCGGCGACCGGCTGGGGGTCCAGCGGGCCGTTGCCACCATGCGCTGGACGGGCAGCTGGTACACGGTGTTCATCGCCGTCGACCGGGCCGCGGGCGTTCCGATCAGCCCCGGCTTCGAGCGGCGGCTGCGCCGGTACCTGGAGGCCTACCGCATGGCGGGCGTCGACGTCGAGATCGAGGCCGCCACCTACGTCGCCCTCGAGGTCGAGCTGCGGGTGGGACTGGCCCCGACCGCGTTCCGGGCGGCCGTCCTCGACGAGCTGGGCGACATCCTTTCGAACCGGCGCCTACCCGACGGCGGGCTCGGCCTGTTCCACCCCGACCGCCTCACCTTCGGCCAGACCGTCTACCTGTCCCCGATCGTCACCGCCGTCCAGGCGGTTCCCGGCGTGGCCTTCGTCGACGCCACCTGCTTCTCCCGCTACCGGCTGCCGGCCACCGAGGCCGCCGCCGCCGGCTTCCTCACCATGGGCCGCAGCGAGATCGCCCTCCTCGACAACGACCCGAGCAGGCCCGAGCGGGGCGTCCTGCGGCTGGTGCTGGAAGGGGGACGCTGACGTGGGCGACGTCACGCCGGTGACCGGATGCTGCACCGACGCCGCCGCGCTCGAGGTGACGACGGTCGCCAACCCCCCCGGGCGGCCCCACCTCCAGCGCCGCATCGGCACCCACCCCACCTTCCTGGCCCGCCTCCTGGCCGGCCTGTCGACGGAGGACGGATCGCGGGGGCTGACCACCCGCCAGCCCTCGGACACCGCCGTGGCCCTGCTCGACGCCTGGGCGGTGGTGGCCGACAGCCTCACCTTCTACACCGAGCGCATCGCCGACGAGAACTACATCGGCACCGCCGGCGAGCGTTGTTCGGTCTCCGAGCTGGCCCGGCTCATCGGCCGCCAGCTGCGCCCCGGGCTGGCCGCGGAGACCGACCTCGCCTTCGCCATGGACACCACGCCCGGTGCGCCGGCCCGCCTGCTGCTGGAGGCCGGCGCCCCGGTGCAGAGCGAACCGGAACCGGGGGGGACCCCCGCCGTGTTCGAGACGGTCGAGCCGGCCGAGCTGCGCGCCGCGTGGAACCGGCTGCGGCCCCGCAGCGGACGGCTGCCGGCGCCGAACTCGGCCACCTCCGTGGTGCACCTGGCCGGAACCGCCACCAACGTCAGGGCGGGCGACGGGCTGCTGGTGCGGGAGGCGGGCGGGGCCGGCAACCTGCTCTTCGGGATCGTCACCACGGTCACGGCGGTCGAGGCGGTGCCGGCCACGCCGGACGACCCCGGACGCCCCGGTCGCACCGAGGTGCGGCTCCGCCGGCTGAACACCGCGTCGGTGGCATCCTCCACCCTGACCGGCCTGGTCCCGCCCCCGGCGGAGGTCCCGACGGTGCCGGGCGTCGCCGGGTGGCTCACGGGCCCGGTGAAGGCGGCCGACCTGGCCGCCCAGGCGTCGCAGCGCAAGGTCGGCCTCGACGCCGTCGCCGCCAGCTTCGCCGCCCGCCCCGCCGTTCCCGGTTCGGCGGTCGTGTTCCGCACCCAGGCCGCCCTGTTCGGGTCGCAGGCGCCCGACGCCTCGACCACCCTCTCCGCCTTCCGGGCCGAGATCGCGGCCCTGGGCAATCCGTGGCTCGACTGGATGCTGCAGCCGACGATCGTGGCCGGGCTGCTGCCCTGGCCGAACGCCACCGCCGCCTACTTCGGATCGGGCACCCCGGGGACGGTGCGCCTCGACAACGCCTACCCGTCGATCTCGGCCGGGGGACCGGTCGTGCTCCGGTCGGGGGCGACCTGGGGCGCCTACGAGGTGACCGACGTGGCCACCGAGTCGTTCAGCGCCGGCGGCCTGACCGGCAAGTCCACCCGGCTGGTGCTCGGCCCGACCACCGGCCTGGGCTCCTTCCCCGTCCGGTCCACGTCGGTGTTCGCGGGGGCCGAGCTGGTCCCCCTCGCGCCCGAGCCGGAGGCGGCTCCGGTGTGGGGCACCACCCTCGAGCTGGAAGGCCTGGCCCTCGGCCTGGGCGTCCGGCGCCGGGTGGCCGTCAGCGGGCTGTCGCTGTTCAGCCCGGGCGTGCCCGTGGTGCACGTCACCGACCTGGCCGAGGTCACCCACGACTTCGGGCCCGCCCGCCTCACCCGCCTCACGCTGGCCCAGGGGCTGCCCGAGCCCCTCGTACGTTCCACCGTGACGGTCGCCGCCAACGTGGTGCGGGCCACCCACGGCCAGAGCCGCCACGAGGTGCTGGGGAGCGGCTCGGGGCGGTCGGTTTTCCAGCAGTTCCGGCTGAAGGGGCGCCCGCTCACCTACCTGAGCGCCCCCACCGCCACCGGGCGCAGCACCACCCTGCGGGTCTACGTCGACGACGTCCAGTGGCGGGAGGTTCCCGACCTCACCTCGTCGGGGCCGGCCGACCGGGTGTACACCGTCCGGGAGGACGAGGGGGGCACGATCATCGGCTTCGGCGACGGGGTGACCGGCGCCCGCCTGCCCAGCGGGGCGGCCAACGTCCGGGCCGTCTACCGCTCGGGCGCAGGGCAGGCGGGACGGGTCGGCGCCAACCGGGTGACGATGCTGGCGGCCCGTCCCCCGGGCCTCAAGGGCGCCACCAACCCCCGCCCGGCGGAGGGCGGGGCCGACCCCGAGACCGTCGACCGGGCCCGCCGCTCGATCTCCCTCCTGGTGCGCACGCTCGGCCGGGTCGTCTCCCTGCGGGACTACGAGGACTTCGCCCGGGCCTTCGCCGGCGTGGAGAAGGCCCACGCGGTGTGGGCCCGGGTCGGCGGGCAGCGGGGCGTGGTGGTGACCGTGGCCGGTGCCGACGGCCGGGCCGTCCCCCCCGGCGACCCCATCCACGACGCCCTGCTCGACGCCTTCGGCCGGGCCGGCGACCCGCTCGTCCCGGTGCACCTGGTCACCTTCGAGCCCCGGTGGTTCCGGGTGGCGATGGCCCTGCGGGTGGCGCCCGACCGCGAGGTCGAACCCGTCCACCGGCGGGTCGAGGCCGAGCTGAAGACGGCCTTCTCCTTCGACGCCCGGTCGCTGGGCCAGCCGGTGGCGGCCAGCGAGCTGCTCGCCACCGCCCACCGCGTCCCCGGCGTGGCGGCGGCCGACCTCACCTTGCTGGCCTACGCCGTCGGCCCCGCCACCCCCCCTGCTCCGACGTCCGCCTCCACGCCCGTCCCCGCCCGCCTGGCGGCCACGCTGCCGGTGGCGGGCACGGTGATCAGCGGCGGGACGGCCATCCCCGCCGCCCAGCTGCTCACCATCGAGCCCCAGCCCATCTCGATCGGGGGCCTGCCGTGACCACGGACCGGATGGACGACGACCTGATCTCGCTGCTCCCGGCCACCTACCGGGTGGTCGACGCCCGGGCCGACGGGGGCGACGGCTTCCTGCAGGCGCTGCTGGCCCTGGTGGGCGGCCAGGTCGCGGAGCTGCAGGCCGACCTCGACCAGCTCTACGAGGACCTCTTCATCGAGACGTGCGAGCCGTGGGTGGTCCCCTACATCGGCGAGCTGCTCGGGGTGACGCCCGCCCACACCGTCGCCGGCGTGAGCGAGACGACGCGGGCCCGGGTGGCCCACACCATCGCCTCCCGCCGGCGCAAGGGGACGGCCGCCGTCCTGGAGGAGCTGGCCAACGACGTCACCGGCTGGAAGGCCCGGGCGGTCGAGATGTTCGAGCGGCTGGCCACGACCCAGCACCTCAACCACGTGCGCGACGAGATCCCGGCGTTCGTGTCGCTGCGGGGGGCCAGCGCCCTCGAGCGCCTGGGCGGGCCCTTCGACGGCGCCGCCCACACCGCCGAGGTGCGATGGGTCAACAGCGGGCGGGGCCGGTACAACGTGCCCAACGTCGCCATCTTCGTGTGGCCGGTGGAGGACACCGGCTTCACCGACGTGGAGCCGGTGGCGGTGGGCGACGGCCGCTTCCGCTTCCACCCCCTGGGCTTCGACACCCCGCTGACGACCAACCCGGAGGGCGAGCGCGACATCGCCCAGCTCGCCCAGCCCCTCAACGTCCCCCTGCCGATCAGCCGCCGGGCCCTGCACGACGACCTTCCCCGGGAGGCCGGCGGGCCGGAGTCCCGGCTCTACGGGGACAACGCGAGCGTGCTGGTGGAGATCGGCGGCGTGGAGGTACCGGCCCACCGGGTGGTCGCCTGTGCCCTCGAAGACGGCCCCCTCGATTCCTGGGAGAACGTGGGCGACATCGCGGCCGACGAGGTGGCGGTCGACCCCCGGCGCGGCCGCCTGGTGGTTGGCACCGACTTCGACGGGGACGAGGTCATCGTCAGCTTCCACCAGGTGTCGGGCGGGCCGCTCGGGGGCGGGAGCTACCACCGGCCGCTGCGGGACCTGGACGGCCGCGTGCCCACCCGGGTGTCGAGGGCCGACCCGATCGCGCTCAACCGGACGATCGCCGACGGGCTGACTGCGGTGGGGGGCGCCGGCCTGGTGGTCGTCGCCGACAGCCGCACCTACACCGAGGCCCTGGCCGTCGCCGTCCCGGCCAACGAGGAGCTCGAGCTGCGGGCGGCCGACACCCGGTTCCCGGTGGTCCGCCTGCCGGAAGGCGGGGGGCTCGTGACCTGCGGCGACGGGGCCTCGGTGGTGCTCGACGGCCTCCTGCTGACCGGCGGGCCGCTGGTGATCGACGGCCGGCCCCGCCACGTCGAGATCCGCCACTGCACCCTCGTGCCGGGCCTCGCCCTCGACGCCGCCGGCGAGGCGGTCCGCCCCGGGGAGGCGTCGTTGGTGGTGCAGGGCGAACCGGACGCGGTGCCCACGGTGACCATCGTCGGCTCCATCACCGGGCCGCTGCTCCTCCCCCCCGGCTGCCCCCTCACGATCGTCGACAGCATCGTGGCCGGCGGCGACCCCCAGGCCCACCCCGCGGCGCCGGTCCTCCCGGTCCTCCTGGGCGGCCCCGGCGGCCCGGGCGGCCTGGTGGACGTCGTCGGTCCGGTGGAGGACGTCGGCCCGGACGTGGTCGACCTGGGAGTCGTCGGCCCGGCGGAAGTCGTCGGCCCGGAAGTCGTCGGCCCGGAAGTCGTGGGTGTGGCCGTCTCCCGCCCCCTCGAGCCGCTCCCCGCCCTGGGTGGGGCGCCCAACCGGCTCGTGCTGCTGGTCGGAAACGCGGCCGGGGACGAGGTCGACGTCGGCCCGCCCGCCGATCTCGACGCCCTGGCCGTCAACCTCACCGGGCCGGTGGCCACGTCCGACCGCCAGGCGCTCGCCGCCGACGACCGGCTGGTGCTGGTCGGCCGGCATCGCCGACCTCTCTCGGTCCGGGCCGCGGCGGGCGACGCCACCGCCACCACCCTGGGCCTCGACGCCGACGACGTGGCCCGCTGGGCCACGGTGGGCGAGCCCCGCCCGGGGGGCGCGCTGGCCCTGTCGGCCGCCCAACCTCGCCTCGGCATCCGCACCGGTGCCGAACCGTTGGTGGAGGTCACCCTGGGCGGCACCCCGCCGGCCGACCTCGACGCCGCCGCCGACGCCCTCCAGACGGCGGTGCGGGGCCTGTCGTTGGCGACCGTCCACGCCGAGGCCATCGTCGTGGTGGTCGACGACGCCCTGGTGTTGATCCCCGGCGCCCCGGAGCACGTCCTGTCCGCCGGCCCGACGGCCGGTGACCCCACGACGGCCGCCGAGTTGGGACTGGCGGGGGTCCTCCCGGCGGTCGGCTCCGACGGGATGGGCTTCCAGGGGCCGATCCTCACCGCCGAGCGATCGACCTTCCTCGGACGGGTGTCGGCCGAAGTGGTCGACCTCGCGTCCGACTGCATCTTCGCCGCCCCGCTGGTCGCCCGCCGCTCCCAGGAGGGCTGCGCCCGGTACTCCTACGTGGCGCCCGGCTCCCGCCCGCCGCGGCGCCACCACTGCCTGCCCAGCGACGCGTGCCACCCCGTCCTGGCGTTCGCCTCCACCCGCTACGGCGACCCCGCCTTCGCCACCCTGGTCGCCATCGACGCCGCCGCGGCCATCCGCCGGGGCGCGTCCAACGGCTCGGAGATGGGCGCCTTCTCCCGGTTCCAGCACCGCCAGCGGGAGAACAACCTGATCTTCGACCTCGACGAGTTCCTCAGGTTCGGCCTGGAGGCGGGAATCCTCGATGGCCGCTGAGAGTCCTGTCCGCCGCCGGCCGGGACCGGCCTGCCGTCCACCGGGAGCGTGCCCATGACCTCCGACATCACCCGCCAGACGTTCCGGCCCCGCGACCACCGGGCCGGGGTCGTGATGCAACAGGGCCGGGTCCAGCTCGACGCCGACTGGAACGAGCAGGCCGACATCGCCCGCTACCGGGCCGAGACCACGGCCTCGGCCGTGATCGGCGAGACCGGCGTCCCCAAGGATTCGGCCGGGGGTGGGTTCGCGGTCTCCGTGGCGCCCGGCGGCCAGGACCTCGTCCTGTCGGCGGGCCGGATGTGGGTCGACGGGATCCTCTGCGAGAACACCCCCGACACGGTCGACGCGGTGGGTACGTCGTCCACCCAACTGGTCGTGAACCGGTTCGACGTCGACGGCCACCCCTTCGCCGCCGGCCAGTGCGTGGAGGTGGAGGTGTCCGGGACGCGGACGCCGGCCCGGGTCACGTCGGCCGTCGCCGCCAGCCGCACCCTTGCCCTGACGCCCGCCGTCTCCGGCCTGGCCAACGGCGCCCGGGCCCGGGTCAGCCGGCGGGCGACGCTGCGGAGCCAGCCCCACTCCCACCGTCCGGTCTCCTTCACCGCCGGCGATCCCGGCGTCGTCACGCCCGGCCGCCACCTCGTCGGCCTCGAGGTCTGGCTTCGCGAGCTGAGCGCGGTGGAGGACCCGAGCATCGGCGAGCCCGCTCTCAACGGGCTCGACACGGCCGACCGGCTGCACGTGGTCTGGCAGGTCGTCACCCACCGCCTCGGGCCGGTCGGCCAGGGCACGTGCGCGACGGCATCGCCCGATTTCCCGCCCACTGCGTCGACCGGCCGGCTGGTGGCCCAGGTGGTCGGGCCCACCGAGGCGCCCGACCCCTGCCTGCTCCCCGACCACGGCGGCTACCGCGGCCTCGAGCACCAGCTGTACCGGGTCGAGGTCCACCGGGTCGTCGGTGCGAACGTCGTCCTCAAGTGGCAGCGCGACAACGCCACCATGGTCAGCCGGATCAACGGCGTCGGCAGCACCTTCCGGGTGGACGACACGGGCAAGGACTCCAACCTGGGGTTCACCCAACCCGGCTTCGTGGAGCTGGTCGACGACGCATTGGAGCTGGCCGGCGAACCGGGCGACCTCCTGCGCATCCTCAGCTATGCCCCCCACCTGGGCGAGATCGTCACCGATCCGGCCGATGTCGGGCCCTTCTCCGACACGACACCCACCCGGGCCCGCAACGA
Organism: uncultured Acidimicrobiia bacterium; assembly: GCA_963773275.1. GTDB lineage: Bacteria > Actinomycetota > Acidimicrobiia > Acidimicrobiales > AC-14 > JAXDMK01. The sequence continues at coordinate 710,016 of CAVZAH010000005.1, read as the reverse complement.
GCACCGGCCCCGGGCCCGGCGGTGGGACGGCCGGGTGGTGGCGTCGCCGGGTGGCGCCGGCGCGGTGACCCTCGAGCGGGGCCTGCAGGTGAGCCTCACCGCGGGCACGTTCCGTCCCGGCGACTTCTGGCTTATCCCGGCCCGGACGGCGACCACCGACCTGGAGGGGGGCACGATCCTGTGGCCCCGGGACGACACCGGCCAGTGGCTCCCGATGCCCCCGGACGGCGTCCACCGCCACTACTGCCGGCTGGCCCTCGTCGACTCCGACACCAACGGTTTCCTCACCGGGGCCACCAACCTCGTCGACTGCCGCCCCACCTTCCCCGCCCTCACCGCCATCCACGCCACCGACGTGGCCGTCGACCCGACCGCCTGCGAGTTCGTCGGGGTGGAGACGGTGCAGGACGCCATCGACCGCCTGTGCCAGCGGTCGCCGGGCGGCACCTGCACCGAGACGGCCACTCCCGGCGAGGGCTGGGAGCAGGTGCTCACCGGCCTCGCCCCCGACGCCGACGCCGAGGTGTGCCTGCCGGTGGGGGCCTACCCGCTCGACCGCCCACTGGTTGTCAGGGGCACGGGGCACCTCGTCCTGCACGGCGCGGGGTGGGGGAGCGTGATCGACGCGCCGGGCAGCGACGCGGCCCTGGTGTTCCGGGACTTCGCGTCGGTGACGGTGAAGGATCTCCAGGTGCGGGCGGGGGTCGGTCCGAGCCGGCCCCGTCCCAATCCCGACTTCGGCCTGCGGGGGGCGCTGGCCTTCGAGAGGTGTGGGGACGTGGTGGTGGAGGGAGTCCGGGTCCGGTGCGCGCCGAGGACGCAACGCCGGACCTCGTGCGTCGCGGTGTACGGCTCGGGGGGCGCGGTCTCGGGCGTGAACACGGCTCGGGTGTCGCATTGCCACCTCGACGTCGGCGAGAATCAGGTCGGCGTCCTGGGCGTCAATCTGGGCCGGTTCGTGGTGGAGGACAACGTCCTGCGGGTCCGCGCCATCCAGCGCACCGTCCTCTCCCTGGCCGACCTCAGCAAGCCGGAACGGCAGGCGGCCGGGAAGCTGTTGGCGAGGAACATGCGCCAGGCCTCCGGCGGTGGTGATGTCGACGTGTCGGTGGGCCGGAGACAGTTCACTTTCGACGCCATCCCCGAGGCGAGGACGATGTGGAACAGGACCCTTCGGGGCAAGTCGTTCGCCAGCGCCAGGGCGCTCAGCACCGAGGTCGACAAGACCATCCGGGCCGTCGTGGCCGGGCGTGAGGTCCCCGGCAGTGAGGCGCTGGCCACGTTCCTTCTCAACCGGGTGGCCCTGCGGCGCAACGCGACCATGTTCCAGGGCATCGCGGCCGGCGGCTCCGCCCTGGGGAACGTGCGGGTGGCGGGCAACGACGTCGACGCCGCCCTCCAGGGAGTGCACGTGGCCACCAGCCACCAGGCCGACCGGGCGGCCAACGCCGACCGGGCCACCCGGGTGGTGATCGCCGACAACCACATCGGCGTCGTCGTCCCTGCCCAGGGGGCACGCGCCCGCCACGGGATCTTCGTCGGCAACGCGGTGTCGGTGTCGATTCTGGAGAACCAGCTGACGCTCACCTCCTTCGCCGACTACGACCCGATCGACTCCACCGGCATCAAGGTGTTCGGGTTCGTCGATCGCATGCTCGTCGTCCGGGAGAACCACGTGGCGGGGTTCGACGTCGGGATCCACCTGTTCCCGCTCATGGCGAAGGGTGGCGGCCAGCGCGACGCGGCCCGGCTCTACCGGGTGAGCGAGAACCTGATGGTGCAGCCGGGAACGCCGCTCCTGGTGCAGGGCCCGCTTTCGTCGAAAGTCAGGGTGGTCGACAACATTCCGGGCCAATCCAATTGACGCCAATCCAATTGAATAGCCGATTGATGTTCCGGAGCGAGCCGTATATGATGGAGCCGGCGCCACACGCCGTCGGTACGGGAGTACGAAAGCTGTCGCGTTGAGTCGAGTTCGGTCTATTTTGTCCGTGCTACGTCTTTGTCAAGTCAGTTCTAGTCATTGAGGGGTTCGAGTCCCAGTGGCCGCCACCTTCGAGGGAGCAGCAGAAGCTGCTCCCTCGTTCATTTTGTGGGGGCCCCCCGGCCAGGTGATGTAGCCTTACATCATGTTGCGGACGCAGATCTCCCTCACCGAGGCCGAACGACGCGCCCTCGACAAGGCGTCCGCTCGAACCGGCCGGTCGATCTCGGCCCTCATCCGCGACGCGGTTGACGCCTTCTACGGTTCCGAGCACTCTCTCGAAGGCGACCTCGATGCCATGCGGGCCGCGTTCGGGTCGTGGGCATCACGCGAGATCGATGGGGCCGAGTGGGTCGAGGGTTTGCGATCCGGAGGCCGCCTGGCGGACGGCGGGTGACCGCCCTCGTCGATACGTCGGTTCTCATCGACTACCTCCGTGGCCAAAAGGGCGCGGCCGACGTGCTCGAGAGGGCACGCGCGTCCGGGGTCCTGCATGCGAGCGAGATCACCCGCATCGAGGTGCTGGCCGGCATGCGGGTGGAGGAGGAGACGCCGACGAGGCTGCTCCTCTCGACGCTCACTTGGCACGATGTGGATGGCGAAGTGGCGGAGCAAGCCGGGTTGCTCGGGCGACAGTGGCTCCCAGGCCATCGTGGCATCGACGGCGCCGACTTGGCGATCGCGGCGACTGCCATCATGATCGGCGCGGAGCTGCTCACGTTGAACGTGCGACATTTCCCGATGTTCCCCGACCTGCGCCCGCCCTACTGATGGCGGTTGCTCCGGGGCCATGGACACCGGGCCGGCCGTTGGGGTGAGGACGCGCGCCAACGAGCCCCCTCGCCGTTGAGGGGGCTCGTACGGGGCGGCGGTGGGTCGGCGTGGGGCTCAGAAGTTGCGGGTCACCACGTTGGAGGCGTCGACGTGGGTGGTGCCGGTGCGGATGTCGAGGAAGGTGACGTAGGCGTAGAGCTCGTCGTCGCCGGGGCGGTCCTCGTTGAGGTCGTCACCGTCACGGGTGACGGACACCACGTAGTTGAGGCCGGTCGGCGAGGTCGTGCAGGTCATGGTGGCGGCGGCGTACTCGGCCTTGGTGATCAGCTCGTCGTCGGCGAGGACGCCGGCGTCCTGGCCGTAGAGCTGGACGTCGACCGGGTCGCCGGCGTGGGCGCATGCCGCCTGGGCGTCGGCCTGGCTCATCTCGATGTGACCGCTGACCCGCAGGGTGAAGTCGTTGTTGGCGATGGCGATGACGTTGAGCGAGCTTGCGAGGAAGGGCGTGGCGGAGGCGGACGAGGCGCCGATGCCGACGGCGAGGCCGGTGGCGGCGAGGACTGCGGTGGCGAAGCGGCGGATCGAGACGTTCATTGGAATCCCTCCTGAGGGGCTGGGGGATCGTCGTGATCCCGATGACCACACTCTGAAGCGGGAGGGGGTGATCCCACATCGGGGGAAACCCGGCTCGGCCACCCTGGAAACCGGTCCCCGGTACCCCGAGACCCGGTCGCGTACCCCGACTCCGACCCCTGACTACTGGCCCCGGCTACGGGCCCTGGCGCTCCCGGCCGAGCAGGGTGGTGAGGCGGGCCCGGGACGACACGCCGAGCTTGGTGAAGATGTGGGAGAGGTGGCTCTCCACCGTCTTCTCGCTCAGGTAGAGGATGGCCGCGATCTCCCGATTGGTGTTGCCGGCCGCCACCAGGTCGGCCACCTCCGCCTCCCGGGCGGTGAGCGACGCCAGGGCCGAGCCCGGGGTGTCCTTGGGCGGGTCGGGGCGGGGACGGCGGCCCAACCGTTCGAGCTGGCGGACGGCCTCGGCCCGGTAGGACGGGGCGCCGCACGCCTCCAGCTCCTTCTCGGCCCGGTCCAGCTCGGCGACGGCCCCCTCCCGGTCGCCGGCCAGGGCGAGGGCCCGACCGGCCAGCGTCCGCGCCCGCGCCGCCTCGATGGGAGCCGACGCCCGCTCGGCGTCGGCGGCTGCGGCCAGCGCCGCCTCCGCCGCCGGGCCGGGCTCGCCCGCTTCGAGCAGCACGAACGCCTGGGCCCGGCGGGCGCAGGCGCGGGCCAGGTCGAGGGTGAGCTCGTCGGCCGCGGCCCGGGCCCGGTCCGCCCACGCCGCCGCCTCCGCCCGCCGGCCGAGGGCCAGCTCGGCCCGGGTCAGCAGCTCGTAGCACGTGCACCGCACCCCGGAGCCGACCAGGGGCAGGTCGGGCCCCCCGCCCGAGGCGAGCACCTCGGTCCGGCAGCGGGCGGGCTCGCCCGCCTCGAGGAGGGCGGCGCCGAACACCCATCCGCCGGTGGCCGAGATCACGTTGTGGTCGACGGTGCGGCCCACGGCCAGGCACTCCTCGCCCGACCGCAGGGCGAGGGCCAGGTCACCGGAGGCGGTGGCGGCGAGCGTCCGCACCCACAGGGCCCACGACAGCGACTGCGGGTTGCCCGACAGGCGGGCCGCGTCCTCCGCCGCCTCGGCCAGCTCGCACGCCTCCCCGCACCGTCCCCGGGCGACCAGGGCGTAGGCCCGGCCCAGCATCAGCGGCACGAGGAACTGGCCCTGCCCCGACGCCTGGGACACGGCGATCCCCCGCTCCGAGTGGCGCAGGGCGGCGTCGAAGCGGTCCATGAAGTTCTCGGCCCAGCAGAGGTAGTAGGCGGCGTCGACCTGGGTGGCGAGGGCGGCGTCGCCGAGCCCGTCGACGAGGGCCGCGGCCCGGTCGAGGTGGGTCGCCGCCACCGCCGTGGTCCCCTGGATGTACTCGGCGAAGCCCAGCAGGGCCAGGGCGGCCGCCTCCAGCGGGGTGGCCTCGATGGCGGACGCGTCGGACGCGGCCGTCCACGCCCACGACCGCATGGCCGGGAAGTCGAAGGTGTAGATGGCGTCGACCGCCAGCCCCAACTTGAGCGTGGCCGCCTCCGGCGAACCCTGGTCGGCGAGGTCGCGCAGGGCGGACGTGAGCCGGGCGTGGGCCTGGCGGTGGTGGCCGAGAAGGTGCTCGATGGCGGCGCACGAGGCGACCAGCCGGACCCGCACCGAGGCCATGCCGGGGGGGATGAGCTCCAGCGTGTCGAGCAGCGCCTTCCGGCTGTCGGCCAGCAGCCCGGCGGAGGCGAGGGTGGTGGCGGTGGCCACCAGCAGGCCCAGCCGCCGTTCGAGCTGGTCGTCGGGGAGCAGGCGGAGCGCGGCCTGGTACCAGCGGGCGGCGGTGGCCGGGGCCCGGGGGGCGGCGGCCCGTCCCGCCTCCTCGAGCAGGGCGAGCGCCTCGACGTCGCCGGGACGGGCCGAGCGCTCGACGTGATGGGCCCGGACCTGGGCCGACGCGCCCTGCCGCACGAGGACGTCGGCCACCCGGGCGTGGGCGTTGAGCCGCCAGCCGGGACCGGCCGACTCGTAGACCCCGTGGCGGACGATGGGGTGGCGGAACCGGAAGTGGCGGGGGACGGCAGTGGGCCGCACCAGGTCGCGGCGGACCAGCTCGTCGAGCAGGTCGAGGGCCTCGGCCTCGCTCACGCCCGCGGCGGCGGCCGCCAGCTCCGGGTCGAAGGACTCGCCCGACACGGCCGCCCCCGCCAGCAGGGTGCGGGCCGGCGCCGAGAGGGCCTCCAATTCGCCCTCCAGCGCGGCCCGGACCGCGGGCGGCACGCCCAGGTCGACCAGGTTGTAGGCACCGGTCGTGAAGCCGAGCCCGCCGGTGCGGGCGAGCTGTTGCAGGTAGAAGGGGTTTCCGCCGCTCTCCTGGTACAGCCGGGGGTCGGCCGGCGCCCCGATCAGCTCCCGGGCGTCGGCGGCCGAGAGGGGCCCGAGCTGGACGCGGTCGGCCGTCCCGTCCCGCGCTGCCTGCTCGAGGGCGGTCGCCAGCCGGGGCGACGTGCCCACCGGGCGCATGGCGAGGGCCAGGAGGACGGGCCCCGCCGGGCGGTGGGCCACCAGGTGGCAGAGGAGCTCGGTGGAGGCGGGGTCGGCCCAGTGGACGTCGTCGAGGACGAGGACCACCGGCCGGCGGGCGCTCAGCCCCTCGAGCAGGCCCCGCACCGCTCGGTGGGCCCGGTACCGCTCCTCCTGGAGACCCGCCGCCGTCCCCTCCGCCAGGTGGGCCAGCGCGGGGAAGACCCCCCCGAGCTCGGCGGCCGGAGCCCGCCGGGCGCCACCGGTGCCCGCGCCGCCGCTCCCCGGGCCCGGCCCCGGGCTCGGGCCGAGGGTGGCCAGCTCGTCGTCGCCCAGCGACGCCAGGTAGTCGTCGAGGGCGGCCACGAACAGGCCGAAGGGGAGGTCGCGCTCGAACTCGGCCGCCCGCCCCCCGAGGACGAGGTGGCGCCGGGCGTGGGCCTGCGCCTGCAGCTCGGCCAGCAGGCGGGTCTTGCCGATCCCCGGCTCCCCGACCAGGAAGAGCATGGCGGCCGAACCCCGGTCGAGGGCGGCCAGGCTCCGGTCGAGGGTTCCCAGCTCCGCCTGCCGCCCGACGATCCGCGTTTCCTCAGCCATTCTCGGTCACCAGGGTTCAGGGACGGGCATCAAGGGTTTCCCTGATGCGCCGGGCCCGCGGGGCGGTCATTCTACGGTCATGCGTACCTATCTGCTCTGCCATACGCACGTCGCCTGCGAGTGCCCGGTGGCCTTCGCCGCCTGGAACGGGTTCGAGAGCCCGCTCCGCCAGCGGCCGGTGCTCGCCTCCTGCGAGTCGACCAACGCCGGTTCCGGTGTGCACTGCCAGTGGTGGACGGTCGAAGCCGACGACGATTCGGTCGCCCTGGCCCAACTCCCGGGCTACGTTGCCAGGCGCACAGTGGCATTCGAGGTTCGGGAGGTACTGGTCCCATGAGCGAGGCCATCACCCCCGTCACCGAGCCGACGCGCCGCCTGCTCCTGGCCGGCACGGTGCTGGTGCTGGCCGCCGGCCTGTCGCTGACCGTCCTCACCGAGCACACCGACCGGTTCTTCGCCTGGACGATCGCCTCGCCCCTCACCGCCGCCTTCCTGGGGGCCGGCTACCTGGCCGCCGCCTGCCTCGACGGGATGTCGGCCCGGGAGCGGACGTGGGCCGTCGCCCGGGTCCCGCTTCCGGCGGTGCTCGTCTTCACCACCACCACCTTCATCGTCACCCTCGTCCACATCGACGCCTTCCACACCGACTCCTTCTTCGGCTGGGCGTGGATCGTCACCTACGCCCTCCTGCCCCCGTCGGTCGTGGCCGTGATGCTGCTGCAGCGCCGGACGGCGGGGGTCGACCCGCCCCGCCGGGCGCCCCTCCCGACCTGGCTGCGGCTGGTCACGAGCGTGGTGGGCGTGGGCCTGACGGGACTGGGGGCGGCCCTCGTCCTCGTCCCCTCCGAGGCCCTGACCTGGTGGCCGTGGCCCCTGACCGTCCTGACCGCCCGGGCCGTCGGCGCCTGGCTGGTGATCGTCGGCCTCACCGCGGGCCAGGCCGCCGGGGAGAACGACTGGATGCGCCTCCGCCCCCTGAGCATCACCTACGTCGTCCTCGGCGTCCTCCAGCTCGTCGCCCTGGCCCGCTACCCGGACGAGCTCGACTCGACGCCCGCGGCCTGGTTGTACGTGGCCGTCCTCGTCGGCCTCGTCGCCTTCGGCGCCGCCGGCTGGCGGGCGTCGTCGGTGGTTCCGGCAGCCCGCCGACCCGCCCTCAGCCGGTAGCCGAGCTGGCCCATGGGTGAAAGGCGTTCCTGACGCCTTTCATGGGGCCCGCGAGCTCCGGGAAGTGGCGGCGGAGCACCGTCGCCATGGTGTTGTCGTCGACCCATTTCAGGCCCGCCTTGGTGTACACCTCGGGCGTGTAGTGGGTGGTGAAGAAGCGGTCGCTGTTGAGGCGGCGGGAGGCCATCAGCACGAAGATGCGAAAGGCCGTGTCGCTGAAGGCGAAGCCCTTCGGGAGCCGCTCGGCGTACATGCCGGGGGTGACGTCGAGCTTCTCGATGTCACCGCCGTAGACCCGGCTGAGCTCCTCCGCCCACTCCGGGTTGTCGGTGAGCGACTGGAAGTCCGTGGCCGGCTTCAGGTGGAGCAGCCGGCGGAACTCGTTGTACCGGGGCACGCCCAGCTCACGCGACCGGACGATGTCGAGGGCGGCCAGGTCGAGCACCTTGCCGTCGGGGCGGATGAACTCCTGGAGGAACCGGGGGAAGTTGTGGAGGCACACCACCCCCGGGTGCAGCCGGCCGAACGAGTAGAAGAGGTCGGTCATCGACACCCGCCCCATCGTGTCCAGCGCCCCCCGTCCCGACAGGCTGCGCAGCGTGGCGTCCTCCAGCAGGGCGTCGTCGGCGACGGAGCGCAGCGGGTAGTCGTCGGGCAGGAGGGGATGCATGCGGTAGACCGCCACGAACTCCTCGGTGAGGCAGTAGGGCACGTCGTAGTGCTGGGTCTGCGACCCCGGGATGCCGCTGATCACCTCGCTCTTGCTGACGCGCCCGAAGCGGTTGTGGAAGCGCTCGCCGAGCAGGCCCCACCAGTTCGTGCGCAGGGCCTTCACCGTGGTCGGATGGCTGATCACCGCCGTCGTCCACTCCACGGTGTGGATCTTGGCCACCAGGGCGGCGGTGACCAGCCGGGCCCGCTCGAACAGCTCGTCGTCGGTGAAGTCGGGATGCTTCTTCTTCAGGTGGTCGCAGATGGCGTTGTGCTCCAGCGTGAACACCGTCTGGAGCATGGCCAGGCCCAGCCAGAAGCCGGGCACCAGGGCGGGGTCGAGGGTGGGGTCGGTGGGATAGGGGATCAGCCCGGCCTGGGTGACGTGCAGCTTGCCGTCGACCCCGGTGCGCACCATGGCCCGGTACGGCTTGGTGCTCCCGTAGATGCTCGACAGGTCCCACCAGTGGGTCTCGGTGTTGGTGTAGGTCGGCGGCAGGTCGCTCTCGCCCGGCGGACGGGTGGGGTCGGGCCGGACCCGGGGGATGGTCATGGGGTTGTCGGGCCACGGGTCGCCCTCCGCCAGGGGGATCTGGATCGGGTTCTCGCTGGGGCTCTTGCCGTGGCTGAACCAGTCCCGGATCATGAACTGGAGCCAGCTGGCGGCCAGCGCGTTGCACGAGGTGGCGGCGATGAGCTCCTTGCGGGTCATCACCGCCCGGCTGATCTCGCGGGGGCTCGGCGTCAGGAGATCGGCGGGGGCCTCGGGGAAGGTGTGGTCGATCGGGACGTTGCGTCCGAAGCGGGACTCCGCCATCCCCATCGGCGGGTTCTCGAGGTCGTTGTGGGTACCGTCGGCGGTGCGCCGGGTGACGACGTTCTCGTCGGCCGGGTCGACGGGCGGTGGGTTGGCGGCCGGCTGGCCGGTGGTGTCGAACAGGTTCTTCCTGCGCAGCACGTCGCGGACGCCGATGAGCACCGGGATGCCGAGCACGGTCGGCAGCCTGTCCCACCCCCATCGCCGGTCGACCCGGGTGGCGACCTTGTCGAACGCGTTCCAGAAGAACGTGTCGTGGTAGCTCTTGGCCATGTGACTAGTGCGCTCCGATCGTCCCCGCAGGAGGGACCTCGCGATCGCCGGCCGCCTTCTGCAGAAGCGAGTCCGTGTACATCTTGGTCATGATCCAGGTGGCCAGGACAAGGAAAAGGTTGACCCCGATGACCACCCCGAACTCCCAGCGCTGAGGCACGTACGTCGCCACGTCGTCGCCGGGGACGTCGGCGAACAGGATCTGGCGGTGGTAGACGGCCAGGAACGTCAGCCCGTAGAGCGTGGCGATGACCGCCCAGTTCAGAGTCGGTGCCCACGGCCGGGCCGCCTTCTTCTCGGGCGTGTCGTACAACTTCTGGAGCATCCGCCGGGGCCCCACATCGAGGTAGCGGTAGGCGACGATCCACCAGAGAAGCAGGTAGTAGCGGAACCAGCTCACCACCATGGCCGCGAACACCACGTGCAGGGCGTACTCGAAGAAGTTGCGGAAGACGACCCACCGCCCGATCAGCTTCCCGAACGACTGGGGGTTGCGGTTGAGGTACGTCGCCAGCGGGAGCGACGACGTCAGCAGCGCGATGCGGCCGCCCCAATACCAGAGCGTGCTCTTGTGGGCCACGGCCAGCGGCCCGATCACGAACAGGTCGGCCGACACCACGACGATGTGGAGGGTGAACAGGCGGATGGCCGCCCGGTTGGCGAAGAGCGGGTTGAGCAGCTCGTTCGGCCGGCGCAGGCCCTGGTGGATCTGGCGGGCCCCGACGCTGAAGCCCCACGCCAGGAGCGTGGCGTAGACGACCGTGATCAGCAGGGATCCCGGGTTCACGCCGTCGCCCGTTCCCGGCGGAATCTCGTCCGCCGCATGCGCTCGTCCCCGTCGGACACCCGGTTGACGATACTTTCGCCCGTCGCTCGACGCGCTCGGGCCGGGGCGCGGGGCCGGGGCGGAGGGGCGGTTACCGTGGGTAGCAGTGACGGGGTCTCGGACCCCGAGGTGGGGGACGCCGTCGGCGACCACCTCCCCGCTTCCACGCCCACCGGCGACATCAAGGAGAAATCCCCATGGCAGACATCGCGAAGATCCTGGACAAGGCCTACGAGGACAAGGACTTCAAGGAGCTGGCGGGGGCACCGGTGTCGGCCCTCCAGGGCGTGTCCGAGAGCGACGCCGACCACCTCAAGGCCGCCTTCGGCATCGACTCGATCCGCGAGCTGGCCACCAACAAGTACGTCCTCTGGGCCCAGGCGATCAACGTCCTGGCCAAGTAGCCGCCCCGTCCGCCGGCTCGCCCCCGCGATACGAAGCGGCGAGCCAGTGATCGGCGCGAGAGTCACCACCGCGTTTCGGCCCTCGGGGGCGACGTGCAACGCACCATTCGGTCGGGACCGGTGACTTCGAAGGTGGCATTGGGCAGGAGTTTGGCTTCCCATTCGGGGAGGTGGAGCAGGTGATGATGCCGTTGGCACAACGTCACGAGATTGGACAGCTCCGTCGCCCCGCCGTGGGTGACCCACCGGACGTGGTGGCCTTCGCAGCGCTTTGACGGCCGGTCGCAGCCGGGGAACCGGCAGTGCTCGTCGCGGATGACCAGCGCGCTCCACAGCGGAGCGGGGATGGTGCGGGTCGACGTGCCGTAGTCGAGGATGGCCGAGCGAGCCGACATGAGCACCCGGTGCACCGAGGCGTCGCACAACAGCCGTGACACGCTCGCCCCGTCGATGGCGGGCCCGTCGATGATCCGGCCCCCCTCGCCCAGCACCAGCGCGTCGAGGTCGACCACCACGTTGAGATGGGGCCGGTGCCGGCCCCCGGGCCTCGTCTGCTGGTGGTCGAGGAAGAACCGGCAGATCTCGACCAGGGCCTCGGCTCTGCGTTGCTGCCGGGGTACGGGACCCATCGTCGGAGGTGGCCAGGCGCAATGCGGTCTCCACCGTGGCCCCGCCCTCGGCGTCGAACGATCCATCCAGCACGTAGCGCCCGTCGAGGGTGGACGACAGGTGCAGCGACCGCTCCGGCTCGCTGCGCTCGGGTGGCTCGGGCTGGGCCCGGGCCTTCCACGAGGCCATGGCCCGACAGGTGCCGGCCACCGTCAGGGGCACCAGGTAGGAGACGAGCTCCGCCTCCTGCTCGGCCAGCACCTCGACCGTGGAATCGTCGACGTTGGCCAGGACGGCCTCCACCTGTCCCCCCGACAACGACCCTTCGCCATAGGCAGCGGCGATCACCGGCAGCCTGCGCAAACGGGAGGCGATCGAGCTCGTCCGCTTCGCCGCCCGATCGGTCATGCGGGCCGAGGACTTGAGCCACGCCGTCATCGACGTGGCCCCGTCGATGTCCCACAGCGAGGCCGCGTCGAAGGCCCCCACCACCTCCGCTATCCGGGCGTCGAGCTGGTCACGCAGGGCCAACGCCCGCACGATCGCAGCACCGTCGACCGCAATGTCGAGGTTCTCGATCGCTTCGGCCAGGTCATCCAGCACGTCCAAAGCGTACACCTGTTCGATGAATAACTGCAAGTCAATATGAGAGAATGTGCTCGGACGCAATAGCTGAATGGATCCGCCTCCATTGGGGCCGGACGGCGCACGCTCGAGGAGTCGGGGGATCGGTCGGCGGCCAAGCGCCGTTGGTGGCCGGTAGGTCGGCGCCCGTCACCGCGCTCCGGCGAGTGCGGAGCGTCCCAGGTCGACCGTCAGGTCGGTGCCGGCAATCTCGCCCGGCCACGCCGGACCGCAACGCACTCGGCCCGCCCTCGGCGAACTGGTGACACCCACCGGGGTCTGGCGCGGTTGAGCGTCACCAGTTGCGTCGGGCGGCCTGCCCGAACTGGTGACGATTTTGGGCGCCCCGGCAACCGAAAACGTCACCGGTTCGCCTCGGCCCGCCCCTCGGCGAACTGGTGACACCCACCGGGGTCTGGCGCGGTTGAGCGTCACCAGTTGCGTCGGGCGGGGTGCCCGAACCGGTGACGATTTTGGGCGCCAGGGCCACCGAAAACGTCACCGGTTCGCCTCGGCCCGCCCCTCGGCGAACTGGTGACACCCACCGGGGTCTGGCGCGGTTGAGCGTCACCAGTTGCGTCGGGCGGGGTGCCCGAACCGGTGACGATTTTGGGCGCCCCGGCAACCGAAAACGTCACCGGTTCGCCTCGGCGCGGCGACACGACCGAACGGTCAACCCCGATCGGACCCGGACCAGGTCCAGGGGTAGTCGGGGTCGGTGCAGGCGAGGGCGGCGGGGGCGAGGGAGAGGGGGCGGAAGGTGTCGATCATCACCGCGACCTCCTCGGTGCGGTCCTGGTCGGCGGACCGCTCCATGCTGCCGGGCTGGGGGCCGTGGACGAAGCCGGCGGGGTGGACGGAGATCGACCCCACACCGATGCCCGAGCCGGCCCGGCTCATGAAGTCGCCCGCGGAGTAGAAGATCACCTCGTCGCTGTCGACGTTGGCGTGGTGGTAGGGCACCTTGATGGCGCCCGGGTGGAAGTCGTAGGGCCGGGGGACGAAGGAGCACACCACGAACCCGCGGCCCTCGAACGTCTGGTGGACGTGGGGCGGCTGGTGGATGCTGCCCACGATGGGTTCGAAGTCGTGGATCGACAGAGCCCACGGGTAGAGGCAGCCGTCCCACCCCACGACGTCGAGAGGCCAGGACGCCAGCGTGTGGCGCGTCAGCCCGTCACGGTGTCGGACGAGGACGTCGACGGGGCCGCCGTCCCCCTCGACCACCCCGAGCTCGGACGGGCTGCGGATGTCGCGCTCGCAATACGGGGACTGTTCCAGGAACTGGCCCGTCGGCGACAGGTAGCGGCGGGGCGGACGGACGTGCCCGTGGGCCTCGACCACCAGCAGGTCGACCCGGCTGCCCGCGTCCACTACCCAACGGTGCGTCGTCGACGCCGGGATCACCACGTAGTCGCCCGGGCCGACGGCCATGCGCCCGAAGACCGACTCCAACACCGCCGACCCGGCCTGCACGTACACCAGCTCGTCGCCCACCGCGTTCCGGTACAGCGGTCCGCCGGTATCGGCCGCCACCCACGACAGGACCAGGTCGTCGTTGGCCAGCAGCACCTGGCGGGCGGTGACGGGATCCCCGCCCCCGGCCAGCCCGGGCAACCGCAGGTGGTGGGGGACGAGGGGCCGGTTGGGCACCAGCGCCCGCGCCGCCGGGTCGACGTCGACCGCCTTGGCGTCCACCAACGCCGACGGGGACCGTCGGTGGTACAGCAAGGACGAGTCCCCCGAGAACCCCTCCTCGCCCATCAGCTCCTCGAACAGCGGCCCTCGGAGGTGGCGCTTGTGGGGGACGTCGCCGAGCGAGCGGTAGTGGGGCACGTCACACCTCCAGGCGACGGGCGGCGCGGACGGCGCCGCTCACCTCGCCGACGCACAGCAGGGGACGCCCGTCACCGCCGGCCCAGCCGGTGATGGTGAGGGTGTCGCCGTCCTCCAGGAACCCCCGGGTGGTGCCGTCGGGCAGGCACACCGGGTGCTCGCCGTTGCCGGACAGCTCCATGAGGCAGCCCTGGGTGCCGGGTTCGATTCCCGACACGGTGCCCGAGGCGAACAGGTCGCCGGGCCGGACGGCGGCGCCGTTCAGGGTGGCGTGGGCCAGCATCTGGGGGAACGTCCAGTACTGGTCGGCGAACGAGCAACCGGTGATGGCGACCCCGGGCAGGTCGTTGACCCGCATCCACTGCGTCTGGATCGACACCTCCAGGCGGATGTCGAACCCGTACCGCGAACCCTTCGGCGCGGCCAGGTAGGGCGGGGGGGACGGGGCCTGGAGGGGTCCGTCGACCCGGTACGGCTCGAGGGCGTCGAGGGTGACGATCCACGGCGACACCGACGTGGCGAACGACTTGCCCGTGTACGGGCCCAGCGGCTGGGACTCGAGGGACTGGATGTCGCGGGCGCTCCAGTCGTTCACCAGCACCAGTCCGGCGGCGTGGTCGCCGAAGGCGGAGGTCCGCACCGGCCGGCCCGGCTCGTTGCCGACCCCGACGACGAACCCCACCTCGACTTCAAAATCGAGGGCCCGGCTGACGCCCACCACCGGCGAGACGGCCTCGCCATCCCCAGCCCCGCCATCCCCGGCCCCGGCCTCCCCGGGCAACTGACCGTGGGGCCGGGTGACGTTGGTGCCCGAGACCACGATCCCGCCTGCCCGTCCGTGGTAGGCCCGGGGCAGGCGCCGCCAGTTGGCGGGGAGGGGGTCGGCGCCGGGGCGGAACAGCCGGCCCATGGTGACGGCGTGGTGGATCGAGCCGTGGAAGTCGACGAAGTCGCCGACCGCCACCGGGACGAGGAGGTCGACCGCCCGCCGGGGCAGGAGGGCGGACTCGACGCGGTCGTCACCTGCGGTGATCAGCTCCGCCACCCGCCGGCGCACGGACTCGACCACCTCCCGGCCGCAGGCGAGGAAGCGGTTGAGGCTGGCGTGCTCGAAGATCCCGTCGGGGAGGTCGATGCCGGCGAACGACCCGCCCCGGTCGAGCACCGACACGTCGACCACCCGGGCCCCGAGGGCGGTCACGCAGGTGGTGGCGCCCCCCGCCAGCCGGGCCACGCCGAACGGCAGGTTCTCGATCCCGAACCCGGCCCCGCCCACGCCACCGGCGGTCACGTCCGCCGCCGCCCGCCGCGCCGCCCGCCGCGCCAGCGCCGCCAGCCCGCGGAGCACTCCGCGCAATTACACCGCAGAGGGGGTGACTGCGCGAAGTGCTCGCCGGATGGAGGGGTCACAGATGTCCCCGGCGGGCCTGCTCGCGTTCGATGGCCTCGAACAAGGCCTTGAAGTTACCGGCTCCGAAGCCCCGGGCCCCGCCCCGCTGGATGATCTCCAGGAACACGGTGGGACGGTCGGTGAGGGTCTCGGTGAAGATCTGCAGCAGCCAGCCGTCGGGCTCCTCGTCGACCATGATCCCCAGCCGCTGGAGGTCGTCCCACGGCAGGTCGAGGTGGGCCAGCCGGCGGCGGACGTCGTCGTAGTACGCCGGCGGCGCGGTCAGGAAGCGCACCCCCCGGCTCCGCAGGGCGGCCACTGCCTCGACGATGTCGTCGGTGTGGAGGGCGATGTGCTGCACGCCCGGTCCCCGGTAGGTGTCGAGGTACTCCTGGATCTGGCTCTTGCGGCGGCCCTTGGCCGGTTCGTTGAGGGGCAGCACGATGCGGCTGCCGTCCCACACCACGGTCGACATCAGCGCCGAGTACTCGGTGGAGATCTGGGAGTCGTCGAAGTGGCGGAGGCGCTCGAAGCCCAGCACGGAGCGGTAGAAGCCGACCCACCGCTCCAGCGACCCCAGCTCGACGTTGCCCACCACGTGGTCGACGTGGTCGAGCCCGACGACCGGCCCGACCGGCGAAGGCGGCAGCCCGTCGGTGGTGTAGCCGGGCAGGTACGGCCCGCGGTACGAGGAGCGGTCGACGAACGTGTGGCGGGTCTCGCCGTAGGTGGCGATGCTGGCCGAGCGCAGCAGCCCCCCGGGACCGGTGTCGGTGTGAGGCTCGTCGATGCCCCGGGCGCCGCGGGCCACGGCCGACCGGTAGGCGGCGTCGACGTCGTCGACCTCCAGGGCCAGGTTGTGGACCCCGTCGCCGTGCTCCCGGACGTGGGCCGCGATCGGCGAGTCGGGCGTGAGGGCGGCGGTGACCACGAAGCGGATCCGGCCCTGCTCGAGGACGTAGGACGCCCGGTCGGGCCAGCCCGTCTCGGGCCCCGCGTAGGCGGTGACGCGGAAGCCGAAGGCGGACCCGAGGAAGGCGGCGAAGGCCCGGGCGTTGCCCACCCACAGCTCGATGGCGTCCCAGCCCAGCAGGGCGGTCCGGGGGATGAGGATGTCGGTGGCGGTCACAGGGGTCGAGGTCAGGGTCATGCGAACTCCCGGGTGAGGTGGTGGTGCGTGTCGTCGTCGAAGGCGGAGAAGAAGGTGGACAGGGTGTCGACGAGGTGCGTCATGGAGCGGGCCGCGAACAGCACCGGCTGGTAGCGGGTGATGTCGTAGGGGACGGACGCCATCTCGACCACGTCGAGGGGCCGGATGTCGGCGCTGCGGAAGGCGGCCGACTCGCCGCACGAGGAGAGGATGCCGGCGCCGTAGGCCTTGGGCTCGCCGTCCTCCAGCACCACGCCGAACTCCATCGTGAACCAGAAGACCCGCGAGAGCAGCCGGAGGCCGTCGTCCGACGTGATCCGGCCCACCGCCTCGCCCACCAGCCGGTAGATGTCGGCGAACTGCGGATCGGCCAGCTGGTTGGCGTGGCCGACCACCTCGTGGACGATGTCGGGCTCGGGTGTGTACAGCGGCTGCGAGGGGTGGCGCAGGTACTGGGTGGAGAAGAAGGCGGACCCGGCGAACGCGCCGTAGAACTCGCGCAGGGGGGCCAGCCCGGCGACGGGCTGGTAGCGGAACGCCGCTGTTCCGTTGGCGCTCACCGACGCCAGGCGGCGGGACACCTCGGCCAGCTGGGGAACGTGGTCGGCGGGCAGGCCCAGCTCCTCCTTGGCCTCCAGGAACGCCCGGCAGCCGTGCCGGTGGTGCAGCGGTTCGAGCTCCCGGGCGATCACCCGCCACACCTGGTGCTCGACGTCGGAGTAGTCGGCGTGGGGGACGGGGTCGCCGGGCTGCCAGTCGAGGGACAGGGCGGCCAGGTCGTTGCGCCGGCGGCGGTACGCGGGGTCGTGGAACCCGGGGTGCCCGGGGCCGAGGACGACCTCGACCTCGCCGTGGCCGTCCCTGACGACTGGTGCGTACAGCTGCGACCCGGTGGTCACTCCGTCCCTCCTGTTGTGGGACAAGTGTCGGCCAACAGGCACCAAATGTATAGCCAACAGTGGCAAGTCGAGACATACTGGGATCGTGACAGCGCCAGGCGAGCAAAGCGTCCAGCTCGACTCCATCGATCGACGGGTGGTGGACGAACTGCGGGCCGACGGGCGGCTGTCGGTGAACGAGCTGGCCGGCCGGGTCAACGTCTCCCGGGCCACGGCCTACCAGCGCCTGGCCCGGCTCCGCGACACCGGCGTCATCCGCCGCTTCACGGCCGACGTCGACCCCCGCAAGATGGGCCTGCCCATCGCCGCCCTGGTGCTGGTCACCGTCGCCCAGCACGCCTGGCGCGACGTGGGGGAGCGGCTGCGCCGCCTGCCGGGGGTCGAGTGGCTGGCGCTCAGCACCGGTTCGTTCGACTACGTCCTGCTGGTGCGGGCGCCCGACGTCGACCACCTGCGCGACGTCATCCTGGAGGGCCTCCAGTCGATGCCCGAGGTGCAGTCGGCCCAGACCCTCCTCCTCCTGGACGAGCCCCTCGTGGTGCGGTCCTGAGCCCCGAGATCCTCCACTCGCCGTCGGCGGCCGACGTGGCCGCGGCCAACCTCACCCGCTACACGGGCTGGCTCGGCTCCCGGTTCGCCGACTGCGGCCACGACCGCGACTACGACGGGCTGTGGCGGTGGTCGGTCGACGACCTGGAGGGTTTCTGGGGGTCGATGTGGGACTTTTTCGACGTGCCCGGCACCCGGGGTGCCACCGTTCTCGAGGATCGCACCATGCCTGGCGCCCGCTGGTTCCCCGGCGCCGAGCTGAACTACGCGGAGCAGGCCCTGCGGTGGGACGACGACCGGCCCGCCGTCGAGTTCCGCGCCGAGGCCGGGTCCGGGTCCGGGTCCCGCCCGCCGGAGACGATCACCCACCGCGACCTGCGGCGGCGGGTGGCCGAGGTCGCCGCCGGCCTCCGGGGCCTGGGCGTCGCCAAGGGGGACCGGGTGGCGGCGTACGCGCCCAACATCCCCGAGACCCTGATCACGTTCCTGGCCGCGGCCAGCCTGGGGGCGGTGTGGTCGTCGTGCTCCCCCGACTTCGGCGTCACCGCCGTCCTCGACCGCTTCCGCCAGATCGGGCCCAAGGTCCTGCTGGCGGCCGACGGCTACGTCTACCGGGGGACGGTCCACGACCGCCGGGCCGAGGTCGCCGAGCTGGCGGCCAACCTGCCCACCCTGGAAGCCGTCGTCACCGTGGCCAACCTGGGCCGGGAGATGGCCGGCCTTCCGTTCGATGACGTGACGTTCGACGACCTGGCGGGCGCCGGCGCTGGCGCCGACCTCGCCGTCGAGAGGGTCCCGTTCGACCACCCGTTGTGGATCCTCTACTCGTCCGGTACCACCGGCCTGCCCAAGGCCCTGGTCCACGGCCACGGGGGGATCGTCCTCGAGCACCTCAAGGCCCTCTCCCTCCACCACGACCTGGGGCGCGACGACCGCTTCTTCTGGTTCACGTCCACCGGCTGGATGATGTGGAACCTCCTCGTCGGCGGGCTACTGGTGGGGGGGTGCGTGGTCCTCTACGACGGCAGCCCCGCGGCGCCGGCTCCTGATGGCCCCGACCTGGGCGCCCTGTGGCGGATGGCCGAGGACACCGGCACCACCTACTTCGGCGCCAGCGCCCCCTACATCCAGTCGTGCCTGAAGGCCGGGATCGTGCCCCGGCGGGAGGCCGACCTCTCCCGCCTGCGGGGGCTGGGCTCCACCGGCTCGCCGCTGAGCCCGGAGGGTTTCCGGTGGGTCTACGACGCCGTCCACCCCGGCCTGGTGCTGGGCTCGGTCAGCGGCGGCACCGACGTGTGCACCGCCTTCGTGGGCTCCTGCCCGGTGCTGCCGGTGCGGGCGGGCGAGATCCAGTGCCGCTACCTGGGGGCGGCCGTCGAAGCCTTTGACCGGGACGGCGAGGCCGTCGTCGACGAGGTGGGCGAGCTGGTGGTGACGGCGCCCATGCCGTCGATGCCGGTGTTCCTGTGGGGCGACGACGACCACGCCCGCTACCGGGCCGCCTACTTCGACACCTACCCCGGGGTGTGGCGCCACGGCGACTGGATCCGGATCACCCCGCAGGGCGGCTGCGTGATCTCCGGGCGGTCGGACTCGACCCTCAACCGGGGGGGCGTGCGGATCGGCACCAGCGAGCTCTACCGGGTGGTGGAGGACCTCGACCAGGTCGCCGACAGCCTGGTGGTGGATACCGGCGCCCTGGGCCACGACGGCCGGTGCTGGCTCTTCGTGGTGCCGGCTGACGGTGCCGTCCTGGACGACGACCTGCGGGCGGAGATCTCCCGGAGGCTGCGGACCGAGCTGTCGCCCCGCCACGTGCCCGACGAGATCGTGGAGGTGGCCGAGGTCCCCCGCACCCGCAACGGCAAGAAGCTGGAGGTGCCGGTGAAACGCATCCTCCGGGGCGAGCGCTGGCAGGACGTGGTCAGCCCCGACGCCATGGCCAACCCGGCGGCGCTGCGGTTCTTCGTGGACCTGGCCCTGCAGCCGGGCGACGGGCCGTCGGGCGACGGGCCCAGGAACGACAGGCCCGGGAACGAGAGGCAATGATGCTCCCGGTGCGGATCGGCGTTTCGCTGCGCAGCGGGTACGGGGACCTCGATCCCCGGGTGGCGGCCCGCCGCATGATCGAGCGCACCCGGGCCGCCCGGGGCGCCGGCCTCGACTCGCTGTTCGTCGGCGACCACCACGTCACCGGCTCGACCTACCTCCAGAACGCGCCGATCCTCGGCCGGCTGCTGGGGGAGTGGGGCGACCGGCCGGCGGGGGCGTTGTTCCTGCTCCCGTTGTGGCACCCGGTGCTGGTGGCGGAGCAGGTCGCCACGCTCGCCTCCCTGGCCCGGGGACCGTTCGTGCTCCAGGTCGGCCTGGGCGACGGCGAGGCCCAGTTCGCGGGGATGGGGGCGTCGCTGTCCCGGCGGGCGCGCTCGATGGAGGCGGGCCTCGACGTGGTCCGCCGGCTGCTGGCGGGGGAGACGGTGACGGCGGACGAGCCGGTGGCCATCCGCGACGCCCGCATCGGACCCGTCCCCCCGGCACCGGTCGACATATGGATCGGGGCCGGCGCGGCCCCGGGCATCGACCGGGCCGCCCGGCTGGGCGACGGCTGGATCGCGGGCCCCTGGGTGGCGCTCGACCAGGCCCGCGAGCAGGCCGACCTCTACCTCGAGCGGCGGGCGGCCCACGGCCGGCCCCCCGGGGTGGTGGCCATCCGCCGTGACATCCACGTGGGGACGGACTCGGCGGACGCCCACCGGGTGGCCGACCCCGTCCTCGCCGCCGGCTACCGGGGGCTTCCCCCCGACGCCCCCGTCGTGGGGGGCCCGGAGGAGGTGGCCGACGCCTTCCGCGGCCTGGCCCGGCTGGGCTACACCGACATCCTCGTCCGCCACCTGGCCGACGACCACGACGAGGTCCTGGCCTCGTTCGACCGACTGGCCGCCGTGCGGGCCCTGGTCCGCGACGCCTGATGGCCGACGCCGAGCGCCCCCCCGGCGCGGCACCCGACGCGGCACCCGACACCGAGCCGGATCCCCTCGACGACCTGTTCCCCGACCTGTCGCTGGAGGACGCGCTGGCGCCCATCCTGGCCCTGATGAGCCCGCCCGGGGCGCGGGGCCATCTGGTGGAGGCGTTCGCCCGGGCCGTGCTCCGGCGGGTGCCGGCCCGGGAGCTGGAGGACGCCGACCCGGTGTCCACCGCCGTCGCCCTGGTCGACGCCTTCGATTTCGTCGACGGCCGCCCCCCGGGCGCCATCCGGGTCCGGTTGGTCGACCCCCGGGTGACGGTCGACGGTTGGCACTCCACCGGCACGGTCGTGCAGGTGAGCTGCGACGACCGCCAGTTCATCGTCACCACGGTGAAGGAGGAGCTGCACCGCCTGGGCCACAAGGTCACCCGGATCCTCCACCCCGTCTTCGGCAGCGAACGGGGGATCGACGGGCGGATCACGGCGATCCAGCCCGCCCGCGACGCCGGGCAGCGGGAGTCGTTCCTCCAGGTCGAGCTGGGCGGGCGGGTCGCACCCGACGCCCGGCGGGGCCTGGTGGGCCGGATCCGGGCCGTGCTGGGCGACGTGTTCTCCGCCACCGGCGACTTCCTCGCCATGCGCGGGCAGGTGGCGCAGGCCGCGGCCCGGCTCCGCCGCCACGCCGCCCTCCGCTTCCCGGCCGACGAGGTGGCCGAGGGGGCCGACCTCCTCGAGTGGCTCCTCGACGACAACTTCGTGCTCGAGGGCTGCTGCCGGCTGGAGCTTGGCGGTCCTGGTCCCGGTGCTCAGGCCGTTGTCGACGCCCTCGGCATCCTGGCCGACCGCGACCCCGACCCCGACTCCGCCCTGCGCCTCGACGCGGGCGCCGAGATCGTCCCGAGCGACCAGCCGGTGACCATCGTGCGGACGTCGGAGGTGAGCACGGTGCACCGCCAGGTGCCCATGCACCGCATCGACGTGGTCGACGTCGGCGCCGACGGCGAGGTGGCCGGGGCCTTCCGGGTGGTGGGCGTGTTCAGCCGCAAGGCGGCGGCCGAACCGGCGGTGGACACCCCGGTGCTGCGGTTCAAGCTCCGCCGGATCCTCGAGCTGGAGGACGTGGTCGAGGGCAGCTACGACGAGACCACGCTGGCGTCGCTGTTCCAGATCCTCCCCAAGGAGGAGCTGTTCGAGGCCGACGTGGAGACCCTGCGCCGGGTCGTGGTGGGGCTGGCGGGGGCCGAGCACAGCAGCGACGTCCAGGTCCTCCTCCACGTCGAAGAGGCCGATCACACCGTGTCCGCCCTCCTGTCCGTCCCCCAGGAGCTGTACTCGACGGCCCTGCGGCACCGGATCGAACGCTTCCTGGTGGCCCAGCTCGACGGCTCCCGGGTCGACGCCAACGTCTCCCTCGGCGAGGGCGCCGACGTGATCGTGCGCCTGGTGGTCCAGGTGGAGGGCCCCCTCCCCGAGCCCCCGCTGCACTCCCTCGAACGGGAGGTGCGCCTGCTGTGCCGCACGTGGGACGAGGAGCTGGCCCAGGCCCTCACCGACCGCGTGGGCGAGGGCCGGGGCGCCCGCCTGGCCCATGCGTGGGCGGACTGGTTCCCCGCCGGCTACCGCAGCGCGGTGACGCCCGCCCGGGCGGTCGACGACGTCCTCCAGCTCGACGGGCTGAGCGTCACCGGCCACGACATCGCGGTCGTACTCGTCCCCCCCGACGCGGGCGGCGCCCACGCCCGGCTCAAGGTGTTCAGCCGGGGCCGGGCGGTGGAGCTGTCCCGGTTCCTCCCGATCATCGAGAGCCTCGGGCTGTGGGCGGTGGAGGAGGTGCCGTACACCCTGGGGGCGGCTGACGGTGGCGCTTCCGCCCCGCACGGAGACGGGGTCGGAGACGGAGATGGTGACGCCGCTACGAGGGCCCACCTCCACGACTTCGCGGTGACCGACCCGACCGGCCGGCCCATCGACGTGGAGGGCGACGGACCCCGCCTGGCCGAGGCCGCCCTCGCCCTGTGGGACGGCCGGGCCGAGGTCGACTCCCTCAACCGGCTGGTGTTGCGGGCCCGCCTCCCGTGGGACGACGTGGCCGTCCTCCGGGCCTACCGCCGGTACCGCAGCCAGGTGGGGACGACCTTCACCACCGGGTACGTCGACGACGTCCTGGTGGAGAACGCGGCCGTCGCCCACACCCTCGTCGAGCTGTTCGTGGCCCGCTTCGACCCGGTGCGCTCGGCCGGCACGTCGATCGCCGAGGAGCTCCGGCACCGGATCGTCGACGGCTGCGACGCTGTCCCCCGCCTCGACCACGACCGCATCCTGCGGGGCTTCCTCGCCCTGGTCGACGCCACCCTCCGCACCAACCGATACGTCCGGGGCGCCGGCTCCGACCACCTGGCCCTCAAGTTCGACAGCGGCGCGGTGCCCGACATCCCCCGCCCCGTTCCCTACCGGGAGATATTCGTCCACGGACCGGCGGTGGAGGGTGTCCACCTCCGGGGGGGGCCGGTGGCGAGGGGCGGGATCCGGTGGAGCGAGCGCCCCGACGACTACCGCAGCGAGGTGCTGGGGCTCATGCGGACCCAGGTGCTGAAGAACGCCCTCATCGTGCCCACCGGGGCCAAGGGCGGCTTCGTGGTCCGCCGGGGCCGCTACGGAGGCGCGGACGCGGCCGTTTCGCAGAACGAGTCGGTGCGGGGGGCCTACGAGATCTTCGTCACCAGCCTGCTGGAGGTCACCGACAACGTGGTGGGCGACCGGATCGTCGGCGTCCCCCGTCGCCGGGACGGCGACGACCCCTACCTGGTGGTGGCGGCCGACCGGGGCACCGCCGGCTTCTCCGACCTGGCCAACCGCCTGAGCCAGGAGCACGGCTTCTGGCTGGGCGACGCCTTCGCCTCCGGGGGGTCACGGGGCTACGACCACAAGGGCCTCGGCATCACCGCCCGGGGGGCGTGGGTGGCCGTCCGCCACCACTTCGCCGAGCTCGACATCGACCTCGACGCCGAATCGGTCACCGTCGCCGGGATCGGGGACATGTCGGGCGACGTGTTCGGCAACGCCATGCTCCGCTCCGACCGGATCCGCCTGGTGGCCGCCTTCGACCACCGGGACGTCTTCCTCGACCCCGACCCCGACCCGGCCGCCTCCTACGCGGAACGGGCCCGCCTCTTCGCCCTACCCCGCTCGTCGTGGCAGGACTACGACCGGGCGCTCGTCAGCCCCGGCGGCGGGGTGTGGTCACGGCTCGACAAGCGCATCCCGGTCAGCGCCGAGGTGCGGGCCGCCCTCCGCCTCGACGCCGGCGTCGACCGGCTGTCGCCGCCCGATCTCATCCGGGCCATCCTCCAGGCCCCGGTGGCCCTGCTCTTCGCGGGCGGCGTCGGGACGTTCGTGCGGGCCGCCGACGAGCCCGACCGCGAGATCGACGACCGGGCCAACGCCGAGGTGCGGGTGGCGGGCTCCCAGGTGCGGGCCCGGGTGGTGGGGGAGGGAGCCAACCTGGCCTTCACCCAGCGGGCGCGCATCGAGTACGCCCGGCGGGGCGGCCACATCAACACCGACGCCATCGACAACTCGGCCGGCGTCGACATCTCCGACCACGAGGTGAACCTGAAGATCCTCCTCCGGCCGGCGGTCGAATCGGGCGAGATCACCCTCCGGGAGCGCGACGAGCTGCTGGCCGACGTGTGCGACGACGTGGTGGCGGCCGTGCTGCACGACAGCGCCCGCCAGAGCCAGGCGCTGAGCCGGTCCCAGGCCGCGAGCGCCGGCCGGGCGGCCGCCATCGAGCGGCTGATGGTCGAGTTGGAAGCGACCGGCGTCGTCGACCGCAAGGTGGAGGCGCTGCCCGGCACCGAGGAGATGGCCGCCCGGGCCCGGGCCGGGGCCGGCCTCACCCGTCCCGAGCTGGCCGTCCTCCTGGCCGGGGCCAAGCGGGGGCTCACCGCCCACCTGCTGGCGTCGACCGTCCCCGACCAGGCGGCGCTGCGCGACGCCGTGGCGTCGTACTTCCCGGCCCGCCTGGCCGACCGCCTGCCCGGGTGCTTCGACCGCCTGCTCGACGGCCACCGCCTGCGCCGGGAGCTGATCGCCTCGGTGGTGGCCAACGAGGTGGTCGACCGCATGGGGGTGACGTTCGCGTCCCGGCTGGCGGCCGACACCGGCTCCGACCCGGCATCGGTGGCGGCCGCCTGGTGGGTTGCCCGGGGGGTCGTCGACGCCCCCGCGTGGTGGCGCGAGCTCGACGGCGACGAGGACCGGCCCCGGCCCCCGGTCCCCGAGCAGGTGACGACGGCCCGCACCGTGCTCGAGGCCCTCACCCGCGACTACCTGCGCCGGGGCGACGGCGCCGACATCGCCGCCGGTGTCTCCCGCGACCGCCCGGCGGCGGAGGTGCTGCAGTCGGCCCTGCCCGAGATCGTCACCGCCGTCCGCCGCCGGCGGCGGGGCCGGCTGGCCGAGGCCCTGGTCGAGTCCGGGGTCGAGCCCCCGGCCGCCGCCCGGTGGGCGTCCCTCGGCGAGCTGGAGATCGTGGCCGACGTGGCCGAGGTGGCGCGCACCACCGGCCGGCCGGTCACCGTCGTGGCCCGGGCCCTGGTCGAGGTGGAGGAGGCGCTGGGCATCGACCAGCTGGTCGATCGCCTGATCCAGGCGGTCGTCGCCGACGACGACGCCTGGTCGCGGGCCGCGGTCCGGGGCCTGCTGGACGACCTCGACGAGCTCCGGCGGCTGGGCGCCCGGCGGGCGCTGGAGCTTCCCCCCGACGTCGCCGAGACCGAGGCCGTCCCCCGCTTCCTGGCCGCCCGGTCGGCCCCCCGGGCCGAGCTCACCGCCCTCCTCCGCCGCATCGACGCCGAGCCCACGATCCGCCTCGACGCCCTGGCCGTCGCCACCCGCGCCGTCCGCCGGGCCGTCACGGTGGCCGCGGTCGATTCCTCCGGTCGGACCGACCGGCGTTAGCCTCCCGGACGGAGGTGGTTCCCCGTGAGAAGACCGGTGAGCATCGGGTTCGTCATCTGGATCGTCATCGGGCTGGTGGTCGCCGCCAACCACGATTTCCTGAGCAACCTCGACACCCTTTCCGGGGTCCTGTCGGCGGTGCTGGCGGTCCTGGCCTGGCCCCTCGTGCTGCTCGACGTCCACGTGGCGATCTGACCCGACCGTCGCGGCACGGCGAGAAGTCGTGCTGGCACCACCCCGAAGTCGGGATAGCACCCTCGAATGTCGAGGGCCTTCCGGCCAGGATGGGTTCGAGGCCACGCCACCGGCGGCAGGCGGAAACGACGGAGGAAATCGATGCGCACGTTCCAGGGACAAGGGCCCGCGACGAGCACGGTGGGCGACCTCGGGCTCGCCCGCATGCGCAAGCTCTCCCTCTGCGACGCCATCCCTCTCGGCACCCGACGCTTCACCGTGGCGCCCGGCGGCACCGGCGGCGCCGAGCGCCGCCACGGCGAGCTGGAGCTGGCCCACGTCGTCAGTGGGATGGCGGCGGTGGAGGTGGCGAGCCGCATCGCCGAGGTCGACGCCGGCGGGGCCGTCCTGTTCGAGAGCGGGGAGACGCACGTCTTCCACAACCGGTCCACGGTCGAGCCCCTCGTGGTCTTCAGCGTCTACTGGATGCCGCGTTCCGCCACCGTGGCGCCGTCCCTCACCGAGGCCATCACGGCGTAGGACGCGGGCCGGTTGGTTCAGCCGGCCCGGAGAAGAGCCAGGACGGCCAGCACGCGGCGGTGGTCGTCGGGCTCGGGGAGCAGCCCGAGCTTGGTGAAGATGGCGCGCACGTGCGATTCCACCGTCTTGGCGTTGACGAAGAGCCGATCCCCGATGGCCTGGTTCGACCGGCCCTCGGCGATCATCCCCAACACCTCCCGTTCCCGCGGCGACAGGGCGTCGAGGGGGTCGCTGTTGCGTCGCCGGTCGACGAGCAACCGGGCCACCTCGGGATCGACGGCGGAGCCGGCCGAGCCCACCCGGCGCACGGCGTCGACGAACTCGGCCAAGTCGCCGACCCGCTCCTTGAGCAGGTACCCGACACCCGGCCTCCCCTCACCGAGGAGCTTCATGGCGTAGCGGGACTCGACGTGTTGCGACAGCACCAGCACGCCGACCCCGGGATGGCGGGACTTGATGTCCAGCGCCGCCTCCAGCCCCTCCGTCGTGTGGGTGGGCGGCATGCGGATGTCGACGATGACGACGTCGGGCCGGAGGGATTCGACGGACGACAGCAGGCCGGTGGCGTCGGGGAGCTGGGCCACGACGTCGAAGCCGGCGTCCTCGAGGAGGCGAGCGATCCCCTGCCGCACCAGGGTGGCGTCGTCGGCGACGATCACCCGCACGGGATCTCCGCCGTCACCCGCGTCCCCTGGCCCGGCGGGCTGTCGACCACCAGTCGGCCGTCGAGCGCCGCCACCCGATCGGCCAGACCCTCGAGTCCGGAACCGCGGCGGGCCAGGGCGCCGCCCGTGCCGTCGTCGGCGACTTCGACCCGCACGCCCCGTTCGCACCGGCCGACGGTGACCGTCACCCGGGAGGCGCCGGCGTACTTGGCCACGTTGGCCAGGGCCTCGGACACCACGTAGTACGCCGCCGCCTCGACCGGCCGGGGCAGCGGCGATCCCGCCTGGGCGGAGATCTCGACGGGTAGGGGCGACCGCTCGGCCAGGGACTGGAGGGCCGCGTCCAGCCCCTCCTCGGTGAGGATGGCGGGATGGATGCCCCGGGCCAGCTCCCGGAGCTCGCGCAGGGCCAGGACGAGCTCCCCGGCCGCGTCCGAGAGAAGCTCCTCGATGTCGGACCCGGACCCGGACCCGGACCCGGACCCCGCGGGGTCGCCCGATCGGTCGGTTCCGCCGGCCAGTCGGCTGCGGGCCATGGTGAGGGCCAGTGAGAGCGTCACCAACCGCTGCTGGGCGCCGTCGTGGAGGTTGCGCTCCACCCGGCGACGCTCGGCGTCGGCCGCCTCGACGATGCGGGCGCGCGACGCGCTCACCTCTGCCAGCCGGGCCAGGACCTCGGCGTGCAGCCGCTCGTTCTCCATGGCCAGGCCGGCGGCGGCGCACACCGCGTCGAGCAGTGCCGGCTCCTCCCGCAGGGCGGGGTCGTGCACCAAGGCCCCGATCCGCTGGTCCGCCCTCGTGATCACCGTCACCCCCCGGTCGGGATCGTCGCCCGGCAGCTCGACGCGGCGCCCGTCGGCGTCGACGTAGCCGTCCTGGTCACGCATCCAGTAGGCGATCTCGACGGTGGGATCGTCCAACGCTCGGGACACGGCGGAGCGCAACTCCCCGCCCACGCCGGTTCCCAGCTCCACCACCAGCTCGCCGACCCCGTATCGAGCCAGCCGGCTGCGCAGCAGGCCGCCGATGAAGGCGATCGGGACGGCCACGATGGCGACCTCCTCCACCCAGTCCCAACGCCCGCTCAGGCCGACCGGCGCGCCGAGCTCGGACAGGATCGAAGCCGCCGAAACCGCCGCGTAGAGCAGGGCCGTGGGCAGATACGGGCGCCAGGACCCGGCGGGCGGCCCGGCTTCCCCGCCGCCAATGGCTCACCAGCACGGAGCAGAACGCGGTGATCGCGCCCAGGGTGGCGACCAGCACCAGGACCTCCAACCAGCGTCCGAACCCTTCCTCGGTCGCGATAGCGAGAAGGTTCCGGGGACAATCGGGGCATCCCGACAGGTCGAGGACGGCCACCCCGGCGACGATGACGAGGTAGGAGCTGACGACGACGAAGCGCTCGTACGGCGACACCACCCGGCCACTCGGGAAGGCGACGGCGAGGTGGGCCACGAAGGCGATCGGGAGCAGGACGAGGACCAGACCCACGGTGAAGACGAACGAGTTGGTCCCCGACCACGCGAGGGCCCGGGCGAGTAGCCACACCAGGCCGGCCACCGTCAGCAGCCGCCCGACCGCGCTGGCCGGTCGGCGGGCCCATCCGAGCAGCCCCGCGACCACGAACAGCACGCCGATGCCGAGCTCCCGGTAGGCCTCCGCGGCCACCTGCTCGCCCCGGAGGACCGGCGGCAGGAGGGCGGCGGTCACGCAGGCCAGCATGAGCGCCACGACGCCCGCCCGGGCCCGCCTGGTCACCGGTTCACCCGTTCACCCTCGTCGGCCGACGCTCATGAGGCCGCCCCCATCAGGCGTACCACGGCCGGCCCCGACAGCTCGGCCTTGGCGATGAACCCGACGGCCGGGGTCCGGTCCAGCCGGGCGCCGAAGTCGGCCGCGCTGCGGCTGGAGGTGAGGATGACGACCGCACCGGTCCCGGAGTCGGCCAGCCGTTGGGCGACGACGAAGCCGTCGAAGTCGGGGAGCTGGACGTCGAGCAGCACGAGCTGGGGACCGAGGAGGGCGACGACGGATAGCGCGGTCTCCCCGTCCGCCGCCTCTCCCACCACGTCGAAGCCCGCGTCCTCGAGCAGGCGTCGAGCCATCCGGCGGAAGCCGGAATGGTCGTCGACGATGACGACGGTCGTGGCCATGCCCTGGATGCTCGCACCCGGGAGCAGGCGTGGCTACAGGGCTGGCCCCGATTCGGAGCCGGGAATCAGGGACAGCCCCGATGACCTCCGGCACCGGATCCGTCACGGTCGGGTCCATGACGAGAGGAGCGACCATGTCGACGCACCCAACCCCGGCTGCCGCCGGGAGCACCATCCGACCCACGACGCCCGGTCGGTGGGAGCGCCTGGCCCCTGCGGGTGCCCTCGTGTTCCTCCTCACGGTCGTTCTCGGCGCGTTGGCCATCGGCGAGTCGTCGCCCGCCAGCGACGGCCCGGCCCGGGACATCGCTTCCTACTTCGCCGACCACCGGGGCGGGCATCTCGCCAACACGTTCCTGGTCGTGCTCGGCGGCTTCGTGTTCTACCCCTGGTTCCTCGCCGGCCTCTGGCGGGCGCTGCGACGGGTCGAGGGCGACGACGGCATCTGCGCCCCGGTGGCCCTGGTGGGCGGCATCGCCCTGCTGGGTCCGCTCTTCGTGCAGGCCGCGGCGTGGGGCGCGGCCGCCCTCCAGGCCGGTGAGAGCAGAGACCCGGCGGTCGCGGCGGCTCTGTTCGACCTGGGGAACATGGCCTTCATCCTCTTCCCCCTCCCGGCCGCCCTCCTGGTGGCGGCCACGTCGCTGGCCCGGGGCGGCGGCGAGTTCCTCCCGGGGTGGATGGCCGGGACGGGCCTGCCCGTGGCCCTGGTGATGGTCGTGGCGACCTGGTTCGGCCTGGCGCCGGTGAGCTTCGCCCTGTTCGGCCTGTGGCTGGCCGTCGTCGCCGTGTTCCTCATCCGCCGCAGCCCCGGTTAGGTGACGGTCGGGGGGCGGCGGGTCCCCGCCGGTTGAAAGAGCTCGATCGGGTTGCCGGACGGGTCGTCGAGGACGATCTGCGAGCCTCCCGGTCCGGTGACGATGTCGTTCCGGAACTGCACGCCCCGGGCCCGCAGGCGATCCACCTCCGCCGCCAGGTCGTCGACGACGAAGTGGATGCGGTTCCAGCCTCCCGGTGACGGAACGCGACCGTCGGGCATGGGCCGGCCCGCGGAGCTGGACGGCCCGCTGAGAAGGAGCCGCAAGCTCCCGCGCGTGACGTCGGCGAACGCCGGCGCGGAGTCGGAAAGCACGACGAACCCGAGGTGGCCCGTGTAGAACGCGACCGACGCTTCGACGTCGTCAACCATGTAGCGGACGTTGACCGTCTCCTCCGGCATTTTGTCTCCTCTCTCCTGTGGCTCGCGATCCGCGCCGAGTCTCCCTCGGGGCCGGTACCGGAGCACGCCATCATGCCACGATGGAGCCAGGTGTGGCACACTGTGTGGATGGATGCCACGGTGGTTCTCGGCCGGCAAGGTCGAATCGTGATTCCCGCGGAGGTCCGGGCGGCGCTCGGACTGAACCCAGGAGACAAGCTGCACCTCCACGTCGCCGGGCGCCGTCTCCTGCTGGAACGATCCGAGGACGCCGTCACTGCACTGCGCGGATTCGCCGACAAGGTTCCTTCCAGCCGTTCGTTGGTGGACGAACTCCTCGAGGAACGCCGCCGCGAGGCTGCCGAGCGGTGACGATCCTCGATGCGTCGGCCGTCCTGGCCCTGGTGCACAACGAGGTCGGTGCCGACATCGTGGCCGCCGAGCTCGACGAAGGAGTGCTCGGGACGGCCAACCTGGCCGAGGTCATCGGCAAGCTCGTGGACGCCGAGGTCGACGCGTCGCCGATCCGAAGCCTGCTCCTGGCCGCGGGAGTCGTCCTCGAGCCAGTCTCCGAGGCCGATGCCGAACTGGCCGGTGCCCTGCGAGCGATCGACGGCGGCCGCTCGCTCTCCCTCGGTGACCGATGCTGCCTCGCCCTGACGGTCCGGAGCACCCCGGCCCGGGTCCTGACGGCTGATCGCACCTGGGCCGACCTCGACCTGCCGATCCAGGTACAACTGATCCGGTAGCGGATCCGCTCCATCGGTGGGTTGGGCCGTTTGTTCGTCACGAGCCCCGGGAGGCGGCCACGATGACCCCATCACAGGACGCCGGCCGGCCGTCAACGCCCGCGCCAGACGATCAGCGCGCGAGCAGGGCGGGCGAGCTGGAGCAGCGGTTGACAGTCCGGGAGCAGCGTGAGCTCCTTGATCGCGAGTACGGGCGAATGGCGACTCCCGACTATCCGGACACGCTCGAGGATCTCTCGGCCGGGATCAAAGCCCACCTCCAGCATCATCACGGGCGGATCTGAGCCGAGCCGCAGCTGAGTGGCACGCCGTACGGCCGCTTGCGGGCCGTTTTGCCGACGGTCGCCCTTGGCCCCCCGGGCGGGCTCACAACCGTCCCCTACTGCGGGTAAGAGTAGGAACAGTAGAATTCCTACATGCGAGTCACGGAGAAGGGCCAGGTCACGATCCCTAAACGCCTACGCGACGAGCTCGGATTCGGAGCGGGAACCGAGGTCGAGTTCCGCCGGGACGACGACGCCATCGTGATCCGGAAGCTGGCGGAGGGGCCGACACGCGGAAGTCGACTGGTTCAGCGGCTACGTGGACGAGGCGACGTCGCGCTCGACGACCGAGGAGATCATGGCGTTCACCCGCCAGCCGTGACGATCGCCGTCGGCACGCTCGTCGACAGCAACGTTCTCCTCGACGTGCTGACGGAGGACGAGGTCTGGCTCGTGTGGTCGGCCAACGCGCTGGCCCGGGCCGCCGACGCCGGACCGTTGTTCGTCAACCCGATCATCTCGCCGAGGTCTCGGTCCGCTTCAGTCGCATCGAGGACCTCGATGACGCCGTCCCTCCCGGCGACTACGGTCGGCTGGCCCTGCCGTGGGAGGCGGCATTCCTGGCGGGCAAGACGTTCCTCGACTACCGGCGCAACCGCGGAACGAGATCCTCCACGCTCCCCGACTTCTTCATCGGAGCGCACGCGGCCGTCGCCGACCTGGCGTTGCTCACCCGCGACCCGTCTCGATATCGGACCTACTTCCCGACCATCGCCATCACCAGCCCGTCGTGACCCGGCGCAATACCTCGTTCCCCCGCCCGGCGTTCGGGCACCGCTACGAGGTATCCCTCTCGGGGGTCCCAATGCGAGACTGCCACCTGGGAAACTCAGATCGCCGGCCTCAGCCGCTCGCGGAGCTGAGCTGCGACCTGTTCGATCTGCTCGGGTGCCAGTTCGCCCGCCGCAGCGACGATCTCGGCCAGCTTCGACGCCCAGGTGACAAGGACGCCCTCGTGACGGAACGGCTTGGCGAACAACCCCCACTCCGATGACGTGAAGCAGAGCGCAGGATGGACGGGAGCACCCAGATCGCCCAACGCCTGCTGCACCGCCGTGACCTGCCACCCAAGCCCGGTGGCCAGCTTGGTCCTGTCACGACCGCCGACGAAGATGCGATTGTCGGCCGGGCCCAGCCACCCGCCGACGTTGCGGTACTCCACTCGGCCTACGTAGTTCTTGGCGTCAACGACC
This sequence comes from uncultured Acidimicrobiia bacterium, assembly GCA_963773275.1. GTDB lineage: Bacteria > Actinomycetota > Acidimicrobiia > Acidimicrobiales > AC-14 > JAXDMK01. The sequence goes on along the minus strand of CAVZAH010000005.1, from coordinate 677,375 downwards.
CATACCCCCGAGGACGCAACGATCAAGTGATCGATGTTGGCTCGGCCGACCTCGCGGTCATGAAGGAACACGGCGCGATCGCCGAGCACGCGGGTGAGATGGGCCGCGAGTCGACGCTCGCCTTCGGCGCCGCGGGCCCACGCCCTGGTCGACTGCGGGTCATCGGAGAGCAGTTTGGCAATTCCGGCGAGCCGGCCCCATCGTGCATCCAGAGACTTTTCTCGCTTCTGGTGGCGCCGATCGAACTCTGCCTGCGACGATGCGCCGGCTGTCGAGGTCGGCGTAGCTTCGGCGGACGCCGGGGCCGACGCCCTTGTCGGAGCAGTGGCCGGCTGGTCGGCGACGCTCACATTCGAGGCTGCGGGCCGGGTTGGCGCGTTGGCGCACGACGGGCAGAACGCGCCGCCTGCCGCCTTGTCCCATACGGCTCGTGTTCCGACCGCCAGGGCCACGTCACAAGTCGCGCAGGTCCCCGCGTAGCGGAGCCTGATCATCCTGGGTCCGTCGCCACTCGACATCACAACATCGTTACAGGGCCCGTCGATCATGGTGTTCCGCTGGTCACCGCTCCGGCGGCCCGGTCCGTCACTGCGATAGCCAGCGGAGCGCCATGGCTGGGGGGCCTCGGCAATCTCCTTCAACCAGCCCTTCCCGGCCTTCGAGCACGCCCAGATTCCCGCGACGGTGATCTGGACTACTACGGCTTGGGACGTAGAGCGCTGGTTGCGATGCCCGGACCCCGCCTCTCCGGGCGGTGTCTCACTCGAGCTGCTCCAAGAGCTCGGCCTTCACCTTGTCCAGCATCGCCATGTCCGACTCAAGATCAGGATGTTGCACTTTGAAGTCGAGGTCGACCACCATCTCAAGCTCACGAACGGCGTCAGCAAGGCGACCTGCGGCCCGAAAGATCATCGCAATGTTGTATCGAGTGACCGCCTCGCCGGCGCGGTCGCCGACGTCATGGACGATGGGCAGGGCCTCCTCGTAGAACCGCAAGGCCTGCTGGCGGTCGCCCAGCCCGTCGTACACCCACCCGATGTTGTTCAGGGTGACTGCCTCGCCGGCGCGGTCGCCGACGTCACGAAGGATGGGCAGGGCCTCGTTGTAGAACCTCAAGGCCTGCTGGCGGTCGCCCAGCCCGTGGTACACGTGCCCGATGTTGGTCAGGGTGTGCGCCTCGCCGGCGCGGTCGCCGACGTCACGGAAGAGGGGCAGGGCCTCGTTGTAGAACCGCAAGCCCTGCTGGCGGTCGCCCAGTCCGTCGTACACGTGCCCGATGTTGTTCAGGGTGGTCGCTTCGCCGGCGCGGTCGCCGACGTCTCGGACGATGGGCAGGGCTTCGTTGTAGAACCGCAGGGCCTGCTGGCGGTCGCCCAGCCCGTCGTACACGAGCCCGATGTTGCTCAGGGTGGCTGCCTCGCCGAGGCGGTCGCCGACGTCGCGGAGGATGGCCAGGGCCTCGTTGTAGAGGTGGATCGCCTCGTGGGGCAGCCCGAGGACCCTGCGGGCTCGTCCCGCCCACAACAACGTGCCTGGGCTCGTGTGCACCCGCAACGCTCGACGGGTCAACGAATCCGTTTCCCGAAACCGTGATGAGGCGGTCCAGGTCCGGGCCAGCCGGTCGCCGACGACACGCACTATCTCCGTGTCACCAGCCAGCTCGCCGAGGCGGAACACCTCCAACAGCTCGACCTCACTGGCCATCGGGCACCACCCACAACTCATACAGCGCCCGGGCACCCAGCCCGAATGCAGCCACCCGGTCTTTGTCAGTCAGCCGTTCTGCGATCCCTCCGAGGAGGGGCTTGAGGAGGTTCGATACGAGGTAACGGTGCTCGCCGCTGGTCGGATGGGGCCCGGTGTCTATGAGCCCAACGGCAACGGCGCGGGCGAGGGACGAGGAAACTGCGCCGCCCGCGACGAGGGCTGCAGTTGCGGCGACGGGAACAGGGATCTCATAGATCGCAGCGAGGGCGAGCATCCGCCGGGTCTCAGGCTGCTGGGCCGCGAGGAGCTTCTCCGCGAGCAGTTCTTCGCGGTACTCGACGGCCGTCGCGTCGATCGTGCCGAGGATCTGTTCGTGGTCGGTCCCCGGGTCGCTGATCAGCCGATCGATCCGTTCCACGAGTCGCGGGATGCCGGCGGCAGCATCTATCGCGTGCCGGCGGACGGCTGGAGCCAAGGCGCTGGAGGATCCGAGGTTGGCGGTCAGTTGAAGCTTCTTCTCGAGATCCGCGCCGCGAAGCGCAGAGAGCGACTCGCGCTGGGCTGCGACCCCAGGAGGGAGCGGGAAGTCATGGCGGCTGGTGATGATCACCCTGCTCTGGCTACCCGTCCGGGCGATGGCGGTAGCCAACGCCGTCACCACCTCCAGGGCGGCAGGGGTGCAGACATAACCACCATTGCCGTCGTCGTCGAGGTTTCCGTGCTCGAAGTCGTCGAACACGAACACACAGGCGACATCCGTGAGAGGCCCGTCGAGAATGAACCTGATCCGCTCCTCCAGCGTGAGGCCGGGTTCGGTGAGGAGCTTGTTGATCGACAGGTGGCTCGCAGCGTCCAGAGTGACTCGGTCGGTGAGCTTGCAGATCTCGTTCTCGTCGATCTGGCCGACCCAAACCGCCTGCTTCGGGTGTGTTGTCCTCATGCGGTCCAACAGCCGGGCAGCGAGAGTGCTCTTCCCGAGCCCTCCCATGCCGTGGAGGATGAGGAGTTGTGGGCCGACGGCGGAACCCACCGGGCGCAATGCTCGGAGGCACCGCTGTAGTTCACGGCGTCGCCCGACGAACCCCTCGTTCGACGCGACTTTCACCTCACCCGACGGGCCGAGGAACAACTCGCTCACCGGCCGGGCCCGCAACTTCACGCGACCCTTTTGAGCCGGTGGCGTGACGAGCGGCCCGAGTGGTGTGCGGTCGGCGTACAGCCGCAACAGGTGCCAGTACGGGCTTTTGCTTGTGAAAAGGGCCCGCCGTGCGGCAGTCACAGCCGCGTCCCGCCGGCCTCCGGTCGCAAGCCCGTGGTACAAGACGGCGGCCAATTGGGACGCTGCGTGGTCTCCAACCGGGAGCGCCCAACCCAGCACCGCCGGCGCCCCGGCCTGCACCAGCGCCTCGGCCATCGATGCAAGCTCGCCTTCGCCTGAAGCACGGCCGGTGTGGCAACCCGACACGAACACCAGGGGTGGCCACGAGTGGCCGAGAGCTTCGGCGATCTCGGCCGCAGTGGCGTCGTCGCGCATGCCGATCTCGTTCTCCAGCACGAACCGTGGAACGGTTGGCCCGAGCGTGGCGTGGCCGCTCACATGGAGCACGTCGAAATAGCCGTCGCCGAACATCGTGACCACCGAACGCAAGCCTTCGAGTGAGCCGTTCTCCTCGACCACGACCTCGACCAAGTTCGCGGCGGCGGCCAGGATCATCGCCTCCTCGCCCTCGAAGTCGAGCACCGGGGCAACATCCACAGGGAAGCTCGCCATGAACAGCACCCGCAGAGGCCGGTTTGCCACCGGCGTCGGTGCCCCGTTCCGGGGGGACGCGCACCGAACCGGCCAGATCGGCTGCCCTGCGCTGACGGCCAGGAACCCGCCGTCGTGGATCAGCTCCCACGGCAGATGCCGCAACCGGCCGTCACAATCCAGATGGACGCCGATCGGGCGCTGCTTTTCCCGGGCGGCGGCCAACCATCGCTCGGTCGGGCCGTCCAACCACCGGTACAGCATTCCGCCCAGGTCGGCCAGATCGGCACCGAGCACCTGGTACTTCTGCTCGACCGCTGCGATGAACTCGTCGATAGCAGTCCGGTCCAACACCCGGTGGACCATCCGACCTTCGTTGTCGAACCAACGCAGCCGAGGCGTTGGCGAGGACGAATCGAAGACCTCGATTCGGTAGGCGTCCATCACGACTCGCCTCCACCGTTCATCGGCCGATCAGCCCCAGAGTCTAAGACGGTGACTCAGAGTTGCAATTTCGCTTGTTGAGCAATACGTAGCGCGCTCATTGACTGGTCGTTCATTCGCGACGAGCACGGCCTGGGCCCGCCATCTCGGCCTTCACCTTGTCCAGCATCGCCGTGTCCGACTCAAGATCAGGATGTTGCACTCTCAAGTCGAGCTCGACAACCACCTCCAGTTCGCGCACGGCGTCAGCAAGGCGATCTTCGGCCCGAAAGATCATCGCAATGTTGTAACGCGTGACCGCCTCGCCGGCGCAGTCGCCGACGACACGGAGGATGGGCAGGGCCTCGTTGTAGAACCGCAAGGCCTGCTGGCGGTCGCCCAGCCAGTCGTACACGTGCCCGATGTTGTTCAGGGTGACCGCCTCGCCAGCTCGGTCGCCGACGTCACGGCGAATGGACAGGGCCTCGTTGTAGAACCGCAAGGCCTGCTGGTGGTCGCCCAGCCGGTCGTACACGTGCCCGATGTTGTTCAGGGTTTTCGCCTCGACAGCGCGGTCGCCGACGTCACGGAGGATGAGGAGGGCTTCGTTGTAGAACCGCAAGGCCTGCTGGCGGTTGCCCAGCCCGTCGTGCACGCCCCCGATGTTGTTCAGGGTGGCCGCCTCGCCGGCGCGGTCGCCGACGTCTCGGTGGATGGGCAGGGCCTCGTTGTAGAACCGCAAGGCCTGCTGGCGGTCGCCCAGCCCGTCGTTCACGCCCCCGATGTTGTTGAGGGCGACTGCCTCGCCGGCGCGGTCGCCTTCGTCACGGAGGATGGGCAGGGCCTCGTTGTAGAACCGCAAGGCCTGCTGGCGGTCGCCCAGCCGGTCGTACACGTGCCCAATGTTGTTCAGGGTGACCGCCTCGCCGGCGCGGTCGCCGACGTCACGGACGATGGGCAGGGCCTCGTTGTAGAACCGCAACGCCTGCTTGCGGTCGCCCAGCGCGTGGCACACGCTCCCGATGTTGGTCAGGACGGCCGCCTCGCCGCCGCGGTCGCCGACGTCATGAAGAATCGGCAGGGCCTCGTTGTAGAGCCGGATCGCCTCGTGGGGCAGCCCGAGGACCTGACGGGCTCTTCCCGCCCACAACAATGTGGTTGGGCTCGTCTGCACTTGCAGTGCTCGACGGGTCAACGAACCTGTTTCCCGAAAGCGTGACGAGGCAGTCCAAGTGCTGGCCAGCCGGTCGCCGATGACACGCACTATTTCTATGTCACCAGCCAGCTCGCCGAGGCGGAACACCTCCAACAGCTCGACCTCACTGGCCATCAGGAAAACACCCACATCTCGTACGACACCCGGGCACGCCGCCCCGTCGCAGCCACCCGGCAATCATCAGTCCGAGCTCTGATCCACCGATCAGCACCGGTGACCACAGCCCTGAGAGGCGATCCTGGCCGTAGTCTGCAAAGACATAGCCGTGCCGACGGGAATGGCCGGTGCGCTCGTGAGTCTTGGGGGATCGGCCGTCGAGGTCTAGCCCACCGGGGAATCATCCCGGCGGCATCACATCCTGGCCATCTGGTGAAGGGTGGCGGGTGCGGTTGCGTCGCAGATCCTCGATTGAATGTCGGGAGCAGCAGCGTGGAGCCGAAACGCTCCGGCACAGGATCACCTCAACCCTTCGTAGGACGTGATCGACCCTCAACCGACGTCGTGCCGCCAGCTGTCCAGAAGGTGATCCGCCGCCATCATCCTCGCGCAAACCGTACCGCGATCGGCCCCCGCTCACGGAAATCCCAATGGAACGACTGCCCTGCAGTCGGAGGCCTCATGACCAGCGATGGCGCCGAGTCCTGACCGCCGCCGCCGGCGGCACCGACGCGTCAGGGGTCGAGGGACGGGACGGGGAGGGTTTTGCTTGTCACCATTTGGGCGACGTCGGTGAGGCGGAGGTTGTGGTTGCGGGCGTGGCGGCGCAGGCGGGCGAAGGCCTCCTCCATGTCGAGAGCGGCCCCTTCGGCGATGACGCCCTTGGCCTGTTCGATCACGATCCGGGTGTTGAGGGCCTGGGCCAGCTGCTCGTTCAGCACCTGGGCGTCCTGGACGGCGCGGTGTTGGAGGATGGCGATGGTGGCCACGTCGGCCAGCGCCTGGGCGGCCATCACGTCGCTCTCGCGCATCGGCCCCTCGTCGACCCGGAACATGTTGAGCGCGCCGATGGTCTGGCCCCGCAGCCGCAGGGGCAGGGCGTGAACCGACCGGAAGCCCGCTTCGACGGCCATCGGACCGAAGCCGGGCCAGCGACCGTCGCCCACGTCGAGCCTGTGGTTCACGATCGGCTTCCCGCTGCGGAAACAATCGACGCACGGGCCTTCGTCGGCCTGCACCTCGAAGAGCTCGAGCACCCGCATGGCCTCGCTGGAGGACGCGATCACCCGCAGCTCGGCGTCGGGCGAGACCAGCATCAGGCCGGCGGCGGCGACGTCGAAGACGTCGACGCACCTGTCGGTCAGCAGGGTGAGGAGCTCCACCACGTCGAAGTCGGCCACGAGGCTGTCGGCCAGTTCGACGAGGGTTCGCGCGAGCAACGCTTCTCTCGAGATGGCAGGCCTCCTTCTTCATGCGCCTGGGCTCGACGCTCGCCCTCCATTGTAGAACGACGGCCTGCGCTCAGCTCATTGCATCGTCGAACCGGAGCCGCCGGTCGACGACCTCGGCCGCCACCTCGGTGAGGAGGCGCTCGTTGCCGAAGGCGTAGGCCCGGAGGCGCAGCAGCGCCTGGGCGACGCTGACCTCGAGCTGGGCCGACACCATCCCCGCCGCCTGGTGCACGACGTACTGGAAGTTCGACCCCCGCTCGAGGGCGACGGCCAACCCGGTCACCGAGCCTCCGGCCTGCATGGCCAACACCGCGTCGGCCGCGACGTCTGCCATGACCAGGGCATCCGCGTGCTGGTCGTAGGTGAGGGGGCCGGGCCGGTCGGTGTAGAGGTTCAGGGCGCCGAGGCGTACCACGCCCACGCCCAGCGGGAACCCGAAGATCGCCCGCACCCCCGCGGCGACCGCCGGGGCGGTGAACGCCGGCCAGCGGGCAAGGGCCGGATCGGCGAGGTCGGGTTCCAGCACCGGCCGGTCGAGGCGGTAGGCGTCCACGCACGGGCCTTCACCCAGCGCGTACTGCAGGTCCTCGATCAGCGCGCTCACGTCTCCGGTGCTGCACACCGACCCGAGGGGCAGGTCGCCCGACATGAGCATGATCCCGGCGCCGGTCACTCCCGTCACGCGGCGGGAAACCTCGCAGAGCCGGACCGCGGTGATCTCGCCGTCGTCGGACTCGCCCATGAGCCCGAGGATGCGGACCCGCCGCTCGCCGCTCACGGCCGGCGTCCGGTGGTGGTGGTGCGCGCCCGTGCCGTCGTTGAGGAAGGCGCCGACCTCGTACGAGCCATCCGGACGTCCTGGTTCGTGAAGCGCTGTGATCTGCGCTGCCAGGGTCTGGAGCATCGCCCCCGGACCGGCGGGACCGGTCCGACACGCCCGAGGAGGAATGGGCGTGTCGAATTCGATCCTAGACCCTCGATCCAACCCACGAGACAGCCGACGTGCCACTCGTGGCGCTCGAATTAAGAAACTCAGGTGTGTGAATCGCGGCCCGGGTTGGGTAAGCTGGGCACGTCGTTCGGTGCCGTTTCGGAACCGTACGATTTTCGTTGCCCCAGACCCCGGCAACGTCCCAGTTCGTGGGCGACGTCGGGGAGGTCGGGGTGGCGGTCAAGAAGCGGCTTCCACGCCGACCAGGGTCCATTTCCACTGCGCGAGTTCTGCGCGCCCTGCCGACGAGTTCCGCAGCCCCTTTCCCATCGTGGTCCCGAACCCGCTGGACCCGAAACGAGGAGGCCCTGTGGCCGTGATGTGGAACCCCATCTTCGATTGGGACAAGGAGGGGTGGCGGGACGACGCCGCGTGCCGCCACAGCGACGCCAGCCTGTTCTTCCCGGTTGGTATCACCGGACCGGCGGTCGACCAGATCTTGGCGGCGAAAGAAGTGTGCCGGACCTGCCCGGTGCAGGGTGCCTGCCTGCTGTTCGCCTTCGAGACCAACCAGGAGGCCGGAATCTGGGGCGGCAAGGACGAGGACGAGCGTCGCCGCCTGCGCCGGGCATGGCGGGCTGGTCGCCAGGTTCGGAGATCGGTCACCGCCTGACGCAAGGCCCGGCTGGACCCCCGTCGAGCGCCACGGCCTCCGCAGACGAATTGGCCAGGAGAATTGGCCAGGAGAATTGGGCGGGCGTTGTCAATTCGTGGGCGATCGGTTGATCTTCCTGCCGCAAACTTCACCTCGAGCGAGAGGGACGGGGAATCGTCCACGCCCCCCGCTCGACGAACGAGGAGCGGACCGATGGGTGCGACACGGGCAGGGATGGCGGCTCTCGTCGCTGATGCCGCCGGCTCCGCACCGTCCGCCCCCGTCCATCACCCGCCGGGGAGGTGGGGGAACATGCGATCGGTGTCCGCCCCGCTCCGGCAGGCGGTGCGCGGGGGAGCGGTGACGTCGGCACTCACCAGCGTCGCGTCCAACGACCACTCCTCGCCAAGGTTCCCGTTCGGACAAACCATGGAGCAGCCCGCCGCAGGTTTCTGCGGAACGCCGTGAGCAGAATCGGCACCGGGCGCAGGTCGGTGTACCCCGTCCCTCCGCGATGCCGGGGGTGCCCCGCTCCGGCGGGGTGCCCACGGCGCGCCCGACACGTGTGACGTTCCGGAGGCGGTGACCGCACCAGAATGGGAACCATGATGCGGGAGATCGACCGGACCGATGAGGCCCCCGGTGCAGTCGGCGACCGTCTCCGTGTCGTGATCGCCGACGACGCCCCCGCCATGCGGCTCCTCCTGCGCCGAATGCTGGAGGACTCGGGAGCGTTCGACGTCGTCGGCGAGGCGGGTGACGGCGAGGAGGCGGTGCGCATGGCGGACGCGCTCCGTCCCGATGTCGTGCTCCTCGATCTGGCGATGCCGGTGATGGACGGTCTGGCCGCCATCCCGCGGATCCGGCGGACCTCCGCCGCCAGCCGCATCGTCGTCGTGTCGGCGGTCGAGGCGGGCCGGGTCCGCGATCAGGCCCTGGCGTCGGGGGCCGACACGTTCATAGAGAAGCGCCTCCTGTCCGACGCCCTTGCCCAACGCCTGGTCGAGGCCTGCCGTACACCCGCCCGGCGGTCGAACCCGGAGGTCGGCCACCAGTCCGGTCCCGACTCGATCGGTCCCGGCACCGGCCCCGCGGAGGCGGGGGGTGGCGCCCGGCCCCTCGCACCTGAGCAGGAGGCGCCCGGGGCCCGCCCCCCGGACGAGGATTGGTTGCGGCTGGCGTTCCTCCACTCCCCGATCGGCGTCGCCCTCCTCGATCGCGAGGGCCGGGTCCGCGAGGTGAACGACGCCTTCTGCCAGATCGTCCGCCGGCCCCTGCCCGAGGTGGTGGGCGGTGGCCTCCACGAGATCGTCCACCCGGGCGACGTCGAGCGCCACGCTGCCCTTCGCAGCCGCCTTCTCCGGACCGGCCGCCACGCGGCCCAGCCCGGATTCCCCGGTCGGCCCGGCGATGGGGCCGATCCCGATCCCGCGTACCAAGCCGACCTCCGATTCCTCCGTCCCGACGGCCATGTCGCCTGGACGCTGGTTACCTGTTCCCTGTGGCGCGCCGGCGACGGAGACTCGTCGCGGTTCGTGCTCCAGGTGGTCGACGTGACCGAGCGCAAAGTGGCGGAGGCCGCCAACGTCCGGGCCGAGGAGCTCCGGGAGCGCTACGAGAAGGAGCTGGCCCGGTCCAACGCCGACCTGGCCCAGTTCGCCACCGTGGCCGCCCACGACCTGAAGTCCCCGCTGCAGGTGATCTCCGGCTTCGCCGGCCTTCTCGAGCAGACCCACGGTGAGGTTCTCGACGAGCGGGGCCAGGAGTTCCTGGCTTTCATCGTCAAGAGCGCGGTCCGGATGAACGTGCTCATCGACGACCTCTTGACCTACGCCAAGGTCGGAGCCGACCGGCGGCCGCCCGTGGCCGTCCCGCTCGACCGCATCCTCGAGGAGGTCCGCACCTCGCTGGCGTCCGAGATCGAGGCATCCGGCGCGTCGGTCGAGGCCGACCCCCTGCCCGTCGTCACCGGCGATCCGGGCCTGTTCTCGCACCTGCTCAGAGAGCTCGTGGCCAACGGGCTGAAGTTCGTCGCCGAAGGCAGCTCACCAGAGGTCCGGATCTCGGCGTCGAGGATGATCAACGCCTGGTGCGTCGACGTGGTCGACAACGGGATCGGCATCGAGGCCCAGCACCGCAGCTATGTCTTCGGGATGTTCCAGCGCCTCCATCGCAACGAGTACGAGGGGACCGGGATCGGCCTGGCCATCTGCAAGCGCCTCGTCGAGCAGCGGGGCGGTTCGATCTGGGTCGAGGAGAACCCGCAGGCGGGGAGCCGTTTCCGGTTCACGGTCCCCGACGAGGTGGGGCCGCTGCGGGTCGAACGGGGCGGCGAGGTCGACGACCTGTCCTTCGGCCACGACCGGTCGGAGGTCGACCTCTCGATCGGTTCCCTGGCCACCACCGTCCTACCGGCGGCCGCCGACCCGGGCCCAAACCCGGCGGCGTCGGACGACCCGCTGTCCGACGATCCAGGGCCCGGCCATCCAGGCCTGAGGTCCCCGGCGCCCGGGGGGCTCGACATCCTGCTCGTCGAGGACGACGACGTCCACGCCCGGCTGGTGGCCGAGACGCTGGCCGGCGACTCCGACGGCGTCTACCGCCTGCGGCGGGCACGGGACCTGGCCGAGGCCCGGGCCGAGCTGCATCGGGACGGCGCCGACTGCGTCCTGCTCGACCTCTTCCTGCCCGACAGCCAGGGGCTCGACTCGCTGAGCCAGCTCACGACCCTCGACCCCCTCGTGCCGATCGTGATCCTGACCTCCGTCGCCGACGAGCAGCTCGGGCTGCGGGCGGTCCACGAGGGCGCCCAGGACTACCTGGTCAAGGGCACCGTCGACGGGCCCCGCCTCTCGCGTTCGCTGCGCCACGCCATCGAGCGCAAGGCGCTGGAGGCCCGCTTCGCGGAGCAGGCGCTGCACGACCCCCTCACCGGCCTGGCCAACCGCACCCTGCTCGTCGACCGCCTTCGCCTGGAGCTGGCCCGCAGCGGGCGGACGGGTGCAGGGGTGGCCGTCTTCTACCTCGACGTCGACGGGTTCAAGGCCATCAACGACCGGTGGGGCCACGCCGCGGGCGACGAGGTGCTGGTACGCCTGGCCCGCCGGCTGGCGCGGGCCGTCCGTCCCGGCGACACGGTCGGCCGCATCGGCGGGGACGAGTTCGTGGTGGTGTGCGGGGGCATCGACGCCGAGGCCGACCTCGAGCAGATGCAGGCCCGTATCGGGGAGGCGCTCGGACGGCCCCTCCTGCTCGGCGGCGGCACCGAGCTGGTCACCTCCAGCGTGGGGGTGGCGCTGGGGCACGGGTCGGCGGAGGAGCCGGACACGATCATCCGCCGGGCGGACGAGGCGATGTACCAGGCCAAGCGGTCCCGGATGGGGTGATCCCCCCGGGGGTGGGGACGGCCGGCCGCCGCCAACCGGTGACCGATCTGGTCGCCAGGACGCCCGATTCCGTCACCAGTTCGCCGGCCGCCGCCAACCGGTGACCGATCTGGTCGCCAGGACGCCCGATTCCGTCACCAGTTCGCCGGCCTACGGGTTGAAGCGGTAGCCGACGCCCCACACGGTGGTGATCCACCGGGGGTGGTCGGGGTCGACCTCGATCCGGTTCCGCAGGCGCCGGATGTGCTCGGTGACCGTGCCCGAGCCCTGCCATTCCGACGACGAGTTCCACACCCGGTCGAGCAGCTGCTCGCGTGAGAACACCTGGCGGGGGGTGGAGGCCAGGAAGTTGAGCAGGTCGAACTCCTTGGCCGTGAGCACCACCAGCTCGCCACCGACCCGGACCTCCCGCGTGCCCTGGTCGATGGTGATCCCCTCGAAGGCGAGCACCGGCGAGGGGGCGGGCTTGACCCGGCGCAGCACCGACGAGATGCGGGCCTCGACCTCGGCCGGGGAGAAGGGCTTGACGATGTAATCGTCGGCCCCCAGCTTCAGGCCCACCACCCGGTCCGCCTCCGCGCCCTTCCCCGTCAGCAGGATCACCGCCACCTCGCTCTCCTTGCGCAGCCGGGAGAGCACCTCGAGCCCGTCGTCGGGCTTCAGCATCACGTCGAGGAGCACCAGGTCGGGCCGACGTTCGGCCAGGACGGCGTAGGCGCCGGCGGCATCGGCCGCCTGGTCGACCTCGTAGCCCTCCATCTCGAGATAGCGGGTGAGGAGGGCGCGGACGTCGTCCTCGTCGTCGACGACAAGGATCCGGCCTCGTGATTGCCCCAGCACGCTCACACAGACTAACGGTCGGCCGCGTCACTGATCGGCGCCTCCGGAACCCGGCCCGACCGACCGCCGTTGCCCGGCGCCGGAGGCTGTGGAAACATCTGGGCCGTGCGGCGGGCATCGGCGGTCGTGGCGGTGACTTTCGGCCTGGGTGCGCTCGGCGGGTGCGGGGGCGGCGGCGACGATCCGCCTCCGACCACCGTCACCACCGAGCCGGCACCGACGACGACGCTTGCTGCCGGCGACGCCCAGGGGATCGCCTGCCTGAAGGTGTCCACCAGGGCGCTGAGCCTCCTCAACGACTACCGCGCCCAGCGGCGGGGGGTCGCCCTCCCCGACTATGAGGCCTTCGCGGCCGACGCCGAGGTCCTCCGGGCCGAGCACGCCGAGCTCGGCTGTCCCGGCGAGCTGCTCAAGGGGTTTCCCCCGAGATGATCGTCTACTGCCCCCGTTGCGGCGCCGAGTTCCCCACCCGCTACCTGGGCGCGGGCTTCGAGACCGACCGGAGGTGCTTGGACTGCGGCGTGGCCCCCGGCGACCCGCCGGCCATGCTCGCCCCGTCCGACGCGGAGGTGACGTACGGCCTCGACGAGTGGCCGGTGAGCGACCGCACGGTGCTCACCGGGGCGCTCGTCACCGACGACATCCCCTACCGGTGGGAGGCCGGGATCGTCCTGGTCGTGCCCGAGGCGGTCGAGTCCGTCGTCGACGGGATCCTCGACGACCTGGAAGGGTCCGGAGAACAGCCGGTGCCGGGGGAGCCCGGGGAGCCGGGGGAGCCCGGGGAGCCCGGGGAGCCGGGGGAATTGCCCGACGGCGTCGACGGGCTGGTCGAAGGGTTCGAGGAGGCCGACGGGGGCGAGGAGGCCCAGGCCGCCATGTCCGACCTGTTCGTCCTGGCCGACCGGCTGCAGCACAACCCAGGGGACATCGACCTGGTCGACGAGCTGTCCGTCGTGGCCGACGCGGTGGGGGCCAGCCTCCCGCCCTACGGGATGGACGGGCCGACGTGGCAGCGCATCCACGAGCTGGCCGTCGCCATCGACGAGGCGGACAACGACGACGAGACCGCGGAGCGCACGGTGGCGCTGCGGGACTTCCTCCGGCCCTACGTGTAGTCCCGGCGCGTCCGCTCAGGACGGGAGACCGTGCGGGCGTAGCCGCGCAGGCGTTCCTGGTCCTCCGGGCTCAGCAGCTCCACCACGTCGTGGACGGCCCTGCCCGGGCCGAGCACGACCCGTAGGGCGGCGTCGCCCGCGCTGCCGGGCACCGGGGCATCGGTGGTGAGCAGCACCAGGGGGAGCCCCCGCCGGGCCTCGTGGAGCACGGCGGCCTTGCCGAGGGCCTTCCACAGGGTGTCGCTGCGCATCAGCCCGGCCCGGGTGCTGGTGAAGCCGCCCGACACGTCGAAGGCCCAGTCGGCGCCGGAGGCGTCGCGGGCCAGGAAGCTCACCTCCACCCCCAGCCCCGGGTAGCGGACGTCGGTGCGCACGTCGGTGAACCCGCAGCCGCTCAGCACCAGGCCGGCCAGCTCCTTGGCCTTGCGCCCCTCGCGCACGGCCCGAGCCTGGAAGTCCTCGGCCGGGTCGGCCGGGCGCGGCACCGCCGGCAGCTCCACCGCCCGCAACGGGCTGCGCCGGCGGGCGTCCTCCCGGGCCACCCGGTCGACCTCGCCGGCCACCCGGGCCCGGGCCGCGGTGACGTAGCCCTCGTCGGTGTCGTAGCCCACGTAGTGGCGCCCGGTGCGCACCGCCGCCACCGCGGTCGTACCGGAGCCGACGAAGGGGTCGAGCACGAGGTCGCCCCGGTAGGTGTAGAGGTCGATGAGGCGTTGGGGGAGCTCGACGGGGAAGGGGGCCGGGTGGCCGACCCGGGTGGCGCTCTCGGGGGCCAACTCCCACACGTCGGTGGTGGCCTCCATGAACTCGTCGCGGGACACGGTGGCCGTCGACGGCCGGCCCCGCTCGTGGCGCTGGCGGGGGGTGAGGGCCCGGTCGAAGCGGCCCTTGCCGGCGATCACGATCCGCTCGGTCAGGTCGCGCAGCACCGGGTTGCCGGGGCGTTGGAACGATCCCCAGGCGCACGACCCGCCCGCCCCCCGGGCCTTCCACCAGATGACCTCACCCCGCAGGAGCAGGCGCAGGCGGTTCTGGAGGATGTCGATGACGTCGGCCGACAGCGACCGGTAGGGGCGGCGGCCCAGGTTGGCCACGTTGACCGCGATGCGCCCGCCCGGCTCCAACTTGGCCACGCACTGGGCGAACACCTCGGTGAGCATGTCGAGGTAGTCGCGATAGGTCTCGGGGATGTGGTCGGTGCCCAGCGCCGCCTCGTACTCCTTGCCTGCGAAGTAGGGGGGAGAGGTGACCACCAAGGCCACGGTGGCGTCGTCGACCTCGGTCATGGCCCGGGCGTCGCCGGCGACGAGGACGTCGACCGGGTGGCTGCGGATGCCGAGGATCCTGTCGGCGGACACGATGGGGGCGGGGAAGCGGTCGTAGAACCCGCGGGCGTCGTGGCCCTCCCGCGGCCCACTCCGAAGCTGGATGTGGACGTGGACGGCCGGCGCCGGCGGGGCCCGCCGGGCTCGGGCAGGGGTACGACGGAGCCTCCGAGGCTGGTCACGGTCGTCACCCTAGGGTCGAGGAGCGTTTCCATCGCGGATCACCCAGGGGAGGGCCGTGCGTTCCTTGTATCAGGGCCGGCGTGGCGCGCTCCTTCCTGGTGGAGGGCACCGCGGTGGTAGCCCCCCGAAAGGAGGCACCATGCGCAGGATCAGCGCCGCCTTGCTCCCCGTCACGGTGGGGGCCCTCGTTTTCCTCTCGCCCGGCCCCGCCCACGCGGCCACCGGAGTCACGCGAATCGGCTCGACCGTGTCGGTGACGGCCTCGCCGGCCAAGGCCAACTTCATCCGCATCTGGCTGGAGGCCGGCTCGTACCTCATCCACGACACGGGTGACACGGTGTCCGCCGGAGCCGGGTGCTTCCCCGTCCTCGGGAATCCCAACCGGGTCAGGTGCCCGGCCGCCAACGTCGGGCTCCTGAGGGCCAACGTCGGGGACAGGGACGACACCGTCTCGGTCGCTTCGTCGGTCACGATCACCGCCGTCGTCTACGGCGGCACCGGCAACGACCATCTGTACGGCGGCAACGGGCCCGACAGGCTCTACGGCGAGGACGGCAACGACACCCTGTCCGGGTCGGGCGGGTTCGACCACGGCGACGGTGGTCCGGGCGCCGACCTGTGCAACGTCGAGGCGCCTTCCAACTGCTGACCCGTAGCGAGGGACTCACCGGGCCGGCGCCGGCAGCTGCCGGCCGGCCCGGCGAACCAGACGGGATGATGGGGCGGTGAGCCTCCGCAACCGCCTGCTCCACGCCATCGGGTGGCTGGTCGTGGCTCCGCTGGCGGCGGTCGCCCTGGCTCGGGTCGTGGCGTGGGACTCCCGGTCGGTGCTCGTGGGACTGAACGCGGTCACACCCCTGCTCTTCCTGCCGGCCTGGGCCGTGGCCCTGGTCGCCGGGCTGCTCCGCCGGTGGGCGCTGCTGGCCGCCGCCACCGTGCTGGTGGCGGCCCACCTCACCTGGGCCCTGCCCGAGCTCCTCTCGGCGCAGGACGTGGCCCCGGCCGCCAGGGCCGCTCCGAGCTTCCGGCTCTTCAACGCCAACGTGTACACGTCCAACCTCGACGTCGAGGGATATGCGGAGGAGATCCGGCGCCACCGGCCGGACGTCGTCGTCCTCCAGGAGCCGAACCCCGTCTTCCTCGCCGCCCTCGCCGGGACCGACGCCCTGGTCGACCTGCCGTACCGGGTCACGGTGTCGCGGTCGGACCCCGCGGCGGCGATGGTGGCGTCGCGCTGGGCGCTCACCGAGGACGACGTCGTGTCGGTGGATGGCCGGCCGATACTGGTGCGGGTGACGGTGGACTTCGGGGGCACCGCAGTCCGGATCTTCGCTTTCCACGCTGTTGCCCCCGTCGGCGGGGACCGGGAGGAGTGGGTGGAGGACCTGGACGTGTTGCGGAAGGCGGTCGCCGCCGAGGACCGCCCTGTCCTGGTGGCCGGGGACTTCAACGCCACGTGGGGCCACCGCTCCTTCCGGCGGCTGCTCGACTCGGGGTTGACCGACGCCGCCGCGGCGCGGGGCAAGGCGTACCAGATGACCTGGCCACGGGATCGCAGGATCGCACCGCCGGTGGCGCGCATCGACCACGTGCTCACCACGGAGCAGCTCATCGTCACCCGGATCAGCACCGGCGTCGGGCGGGGTAGCGACCACCGCCCCCTCGTCGCCGATGTCGCGCTCCTCGCCGCCCGCTGACGCACCTCGACCTCCGTCGCAGGGGCGGGAGAAGCCGAGAACCTACCCTCACGCTTTTCGGAATGGCAGTGCGCGCCA
The DNA here is from genome assembly GCA_963773275.1 of uncultured Acidimicrobiia bacterium. Taxonomy (GTDB): domain Bacteria; phylum Actinomycetota; class Acidimicrobiia; order Acidimicrobiales; family AC-14; genus JAXDMK01. Next base: position 660,681 of record CAVZAH010000005.1, on the reverse strand, counting down.
CCTCGGGGATTTCGGCTGCGTCGTCCCTGGCGACGAACGCCAATCCCCCAGCAGACGTCGGGGAAGTACCTCTGATTCGTGGTAACGGCGCTATCTGTAGTAGACCACGGCGCAGCCATCGCCGCCGCGAGGCTCGGGGAGAGTGCATGCGATCGTTCCGTCGGTTCCGGTATCCCGTAGTTCTTGTTGTCGCCGCGTTCATGCTTACGGCGACCCCGATGGTTCCGGCGGGAGCGCAAGCCGCGGGTACCATAATCGCCGACAGCGGATTTCGACCAGCGGTCAATGGTTTCGCGTTCGAGAACTATGGCGCGGGGCCGTTCACCAACCTCATCGCGGCCGATATTCGGGCGATGTTCGGCAACGAGGTGTGCGTCAACCCGGCCGCTGCCGCCTGCAACCTGACGCCTCCCGCGAAGCAGTGGATGGACACGGAGAACAAGGGGATGGCCGAGGGCCACTGCTCCGGCTTCTCCATCACCTCGCTCCTGTTCTACAAGAACGAGCTGAGCCCCCCCTCGTTCGGATCGCCCAAGGTGTCCACGCTCAAGCTGCCCGGGAACACCAACCTGCAGCGCCGTATCGCCCAGTCAGCGGTCTTCCAGACCTTCGATTCGGTCAACGAATTGCGCTTCGAAGGCACGCCGAACCAGGTCCTCGACAAGCTGATCAACGTCCTCAAGAACGCCCGCACCCAGCGCGAGACGTGGACCATCGGGCTGACGATGGCGAATGGCACCGGCGGCCACGCGGTGACGCCGTACGCGGTCGTGAGCCGGGGCGGCAACCGGTTCGGGGTGCTTCTCTACGACAACAACTACCCGGGGGCGGTCCGGGAGATGGTCTTCAACCGCACCACCAACACCTGGACCTACGAGGCGTCGATCAACCCGGCCGTCCAAGCCGACCTCTACACGGGCAACGCCACGACCAAATCCGTCTTCCTCCTGCCGACCACGCCGGGTCTCGGCGTGCAACCGTGCCCGTTCTGCCCGGTGCCGGACGAGGAAGGATTCGCGGCCGAGGACGCCGCTCCGCTCCAGGACGTGTATCTGGACGGGGATTCGCGCAATCACGCCCACCTCCTGATCACCGACGGCGTCGGGGGTCGGATCGGTTACGTCAACGGCACATTGGTGAGGGAGATGCCGGGCGCACGGGCCGACGCACCGCTGCTCGCGCCGCCGCCGGTCTGGGAGTCCCGCCTGGAACCCGACTACTCCCTGCCCTCCGAACGGGGCTACACCATCGCAATCGACGGCTCCCCGATCACCAGCCTCGACAGCACCGAAATCGGCGTCATCGGTCCCGGCTACGACCTGATCGCGCTCAACGATCTCCGCCAGGGCCAACAGGACAAGATGAAGGTTTCGGCCGATGGCCGGCAGCTCACCTACAGCGTCGGGTTCACCAGTACTCCGAGCTTCGAGTTGGGAATCGCCGAGGAAGGCGCCGATCACGCCTTCTTCGTCCAGGCCACACCGATTTGGCCCGGAGCCGAGCTCACGCTGCGCATGGATCCCGACCGCTTCACGATCAAGACCGTGGGCAGCGTGGGATACTCCCAGTACGACATCGAGTTCGAGCGCTCCGACGATGTGGGCGACATCTTCTTCGCCCACGACGGGCTCGCCCTTCCGCCCAACGTCACCGCCAATGTCCTCTTCCGCACCTTTACCGGGGAGAACGTGTCGGTCGAAGTCGAGATCATTCACCCCAACGGCACGGTGGAGCGCCGTCAATTGGAGGATCAGAGCTAGGAGCTACCCGTCGAGGACGGTCACGCCCAGCTGCTCGTCGAGCCTGTGCAGCAGGCGGACGAACAGCTGGACCGTCGGGTCGACGGCGGGATGCCTCGGGCATGTCAGAGCCCGAGCGCAGCCACGGAGGGCCCGAGCTGCCGGTCGTCAGCCACATGATCGTCGCGTCACCCGAGCATCTCGGACCGCCTCCGGGTAAGGTGCGCGTCACCTAGGCGTCCTGCAAAGGAGTGTTGCGATGTCTCCTGTGTCCCGGGCTGGCTGGAGGGTGGTCGCTCTGTTGTCGGTGGCCGCGCTGATGTTGGCGGCGTGCGGCGACAGCGACGACGACGAGGGCGGGACGGCGACACCAGAGCGGACCACGTACAAGCTGGCGTTCGTGGGACCCCTCACCGGTCCCTACGCCAACCTCGGCATCAACATCCGCAACGGGGCGGTGGTGGCCATCGAGGAGGCCAACGCGGCCGGCGGCGACATCGAGTTCGAGCTCGAGGAGTTCGACACCCAAGGCAGCGGCGACCAGGCCTCGACCCTGAAGGACCGGTTCATCAACGACGCCGCCATCCGCGGCATCGTCGGCCCCACGTTCTCGGGCGAGACACGAGCCGTGCTGCCGTCGCTGCAGGAGGCGGGCCTGGTGATGGTCAGCGCCTCGGCCACGGCCACCGCGCTGCCGACCGACCTCCCCGGCCAGACCGTCTTCCACCGGCTCGTCCCCGACGACGACGTGCAGGGCAAGGGCGTCACCGACTACGTCACCAAGAAGCTGACGGTCGCCCGGGCGGCCTACATCCACGACAACGCCGAGTACGGCAAGGCGCTGGCCGACGGCACCCGCGAGCAGCTGGAGAAGGCGGGCGTCACCACCGTCCTCAACGAGGCCATCGACCCGAAGTCGCAGGACTACTCGGCGGTGGTCAACTCGGTGCGGGCCCTGTCGCCGCCGCCCGACATGATCTTCTTCGGGGGCTACTACTCCGACGCCGGACGGCTCAAGAAGCAGCTCACCGACGGCCAGGTCAACGCCCGCTACCTGAGCGGCGACGGCTCGCTCGACGTCGGCTTCGTCGCCTCCTCGGGCGTGCCGGCGGCGGAGGGCGTCCAGGTCACGTGCGCCTGCAAGCTGGCCACGGCCGACGCCCCGGGCAAGCTCGGTGAGTTCGCCAAGGCCTACCAGGCCCGGTGGAACACGGCTCCCGCCACCTACTCCACCGAGGGCTACGACTCGGCCAACATCCTCATCAAGGGCATCCGCGAGGGCAAGACGAGCCGCGCCGAGCTGCTCGACTACGTCGAGAACCTGGGCACCTACGAGGGCGCGGGCAGGAACATCGAGTTCGAGGCCAACGGCAACATCAAGGCGGGCAGCGTCTTCGTCTACGAGTTCAAGGCGGGTAAGCCCACCGAGCTCGGCACCACAGAAGCCCTGCTGAGCTAGCCCGGATCCCACCCGCACCCGGCGGCTCCCCAGGGGCCCGTCATCGACTTCTGCTTCTCCTGCCTCCGCGACCAGTTCTGGCCGCAGACGGTCGACGGCCTGACGCTCGGGTCGATCTACGCCCTCATCGCCCTCGGCTACACGCTGGTCTACGGCGTGCTGCGGCTGATCAACTTCGCCCACTCCGAGGTCTTCATGATCGGGGTGTTCGCCAGCCTGTTCGCCATGCACGGCCTGGGCATCGACACCGCCGACCCGGCGAAGACGGGTGTGGCGCTGGTGCTCACCGTGCTGGTGGTGATGCTGGTGGCCATGACGGTGTCGGGGCTGACGGCCGTCGCCATGGAGCGGATCGCCTACCGGCCCCTGCGCCGCCGCAACGCCCCCCGCCTGGCCGCCCTGATCACCGCCATCGGGATGTCGCTGGCCCTGCAGGAGCTGTTCGCGGTGCGCTACGGCCGGGAGATCCTCGGCTTCCCGAGGATCCTGGAGAAGCGGGAGCTGGCCTCGCTCGGGGGGGCGAGCATCCGCACCGACAAGGTGCTGGTCGTGGTGGCGGCGGTCGTGCTGATGGTGGCGCTGGAGCGCTTCGTGTCCAAGTCACGGCTGGGCCGGGGCATCCGGGCCACCGCCCAGGACCCGGAGACGGCGGCCATGATGGGCGTCGACATCAACCGGGTCGTCGCCCTCACGTTCCTGCTGGGCGGGATCCTGGCCGGTGCCGCGGGGGCCCTCTTCGGGATCTTCTTCGAGGCCGCCCGCTACGACATCGGGTTCCTTCCCGGGATCAAGGCGTTCACCGCGGCCGTGCTCGGGGGGATCGGCAACATCCGGGGCGCCCTCCTCGGCGGCCTCCTGCTGGGACTGCTGGAGAACTGGGGGTCCACCGTGCTGGGCGGGGAGTGGAAGGACGTCTTCGCCTTCACCGTGCTCGTGCTGGTCCTGCTCTTCCGTCCCACCGGCCTGCTGGGCGAGAGCCTCGGGCGGGCACGGGCGTGAGAGGTCCCGGGAGGGCGCGGGCGCGGTGGCTGCCGTCGCTCGTCGCTCCCGTCGCCCGGTGGTGGGACCGCCAGCCGCGGCGGGTGCGGGCGGCGGTGCTGGGCCTGGCGCTGCTGGGGGCGGTGCTGGCGCCCCTCGGCCTGTCGATCGGATGGCAGAGCGTGCTCTTCTACCCGGTGGCCGTCTACATCCTGCTGGCCCTCGGCCTCAACGTGGTGGTGGGCCAGGCCGGCCTCCTCGACCTCGGCTACGTGGCCTTCTACGCGGTGGGCGCGTACACCACGGCCAAGCTGACGACGACGGCGGGGTGGTCGTCGTGGGAGGCGCTGGGGGTGGCCGTGCTGCTGGCGTCGGTGGCGGGGGTGGTCCTCGGCGCCCCCACCCTGCGGTTGCGGGGCGACTACCTGGCCATCGTCACCCTCGGCTTCGGCGAGATCGCCCGCATCGTGGCCCAGAACTCCGAGTCGCTGGGGGAGTCGCGGGGGATCGCCGGCATCCCCCACCCGTCCCCCGTGGCGGGGGTGAGGTTCGGGCTCGACCCACTGCCCTACTACTACCTCACCCTGGTCGCCATCGTGCTGGCGGTGGTGATGATCGTCCGGCTGAACCGGTCGCGCGTCGGCCGGGCGTGGGCGGCCATCCGGGAGGACGAGGACGCGGCCGAGGCCATGGGCGTGCCCACGTTCAAGATGAAGCTGTGGGCCTTCGCCATCGGGGCCACCACCGGCGGGCTGGGGGGATGGATCTACGCCAGCCGGGTGAGCTTCATCAACCCCGACAACTTCCCGCTCTTCCTGTCGATCATCCTGCTCTCGGCGGTGGTGCTGGGCGGGATGGGATCGATCCCGGGGGTGGTCGTGGGCGCCTTCGCCGTCGCCTTCCTCCCCGAGTACCTCCGGGACGCGGCCGCCGGCGAGACCCTGACCAGGTGGCTGAACGTCGTCACCGGGGGCAACGCCACCGAGATCACGGAGTACCGGGTACTCCTGTTCGGCGTGGCGCTGGTCGTGATGATGATCTACCGCCCGCAAGGGCTCGTCCCCAGCCGGCAGCGGGCGGCCGAGCTGGCCGAGGCCACCCCCGACTCGGCCATGGGTGGCACGGTCGAGGCGCCGGTCGCCGCCGAGGCCGACGCCGGACCGGCCGAGGCGGCGGACGTGGCGCCGGCGTCGGTCTCGGCGCCGGCACCGCGCGTGGCTGTCTCCGACTCGTCTGCCCGCCCGGTCGCCAGCTGTGGGGGGGACCACCGTCCTCGAGCTGGACCGGGTGCGGATGGAGTTCGGCGGGGTGGTCGCGCTACGGGACGTCGACGTCTCGGTGACGCGGGGCGAGATCCTGGGGCTCATCGGGCCCAACGGGGCGGGCAAGACCACCCTGTTCAACTGCGTCACCGGGGTGTTCCGTCCTGGTGCGGGCGACATCCGCCTCGACGGCTCCTCCATCACCGGCCGCCGCCCTCACGAGGTCACCCAGGCGGGCGTGGCCCGCACGTTCCAGAACATCCGCCTGTTCCCCGACATGACCGCCCGGGAGAACGTGATGATCGGGGCCGATTCGAGACACCGCACGAGCGTCCCCGGCGCCCTCTTCGGGCTGGCCCGCCACCGGCGGGAGGAACGGGAGAGCCGGGCCGAGGCCGACCGCCTGCTGCGCCTGGTCGGGATCGAGCACCGGGCCCGCGACCTGGCCCGCAACCTGCCCTACGGCGACCAACGCCGGCTGGAGATCGCCCGGGCGGTGGCGACGCAGCCCCGGGTGCTCCTCCTCGACGAGCCGGCGGCGGGGATGGGGGCGTCGGAGAAGCAGGCGGTGAAGGCCCTGATCCGCCGGCTGCGGGACGAGGGGCTCACGATCGTGATCATCGAGCACGACATGAGCCTGGTGATGGGGACGTCGGACCGGGTGTGCGTGCTCGACTTCGGGGAGAAGATCGCCGAGGGCCGGCCGGCCGACGTCCAGCGCGACCCGAGGGTGATCGAGGCCTACCTGGGCGAGCCGGCCGCCCAGTGACCGTGGACCCGTGACCGCCCTTCTCGAGCTCGACGACCTCCACGTCCACTACGGGATGGTGGAGGCCCTCAAAGGGGTCTCGCTCACCGTCGAGGCGGGCGAGGTGGTGGCCCTCATCGGCGCCAACGGGGCGGGCAAGACCACCACCCTCAAGACCATCTCGGGCGTGCGGCGCGGTGTCGTCGGGGCGCATCCTGTTCGAGGGTCGGGACATCGCCACCGTGCCGGCGCACGAGCGGGTGCGCCTGGGGATCTCCCAGTCGCCGGAGGGCCGCCGCATCTTCCCCGGCATGTCGGTGCTGGAGAACCTGGAGATGGGGGCCTACGCCCGGGGGTCGGGGAAGAAGGCGGGTCTGGGCGCCGACCTGGAGCGGGTTTTCGGCCTCCTGCCCCGGCTGGCGGAGCGCAAGGCCCAGCCCGGCGGCACCCTGTCCGGCGGCGAGCAGCAGATGCTGGCCATCGGGCGGGCTCTGATGGCCCGGCCCAAGGTCCTCCTGCTCGACGAGCCGTCGATGGGCCTGGCCCCCAAGCTCGTCACCCAGATCTTCGCCCTGGTGAGCGAGATCAACCAGCAGGGGACGACCGTCCTGCTGGTGGAGCAGAACGCGGCCCAGGCCCTCCAGCGGTCCCACCGGGCCTACGTGCTGGAGACGGGCCGGGTGGTGAAGTCGGCCGCCTCCGCCGACCTCATGGGCGACGACGCCGTCCGCAACGCCTACCTGGGCGGCGACGTCACCTAACGCACGTCAGGCAACGTTTGCGTCGTCGTCGGCGTCCCTCCGAGCCGGCGTCTGGTGCTACCCACGCCTGATCGCGTTGGCGCGCGTTCTGGGGCACTCTTCTGTGCCGACTGCCCGAGCAGATCGCCGATTCGGCGCGCTGTCTGCGTCTGTCCCTGGAGATCGCCATCGCGAACCTGTCAAGACCTTTGAGACGAATTCTCAGTCCTTCTTCTGTGCGTCGTTCTCGATCGTGGGCTTGTTGATCCACGCCACCGTGGGGAGCTTCGGTGGCGACGGGCGGCGGTGGCGGAACCGGCCCGGGTTGGCGGCGTAGGCGGCGTCGAGGGTGCTCGCCCGCTTGGCCCGGACCTCGGTGGCGGTGCCGTGGTGGACCGACGCCGGCGTGTGCAGGCCGATGCCCGAGTGGCGGTGCTCGTGGTTGTAGTAGGCGAAGAACTGCTCGCAGAACACCCGGGCATCCTCGATGGAGCCGAAGCGCTCGGGGAACGCCGGGCAGTACTTCAGGGTCTTGAACGCCGACTCGCTGTAGGGGTTGTCGTTGCTCACGTGGGGCCGGGAATGGGTGCGGCCGATGCCCAGGTCGGCCAGGAGCTCGGCCACCGGCTTGGAGGTCATCGAGGTCCCCCGGTCGGCGTGGATCGTCAGGGTTCCTTCGGCGACGCCCTGGCCGGCGACGGCCCGGGCGATGAACGCCTTGGCCAGCTCGGCCGACTCGCCCGGCGCCACCATCCAATCCACCACGTAGCGGGAGAAGATGTCGATGATCACGTAGAGGTCGAACCACACGCCTTTGTCGGGGCCCCGGAGCTTGGTGATGTCCCACGACCAGCACTGATTCGGTCCGTTGGCCATCAGCTCGGGTACGGCTTCGGGTCGGGTGGGTGGCCTGCAGACGCCGCTCACGGACCTCGCCGTTGGTGCCAGCACCCGGTACATGGTCGAGATCGAGGCCAGGTAGACGTCGTCGTCGAGCAGCATGGCCCACACCTGGGCCGGGGCCAGGTCCCGGAACCGTTCCGAGCGCAGCAGCTCCAACAGGGCGTCGACCTCGGCGTCGGTCAGGGCGTTGGCCGGCGTGGGGCGGGGCGGCGGCGGGCCGAGCTTGGGGGGCTGGTTGGCCCGGTAGTGGGTGGCCTTGGCCTTGCCCGCCGCCCGGCACGCGGCCTCGGTGCCGATGAGGGGCACCAGGTCGGCCACGCAGGCGTCGATCACGGCTTGGGCTTGTTCTCGGGCGCCGCGCTCTCGGCAAGCATCTCCAAGAGCGCGTGCGCTTTTCCCGCGATGTCCAGTGCCAGGCGGTGCTTGGCCAGATCGGCCTCGAGGCGCTCGATGCGACGGTTGGCCTTGGCCAGGGCGGCGGCGTCGGGCGTCGTCGCCGACTGGCGGGTGCGGGGCGACAGGCCGTCGAGCGCGGCCGCGTCACGGGCCCGGCGCCACTCCACGATGTGGGAGGAGTACAGCCCCTCCCGCCGCAGCAGGGCACCCTTGTCGCCGTCGCCCACGCAGGCGTCGTACTGCTCGACGATGGACAGCTTGTACTCGGCAGTGAAGGACCGCCGGCGAGGCTTGGGAGGCAGCGTCGGGTCGTCTTCACCCATCGCCTCATCATGGGCACGCTGCATCGTCAGGGTTGGCATGGTCATCGTGTCTACCGGTTCCAGTCTCGCCCTTGAGGGATGGTCGGCTACCTCAATCGTCTCCGGTCAGGCTGACAGAAAGGGTAAACCCATGAATGGTTCCTCTGGACGCGGAGCCTACGGGCGCCGACCTCGCCCCGAGCCTCCGCCCGAGACAGTGTGCCGTCGGCTGCTCGGGCGCAAAAACATCGGGCGCCTTTCATCGGATGGCCCCCCATCACCGGCATTGTCCACCGGACGGGTCTTACGGGACACGCCTTCCTTTGGAGGCGCGACAACATCGGCGATTCCGGTCGCGTCCCTCTCGGCGTTCCCTTGTGCGACTCGAGACCAGGGTCGCGGGTGGAGCGTCTACCGGCCGCCCGGCGTCAAGTCAATCTTCCCAGGCGGCCTCAGGGCTTCCCACTGCGGGTGTTGCGGGTACGAATCATCGCGGGGTCGGCCCAGGCCTCGTCTAGGCGATGAGAGGGCCGCGGTCGGTGCTAGGGAGGTAGGTGGCGTCGCCGTCGAACACTGCGACGTAGCCCAGGTTGAGCACGGTTTGCAGGCTGGCGACGATCGAGCCGCGACACGAGGCAACGCCGTTGGCGTCCGTCGTCGCCCGGCAGACCTCGGTCGTACCGACCCGGAAGCGGACCGTCCGGCCGGCGAGCGGCCTGGCCGGGCTGTCGGCGGTGAGGCGTGCGGTCAGGCCCGGGAAGGTGACGCCCGGCGGGAGGAGCCGGATGACGGCCGGGCCGGCATCCAGGGCGGTCGGGATGCGCAGCACGGTCTGGGTGAGCTGGCCCGCGCTGGCGCCGTAGCGGCCCGAGCCGGAGTAGGTGGCCACGACCGCGTGGTCCCCGGCCGGGATGCCGGAGACCACGCAGGTGGCCCGGTAGGCGTCGCCGACGAGCACCAGCGGACGGGCGTCACACCCGCTGGCCGCTACGCCGTCCACCGTGAAGCCCACCGTCCCGCCGCCGGAGGTGGGGGCCACAGTGGCGGTGAAGGTAACGTCCGAGCCGACCGTCGAGGGGTTCGCCGACGAGGTGACGACGGTGGTCGTGGCCACCCGGTTGAGCCGGATGGCGACCTTGTCCGGGGACTGCAAGGTGACGGCCAGGTCGGGACTGCCATCACGGTCGAGGTCGCCGACGGCCACCCACGAGGGCTGCGCCCCGACGACGAGGTACACGCCGGCGGTGAACGTCCCGTCGCCCTCGCCGAGCAGCACCACCACGGTGTCCGACACCTGCAGGGCGACGGCCAGGTCGAGTCGACCGTCGTCGTCGAAGTCGGCGACGCCGATCTCCTGCGCGCCCCTGCCGGCGGCGATGTCGGGCGCGGGCGTGAACGTGCCGTCGCCCACGCCAAGGCGGATGGAGACCGTTCCGACGTGGCGGTTGGCCACGGCCAGGTCGAGAATGGCATCGCCGTTGAAGTCGGCGGCGGCGATCCCCCGGGGATCGACGTCGGCGGTCAGCGTCGGGCCGCTGGTGAAGGTGCCGTCACCGGCACCCAGGCGCACATAGACCGCCCCGGCCCCCGGGGTCGTCGTCGCGAAGTCCGGCATCCCGTCGGCATTGAAGTCGGCCACGACCACTGCCGAGGAAGCGACGCCGACGCCGACGTCGGGAGCGCTGGTGAAGGTGCCATCACCGGCGCCGAGGCGCACCGAGGCGATGCTCGCCTGCCCGTGCGTGGCCACGAAGTCCAGCACACCGTCGCCGTTGAAGTCGTCGACCCCGACCGCCCGCGGGCTCTGGGCGACGGGCACGTTGGGTGCGCTCGTGAACGTGCCGTCCCCGACGCCGAGCCGGATCGAGATGAAAAACGTCGCTTCGTTGGCCACGACCAGGTCAGCGTGGCCGTCGCCGTTCACATCCCGAGCCACAATGCCCAGCGGGCCGGAGCCGGCGACCACATCGGGGGCGTTCAGGAAGCCGCCGTCTCCTGTGCCGAGGCGGATCGACACTCGCGTCGAGCCCGGGAACGCGTTGGTGACGGCCAAATCGGGAATGCCGTCGCCGTTGAAGTCGGCGATCGCCATCCCCCGGGGCCCCGCACCGACGGGTACGTCCGGCGCGGGGTCGAAGCTGACGGCAGCCGAGGCCGGAGAGGGGTAGAGCCCGCCGGAGCACACGAGCAGGGACGCCACCAGGGCGGTGAACGCCCGCCCTCCCAGCCTGCGCGTCACTCCCGACCGTTGCGTCATAACCCGCCTCCCAGTGCCGTTGCCACGTCCCGGCGCGGCCCCCCTGACCCTTCGCGAAGGCCGACGATACCAACATCAAAATGCCAGCGCCCAGGGGGAATCGACGCGCCCCCGCTCTAAGGGTGAGCGAGCCGGCTCAAGGCGACGGCGTGCCGTTCGTATGCGTCCGGGGCTGAGAAGGTGAGCGTCGCCGGCGTAGGACATCGCCTCGGGGTCGCCGTGTAGCAACAAGGCGAGGAGGACGACACGATCCTTCAATGAGTACGCGTAGCGAGCTGCGTTCTTCCGGGGTTGGGTCATGGATCGGTCCTGTGACCCGTCCGGGCATAGCCCAGTCCCGCCAGGCGATCGTCTTCCGGGACGTCGCAGCATGCCTGCCCGCCGCCAGCCTGGCGAAGACCGGAGCGTCCATAAGCGGACATCTCGATCGGTCCCCGCGGACTCACGCTGGTCAGCGCGGATCCACCCAGATCGACGGGTACGCGTGGGGACCTGGCGCGACCGATCGTTCAGCCGGTCGTGGTTCCGAGCGGTGGTGCTCGAGCGTGTCGGGAACGGTGATCAGCCGAAGTTCGGGCGTGTTGGCGAAGACGCCGTCGTGCGAGGCCAGTGCCATGTCGAGGCGGATGGCGGTGGCGGCGATCCAGCGATCGCCGTCGTGGAGCTTGTTGCCGAGTGCGTGGCCGGCTTGCTGACACCGGATGCGCAGTTCGGCACTGGCGGTGATGATGTCGTCGTCAGGCTGCACGACGGCCGTCTCCGCGATGCGGCGTTCGAGACGTCGGCGTCGCAGCTCGCCCCACCCGGCCCGGAGTGCTCCGAAGCGAAGTTCCATCACGGTCTGAAACGCAAGCAGACCCCCCCCCTTCCACTCAACTCATAAGCGCATCGCGTGGTTCATCAGCCGCACATCCGGCCGTGAGGCCCGGTGGCACCATGGGCCTATGACCAAGCCGGTCAGAGCAGCCGGCGGATGAAGAGTGGGACCAATCGTTGGCTGGTCCTCGCGCTCGTGATGGTTGCCGCAGCTGCATGCAGTGACGGTGGTGGTCGCGGTGGGGAAGCGGCCCAGGACGCGGCGCTGTCGTCGACCGTCAGGTTGCCGAACGGGATGAGCGCCCGCTCGACCTAGTCGGCTTGGACCGAGCGGCCATCGACGCTGAGTTGCAGGGTCAGGAGTCACGGCTTCGCGATCTCGTAGCGGCGAAGCGATCCATGCTCCGTTGTTTACGGCGGCGGCGGATCTCCTCGCTCGCGCCCGGCCTGAGGTGTCGCGCGGTGGGGCGACGACGATGGCACGGAACTCGAAGCCCACGCCCATGCCAGCCGGAGATTCTTCGTCGTCCCCCAGGCCTTGCTTGAGGCCGGCCTCCAGGACGCCGATCGGTGGTCACAAGTCAATGCCGACGCCAGTTGGGCGACCTTCGCCCTTGCTGCTGGCTGCCACGGCGTCCCCGCGATTCCTGGCGATGTGCCTAACTCGCGGCCGGTGGAGCGCGACCCCCAGTCCCCGTGCTCGCCCTCGATCGCGCGGCCGGGAACCAGCTGGTCCGGGTGGGCGGGGATGGGGCCCACGATCCCGTCGGAGCAGTGGGCTCCGGGCTGGCGTTTCCCGCCCTGTCACCGGACGGCCGAACGCTCATCAGTGGATTGGGAGAGGTCCGAACACTGTCAATCGAGGGTGTTGCGCTGAGCGACTTCGATGGTTTCTGGGATGCGGCGGGTGGCTGGCGACGGCACGAGCGTGCTCGGCCGCTACGTCGACGATGACACCATGGCCTTCGAGCCTGCCGATCAACCAGGGCACGTGCTGGCGATCACCGGAGGTTTCTGCCCCGAGCCCGCGATCTCTCCTGACGAGGTGGTGATCGATCAGGGCGCGGGTCTGAGGACAACTGGGTGGCCGTGCAGCGGATCGCCGACGGCTCGACCGCACGCGAGTTCGAGTCGAGGGCTGCAACCTGACCAGTGGGACGGCAAGTCCTCGACGTCGACCCTGGCCTTCGCTGCCAGCTGCGACGATCTGCTCGATAGCGGGATCTGGGTGGGGACGCGACCGGCAAGCTTGCCCATGTACTCACCTGCGTGTGCGGCGTCCCCGCTTTCAGCCCGGACGGGAGGTGGCTCGCCTACGTCATTTCTCCCGTTGAAGGCACCGGCGGGTTCGACACCCATCTGGGCTTTGCCCGGACCGACGGGACCGAAGCATTCCATCTCCCGTCGGGCCGGCTCAGTTTCCCCCTCTGGCCCGACCTCAGGTAGGCCGACTCGCCGGTCATACGCGCCGCTCGTCACCTCGAGACCATCCCCGGCGCCATTGAGTCAGCTGGATACGGTCGGGGTGAGTGGAGCTCTTCCTCTCCCGCGGGAGCTCTTCACGGTCGATGCCTCGATCGAGGTTCTCGGCGTGCCAGAGCGGATGCCGTTCATCCTCGGCGACGACGGCTCCTACGACCTGCGCCTCAACCAGTTCCTGCGGGAGCTGCCGACCATGGGCGTGCGGGCCGAGAAGAGCTGGCTGGCCTACGCCCGGGACCTGCTCACCTGGATCCGCTTCCTCGCCGAACAGCGCAGCCGGACGGTGTGGCAGGCCGAGCAGGCTGACGTCGCCGCCTTCCACCAAGCCCGGCGGCTCGGCCCGCCGGAGACGGCGGTGTCGTCGGGGACCTGCGACCGGGGCATAGCCACCCTCGACAAGTTTTACCGGTGGGCCGTCGCCCACGGCCACGTCGAGCGGCTCCCGTTCTCCTACCGGGCCCCTCGGCGGCGGCGTTCCTGGCCGGCCGGCGCCACCCCGAGCCGGTGTACCTGGCCAAGGAGCGCCAGGGCCGGCGGCGCCCGCCCGGCTACCTCTCGGTCGGCGCTACCTCGTCCTCCGCGACGTCGGCTTGCGCGGTCGCCTGCCCGACGGTTCGGCCGATCCCGCCTTCCGGGGCCGCAACGGCCACCGCACGCGCTCTTCGCCGAGCTGCTCGTCACCACCGGCATGCGGCTCAGCGAGGCGGCAAGCTGCTCCCGGTCGAGCTCCCGGCCCCGGGGTCGGCGAAGTCGGCGCTCCTCGAGCTGGCACCGGTGGTCTGCAAGGCGGACGGGGGCGCACCGTGCGCGTCCCGGCGAGGGGCTGCGCTCGACAGCGGCTATGTCGACCTCGAACGGCAGAACGCCGCGGTGGGGCACCGCCCAGAGCCCGACGGCGAGCCTCAGGTCGTCGGGCCGACGGCCGGTCCTGCTGGGTGGCGGTGGAGGGTCGGCGCTTCCGGGTTCGCCTGGCCAGGATGACGCCGGCCCACCGCCTGGCCGCGGTCGAGGTCGACGAGTCGGGCCGGCGGGCTCCGATGGCACTGTGGCTGGGCGAGGGCGGCGCGCCCGTCTCGCCCCGGGCCTGGGAGGCGGTCTTCCAACGGGCCAGCGCCCGATGCCGCGAACTGGGCCATGCGATCGACGCCAGCCCACACACGCTGCGCCACACCTTCGCCGTCCACATGCTCTCGCTGCTCATCCGCGAGCAGATCGCCTCGGTCGAGGGGGCCTCGCCCGACCCCGCCACCGCTCCCTACCGCGTCTCCTGGCGACCCGCTGCAGCACCTCCAGCGGCTGCTCGGACACCGCAGCGTCGCCACGACCTATATCTACCTGGACAGCCTGGCCGAGGCGCTATGGCTGGTCGACGACGCCATCGACCGCTGGTCCCGGGAGATCAGCCCCGAGGCCGGCGATGTCGTCGCCTAGCCCGGCCGGCGTCAGTCGTGGTCGGAGGCGGGTCACCTTCGAGGCGGACGCCGAGCCGGTGAAATCGAAGGTCACCTCGGTGGGCTTCGTGCGCCACACCCTGGCCTTCGACGAGGGCAAGACGCTCTCCCTCGACTACTCCGGCCTGCCGTGTCCCCGGCTGGTCCGCCACCTGACCGCCGCCCTGGCCAGCCGGGCCGGCGTCGGCGGCGGGCACCTCACCATCGGGACGGGGCGGATGTACAGCAGCGCCATCCGAGCCTTCGTGCCCTTCATCGCCGGCCGCTACCCGGCCCGGTGCGATCGTTCGACGCCAGCGATCTCACCGCCGCCGACATCGACGCCTTCGAGGAGGCGCAGCGAAGTCGTCTGCCGAGCGACAGCGGCACCCCTTACCTCCTCGTGGGCTCGGTGGTGCGGCTGCTGCGCGTCCTGGCCGAGGGCGGTCAGGTCGCCTTGCGAACCGACCTGCTGGCCCGCCTCGACTACGTGGCCAACGGCCTCAAGAGCCACTCCACCCCCCGAGACGCCTACAGCCCGGCGGAGACCTCGAGGCTCCGGGACGCCTGCCGGGCCGACGTCCTGGCCATCATCGAACGGCTCACCGTCACCGGCGAGCAGCGCTGGCAACGGGTGCGAGCCTGTCGGCCGTGGCTGGAGAGTGCCCGAGAACGTGATGTGGCACATCGATCGCCACGGCCCCGTGCGCGAAAGCGAGCTCCAGAAGCACCAGAGCCGTCTGAAAGTGGGCTTCCGCATCGCCGACCTGAACAAGCTGCTCTATCCGACGAGGGCGGACCTGGGCCGTTCCTGCTGCTACTGGCGCTGGAGAGCAGCCTTGAGCTCGAGGCGTGCAAGGAGCTGCGGGCCGACTGCCTCGGCACGGCCACCGGCGGGCGGGTCGAGATCCACTACCGCAAGCGCCGGGCCGGGTCCTATCAGTGGCGGTCGTTGTGGGTCCGCGACGCCGGGAGTTCTCGCCCGGGCGACTGGTCCGCATCGTGCTGCGCCTGACCAGCCGAGCCCGGCCCATTCGGGTTCGGAGTGGCTGTGGCTCTCGGTGCACAATCCCCGCGTCACCCGCCCGACCTTCACCGTCGGATCGAGTCTCTTCACCAGCTTCGTCGCCCGTCACGGCCTGTGCGCCGACAGCGGGACCCTCTGCGCTGCAGCCCGTCCGGTTGCGTAAGACCTACAAAGCCGGCGCTATCTCATCACACAGGGCCAGCTTCCGGACTTCGCCGGCGGAAGCCACACCGAGACCGTCGCCGCGACCACTACGGGGCCATCGAGGCCCTGCGGCCGTTCCACGAGGCGGCGATCGAGCGGGCCCTGCTCGAAGCCGTCGCCGTCGGCCGGGCCTGCAAGGTGGTCACGGCCGAGCAGGAGACGGAGCTGGCCGCCGACCCGGCGCTGGGCAGTGAGGTGCTCGGTGTCGCACCGGCGGAGGTCCAAGCGTTCCTGGGGGGGAGCAGGACGTCTGGCTGTCGAGCTGCCGGGACTTCTTCGATTCGCCCTTCGGGACTCCGGGCTCGGCCTGCCCCACCCCGTTCTGGGCCTGCCTGGGGTGCTCCAACGCCGTCATCACGACCCGGAAGCTTCCTGCCCTGCTGTCGTTCCTGGCCCACATGGTCGAAGCGAGGACCAGGATGGCGGCCGAGCCCTGGGCCGCCACCTACGGCGAGGCACACCGCCTGCTCACCGAACACGTCCTGCCCCGATTCCCGCCGGCGGTGATCGCCGCCGCCCAGGCTGCGGCCAGTGTGGAGCCCAGCCTCGTCTATCTCCCACCGCAACTGCGAGTGGGCCGACCGTGACCGTCGTCCGCCCGACACCCGTCACGCCTGCGACATCGCCCCACTACCTTCCCGACGCACCCGTGCTGCGCGGCCGCCTGCTGGGCGATTCCGCCCTTCCCGCCTTCCGCCGCGGACGTGGACTGCCCGACGATCGGCCACCGGTCTTCGGCGACGACGTGTGGCCTCTGGGCTGGGCCCACACCCGCCGCAATGTCGAGCCATCGAAGCTGCTGATCGACTTTCGCGGCATCGAGGCGCCCGTGCGGCGGCTGACGGCGAAGGAGTATCTCTACGCCCGGCTCAACGAGCGGGTGATGGGGATCAAGTGCGCCCTCCCTGTCCAGATAGTTCGCGAGGAGCTCAATTTCCTCCTCGCCTTCTTCGCCTTTCTCGACAACCAGCAGGGGGCCATGGCGCTGGGCGAAGTGGACCAGGAGGTGCTCGACGCCTACCGCCTGTGGTGTCAGGCCGGCACGAGCGGCAGGGGCGCCCCGATCGGGGCCGCCGCGGTGGCGAAGTACATCTCCGTCACCATCCGCCTGGCCCTGTGCGGCGAGTTCCTGAGCCAGGACCGCCTACAGATCATGCCGTGGCGTGGGCGGTCGGCCTACGTCGTCGCCGGAGTGGTGGAGCGGACCGAGAACGCCACCCCCCGCATCCCCGAGGCGGTGCTGGGGGCGCTGCTGCGCTGGGCGCTCTTCTATGTGGAGGTCGCCGCCGCGGACATCCTGGCGGCGAGCAATGAGCTCGCCCAGCTGGAGGCCCGCCTGAGGACTCCCCCGGACCCGTCAGCCCAGCTATCGGCCTGGATCGAGACCCGACGGGCAGCCGGACGGGGAATCCCCGCTCTGGCGGTGAAGGGGGCTGGCGCGTCGGAGCGACGGCTGTCAGCCAACACCAACCTCGTCCGCCGGATGGCGGGTCTGCCGGGTCGCTCTCTCGACTCTGACTGCTGCCAACGGATGCTGAGGGACGCCGTCAACGAGTTGGGACTCGAGCTGGGGGGCCTCGACACCGCGGTCTCGCCGGACCCGTCGACCGGTCGGCCATGGCGATCGCCCTTCACTCCCAAAGACCTGCGCGTTGAGCGACGAATGGTGCAGGCCGCCTGCTACATCGTGTGCGCCTACCTGTCGGGCATGCGGGACTCCGAGCTGCAGGAGCTGCGCCGGGGCTGCCACGTCGTCGAGCGCAGCGCCGACGGCGTGATCGGCCACCACAAGCTGCGTGGCCAGGTGTTCAAAGGTCGAGGCGCTCAGGGCGAGCAGGCGTCCTGGGTCGTGATCGACCCGGTCGTGCGGGCGGTGGAGGTCCTCGAGGCCATGCACTCCCACGACCATCTGCTCACCTCCCCGAGCCACGCCGCCTACCCCAGCCCCGCCGTCCGGTCGGGCGATCTCACCGGAGGCGCCAGACTCGGCCCCTCGGTGGTGAGGCTCATCAACGAGTTCCGGGACCATCTCAATGCCACCCAGAGCGAGGGGGGCGAGGCCGCCGTCCCCGACCACGAGGGCCGGCCGTGGCACTTCACCACCGGCCAGTTCCGCCGCACGCTGGCATGGCACATCGCCCACCAGCCCTTCGGAATCGTCGCCGGCATGCTCCAGTATCAGCACGTGTCGGTGGCGACCTTCGAGGGCTACGTGGGCCAGAGCCCCTCCGGGTTCCAGCGGGAGGTGGAGACCGAACGCAGGCTCGCGGCCCTCGACGACCTGGTCGACGACTACCGGGACCACATGGCGGGCCTGCCGTCGACGGGTGGGGGGTGCGGCCAAGCGCAACGCCGTGTTCGCCCACGTCCACGACAGTCTCGACGACTCAGGGCCGGTGGTCGACGACGCCCGCCTGCGGGCCATGCTCAAGCACGCGGCCCGGACGCTCTACCCCGGCGTCCTCAACGACTGCTTCTTCGAGCGCGACGGCGCGCTGTGTCTCCGATCCTTCGGCGAGGGCGCCAACGAGCCGCTTCTCCCGCTCTGCCAGCCCAACCGCTGCGGCAACTCCGTGATCACCAACAGCCACGTCACCAGCTGGAACCACGCCATCGGCGAGGTCAGGGTCCACCTCCGACAGAAGGACCTGAGCCAGAACCAGCGCCACGCCCTGAAGGCCAAGCTCTCCGAGATGGAGGCGGCCATCGCTCCGCTCGACCAGCAGTGAGCAGGGTCAGCCCGGCCGCCGAGCAGGCGCTGCAGGAGGCCCTGGGCCGTCTCGGCGAGGGCCGACCGCTGCGGACCGACGGCGCCCTCACGGTGTCGGGCCTGGCTGTCGAGGCGGGCGTCAGCCGGTCGACGGCCAACCGGGCCAGCACCGTCCTGGCCGCCCTGCGAGCATTGCGGTCGGCCGCTGAGTCCCGGCCCACGCCCGCCAGCCCCGCCAGTGATGAGCGGGCGGCTCGCAACGAGATGGAGCTCCTGCGCCGGGCCCACGGGCAGCGGGTGGCGGCGCTGGAGGCCTCGATCGACACCCTCGCCCAGCACGTTCAGGTGCTCACCCTCGACAATGAGCGGCTGAGGAGGACCGTTGCGACGTATGCAGGGAACGTGACGCCGATGAAGGACGCCGAGCCGTGACCGGCGCGAGAGCCTCGGACTCGCCCCCGCGCCTGCTCCCTATGCTCGCCGGCGGCAGCGGCATCCCGACCAACCCCGACGCCTTTCAACTAGAGCCCAAGCTGGATGGCCAGAGGGTGATCGGAATCTGCGAACCCGCCGGCGTCACCTTGCTGAACCGTCGGGGCGGCGAGATCACCGCCACCTATCCCGAGCTGGCCGGGCTGGCCGAGGCCCTGGCTCCGCATTCGGCCGTGCTCGACGGCGAGATGGTCACTTTCAACGAGAAGGGCCAGACGAGTTTCCAGCGACTCCAAAGGAGGATGCACGTCAAGCAGCCGACGGCCCGTCTGCTCGCCGAGACGCCGGTGTCGTTCGTGGTGTTCGACGTCCTGTGGCTCGACGGCGACCTCCTGGTCGACCGCTCGCAGTCCGAGCGGCGGGCGATCCTCGACGGCCTCGGGATCAAGGGACGGGCGTGGCAGACCGCCCCCGTCCTCGACGCCACTCCCGAGGAGCTGATGGATGCCTGCCGCCAGCTCGGCCTCGAGGGATTCATGGCGAAACGGCGGGACGCGCCCTACCTTGTCGGCCGCCGGTCGTCGGCCTGGTCGAAGATCAAGTGCGGCCGCCGACGGGAGTTCGTGGTCGGCGGATGGTCGACGGGGAGCGGATCGCGTGAGACCAGCATCGGCTCTCTGGCCCTCGGCGTCTACGACATGACTCCAGAGGAGGCCGAGCGCGAGGGGCGGGCGCCGCGCCTCTTCTACGTCGGGCAGGCCGGGTCGGGACTGAACGAGGAGATGATCCAGCGGCTCACCCGCCTCTTCGTCGAGATCGAGGAGCCGACGTCTCCGTTCGTCAACCCGCCGAGGGCGCCGCTGCACTGGGTCCGACCCATGTTGGTCGTCGAGATCGCCTACACCGAGGTGACCGAGGGCGGAACGCTCCGTCAGCCCTCGATCAAGGGCCTCCGGACCGATGTCATCGCCGACGAGGTGGCGTTCGACGACGAACTGGAGGCGTGTTTTTCGACGTAACTCAAGCCTTGGCCCGTGCAGGCGTTCATGATGGTGGTGTGACCAAGCTCGCGCTGGGGCCCATTCGAGTTCGCGGGATCGTTCTGTCGCTGTGGATTGCGGTCCTTTCGCTCTCCGGCAGCCAACCCTCTCTCGCCAGTGCACTGCCGGTCGCGCTCTGTTTAGGGTGCGCCGCGAGGTTCTTGCTCACGCGCCTTGAGATTAGCGACGGTGGCGTCACGATCGTCAATTTCTTCCGGACGACCCGATTGCCGCCTGGCGCCGTTCGGTCGGCGGGCTTCCCGTTGCCTCGATGGGATGGATCACCGGTGCCGCTGGTCCTTACCGGTCTGGGCTTCACGGTGCGCGCCAATGGCG
Organism: uncultured Acidimicrobiia bacterium; assembly: GCA_963773275.1. Classification (GTDB taxonomy): domain Bacteria; phylum Actinomycetota; class Acidimicrobiia; order Acidimicrobiales; family AC-14; genus JAXDMK01. Next base: position 640,420 of record CAVZAH010000005.1, on the reverse strand, counting down.
TCAGCACATGGACCCACATGTGGCCCTGGCCGGATCAGCCCGTCGCCCGCGGAAAGCGAAACGTCGCCCGGGTGGACAGCTTCTTCGAGGGCTCCGGAATTGCCTTCGATCCCCGAGCACCAAGACCGTCCGCGACATCCACCGGTCCCTAAAGCTCGGACCACATTGCTGACACACATGCCCCCTGGTGACACACGACTGTGCGGATAAAGACCGGCTGCGCGCCGACGAGGCCGCGGTAGCGCTCGGCGAGGGGGTTCGGTCGTTCGTCGAACAGCCAGCTGATGACCATGGTGTCCCCCCCCCGTCGATCATGCGTCAGCCAGGGCCTCTTGGAACGCCTTCCACTCCTCGTCGGTGACGTCTTCGACGACCAACTTGTCGCGGGACGGCAACGGTCGAGCGTGCTTGCGGGCTTCGTCGGGCGCGTAGACCTGCACGACCGGCTCCTCTGGCTGCTCGATGGTGGACATCACCGACGAGCGTACGACCCTGGTGGAGCTTCTACCGGGGGCGCCGGCCAGGAAGGCGGCGACAGCGTAAGTGGCGTGTCGGTCGACGACAACGCTCGCGCCGATCTGTCGTGCCACAGCGGCGATCGCCGACAGTCCAGAACGCACCTACCGCCGATTCGGATGCGCAGGCGAGTCGCCGCGACCCGGCCGCCAGCCCGCGGACGAACGCCGCCCCGACGTGGCGCGGACTCAGGCGACGAGGCCCATCTTCGCGGTCTCCTTGATGAGCGCCACGAGCGCCTTCTCGTCGAGGTCCGCGAGCTTCTTGAACCCCACGCAGGACTTGCCGATGCTGGCCTTCGGGAGCCGGTCGACGTACCGCTCGGCGACGTAGCCCTTCGTGTCGGCGGCGAAGCAGTACAGCGAGATGTGCGAGGCGTTGCTGGCGATCGAGAGCTTGCAGGCATCGCCCTCGCGGCCGCTCGCATAGCGGTAGTGAAACGGCCCGTAGCCGAGCATGCCGCCCATGATGACCGGCTCGAGCTTCGGCGCGTGCTTGCGAATCAGCGCATCGAGGGCCGCGATGTCGGACCGGCGCTTGTCGTCCACCGCGGCGATGTACTCGGCCGGAGTCTTCACGTTCAGCTGTCCCTTCATCTTCATCGCGTCCTCCGAAACTCGGCGTCACCAGACCGGCGGCGGCCCGTCGGCCCTTCCATCGGATGGACTGTCGCACGACGGGGTCGGCACTTTCCAGAAACGGCGCGCCCACGCCCGGGGTGACCGGGGATCCCCCTGGGCGGCGCCGCGTCCCGAGTTGCCGTTGCCTTCAGAGAGCAGGCTCAGGCGCCTCCCGGTCGAGCGGTGGGTGCTCGAGCACGCTGGGCCGGTACTCGACCAGCTGGATTCGGCCGTCGAAGGTACGGCTGTCAATCATCTCGAGGGCGACGTCGGGGTAGCCGTCGTAGATGCGTTCTGCTCCCGTGGCGCCGGTGATCACCGGGAACATGACGACTCGGAAACGATCGACGAGCCCGGCTCGCAGCAGCGATCGGCACAGGCTGATGCTGCCGATCGTGCTCAGGAGGCCCGAGCCGTCCTCCTTCATCGCCCGGACGACTTCGACCGCGTCGTCGCGCACGAGCGTGGTGTTGGCCCACGTGATCGGCTCCTGGAGAGACGCGGAGAACACCACCTTCGACGCTTGCGTGAGTTCGTCGACGGAGGCCGCCTCGTCGGCGGTGAACTCGTCTGTTCCTTCTGGGGCCTCTCCGGCAGCGAAGCCCGACATCAGTCGGTAGGTGTTCGCTCCCATCAGGTACGTGACCTCGGGTTGCTCGCCGAGCCAGGCGAGGTACTCAGGTCCTTCCAACCCCCACCATCCTGGCCAGCCGTCCGCCGATGCGTAGCCATCGAGGGAGGTGATGAAGTCGACGAGGAGTTCTGGCATGGTCGTGTCCTTGTCCTTGAATGTCAGGTAGCGGCCTACCGTCGCTACCACGGCGGTGTGAGGTTGGACGGGCGGCGGGTCGAAAACTCATCGCCAGCGCGCGGGGCAGACGTGCCAGGAACCGATCCCCGATGGCTGGATGCCTTGAGGAAATTCGACGCCATCGACCTGACGCCGCGCTACGGAACGATGGCAGGGGTTCGGACCCAGAAAAGGGGAGGGCTCTGCCTCCACCTGTACGGTTGGATGACGACGATCTCGAGGGTTCGACGGTGATGCAGGAAGGGTCATGGCGAAGCTGATCTACGCGTCGAACATGTCCCTCGACGGCTGGACCGAGGACGAACGCGGGGGCTTCGATTGGGCTCCGCCCGACGATGCCGTCTTCGCCTTCATCACCCAGCTCATGCGCTCCGCAGGCACGTATCTCTACGGGCGGCGCATGTACCAGACGATGGCCGTGTGGGAGACCGACTCCACCCTGGCCGCGCGGTCAGATCTCATGGCCGACTTCGCCAGCGCATGGCAGGCGGCGGACAAGGTCGTTTACTCCTCGACCCTGACCGCGCCGCCCACCACGAAGACTCGGCTCGAACGCCACTTCGACCCCAGCACGGTACACGAACTGAAGGCTGCCCCCGGTGCGGATCTGTTGATCGGTGGCCCGAACCTCGCAGCACAGGCTCTCGTCGCCGGGCTGGTCGACGAGCTGGCCCTGTTCGTCTGGCCAGTCATCCTTGGTGGGCGCAACCCCGCACTGCCGACCGGGACGCGCGCCGATCTCGAGCTCATCGATGAGCACCGATTCACCAGCGGCGTCGTCTACCTCCGCTACCGCGTTCCGTAATGATGCAGAGAACAGCGCCTCGCGGCAGTGCCCCGGAACGCCTGCTGATTCGCGCACCTCGGCACCTCACGTCCAGCGCGGCCGCCTGCCGCGAAGCGAGCGCGCCGGAACGACGGCACGGGTGCGGTCTCGCGTGCCATATCGCGCGACGTTGTCGTCGTCAGGCCAGATCGAGGATGACGGCGATGGTCTCGCGCAGCTGGCTCAGCACGGTCGTGCCGACGTTGCCGCGTACGCCGATGATCCGATGTGGCGAGACGGCTCGGATGTGCTGGCACTGCGCCGCCGATACGACTTCGAGGCCGTTGCTGCTGTCGGGCTCGAGCACTACCTCGGAGTGGAACGAGCGAATGCTGCTCGTGAGCGGGACGACGTGGACGACCGAAGGTTGGGCATCGAGGATTCGTTGGGCCGTGACGATGATCGCTGGATGGCGGAATCCCGCCTCTCGTCCTTCCGGCGGGCCTAGCTCGAGATCGACGACATCACCCGGCGTTGGCATCGAGCCAGGCAGTCTCGTCCTCACGAAGGGGTGCCGCGAGGTCGGCGCCGACGCGGTCTTGGCGAAGGGCGCGAACTGCAAGGGACACGGTGTTACCGACCGTGGTGTTGAGCTCCGCGGCAAGTCGCTTGAGCTCTTCGTGTGTCGCTACATCGATGCGAACGCTGGTGCTCTGCATGCAGATCAGCATACATCCTGGGAGATGCCGTCCGACGTGGCCGGGTCGGCGTCGGGCGCGGGGTCCTGCATGTAGAAGCCGTTGACGTCGACGGCGTTCGCTCTACGCCGACGCCGCGGAGGGTGACTAATGTCGGCGGGATGGCCCTGGAAGGCGAGTACGAGCCGAGCCCGTCGCAGTGGGTTCGGGACCAGGTGGAGGAATACGAGAGCTCGGGAGGCCAGCGGGGGAACACGCTGATGGACACCGGGATGCCGGTGGTCCTGGTGACCACGCGGGGCAACAAGAGCGGCAAGTTGCGGAAGACGCCGCTGATGCGGGTCGAGCACGCCGGCGAGTACGCGCTGGTCGCCTCCCTGGGTGGGGCGCCGACGCACCCGGTCTGGTACCACAACCTCAAGGCCGACCCCGAGGCGGTGACCATCCGTGACGGCACCGACGTCTTCGACGCCCGGGTACGCGAGCTGTCCGGCGACGAGCGGGACGAGTGGTGGCAGCGGGCCGTCGCCGCCTACCCGCCCTACGACGAGTACCAGACCAAGACCGAACGGGTGATCCCGGTGCTCCTGGCCAGCCGCCGGGGCTGAGAGCCCCACGGCGCCGACGCTCAGCCGGCGGGTGCCGGCCCGGTGACGGGGAGGCCGAGGTTGGCCCAGATCTCCGTCGTCGCCTGCGAGCGGTTCAGCGTGTAGAAGTGCAGGCCGGGGGCTCCCGCGTCGAGCAGTCCCTGGCTCAGCTCGGTGGCGACCTCGACTCCGACCTTGCGCACCTGCTCGGGGTCGTCGGCCACCGCGTTGAGGCGGTCGGCCAGCCAAGTGGGGAAGGCGGCGCCCGACAGCTGGGCGAAGCGCTCGATCTGGGCCACGTTGGTGACCGGCATGATCCCCGGGACGACCGGCTTGCGCACCCCGAGGGCGTCGAGGTCGTCGACCAGGCGGACGTAGTCCTCGAGGTTGAAGAAGAATTGGGTCACGCCGAAGTCGGCCTGGGCCAGCTTCTCGGCCTGGCGCCGGCGGTCGACCTCGCGGTCGGGGCAGGCCGGGTGGCCCTCCGGGTGCGACGCCACCCCCACCGAGAACGGGCCCATCTCCCGCACCAGGGCCACCAGCTCGGCCGCGTAGGGGAGGTCGCCGGGGGGCAGGCCGAGGTCGGCCGGCGGGTCACCCCGCAGGGCCAGGATGTTCTCCACCCCGTCGGCGCGGTAGTCCTCCAGGAGCGAGCGCAGCTCGGCCACCGTGTGCCCGGCGCAGCACAGGTGGGCCATGGGGACCATCGTCGTGTTGCGCAGGACGTGGACCACGACCTCGTACGTCTTCGCCCTCGTCGTGCCACCCGCCCCGTAGGTGAACGACACGAACGAGGGACCGAGGGGCTCGAGCTCGACGAGGGTGCGCTGCAAAGTCGCCTCCGCCGCCTCGGTGCGGGGCGGGAAGAACTCGAACGAGTAGCACGGCCCGGCCGCGAGCAGGTCGGCGATCTTGGTCACGGGGGAAGGCTACGCCCTCCCTCCGGGGGCGGTCGCGGCCGTCCGGTGGTGCACCACGTCGGGTCGGGGGCCGCATACTGGCGGGGTGCCTCGTCGTTCGCGCCTGCTGGTGTGGGTCACGGTGGTCGGGATCTGCTTCGTGTTCGGGGTCGGCGTGGGCGCGGTCGTGACCCGCACCCTCGAGCACGACTACCCGTCGGAGTGGGACGAGCGGGTGCTCGACCTCGTCCACGTCGTCGAGCGGGAGCGGGGCGCCGTCTTCGACCACCCCGTCCCGGTCGACTTCCTGACCGACGAGGAGTACTCCGAGCGCACCCGAACCGACGAGGGCGCCCTCACCGAGGAGGAGACGCTCGAGCTCGAACAGTTCGAAGGAGCGATGCGGGCGCTGGGGCTGCTGTCCGCCGACACCGACCTCCTGGAGGCCACCAACGACCTGTCCGACTCGGGCACGCTGGCCTACTACGACAGCGCCGTGGAGCGGGTGGTGGTGCGGGGCACCGAGGTGACGCCGGGCCTGGCCGTCACCCTCGTCCACGAGCTGACCCACGTGCTCCAGGACCAGGTGTTCGACCTCGACCGCTACGACCCGGACGACGACGACATCCCGAGCGGGGCCCTCTACGCCTTCCGGTCGCTGGTGGAGGGCGACGCCCACCGCATCGAGGAGCGCTACGTCGAGGACCTCGACCAGGCCACCCAGGACGCGATCGAGGAGGAGAGCGCGGCGGAGCTCGACGACTTCGAGGCGGCCGGCATCCCGGCCGCCCTCACCTCGCTGTTCGGCTCGATGTACGGGCTGGGGGACGCCTTCGTGGCGGTGCTGGAGGCGGCCGACGGCCAGTCCGTCGACGGGGCGTTCGCCAAGCCCCCGGTCACCGAGGAGCAGGTCTTCGACCCCTTCGAGTACCTCGACGGTGGCGCTGCGGTGCCGGTGGACGGCCCCGCCACCGACGGCGAGGAGGCCTACGACGAGGGCGACTTCGGTGCGGTGTCGCTGATGGTGGTGCTGGCCGAGCGCATCGATCCCCGCCAGGCACTGGTCGCGGCCACCGGTTGGGGCGGCGACGCCTACGCCGTGTTCCCCCGGGACGGGCGCACGTGCTTCCGGCTGAACGTCACCGGGGACACCCCGGAGGACACGTCCGAGCTGGCCGAGGCCCTCGTCGCCTGGGTGGAGGCGGCGCCGGGCGGGGCCGCGTCGACGACCCGCAACGGCGACGTGGTGGGTCTCGAGTCCTGCGACCCGGGGGCCGGCTCGGCCGGCGGCAGCGGCGGCTCGATCACCGCGGTGGAGCTGGCCGTCGCCCGTAGCTTCATCGCCGCCGGCGTGCTCGAGGAGGGGTTCGAGGTCGAACAGGCCCGCTGCTTCGGGTCGGCCGTGGTGGACGGGCTGACCTACGACCAGCTGGCCAGTGAGGACGCGTCGCCGGCGGTCCTGCGAATGGTGGCCGGCTTCGCCGCCGCCTGCCGGTGACTGGTGGGCGGGGTGCCAACTGGTGACGCGCAACCGCGCCAGGCCCCGGTGGGTGTCACCAGTTCGGCGGGCAGGGGCTCGGCGTGGTCCGTACAGTGGCTGGATGAGCGGGGTGCGGCTGGTGCGGCTGAGGCGGCGGACGGTGGGCCTGTTGGCGGTGGGCGTGCTGGTGGCGGCCGGGGCATGCTCGGACGGCGACTCGGACACTCCCTCCTCACCGTCGTCGACTTCGTCCACCGCGGTGGTGACGGCGACGACCGTGGTCACCGGCGGGACGGGAACCACGACCACTGCGGGTGCCTCCGCCACCACGGTCGGCGGTTTACCGACCACGGCGGTGGGAGCGCCGGGTGAGGTCACGATCCGGGCCACGGTGCTGACCGTGTTCGCCAGCGCCCGGGTGCTGCAGCTCGACCCGCCGGTCAACGGCTACTCGCGGGCCGCGCTCACGTCGGAGACCGAGTACCGCCTGGCCGACGGCTCGTCCGGATCGCTGCAGGACGTCGACGACGGGTCGAAGGTGGAGGTCACCGGGGAGCCGGGAGCGGCGGGCACCCTGATCGCCCGCCGGGTCGTGATCGTCGGGTAGACCGCGCGCCGTGGGACCTGGGGTCAGCCCCGAGTTTGCGTTCAGGCGATCAGGTCCCGCAAACGAAAAGTCGGAGGCCCAAGCGACCGAATTGGGGATTACACGCCAGCGCCCATATGGGCCAGCTCGGCGGAGGGATCGAGAGCAGCGAGGTCCTCGACGTTGGAAGCCCAGACGATTAGGGCACCCGGTGCCTCGCCGCATTCCTTCCGGAGGATGTCCACCGCCGCCTTGAGATCGAGATCGCTCACCAGGAGCTCGATGCGGGTGCACCGCTGGTCCCGGTAGGTGACGCCCTTGTAGCCCAGGATCCGTCCGCCCTCCAAGCCTGAGGCCTGGCCACTGGCCATTGTGGCGGTGGGGAGGGAAGCGTCCTTCAATGCGTCCGTCACCCGCTCGATCCGGTCGGGCCCGATAACGGCGGTCAGCAGCTTCATTCCTGTCTCCCTTGCTTCTCAAGGCCATTGATATGGCGCGTCGAGAGCAGCGGGAGGCGAACCTCTCTTGTAAGGATCGTCCGTCCAGCCGCCGCTTCGGAATCGATGGTGGGGAGTCTGCCACGGTGGGCAGGAAAAAAGAGGGTTGCTGGCAGGCCTATATGGATGGGGGTGCTATCCCCCTTTCGACGTGGGTCTGGACAGGGCCACGGCGGCGAGGGCGGCGGCGAGGGCCAGGCTCACGTCGCGGGAGAGGCGGACAGCGTGGTGTACGTCGGCCCGGGTCGGTGGGCGGCCGCCGCCGAGGGGGGGCCGGTGCTCCACGCGATCGCCGTAGCGGTTGGTGCCCCCCAGGCGGACGCCCAGGGCGGCGGCGAAGGCGGCCTCGGCCACGCCGGCGTTGGGGGACGGGTGGGCGGGGGCGTCGCGGCGGACGGTGCGCCAGACGTCGGTGGCGGCGGCGGGCCGGACGGTCGCCACCAGGGCGGCGGTGACCCGGGCCGGCAGCCAGCAGGCGGCGTCGTCGAGGCGGGCGCTGGCCCAGCCGTAGCGGTCGTACCGGGCCGAACGGTGGCCGACCATGGAGTCGAGGGTGTTGACCGCCCGGAAGCCGAGGGCGCCCGCCCCGCCGAGGGCGGCGGCCCACAGGGCGGGGGCGACGACGGCGTCGACGGTGTTCTCGGCCACCGACTCCACCACGGCCCGCACGATGGCGGCCTCGTCGAGCCCGGCCGGGTCGCGACCGGCCAGGGCGGGGAGGCGTTCCCTCGCCCCTTCGAGGTCGCCGGCGTCGAGGGCGGCCGCGATACCGAGGGCGGTGTCGTGGAGGAGGCGCCCGGCCACGGCCACGTAGGTGGTGGCCGCCGTCGTGCGGGCCGCGGTCCCGGCCAGGGCACCGACGCCCAGGCCTATCGCGGCGTGGGCCACGCCCGCCGATCGGGCGGTGGGGCCGTCGCGCCACAGTCGTCGCTCGACGGCGAGCATGAGGGAGCCGAACAGGGCCACCGGGTGGGGCCCGGCGGCGGCCGGCGGTTCGCCCAGGGCCCGGTCGAGCAGGATCCCGGCGGCCGCACCGAGGGGCCGGCTCGTCACCAGCGGGCGGTGGCGACGAGGAGGCCGACGGTCTCGCCCACACCCGGGCCGGCGGAACGGTTCGTCACCAGCGGGCGGTGGTCGAGGAGGCCGACGGTCTCGCCCACACCCGGGGCGGCGGAACGGGTCGTCACCAGCGGGCGGTGGCGACGAGGAGACCGACGGTCTCGCCCACCAGGCCGGCGGCCCCCAGGACGTCGCCGGTGAACCCGCCCAGCCGGCGGCGGGCGAGGGCCACCACCGCGGCGCCGGCGAGGGCCACCGCGACGACTGCGGCCAGGCCCCGGGCAGGGCCGGCATCGCCCAGCGCCACGGCCAGGGCGGCGGCCATCGCCGCTCCCAGGCAGGCGACCGGGACCGGCGAGCGGCCCAGGAAGGCGGCCGCCAGTCCTCCTCCGGACCGGGCGTAGGGGACGGACCGGGCGGCGACCGCCATGAGCGTCCGGGACGCACACCAGACGGCGGCCACGAGGGCGACGTCCGCCTCGACCGACGCGAGGATCGCGATCCGCAGGCCCAGGGTGAGCACCACGGCGGTGACGCCGAACGCGCCCACGTCGGGCTCGGCCATCACCTCCAGCCGGCGGTCCCGGTCGAGGTGGGGGAGGACGCCGTCGGCGGTGTCGGCCAGGCCGTCCACGTGGAGGGCGCCGGTGAGGGCCACGTCGGCGGCCACGGCCAGCGCGGCGGCCACGAACGGCGACCAGATCTCACTGGCGCCCCACCACACCAGTCCCACCGCCGCCCCGAGAGCCGCCCCCACCAGGGGAAACCAGTCGAACGTGGTGCGGTCGGGTTCCCGGGCCCGGCCGAGCGGCGTGAGGAAAGCGAGTGCCGCGATCACGGGCGGGCCAGGGGCAGCACCCGGCCGGCGACGACCAGGAGGACGTCGCCGGCCACGTCGGCCACCGCCTGGTTCACCGTCCCCAGGACTTCGCGGAAGTGGCGGCCGGCCTCGCTCGACGGGTGGACCCCCAGCCCGACCTCCTCCGACACGACCACCGTGTCACCGGTCCGCCGGGCGAGGGCCCGGCAGAGGGCGTCGTGGTCGGCGGGGGGGCCGCCGGGGTCGGCGCAGGCTGCCACCCACGTTCCGAGGGAGTCGACGAGCGCCGGTCCGTGGAGGGCGGTCAGGATGGCGGGGAGGTCGGCTCCGGCCTCGATGGTGGTCCACGAGGGTGGCCGGCGGACCCGGTGCTGCTGGATGCGACGGGCGAACTCGTCGTCGCCGGGGTCGACGACGGCGGTGGCCACGTAGGTGACGTCGGGACCGAGGGCGGCCGCCAGGCGCTCGCCCACCGCCGACTTCCCCGACCGGGCGCCGCCGAGGACGAGCGTGATCACGGGTCGCCCGATAACGGGTCGACCGATAACGGGTCGACCGATAACGGGTCGACCGGGGCGTAGAGGTTGAAGCGCGTATCACTGGCGAAGCCCACCAGGACCAGGCCGGCCGTGCGGGCCGTCCGCACCGCCAGCGACGTGGGCGCCCCGACGGCCACCATCCACGCGAACCCGGCGGCCCACGCTTTCTGCACCAGCTCGAACCCGGCCCGGCCGGAGACGAACAGCCCGAGGCCGGTGGCCGGCAGGCGGTCGTCGAGGCGCAACCGGCCGACGAGCTTGTCGACGGCGTTGTGCCGGCCGACGTCCTCCCGGATGAGGAGGGGCTCGCCGCCGGCGTCGAACACCGCCGCCGCGTGCACGCCCCCGGTGGTGCCGAACAAGCCCTGGCCGCTCCGCACCCGGTCGCCGATGCCGAGGACCACGTCGTCGGGGAGCATTCCCGGGGGTGGCAGGGGCTGCAGGCGAGTGGTGAGCTCGGCGATGGTGGTCGATCCGCACAGGCCGCAGGCGGCGGTGGCGGTCTGGAGCCGGGGCGGGGGGACGGACGCCCGCCCGCCGGTGTCGACGGTGATGACGTTGAGCTCGACCGTCGCGCCGTCGGCCGCCCGGTCGGGTGACTGCCGGTCGTCGAAGCAGTGGTGGACGCGGGTCACCACGATCCCGTCGAGCAGGCCCTCGGCGTGGAGCAGGCCGACCGCCAGCTCGTGGTCGTTCCCCGGCGTGCGCAGGGTGGTGGCGACGAGGTGGCCGTCGAGGCGGATCTCGAGCGGCTCCTCGACCGCCACCTCGTCGGGGATGCGCCGCAGCCGGCCGTCGAGGTGGCGGTGGATGAGCAGCTGGTCGGTGCCGGGGCCGGTCATGGGGCCAGCTTGGCCGCGTCGAGGGTGTTGCGCAGGAGGCAGGCGACCGCCACCGGGCCGACGGTCGCGGGGTAGGGGGCGACTGCGCCCGCCACCGTCAGCGCCTGGTCGAGGTCGACGTCGCCGGTGACGTCGACGACCGTCGCACCGGGCCGGATGTGACCGGCTCCGATGGTGCCGGGTCGGCCGGCACCGGCGATCAGGATGTCGGCCGGGCGGCACGTGTCGGGTGTCGCCTCGTCGGTGACGGTGACGTCGGCGCCCCGTCCGACGAGGAGGCGCTCCATCCCCCGCACCTGTCCCACGACGACCACCCGCCGGCCGGTGATCGTGATCTCGAAGCGGTCGAGCAGGCGGACGACGGCCAGCGCGGTGGTGGGCGGGTGGGGGCCGTCCGGGTTCATGCCGTCGACGTCCTTCAGGGGCGGGACGAGCCTGGTGATCCCCTCGACGTCGAGGTGGCCGGGGAGGGGGAGCTGCACGAAGATCCCGTGGACGCCGGCGTCGGTGGCCAGGAGGGAGATGGCGTCCTCCACCTCGGCCTGGGTGGCGGTGCCGGTGAGGTCGACCTTGGTCGAGCGCATCCCGACCTCGGCCGCCGACGAGCGCTTGCCCCGGGCGAAGATGTGGCACCGGGGGTTGTCGCCGACCACGACCGTCGCCAGGCAGGCGGAGGCGGTCCCCGGGTCGGCGCGGACGGCGGCCAGGATCTCGCGGCGGAGCAGCATCCCGTCCATCACCCTGCCGATCGAGACGGGGGCGGTCACCGGTCCCCAATCCGGAGGGCGGCGGCCAGCCGCTCGAGCCCGGCCGCGTCGGGGACGGCGATGCGGACGGTGCCGTCCAGGCCGAACGACGAGCAGTCCCGGACCAGGATCCCGTGGTCGGCCAGCCGTTCGCGCAGGCCGCCGGCGGGGGCGACGAGGACCCACGGGGCGTGGGCCGCCGCCACCTCGTGGCCATGGTGGCGGAGGAGGCGGGCGAGCTCCTCCCGGAGGACGGCGACCGCCGTCCGCCACGCCGGCAGATCGGCGCGGTCGAGGAGGTCGGGGACGAGGGCGCAGGCCAGGCTGCTCACCGACCACATCGGCTGGCGCCGGCGGAGACGATCCGCCATCTCGTCCGTGGCGGCGATGACGTAGCCCACCCGCAGTCCGGGGCAGGCGAACACCTTGGTCAGCGAGCCGACGACCGTTGCGCCGGCACCGGCGTCGGCATCGCCCCGGGTCCACGTGCCGGTGGCGAGGGGCCAGAAGGCCTCGTCCCAGACGGCGGCCCGGTCGTCGGCGGCCGCCAGCTCGCCGGTGGGGTTGTTGGGGTTCGACCGCCACCGCCCGGCGGCGGGGTCGAGCACCGGCAGGTGGCGCTCGTACAGGGAGAACTCGGGCTGCTCGACGTGCCCGGCCACCCGCTCGTGGGCGACGAGGGCGATGGCCTCGGACCCGCCGGCGGTGAGCACGAGTCGGCCGGGGTCGACCCCCATGGCCCCGGCCAGGGCGACGGTGGCGTCCGCCGGGTCGGGATAACGGCGGAGGCTGGTCAGCCGGCGGGCGGCGAGGGCGGCCACGTCCGGGGCGCACGGGTTGAGGGACGCGGACAGGTCGAGGACGTCGTCCGGATCGACGCCGAGGACGGTCGCCAGCCGGGTCCCGTCGCCCCCGTGAGGCCCGGGAGGCGGAGCCGCCGCCCGCCGGACGTTCCGAACTGGTGACACTTCACCCGCCCAGGACCGGCTCAAGTGTCACCGGTTCGGACGTTGGCCAGCGAAAAGCCATAGGGCAGCTCCAGGCGGTGGGCGGCCATCAGGGCGGGGTTGGCGAGCAGCACCGCGGTGGGGCCGTCGGCGACGATCCGGCCCGCGTTGAGCACGACCGACCGGGGGCAGAGCTCGAGGGCGAGGGGCAGGTCGTGGGTGATGACGATGGTGGTGACACTCGGCGGCAGGCCCTTCACGATCTCGATCACGTCGCGGCGGGCGGACGGGTCGAGGTTGGCGCTGGGCTCGTCGAGGACGAGGATCTCGGGGTGGACGGCGAGCACGCCTGCCAGGGCGGCGCGTCGGCGCTCGCCCATGCTCAGGTGCTGGGGCGCCCGGTCGGCGGCATCGGTGAGACCGACCACGTCGAGGGCCGCCGCCACCCGGGCGGCCAGGGCGTCGCCCGTGAGGCCGAGGTTGGCCGGCCCGAGGGCGACGTCGTCGGCCACCGTGGGCAGGAGGAGCTGGTCGTCGGGGTCCTGGAAGACCAGGCCGACCCTCCGGCGGACCTCGGCCAGATCCTTTCCTCCGCCGACGGCCAGGCCGGTGACCCGGACCTCACCCGCGGCGACCCCCGACGGGCGGTCGAGGGCGCCGATGAGGTGGAGGGCGAGGGTGGTCTTGCCTGACCCGTTGGGGCCGAGGATGGCGAGCCGCTCGCCCCCGGCCACCTCCAGGTCGACGCCGGTGAGCCCGTCGGTTCCGTCCGGCCACCGGTGGCGGAGGCCGATGATCCGGATCGCGGGCTCGCCGCCGTCGCCGCCCCGGTCGGGTGCGGCGGGGATGCCCGTGCGCCGGCCCAGTCCCCGGCGAGGTCGTTCCCGCCGGACGGCGGCGTCGGCCGCAGCCTGGTTGGCGGCGCGGCGGGCCCGCCAGCCGCGGGGCCCGTCCTCCGGGGGCGAGATCGACAGCGGGGTGCCGACCTTCTCCTCGTAGCCGGGGAGGCGCACCCGGTAGGCGCACATGTCGCAGTTCATGCGGACGTCGCCCTCGTGGGCCTCCCGGTGGCGCTCGACCACCACGCCCGCCAGCCGGGGGTCGGGGCCGAGGTGGGCGGCGATGGCGACGGCGACGCCGGGATTGGCCGCGGCCCAGGTCGTGGCCTGGACCGCGATGCGGTCGACCAGCACGCCCCGGAACAGCAGGAGAGGGACGACTGTCACCGCCTCCGCGCCGAGGTCCCGGGCCCGGTCGAGGGCGTCGTCGAGGTGGGGCCGGCTCATGGCCACGAACGCGGGATGGACCGGGCCCAGGCCCCGCCCGTCTTCGAGCAGGCGGGCGAACTTCACGAAGTCGGCACAGGCGTCGGGGTCGGTGGAACCGCGCCCGACCAGGACGACGGCGGTCCGCTCGGTGGGGGGAAGGCGTTTCACGGCGTCCCGGGCCCGGTCCTCGGCCACGTCGAGGACGGCCGGGTGGATGCCGAGGTCGCGGCCGAGGCGGAAGCGCACGTGGGGGTGTCGGACTCGGGCCCGGCCGAGGACGGCGGGCCCGTCGTCCTTCAGGTGGCCGGCGCCGAAGAGGACGTAGGGGACGGCGACGATGTCGGTCGACCCGTCGGCGACGAGCCGGTCGACGGCCGCGTCGACGTGGGGCTCGGCCAGCTCGAGGAACCCGCCGGCGACCCTCGTGCGGGCGGCAGGTCCGGCGGCCGCCCGCACGAGGGTCGTGAGCCGGTCGAACTCCTCCGCCGCCGCCGGATCGCGACTGCCGTGGCCGATGAGGAGGAGGTCGGTCACGGGCCGGCCACCAGTCGCAGGAGGAGGGCGCAGGCGGAGGGGACGAGGGCGGTGAGCCACATCCTCCGGGTGGCGGTTGCGGTCGGCGTCCCGGCCGCGGGGAGCGGGATCGCCCCGAGCGCCCCGAGGCTCGCCCCGCCCCGGGCGGCGAGGGCCACCTGGAGCCGGTCGGTGCGCTCGACGCTGCGGACGAAGAGTCCGCCGAGGGCACGGGCCACCGCCGACCACTCGCCCCGGCGGCCCCGGGTGCCGGCCCGGACCGAGCCCGCCAGGCGGAGCCGCGCCAGGTCGACGCCGAGGACCTGGAGCTGGCGGGCGGTGAGGGCGACCAGGTCGCAGAGCCAGGCGGGGACGCGGAGCCGGCGCAGTCCGGACACCGTCTCGGACGCGGTGGTGGCCGCCGCCACCGCCGATACCGCCACGATGCCGATGGTGGCCTTGGCCAGGAGGGCCAGCCCCACCTGCAGCCCCGCCCGCGAGAGGCTGATGCCGGCCACGTCGACCCGGGGGCCCGATCCGGCGACGGCCAGGGTGGTGGCCAGCACGGCGAGGGGCATGTCGATCGTCAGCCGGCGGACGACGTCGCGCGGCGTGACGAAGGCGGCCACGGCCACGGCGGCGGCCACCACCGCCTGGCCGGCCAGGGCCCACGGGCGCGACGGGGGGGTGACCGCGACGACGACGAGGAAGGCGACCAGTCCGACGAGCTTGACCTCCGGCGCGAGGGCGGTGAGCGGGCCGTCGATGCGGGTCGGGCCCCGCCCGGCGGACGAGGTGCGGTGGGCGATGCTCACGTGGACACCCGCCGGGCGCCGATCAGGTCGGGACGGAGCCGGTCGACGACCCGGACCACCAGTCCCGTGAGGACCCCCTCGACCACCGCCACCACCAGGTGGCTCGCGCCCAGGGCGGTGGCGACGGCCCGGGCCGGCACCACGTCCGTCCCGCCGACCGCGAACTCGACGGCCGCCGCCGCCCCCGCGGCGAGCGTGGCCAGGCCGGCCGCCAGGCCGGCGGTCAGCGGGAGCGCCCGGCGGGTGCGCCCGGCCGCCGCCCATCCCCACTGGAAGACGGCCCCTGCGATTAGGGCGGGAACGACCCCGTTGTTGAGCAGGTTGAGCCCGATGGCGGTGACGCCCCCGTCCGCCAGCACCAGGGCCTGGATGACCACCACCACGGCCACGCACACGATCGCCATCGACGGTCCCACCAGCACCGCGGCCAGGCCGGTGCCGATGATGTGGGCGCCCGTGCCGATCCCGAGGGGGACGACCAGCAGCTCGGCGACGAGCAGGTAGGCGGCCACGACGGCGGGCGTGGTGGTGGCCTTCTCCCTGACGCGCACCGCCGCCCGGCGGGCGGCGACGGTGACCGTGGCGGCGGCCGCGCCGGCCGCCGCCACCGACGTCGGCAGGTCGATCCAGCCGTCAGGGATGTGCACTGCGCACCTCGGCGGGCCCGATGACGACGGTTGCGGGTGGGGGCAGGCGGTGGGAGCCGAGGGCGCCGAGCGTGGTGTGCGTCACCCGGGCGCCCGGCCGGGTGGCGGCGTGGACGACCGCCGCCGGGGTGGCGGGGTCGAGTCCGGCGGCGACGAGCTCGTCGGCGAGGGACGACTGGCGGGACCGACCGACGAGGACGACGAGCGAGCCGGTGGGGTCGGCCAGGCGGCCGGCGCCGGTGTCCGGGTACACGGGGTCGTGGTTGCCGGCGAGGATGGTGACGGTGCGGCCGCGGCGCACGCCCGCCGCGAGGGGGGCGGCGGTGGCGGCCGACACTCCAGGCGTCACCTCGACCCGCACCCCCCGGGCGAGCAGAGCCGCCATCTCCTCGCCCCCCCGGGAGCACACGAAGGGGTCACCGCTCTTCAGCCGGACGACGGTCGGATGGTCCGGCTGTCCCGCCGCCGGTTCGTGCGGGGGCGGGTGCGGGCCGTCGGTCGGGTCCGGTTGGGCGCGATCGGCGTCGGTGGTGGACCTGGCCCGGTCGGCGAGGAGGTCGGCGATGGCGTCGGTGTCCCACGCCGGGCGTCCGTCGACCCGGCCGACGAACACCCGCTCGGCTCCCGCCGGGGCCAGGTCGGCGATGGCTTCGAGCGAGCGGCGGTCGAGCACCACCACGTCGGCCCGGGACAGGAGCCGGGCCGCCCGCCGGGTGAGGAGCATCGGGTCACCCGGCCCGGCCCCGACCAGGTGCACGACCGGCGTCGGCGTCACTCGTCCCCCGCCGTGGCCAGGCGCCAGAGGGCGTTGAGGGCGGCGGCCGCAACCGCGCTCCCGCCCCGCTCGCCGACGTTGCTCACCGACGGCAGGCCCGAGTCCCGGAGGGCGGCCTTGGCGTCGGCCGCACCGACGAACCCGACGGGCAGCCCGATCACCAGCGCCGGCCGGAAGTTCCCCGCCCTCGGCCAGGCGCACGACTTCGGCCAGGGCGGTGGGCGCGTTGCCGACGACCACGACCGCCCCGTCCGGCCATCGCGTGGCGGCGACCCGCATGGCGGCGGCCGAGGCGGTGAGTCCGGGGTGATCTGCGGCCAGGGCCCGACCCTCGTCGAGCAGGCAGCGGGTGCCGGCCCGGCGGGTTGCGACGCGCACCATCTCCACGTCGGCCACCACCGGCGCCCCGGCCCGGAGGGCGGCGATGCCGGCGAGGCAGGCGTTCTCGTCGACCACGAGGGTGTCGGCGTAGGAGATGTCGGCGGCGGCGTGGATGATCCGGGCCACGACCGCCCGCGACGCCGGCGGCCACCGGGTGAGGTCGACCCGGCCGGCGAGGATCCGGTAGCTCTCGGCTTCGATGGGGTGGACGGGCGCCGTCACCGGGTCACCTCCTCGAGGATGGCGCCCGCGGGACAGATTCCGACGCAGTCCCAACACGCGGTGCACAGGTCGTCGATCACCACCGGCTTGCGCGGCGCCCGCCGCAGCGCCCGCTCGGGACACGTCGCGAGGCAGGCCCCGCACGCGGTGCAGGCGTCGGTGATGCGGACGGTGGAGCGCCCGGTCATGGACGTCCACCGATCAGCACCATCGACCGCATCCCGACGACGGTGGGGTCGAGGTCGGACAAGGTGGTGCGCACGACCGACTGGTGGGCACCGGTGGCGTCGGTGACGACCACGACCGGGGTGGACGGGTCCATGGTCTCGGCCAGCACGTCCCGGGCCCGGGCCAGGTGGTCGGCGCGGCCGGCGGACCGGGGGTTGTAGAGGGCCAGGGCCATGCCCGACGAAGCCGCCGCCCGCAGGTGGGCCTCGATGCTCGTCCAGGGAACGAGCAGGTCGGAGAGGGTGACGAGGGCGTGGGCGCCGCCGAGCGGGGCGCCCGCGGCGGCCGCCGCGGCGTGGGCCGCGGTCACCCCGGGCACGACCCGGATGTCGACATCGGGCTCGTCGCCGGCCAGGTCAAGGGTGCGGGCGGCCATGGCGAACACCCCCGGGTCGCCGGACGACACCAGGGCCACCCGCCACCCGGCCCGGGCCAGGGCCAGGGCGGCGAGGGCGCGGTCGGCCTCGGCACCCATGGTGCCCCGAAAGACGAGTTGGTCGGGGCTGAGGAGCGGGACGATCGAGTCGACGTACGGGCCGTAGCCGACGATCGCGTCGGCGTGCCGGATGGCGGCGGTGGCGGCCGGCGTGCGGTGGGCGCCGCCCCCGGGCCCGAGCCCGACGATGTGGACCGACCCGGCGTGCTCGGTCGTCGACGCGGCAACCGCCGCGGTGGCGGTGGCGTTCTTGCGCTTGGGGACGATCAGTCGCCCCCCTGGTCCGGCGCCCAGGATCGCAGCTGCCTCGGCCACGCTGGGCGTGCCCACGGCCTCCGCCACCACCTCGCTCGGATTGGGGACGTCCACCACGCCCAGGAGGGACGAGGGGAAGGCCAGGAGCCGGCCGCGGCCAGTGGCGGCCGCCCTCACCGCAGGATGGTCGGCCCGAACGTCGATGGTGGCGACATCGACGCTCGTTCGGTCGGCCGGACCGCCGTCGACCCGGTCGCGGGAGCTGACCGGACTGGAGGTGCCCGAGCCAGAGCGGCGATCGTCCGCCGCGCCGTCGGCGTCCGCCCGAACTGCCGGATGGTCCGCCCGG
Organism: uncultured Acidimicrobiia bacterium; assembly: GCA_963773275.1. Classification (GTDB taxonomy): domain Bacteria; phylum Actinomycetota; class Acidimicrobiia; order Acidimicrobiales; family AC-14; genus JAXDMK01. The sequence continues at coordinate 622,118 of CAVZAH010000005.1, read as the reverse complement.
ATGGCGAGGGTGCCGGCGTCGAGCGGGCCGGCGTCGAGCGTGCCGCTGTCGAGCGTGCCGCCGTCGAGCGGGCCGGCGTCGAGCGGGCCGGCGTCGAGCGGGCCGGCGTCGAGCGGGCCGGCGTCGAGCGGGCCGGCGTCGAGCGGGCCGGCGTCAAGCGTGCCGCCGTCGAGCGTGCCGCCGTCGACCGTGCCGCCGTCGACCGTGCCGCCGTCGAGCGTGTCGCTGTCGAGCGGGCCGGCGTCGAGCGGGCCGGCGTCGAGCGGGCCGGCGTCGAGCGGGCCGGCGTCGACAGTCCCGGGCTTGGTGGCGCCGCCGGCGGCGAGCGCGTCGGCCACCACGGCGGCCAGGTCGTCGGCGGAGGCGTCGGACGAGCAGCCGACGCCGACGACGATTCGTCCGCCGGCGGACCGACCGTCCGGTGCCCCGGTCGCGTCGCCCCAGGCCACGAACACCGGGTTGTCGGCGGCGAAGCGGACCCCGCCGTCGGGGAGGGCCTCGGCCCGGTCCACGCCCACCTGCACCAAGTTTCCCAAGAGGCGGTGGGCGGCGACGGCCCGGTCGACGGCGGCGAAGGTGGCCACCAGCCGGCCGGACGGGCGGAGGGCGGCGAGGCAGGCGTCGAGCACGTCGAGGCCGCCGCCGCCGACGAAGACCCGGTCGGGAGCGGGCAGTCCCTCCAGCGCAGCGGGGGCCGCGCCCTCGACCACGTCCACCAGCGCGCCGAGGGCGGCGGCGTTGGCCAGCACCCGCTCGGCGTCGTCGTGGTTGCGCTCGACGGCGATCACCCGCAGCCCGGGGGCGGCCAGGGCGGCCTCGATGGCGACGCTCCCGCTGCCGGCCCCCACGTCCCACAGCACGCCCCTCTCGGGCAGGCTGAGCTTGCCCAGGACGATCGACCGCACCTCGGGCTTGGTGATCATCGACGCCCGGTGGGCGAAGGCGGCGACCGGCCGCCCCCCGCGCCCGGCCGCCGGCCTGGCGGCAGCCGGGTGGGCCACGACCACGACGGACCGGTGGTCGAAACGGCCGGCGGCCAGGTCGGCAAGATCGGTGCAGCGCACGACCCGCTCGCCCGGCTCGCCCAGCCGGGTGGCCACCACGACCAGCCGGTGGTGGGCGCCGAGGGCGACCAGGGCGGCGCCGACGGCCTCCGGCGGGGCGTCGGGGCCGGTCAGCACCGCGGCCACGTCGGCCCGGGCCACCTCGGTCGCCACCCGGGCGGCGTCGCCCGCGTGGCACGAGCGGACGACGGCTCCGTCCCAGGGCAGCCCGAGCCGGGCGAACGCCAGGGCCACCGACGACGGCGCCGGGTGCACCTCCAGGCGGTCCCCCCCACCCGGGCGGCGAGGGCCCGGACGATCCCGAAGAACCCCGGATCTCCCGACGCCAGCACGCAGGCCGGTCCGGCCGACGACGCCACCTCGTCGAGCGCGTCCAATCCCGCTCCCACCACCACCGTGCGCACGCCCGGCGGGAGGAGGTCGGACACCGCCGCCAGCTGGTCGCGTCCCCCGGCCACGATTGCGGCCGAGCCGAGGGCGGCGGCGGCGATTTCGCCGACGGGCCGTCCTCCGAGGAGCCCGACCACCACGATGGGGGCGCCGTCAGCCACGGGCCACCTCCTGCGAGCCGTCGAAGTCGACGCAGACGACGTCGACCTCGAGGCCGCCGTCCACGTGGGCCCGGCAGGCCGCCGCCGCCCGCCGGCACAACAGGGTGAGCGGCTCGATGGCGCCCTGCGCCACGCAGACCTCGTAGAAGTGGCGGGCGGTGTTGGTGTGGGTGGCGGCCTCCACGACCGCCCGCGGGGCCCCGGCCTCCCGGGCCACGTCGGCCAGCAGGCCGGTGTCGACCTTCGTCCGCCGGAAGTGGGTCATCATCACGCCCGCCGCCAGCTTGGTGATCTTGCCGACCATGCCGACCCAAACGACCCGCCGGATGCCGGCGGACGCCGCCCGCCGGAGGGCGATGCCCGTGAAGTCGCCCACCTCGACGAAGCACACCTCGGGCAGGTGGGGGAGGGCCTGCTGGGCGTAGGCGTCGGACCGGGTGCCGGTGGCGAGGACGATGGTGTCGGCGCCCTGGGCCGCGGCCACGTCGATCTGCTGGACGACCGAGGCCCGGTAGGCGGCGGTGGAGAACGGCTTCACCACGCCGGTCGTCCCCAGGATGGAGATGCCGCCGACGATGCCGAGGCGGCCGTTCGAGGTCTTGGCCGCCATGACGTCGCCGCCGGGGACCTCGAACGTGACGACGACCGGCCGGTCGGTGACCTCGGCCAGTGCCCGGCGGATCATGCGGCGGGGGACGTCGGTGATCGACGGCAGTCCCACGGGGATGCCGAGGCCGGGGCGGGTGACGGTGCCGATCCCGGGACCGGCCCGCAGCTCGGTCTCCCCCTCGGCCCACTCGACCGTGGCCGTCATGCGAGCGCCGTGGGTGCAGTCGGGGTCGTCGCCCGCGTCCTTGACCACCACGCACCGGTTGGGGGTGGCCGGGTCGGACTCCACCGGGAACGTCACCCGCCGCCCGTCGGGAAGGCCGACCTCCACCTCGGCGGGGGCGGTGCCGGTGACCAGCCCGATGAGGCCGGCCTTGCCCGCCGCGCTGGCGCACGTGCCGGTGGTCCACCCGGTGCGGAGCCCACCCTTGGCGTTGGCGACCTCGGGGGCCAGCGGCGGCTCGACGGTGCCGTTCACGTGCGGGCCACCTCCCGCACGGCGACGACGGCTCCCGTGACGAGCACGCCGGGGCGGCGGGGGGCCAGGGCGGCGGCGAGGTCGCCGAGGATGGCGCGCGTGCACTCGCCGGTCGTCTCGATGGCGGCGGCGGGGAGGGACGCGTCGCCCGTGGACGCCATCGTGGCGGCGGTGGCCGCCAGGTCGTCGGACGTCACCACGATCGTGCGGGTGGGGTCGTCGGCGGGGGGCGCTTCGGCTTCGGCGTCGGCGATGGTGCAGGCGACGGCCAGGTGGCGCACGTGGACGGGGATGCCGGCCATCGCGCTCCGCGCCATCTCGGTGGCCACGCCCGCGACCGCCTCGGACGGGATGCCCGCGTCCGCCAAGGCGGTGGCCTCCGCCCCGTGCGCCGGGTGCAGCCAGGTGTCGCCCTTGTACAGGCGGACGACGGGCGAACGTCCGCCACGGGCGGCGGTGACGAGCGCGTCGACCGCCGGCGCCCGGTCGGGCACCGCCACGATGACGGCGCCGGGGGCGAAGGCGACGGCGAGGGGGACGAGGGCGGTGTCGACCACGACGATCGCCGCCCGCGCCAACAACGCCTCGCCGCGGAGGGTGAGGAGATCGGGATCCCCCGGCCCTCCGCCCACCAGGCTGACCGTCACCACCGCCGAACCGGTGACGCTCGGCCGCGCCAGGCCCCGGAGGGTGTCACCGGTTCGCTCCGCTCGCTCGGTCTCTCGAACCGGTGACGTTCGGCCGCGCCAGGCCCCGGAGGGTGTCACCAGTTCGCCCAGCGGGAACCGGTGACGTTCGGCCGCGCCAGGCCCCGGAGAGTGTCACCGGTTGGGCTCGGGGTGGGTGGGGCGGCCGATCGTGGTGCCGGGGACCGAGCGGCGGCGGTAGCCGTGGGCGTAGCCGGGGTCGTAGAGGTGGCAGCGGGGGGCGGCGCCGGCCAGGGCGGGGCCGACGAGCACCAGGGCGGTCGTGCGGGCACCATCGGCCTTCATGGCGTCCGCCAGCTCGCCGACCGTCGTGAGCACGACCCGCTCGTCGGGCCACGACGCCCGGACGACCAGGGCGGCGGGCGTGTCCGGCGGGTAGCCCCGCCCGCCGTCGAGCAGCTCGTCGACCAGCTGGCCGGGACGGGCCGCCGACAGGTACACGGCCATGGTGGTCCGGTGGTGGGCGAAGGCGGCGACCGTCTCGCCGGGGGGCATCGAGGCGGCGGTACGCCCCGGCAGGCGGGTGGACACCACCGACTGGGCCACGCCCGGCACGGTCAGCTCCCGTCCCACGAGGGCCGCGGCGGCGGCCAGCGAGCCCACGCCGGGAACGATTTCCCACGAACGTCCGGCGGCGACGCACCAGTCCACCTGCTCCTGCACGGCCGAGTACAACGCCACGTCACCGGAGTGAAGGCGGACCACGCGGGCCGAGTCGTCCACCGACGAGTAGACGTCGACCACGTCCTCCAAGGTCATGCCGGCCGAGTCGTGGACGACAGCGCAGGCCGCACAGTGGACCAGTACCTCCTCCGGGACGAGCGACGACGCCCACACCACCACGTCGGCCTGCGCCAGGCGGTCGGCCCCGCGCAACGTCATCAGGTCGGGTGCCCCGGGCCCCGCCCCGACGAACGAGATCATCGGCCAGGGATCATCGGACGGGCGGGACCACGAGGGTGGCCAGGTAGGTCGCCGGGCGGTCGGCCACGTCGGCCACGCGCGCCACCCGTCCCCCGGGGAGGCCGAGCAACTCGCCCAGCACGGCGCCGTCGAGACGGCCGGCCTCGGCCAGGGCGGCCGCCAGTTCCGGCAGGCGGGAGCCGCCCTTGTAGACGACGACCGCGGCCCGGTCCTCCACCAGGGCCGCGGCCACGGCCGCCGCCCCGTCGCCCCGGTGGGCGGGCACGAGCACCAGCCGCTCGTCGCCGTCGACCAGCACCGTTCCCGACCGGGCGGCCAGGTCCTGGAAGGCCATGATCCCGGGGATGGACTCGATCGGCACGCCGGGCCGCCGGGCCCGCACCTCGGCCGCCACCGAGGCGAACGTGCTGTACACGTTGGGGTCACCCAGGGTGACGAACGCCACCCGCTCGCCGACATCGAGGAGGGCCACCAACCGTTCGGCGGCGGCGGACAGGGCGGCGGCCCGGGCCGCCCCGTCGGTCTCCATCACGAAGACCACCCGCTCGACGGTCACCTCGGGCACCGCCTCCCGGACGATCGCCTCGGCCCGGCCCACCGCGGCCGCCGACGTGGTCGGCGCCAGCACCCGGTCGGCGGAACGGATGGCGGCCACCGCCCGGGTCGTCACCAGGCCGGGATCGCCGGGTCCCATCCCCACCCCCACCAGCGCGGGGCCGGTCCGGTTGCGGGTGACGACCGGGTCGTCGCGCCCACCCCCGCCGAGCCCGAGCCCGAGCCCGGCGCCCGGCCCGGCTCCGACCAGCTCGGACGTGACCAACCGCTCGACCGCCAGGCGGACCAGCTGCGCCTCCGAGCGCCCGGTGCGGCGGGCCACGTCGGCCAGCCGGACCTTCAACCCATCGGGCAGGTAGACGCTCGTCTTCCGCATCTGCACCTACGTAGGGTAAGAGATAGGGCACCAAGGCGCACACTCCCAGCACAGGCCGAATGCTCACGGGCGCTTCACAGAGTGCTCACATCTGTTCCCGACCATCGCTCCATGCCCAGATCCTCCCGAGCCGCCCGTCTCGCCCGGTCCGTGGCCGTCGCCCTGGCGGGCGTCTCGGCGGTGGCGGTGGCCCTGCCCGCCCACGCCGCGGCGCCCACCAAGGCCCGGCCAGCCGGCAACTTCGTCAGCAACTGCCGGTACAGCCACTCGGCCCCCGACGACCCCATCGTCCATCCCGCCAACCCCGGCGGCTCCCACAGCCACGACTTCTTCGGGAACGTCTCGACCGACGCCTTCTCCAGCCTCGAGTCGCTGCAGGCCGCCCCCGATCTCTGCCGGCGCGACGGTGACGGCGCCGCCTACTGGGTGCCCACCCTTTCCGACGCAGGCAAGGTGGTGAGGCCGGTCAACGTCGCCGCGTACTACCTGGTGGCCGGGCGCCGGCCGGCGTCGATCGAGCCCTTCCCCCTCGGCCTGCGGGTGGTCACCGACGCCACCGCCGACGTGGTGCGGTGGGCCTGCGCCGGCACCGGCGACCGGATGACGCCCGAGACCTCGACGGTGCCCGACTGCCCGGCCGGGCTCCACCTCGTGATGCGGGTCCACTTCCCCGACTGCTGGGACGGCCGGCGCATCGACAGCTCCGACCACCGCAGCCACATGGCCTACGCCGTCAAGGGCGCCTGTCCGGCGACGCACCCGGTGGCGGTGCCCCACCTCCGCCTGGGGGTGCACTACCCGAAGGGTGTCGGGGGGGCCGACGTGGCCCTGTCGTCGGGAGCGCCGGCCACCGCCCACGCCGACTTCTTCAACGCGTGGGACCCCGTCGCCCAGGCCCGGCTGGTGGACGAATGCCTGAACGCGGCCGTCACATGCGGGGGGACGGGCCCCGCCTGAGCGACGGACGGTCGTGGCCCGCAGCCGTCAGGGGGTGTACTGCTGGCAGATGTCGGTGACCTCGCCGCCGTCGAACGACAGCCAGAAGATCCCCATTCCCGGATGGCGGCTGAGAATCGGGCGGGTGGCGATGTCCGCCAGTGCGGCTGGACCAAGAGCCAGCGACGTGTTGAGCGGACTCGTGAGCAGCCGCACCCGGGCGCCGCTGCGGACCGCGGCCTCGTCGGTGTGCACGAAGGCATTGACGGTGAAGTAGTCGTTCGCGGCGAAGGGCGGGCCGTCTGGCGAGGCCGCCTGCTGGGCGCGGTTTGCGTCGTCGCCGGTCAACCACTGGATGATGTCGAAGGAGACCACCTGCCGGCTGACGTCCACCTCGTAGAGGAGCGCCGCGTACTGCCCGCTCCCGGGGTCGAAATCGGCCCGGCTGCTCGTGTTCGTCGTCCGGCAGCTGTCGGCCGTGCCGACCGGCGGGTCGACGGGCGTGGTCGGCGGAGTGGAGGCCGCCACGGTGGTCGCCGTCGCCGCCGCCGAAGTGGTCGGCGTCGGCGTCGGGGCGGTGTTCGGGACGGTCGTGGGCGACGCGGAACCGCCACCCCCACCACCGTCGCCGCACCCGGCCAGGAGCAGCCCCGCGGCGATCGCGGCCGCCCCGCCGTGCCAGACCGTCCGCCGTCGCAATTTCAACATCCGCTCTCCTCCGCCGTAGATGCCCTCCTTCAGGGTAGAACGATCGAGAGGGCCACGGCGTTGACACCCGAGGCCCTACGGGTGATCTCGCGGGGCCCGCACGAGTTGTTCGATGGCCTCGGCGAGGGGAGCGGTCGCCGACGCCCACTCGGACGGCGACGAAGCGTCCGGTACCAGGACCGCACGGGCTCCCCACGCGAGCAGCAGGGCGACGTCGTCCGGGGTGGAGGCCGAAGCGGCGACCGCCCGCCGGGCCTCCACCGGCTCCCACCAGCGGGCCTTGGCCGACTCGAGGGCAGGTTGTGACGGCAACCGGCGCACCGACAGCCGGGGGAAGTCGACGAGGACCGGCCGGTCGATCGACGGAGCGGCCGCGGCCAGGAAACCGGCGGCGAACAGGATCGCCCGGGGACGGTGGTCGGTCACGGCGCGGAGCAGGGCCTGACCGCGGACGGGACCGAGCAGGGCCCGTCCCAGCCGGGCGTGCGGGCTGAGCAGGGCCACCGCCCGCCCCACCGGCGCCTCGTCGGGCAGGGGGTCGACGCCGACCACGACACCGTCCGGCGGCGGGCCGTCCACCGGTGCCACCACCCACACCGAGAAGCGCCCGGCCAGCGCCCCGACGAGCCCCGCGGTGCGGATCCGACCACCCCCGGCCGCCGGCCACAAGGGCTCCCCGGACACGACCAGCAGCTCGGTTCCCGCGGGTCGCACCACCCGTAGGGTAGGCGTCGTGCCAAGATGGCTCACTTGTCCCCCACAGCAGCCGGCACCCCGGCGATCAGGCTGAGCGAGGTAACCAAGCGGTTCCCGGGAGCGTCGACCGACGCGGTCGGCGGCCTCAGCCTCGACGTGGCCAAGGGGTCGATCGTCGCCCTCCTGGGGCCGTCGGGCTGCGGCAAGACCACCACCCTGCGGATGATCAACCGCATGATCGAGCCCACCGGCGGGCGCATCGAGATCGAGGGCCGTGACGTCACCCGGTCACCGGTGGCCGAGCTCCGGCGGGGGATCGGCTACGTCATCCAGCAGGTGGGGCTGTTCCCCCACCACACGGTCGCCCGCAACATCGCCGCCGTCCCCAACGCCCTCAAGTGGGACAAGGACCGGGTCACCGCCCGCGTCCGGGAGCTCTCGGACCTGGTGGGCCTCGAGCCTGCGATGCTCGACCGCTACCCGGACGAGCTGTCCGGCGGCCAGCAGCAGCGGGTCGGCGTGGCCCGGGCGCTCGCCGCCGACCCCCCCGTCCTCCTCATGGACGAGCCCTTCGGTGCGGTCGACCCCGTGGTGCGGTGCCGCCTGCAGGACGAGTTGCTCGGCTTGCAGGCCCGGGTCCACAAGACGATCGTGCTGGTCACCCACGACCTCGACGAGGCCATCCGGCTGGCCGACCGCATCGCCCTGCTCAACATGGGCGGTGTCCTGGAGCAGTACGCGGCCCCCGACGACCTGCTGCGGGCGCCGGCCAACGAGTTCGTCGAGCGCTTCGTCGGCGGCGACCGGAGCTACCGCCGCCTCAGCCTGGCGACCGTCGCCGACCTGCCCCACGCCGACCCCCCGTTCTCCTCGGGTCCGGTGGTCGACGTGGACGCCTCGGCCGCCGACGCCCGGGCCGCCATGGCCACCCACCGGACGGACTGGTTCGGGCTCACCGGCGCCGGCGTCTTCCTCGGTTGGGTTTCCCGGTCGGCGCTCGACAGCGACCCCGCCCGGCCGCTGGCCGAGCTCCCCCGGTCGGTCCCGGCGGCCCAGGTGGCGGCCACCAGCACCCTGCAGGCGGCCCTGGAGATCATCATGACGTCGGACACGTCGGTGGCGGTGGTCGACGACGGTGGCCGGTTCGGCGGCGTCGTCACCCTCGAGCGGATCCGCTCGGCCCTTGCCGCCGGGGATGGGGCCGCCGGGGACGGGGCCGCCGGGGACGGGGCCGCCGGATCCGGCGGCGGCCGGTGATCGCCGAGGCCACCAACCCCATCATCCGGTGGGAGTACCTGGTCGACGAATGGGACCGCATCGAGACGGCCCTCACCCAGCACGTCCAGCTCACCCTGACGGCGGTCGGCCTGGGGCTGGTGGCGGCCGCCGTCCTGGCCGCCGTCGCCCTCCGCTACAAGTGGACGGCCGGGCCCATCACCACGTTCACCGCCTTCGTGTACACGATCCCGAGCGTCGCCCTGTTCGCGCTGCTCGTGCCCTACACGGGGGTGAGCACCACCACCGCCGTGATCCCCCTCGTCGGCTACACCCTCCTCGTGCTGGTGACGAGCATCCTCACCGGGTTCCGGTCGGTGCCGGCGTCGGTGCGCGACGCGGCCGACGGGATGGGCCTGGGGCCGGCCCGGCGGGTGCTCACGGTGGAGCTCCCCCTGGCCTTGCCCTACATCGTCACCGGCATCCGGGTGGCCACGGTGACCACGGTCGGGCTGGTCACGGTGGCCGCCATCATCGGGGAGGGCGGGCTTGGCCGTCTCATCCTCGACGGCCTGCGGCGGACGTTCTGGACGCCCATGACCGTCGGCGCCTCACTCTCGATCATCCTCGCCCTCCTCCTCGACCTGTCCCTCTGGGGCCTCGGCCGGGCCCTCACCCCGTGGTCCCGCCGGCGCGGGAGCCGGCGCGGGCGCGGCGGCCGGCTCTCCGGCGCGTGAGCGGCCCGGCCACCGCCTTGTTCCCGCGGTCCCAGGCGGTGCGTCGCGATATCGGCCTGTTCGAGTGGCTCCTCGACGCCGATACGTGGAGCGGCCCCAACGGGATCCTGGCCGCCACGGGCAGCACCGTCAGGCTGTGCGCGGCGGTCGTCGTCGCCGCCACCGTGGTGGCCGTGCCCCTGGGGGCGATGGTGGCCCATGTCCGGCGGGGCGAGCTGGCGGCGACGTGGATCGTCAACGTGGGCCGGGCCGTCCCCACCTTCGCGGTGGCCGGCCTCCTCGTCCCGATCTCCCTGCGGTGGGGACTGGGATTCGAGCCGTGGCCGGTCTTCATCGCCCTCACCCTCCTCGCGGTCCCGCCGATCTTCCTCACCACCTTCACCGCCGTCACCCAGGTCGACCCGGTCGTGGTCGACACCGCCCGGGGGATGGGCTTCGACGAGCGGTCCGTGCTCCTCCGGGTGGAGATGGCCCTCGCCTCGAGCGTCGTGCTGACGGGTGTCCGGGTGGCGGCGGTGCAGGTGGTGGCCACCGAGCCGATCCGGGCCTTCCTCGGCGGTAGCGGCCTCGGCGGGTACCTTCGGGACGGCCTGGGGCAGAACAACGACACGCTCGTGCTGGGCGGTGCGATCCTGGTGGCGGCGCTGGCTGCGGTCACCAGTGGCGCATTCGGCCTGCTCGGACGCATGATCGTGCCGAAGGGTGTCAGGAGGGTGCGGCCCGGAGGAGATCGCCGATCAGGTTTTCCGGCAATTGTGTCACCGAACATGGGGGGGAACGATGAACAAGCGGGTGTCCAGGCTGCTCGTCCTGGTGGCGGCCACGAGCATGCTGCTGGCGGCGTGCGGTAGCGACGACGACGACGCCGGGAGCGGCACGACGACGGACTCCACGGTGGCCGGACCCGTCCTCAAGATCCGGGCCCAGGACTTCAGCGAGTCGGCCACCATCGCCGAGGTCTACGGCCAGTACCTGCGGGCCGAGGGCTACAGGGTCGAGATCCTCACCCAGGCCGGCTTCCGCACCGAGGCCATCGCCGCCCTGAAGAGCGGCGACGTCAACCTCATCGTCGACTACATCGGCGGGGCCGCCGCCGCGCTGTCCCCCAACTCCAAGGCGACGGCCGAGCCCGATCAGGTGATCGACATCATCACGCCCGCCTTCCGCGACATCGGGGCCACGGTGCTCGACTACTCGCCCGCCGTCGACGGCGACGCGTTCGTGGTGCGGGGCGACTCGCCGGCCACCCGGATCTCCGATGTGAAGAACCTCGACTACGTCCTGGGCGCGTCGGCCCAGTGCGAGGAGCGGCCGCAGTGCTACATCGGCTTCACCGACCCGGCCATCTACGCGATCACGTTCAAGGAGTACAAGAAGATCGACTTCGGGCCCCAGCTGGGCGACGCCCTGGCGGCCAAGGAGGTCGACGTGGTGGTGTGGAACACCACCGCTCCCCAGATCACCGACAAGGGCTTCAAGGTCCTGGAGGACGACAAGCGCCTCTTCCCGGCCCAGAACATCGCCCCCATCGTCCTCACGTCGGTGAGCAACGCCTACGGCGCCAAGCTCACCGCCGATCTCAAGGCGCTGAGTGACACGATCACCACCGACGACCTGCTGGCCTGGAACGTCGAGACCGACATCAAGTTCCGGGAGTCCGACGACGTGGCCGCCGAGTGGCTCCAGAAGAAGGGCCTCTCGTAACGGATGCCGGACGGGCAACCCACCAGGCCGACCGACGTCAGTGACCAGCGGGGGTGGTTCGACCACCTCGCCGACCGGGTCTCCACGTTGGTCGCCTCGGCGCGGTTCTTCCTGGGCTTGGTCGCCCTGGGGTTGGTGTGGCTGGCCCTGGGGCCGTTTCTCGGGTTCTCCCACGGCTGGGTCGACGGCCTGCAGGTGGTCGGCACCGTCGTCACCCTGATGCTGGTGGTGGTGCTGGAGAACGAGCAGTGGCGGAACTCCAAGGCCACCCAACGCAAGCTGAACGCACTGGCCGAGGCCTTGGCCCACCTCATGGCGACGGACGACACCGCGTCGGAGCACGTCCGCCAGCTGCGGTCGGCGGTCGGCCTGGAGAAACGCGAGAGCATGTCCGACTGACCAGCTGCCACCGCCGACCGCTTCGGGCAAGGTGTGGTCAGAGGTTGCGGAGGGCGGCTTCCAGGCGGCCGGCGGTGAGGGCGGGGAGGGGGAGGTGGCGGGCGCCCATGGCCGCGGCCAGGTCGGCGGCCAGGCCCAGGCGGGGACCAGTGATGGGCTCGACGTCGATGACCACGGCCGGGAGCCGGTGGCGGGCGACGATGGCGGCTTCGGCCAGGGCAGCGGCGACCGGGTCGGCGTGCGCGCTCCCGGCGGGGGCGGCCGTGGCCCGGCCGTCGGTGACGACCACCAGGAGGGGCCGGAGGGTGGGGGTGGCCGAGCGGTGGGCGAGGACGGTGGCCATCCGGATGCCCTCGGCCAGGGGGGTCTCGCCGCCGGTGGGAAGCGACTCGAGCCGGGCCCGGGCGACCTCGACGCTGCCCGTGGGCCGGAGCGCCACCTCGGCCCCCCGGCCGCCGAAGGTCACCAGCGCCACCCGGTCGCGGCGCTGGTAGGCGTCGACGAGGAGGCCGAGGAGGGCACCCTTCACCGCCGCCATGCGCTCGTCCATCCCCATCGATCCGGACGCGTCCACGGCCAGAACGAGCAGATTGCCGGTGAGGGCCTCCTTGACCGGTTCGCGCAGATCGGCGGCGAGAACGACCGGTCCGCCGGCGGCGGCGGGACCGTCCGCTCCGGCTCCGGCGCGGCGGATGGCGGCGGCCTGGATGGTGGGCACGACCGCCACCGCTCCAACCGACCCGGCGGGAACCCGGCCGGCCACCGTACGGCCCCGGTCGGTGCCGCCCACGGGGGAGCGGCGCCCGCCCCGGCCGGCTTGTTCCGCCTTGGGAGCGGAGATGGTCACCACCGCGGCCGGGGCGGCGGCGTCGTCGACCCGTTCCTCGGGCGCCCCGTCCTCGTCCGACGCGTCCTCGGGCGGCGCGTCCTCCTCCCGGCCGAGGGCGTCGTCGAGGGCGTCGTCGACGGCGGACGAGGCTGCCGCCGGGTCGTCGAGGGGTTGGCGCCGCTGGCGGTGGGAGAGGACGAGGTGGGCCACCGCCCGGACGTCGGCTGCGCTGGTGGCCGACCGTCCGTCCCACCCGGCGTGGGCGGCCGCGGCCCGGGCCAGGACGATGTCGGCCCGCATGCTCTCGGCCCCCGCGGCCACGCACGCCGCGCACGCCGCCTCCAGCAGGTCGTCGTCGACGGTTGCCGGGCGGGTGGCCGTCAGCCGGCGGAGCATCTCGTCCTCGGCACCCGAGAAGGTGGCCACGAACGCGGCGGGGTCGGCGTCGAAGGCCTGGCGCCGGCGCACCACCTCGGCCCGGGCCGCCGGATCGGTGGGGTTGCGGACGTCGACGGCCAACCCGAACCGGTCGAGCAGCTGGGGCCGCAGGTCGCCCTCCTCGGGGTTCATCGAACCCACCAGCAGGAACCGGGCCGGGTGGCTGTGGGACACGCCGTCGCGCTCCACCCGGTTGACGCCCGATGCCGCCGCGTCGAGGAGGGCGTCGACCAGGTGATCGGCCAGCAGGTTGACCTCGTCCACGTAGAGCACGCCCCCGTGGGCGGCCGCCAGCAGCCCCGGCCGGAAGCGGACCTCGCCCCCGGTGAGCGCCGCCGCCAGGTCGAGCGATCCCACCACCCGCTCCTCGGTGGCGCCCAGGGGCAGCTCGACGAACGCCCCGCCGTCCCGGGCCGCCAGCAGGGCGGCCAGCCCCCGGGCCAGCGTCGACTTGGCCGACCCTTTGTGGCCCCGCAGCAGCACCCCCCCGATGTTCCGGTCGGCCGCCGCCAGCACGAGCGCCAGCTTCGCCTCCTCCGCCCCCACGACGGCACTCAGCGGGAACCGGAACCCCGCCCCCTCCGGCGAACCGGTGACACCCACCGGGGCCTGGCGCGATGGAATGTCACCAGTTCGGCTGGCGGCTGCGAACCGGTGACGGTCCTGGTCGTCCTGGCGACCGGATTCGTCACCGGTTCGGCCGGGCGAGGCTGCGAACCGGTGACGGTCCTGGTCGTCCTGGCGACCGGATTCGTCACCGGTTCGGCCGGGCGAGGCTGCGAACCGGTGACGGTCCTGGTCGTCCTGGCGACCGGATTCGTCACCAGTTCGGCCGGGCGAGGCTGCGAACCGGTGACGGTCCTGGTCGTGCTGGCGACCGGATTCGTCACCGGTTCGGCCGGCGTCTGGCGGGGTCACGGGTGTCACGTCCGGCGCTCCTCGGTGCCTTCGGCGGCCAGCAGGCCGGCCCGGAGGGTGGCCCGGGCCGAGTCGGACGCCGACCACAGGCCGCGCTCGTCCGCCTCCATCAGCCGTTCGCAGATGGTGCGCAGGGCCCACGGGTTGGACTGCTCGTAGAACTCCCGCATCACGGGGTCGGCCACGTAGGCCTGGGTGACGCGCTCGTACATCCAGTCCTCGACCACCCCGGCGGTGGCGTCGTAGCCGAACAGGTAGTCGACCGTGGCCGCCACCTCGAACGCACCCTTGTACCCGTGGCGGCGCATGGCGGCCAGCCACTTGGGGTTGAGCACCCGGGTACGCACCACCCGGGCCGCCTCCTCGGCCAGCGAGCGCACGACCGGCCGGGACGGGTCGGCCGAATCCCCGAACCACGCCCGGGGCTCCCGGCCCGACAGCTCGGCCGCCGCCGCCACCATCCCGCCGTGGTCCTGGAAATAATCGTCGCCGTCGAAGATGTCGTGCTCGCGGTTGTCCTGGTTCTTGACGGCCACGTCGATGGCCGCGAACCGGCGGCGGACCTGCTCGGGGGCGGCCACGCCGAACTCCGACCGGCGGTAGGCGTAGCCGCTCCAGGCGAGGTACACGTCGGCCAGGTCGGACCGGGTCCGCCACGACCGGTTCTCGATGGCCTGCCAGATGCCCGACCCGTACGAGCCCGGCCCCGGGCCGAAGACGCGGGCGTCACCCGCCCCCGCGGCGGCGACCGGGTTGTCGGACGGCGACTCGTCCCCCAACGCCGCCACCAGCCCGACGGCGTCGTCGAGGAGGGCCACCACGCCGGGGAAGGCGTCCCGGAAGAAGCCCGAGATACGGATGGTGACGTCGACCCGGGGTCGGCCCAGCTCCGCCAGGGACATGACCTCGAGGCCCTCCACCCGTCCCGAGTGGGGGTGCCAGACCGGACGGACGCCGAGCAGGGCCAGGGCCTCGGCCACGTCGTCGCCCTGGGTGCGCATGTTGGCCGTCCCCCACACGACGAGGCCCACGACCCGGGGACACGTCCCCGTCTCGGCCAGGTGGCGCTCGACCAGGCGGTCGGCGAGGGCCCGACCGACGTCCCACGCCAACGCCGAGGGGATGGCCTTGGGGTCGACCGAGTAGAAGTTGCGTCCGGTGGGCAGCACGTGGGCGCCGCCCCTGGTCGGCGCACCGCTGGGACCGGCCGGCACGTGGCGCCCGTCGAGCCCGGCCAACAGGTTGGAGATCTCGTCGGACGTCCGGCCCAGGGCGGGGACCAGCGTCGACGTGACCCACTCGAGCGTGGGGTCGCCGGAGGTGTCACCCGACTCCACCAGGCGGCGGCACTCGTCCTCCACCCGGTCGACGTCGGCGGTACCGGCGGTGGCCAGGTCGACGCCCAACCGGACGGCGACGGTGGCCCGCAGGGAAGGCACCGTCCCCTGAGGCTGGCGGGTGATGGCGAGGATCGAATCCACCAGCGCCTCGCCGGCCGGGGCCTGACCGAGCACGTGCAGCCCGCCCCGGATCTGGGCGTCCTTCAGGGAGCACAGGTAGCCGTCGACGTGGTTGATCATGCCGGCGAAGTCGTCGGGGTCGGGCATCTCCTCCACGCCCAGGTCGCGGGCCAGCTCGGACGTCACCAGCAGGTCCCAGAGCCGGCCCCGGATGGCGGGCAGCTTGGACGGGTCGAGCGACTCGATCTTGGCGTGCTCGTCGAGCAGCCGCTCCACCCGGGAGAGCTCGTCGTAGGTCTCGGCCCGGGTCATCGGGGGCGGGAGGTGGTCGACCACCACGGCGTGGGTGCGGCGCTTGGCCTGGGCGCCCTCGCCCGGGTCGTTGACCACGAACGGGTAGAGGAGGGGGAGGTCGCCCAGGGCGGCGTCGGCGATGCAGTTGGCGGACGGCCCGACGCCCTTGCCCGGCAGCCATTCGAGGGTGCCGTGCTTGCCCATGTGGACGAGGGCGTCGGCGCCGAAGCGGGCGTCGAGCCACCGGTAGAAGGCCAGGTAGTGGTGGGGGGGCGGGAGGTCGGGGGCGTGGTAGGTGCCGATGGGGTCCTCGCCGAACCCCCGGGGGGGCTGGACCACCACCATCACGTGGCCGAGGTCGATGCCGGCGAAGACGAGGTCGTCGCCGTGGACGCACACGGTGCCCGGCGACGGTCCCCAGCTCGACTCGATCTGCCGGCGGAGGGCGTCAGGGAGGGTGGCGAACCACTCGTTGTAGTCGGCGACCGGGAGGCGGCCGACGGCCAGCCGGAGTTGTTCGTCCGACAGCGACGGCCGGTCGTAGGTGAGGCCGTCGGCCAGGCGGGCCATGAAGGCGTCGGAGTCGTCGGGCACCTCGTGCACCTTGTAGCCGGCCGCGGCCAGGGCGTCGAGGAGACGCAGGAGGCTGGCCGGGGTGTCGAGGGCGACGGCGTTGCCGATGCGGCTGCGCTGGGTGGGATAGGCGGTGAGGACGAGCGCCACCTTCTTGTCGGCGTTGTCCAGGCGGCCCAGCCGGGCCAGGCGGGTGGCGATCCCGGCGATGCGCTCGACCCGGTCGGGGACGGCCCGGTGGGCGGCCAGGGCCACGCCCAGCTCGTCGCCGTCGTCGACCACCTCCTTGAACGACAGCGGGGGACCGATGATCCGCCCGTCGAACTCGGGGATGGCCACGCCCAGGGCCACGTCGAGGGGGGAGAGGCCGCCGCTCGACTCGGCCCACGTCCTGGTGTCGCCGGTGGACGCCACCGCCTGGACGACGGGGACGCCGAGGACGTCGAGGGGGGAGGACCAGTTGTCGGAGATGCCCGCGCCGATGGCGTCGCCCTCGTGGACGCTGCCCCCGGCGGCCCAGGTGGTGGTGACGACCACGTCGGCGCCCCGCAGGAGGTCGATGGCGCCGGGGTCGTTGCGCAGCGAGTAGGCGTAGACGGCCCGGGCGTCGGCTCCCCGCCGCTCGATGGCGTCGCACAGCTGCTCGACCGGGAGGGTGTTGCCGGCCAGGACGTTGGCCCGGTACGTCACGACCGCGATCGTCGGGCGGTCGGGGTCCTCCGGGTGCCGGTGCCAGCCGTCGGCGTCGGCCCGGGCGATGAGGCCGGACATGGGCATGTCGGCCGGGGGGTCGAACCCGAAGCCCTCGAGGAGGACCGTGTCGGCCACGAACCGCAGGAGGTTGGCCAGGTTGGCCGGCCCTCCCCGGGAGAGGTAGGCGAAGGCCTCGGTGACGATGCCTCCGGGCACGGTCGAGAGCGCCGTGAGCTCGGCGTCGACGGTGGCCTCGCCGCCGAACGCGAGCAGGGCCGTGCCCGTGTCGAGGCACCGGCGCCGGAGCTCGTCGAACGGCCGCTCCCACGCCGCCCGACCCTTGAGCAGGCGGACGAGCACGGCCCTCGCCCCGTCGAGCCCGGGGACGGGGGTGTCCGGTTCCAGGCCGACGCCGCCATGGGCCCTGACCGGCGGGAACCCGTCCGGGAGCATCTCCACCGCCGCCCGCAGGGCGAGCAGGTCGAGGTCGTTGTTGGCGATCACGACGATCACGTCACGACCGCCTCGGGCTCGGCGTCGGGCAACTGGTGACACTCCGCGCCGTCAGGGGCGGGCGAACTGTCACCAGTTCGAGGATCGGGCGCGGGCTCGGCGGGACGGAGGGAGCAGTCCTCGCAGAGCTTGCCGGCGGCGGCGGACGTCTTCCACCAGAGGCAGCAGGTGGTGCGCCGGTAGTCCCAATCGGTCCACCCGCCGAGGTCGGGCTCGTGGGGACGGGCGATCGCCGCGGTAGCGAGGTCACGGCGGGCCCGGAGCGCCGGCGACGCCCCCTCGGCCGTACCGACGGCGCCCAGGGCGGACGCCACGCCCGCCGCCACGTTGCCGTGGAGGAGCCGCAGGCCGGTGGCGTGGCGGGCCCGGAGGGAGGCCATGACGGGTTCGAGGTGGCCGGCGAACAGCCGCCGCACGAGCTCGTCGATGTCGTCGACGGTGTGCCCGTCGGGGTCGACGAGCAGCGACGACGGCCGGCTGCGGGCCAGCCCGACGCCGGTGCCGGGGGCGGCCGGGTCGGGCGCGGTGCCGGCCACCACCCAGGCGGCCAGGGTGGTCCCCGCCACCCGGTAGGCGTAGGCCTGCCACCAGAGCGAGGCGAGCACCTGGGGGTCGTCGCTGCCCCGCCCCCCGGCGGTGGCCGCCACCAACGCCGCCAACCGGTCCGGATCGGCGGCCAGCTCGGCCCCGAGGAGGTCGCCGTCGCCCGGCGCCCCGATCCGCCACCGCAGGTGCGGCACGAGATCCGTGACCGCCCCGAGCGCCGCGCCCGCCGGCGAGCTTTCTGTCGAGATGTGTACCTCCGAGGTACATATCTCGACAGAAAGTGCGTTCGGGTCGATCAGGGCGAAGACCCGGGCGAGGTCGAGGGACGATTCGAGGGTGTCGGCGATGCGGTCGAAGCGGGCGGTGCGCTCGCCGGCGAAGCACATCCCGGACGGCACCCAGGCGGGGGACGCCCACTGCAGGACGGCAGCCCGGAAGGCGTCGGACTCGAACAGGCCGTGGAGGGTCGTGGCCCGGACCCGTCCGCCGTCCCAGCCGAGGACGGATCCGTCGTCCGCCACCAACCAGGGAGCGACGTCGCCGTCCACCCGGCCGTGGTGGATGCGGTAGCCCTCGACCCGCTCGCCCGAGAGCACGCACGTCCCCGACGGCCGGTCGAGGACCTTGTCCGCCTCGAAGACCGTGCGAAGGGCCATCCAGCCCAGGCCGTCGACCGACCCGGGCGGACCCTCGGCGCCGAGAGGGTCGGTGATGGTCCGGCCCACCATCTGCGCCCCGGCGCACACGGCCACGACCTTCGCCCCGGACGCCCACACGGCCGCCGCCAGTCCCGACCCACGGAACCACTCGAGATCGGCCCGGGTGCTCTTCGACCCCGGCAGCACCACCAGGTCGGGCCGGCCGAGGGCCGCTGCGGAGCGGACCCAGCGAACCGCCACCGCCGGCTCCAGGCGCAGCGGGTCGAGGTCGCCGAAGTTGGCGACCAGGGGAAACCGGACCACGACCACGTCGACCACCGCCCCCGCGCCGGCGGGCGTCGTGTCCCACGAGTCCAGCGCGAGCGAGTCCTCGGCGTCGATGTCGGTGCCCCGCACGGTGGCCACGACCCCCAGCACGGGCACGCCCGTCCGCCGCTCGAGCTCGCCGCAGGCGTCCCCCAGCAACGACGGGTCGCCGCGGAAGCGGTTGATCACGAACCCCCGCACCGTCCCCCGCAGGTCGTCGGGCAGCAGGGCCCACGTCCCGAACAGCGAGGCGAACACGCCGCCCCGGTCGATGTCCCCCACGACGATGGCCGGCAGGCCGGCGGCCGCGGCCAGGGGCACGTTGGCGAAGTCACCGGCCAGGAGGTTGATCTCGGCCGCCCCGCCCGCCCCCTCGCAGATCACCACGTCGTAGCGGCGGCGCAGGTCGGCCAGCGCCGCCAGAACGACCGGGCGCAAGGCCGCCTTGCCCGCGTGGTACTCGGCCGCCGACTGCTCGCCGACGGCCCGGCCGAGCACGACCACCTGGCTGGTCCGCTCGCCGGTGGGCTTGAGCAGCACCGGGTTCATGGCCACCTCCGGCGTGGCCCCGGCGGCCAGCGCCTGCACCCACTGGGCGTGGCCGATCTCCCCGGAGGTCCCGCCGCCGGCCACCACTGCCGCGTTGAGGGCCATGTTCTGGCCCTTGAACGGCGCCACCCGCACCCCCCGGCGGGCCAACAGCCGGCACAGCCCGGTGACCACCCACGACTTGCCGGCCTCGCTGGTGGCGCCGCACACCACCAACCCGCCCTTCACGAGCGGGCCGCCCTCGTAGAGTCGGGCCCGTGACCCGCGCCAAGTCGATCGTCCTCGTCAACACCGGCCACGGCAAGGGGAAGTCGTCGGCCGCGTTCGGCGTCATGGCGCGGGGATGGGCCCGCGGGTGGAACGTGGCCGTCGTCCAGTTCGTCAAGGGCGGCAAGTGGAAGACGGGCGAGCGCAAGCTGGCCGACCACCTGGGCATCGAGTGGCACACCCTGGGCGACGGGTTCACGTGGGAGTCGACCGACCTCGAGCGCACCGCCGAGCTGGGCCGGGAGGCGTGGCGTCAGGCGGCGGCCAAGCTGGCCGGCGGCGAATACGACCTGCTCATCCTCGACGAGCTCACCTACGTGATGAAGTACGGCTGGGTGCCGGCGGACGAGGTGGCCGCCGCGGTGCGGGACCGGGCGCCCCGCACGAGCGTGGTGATCACCGGCCGCAACGCCCCCGACGAGATCATCGAGGTGGCCGACACCGTGACCGAGATGCGCAAGGTGAAGCACGCCTACGACGCCGGCATCGGTGCGCTCAAAGGGATCGAGTACTGACGTCGGAGTCGGAGCCGGTCTCGGTCGCCGCCGGGGCCCGGACGCCTTCGGCGGCCAGCACGCCGAAGCCGAGGGTGATGACCGCCCACAGCAGGAGGTTTCCGCTGAGCGACGCCAGCCGGAACCGCCACAGGAGGTCGGCCGGCACCGTGATCGGGTCGGGTGCGCCGGGCAGGACCGCCATGGCGATCCCCAGGGGGACCACCACCGCGGCCACGACGGACACCGTGCGCCGGGGCTCGGGCCAGCCGTCCCGCCGCAGCCGGGTGGAGAGGGCGGTCGCGGCCACGCCCACCACCGCGGCCAGGCAGATCACCGAGACGTAGAGGATCTGGCGCTGGGCCAGCGTGTCGGGATCGCCGACCGCGGGCGGGTTGGGCGGGTACTTGAGCCACGGCGCCACCGTGAGCGCCCCCGCCATCACCGCCCCCGCGACCAGGGCCCGGCGGAAGGGGTCGGGCCGGGTGCCCCCCAGGGCCCAGAACAGCACCGCGAACAGAAGGCCGAAGGCGGCCCCCGACAGGGCGTAGGCCGAGAACAGCCCCACGCCCTTCTGCACCGGCCGGGACACGATCTCCGGCTCCGCGTGCGCCGGCCCCGCCGAACCGCCGGTCGCCGTCGCCGTGGCCTCGGCCTGATCGTGCTCGATCCTGATGGCCTCCTCGATCGAGGGTTCGCCGACGAACGTCAGGAGGAGGGCGGCCAGCAGTCCCCCGACGATGCCGAGGGCGACGGCGCCGAGGGCGACCGAGCGCGGGCGCGACAGGTCGATGCGACCGTTCACTGCGGGGGAGCGGGGAGCGGCCGGGCTAGTGGCAGGGGACGCCGAGCAGGTGTCGCCCGTCGTGGAACAGCTCGTGCAGGAACGAACCCGTCTGGCCGAGGGCGTGGGACACCATGCCGCCCTCCATCGTGACCAGCCCGAACAGCAGGACCGCCAGCGTGAACGTGGGCAGCGCCCACCGGGGGATCGGGACTGCGACTCGCTCGGCCGTGGCGTTGGTGCTGATCATGTTGCCTCCATCCTCGTGGAGCAGGCCTCCCGGCCCACCGGTTCGAATGCCAACCCGGTTCCTGACTCACGACCCCAGGTGCAATGCCAGGCCGCTCACAGTGGCGGGACCGTCCCGGACTCGCACCGGGTTCCCGAAGATGACCGTCGGACACTACCGCACCGGCGGCTGGGGGCCAACGTCCGATTCCTCCGGGAACTGGCACGGATGGACACCCCTGGAGGGTGTCGAGACGGCACAGAACGAGCCCCGGGCGGCCCGGTTGGGTGCCGGTGGCTAGCGTGAGACGGCGATGATCGGGCCTCGGGTGGTGGTGGCCGGCACCCATTCGGGGGCGGGCAAGACCACCGTCGCCACCGGGCTGCTGGCCGCCCTGCGGGCCGCGGGCCACCGGCCGGCGGCGGCCAAGGTGGGGCCCGATTTCATCGATCCCGGCTACCACGCCCTCGCCTGCGGACGCCCGCCCCGCAACCTCGACGCCTGGCTGTGCGGGCTGGACGCGGTGGCGCCCCTCGCCGCCCGGGCCCTGGCCGGCGCCGACCTCCTGGTGGTCGAGGGGGTGATGGGGTTGTTCGACGGGGCGGCCGACGGGTCCCCCTCGTCCACCGCCGACATCGCCCGGGCCCTCGCCGCTCCCGTGGTGCTGGTTGTCGACGCCGCCTCGCAGTCGACGTCGGTGGCGGCGGTCGTGCTCGGGTTCGCCACGTTGCAGCCGACCGTGCGCATCGGGGGCGTGATCCTCAACCGGGTGGCGTCGGACGGACACGAGGTGCTGCTGCGGGAGGCCCTCGATCCGCTGGACATCCCCATCCTCGGCGCCCTGCGTCGCGACGACCGCCTGGTGTGGCGGGACCGGCACCTGGGGTTGGTGCCGGTGGCCGAGCGCCCCGACGAGGTGGCGGGAGCGCTGGCCGCGCTGGCCGCGGCGGTGTCCGACCGGGTCGACCTGGCCGCGGTGGTGGCCCTGGCCCGCTCCGCCCCGCCGATGGCGGCCAGGCCGGTGGCCCTGCCTCCCCCGCTGACCGGCGGGACGCGAGCGCCTCGGGTGGCGGTGGCCGGCGGGCGGGCGTTCACGTTCACCTACACCGACACCCTCGACGCCCTGTCCGCCGCCGGGGCCGAGGTCGTCCGCTTCGATCCGCTCCGGGACCGGAGCCTTCCCGACGGTATCGACGGGCTGCTGGTGGGCGGCGGCTTCCCCGAGACCTACGCCGCCGAATTGGCGGACAACCGGGCGTTGCTCGACGACGTCCGCCAGCGGGTAACGGGCGGCCTGGTCACGTGGGCCGAGTGCGGGGGGCTGGGCTGGTTGTGCCGCGACCTCGACGGGCACCGCATGGCCGGCGTGGTCGACGCCGGCGCGGCCATGACCGACCGCCTGCGCCTCGGGTACCGCACGGCCGTGACCTCGGTCGACACGCCACTCGGCCCGGCCGGCACCGGGCTGCGGGGACACGAGTTCCACTACTCCACGGTCGACCCCGCCGGCGACGCCCTCGAGTTGCACAGCCGATTCACCCGCGGCCACGACGGCCACGCCACCCCGACCCTCGTCGCCACCTACCTCCACCACCACCCGGGGGGCGACCCGTCGATCGTCGCCAACTTCGTCAGCGCCTGCGCAGGGCGTGGAAAGGTGATCCGGTGACCCGCCCCTTCGAGGCCGCGCGGGCGGCCGTCGGTCCGCTCGACGACGACGCCATGGCGGATGCCACCATCCTCCACGACCGGCTGACGAAGCCCCGCGGTGCGCTCGGACGGTTGGAGCCGCTCGGGATCCGGCTGGCGGGGATCGCCGGTATCTCCCCGCCGCCGGTGCCGGCCCCGGCCGCGGTGGCGGTCTTCGCCGGCGACCACGGGGTGCTGGCCCAGGGCGTCTCCCCCTGGCCCCAGGAGGTGACGGCCCAGATGGTGGCCAACTTCTGCGCCGGCGGGGCGGCCATCAACGTCATCGCCCGCCAGACCGGAGCCCGGGTGGTCGTGGTCGACGTGGGGGTGGCGGCCACGCTCGACGACGCCCCCGGCCTGCTGCGACGAAAGCTACGGCCGGCCACGGCCGACCTGTCGGTGGAGCCGGCCATGACTCTGGATCAGGCTCGGGCCGCCCTCGACGTGGGCGCCGAGGTGGCGTCCGACCTGGTGGCCGGCGGGGCCCGGTGCCTGGTCACGGGCGAGATGGGCATCGGCAACACCACCCCGGCGGCGGCTCTGATCGCGGCCCTCACCGGCCGCCCCGCGACAGAGGTCACCGGTCGGGGAACGGGCATCGACGACGTCACCCTGCGCCACAAGGTTGCGGTTATCGAGCGGGCCCTGGCCCGCCACGCCGATGCCATCGCCGCCGGGCCGATCTCCACCCTGGCCGCCCTGGGGGGTTTGGAGATCGCGGCCCTGGCCGGATTCATCGTGGCCGGTGCGGCCGCTCGGGTGCCGGTGGTCGTCGACGGGGTGATCGCCGACGCCGCCCTCCTCGTGGCTTCCCGCCTCGCGCCGGGGGTCCTCGGCTACTGCATCGCCGGCCACCGCTCGTCCGAGCCGGGGGCGAGCGCCGTCCTCGACCACCTCGACCTCGAGCCCCTCCTCGACCTCGACATGCGGCTGGGGGAGGGCAGCGGTGCCTGCCTGGCCCTGCCGGTGGTGGAGGCCGCGGCCCGCGTCCTCCGGGAGATGGCCACCTTCGACTCGGCCGGCGTCAGCGAGAAATAGTCCTGGCGTCGCGTCAGAACCGGTAGCGGGTCTGGCTGAAGGGGTCGCCCTTGCCGAAGCCGAAGGCGGTCGACGGGGCGACCTCGAACACGAGGGCGGTGCCTCCGTCCGGGTCGTCGTCGTGACGGAAGCCCCCGTCCTCCACCCGGAAGGTCCAGTCGCTGCCGTACTTGGCCACGTAGGCGTCGGCGACCAGCGTGAGCAGGGTCTCCTCGGCGACGTTGGCGGCCGAGCCCTCGACGACGACGTCGAATCCCTCGCCGATGGTGTTGCAACCGGTGGTGAGGACGCACCTCGGGTTCTCGGCCAGGTTCTTCGCCTTGCGCTCGTCGGTCCCGGTGCAGAAGTAGAGGGCCTCGGCGACCCAGACACCGATGACGGGCGTCACGTGAGGGCGCCCGTCCGGCCGGACCGTCGACAGCCAGTAGATCTCGGCCCGGGACAGGTGGGTGCGGGCGTCGGCCCACGGCCTCGGCGTGGCTTCCGGGCTGCTGAACCTACGGGCGAGCTCGGTCGCCGGCTCCGTGGTGGGCATCGGTGCGCTCCTCTCGATCGTTCGGGCGCTCGGGGATTCGACGTCGCCGGCGGCCCGGAGTCATCGGACCGCCCTCCCCCCGTTGTAGAAACTGTCCGTGCCCGCCGACGTCCCGCCCCCGACCGAGCGTCTCGCCGAGCGCCAGACCGAGCGCCGGACCGAGCGGCGGGCCGGGCTGGGTTCCGAGTCCGAACGGCGCCGGCAGCTGGCGACGTCGAAGCGGCGGGCGACGTCGCTGCTGGCGGCGGTCACCGTGGTGTTCCTGGTCGTCAGCGTCTGGGGCGGTGATTCGACCTGGTCCGCCTATCTGCAGGCCACGGCGGCGGCGTCGATGGTCGGGGGTTTGGCCGACTGGTTCGCCGTGACCGCCCTCTTCCGCCATCCCCTCGGCATCCCCATCCCCCACACGGCCATCGTGGTGGAGCGCAAGGACCAGTTCGCGGCCACCCTCGGCGAGTTCATCCAGGAGAGCTTCCTCACCCCCGACGCCATCGTCGGCCGGCTGCGGGGGGCGGGGGTGGTGGGCCGGGTCGCGGGCTGGCTGTCGGAGCCGGCCAACGCCTCCCGGGTGGCGGCCGAGGCGGCCGAGGTGGTCGTGCGGGTGGCCGACCTGCTGCGCGACGACGACGTCCACCGCGCCATCGAGGGCGTGG
Organism: uncultured Acidimicrobiia bacterium; assembly: GCA_963773275.1. GTDB lineage: Bacteria > Actinomycetota > Acidimicrobiia > Acidimicrobiales > AC-14 > JAXDMK01. The sequence goes on along the minus strand of CAVZAH010000005.1, from coordinate 596,992 downwards.
TCCGCAACCGGGTCGAGGCGGTGCCCCTGGCGCCCCTCGCCGGCCAGGCCCTGCGCTTCGCCACCCGGCAGGGTCGTCACGACCAGGTTTTCGACCGGGCCATCGCCGCCGTGCGCACGTACATCGAGGACCATCGGGAAGACCTGCGGGAGCGGCTGGGCAAGAAGTCGAAGTGGTGGATCCCCGGGGCGGTCGACCACAAGCTGTTCGACCGAGTCCTCGACGGGTTCTGCTCGGCGCTGGCCGAGATGGAGGGCGACCCCCACCACGAGCTGCGCCGGGAGCTCGACCTCCGGCTGGCGAAGCTGGCCCGGGACCTGGAGACGTCACCCGTCCTGCGGAAGCGGGGGGAGCAGCTCAAGCGTGACCTCCTCGCCCAGCCCGAGCTGCAGCGATGGGTGGCCGCGGTGTGGACCGACGCCAAGGACACCCTGCGGGCGGAGGCCGCCGACCCGGACTCCAACTTCCGCCGGCGGGCGGCCGAGGCCATCGTCGCCGGCGGCCGGAAGCTGCAGACCGATCCGGTGCTGGCGGCCCGGGTGGAGAGCGGCCTGGAGGCGCTCGTCACCTACGTGGTCGAGCACTTCAAGGGCGAGATCGCGGGCCTGGTGAGCAGCACCATCGCCCGGTGGGACGCCGAGGAGACGGCGAGCCGCCTCGAGCTCCTCCTGGGCCCCGACCTGCAGTACGTCCGCATCAACGGCACCGTCGTGGGCGGCGCCGCCGGCCTCGTCCTCCATGCCCTGGGCGACGTCCTGGGATAACGGGCGGCACCTCGGCCGGACCCGGAACCGGTGACGGATCGGGTTGCCAGGGCGCCGCGATGTGTCACCGGTTCGAGGGGGCGGAGGTGCCGACGCCCTCGGCGTAACGGCCGCACCTCGGCCGGACACGAACCGGTGACGTATCGGGTTGCCAGGGCGCCGCGATGTGTCACCGATTCGAGGGCCGCCGCGGGGCTCGTAGGGTGGGGATACAGATGGCAGGCCTGTGGCGGCGGTTCGTCGAGTTGCCGGCATGGGTCCGGGTGCTGATCTCGCTGGCGACGGGTCTCGTCCTGCTCGCCGTCGGCGCCGCCACGTCCGCCGGTCCCGACGGTGGCCGCGATCTCGCTTCGAGCGCCACGACCAGCCCGCCCACGCCCGCCGCCTCCTCGCCCCTCCCGCCCGGCGACGACACCGAGGTCACGAGGATCACCGACGGCGACACCCTCGTGGTCACCGGCGGTACCCGCATCCGACTCATCGGCATCGACACGCCCGAGGCGGCAAGCCGTGACTGCTACTCCTCGGAGGCGACCGATCGCCTGCGGGACCTGGTCGGCCCCGGGACGACGGTGCGGCTCGTCTACGACGTCGGCCGGCTCGACCGTTTCGGCCGCACGCTGGCCTACGTCTACCGGGTCCCGGACGGGCTGTTCGTGAACCTCGCCCTGGCCCGGGACGGCTTCGCCCAGCAGCTCACCGTGCCGCCCAACGTGCGCCACGCGGCGGACTTCGGACAGGCCGTCGCCGACGCCCGTGGCGCCAACCGGGGTTTGTGGGCGTCGTGCCCCACGCCCCCCGGAGCCGCTGCCGCCTGACGGCTGCTCCGGGGGCGGCCACCCCCGATGCCCTAGAGAATCGCCTCGCAGGAGGGTGCGGGGGCGGCCTGGTCGCCCGGCTCCGCGGGACTGTTGGCCGGACCGTCGACCACGCGGCACACGTCGGTCTCGGTGCCGCCCGCCAGGCGGTCGCCGCCGGCGTTGCCGTACAACGAGTCGGAGCCGGCGTCGCCGGCCAGGTCGTCGTTCCCCGCGTTGCCGAAGAGGAAGTCGTCACCGGCGCTGCCGACCAGCTGGTCGTTGCCGGCGCCGCCGTAGATGTCGTCCTTCCCGTCGCCTCCGGAGACCTGGTCGTCGCCCCCGCGGCCGAGGATCAGATCGTCGCCCCCCAGGCCGGCGATGCGGTCGGGGCCCGCGGTGCCGCAGATCACGTCCGCCCCGGCGGTGCCGGTGGTCGGCGCCCCTCCGGCGGCTACGAAGGTGACCCCGGCCGTTCCGGCCGGGACGGTGCAGACCAGCTCGCCGCTGGCGATGGCGAGCCCGAAGACGAGCTGATTCGAGCCGATCGGCCCGACGAGGGTGGCGGCGCCGGTGCCCAGATTGATCGTGTAGAGCCGGGAGACGTTCCCCCCGACGGTAAGGCTCGCGTAGGCCGAGTTGACCCCGCCGACGGTGACGATGTCGAAGCCGACCGCCACCGAGGTGTTCACGCCCAACGGGCCCACCGTGGTCAGGGTGCCGTTGTTGGGCGGGGCCTGGATGACGAGGGAGTCGATGGCGGGGGAGATGTCGTAGAGGGTCGTCCCCGCGGTGCCCGGGAAGTTGTTGGTGTAGGCCGCGCCGGTCGCCGACGTGGTGGCGCCGTTCAGGTTCGGGTCGATGGCGGCGGTGGCGCCCGTGTTGGGGTTCAGCCTGCGGTTGGTGCCCAGGTCGGACACGATCCTGATTCGGTCGACGACCGGGTTGAAGTCCATGCCGATCTCCTCGGATGGGCCGTAGCCAGGAATCGCGGCGAGAGGGCTCACCGGCGTCGCTTGACCGCTGACGGGGTTGATCACGTACACCCGGCCCGAGCGGCCGACGCCGAACAGCTCGCCGGTGGCAGGACGGGCGTCGATGCCGAGCAGGTCGTCGCCGGGCTGCAGGCCGGTGATCTGGACGTTGCGCAGGATCGTGCCGGGCGTGTTCACGTTGAACAACAACAGGCGGTTGGTGTCGGTCAACGCATAGGCGAACGTGGCCTGGGGCGGGGCGGCGTGGGCCACCGACAGCGGTGCCATCACCAGCGTGAACACCACACAAACCGCCGCCAACCCTAGCTTTACTTGCCTCATTCGTCGTCTCCCTCAGCCATCGTGTGGGGGAAGGCTATCCGCCACCGGCAGGCCGTCGGCACCGCCGGTGACCGCTGCCGGGGGTCAGGCTCGTTGCAACGGCTTGTACTTGAGGCGGTGGGGCTGGTCGGCGTCGCTGCCCAGGCGCTTGTGGCGGTCGACCTCGTAATCGCTGTACGAGCCCTCGAACCATCGCACCTCCGACTCCCCCTCGAAGGCCAGGATGTGGGTGGCCACCCGGTCGAGGAACCACCGATCGTGCGAGATCACCACCGCGCAGCCGGGGAAGTTGAGGAGCCCCTCCTCCAGCGCCCGGAGGGTGTCGACGTCGAGGTCGTTGGTCGGTTCGTCCAACAACAGCACGTTGCCTCCTGCCACCAGCACCTTGGCCAGGTGGAGCCGGTTGCGCTCGCCGCCCGACAGCTCGCCCACCATCTTCTGCTGGTCGGACCCCTTGAACCCGAGACCGCCGACGTAGGCCCGCCCGTGCAGCTCCCGGTTCCCGACGACGATGCGGTCGACCCCGCCCGTGGCCTCCTCGTACACCGTCTTGGTGGGGTCCAGCGACTCCCGGCTCTGGTCGACGTAGGCCAGTTTGACGGTCGCCCCGACCGTCAACGAACCGCCGTCGGGCTTCTCGTCCCCCACGATCATGCGGAACAAGGTGGTCTTGCCCGCCCCGTTGGCCCCGATGACACCGACGATGCCCCCCGGGGGAAGCCCGAACGACAGCCCGTCGATGAGCAGGCGGTCGCCGTATCCCTTGACCAGCTCGTCGGCCTCGACGACCACGTCGCCCAGCCGGGGACCGGGCGGGATGGAGATCTCCAGCTTCTCCGCCTTGTCGGGTCCGGCCTCGGCCGCCGCCACCAGCTTCTCGTACGAGGTGAGCCGGGCCTTGCCCTTGGCCTGGCGGGCGCGGGGCGACATCTGCACCCACTCCAACTCCCGGGCCAGCGTGCGCTGGCGGGCCGTGTCGGACTTCTCCTCCCGGGCCAGCCGGGCCTGCTTCTGCTCCAGCCACGACGAGTAGTTGCCCTCCCACGGGATGCCGGCCCCCCGGTCGAGCTCGAGGATCCACCCGGCCACGTTGTCGAGGAAGTAGCGGTCGTGAGTGACGGCCACCACCGTGCCCGGGTACTCGCTCAGGAACCGCTCCAGCCACGCCACCGACTCGGCGTCGAGGTGGTTGGTGGGCTCGTCGAGGAGCAGGAGGTCGGGCCGGGCGAGGAGCAGGCGGCAGAGGGCCACCCGCCGCCGCTCGCCCCCCGACAGCGTCGCCACCGCGGTGTCCCCCGGGGGGACCCGCAGGGCGTCCATGGCGATCTCGAGGGTGCGGTCGAGGTCCCACGCATCGGCCGCGTCGATCTTGTCCTGGAGGACGGCCTGCTCGGCGAGCAGGGCGTCGAAGTCGGCATCGGGTTCGCCCATGGCCTCGCACACCGCGTTGTAGCGGTCGAGGACGTCCTTGATCTCGCCCACCCCGGCGGCCACGTTTCCGTAGACGTCGAGGGACTCGTCGAGCCTCGGCTCCTGGGCCAGGTGCCCGACGGTGGAGCCGGGGTGGAGGCGGGCCTCGCCGCTGTAGCCCTCGTCCTCGCCGGCCATGATGCGCAGGAGCGACGACTTCCCCGAGCCGTTGGACCCGATGACGCCGATCTTGGCGCCGGGGAACATCGAGATGTTGATGCCCTTCAGGACCTCGCGGTCGGGCGGGTAGAAGCGACGGAGGTCGCGCATGGTGAAGATGAACTGCGGGGCCATGGGGAGCGAGGCTAGGCGTTGGGGCCGAGGACTCGGATCAGAGGTAGCGGCGGGCTCCCCAGTACTGGCTGGCCAGGCCGGGTTGGTCGATCGACACCGTCTCCACGGTGCGGCCCGTGGCCGGCGCCTGGATCATCCGACCGCCGCCGACGTACATCCCGACGTGGTGGATGGAGTTGCGGTCGGTGCCGGTGGCGAAGAAGAGCAGGTCACCGGCACGGAGGTCGGCCCGGTCGACGGCTGTGCCCTCGCCGGCCTGGTCGTGGGCGTCCCGGGGGATGACGACCCCATGGGCGGCGTAAACGGTGGAGGTGAGCCCGGAGCAGTCCCACCCGGCCCCCGACGTGCCCGCCCACAGGTAGTCGACACCGGTGAAGAGCTGCGCGCTCCGCACCAGGTCGTCCCCCGTCGGCGAAGCGCGGTCGGCCGCGGTCACCACACCCCCGGACGCCCGCAGGAGGCCGAGACCGCCCCCGGGGACGCCGACGGTGAATCCCGTCCTGTCCGCGGCCACGATGGGCAGGTGGGTGTTGAAGCTGACGTCGAGCAGGACCCGGTCGGGATCGTCCGGATCCCGCAACGGCTCGGTCGGCCCCACCACGACCGCGACGTCTCCGGTCGATGAGGGGCCGGGACGGGGCGACAGCTGAACCGTCGGCAGCCAGCCGGGATAGCCGCGGGGGTCGAGCGACGTCGGCTGGCGGGCGACCACAACCCTGGCCCACCCGCCCGAGACCTCGTCCACCGTGACCCGGTCGCCGTAGAGGGCCTGGGTCACCAGCCGGTCGACCAGCCAGCGCCGGTCGTCGAAGGTCATGGCCCCCAACCAGGCCTGGATGTCGACCGGGTTGGCGAGCGAGGGGGCGTCGAGGGGGCGGGCCTGGTCGGGCTCCTCCCACAGGTTGGCGACGGCCACGTCCACCCACGCCTCGCGGCCCGCCGCCACCTCGGGGGTGACGGCCGGCGCCGGCGCCGATGTCCTGGGGGACGGATCGGCGCGAGGGATGTCGTCGCGGCCACGGCCACCTCCGCCGCGGCCGTTGCCTCCGCCGCAGGCGACGAGCGCCACCAGCCAGCCGGTGACCAGCACCAGCCGCATCGGCCTCACGCCACGCCCATGACGACCACCGGTGCCTGCGCCGGGTCCAGCCAGCGGAGCACGGGCAGCAGGCCCTCGACCGGCAGCGCCACGCACCCGGCGGTGGGGCCGCCGGTCGAGACGTGCAGGAAGATGGCGGACCCCAGCCCGGGGGTGCGGGCGGTGTTGTAGGCGATCACGGCGGCATAGTCGTAGACCGGCGTCTGGAACATGGCCTCACCCTGCCCGCCGTCGACCCACAGGTTGTAGGACGGGCTCGACGGCATGTCGTCCCAGACGATCGACGGCCCCGTCACCCGCCGGTAGGACAGGGCGACGCCCGGGTCGGGTTCGACGCCGAAGGCGAAATCGAAGCCGTACGTGCCGGACGGGGTGCGCCCGTCCCCCTCTCGCTTCTCGCCGGGAGGAGCGAACCCGCCGCGGCCGACGTCGGCCGGCCACGGCCCGTGGACCGGCTCCCACCCGCCGGCGGACCGCTGCCAGGTGGAGAGGGTGGCCGTCGTGGCCCCGTAGCCGGGGGCGGTGACCACCACCGCCTGCCCGGCGTCGCCGGCCCGTTCGAGCTCGGCCGGTGGGGCGACGGCGCCCACGGTCGGGTCGGGAGCCGCCGGGACAGTTGGCGCGGCGGGTGCTTCGGTCGGAGGCGGGGTGCTCGGGCTCGTGGACAGCGGCGGGGGACTGGTCGACGTGGCCGACGACGGACCGTTGGTGGTGGTCGTGGGGGGGACCGCCGCGGTCCGCCCGGCCTGTCGCTCGGGCGACCCGCAGGCGGCCAGGACGACTGCGACGAGCGCGGTCACCAGCAGGCCCGGCGGGAGGGGGCGACGGGTTCGGGGACGCGCCACACCGCTACCGTAGGCAGCCGTGGCCGGTGCCCGACGCGCGCCCGGCGGATGGCTCCGGTTGTTGCTGGTCGTCACGACGGGGCTGGTCGGCGCCTGTTCGAGCTCAGGCGGGACGGCGGGCGGGACGGCGCCATCCGCCGGGCCAACGGTGGCCGCCACCGCCGGGCCGGCGACGTCCTCCGCCCCGGCGACACCCGCCGCGACGCCATCCACGACGAGGGCCGGGTCACCGACGAGTACGGTCGCCGCCGTGGCGGAGCCCGGCTTCACCGGGACGGTCTCGACCGTCACCGCGGCCGACCTGGCGTCGTCGTGGCGGCCCGGCTGCCCCGTCGCCCCCGACGGCCTGCGGCTCCTGCGGGTGTCGTACTGGGGCTTCGACGACCGGCCCCACGTCGGCTCGCTCGTGGTGGCGGCGTCGGTCACCGAAGCGTTGCTCGACGTGTTCCACAGCCTCTACGACCAGCGCTTTCCCGTCCGCCGGATGGAGCCGGTCGACGTCTACGGCGGCGACGACGACGCCTCCATGGCGGCCGACAACACATCCGGCTTCAACTGCCGCCCGGCGGTGACCGACGGTCCGCCGCACTGGTCGAACCACGCCTTCGGCCTCGCCATCGACGTCAACCCGGTGGAGAACCCGTACCTCCTCGGGGCCAGGGTGCTCCCCCCGGAGGGAGCCGAGTTCCTCGACCGTTCGGTGTACCGGCCCGGGATGGCGGTCGACGGAGGAGTCCTCACCTCGGCCTTCGCCGCCGCCGGCTGGTCGTGGGGCGGGACGTGGGCCAGCCCCGACTACCAGCACTTCTCGGCCACGGGCGGCTGACCCGGGGCCGCGGCCGTCGGGGCCTACGACGAGCGCAGGGCCCGGCGGCTGAGGGCGAGCAGGCCCACGGCGCCGACGATCTGCACGCCCCACCAGGCGCCGAAGCCGTGGTGGCCGCTCGTCGGGCAGCCCAGGGTGAGGGTAAGGAGCCCGGCCGCGCCCGCCAGCGACGCGACGGCGGTGAGGCGGCGGCGCTGGAACATCCCGGCCACCATCGCCCCCCACGTGCCCAGCAGGAAGGTGCTCAGCAGGTCGGCGAGGAGCGGCGGGGCGGCGTCGGGGTTGACCGGCGCCGGCTCGACGGCGAGGCCGACGGCCACCACCACGACCCACGCCACCGCCAGCCCGATCGCCCACGACAGGCTGAGCGGACCGGCCAGGTCGGCGAACAGGCGCCGCCGGGGCGCCCGGGGCGCAGGCTCGGGAGCCGTCGCGGGGACGACGGCGGGTGCCGGCCGCTCGGCGACCGGAGGGGCGTGGTCGTCGTGCGTGACCGGGGGCACTTCGATGTCGATGATGGTCATGGCGCCTCCTCGTCGAACCACCATGGTGGCACGCGCCGACCGCCGATTGGTCCCCAGGTCGAGGGCGACGTCCGGCGCCGCCGTGGGGTGGGCCGTTCGGATCGCCGAAGGAACTGAGGGACCGGTCCCGGTGGTCCCGGCCCGAGCGGGACGCTGCGAGCGCCGATCCGGTTCAGAGGGCCCACTACTCTCGACGTGTGCAGGTCTTTCTCGCCCATGCTTCGGAGGACAAGGAGCAGGTTCGAGAACTGTATGAAGCGCTCGTGGCCCGGGATCTCGTCCCCTGGCTCGACGTGGAGAACCTCCTGCCCGGCCAGAGCTGGCGAATCGAGATCCCGCAGGCTATTCGGGAAAGTGACTTCGTCGTCGCCTGCCTGTCCAATCGGTCGGTGGCCAAGGAGGGATACGTCCAAAGGGAGTTTCGCCTCGCACTCGAAGCTGATCAGGACTTGATCGGCTTCGAGTACGCCTCCCCGTAGCTCTTGTTTCACGATTCCCACGTTCTTCGCCAGAAAGAAGTTGATCGTCGAGTGCTGGTCGATCCCGAACCCCGGGATGGACAGGTCGATCTCCAACACGAGCACCTGGGTCCCGAACCTTCCGGCCGGCACAGTGACCGTCTCGGACCCCCTGCCTCTCGCCACGATGCTCAGCGTCGCCTCCTCCGGCTGGTCGAAGACTTCGATCACTTCCCGGACTACAACCGACACCGGTGTGCGCAGCTCCAGATCGCGCGGTCGGGGAAATACCAGCTCCTGGCTTGGCATTTTCACTTCCGTCCCGAAGAGCGCCGAGTATGCGCTCAGGGGTGCGCCGACGTGCCCGTCGTCGAAAACCGTGTAGATGATGTCCGCCTTCTGCTCGGGTACGGACCCGACGGCGGCGATCGTCACGTGATATGCGACCTTGCGCCCGTTGGGCGCGGGGCTGGCGCCTCGCACCTCAGCGTGCATGGCGACCGGCTGGCCGTCGACCGTGACCTCGTAGGCCCAGGTGGCGCCCAGCGGGAAGGGCAGGTACGGGTTCGGCTCCTCGGTGGCGCCTGAGTTCGTCGTGCCTGGGATCGTCGTGGTGAGCCCGACCTGGGGAGGGCTCCCCCCACCACAGCCGACGACCGTGACCGCCACCGCGACCGCCACCGCCGCACCCACCGCCGACTTCGGGTCATGGGCCCCACATTGACGGCGATGAGGAGTGCCCACCGCTTGTCGACCGTCCGCGTCGCATCCCGGGCAGCCATGCCCGTCGGCCGAGCCGGCGTGCGACGTTCGTGGGCGCCCGGGGGAGTGGTGGGCCGGGAGCTTGGCCGCTGATTCGCTCTCGCTTCCGTTACGGCCCCTGCACAGCGGGTTGCCGGCCAGTTGCAGGCCGGTTACGCCCTGCGACATGGCCTGGCCCAGCGCCTCCGAGAGGCCCTGGGCGCCGTTGAGCACGATCATCTGGTCGATGTCGCCGACTTGCCGATCATCGTGTGGTCGGCCAACCCGACTTCCTCCTGCCCCGGCGCTCGACGACCACCGGACCGGGGAGAGCGCGCCGATCCCGGTCCGGGTTTCGGTGTCGCAGGCGCCGCCGGCAACCGTTGCCTGTGGCCGCGTCAATCCCGGTTGACAATGCGACAGTGTCAACGTAGGATGACAGCCATGAGCGAAGCGACCAAGCTGGCGGCCGACGCCGGCAGCCGTGACCCGGTGGTTGGGCTCCGAGCCGTGTCCGCCCTCCGCCGGCTGCTGGAGACCCTCGAGACCCTCCAGGTGGGCAACGCCCGCGACCAGGGGTGGTCGTGGCAGCAGATCGCCACGTCCCTGGGCGTCAGCCGCCAGGCGGTCCACAAGAAGCACGCCGAGAGCCGCTTGCGGCGACGGGGGGTGTGACGTGTTCGAACGGTTCACCGCGGGGGCCCGCCAGGTGGTGGTCCTCGCCCAGGCGGAGGCCCGCTCCCTCGGGCACGGCTACGTCGGCACCGAGCACGTCCTCCTCGGCCTGATCCGGGAGGGTGACGGGGTGGCGGCCCGCGTGCTCGGGTCCTATGGCATGACCGTCGCCGGCGTGCAGTCCGACGTGCGACGGTTCCTGGGCGAGGATTCGGCCGGCCCCGCCGACCTGGTCGACGAGCACGACGCCGACGCCCTACGGGCCATCGGGATCGACGTCGACTCCGTCCGCCGGCGCATCGAGGAGTCCTTCGGGCCGGGGGCGCTCGAGGTGGCCAGCCGGAGCCGGAGCCGGAGACGGGGCCGGAGGGCGCAACTGCGCCGCCCCCGTCGGCGGGGCCGGGGCCAGCCCTGCCCGGACGACGGCCGCGCCGGATCGATCCGACCAGGTGGCCACATCCCCTTCACGCCCCGCAGCAAGAAAGTGCTCGAGCTCTCGCTGCGGGAGGCCATCCGCCTGCGGCACAACTACATCGGCACCGAGCACGTCCTGCTGGGACTCCTCCGGGAGGGCGAGGGCCTGGCGGCCGAGGTGCTGGTCGGGCGGGGAGTGCGTCTCGACGAGCTCCGCCAACGGGTGCTCGTCGCCATCGGGAAGGTGGCCTGAAGCCAACTACTGCATGCCGGAGTGCAGCAGGTCCATGTAGCGCTGCACCCCACCGTGGTTCATGTGGACCCCGTCGTCGACGAACGCATCGGGATGGGAGTCTCCGACGCCGTGCCAGTCGACCAGGACCGCGTTGGGGAACCGGGGGACGGCGGACGCGAACAGGTTGTTGTTGTGGTCCTCCCACGGCCGCGGCACCCGGACGGTCACCACGACCACCCGGCGGACGACTGAGAGCACGTCCATCAGCTCATCGAACTGGTCCTCGGTGACGGGTCCGTTGTTGCCCAGGTGGACGACGACGATCTCGCCCAGCCCGCCCGAGTCGCGCAGGGCGTGGGCCACCGCCAGCGACTCGGCGAACTGCCGGCCGATGACGGCGTCGACCCAGATGCCCTCGGCCTCCATGGCCGGCTGGGCCACGATCATCACCGACTCCCCGATGGCGGTCACCCGGACGCCGGCGGGAGGGCCCGTGGGAGCCGGGGGGGGTTCCGGCGCCGGTGCGGGTGCCGGCGACGGATCGGGCACGGCCACCGCCGGCAGCGCCTCGGCCACCACCAGGCCGTCGCCGGCCACCGCCTGCACCGTGCTCACCGCGATGTCGACCGGGGCGGCCAGGGCGACCGATGCCACGGGCGGCGTGACCAGGGCGGCGGCGGAACCGGCGGGCGCGACGGCCGAGACCGGCACCGAGAACGGCGGGGCCGGCACCTGGTGGCTGATCACGACGGCGCTCGAGACGGCCACCAGCGCCAGCGCCGAGCAGAGAGTCCACCGCACCACGGCGGTCGAGGGGCGGGTCTGCCCTGCGGGCCGCGAGCGCAGGTCGGCCCAGGCCCGCCCCAGCGCCCCCTCCCGGATCGGCTTCTCGACCCACTCGTAGGAGGCGGTGGCCAGGGCCAGGGTGATCGCCACCCGCAGGAGGAGCAGGGGCGTCCCGGTGAGGGGGACGTCGCTGTGGGGCCGGGTGAGCATGAAGACGGGCCAGAACCAGAGGTACACGGCGTAGGACCGGCGCCCGAGCCACACGAGGGGCCGGCAGCCAAGCCCGGCCGCCACCCACGAACCGGGATGGGAGGCGATCACGATCGCCACCGCGGCCAGGACGGCCACCCCGATGAACCCACCTTGATACAGGCGCGGGTCGAACTGGTCGACCCGCGAGAGGCACAGCCAGAGCCCGACGAGCACGGCCACGCCGGTGCCCTCGAGCGCCACCCGGCCCGGCCGGGCCAGCTTCCCGGCGGTCCACTTGAGGGGGATGCAGGCCAGGGCCGCGCCCACCAGGATGCCGGCCACCCGGGTGTCGGTGCCGTAGTAGACCCGCGACGGGTCGCCCGTCGGGTCGTGCAGGACGGCCATCAGCGCCGCCGACAGGGCAGCCAGGCCGAGGATCGGCCCGGCCAGCCTCCGGGGCTCCCGCCACTTCAGGAGGAGAGCCAGCACCGGGGGCCAGAGCAGGTAGAACTGCTCCTCCACGGCCAGGCTCCACAGGTGCTGGAGCAGGGGCGGCCGGCCCAGGGACTGGAAATACGACTGGTGCTCGAAGATCAACCGCCAGTTGCTCACGTAGCCGAGGGCGGCCAGCACGTCGGCCCGCAGCCGGTAGCCCTGGTCGGAGGCGAGCAGGGGGACCGCCACCGACACGCCGACCAGCAACACGACGAGCGCCGGCAGGAGACGGCGGGCCCGCCGCTTCCAGAAGCGCAGCACGTGCAGCCGGCTGGTGCGGCGGTAGTCGGAGAGCAGGAGGGCCGTGATGAGGTAGCCGCTGATCACGAAGAAGACGTCGACGCCGAGGAACCCGCCCCGGGCCCACCCGATGTCGGCGTGGTAGGCGAACACGGCCGACACGGCCAGCGCCCGCAGCCCGTCGACGGCGGGCAGGTAGCGCAGGCGGGGCTCGTCGGCCTGCAACCCGGCGTCGTTCCCCAGCGCCGTCACGGGCAAATCGTACCGGGGAGCCGCAGGTCGGCACACCCTTTGCAGGGGCCATCGGGACCCGTCGCTCAGGGCATGCTGTTCTCCAGCCGGTGCAGGTAGCCCTCGGACAGGGCGTGGAGCGCGTCCCGGCAGTCGCCGATGAACGAGGCCCCGTGCATCACGGCCAGCGTGTCGGGCGCGATCTCGGCCAGGTCGAGGAGCGTCGAGCACAGCAGGGGCGTGATGGCGGTGGCCTTCATGGCGTCGTCGGCCGCCAGGGCCCACTCCACGATGTCGGCGCTCTCGGTGGCTGCCGGCCGCTCGCCCACCTGGGTGAAGACGTCGGCGCACAGGAGGGTGTTGGTGGTCTCCTCCAGCAGCATGCCGGCGTCCCAGCCGTGCAGCACGTGGGGGGTGGCCCGGTAGCGCACCCGTTTGTCGCCCAGGTCGAGCAGGTCGCCGTCGCGGAGCATCTTCACCGGCCGCTCGGTGAGGTCGGGGGCGGTCCACAAGGCGGAGACCTCGCCCATCACCACCTGGGCCTGGCGGGAGGCCTGCAGCCACTGGTTCAGCGCCCCACACTCGTCGGCCTCGACGTGGCTGAAGGCCACCCAGTGGATGCGGGAGAGCTTCATGACCCGGCTGACGAACTCGGCCGCGTTCTCGAAGAGGGGCTTCGAGCCGCAGTGGAAGAGCAGCGGCTCGTCGGCCCGGATCAGGAAGTTGTTGACGGTGAATCCCCACTCACCGGCGTCGGGGAGATAGGTGGAGATCTGGAAGATGCCGTCGGCGATCTCGTCGAGGCTGGTGCTCATGTAGGGCATGTCGCCCCAACCTACGACCCCGCCGGAGGCGCTCCGACAGAGGTGTCGCGAACAGGTCGCGCGATCAGGCCGCGGCCGTGATCTGGAGTCGGGCCCGCCCCGCGAGACGTTCGTACGCCCCCAGGGCGGCACCGTCGAACGCCACGAGCACCCGGTCCTCGCTCTGTGCGACCACGACTGCGTTCACGGTGGTCGACGCCTCGTTCGTCGACGGGAGCGGAGCCACCAGGAGGGCGAGAAGCTGTTCGAACGCTGTCGAAAGCATCAGGGCCCGTAGCTGAGTTGATGATCCGGCGGCGGGAGCTGGCATGGACAAGTCCGCCCGAGCTTGGCCGGGACGGTCACACGGCATCCGCATGTGCGGCACGACACGTTGATGCCGCCGCAGATCGGTGGGCCGGGAAGAATGCCGTCGCCCTCGAGGAAGTCCCGGTTCTCGGGCGGATCGATCCGTCTCAAGGCATGGAGCGACACCACCTCGACCTGGTCGGCGCGGACGAGAACGTACCAATCGTCGGAGGCGAAGGCCGTCGACGCATCGTCTTCGACGTCGCCCTGCACTTCCGTGAGGGGATCGGCGGGCAGGTCGGCGAGCATCGATTCGCCGGCGTCCTCGAGCTCGTCGACGGCAAAGGCGGCGTCGGGACGGCTCCCGCCGAGCGCGCCGATCAGTCGATCGCTGTGCACGAGGCGGACGACGACCCCGGCATCACCCAGATCTTCCAGGACGTCGGCGATCCGGCGATCACCGTCAGTGAATATGGCTCCCCACCGGACCCCGCCGTGGACGCCTTCCATGTCGCACCCCCAACTTCGCCGGCCGCAGCATATCGGTACGCTACGGGCGCTGGGCGCGCATCCCGGCGACGGCCGCGGCCAGTCCCTCGGCGTCGAGGACGTCGGCCATGATCCCGATCTGCTCCTCCCAGACACCGTCCGGGATGGCAGCCCGGACCTCGTCCTCGAGGACGTGATAGACGTCGAGGCCCAACTGGACCTCGGCCAATGCACCTGCGTACGCCGGGTCTCCCAGGATCACCGTCTCTGCCGAGATCTCGGCCGCCTCCGGATCGGGGGCACCGAGCAGCACGAGAAGGTTGGGAGCACCGTGGGTCTCAGAGAGCCGGAGAATCGTCTCCTGGCTCTGCAGGTCCATGGCCCCTGACGCCGTTCAGACGAAGCACTCCGTGGCCACGAACACGACGTTGCCGCCGGCCGCCTTCACGCACGCGGCGATGGCCGGTCCGGAGATGCCGTCGCGCTCGCCCATGGCGATCACCTGCTTGTCCTGGAACATCCTCTTGTTCACCCCCTCAGGTTCCTGCGGTCAGATTCTTCTGCACGAACTCGGTGACTTGCTTGGGCGTGTTGGCGGCCGGTCCGGAGATGCGGTCGACCTCCTCGCCGTCCTTGTACAGCAGGAAGATGGGCAGGCCCATGAGCCCCATCGACATGCACAGCCGCCGGGCCTTGGGCGCCTCGAGCTTGACCACCTTCAACTCGCCCACGTGGTCCTCCGCCAGCTTCTCCACGTGGGGGTTGAGGGCGAGGCACGGCTGGCAGTCGGGGCCCCACACGTCGACGAGCACGGTGCCCTCCGACACCAGTTCGGCGAACGTGTCGCGCGTGGCTTCGGTGACGGTGTCGCTCATGAGCTGCGCTCCAGCAGGACGCTCATCCCGTCGGAGAGCTGGCTCATACGACCGAGGAAGAGGCTTCCCTTGGCGATCAACATGACCCTTTCGGCGGTTCCACTGGTGAGTCGCTCGACGGCGTGGGGCAGGTAGCAGAGCGACGAGGCCAGGTGGCCCTGTGTCGGAGCGTACCCGGGCATCCCGTGATCTCTCACGAAGTCGGCGATATCGGCCCGCTCGATGTCGCCCTGCTTGACGGCCAGGGCGGCGATGGTGCGGTAGTTGCGCTCGGGGACGTTGCCTGAACCCTGGGGCTCGGTGATCTCGGGGTTGTGCAACTCGGTGGCGAAGTCGTCGATCGACGAGAACGGCAGCCCGAGGCGGACGAGCGGTTCGAGGGCGAGGGCCTGCATGACCTGCGGGTTCGATCCGCCGGCGGTGACCGTGTGGCGGCCGACGGCGTCGAGCCTGATGCGTGGCCCGGCGCGGCCGGCGCTGACGTCGGCCCGCTCGATGAGCGCCGCGGTGCCGCCGAGCACGTCCTCCAGGACCGGGAGGTCGTGCTTCAGGTGGCCCTGGAACTTCATGCCCAGCTTGGCCATCGACCCGCCGGCGATGACGGCCACCCGCTCGAAGGTGCCGGACGCCACCAGGGCGGCGGCCATGACCAGCGCGGGGACGGGGGCGGCGCAGAAGTTCTTGATGTCGGCGCCCGAGGCCTGGAGGAGGCCCCCCTTCTCGGCCACCGTCTTGCCCATGTTGCCGCCGCCCCGCTGGTAGCGGTCGCCGATCGCCTCCTCGCCGCAGCCCAGCACGTAGGGGATGGAGAGCGGATCGACGTCGGTCTTCTCGAGCAGGTGGAGCAGGGCGAGGGTGGCGGTGGCCTTGGCCGCCAGGTTGTCGAGCAGTACGACCGACGCCAGCGACTCGTCGAACCCCTCACCCCACCGCATGACCCCTTGATCCCCGATACGCGTCGCGCCGGGCTCGGCCGCCACCGCCTCCACGTTCCCCTTCGCCTTGTCGAGGCGATCGAGGTCGAGGCGCTTGGCCAGGGGGTGGCCGGCCAGGGCCGCACCGGCCCGGTCGGCGGCCTCCTCGGAGAGGGTGAGCAGGCCGAAGTCGTCGAGGACGGCCATGAGCCCGAGGAACTCGTCCTCCGGCATGATCTCGCCCGCGGGGGCGAACCGGGACGCGCCCTCGATGCCGGCGCCGACCCACGGCCGGGGCGGCAGGTCGCGCGGGTGGAGGGCGTTGACGTAGGCCTGGTGGGGTCCGTAGGCGACGGCGTCGTCGTAGGAGCGGAGGGCGGCCCGGAACTCGGCCGCCACCTCGTCGCTGCGGGGCAGTTCCCGCCGGGGCTTCGACCCGTGCTCGGCCAGCCCGGGCACGTGGGCCAGGATCTGGGTGGACGCGGTGATGATTGCGTCACTCATTCGGGTCACTCATTCGGTACCTCGAAGACGGTGGGTTTGTCGACATGGGTGCTGACCGCGGCCAGCCCCTGCTCGACCAGGCGCCGGCGCCAGGCCCGCTCCTCGTCGGGGGCCAGCGAGGGGTCGCCGGTGGGGTAGGGGATGCCCCGCGTCCGGACGATGCGGGGCGCGCCCACCCGCTGGGCGATGGAGACCAGGTTGCACAACAGGGCGGTGGGAATCCCCGCCCGCTCGAGCTCTTTTGCCAGCGTTGCCCCGCAACGTGTGCCCGTTCCTCACGTGGAGGTGAGGATGGCGGCCCGGGCCCCGGACCGGCGGATGTCGGCCGCCCACTCGACGCCGAACCGGCGGGCGTTGGCCACCGACGTGCCGTTGCCGGTGGTGACGAAGTACTCGGGCATGAGCGCCCCGATCCGGCCCTCGCCCTCCAGCTCGCGGGCCGCGTCGAGGGGCAGGATGCGGTTGGGGTCGGCGTTGGCGGCGACGGTGGAGAACCCGCCGTGCACCGATCGCCAGTCGCCGGCGGCCATGGCCGGCAGGCCTTCGATCGGGTAGCGCAGCCACCGGGAGGCCCTCGCCGACTCGAGCCCGCCGGGGTTGGCGTCGGGCACCAGTCCGCCCTCGGTGACGAAGGCGATGGTGACCACAGAGGGATCCGCGATGGGCGCCGCCGGCGTGACCTGGTCGAAGCGGGGGAGGGGCACCTCGGTCGATTCCCGGTCGCCCGCCAGCCGGGCCAGCACCAGGGCGACGGCCCGGGTGGCGGCGTTGTCGTCATCGAACACGGACCGCCGGGGCAGGCGGCCGATGCGGCCGTCGTCGGCGGTGAGGTCGGCGCCTCCGAGCAGTGCCCGGGCGGCCCCGGCCAGGGTCTGGAGGGACGCGCCCATGGTGCGGGCCACCTCGCCCGACGCCACCACCGGCGCCCCGCCGGCCTCGTCGAGCCCGGGATTGTCGGGGTGCATGGAGGCCAGGGAAGGGATGCCGGCGGCGGTGGCCGCGGCCACCACCCGGGCGCAGGCCAGTCCGTAGCGGCCGCTGGTGAAGGCGGGCCCGGCGATCACCAGGTCGGGCTCGGCCGCCTGGATCAGGGCCAGGATCTCGTCGATCGCCCCTTCGTTGCCGACGGAGTAGTCGTCGCCGCACCACACGGTGGCCACGACCTGGTGGTCGTCGCCCAGGAGGCCGGCCAGCTTGCGGCCGGGACCCTTCGCCTCGGGCGACGACGCCGGCCCGCCGGCGGCCGAGTCCTCCCCGCCGACCCCGGCGAAGAACTGATTGATGTAGTGGACGACCCTCATTGCTCGATTCCCATCAGGCGAGTGCCCTCAGTCTCCCCCATCCCAGGCAACTGAGAGAGCAGTAGATCACGGCGGTCGGCAGCTCCATCTCGTCGGTGGCCGGCTTGTCGACCAGCGCCACCCGCTCGCCGCCGTAGGCCCGCTCGACCGCCGGCAGGGTGAGGCGGTGGTCGTAGTTGCCGGTGCTGACCATGGCGATGGCCCGCTCCGGCGGGACGACGATCGGCGGACCGGTGCCGTCGAGACCCGACATCTCGGCGAACAGGCCGACGGCGGTGATCCCCAGGTCCTCCAGGGCGTCCATCTTGAGGGCCATGTCGGCGTCCGCGTTGCCCCCGCCCTCCTTGGTGACGATGACGGCGTCGAAGCCGGCCTCGGCGCACACCCGGGCGGCGGCGGCCGAGATCTGCTCCTTGGCCGCCATGGCCACCGGCTCGGGGGAGATCACCACGCCGGCGAAGCACAGGTCGACGCCGTGGCGAGCCCGGAGGGCGGCCGCCACCGGGTGGTTCTGGTGGACATAGGTGGGGTTCTTGAGCGACGGGTGGCCGAACTGCCCGCTCACCACCGCCCCGTCGTCGATGTCGCCGGGGTCGATGACCATGGGCTGCTCACCCGCGAACGAGCGGCCGTGGACGAAGACGTCCTTGAAGGTGCCCTGGGTCTGGAGGTTGGTGAGAGCCGCCACCTTCGGCAGCCCGGAGGCCGCTTCGGGGTCGAGGGGCTCCTCCACCTCGTCGGGCTCGACGTCGAGGCCGGCCTCGGCCAGGTGGGCCGCCAGCCGCAGCGAACCCAGGCGCAGGGCGATGTCGACGTCCTCCCACGGCGCGCCGTCGGCCGGCTCGAACTCGACCACCAGGTTCACGGTCGCAGCCAGCGGGGACAGGTCGGCCGCCGGCCCCGACATGTCGATCACCGCCTCCTGGGCCCGGGGCAGGTACCCGGCCACCACCACCGCCGCCCCCCGCAGGATGTGGGTCGTCCCCCGGCCCTGCGGTTCGGCGGGTCCGACGAAACCGGGAAAGATCCCCCCGCCGCCGGGCCCCTTGGTGCGGGGCTCGACCGCGTCGAGCACCTTCACGATCCGGACCGAATCGCCCGGGGACGCCACCGAGAGCGTCACAGACGCCAGCGCGGGGCCGGCGAAGAAGCCCTCCGCCTCCGCCCTCGCCACCGTGAGGACGCCGCCCGACAGGCCCAGCCCGTCCCCGAGCTCGATGCGTCCGACGTGGTGCACGTACCGGGTGAGCCCCATGCCCACAACCTAGGTGAAAGGTTTCCGCTCCGACCACGTATCAACCCCGTCGGCCGGCGGCTCCTAGGAGCCAGATGGGGGACGACCGTTCCCGTGGACCGAAAATGAGGTCGGCATGAGAAGGAACCGTTCACCGATGGGCCGTTGCCTGGCGGCCCTGATCCTGGCCGGGGCGGTCGCGCCCCTCCTGGGACCGGTGGCCCCCGCGTCGGCGGCTGTCCCCGGATACGAGCTGGTGGACGCGGCCAGCGCCTACGACTCCAGCTGGACCAAGACCGTGACCGCGACCTGCCCGGCAGAAAAGAAGCTGATCGGGATGGGGGCCAAGACCTGGTTGCCCCACCTCGCGGACCTGACGATCAGCATGATCGCCCCCGACGCAGCGCTGACGGCGGTGACGGTGAAGGCCCATCGCAAGGACAACGGCGCGGCCAACCCCTTCCTGTACCAGTGGGACGTCAGGGCGTTTGCGGTCTGCGCCAGCCCCGTGCCGGGCCTCGAGATGGTCGAGGGGCCGCCGCCGCCCGTGTACGACGTCTGGTCCCCCAGCAGCCGTACCGCCAACGTGAGCTGCCCGACCGGCAAGAAGGCGCTCGGGGTCGGGGGGCGGATCACCAGCAACGGGACCGCGGTCGCGTTCTCGGGGATCCGACCGAAGGACGACCTCTCCGGCGCCGTGGTGCGGGCCCACGAGATGGGGCCCTACTCCGCCCAGTGGCAACTCAAGGCGTATGCCATCTGCGCCAACCCGCTACCGGGCCTCGAGCTCGTGCAGGCGTCCGTCACCAACCCGGGGCCCGCCACCTTCGCCCAGTCCGAGCTCCTCTGCCCGGGTTCCAAGGTGGCGGTCGGAGGCGGCACCAGCGTGAGCGACCTCCTCGGCAAGGCCAAGGTCGTCGCCCAGGGTCCGTCGACCTACCTGTCGTCCGGTGCCGACGCGTACGGCGCCGCCGTCGAGCAGGTCCCGACCAACGCGGCGTGGACGCTGACCGTGTACGGGATCTGCGTCACCCAGTAGGCGGCCCCGGTCACGCGGGGCCCAACGTCTTTCCGGACGGAATACGGGGGCGCCAGAACGGTTGAACCATTGCTATGGCTCAGACACAGCGTTCGCTGGAGAACTGGCGGCAGCAGTCCGCGTGCCGCGACCTCGACACCAACATCTTCTTCCCCGCGGCCGACGGCCAGGCGGGCCCGGCCAAGGCCGTCTGCGCCTCCTGCCCGGTGCAGCAGGAGTGCCTCGAGTACGCCCTCGCCACCCGTCAGGACGACGGGGTTTGGGGTGGGCTCGACGAGACCGAGCGGCGCCGGCTGCGTCGCCGCCGGCAGGCCGCAGCCCGGGCCGGGCGCGCCGCGTAACGGGCGGGCCAAACGTACAGTGAGCTCGCAGCGTCCTCACAGCGCAGTCACAGCCTGACCGTGCTGGATGGGGGTGCAGCATCCCGGTCGGCGTCGCCGGCCGGCCGGACGGCCCTCCCCCCTGAGCCGACCGGCCGGCGACGGCCACGGGCCACGCGAGACTTGACCACCCGCCGACGGGCGATCCCGCCACAGGCGCTGACTGCGGAGGCACGCCCTTGAACCTTCCCTCGTCCACCCGGCGCCGGCGGGCTCCCTGGGTGATCGCCGCCCTCGTGCTCGTGCCCCTCGCCGCCCTCGCCGTGGTCTACATGTTGTTCTTCACCGACGACTCGCCCGACGAGCTCACCCTGTCGGATCCGCCCAGCACCCAGGCCGGTGCCGCAACGACAGTGGCCGGGTCCTCCGGATCCGGGTCGACGCTGGCGGGGACCTGGAACGTCACCGCGGGGTCGGTGGCCGGCTACCGGGTGCGGGAGAAGCTGGCATCGCTTCCGGCCCAGAGTGACGCCGTCGGCCGCACCGAGTCGGTCACCGGAACGGTCACTTTGAGGAGCGACGGCAACCGGCTGGTGGCGGAGGCGGTCAACGTCGAGGTCGACGTGTCCACCCTCGACAGCGACGAGGACCGGCGTGACAACCGGATCCGCACGTCGGGCCTCGAGACCGACAGGTTCCCGACGGCAACGTTCACCACCACCGAGGCCACGCCCCTTCCCGACGGCGTGGCCGCGGGCGAGGACGTCAAGACCGAGATCACCGGCGACCTGACGATCCACGGCGTCACCAAGCGGGTCACCATTCCCGTCGAGGTACGGGTCACGGGTTCCCAGGGCGAGGTCGACGGATCGTTGAAGTTCCCGTTCGCCGACTTCGGGATGACGCCGCCCAACGTCGGCGGCTTCGTGACCGTCGACCCCGAGGGCACCCTGGAGTTCAACCTCCGCCTCACCCGCGCCTGACCTGGCCTGGCGGTCTACGCAGATTTGGGCGACACCCCGGCGTCTCTCTGGTGCCCGTCGTGCCGCAAGGAGTGGCCGGCGGGCACCGCCGTGTGCCAGGAGTGCTTCGTCGAGCTGGTCGACGACCCGGCGGCCACCGCCCGCTGCCGGCACTGCGGCAAGGACTGGCCGGCCCGGATGAAGTCGTGCCCCGAGTGCCTGGCCGAGCTGCGGCCCGACCCGGTGCTGGCCGCCGAGAGGCTGGCGGACACCCTCGCCCGGGGCTTCTACCTGTCCCGGCCCGACGGCGTCGCGTTCGAGAAAGGGCCGGCGTGCAGCCTGCTGCGGGTCCGGCCGATGGCGTCGCTCGTGTTCATCGGGGACGACGGGTTCCTCGAGGCCCACGTCGAGGGGCGCGACCACCGAGCCGTGCCTCCGCTGGAGTGTCGCGACCTCGACGGGCAGGTGCTCTTCCGCCTCGCCCGCTACGGGGCGGCCGACGACGCCCTCGTGGCCTACGGGGCCGATGGCGCCGCCCTCGGCACCTACCTGCGCCGCTCGGGCGTGATGCACCCGGTGATCGACGTCCGGGACGAGACCAGCGCCCCCGTCGCCGCTCTGCGGACCGCTCGGGACGGGGCCGGCGCGGGCTTCGACCTGGTGCGCACGGGGGGCCCGGCCGTGGCCCGGGTCAGCTGCTCCGACCGGGAGACCGACGGGTGGGTCGACGACGAGTGGTCGCTGCGGCTGCTCGTCGCCCCGCACGACCTGGCCCTGCGTCCCGCTGGCCGCGGTCGCCCTGCTCCTGGCGGCCAAGGTGCTCCTGGGCCGGGCCGGGCCCGCCCGCCTCGACCGGCGCGAGTCCTGGGACCTCGGCGGCGAGGAGGACTGACGAGCGCGGCCGCCCGATCGCCGGGGACGGGACTCAGCCGGTGAGGTGGCTGTACATCAGGTTCATCCGGTGGAACTCGGCCTCGGTCCACCCGGTGAAGGTGCAGCCCCCGACGAGGATCGTCGGGAAGAGGGCCGACGCCGAGTTGGACAGGTTCTGGTCGAGCCCGAGGGTGTTGCTGATGAGCTGTACGGCGAGCCGGAACTTGTCGTTCGAGCACCACGGGTCGACCACGCTGGGCCGGATGCGGGCCACCGCGAAATAGATGTGGTTGGCCGGGCCGGGGAAGATCTCGGCCGCACCGGGTGCCCCCGCGGCGACCCCTTCGATGGTCTCGGCCTTGCACACCACGAGGAACTGGGCGGGGCCGAGGGCGCACGGGTCACCCACCGCGAAGTGGTAGTCCTTGAAGACGGCGATCACCGGGAAGTTCGGGTTGTAGACGACGTGCAGGTAGTTGATGATGTTCGCCATCGTCTGGATGTGCTGGCTCAGCGACGGGTCGTTGGTGTTGTCGATGAGGTAGACCGCCCGGTAGTTGAGGTTCTGGGGCGGTACCGCCCCCACGTACGGATTCGGGCCCCAGTGGGCCGGGAAGAAGTCGGTCCCGAAGGTGTCGGCCCGGGCCGGCGCGGGCTGCACCGCAACCACCACCAGGGCGAGGACCCCCGCCACTGCAGTCCGCACCATCCGCGCCCTGCTGACTCGACTGTTCACGCCGTCGTCCTTTCGTGGTGACTCAACCGCTGACCGTAGTGACCCGCCATCATCGTGACAAGGGGGGTGGCACGCCACTTGCCTCGAGGAGTCGGGGGAGGCAATAGCTTCTGTCCCATGATTTTCGGCGTCGACGCCTCCCAGCACCAGCAGACGTGGGACCAGCTCGTGGAGCGGGTCCGCTGGGCGGAGGACGCCGGGTTCGCCTCGGCGTGGGTCTTCGACCATTTCACCCCCCTCTACGGCGACGAGTCGGGGCCCTGCCTGGAGGCGTACACGCTGCTGGCGGCCCTGGCCGCTTCCACCAGCCGGATCCGGCTGGGCTCGCTCGTCACCGGCGTCACCTACCGCAACCCCTCGCTGCTGGCGGCCGAGGTGGTCACCGTCGACCACGTCTCCGGCGGGCGGGTGAACCTCGGAATCGGCGCCGCCTGGCACGAGGCCGAGCACCGGCGGCTGGGATTCGACTTCCCGCCGGTGAAGGAGCGGGCCGGGCGGTTGGAGGAGGCCATCCAGGTGGTCAAGGCCCTGTGGACCGAGGACTCGGCCGACTTCGACGGTCGCTATTACCGCCTCCAGGGTGGTGCGTACCGACCCCGTCCGGTTCAGCAACCGCACCCGCCCATCTGGGTGGGCGCCATGGGGGAGCGACTCACCCTGCCCATCGTCGGACGCCGGGCCGACGTGTGGCACGGCTTCGGCCCGCCCGAGGCTCTGGCCCGCAAGTGGGAGGTCGTGCGCCGGGCGGCGGAGGAGTCCGGTCGCGACCCCGGGGAGATCGCCCGATCGACCAGCCTGTCGATCTCGGAACCGTGGCCCGATGTCCACCGGCGCATCGACGACCTGGCCGCCATCGGCTTCACCAACCTGATCGTCAGCTGGCCGGCCGAAGGCCGTCCGCGGGTGGAGGAGTTTGCGACCCGGGTAATGCCGTCCGCCGCCTGAGGCTCCGGACGGTCGACAACGCCGCCGGCGCCCCACACCATTCTCACTGTCAGTCGCCCGACCACTCCTTGTCCTCCTTGTCCCACTTCTCGTTGCGGGCGTCGGAGCGGTCCCGCCAGTGCTCGGCCGCGTCGGCCGACTCATAGGGACCGAGCCGGTCGTCGGGGGGGCAGCTGGTGTCGCCGTCCTCCACCCGGCGGTGGCTCAGGCACCAATACCAGGACTCGGACTCGGTGCCGGTCGCCGTCATGGTTGACTCCTCTCCAGGGTTCTGGTCGGTTACCGACCGATTGGGGAACGCTTTCCCCATTCGGTCCATCACGAAGTGTGCAGGAGGTAGACGGTGCGATTTCGCAGGGACGCTCAGCTCGACACGTCGCAGGTGTCCGACCGGCGGGGCGCGGGGCCGCTCGTGGCCGGCGGCGGGGGGCTGGTGGGCGTGCTGTTCCTCGTCTACCAGCTGCTGACCGGCGGGGAGGGCGGGACGCTCCCGCCGATGGGCCAGTTCGACGCCGAGCAGTCGCTCGCCTGCGAGACGGGGGAGGACGCCAACCAGAAGGACGACTGCCGCATCGTGGGCGTGGTCAACAGCGTCCAGGCCTTCTGGGAGAAGACCCTGCCGGGGTACGAGAAGGCCACCACCGTGTTCTACAAGGGCCAGACGCAGACCCGGTGCGGGGTGGGCACGTCCGACGTGGGCCCGTTCTACTGCCCCACCGACCAGACCGTGTACATCGACCTCGGCTTCTACGACGACCTCCGCACCCGCTTCGGCGCCCAGGGGGGGCCGTTCGCCGAGGCCTACGTGATCGGCCACGAGTACGGCCACCACGTCGAGAACCTCACCGGGGTGCTCGAGCGGGGCCGGAGCAACGACACCGGGCCCCAGAGCCCGGGCGTCCGGGTCGAGCTGCAGGCGGACTGCCTGGCCGGCATGTGGGCTCGGGGGGCGATCGACACGGGGTTCATCGAGGAGCTCACCGAGCAGGACATCCAGGACGGCCTCGACGCCGCCTCCGCCATCGGCGACGACCGCATCCAGGAGAAGACGCAGGGCCAGGTGAACCCGGAATCGTTCACCCACGGCTCAGCCGAACAGCGCCAGCGGTGGTTCCTGACCGGTTACCGTTCGACCCAGGTGAGCGGCTGCGACACCTTCGCCGCCCGCACCGTCTGACAAGGCGGTTTCGGGAACGGCGCCACGGGTGAGAACGCCTCCATGGACCTACTCACCATCCTGCTGGTCGTCCTGATCATCGTCGCCCTGGCCGGTGGGTTCGGCTACGGCGGGGGGAGGTACCGGGGCGGCGGCATCGGCCTCGGGGGGATCCTCCTCATCATCCTGCTGCTGATCCTCATCTTCTGACCCTCATCCTCTGAGGCGGCCCCGTCGACGTGGCCGCGGGAACCGGAAGCCGGCCGGGCGGCTTGCTAGCGTTCCCCGCGAGATGCCCTCGGGGTCGGGACCGTGAGCTCCGGGAGCCTCCAGACGGTCGGCGGGCCCCCGCCCTCGTCGGCCCGGCGGATCTGGCACAAGCTGGCGGCCATCGCGTTGACGCTCATCGTCCCGCTGGCGTTGACGACGTACTTCCTCATCGGTGAGGCTCGCTTCCGCATCGACTTCGCGGCCAAGGAGGCGGAGGGCGTCGAGTACCTCCGTCCTCTCAGCCGGCTCCTCCGCGACGTCTCCCTCCACCGCACGCTGGTTGCGCGCGAGATCAACGGGACCGCTCCCACGGCGGCGGCCCGGGAGGCGGCGGCGGCCGCCGTCGACGAGGACTTCCGGCAGCTGCGGCCGGTCGACGACCGGCTGCGGCGGTCCCTGCGCACCTCGCCGGCGGACCTGGGGGATCGTGCTCGGGCGCGGTCGGTCCCCCGGTTGCTCGAGACCGATTGGGGGCGGCTGAAGTCCTCCGCCTCGGACCTGCCGACGAGCGAGGGCCTGCACGCCGACCTCCTCCTGCGAATCCGTGACCTCATCTCCCACGTCGGCGACACGTCCCAGCTCATCCTCGATCCCGACCTCGACACCTACTACGTCATGGACGCCCTCCTGCTCAAGGAGCCCGAGCTCGTCGAGCAGGTCAGCCAGGCGGGCGACATGGTGGAACGCCTGCTCGTGCGCGGCATCACGTTCTCCGACTACGTCAGCCTCGGGGGGGCTGTCGCCGTGCTGGAGGGCACGTCCGAGGAGATGCAACGGAACCTGGAGGTCGCCTTCCGGGCGGCGCCGGCCGCTTCGGGCAGCACCGGCCTCGAGCCCACCCTGTCACCGTTGCTCGACCGGGCGACCGCCGCTGTCACCGAGCTGATCCGCCTCACGAGGCAGAGGATCATCTCCTCCGCCGCCCCCGACATCGACCAGCCGGCCTACGCCCGGGCCGTCGCCGACGCCCTCGCGGCCAACTCCGTGCTGTGGGACGCCCTGCTCGACCAGGAGGAGGAGCTGCTCGGGGTGCGCCGGGCGACCCAACTCGACCGGCGGGCATTCGCCCTGCGCAGCGTGGTGGCCGCCGTCGTTGCGTCCCTGCTGCTCATGGGGCTGGTCGCTCGCCGCATCACGCGCAACGTGGGCGAGGTGGCCCAGGCATCGGCCGAGTTGGCCTCCGGGGACCTGTCCCGCCGGGCGGACGTGCGCAGCGGCGACGAGGTGGGCGCCATGGCCACCGCCTTCAACACCATGGCCGACCGCCTCCAGACGGTGGTCGAGTCCATCGAGGAGACGGTCCGGGAGCGCACCGAGGAGCTGTCCCGGCGAACGATGTCGCTCCAGTTGCTGCACCGGGTGGCGGTGGCCGCCAACGAGGCGGCCACGGTGACCGAGGCGCTGCAGACGGCGCTCGACGAGGTGTGCCGGTCGACGGGATGGCCGGTGGGCCACGCCTACTTGAGCACGACGGCCGGTCATGCCGGGAGCGGTGATGCCGGGAGCGGTGATGCCGGGGCCGGCGACGGCGGGGGCGGCGACGGCGGGGGCGGCGACGGCGGGCCGGCGGCGGGGCTCGTGTCGTCGGGCGTGTGGCACCTCGACGATCCGGAACGCTTCGCCACCTTCCGGCGGGTGAGCGAGGAGTTCCGCTTCGGGCCGGGGGAGGGCCTGCCGGGACGGGTCCTGGCCGGCGGCCGGCCGGTGTGGGTCGTCGACGTGGCGACCGATCCCAACTTCCCCCGGGCGTCGGTGTCCGCCGACCTCGGTGTCGGCTCGGGCATGGCTTTCCCGGTGCTGGTGAACCGGGAGGTGGTGGCCGTGCTCGAGTTCTTCGCGGTCGACCCGTCCGAGCCCGACGAGGACCTCCTGGAGGTCATGGAGAGCGTCGGAACCCAGCTGGGTCGGGTGCTGGAGCGGACCCGGGCCGAGGCCGCGCTGCAGCAGTCGAGGGACGCGGCGGAGAGCGCCAGCCGCACCAAGAGCGCCTTCCTGGCCAGCATGAGCCACGAGCTGCGCACCCCGCTCAACGCCATCATCGGCTACAGCGAGATCCTGGAGGAGGACCTGGTCGACCTCGGCCAGGACGGAATGATCGACGACCTGGAGAAGATCCGCCGCTCCGGCAAGCACCTGTTGAACGTGATCAACGACATCCTCGACCTGTCCAAGATCGAGGCCGGCAAGATGGCTCTCTACCTGGAGACCTTCGACGTGTCGACCATGGTCGACGACGTCGCGGCCACGGTGCGGCCCCTCGTCGAGCAGAACCGGAGCAGCCTCGCCGTCCACGTCGCCGACGACGTCGGGTCGATGCGGGCCGACCTCACCAAGGTCCGCCAGGCGCTGCTCAACCTGGTCGCCAACGCGGCCAAGTTCACCGAGGCGGGCGCCATCACGCTCGACGTGCGGCGGGAGACCGACGAGGCCGGCCCGTGGATCGCCATTGCGGTCGCCGACACCGGGATCGGGATGACGGCCGAGCAGCTGGGCCGGTTGTTCCGGCCCTTCACCCAGGTGGACTCGTCCCCCACCCGGCGCTACGGCGGCAGTGGCCTGGGCCTGGCGATCAGCCGCGACCTCTGCCGGCTGATGGGGGGCGACGTGGTCGCCGAGAGCGAGCCCGGTCGCGGGTCGACCTTCACCATCCGCCTGCCCGCGGTCGTGCCCGACGCCGCCCGGGAGAAGCCCGTGGGGGCGCCGGCGCCGTCCGGCGCCGGGCCCGACGTCCTGGTGGTCGACGACGACCCCGCGGTGCGCGACCTCCTCCAGCGTTTCCTCGGGGGTGACGGCTACCGGGTGGCCACCGCCGCCGACGGGGAGGACGGCCTCCGCATGGCCCGCGACCTGCGCCCCGACGCCATCGTCCTCGACGTGATCATGCCCCACGGCGACGGCTGGAGCGTGCTGAGCAGGCTCAAATCCGACCCCGAGCTGAGCGCGATCCCGGTGATCGTGTTGACCGTCGTCGACGAGAAGGCGTTGGGCTACTCCCTGGGCGCGGCCGAGTACCTGACCAAGCCCATCGACCGCGACCGGCTGCTCGGCCTGCTGGACAAATACTGCGCCGGCCCCTCCATCCCGTCCGTGCTGGTGGTCCGCCATCCGGCCGGCGAGATCGAACCTCCCGCTACTGACCCCTGACGGCCAGGACGTTGAAGGCGGCCACGGGGGCGTGGAAGCCCTTGAGGATGAGAGTGCCCAGGTCCTCGACCTCGACCACGTCCTCCACCGCGACATGGGTGGGGCGGCTGATGAGGATCTGCCCGGAGCGGGCCTGGTCGCACAGGCGGGCGGCCAGGTTGACGACCGTGCCGATCACGCCGTAGTCGTAGCGGCCCTCGAAGCCGATCTGGCCGAGGGTGGCGTAGCCGAAGGTCACCCCGATGCCGAAGCCGACCTCGTGGCCCCGCTTGCGCCAGTCCCGGGTCAGCTCGCCCATGGTGTCCCGCATGGCCACGGCCAGCCGCACCGCCCGCTCGGCCGGGTCGGGGCAGGGGATGGGGTCGTTGAAGCACGCCATCAACCCGTCGCCGGCGAAGAAACCGACCGTCGCCTCGAAGCGGTGGATCAAGGCCCCCACCGCGGCGTGGAACTCGCCCAGCAGGGCCATGACCTCCTCCGGCTCGGCCTGCTCGGCGAAGGCGGTGAATCCCCGCAGGTCGCAGAACAGGACGGAGATCTTGCTGCGATGGCTCTGCAACACCGCCTCGTCGCCCGACGAGAGGATCAGGTCGGCCACCTGGGGCGACAGGAACCGGCGCAGGCGGGCCAGGCGCTCGATCTCCGCCACGTGCTGGCCGACCCTGGCCTCGAGGCCGGCGTTCCACTGGGCCAGGGTGGCGGCCTGCTCCTGGACGGTCGCCAGCAGCGCCCGCTCCTTGTCCCGGAGCCACTTCTTCTCCAGGGACGCGCTCACCCTGGCCTCCAGCAGCACGGGGTCGACGGGCTTGGGGAGGTAGTCCTCGGCCCCCAGGCTGATGCACTCCACCACGTCGTCGATCTCGTCCCGGGCCGAGATCATGATGATGGGGACGGCGCCCAGGACGGCGTCCTCGCGGCACGCCTCCAGCACCTCGTAGCCGTTCATCCCCGGCATCATCAGGTCGAGGAGGACCAGGTCGAACGGCTCGGCCCGCAGCAGCTCCAAGCCCTGGCGGCCGTCGGCGGCGGAGCGGACGCTGTAGCCCAGGCGCTCGAGCCGGCGGGAGAGCACGTCCCGGTTGGCGTCGTCGTCGTCGACCACCAGGACGGTGCCGCCCCCCGACCAGCCGCCCGACAAGGGCACCGGTGACAGGGGAGGGATCGCACCCGAATCGGGCAGATCCGGCTCGACCGGGGCGGGGGTCCCGGCGCCCTTGGCGGTGCCGGTGCCGGTGCCGACCGTGCCGGTGCCGACCAGCCGGGCCCCCACCTGCGGGTGGGTGGCGAGGGCCAGGGCGTGGCGGGCGGCGGACTGGATGCGCAGGAGGTCGAGCACCGCGTCCTCCCTGTCCCATGCCGACGTCTTCTCCAGGAGGAACGCCACCCGGTCCAGGACGGTGTCGATGGCCCGTCCGACGGCGGCCAGCGACGTGGCCCGGTCCAGGGTGGACGGCTGCAGGAACTCGTCCACCGCCGCCACCGCCCGCTCGCCGGCGTCGCCCATCTCGGCCAGGGCGGCCGAAACCGCCTGCCGGTTGGGCCCGCGAACGTCGTCGGACAGCAGCTCGGTGTAGCCGACCATGTGGTTGAGCTGGGTCCGGATGTCGTGGCGGAGCTGGCTGGTGAAGGAGTAGCTCGGCTCCGGTGGACGATCCGGGAGGGGGGAGGTCATCCGGCGGTACCCAGCAGCGCGGCCACCTTCGCCAGCAGCCGGTCCAGCTCGATGGGCTTGGTGTCGTAGTCGTCGCATCCCGCCTCGAGGGCGCGCTCCCGGTCACCCGCCATGGCGTGGGCGGTGAGGGCGATGATGGGGATCGACCGGGTGTCGTCCGACGACTTCAGGCGCCGGGCGACCTCCCACCCGTCGATGACCGGCAGGCTCATGTCGAGCAGGACGAGGTCGGGACCCGCCGTGCGGGCCTTCTCCACCCCTTCGCCGCCGTCGACGGCGATGACCACGTCGAACCCCCTCCGGACGAGCCGGCGCGAGAGCATGTCCCGGTTCAACTCGTTGTCCTCGACGAGGAGAATCTTCGCCATCCGTCACCCCACAGCCGCCCGCCATCGTTCGACGCTAACCGGGCGAAGGTCAGGCGGTCACATCCCTCCGGGAGACGAGCACGAGGGTGGCGGCGGCCGCCACGCCGGCGTAGAGGGCGGCGGTGAGCACGGCCCGGCCGATGCCCAGCTCGGTCGTCCCGCCCTGGATGAGCGACGCCAGGACCTGGCCCGGAAAGTACCGGTAACCGGCCTGCCAGGAGTCGACGATGATGTTCTCGAAGGGCCCGGCCCAGGCGAAGCCGACGCCGAGGGCGAGCGGCGCCGACCGGAAGACGACCGCGAGGGTGGTGCCGAAGATGGCCCATCCGGTCACGCCGGCCAGCACGGTGACGTAGTCCCGCAGCCCGGCGCCCGCGCTCTCCGGCGAGAACCAGCCGGAGGTGGCGACGTCCCTGGTGGGCGCCACGACCAGCGACATGGCGAAGGTGAACGCCTCGGCCACCGCCACCACGCCGGCCGCCACCAGCAGGATCCCGGCCAGCTTGCCCACGATGACCCGGAGACGGTGGGGGTCGCGCAGGAGCAGGGCCCGGAACGTCCCCGTCGAGAACTCGGTGGCGACGAGGGCGATGATGGTGACGAACACCAGGAAGCCGACGAACGAGGCGCCGACGGCGAACGCCTCGGTCCCTCCGCCGGGGCCGGTCAGGGCGGCCAGCGTGGTGCCGGCCCGGCGGGAGGGGGCGCCACCGACCGACCCCCGGGCGGTGGAGAACACGGTCAGCGTGGCCACGACCGAGAACAGCAGGGCGGCGGCGGCGGAGACCGCCATGGGGCGGCGTCGCACCAGGCGGAGCAGCTCGGCGTGGACGATCCGCACCATCGGGAACCGGGTCATCGTGAACCTCCTTGCACCATCGAGAGATAGCGGTCTTCGAGAGTCGTGCGCAGCGGGCTGAGCTCCACCAGCACCATGCCGGCGTCGAACGCGGCCCGGTTGACCGAGGCGGCCAGATCGCCGATGTCGCCGCCGTTGACGCCGGTGACGCCGACCACCAGCCGGTCGTCCCGGGCGTCGACCTGGTGGCCGCCCGCCACGAGCAGGTCCCGCAGCAGGTGCCGGTCCTCCGGGTGCTGGGGCACGACGGCCAGCCCTCCGCTCACGCCGTGGAGCAGGTCCTGGGTGGGACCCTGGTAGAGCGACCGGCCGGTGTCGATCAACACCAGCCAGTCGCACACCTGCTCGAGCTCGCTGAGGTCGTGGGAGGAGACGAGGACGGTCCGGCCGGTGCCCGCCAGCCGGCCGACGAGGGATCGCATCTCCCGGACCCCCTGGGGGTCGAGGCCGTTGGCGGGCTCGTCGAGGATGAGCAGGTCGGGGTCGCCGAGGAGGGCGGCGGCGATGCCCAGGCGCTGCTTCATGCCGAGTGAGTAGCTGCGGTACCGGTCGTCGCCCCGCCCCCCGAGCCCGACCGTTTCGAGCAGGGCGGGGATCGGCGACGTGCTCTGCCCGCCGACCGTGGCGAACACCCGTAGGTTCTCGGCCCCGGTGAGGGACGGGTAGAAGGCGGGGGTCTCGATGAGCGCGCCCACGCGGGGCAGGTAGGCGGCGGGCTCCTCGATCGACGATCCGAGCACGGTGCCGGTGCCCGACGTCGGCCGGACCAGACCGAGGAGCATGGCCATGGTCGTGGTCTTGCCGGCGCCGTTGGGCCCGACGAAGCCGGCCACCACCCCGGACGGCAACTCGATGTCGAGATGGTCGACGGCGGTCCGGTTGCCATAGCGCTTGGTGAGTCCGGTGACGGACAGGGCGGTTGTCATGCGGCCATCGTCCTGCCGGCGGCCGGGGGTGTCGTCCTACGGGGGGAGGCTGTCCGCCTACCTCCGGTGGGGTACCCGCTAGCGGTCGTGGCGCCAGCCGGGGCGGACGAGGCCGGTCTCGTAGGCGAAGACCACCAGCTGGGCCCGGTCCCGGGCGCCGACCTTGATCATGGCCCGGCTCACGTGGGTCTTGGCCGTGGCCCCGCTCATCACGAGGCGGCCGGCGATCTCGTCGTTGGTCAGGCCCTCGGCGACGAGCGCCACCACCTCCCGCTCCCGGTCGGTGAGCCGGGCCAGGTCGGACAGCCCGGGCCGGCCCGCGGGGTCCTTGGCCCGGTTGGCGAACTCCTCGATCAGGCGGCGGGTGATCCGCGGGGACAGGAGGGCGTCGCCCGCCACCACCGCCCGCACCGCCCGCAGGAGCTCGGCCGGCTCCGTGTCCTTGACCAGGAACCCGTTGGCCCCGATGCGGATGGCCTCGAAGACGTACTCGTCGAGGTCGAACGTGGTGAGGATGATCACCTTCACGTCGGCCAGGCGGTCGTCGTCGGCGATGCGCCGGGTGGCGGCGAGCCCGTCGACGCCCGGCATGCGGATGTCCATGAGCACCACGTCGGGCCGCAGCTCGAGGGCCAGGCGCACGGCCTCGTCGCCGTCGGACGCCTCCCCCGCCACGGTGATGTCCTCCTGGGCGTCGAGCAGGGCCCGGAACCCGCCCCGCACGAGCGCCTGGTCGTCGGCGATGACGATCGAGATCACGACCGCCCCGACTGATCCGCGCAATTGCACGCGTGAGGGGGCAAGTGCGCGAACTGGTCAGACGTCGTGGCGCCACCCCCCGACTGATCCGCGCAATTACACGGCTGAGGGGGCAAGTGCGCGGACTGGTCGATGGCGCGACTGGCGGGCGGGGTCACCGTTGGCCCGCCGGGAGGTGGGCCGAGACGCGGAAGCCCCCGTCCGGCCGGGGACCGGCGTCGACGCGGCCGCCGAGGGACGCCGCCCGCTCGGTCATCCCGATGATGCCGTTTCCCGGTGCGACGGCCGGAGGGCCGCCGACGCCGTCGTCGGTCACCTCGACGGTCACGCCGTCCTCATAGGTGAGGCGGACGGTGACGGAGCGGGCCCGGGCGTGGCGGGTGACGTTGGTGAGCGCCTCCTGGACGATGCGGTAGGCGGCCAGCTCCACCCCCGCCGGGAGGGGGGTCGGCGGACCGTCGTCGTCCAACCGAACGTCGAGCCCCCCGGCCCGCACCCCGTCCACGAGGGCGCCGAGGTCGGCCAGCCGGGGTTCGGGGGAGCGGGGCGCCTCCTCGCCCTCGCCCCGGCGCAGGAGGTCGAGGGCGGTGCGCAGCTCGTGGAGGGCGTCCCGGCTCGCCTCCTTGATGGTGGTGAGAGCGGGCCGGGCCCGCTCCGGCTCGTCGTCGAGGAGGTGGAGGGCGACGCTGGCCTGCACGTTGATGAGGGAGATGTTGTGGGCGAGGACGTCGTGCAGCTCCTGGGCCAGGAGCAACCGCTGCTCGCCGATCCGGCGCCGGCGCTCGTCGTGCTCGGCCCGCTCCAGGTCGGCGGCGTGCTGCCGACGGATGCGGACGACCTCCGACACGGCCAGGACCACGACGAGCCATCCCGCCACCAGGGCCAGGTGCACCGCCCCCGGTCGCGGGTCGGCCCGCGGGTCGAGGAGGCTGGCCACGACGAACCCGGCGTAGCCGGCCGCCGCCAGGGTCCACGTCGAGCGCCGCCGCCCGGCCTGCACGGCGGTGAAGAGGGCGACCGCGACGCTCACGAAGATCGGTCCGTACGGGTATCCCAGCCCGACGTAGACATCGGCTGCGCCCACCGCCGCCGCCACCGCCGCGAGCGGCCACCGGTCCCGCCCGGCGAGGGCTGCCGGCCCCACGAGCACGAGCACGATGGCGAGGGCGTCGATCGCCCGCCGCTCGGGCTGCTCGTCCGACGCCCCGAACGAGCCGACCACCTGGAAGAGCGCGATCCCGAGGGCGCTGATCCAGACGGCGCTCCTCGACGTCGACCCCATGCCGGAACGGTAGGCCCGCACGCCCCGTCCGTCGTCCCCCGGGGGGCGCACCGCCGGCTACGCCCGCTGGCGTAGGGGTGGCGCCGCCGAACCGGGCGCGCTCACGCGCCGGCCGACACCGGCGGGCGGCGGGCCTGACGGTCGGCGCCGCGTGTCACGCCGGCCAGCCGGACGGACGGACGGTCGCGGTCGCCGCGGTCGCACGTCCCCCGGCCACGACGACCGCCCCCCCGAGGAGGGCCATCGCGGTCACGGCCGCGCCGGCCGCGTCCCACCGGTCTCGCCGGAAGGACAGGTCGATGGTGTGGGTGCCGACCGGGAGGTCGACCTCGACCAGGCCGAGGTCGCTGCGCCGGAAGGCGATGGCCTCGCC
Source organism: uncultured Acidimicrobiia bacterium (assembly GCA_963773275.1). GTDB lineage: Bacteria > Actinomycetota > Acidimicrobiia > Acidimicrobiales > AC-14 > JAXDMK01. Next base: position 562,477 of record CAVZAH010000005.1, on the reverse strand, counting down.
GTCGAACCGCATCGACCACTTGGGCGACCACGCCACCGCCAGGGTGGCCCTCACCCCCGCCGGTTCCGCGACCGTGACCTCAACCCGGATGTGCTCCGCCTCGGCCCGGATGAGCGTCGCCCGGGCGGGGCCGCTGGTCGAGACCAGGGATGACGGCTCCGGCCGGTCGGCGGCGGGGGTGACAGCGAAGATCGACAGCCGCTCCTCGATCCACTCCAGGCGGTACCGCCCCGACGCCGCGAAACGGTCGAAGCTCTGGGCCGACGTCAGGACGATGTGGGTCACGCCGTAGCGCGCCAGCCGGTCGGCCGCCTCCTCGGGCGGTCCCTCGGTCATCGAGTCGCCCACGAACATCGGGATGGGAGCGGTCGACGCCTCGGGCGCGAAGGCGTTCACCGCGGATCGGCCTGACGTCAGCGCCAGCCAGAACGGCGGCGAGCCCAGGCCGGTGGCATCGCGTTCGAAGTGCTGGCGCTCGACCGCGAATCGGGCGTGCGGGGGAACGAGGCGGTTGAGCCGGCGGGCCGCCTCCCTGGCCTCGGGCCGGGGCACCGAACCCTGGCTCACGTCCGCCAGCGGAAGCATCGGCCATACGCCGATAGCCACCGCCAGCCCGGCCGCGACGGCGGAGGCCGGCGCCGGCCACGGGATCCGGCGGGCCAGGTGGTCGACGGCCGCCGCCAGGGGCAGCACCGCCAGCAACCCGGCGTAGCCGAGGCCACGGTTCGGCAGCTGGAACGCCAGCCCGTTGAACGGGAACCGGGCCTCCACCGTGTGGGCCACCGCCAGGTAGGCCAACGGGGCCAGGGCCATGGCCACCGGTCGGTGTCCCGGCCGCACCACCAGGACGAGCGCCATGCCCGCCACCAGGAACCACGCGACGTAGGGCCGGAAGAGGATCTTTCCGTCGAGCACCTCGTCCAGCCGGAACCACAGGCTCGGGGTGGCCCACCCGCCGGCCGCGCCACCGAGGTCCTGGTGGGCGAGGAAGGGGAGAAGCCAGAACGCGGTCAGCGCGGCCACCAGGACGCCGGCGACGGCCGCCCACAGGATCGCCTGGCGCCGGCGGGGCGCGGCCGGCTCCGGCAGGAAGGCCTCCATCCCCGGCAGGCGGAGCTGCCGGCCCTGCCGGGCCCGCCGCATCCGGCGGCGGCGGGCGGCGCGCCGCCCTTCCCAGCCACCGGCCCGCCGGTGCTCGACGACGGCCGACTCCAGCTCCATCAGGCCGATCACCACCGCACCCAGCACCGCCAGGATGACGGCCGAGATGGGATGGACGAGCACCAGGATGCTCAGGGCCAGGCAGAGCGACACGGCCCGCCCGGGACCCGGGTCGAGCCACATGCGCACCACGACGCCCAACCCGAGGACGGCGAACGGGGCCGCCACCTGGTGGGGGACGAGGCCGATCTCGAACGTGCCGGCGATCCCCGGTCCGTAGACGCTCGAGACGCCCAGGCCGAGGATGCCCGCCAGCGCCGACGCCCGATGCGACAGCCCGAGGCTCCGGGCCAGGTAGACGACGGCCAGGGGGACGGCCAGGAAGGACACGAAAAGGAGGACCTTGAAGGCGCCGGCCGTGGAGAGGAGGCCCAACGAGACCACCCGCACCGCCCCGGTCAGGAGGGCGAGGCCGGGGCCGTAGAAGAGGAAGATCTCCGAGCCGACCCCGGGGCTGGGGGCCCAGCCGTCGAGGTGGCCCCGACCGAAGATCTGGCGCAGGCCGAAGTCGGTGCGGACCAGGTGGGCCTGGGTGTCGAGCCCGTTCACCGGGTCCGCCCCCCACATCCCCCGCACCAGCACGTAGGCCAGCCCGGCGGCGAGGAGGGGTATCCCGAAACGCCACACCCAGTCGACCCCGGCCAGGCGGGCCGAGGCCGTGCGACGGTGGTCCGACGGCCGGCGTCGCCCACCGATCGCCGCGCCGATTCCGCCCCGCCAAGCCGCCATCGGGACGAACCTTAGGTCGGCGGGCTCCGGACGCGTCGCCAGAGCTGCGGCGTTATTCGGCCAGGCCCTCTTCCACCCGGCGCAGGCGTTCCCGGAGCTCGTCCATGTCAGGAGGTGCCGGGTCTTTCGGGGAAGCGACGCGCTTGTTCGCCTCGCCCGCGGCTCGCTGCTCCTGCTTCTTCTTGTGGTGCAGGCAGGAGGGGCACAACGTGGCCGTGCTCGCCTTGTCCTCCTTGCCGCAGTTCTCGCACCTCGCCATCGCCCCGACCTTAGCCAGGTCCGGCCCGTTCGATGTCGGTGTCCGCCGGGGCCGGGATTTCCCGCCGGTACGCTCGGCGCCATGGTGTTCCAGTTGGCATCGGGCCCGGCGCCGGAGGCCGAGGAGCCGCGCTAGGGCCTCGGCTCCGACGGCGGTCGATTCGAGCGTGTCTCCGCTTCTCGTGCCCTCGGATGGCGGGCGAGCCGCGCCGTGACGCGTCCCCGCGAGCGCTACCTCGACCTCGAGATCTCGTTCGGACCGGGGGAGCGGGTGCACGCCGAGCTGCGCGATCTCGGGACCGCTGTCGGATCGCTCGGCTTCGACCGGGCCCATGCCGGAGTCCTCCTGGACGGCGTCCGGGGCGAGGGTCGCCCCGACCGCGCCGCCGACACCGCTGTGGGCCGCAATCTCGCGCCGCCTCCGGAGCTCGGCCTCGACGAGCCGAGCGAGGAGCTCGGCGCCCTGTTGTACGCCGGGCTGTTCGCTGGCGAAGTCGAAACCCTGCTCGATCGCGGTTGCGCGCTCATCCGCACCGACCCGAGTTACAACGCGCTCCGGGTGGTCCTGACGTTCGAGAACGTCCCGGAGCTGGTGGACCTGCCCTGGGAGCTCATGCGGGCCGACCGCCATCAGGTGCTCCTCGCCCGCCAGGTCCACATCGTGCGCCACCTCGGGGGTCGCTCCACTCGTCCGTTCACGCTTCCGGGCAGCGTTCGCGTCCTCCTCGTGGCCGCCAGCCCCCTGGGGGTCTCACCCCTTGAGATCCAGGAGGAGCTCAGAGACATCGCCGCCGCCATCGACGATTCAGGGCGCGATGTCGTCGGGGAGCCGCTCACGTCGCCGTCGCTCGAGGCACTGCGGGAGCGAACGAGGACAGGGCCTCGCTACGACGTCCTCCACGTCATCGGCCATGGAGCGCTCGACGGTGGGCGTAGCGTGATCCTCCTGGAGGATCCGCACGGCGCGACGGATGTCGTGGACAGCATGACCCTGACCAACGTCGTGTACGACCAGCCGGGCCTCGGAACGGACGCGAGGTCGCGCCAAGGACCATCCCTCGTCGTTCTCAACTCGTGCGAGGGCGCCCGCAACGCTCCGGCGGACCATTTCGTCAGCATGGCGACAACCCTCGTGGCCAACGGCGTTCCGGCCGTCGTCGCCATGCAGTTCCGGATCCTGGACCAGGCGGCCATCCAGTTCGCAGGCTCCTTCTACCGCTTCCTGGCACTTGGTTTTCCCCCCGAGCGAGCCGTTGCCGAGGGTCGCGTGCGCATCGACCGCCACGGTGTCGATCAGGTCGCGTGCCCGGTGCTGTACCTCGGAACACTCGCGGCCTCCGATTCTCCGGACACCCGGGGCGTCGACACACTCGACGCGGACATCGGAGAGTTTGTCGGGCGCAGGGCCGAACGCAAGAGGCTGTTCGCAGCAGTCGACGCCATCAGCGATCCCACCCGTTCTGCTCCGGTTCTCGTGGGGATCAGCGGTATGGGAGGCGTGGGCAAATCGGCACTGGCCACGCACGTCGCCCGACTGGTGGCGGACCGCTTCACCCACGCCTTGTCCGTGAACCTGCGGGGGGCCGACACGCGGCCGGTGACTCCCCTGCATGCCCTGGGGACGCTTCTCCGAGCACTGACGCGAGGCGTCGGTGACCTTCCGGCGACCGTCGAAGGCCGGCAGATCATGCTCGAACGCCTTCTCCACGAGGACGGAGGCGCCGTCCTCGTGCTCGACAACGCCCACGACGAGAACCAGGTGCTGCCCCTCGTCCCGAACCACCCGGGCACGGTGGTGTTGGTCACCAGCCGGACGCCACTCGTCGGCGTCGCCGGACTCGACCACGTCCGCCTCGAGGTGATGAACCACGAGGACGCGCTCCTGCTTCTCGGCACCGTGGCGCCGGCTGGTCTCGTCAGCACCGACGCGGACCGTGAGGCGGCACGGGTCGTGGTCACCCGTTGCGGCCACCATCCGTTGGCGATTCGCAACGCCGCCGGTCGACTGGTCCTCCGCCCGGATTGGGGGATGGTCGACCTGGCCCGCCACCTCACCGCGCCCGACGTTCTCGACGTCCTCGACATCCGGGGGCGGCTACGGGCCTGCTTCCGCCTGACCTACGACGACCTCGACAGCGAGCACGCACGAGCGTTTCGAAGCCTCGGTGCGGCGCCCGGCCCGGACATTCCAGCCCCCCTCCTGCCCGTGCTGCTCGACCGCCAGCCGCGGGAGGCGGGACGTCTCGTCGACGACCTCATCGAGTACCAACTTGTCGAGGGCCGCGCCCACGAGCAGCGGTTCACCCTTCACGACCTCCTGCGGGAGTTCGCCGCGGAGCTCCTCGCGCTCGATCCTGTGGAGCGCCGTGAGTCGGTGGCCCGAGCGGTCGGGTGGTACCGGGAGCAGGCGCGCCAGCACGATGCCGCGCTGCCGGGTGCTCGGGGGCCCGCCGAGGGACGCCGCCACGCCGGGCCTGACCCGACGCGCCTCGATCGCGCCCTCGACCCGGTCCGGCCCAGTCCGCCGCGCCAGAGGGCCATCGAAGCCCTTGCGTGGTTCGAGACGGAGCGGCACGCGCTGGTCGAGGGCATCCGGCTCGCTCAGGAGTTGAGCCTGGGCCAGGTGACATGGGAGCTGGCGCAGGCAGCTTCGCGTTTTCTCTGGATGCGTGGGTACTGGACGGACTGGGAGACGACGTCGACTCTGGCCCTTCGTCAGCTCCGGTCATGCGAGCGGGACCCGGGCAGGAGCGGGACGGTGAGCGCCGCCATCGCCGACGTGCTGGCCAGCCGCGGTCACTGCTACCACAGCCTGGGGCGGCCGCATGATGGTCTAAGGGACTTCCGACTGGCGCTCGCCTACCGGTCCGAACAGCGCGACGAGGTCGGTGCGGCCGAGGTTCTGGCGGGCGTCGCCAGCCTGCTTCAGGAACGGAATCCGCGCCTGTCGGTCCGCTGTTGTCGCGCTGCCCTCCGCGTCCTCGACGACGCGCCTGCCCGGCAGGGTGGGCGAGCGCGGGCCGCAGCCCTGGTTCGGGCCGACGTCCTCCAGGTCGCAGCGAATGTGGTGCGGGCGGGCGGGGAGTTGGCCAAGGCGATCGAGCTGGCGCAGCGGTCGACGGATATATACGACCGGTTCGGGGACGACCGCGGTCTGGCGACCGTGCTGACGCTTCTCGCCAACGTGCTCCAGGGCGTCGGTAGGGCCGCCGAGTCACTCGTGGTCGCCGACCGCGCTCTCGCCCTCAGCCGCGATCTCGGCGACCTGTACTCCGAGGCCTGGGCGATCCACGTCCGCTCGTATGCCTTCGGGCAGCTGGGGCAGTGGGCGGAGGCGAGGAATGCCGCGATCCAGGCGTTGGAGACCCGGGAACGTCTGCCGGACCGCGAGCCGTGGGCGGAGAGCATGGAGCGGAACGTTCTCGCCCTGGCCGAGCTCGGCGCGGAGAACTTCGACGAGGCGATCGCGTTGGCCCGCCGGACCCTCGAGGAGTGCAGGAGCCGGGACGACCCGGGCGTCTGGAGCCTCGAGATCCTGAGCAGAGCGCTGAGCAGGCGCGGGGACGTCGACGGTGCGATCGCGGTGTGCGAGGAGCGGCTCGCAATCGTCCGTTCCGCCGGAGACCTCCGTCTCCAGGTGACGACGCTGGCCGAGCTGGCCGACCTCGAACGCGAGCGGGGCCACCTCGAGGCCGCGGCAGCCCACCAATCCGACCTCGAGCCTTTGCGGGCCATGCTTCAAGAGAGGTCACCACTCGAGGACGGTCTCTGAGCGGCGGCGTGTGCGACGGCTATGTGGATCTCCCCCTGCTCAGCGGCAGAGCTTCATTCCGCGAGCTCGGGCAGCCGCGCCAGATCCAGTCCGAACGTGTTCCGGTAGCAGGCGAGCAGCTCCTGGTCGTCGAGCTGTCGCTCGACCCGGGATCCGTCCGAGGTGACGATGAGCGTCCGGCTCCTCACCGTCACCCGACCGTCAGGTGTGGCCCGCGAGCAGACGGTGTTGCGGTGTGAAATGGGACTCGGGCGACGTCTGATGGAAGCGGCACATGGTCGCGAAGGCCGAGAGCGGATGAGGCCGGAGCGTCACGCGGTACTGCGGCTTGCCGTCGCGCAGGAGATCCGCGGCGTCTGCCGAGCCGGCGACATCGGACGCGTCGGGAGCCGGGATGAGGTGGAAGGTCCCGTTTCGGTCCACCTGGTCGTTGCCCGTCCGGAGGAGAAGCGGCTCCGAGTGGTTGTCGCCGAACCCGACGTCGACGAGCCAGGGCTCGGCAAGGCGGACGCACAGCACGAGGTGGTCGAAATGGGGCCCGGGTGTCCCGTCAGGGGTGAAGACGGCGGCTTCGTGGAGATCGACGGTGTAGCCCAGGGCGCGGAGCAACCACGCGAACGCCCGGCCCAATCGGAGCTCAGCCGCTCGAGGTAGCGGCCCACCATCCACCCGACGGCCATCGGGCAAGTCTGGTGCATGCGCCGCCCTCAGACTGCGGCCCCTGACGTACGCACACCGCGCCAAACTTCGGTCGGCGGCTCGGGCCCCCGATAGTACGTTTCGGGAGGAGGAAAGCTTGCCCATGAGGCCAAGGACGGCTCCGATGCAGCCCGACGAGGTCCTGGTCCGGTGGATGGAGGTCGGCGACGTGCCCCCGGCCACGGTCGCGTCCTGGCGCGGGTGGCTCGATCCCGACGAGATCGCCCGCGCCGACCGCTTCCGCTTCGACTCCGACCGTGTGACGTACATCGGGGCGCACGCCCTGGTGCGGTCCCTGCTGGCGAGCGTCGGCCCGTACCCGGCGGGGGCGTGGCGCTTCGTCGTCGACCAGCGGGGCAAGCCCGAGATCGACCCCGCGCTGGAATCACCGCTGCGCTGCAACCTGGCCCACTGCCGCGGGTTGGTTGCCGCCGCGGTCGCCTACGGGCACGATGTCGGCGTCGACGCGGAGAGATGCGACCGGGCCCCCTTCTTCGGGAACATCGCCCGGCGTTACTTCACGCCCGACGAGGTGGCGCTCGTGCGGGCGGATGCCGCCGACGGCGGGCGCGACGCCTTCTTCCGGCTGTGGACGCTGAAGGAGGCGTTCATCAAGGCGACCGGCGAAGGCCTCCGGCGTTCGCTCCAGAGCTTCTCCTTCGCCTTCGATCCCATCGCAGTCACCATTGCGGCCGGGACCGGGATGGAATCGGGCGAGTGGCAGTTCTTCCAGGACCGGCCCACGGAGGAGCACCTGGTGGCGGCGGCGGTGCGCCGGCTCGCCGGGGCCGAGGTGTCGTTCGTGGCGTCGCCCGTGACCCCCGACGACCTGGCCGGCTCCCCGCTGGACGTGCAGCCGCTCTGAGACCGCCGCCAGGACCAGCGCCTCCTGGGCGTGGAGGCCGAGTGACCCCCCTAGCGGACTCGCTGGTAGCGGCAGACCTGGACGCCGGTACTCGTGGTCGTCGCCGACAGCAGCTCGAAGGTGCGGGCCGCGCCGTCGTCGGGGAAGATGCCCTTGCCCCCGCCGAGAACGATCGGCTCGATCATGAGGCTGAGCTCGTCGACGAGATCGGCGGCGAGGAGCGTCCGCACCAGCTGGGAGCTGCCGATCATGTTGAGGTCCCGGCCGGGTCGGTCGCGGAGCTCGGCCACCGCCTCGAGCACGGTGTCGCCGGGGATGAGCGCGGTGGGTCCCCAGGTCAGGTCCGCCTCGGTCAGCGTGCTCGACACGACGTATTTCTGGACGCCGTTGATCCAGTCGGCGAAGGGATCACCGGCCCGGTCGGGCCACGCTCCGGCCATCACCTGCCAGGTGCGCCGGCCGTAGAGCAGGGCGTCGGTCCGACCGACCATCTCGTCGAAGGCCGGGCCCATCACCTCCTCGTCGAAGAAAGGCATCGACCAGCCGCCGTGCCGGAACCCGCCGTCGGTGTCCTCCTCGGCGCCCCCGGGGGCTTGAACGACGCCGTCGAGACTCATGAACTCGCTGATGACGATTCGCATGGGACTCAGACGGTGCCACAGCGCGGAACTCATTGCATTCGACTGGCGCCCTGGCGGTCGGCGGATTTCGGGTTCAATGAGCCGGGGTGGCCGCTCCGAACCAGGTCGCGAGTGCTCGCGGCAGCTCGGGGTCGGTGAGGTCGCCCACCCAGGCGACGTACCCGTCGGGTCGGATCAACAGGGCCGGGGGCGCAGCGACCTCGCCGAGGACCGGGAGCTCGCAGGTGCCGTCGTGCCTGGCGTCGACCAACCGGACTCGATCCGCCCAGGCAGAGATGTCGAAACCGCCGGGTTCACCGAGGTTGAGGAGCACGGGCCGGGCGTCGTGCAGCAGGGTGAACACGCGCGTGGCACCGTCGGCGGTCTGCAGGTCGAGGTCGGGCATGCGCCGCCCGAGCAGCGGGTGTCCCTCTCCGAGGTCGTAGTGGATGTCGAGGCCGGAGATCATCGCCGCGGTGCGCCTGCGCGGCTCGTCCATGCTCAGCTGTTCGAGCATGGCCGCCCGGAGGGCCCTGCTGCGCTCGTCGATGCGGCTGAGCGCGACCTGGGCCATGGTGTTCTGCAACACCCGGGCCCCGACCGGATGCCGTTCGGCGTGGTAGGTGTCCAGGAGGCTCTCGGGTGAGATCGTGTCGACCACCTGGGCCAGCTTCCATCCCAGGTTCACGGCATCCTGCACGCCCGTGTTGAGGCCCTGTCCCCCTTGCGGGCCGTGCACGTGGGCCGCGTCGCCTGCGAGCAGCACCCGTCCGGAGCGGTAGGACGCCGCCTGCCGGGTCATGTCGGTGAACCGGGAGATCCACGTGGGGCTGTGCACCCCGTAGTCCGTCCCGTAGGCGGCGACGAGCGCCTCGCGGAGATACTGCAGGGTCGGCTCGTCGGTGTGCTCGACCTCCTTCTCGAGCAGCACGACCCCGTACGGCCCCCCACCCTCCTCCCGGTTCTTGGGACCGATGCCGCCGCCCTCGGGGCGCATGCCGATCTTCGGCTCCTCGTCCATCTCGACCTCGGCGATCAGGTAGCTGGATGTCGGGTCCCACCCGGGGAAGTCGATGCCGGCCGCCTTGCGGATCAGGCTGCGCCCTCCGTCGCACCCCACGAGGTACTCCGCCCTGAGCGACGCGTCGCCGGACAGCGCGACATCGACGCCGGTGTCGTCCTGGGCGAAGCCGACCACCTCGCAGCGGCGGAGGATCGGAACCCCGAGCTCTTCGACCCAGCCGGCCAGGATGGGCTCGAAGTGGCTCTGCCAGAGCGCAAGGATGTAGTTGTGGCGGGTGGGGAAGTCGCTGATGTCCAGGAAGGTCCCGGCGTAGCCCACGAACGGATGTTTCTGCCCCGCCGAGAGGAACCGCTCTGCGATGCCACGCTGATCGAGCACCTCGATGGTGCGGGAGTGCAGACCCCCTGCTCGCGATCCGTCGAGATCCTGACTGGCGCGCCGTTCGACGATGACGACGTCGATCCCCGCCAGGGCCAGCTCGCCCGCCAGCATCAGCCCGGTGGGCCCGCCTCCTGCGACCACCACCGCATGGTCGGTCACGGCCGCTCCCCGACGAGCGCCGCACCGGACAGGGACAGCCATCTCGCGCCGACCGACCGACCGCACAGCGCCGGTCGCCCTCCTCCTCGCCGCCAACGCCTCGACCGGATCAGCGCTCCCGGTCGACTCACCTGCCAAAGGCAACGCACCCATTCCGCAACTCCTGGCTCCAAAGGCTCTGGCCGTGATCGGCTCAGCGAACGAGTCATGGTCAGCACGTTTGGGTCGCTTGCGGCAAGCCCCCTCCCTCGCGCTATGTTGTCCATGGCGGCAAAGCCGGGCGTGCAGAGGGGGCGGGCCCCGTCGGTTTCAGCACCATGCCGGCCAGCGCGGCGAGCGTCCACGCGTGCCAGCGGTCCCAGTCCCAGCCGTATTCGATCACGAAGGTCCGCGCGACCTGCGTATCGGTCATCCCGGCGATCACGTCGGCCGCTTCCTCGAGGTCGAGTCCCTCCCGCAGCGCGCCGAGTCCGGCCACCCTGCAGGCCACTCGATGCACTCCGGTTCGGTGGCGCCGGCGGCTCTCGTCGCGAACGGCGGCCAGATCGGGTTCGAGTGCCGCGCCTCCGTACACGGTGGAGACGATGTCCGCGCAGCGCTCGTTGATGTTGTGGCTGATCTCCACGACGATGTCGAGCAGCGTGATCCCGTCGGTCGCGGCCGGGATCCGCGCGACCAGGGCGGACACGTCGCCTTCGAGGTCGATCAGGTCGTTGAGCCGGCGGACGATCTCCGCCTTCGAGCCCAGGCTGTCGTAGATCGTCTGCACCGACACACCCGCCGCCCTGGCGATCTCCGCTACCGACGTGCCGGCGTAACCCTGGAGGGCGAAGAGATGCCGGCCCGCCTGGATGATCTCCAGCCGTGTCTGCTCGGCCTGCCGCTGGCGGCGGGTGGGTCTGGTTTCGGACGAAGACACTTGACAAGTACTCCAGTCAATGGAATGTTAGTCTAACAAGTGGATTACCTATCAGAATAGGGGCGGAGATGACCGTGGCGACTCCAGGCACAGCGACGGACGACCAAGGAACGACGAGGGCCGATGGGACACCGACGCAGGGCCTTCGCGTTGCCGGCCTGGCAGGCGTCGCCTTCGCTGCTTCCGTGGCTGTCCAGAACCTCTGGTCCGGGGGCTCGGGCATCCTGCCGGACGCCGACGCCACCGGGGCCGACGTTCTCGCCGTCTTCGCCGATCACCGGGGGGCGTACGGCATCCTGGTCGGCTGGGTCGCGATCAATCTCGTCGCGCTCGCGGTCTTCCTGGCGGGCGCCCACCAGCGGCTCAGGCGCAATGAACCGTTGGCGGCCGACGTGGGCCTGGTCGGCGGCGTCATGCTCATGGTGTTCTTCGCCATGGTCAACCTGCCAGTTGTCGTCCTGGCCTCGATGACCGAGTCGCTGGCGGGCTCGCCCGAGCTGGTCGAAGCCCTCTGGACCATCCACGGCGCGGTCTTCGCGTTCGCCGGCATCGCTTTGGGGATCGCGCTGGTCGGATTCTCGTTGGCGGCATCCTCCGCCGGGCTCGCGCCGCGCTGGTTCCGGGTCGTCGGGCCGGCGGGCGCGGCCGTGATCATCGCGGCGTCGGTGCCGGTGCAGGCCGGTGCAGCCGGATCGCCGGCCACAATGGTCGGCCTCCTCGCCTCCTCGCTTCGTCGTCTGGTTGCTGTTCCTGTTCGTGTGCGGCGCCCGGATGTGGCGCCAGGCCTGATGCCCCCGAGCGCGGCCGGCACGGCTACCCCAGCCGCCGCACCGCTGGATGACGAACACCAGCGCACCTCGCGCACGGCGCGTCCACCGCGGACGCCGGCGGTTCGCCGGATCAGGATCGGGGCGCTGGCTCGACTTGCGAGCGGAGTGGTCCTGAGCGGACGAAGTTCGGACCATCCGGCGATCATCGGCCTGGGCTCGGCGGCCGCCGAGTACCGTGACACCGATGCCTGATGAACGAGTATGGACTGCTGCAGAGCTGGAGCGGCTGACTCCCGACGAGCGTCAGCGACTACTGAACGACCGGGTGATCACGGACCTGTCGCAGGTTCCGCCCGAGTTTCTCGCCAGGGTCCGTAAGACGGGCCGAGCCCTGCTCGAGGAACGCGGCTTCATCTCCCGACAGGGTGATGACCGCTGATCGACGGGTCGTTCGAGTCTCCAGCTCGTTCTTCGACCAGCTCGATGAACAACTCCGCGCCGAGCGCAGTGCCGATGGTGAACCGTCAGCCACAGACTTCGTCGTCATCGAGCTCCCTGCGGTCATCGAGCGGTTCGCGACCGGCTTCGAGGGCTTGCCCGAGGTGATCCACGGCGCTCCCGCCGCTCGGATGTTGATTGCTCCGGGACTCCTCGTCCGAGCCTTCGCTGTTTACGGGCTTCTCGTCGCGAACGGCTCCGTCGAACTCGTCGGCATCACGATCGAGCAGTAGAGATCGGGTTCGAGGCTCGTCACTCCTGCGACCGGGGGTGGAGGTGGTGCAACTTCTTTCCAACCCCGACCGGCCGGCGGTCCCGTTTCTGGCCGAGCGGTGATCGATGGAGCGAGGCCTTGGTCGTCTCAGCAGTCGGCAATTGACCTGAGCGCGGCACAGATCTCGAGGCGGCGGGTCCCCAGATCGCCAGCCCGTACCTGATCGGCTCGGTGGTGGATGCGGTGCGCCCCCACCGAACCGACGGCCATAGCGACGCCTGGCGGGTGGTGGTGGCGACCCCTCAACGCCGCGGTCGTCACCGGCATGGTCCTGGACTTCGATCCGCTCCCCTCCGGTAGGGGGCGGCCGGTGGGCGGTGGATGCCGCCCACCGGCCGCTCCCACGAGCGGCTCGGTCGACGCCTACGGGACGTCGATGCGGGCGAGGGCCTTGTTGCCCGTTGCCCCGACCTGGACCCGAAGCTGGATGTGGTAGGTCCCGGACTTCCAATTGCTCGAGCTGGGGTGCACGAAGATCGCGTACATGCCCGAGCCGACACTCTGGAAGCATGAGGCGCAGGCCAGCAGCACAGCCGACGAGCCTCCGGCGGGCACGAACGGGTTGAAAATCGTGAATGCGGCGCTGGTGAGACCCGTAACCGGGGTGGTCCCGGACAGCACCTGGAAGACGATGCGGGCAGGGTTGTGGTTCGTATTGGCAACGGCGGCCGCCGTGTGCCCTGTGGTTGTGCACTGGACGCCACCGGACAGGCAGTACTTCTCGTCCGTGTTGGCGGTGATGGTCAGGTTCCCGAAGGTGGTCCCGCTCTCGGCATTGGCGCCCTGTGTGGTCGCCTCCGTCGCCGCCTGGCCAGTGTTCTGGGAGTCCCCTCCGGGCGCTTTGGCCGCAAAGGACGTGCCGGCACTGACAAGGATCAGGCCGCACGTCAGTGCGGCACCGAACTTGCACAACTTGAGGTATCGTCGATCCACCGTAACTCCTCTCGATTGGGTTACGGATCAAGCGCGTACTACAAGTCCGGTTGGCAGCGATTGATAGTTGCACGACCAGAAGCGAGCGCTTCTTCGACCTGAATTCCGCCTGTTCCGCACGGACTATTTGTCCTGCCGCCATACTTCGGCGGATGCGGGATAGGAACAAGCGTGGTAGCAACACTCCCCCCGGGTGGTGCTGGCACGTAGAAAACGCCTCGCCCCTCTCCCCGCTCGGCTCCGGCCAGGCGCCGTGTCAGCCCGTTCCTCCCCGACGCGGCCGGCGATGGCACGAACATGGCGACGCGTAGCACGATCGTTCTGCCGGAAGGACTACTCGGGCTCGTGTCTCGGCCGTATTGCGGGGGTCCACCGAGGGCCACTGGCAGAAGGGCTTTCTTAGGTTCTGACCAGGAATCGGGGTGGAGGTGAGCGGATTCGAACCGCCGACTTCCACGTTGCGAACGTGGCGCTCTGCCAGCTGAGCTACACCCCCGGGCGGGAGGCCCAGGTTAGCGGAGGGTCAGGGGCGGCCTGATGGATCCGGCGGTGGAACCTGGCGTTCGAGGGCCTGTTGCAGGCGCGATTGGAGCACGGTGGTGGTGAGGTCGCCCCGAGTCCGCTCGAGGACGGCCCGCAGAGGCGTCGGTGGTGCGGCGCAGGCCGCCGGTGACGGCGTCGGGGTAGTCGATGGTGATGAGCAGGCCGTAGGCGTCGTCCATGGCGTCGAGGAGGCGCTCGGAGCGGGCCAGCTCACCACCTCGGAGCCGGTCGAGGAGGTGGCGGCGCAGCTCGCTGGCCGCCTCGGCCAGGCCGCCCAGCCAGGCCGAGGCCGACACCGACAGCTCGGCGTACGACGGCAGCGGCTGCTCGTCGACCATGGCCGCGGTGAGCCGGGCCTCGGCGTACTCCTTCTCCGCGTCGTGGAGCGGCCCGCTGGCGGCCAGGGCCGGGTACGGGCCCATCGCCCCCTGGGCCGTGCGCAGGTGGGCGCCGGCCTCGTCGGCCAGCCGGGCGGCGGCCTCGGGCTCCTGGCGGTGGACGGCCCGGATCGAGCGCCCGCACGCCTGGATCGCCTGCCGGCAGGCGGGCAGGGCCACCTCCCGGGCCCGCGACGCGGCGCCGAGGTGGTGGTGGAGATCCTGGCCGAGCAGGGCCAGCTCGGCGGCTCGGTCCGGCCCTCGGTCAGGGGACATCGAGCCCCGCCGGCCCGGAGGGAAAACGGGAGCTAGTTCGCCGAGCGACGCAGCAGCGCCGGCTCGCCGGGCATGAGCGACGGGTCGAAGCTCCCGGTGTTCGGCAGGAACCGGACGTTCATGTCGCGCTCGGCGGCGGCGTTGCGCTGGTGGATCAGCAGGGCCACGTAGGCGACGAGCAGCACGTCGGCGAGGACATGGAGGAGCACGAAGATGGCGGACAGGCCGGTGACGACCGCCAGCAGGAGGCTGACGACGACCGTGACGGCCAGCCCGGTGAGCACGTCGCGCCGGCGGCGGAGGGTGCGGGTGCGGGCCGCGGAGTTGCCCCGGGGTCGGCCGGCGGCGGGGACCGCGGCGGCCGGGCCGCGCCCGACGGGCGCCAGGTAGGGGTGGGGGCGACCGGTGGAGCTGGTGACGTGGAGGCGGCTCACGCTGGCGAGCGTGGGGGGCGGCGGGGCGTAGGGGAGGTTCCAGTGGTCGACGGTGGCGGGGCGGCCGGTGCGGGGACCGGTGCGGCGGAGCACGGCCAGCTGCCGCCGGAAGCTGGTGATGGAGTCGCTCGGTCGTCCCTCCTGTCGCGCCCGGAGGGCGGGGGGGATGAGGACTGCTGCCCAGACTAATGCGAGGACCAAAAGAACCAAGGTCACGCTCCTCGACCTACCTTTACCTCGAGGGACCGTACAACGCGACCGCCCGCGGAACGCGGATGGTGGGGAAGAAGCGCCGGCCCTGTTCTACTAGGCGGCCGATGGGCCGGGCAAGCCCGACTTCCCCCCGGGAGGGCACTCCGGCGGCCGGTGCGGGGGTCAGATCTCGGCGTTCTCGTCGGGTTCCACCGGGCGGCGGTAGATGCCCGACCGGCCGCCCGTCTTCTCCCAGAGGGTCAACTCGCCGATGGTCATCGACCGGTCGACCGACTTGCACATGTCGTAGATGGTGAGGGCGGCCACCGCGCAGGCGGTGAGGGCCTCCATCTCCACCCCGGTGCGGTCGACGGTCTCCACCTGGGCCTCGACCTCGACACAGTCGTCGCCGATGGTGAAGTTCACGAAGACCGATCCCACCAGGAGGGGATGGCACAGGGGGATGAGCATGGGGGTCTGCTTGGCGGCCTGGATGCCGGCCACCCGGGCCACGGCCAGCACGTCGCCCTTGGTTATGGCGTTGGTGGCCACCCGCGACGTCGTCTCCGGCTGCATCATCACCTTGCACCGGGCCAGGGCCCGCCGGTGGGTGGCCTCCTTGGGGGTGACGTCGACCATGCGGGCCCGTCCGAGGGGGTCGATGTGGGTCAGGCCGCGGTCGGTCACGGGGCGGAGTCTACCGATTGGCGGGTCCGCCGATTCTGGGAGGCCTACCCGCCGATCTGGCTCATGCTGCGGCCGGGTCGAACGAAGTGGACCTGGCCGATGGAGTGTCCGGCCCACTTGCGGCCGACGTCGGCCTCGACGGCCGCCGCCAGGTCGTCGTCGGACGCCCCACCCCGGAGCAGCACCCGGAGATCGGTCTCCCGGGTTGCGAACAGGCAGTTGCGGAACATCCCGTCGGCGGTGAGGCGCACCCGGTCGCACGTCCCGCAGAAGCTGCGGGTGACGCTCGGCACGATGCCGATCTCGCCCCCGCCGTCGGTGTACGCGTAGCGCTCGGCCGGCTGGGAGCCGCGGGCGCCGCCCGGGCCGAGGACCGGCTCGAGGGGGTACACCGCGCCGATGGCGGACAGGATCTCGGCCGCCGAGACCACCTGGTCGCCGGTCCAGGCGCCGTCGGCGTCGAGGGGCATGAACTCGATGAAGCGCACGACGACGCCCCGCTCCCGGCCGAAGGTGGCGAAGTCGACCATCTCGTCGTCGTTGACCCCCCGCATGAGCACGGCGTTGACCTTCACCGGCGAGAGGCCGGCCGCCACCGCGGCGTCGATGCCGTCGAGCACCTGGGGGAGGAGGTCGCGGCGGGTGACGGCGAGGAACCGGTCGGGTCGCAGGGAGTCGCACGAGATGTTGATGCGGCGCAGCCCGGCCGCCACCAGGTCGGCGGCCAGCAGGCGGAGGCTGGCCCCGTTGGTGGTGAGGGCCAGGTCGACGCCCAGGCGGGACAGCTTCTCGACCAGCACCGGCAGTCCGGCCCGCACGGTCGGCTCCCCGCCGGTGAGGCGGAGCCCGGTGAAGCCCCACCGCTCGACGCACAGGCGGGCCACCCGCTCGATCTCCTCGAAGGTGAGGACCTCGCTGCGGGGAACCCAGTCCAACCCGTCCTCCGGCATGCAGTAGCCGCACCGGAAGTTGCAGCGGTCGGTGACCGAGATCCGCAGGTCACGGACGACGCGGTCGAACGGGTCGACCAGGGGGACCGGCGCCGGCGTCACCCCCCAACTGTACCGAGCAGCATGACGCTCACCGACCCGCCCACGGCCACGCCGTCGCCGTCGGGCACCATGGCCAGGGCGTTGGCCAGGGCCATGGCCCGAAGCATGTGCGACCCCTGCCCGCCCGATCGCCGCACGTGGAAGCGGCCGTCGGTCCCGTGGGTGGCCACCACCCGGTCGAGGTGGAGCTTGCCGTCGGGGCGGCGGGCGAGGGGCTCGTCGGCCACCGCCTGCACCACCGGCCGCAGGAGGCGGTCGTCGGGGTGGCCCATCATCCGGCGCAACGCGGGCCGGACGAACATCTCGAACGACACCATGGAGGAGACGGGGTTGCCGGGCAGTCCGAAGACGGGGGACGGGCCGGGCCCGGCCACCCCGAAGGCGAAGGGCTTGGCCGGGCGGATGGCCACCTGCCACCAGTCCATGCGGCCGATCCGGTCGAGCACCACCTTGACGTAGTCGAAGTCGCCGACGCTCACGCCCCCCGAGGTGACCACCGCGTCGCAGGCGGCCAGTCCCTCCTCCAGCTTGGAGCGGATGGCGACCTCGTCGTCGCGGGCGGTGCCCAGGTCGACCGCCACGCACCCCGTCTCCCGCACCAGGGCCAGGATCGTGGGCCGGTTGGAGTCGCGTATCTGGCCCGGCCGCAGCGGCGTTGGCCCCCTCGACCAGCTCGTCGCCGGTGGACAGCACGCCGACCCGGGCCGGCGGGAACACCTTGACCCGGGAGAGTCCCAGGCTGGCCAGCACCCCGAGGTGGCCCGGCGTGAGGACCGCGGACGCCTCGAAGACGGTCTGGCCGGTCCGCAGGTCGTCGCCCGCGGACCGGATGTGGTCGCCCACGGAGGCCGTCACCTCGACGACCACGGCGTCACCCGACCCCTCGGTCGATGGGCTATCGATCGAGGGAGAGGTGCGCTCCACCATGACCACCGCGTCGGCGCCCGCCGGCAGGGGCGCCCCGGTCATGATGCGGACGGCCTGCCCGGGACCGACGGTGAGCCCGGCCGGGTCGGCCCCCGCGGCCAGGGTGGCCACCACGCGGAGCCGCACCGGAGCCCCGGCGGTGTCGGACGCCCGCACCGCGAAGCCGTCCATGGCCGTGTTGGCAAAGGGGGGGACGTCGACCCCGGACACCACCGGCTCGGCGAGCACCAGTCCGAGGGCCTCGGCCAGGGGGACGTCGCGGGCGGGCAGGGCGGAGCAGGCGGCGAGGACCCGGGCCCGGGCGTCCTCGAGGGCGATCACGTCACAGGAGCTTCTTGCGCTGCACCAGCTCGGCCAGGAAACGGCGGAAGTCGGGACCGAGGTCGTCGCGGTCGATGGCGATCTCGACGGTGGCCCGGAGGTAGTCGAGCTTGTCGCCGATGTCGTAGCGGCCGTCCTCGAACAGGTAGCCGTACACCGTCTGCTCCTGGAGCAGCAGCCCGACGGCGTCGGTGAGCTGGATCTCGCCCCCCGTGCCCGGCTCGGTGCGCTGGAGGGCCTCGAAGATCTCGGGTGTGAACACGTAGCGGCCCATGACGGCCAGGTTCGACGGGGCGTCCTCCGGCCGCGGCTTCTCGACGATGCCGAGGATGCGGACGAGCGTGTCGTCGACGGCCTCGGGCAGCACGCAGCCGTAGGCCGATATGTCCTGGCGGGCGAACTCCTTGAGGGCGAGCACCGACCGCCCGTAGCGCTCGTGGACCTCGAGCATCTCCTCGAGCACGGGCGAGGTGTCGAGCATGATGTCGTCGCCCAGCATCACCACGAAGGGCTCGTCGCCGACGTGCTGGCGGGCGACCAGGACCGCGTGGCCCAGGCCCCGGGGCTCCTTCTGGCGCACGTAGTGGATGTCGGCCATCTCCGCGATCTCCTGCATCTGCCTGAGCTGCTCGGTCTTGCCGGCCCGCTCCAGGTAGTGCTCCAGCTCGAAGGAGCGGTCGAAGTGGTCCTCCACCGAGCGCTTGCCCCGGCCGGTGATGATGAGGATGTCGCGGATCCCCGCCCGCACCGCCTCCTCGACCACGTGCTGGATCGCCGGCTTGTCGACGACGGGCAGCATCTCCTTGGGCTGGGCCTTGGTGGCGGGCAGGAACCGCGTGCCCAGTCCCGCCGCCGGGATGACCGCCTTGCGAACCGCCTTCACTCCACCCCGTCTCCCCGTGCGCCGCCTTGGGCGTGCTCCACCCGGTTCCGCCCACCGGCCTTCGCTCGGTAGAGGGCGTCATCGGCCGCCGCCAAGAGGTCCTTCCCCGACGATCCGTGATCAGGGTAGGCCGCCACGCCGACCGACACGGAAACGGCGACCGAGGTGCTGTCGAGCTCGAAGGGACGGTCGCCGATGGCGGAACGGATCTTGTCGGCCAGCCGGAGGGCGCCGGCCAGGCCCGTCTTGGGCAGGAGGAGGGCGAACTCGTCACCTCCGGGGCGGGCCACGATGTCGACCTCGCGGGTGGCGTCGATGAGGCGGTGGGCCGTCTCGATGAGGACGGTGTCGCCGGCCGAGTGCCCGAGGGTGTCGTTCACCGGCTTGAACCCGTCGAGGTCGCAGTACAGGACGGAGAAGGGCTCGCCGAAGCGGACGGCCCGGGAGAGCTCGGCTTCGATCCGCAGGGCGAGGTGGCGCCGGTTCCAGAGGCCGGTGAGCCCGTCGGTGAGGGAGAGGCGGGTGGCCTCGTCGTAGAGGAAGCTGCTGTCGATGGCGATCTCGGCCTGACGGACGAGGGCCGCCAGCATGGCCACGTCGTCGCGGTCGTAGGACCGGGCCCGGCTCCGTCCGTAATAGGCGAGGACGCCGAAGGGGTTGCTCCCGGAGCGCACGGGCATGGCCAGGGCGGTCGCCGCTCCCACCGCCGGCTCGGCCTCACTCGGCAGGATCGCAGGGTCGCCGGGGTCGGGGCCGGGGCTGGGGCCGCCGGGATCGGGGCCGCCGGGGTCGGGGCCGCCGGGGTCGGGGCCGGGCGCGGGCCAGACCACGACCTGGCGGGACAGGGCGGCGGCGCCGGCGACGCCCTCGCCCGGCCCGAGATCGGGCACGGGACCCTCGATCCCCATGCTGTCGAGGGCCCGCAGGCGCTCGCTGCCGGCGACCGAGACGTAGAACACCGCCGCCGGCGCGTCGAGGTACGACGCGGTCGTGCGCAGGAGCGATGCGATCAGCGCGACCCGGTCGTGGGTGGCCGACATGGCGTCTCCCAGGCGGGCCAGGGCGTCGAGGAAGGCGTCCCGCATCCCCTCCAGCTCGCGGACCCGCGAGGCCAGGTCGTCCACCGGCGCAATCGTAGAGGTGGACCGTCCTCGGGATTGCCCGGGGCCGTGGCGTATGCTGGCTGGCACTCCAAGTTGCCGACTGCTAACACCCGCCGTCCGAGGACCCGCATGCCCAAGTACGAATATGCCTGCAAGTCCTGCGGCGAGCGCACCGAGGTGAAGCAGTCCTTCGAGGACGACCCCCTCACCGTCTGCACCACGTGCGGCGGGGCGCTGCGGAAGGTGTTCTCCAGCCCCGGCATCGTCCTGCGGGGCCCCGGCTTCTACCGCACCGACCACCGCAGCCCCTACCGGCCCGACGGCGTGCGGCCGGCGGACAAGGAAAAGGAGTCGACCGACTCCAAGCCGTCCGCCGACACCAAGGGCTCGGGAGACTCCAAGTCCGACTCCAAGGGGTCCGACGGCAAGTCGTCCGACGGCAAGTCGTCCGACGGCAGGGGCTCGGGGGACTCGAAGGGATCGTCCGACTCGCGGGGATCCGATTCGCGGGGATCGCGGGAGTCCAGGGAGTCGGGGTCGGGCGGGTCGTCGGGGGAGACCGGCGGCTCCAAGGACACGGCCCGCACCGCCTGAGCACGGCGGATCAGGGGTTCGGGTCCGTGGGGCTCCCGTCGGCCGAGATCGGCATCTTCGGCGGAACCGGGTTCTACCGGTTCCTCGACAACCTGCGGGAGGTGGCCGTAGCCACCCCGTACGGGCCGCCGTCGGCCAAGCTGGCGGTGGGCGAGCTGGGGGGGCGGCAGGTGGCCTTCCTCGCCCGCCACGGCGTCGACCACGAGTACCCGCCCCACCGGGTCAACTTCCGGGCCAACGTGTGGGCCCTGCGCCGGCTGGGCGTGCGCCGGATCCTCGCCCCGTGCTCGGTCGGGTCGTTGCAACCCCACGTGAAGCCGGGCGAGTTCGTGGTGGTCGACCAGCTGGTCGACCGCACCAGCGGGCGGGCCGACACCTTCTTCGACGGCCCCACGCTGGCCCACGTGTCGTTCGCCGACCCCTACTGCCCCGAGCTGCGGCGGGCCCTGATCGACGCCGCCCGGGCCGAACGGGTGACGGTCCACGAGACGGGCACCGTGGTGGTGATCCAGGGGCCCCGGTTCTCCACCCGGGCGGAGTCCCGGTGGTTCGGGTCGGCCGGCTGGGAGGTGGTGAACATGACCCAGCACCCGGAGGCGATCCTGGCCCGGGAACTGGGCATGTGCTATTCCGGCGTCGCCCTGGTCACCGACTACGACGCCGGCCTGGAGGGCGTCGCCGGCATCGAGCCCGTCACCATCGAGGTGGTCTTCCAGGTCCTGGCCGAGAACATCGAGAAGGTGCAGGCCACGCTGCTGCGGGCGGTGCCGACGATCCCGTCCGAACCGTCGTGCCGTTGCGCCGTCGGGGCGCCCGACCCGGGCGGGCTGCCCCAGTAGCAGGATAGGGTTGTCCCACTTCCTCCTCCGGTTCGTTTTCCGTCGAGGAGGTGCCCCGTGCGCCGGTTCCCCCGCATTTCTCGCTCTCCGCTCGCCTACTGGCTGGTCGTGGCCGTGCTCGCCCTGCTGACGGGGACGGTGGCGGCCCGGGTGTCGGGCCACGCCGGCGCCCTGGCCTCGCAATACGGGCCGCTGCGGCCGGTGGTGGTGGCCGTCCGGGCGCTCGAGCCGGGGTCGGTCGTCGATGGCGACGACGTGGCCGTGCGCCAGGTGCCGGGGTCGCTGGTGCCCGAGGGAGCCGTGCCGTCACCCGGCCAGGCCACCGGCCGCACCGTCGTGGCCCCGATCTTCCCCGGGGTGGCGATGGTCGCCGCCCAGCTCGCCCCGGATGGCAGCCGGGGCCTGGGAGCCCTCCTGCCACCGGGCAGCCGGGCGGTGGCGGTGCCCAACGGCCGTCCGAGCCTGGCGCTGGTGCGGGGCGACGCGGTCGACGTGCTGGCCACCTTCGACCCGCCGGAGCCGGCGGAGGGCATCCCTCCTACGTTCCCGGTCGCCCTCCGGGCCCTGGTGGTCGACGTGGGCGACGAGTCGGCGACGGTGGCGGTGAGTCCCGAGGAGGCCGCCCGGGTCGCATTCGCCCTGGCCAGCGGCGTCGTCACCCTCGCCCTGGCCTCCCCCGCACCAGACGAATAGCCCGCGCCATTCCCCTTCATGGGGGGCGAGCGCGCCAACTGGTCGGCGCGTCCCTGACCAAACCGCGCAAGTCCCCCTCATGGGGGGCAAGTGCGCGAACTGATCGGCGGCGCCCCTGACCAAGCCGCGCAAGTCCCCCTCATGGGGGGCAAGTGCGCGAACTGATCGGCGGCGCCCCTGACCAAACCGCGCAAGTCCCCCTCATGGGGGGCAAGTGCGCGAACTGATCGGCGGCGCCCCTGACCAAACCGCGCAAGTCCCCCTACGAGGGGGGGAGTGCGCGAACTGGTCGGCGGCGCCCCTGACCGAACCGCGCAGTTCCCCCTCCGAGGGGGCGAGTGCGCGAACTGGTCGCAGGGCAGGGGCGTCCGGGACTGATCTGAATGGCCTATGCGGCGCGGCTCAAGCGGCCGGCGGTTCGGGTCGACAACGACAGCAATGTCCCGCCCTCGCCCTGGCGCCCTCGCCCTGCTCGCGCTGGTGGTCGTGGCCGCCTTCCTCGCCTCCGCCGCCCCGTCGGCGGCCCAGGCGGCCGTCCAGGCCAGCCCCCCCGACGACCGGCGCCGGGGCGTGGTCCACGACGGCCTGAGCCGGCCGGTCAGGGGCGCCTGCGGCCGGAAGTTCGAGCTGGCCCACCGCGACCGGGTTGCGGGCAACACGGTCACCCTCTGCACCCACGGTCCCGATCCCGCCCCCGACGGTGTCGACGTCGCCCGCCGCCGGCCCACGGCCGAGCTGGCGGCAGCCGCCGCGACCGCCGCCGCCATTCCCCCGGTTGACGGCCCGGGTATGCCCCAGGCCCAGGCGGGCATCCCCTGCTACGGCAGCGGCACCGACGGCTACCGCGTCCACGTGATCTACGCCCGGGCTTCCGACGTGGCCGACAGCTACGCCGCCCTGGCCTCCTCGCTCGTGCAATGGTCGGCGGCCGCCGACCAGGTGGTCAGCGCCAGTGCCGCCGAGACGGGCGGCGTGCGCCACTTCCGCTTCGTCACCGACGCCAACTGCAACCTCGTCGTCGACCGGGTCACCCTGTCGACCACGGGCGACGACAACATCAGCAACACGGTCGCCGACCTGCGGGCCAGGGGCTACACCCGGACCGACCGCAAATACCTGGTCTACGTCGACGCCAACGTCTACTGCGGCATCGGCCAGCTCTACGGCGACGACAGCCCGTCGGCCGTGCCCGGGGCCAACTACAACAACGGCCACGCCCAGGCGCCGGGCATGGTGGCCCGGGTCGACCAGGGCTGCTGGGGGCGCAGTGGTGAATCGATCGAGGCCCACGAGCTGATGCACAACCTGGGCGGCGTCCAGGACACCGCCCCCCATGTCACCCCCAACAGCCATTGCACCGACGAGTCGGACCGGATGTGTTACGCCGATGCGGCCGGCGTCACCATGCAGTTCCTCTGCCCGTCGTCGCACGAGAACCGCTTCGACTGCAACCACGACGACTACTTCTCGACCAACCCCACGCCCGGCAGCTACCTGGCCACCCACTGGAACACGGCCAACAGTGCCTTCCTCGCCACCACCCAGGCGTTCGTGCACCGGGTGTGGGGGTGGAACGTCTACAACCAGCTCGGCGACGGCACCACGACCGGGCGGACGACGGCGGTGGTCAACGGGCTGCCCGGCGTCGAAAGCGTGGCCGCCGGCGGGTACCACTCCCTCGCCCTCGCGTCGGGGACGGTGTGGTCGTGGGGCCTCGGCCACGTCGGCCAGCTCGGCCGGGTGGCGTTCACCTCGACCACACCTGCGCTCGTGCCCGGCCTGTCGGGGGTGACGGCCCTTTCCGGCGGCCTCTACCACTCGGTCGCCCTGAAGGCCGACGGGACGGTGTGGTCGTGGGGCTGGAACAGCTCCGGCCAGCTGGGCGACGGGACGACCGTAGACCGCTCGGCCCCGGTGAAGGCCAACGGACTCACCGGCGTGGTGGCCGTCGCCGCCGGCGCCACCCACACCCTGGCCCTCAAGGCCGACGGGACGGTCTGGTCGTGGGGCGGGAGCACCGTCGGGCAGCTCGGACGCACCGCTCCCGCCGTCTCGCCCACGCCGGCCGCGGTGCCCGGCCTGGCGGGCATCACGTCGATCGCCACCGGCGCCTACCACGGCCTGGCCGTGCAGCCGGGGGGGACGGTGGCCGCCTGGGGCTACAACGCCTGGGGCCAGGTGGGCGACGGCGCATTCGTCGACCGGTTCACGCCCGTCGTCGTCACCGGGCTCACGGGCGTGCAGTCGGTCGGTGCCGGGATCGGCCACTCGCTCGCGGTGGGCACCGACGGCGGGGTGCGCTCGTGGGGCCTCGGCCACGTCGGCCAGCTGGGCCGACCCATCGGCCTGGCGCAGATGTCACCCACGGCCGCGCCGATACCCGGCCTCTCCGGGGTGAGCAGGGTGGCGGGTGCCGGCTACCACAGCCTGGCCCTGCAGTCGGGCGCCGTCGCCGCGTGGGGGTGGAACTACTGGGGCCAGCTGGGGGACGGCACGCTGGTCGACCGCTGGTCGCCCGTGACCGCGTCGGGGCTGGTCAGCGTGATCTCGCTCTCGGGAGGCGTGGGCCACAACCTGGCGACGGGCTGACGAACCCCGGCTGACGAACCCCGGCTGACGAACCCGGGCTCAGGAGCCGCTGAGGGTGACGTCGCGGATCACGAGGGTGACGCCGGCGGCACCGCCGGGGAGCCACTCCCGGTCGCCGCCCACGGCCACCACGTCGTGGAGCATGCGTTGGAGGGTGGACGCGATCGTGGCCTCCCGGACGGGTTCGGCCCGCTCGCCGCCCCGCACCATGAGGCCCTCCACGCCCACCGAGAAGTCGCCGCTCACCGGGTTGACGCCCGAGTGCAGACCGCTCACCGACTGCACCAGCAGCCCCTCGCCGGTGTCGGCCAGGAGCTCGGCGTGCGACCGGTCGCCCGGCGTCAGGGAGAGGGCCCGGCTGCCGACGCCCGGCCCCGTCATGTACCCGCCCCGCACCGCGGCCGCGTTCGACGCCCGCCCGGTGCGCCGCCCGGTGTAGGAGTTGTGCAGGAAGCCGACCAGCACCCCGTCCTCGATGAGGAGGTTGCGCCGGCTGGCCAGTCCCTCGGCGTCGAACCGGGAGGCTCCGTAGGCCTCGGGCTCGGTGGGATCGTCGACCAGGGTGACGAGGGGGACGGCGACGCCTTGCCCCTCGCGACCGGCGAACAGGGACCGTCCCTTGATCGCCGACTCGGCGCTTAGGGTGGACGACAGCACGCCCAGGAACGACGCCGTCACCTTGGGGTCGAAGATCACCGTGAGCCGCCGGGACGCCGGCTTGCGGGCGCCGAGGAGCCGGGTCGCCCGGTCGGCGGCGTCGGCCGCGGCGGCGGCCACGTCGAGCTCCTGGGGACTGCGGCCGACGGAGTAGCCGTAGCCTGTCTGGGTCTCGGTGCCTTCGCCGGCCAGTGCCTCGGCCCACACCGCGCAGTTCGTCCGCCGGCCGGTGGTGCGGATGCCCTCGGTGGACGCGATGGCCGACTCGGACGACGAGTCGCTGTACTCCGCGCTCTCGAGGCCCCGGACGCGGGGATCGGCGGCCCGGGTGGCCCGGTCGATGTCGAGCGCCAGCTGCACCTTGCGGTCGGTGGGGAAGGCGGCCAGCTCCTCGCGGAAGAGGTCGAGGTCGGCCGGGGCCACGCCGTCGGGCGCGACCAGTCCGAGGAACTCGTCGACCGTTCCGAAGGTGGCGTTGTCACGGGCTTCGTCGAGCACCTCGGCCAGCACCGCCTCGTCGAGCGACGCGGCGTAGGCGAAACCCTGGCGGCCGCCGGAGACCACGCGCACCCCGACCCCGGCCGTGTCGGCCGACGAGAGCGACTCCACCTCGCCCCCGAACACCTTCACCTCGGTGCGCGACGACCGTCCGAGATAGGCCTCCACCTGCTCCCCGGGACGGGCCTGGGCCACCACCCGCTCCGCCAGCTCGAGGAGATCAGGCATTGGCCGTGCCCCCCACGGTCATGCCCGACACCCGCAGCGTCGGCTGGCCGGCCGAGACCGGCACGCCCTGGCCGTCCTTGCCACACGTGCCGGCCCAGGTGTCGAAGTCGTTGCCCACCGCGTCAATGGAGCGGAGGACGTCGGGGCCGTTGCCGATGAGGTTGGCGGCCCGGACGGGCTCGGTGATCTCGCCGTTCTCGATCATGTAGGCCTCGGTCATCCCGAACACGAAGTCGCCGGTGGCGGTGTTGACCGACCCGCCGCCGAGCTGCACGCAGTAGATGCCGTGGGCCGTCTGGCGGACGATCTCGTCGGGGTCGTCGTCGCCGGCGAGGACGTAGGTGTTGGTCATCCGCACCATCGGCAGGTGCTGGTAGCTCTGGCGGCGGCCGTTGCCCGTGGACTCGCGTCCCTCCTTGCGGGCCCGCAGCAGGTCCCACATGTAGTCGGTGAGCTCGCCGTCCTGGATGAGGGTGTTGCGGCGGGCGGGGTGACCCTCGTCGTCGATGGCGTAGGTGCCCCACTCCTTGGCGTAGGTGCCGTCGTCGACCAGGGTGACCAGCGGACTGGCCACCGCCTGGCCCACCTGACCCTTGAAGACGGAGGCGTCCCGGCCCACCAGGTCGGCCTCCAGCCCGTGGCCGCAGGCCTCGTGGAACAGGACTCCACCGGCGCCCCGCTTGAGGACCACCGGCAGCCGGCCGCTGGGCGCGGGGCGGGCCTTGAGCATGTCGAGGGCCCGGCGGGCGGCGGTGCGGGCCACCCCGGCCACGTCGACCCCGTCGTAGAACTCGAAGCCGACGGTGGCGCCGGGGCCCTCGTAGCCGGTCTGCATGCCGGTGTCGCCGGCCGCCACGCACGAGACCATGAACCGGGTCCGCACCTGGTCGTCGCCGGCGAGCAGACCGTCGCTGTTGGCCACCATGATCCGCCGCCGGCTGTCGCCGTAGGACACGCCCACCTGGCGGATGGCCCCGACTCCCGAGGGGCCGCCCTCCGACCGGGCGGCGTCGTCGGCCGTGCGCAGCAGTTCGACCTTCCGGGCCTTGGGCACGTCCTGGGGCAGGATCTCGGCGTCGGAGCGGCGCCGGCCGTGCCCCGACGGGGTGAGCGCGACCTCCCGGACCCCTCCTCCGCCGCCCCTGGCCGCGGCCGACGCCACTTCGGCCGCCGCCCGCAGTCCGGACTCGGAGACGTCGGACGTGTGGGCGAAGCCGGTGGTGTCGCCCACGACCACCCGGATGCCGGCGCCCTTGCTCCGGCCCGACGTGAGCTCCTCGACCTTTCCGTCGTCGAGGCGGGCGGACGACGAGCGCCGCTCCTCGGCGAACACCTCGGCGAAGTCGCCGCCGGTGCGGAGGGCCACCCCGAGGACCCGCTGGACCACGGATTCGTCGAGCATCGGATCTTCGAGCGTCGGAACGTGCGGCATGAGAGGCAATGGTACGAGGTGAGGGGCGCTACCCAGCCGCCGCGAACCTCCCCCTTGTGGCGGGAGAGATGAACGGGAACAGAACGGCTGCCCAACGCGTAGTCTTGGGGGGTGAGCGGTTGGGCAGGACGCGGCTTCGACGCGGGGCGGACGCGGCCCGATACCGGGGTCGCCGACACCCTCGTCGCCCCCACGACGGATGTCGCCCCGGGACCTGCGTCCGACACCCCCGCGGGGGAGCCGGCCGGGGTGGCGCGACGGCCCCGATCGCGCCGGCGGGCCCGGGTCCTCCTCGGGCTGCGGATCGCGGCCAGCGCGGCGATGCTCGGCTTCCTTCTCACCCGGTTCGACCTGTCGGTGCTCAACCCCATCCGCCAGCTCTCCAGCTGGACCTGGGTGATCGCCGGGGTCGTCGTCACCCTGGTCGCCGTCGTCCTCGCCACCCTCCGCTGGCAGCGGGTCCTGCGGGCCCTCGACCTGCCGTCCGACCTGCGGACACTCCTCAACCACGTCCTCGCCGGCCAGTTCGTGTCCAACTTCCTGCCCAGCACCGTGGGGGGCGACGTCCTGCGGGTCGCCCGGCTGTCGGCAGGCAACGGCCACAGCCGGGAGTCGTTCGCCTCGGTGGTGCTCGAGCGCCTCACCGGCTTCGTGGTCCTGCCCTTCATCACCCTGGTCGCCCTCGTGGGCAACCCCACCCTTCTCCACCTCGGCACCGCCAGCCGCCTGGCCCTGGGCCTGTCGCTCGGCACCCTGGCCGTGCTCGCGGTGATCCTCCTGGTGGCCGGCAACAGCCGGCTGGGAGCCCGGCTGGCGGGACGGGCCAACTGGCTCAGCTTCCTCGGAGCGGTGCACCTGGGCATCGCCCACATGCGCCGCCACCCGGGCGAGGCGGCATCGGTGCTGGCCGCCGCGCTCGCCTACCAGCTCACGATCGTGCTGGCGGCATGGGCCGCGGGGCACGCCCTGGGGCTCAACATGGGCTGGTCGGCGGCCATGGCCTTCGTGCCGATCGTGGCCATCGCCCAGGTGCTGCCGGTGTCGGTGAACGGCCTGGGGCTCCGGGAGGGCGCCCTCGTGCTGCTGCTCGCCCCCCTGGGCGTGGCCACCGGCCAGGCCGTCGCCCTCGGACTGCTGCTGTACGGCATGAACCTGGTGGTCAGCCTCCTGGGCGCACCGGCGTTCGCAGTGGGCCCCCGCCCCCTTCGAGCGGTGGTGTGACCGAGCAGAAAGCGAACGCCGCGGTCGCCGCCCGAGCCCGAGCCCGAAGGTCCGGTGGACGGCGATCCCGACGCCGAGGGCAGCCAGGAGTCTCCCCGCCGAGGGTTGCGGTGGTGGAAGGAAGTGGGGCTGGTCCTCGCCTTCTACATGGTCTACAGCGTCGTCCGGAACACCCAGGGCTCGGCCGTGGTGTCGGAAGCCCGGGCCCTGCGCAACGCCGTGCGGGTCATCGGGTGGGAGAAGGCGGTCGGTCTCTACCACGAGGAGGGCATCCAGGAGGCATTCCTGGAGTGGGACGGCTTCATCGAGCTCTGGAACCTGTTCTACGGCACGTTCCACTTCTTCGTCACCATCTTCGCCCTGGTGTTGCTGTTCCGACGCTTCCCGGCCCGCTACCGCCGGTGGCGCAACACCCTGGCCGCCACCACCGCTCTCGCCCTGATCGGCTTCGCCACCTACCCGCTCATGCCGCCCCGGCTGCTCCCCGCGTCCTACGGGTACGTCGACACGCTGCGGACCTACGGCAGCCTGTGGTCGTTCGACTCCGGAGCGATGAGCAAGATCTCCAACCAGTACGCGGCCATGCCCAGCCTGCACTTCGCCTGGGCCACATGGTGCACGCTGGTGCTGGTGCCTTCCCTCGAGTCGTCCTGGGCCAAGGCGGCGGCGATCGTCTACCCCGTGCTCACCCTGTTCGCCATCGTGGTCACCGCCAACCACTTCTGGCTCGACGCGGTCGGTGGCCTGGTGGTACTTGCGGTGGGGGCCGCCATCGGGTTCGCGATCGCCGCCCGGCTGGAACGTCGGCCCCGCCGCCGGTCCCGATCACAGGCGTCCCCCCCGAGCGTGGGACCGGAATCCCTGATGCGCCGCGACCTGATGGCCGACGCCGATTTGGATCGGGTCTGATGCGGGTCGCCCGCCGGTCGGCGGCCGCTCCCCCCAGTCTGGGCGCCATCGCGGGGCGGGTCGAGGAGCGGATCCGGGCCGTGCTCGACGACGAGCTGGCCCGGTGGTCGGCCGTCGACCCCGAGCTCACCGAGCCCTTCGAAGCCCTGCGGGAGCTCGTCCTGGCCGGGGGCAAGCGGCTCCGGCCGGCCTTCTGCCACTGGGCCTTCGTGGGGGCGGGGGGCGATCCCTCGGGCCGGATGGTGGTCGACGCGGGGGCCGCCCTCGAGCTCCTCCACACCTTCGCCCTCATCCACGACGACATCATGGACGGGTCGGACACCCGCCGGGCCATGGACACCATCCACGTCCGCTTCGAGGCCCGCCACGCGCTCGACGGGTGGCGGGGCGAGGCCCGGCGCTTCGGCGAGGGGGTCGCCATCCTGGCCGGCGACCTGGCCTTCGTCTACGCCGACCGCATGATGGCCGGCGCCCCCCAGGCCGCCCTCGACGTGTTCACCGAGCTGCGCATCGAGGTCAACGTCGGCCAGTACCTCGACCTGGTCGGCACCGCCCGGGGGCGGGTGAACGAGGAGGCGGCCCGTCGCATCTGCCGGTTCAAGTCGGGCAAGTACACCATCGAGCGGCCCCTGCACCTGGGCGCCGCCCTGGCCGGGCGCATGCCCGAGCTGGGTGGGGCCCTCAGCGCCTACGGACTGCCCCTGGGCGAGGCCTTCCAGCTCCGCGACGACCTCCTGGGCGTGTTCGGCGACTCCACGCTCACCGGCAAGCCGGTGGGGGAGGACCTGCGGGAGGGCAAGCCCACCGTGCTCTACGCCCTGGCCGCGGAGGCCGTGGGGGGGCCGGGGACGGCGCTCGACCGGTACGGCGCCGACGACCTCACCGACGACGACATCGTCGCCCTCCAGGAGGTCCTCGTCGACACCGGCGCCGCGGAACAGCTCGAGGGGCGCATCGACGCCCTGGTGGAGCAGGCCGTGCTGGCCGTCGAGCAGGCGTCGTTGTCGACCGAAGCCCGGTCCGCCCTGATCGAGCTGGCCCTCTACGTCGCCGGCCGCGACCGCTAGGACGGCGACTTTGTTCCGGGCCCTGCGGAGCGACGAGTTGGCGCCGGGTGAGGACACGGCCACCCAGATCCGGCGGATTCGCAACGGCGACGGGCACGTGATGGTGGCCCGGCTGCTCGACGGCCGCCTGGTGGCGTTCGGCCCGTCGTGTCCCCACCAGCTCACCCCCCTCGACGACGCCACCCTGCGGGACGGGATCATGCGCTGCCCCCGCCACGGCTACCAGTACGACGCGTCCACCGGCGCCAACGTCTTCCCCACCCGCGACGCCAGCCCCGAGAACCTCTGGAAGCTGAAGCCGAAGTACCTGCCGGTGCACGAGGTCATCGAGCGCGACGGCTGGATCTGGGTGGCGGAGGAGCCCAGTGCTCCCCCCGAGTCGTGGGACCCGACCCTCGAGGAGCGCCCTATGGGAGCGCAGGACTCCGAGGCCCCGCCCGCCGCCGCCCCGAGGATCGCAGTGGCGCCGCCGGCCGAGGTCGAGCAGTCGATGAAGTTCCTGACCGCGACGGCGGGCGAGATCCTGGAGATCCGGGTGGCGGCCACACCACTCGACGGCTACCAGTGGCGGCTGGAGGTGGTCGGCGACCTGCTCGAGATCGTGGAGGACCAGTACGAGCCGGGCGAGATCCCCTGCCAACGGGTTCGCCTGGCGGCCAACGGGGCGGGCGCGGCCACGCTCACCTGCACCTATGCGTCGCCGGTCGACGGCCGGACGGCCGCCATCCGCACCTACATCATCCGGGTCGCGCCGAAGGCCTGACCCGGAGGGTCCGGCCCCTCAGGCCGGCACCGGCTCGAGGACCTCGACCGTGACCTGGCCGGTCGGGTCGGTGCGGGCGCCGAGCCGGAACCCGCAGCCCGGACAGACCGCCACCACGTTGAACCGGCCCTTTCCCGGTACAGGGAAGAGATCCCTGATCGAGTGCGACCTCTTCTCGGTCGGGCAGTACGGCAGTTCCATCAAAGTGGACCTCGGTGTTCGGCTGGCGTCGTCCGCGAATTGTCGGCCGGCCGGCTGCCCCCCTTGAGGCGCTTCGACCGGTCGACGGTGCTGCGGCGCCGGGCCGAGGACGCTCAACTACCGTCGACAGGCGATGCGCGTGGTGATCGTGGGAGCCGGCCTGGGGGGGCTGTCGGCCGCGTGCCACCTGGCCGGGCGGGGCCACGACGTCGAGGTCGTCGAGCGGGCCGACGTCCCCGGGGGTCGGGCCGGGCTGTTCGAGGCCGAGGGCTACCGCTTCGACACCGGCCCCAGCGTCCTCACCATGAAGGGGATCCTCTCCGACACGTTCGCCGCCGCCGGCGAGGAGATGCTCGACCACCTCCTGCTCATGCCGGTCGATCCCATGTACCGGGCCTGCTTCGCCGACGGCAGCGAACTGCGGGTGTGGCACGACCGCGACCGCATGAAGGCCGAGATCCGCGACCTCGCCGGCCCGGCCGAGGCGGAGGCCTTCGAGCGCTTCTGCAACTGGCTCACCCGCCTGTACCGGCTCGAGCTGCCCAACTTCATCGACCGCAACTTCGACTCGCCGCTCGACCTGGCGTGGCCCATCCCGCCGATCGTCCGGCTGGTCCGGATGGGGGGCTTCCGCAAGCTCTCGGGCGTGGTCGAGTCGTACTTCTCCGATCCCCGGCTGCAGCAGATCTTCAGCTTCCAGGCCATGTACGCCGGCCTGTCCCCGTTCGAGGCCCTGGCCCTGTACTGCGTCATCACCTACATGGACACGGTGGAGGGCGTGTACTTCCCGGCCGGCGGCATGCACGCCGTTCCCCGGGGGCTGGCGGCGGCGGCGGAGAAGGCGGGGGCGAGCTTTCGCTACGGCACCGGCGTCGAGGGCCTCGTCCGGCCCGGGTACCCGACCCCCGGCAGCCGGGTCACGGGCGTCCGCCTGGCCGGGGGCGAGGTGGTGCACGCCGACGCCGTCGTCCTCAACGGTGACCTGCCCGTCGCCTACCGCGAGCTCCTGCCCGACGTGGCCCCGCCCCGGTCCACCCGCAAGGGCACCTACTCGCCGTCGTGCTCGGTGTGGCTGGCCGGCGTGAAGGGCGACCTGCCGGAGGGGGCGGCCCACCACAACATCCACTTCGGGGCGGAGTGGGAGGGTGCGTTCGAGAACCTCCTCACGAGGGGCATACCGATGGCCGACCCGTCGATCCTGGTCACCAGCCCCACCGTCTCCGATCCGGCCCTCGCCCCCGCCGGCCGCACGTCGCTCTACGTCCTCGAGCCGATGCCCAACCTCGACGGCAAGGTCGACTGGGCCCGCGAGGGTGGCCGGCTCCGCGAGCGCCTGGCGGCCAAGGTGGCGGCGTTGGGCTACCCGGTGGCCGACGTCGAGGTGGAGCGCTTCGTCGACCCACGCGACTGGGAACGGATGGGGATGGCCCGGGGCACCCCCTTCGCCCTGTCCCACGACTTCTTCCAGACCGGCCCCTTCCGGCCCGGCAACGTCACCGCGAAAGCGCCCGGAGTGGTGTTCGTCGGCTCCGGCACTGTCCCCGGCGTGGGGGTGCCCATGGTGCTCCTCTCGGGACGGCTGGCCGCCGACCGGGTGGAGCAGATGGGCCGGTGACCACGCTCGAGGAGTCGTACAAGCGATGCCGGCAGCTCAACCGCCGGCACGGCACCACCTACTTCTGGTCGACGTACCTCCTCCCGAAGGCCAAGCGGCCGCACGTCCACGCCCTCTACGGGTTCTGCCGCTACGCCGACGACATCGTCGACGACCTTGGTTCGACGGTGCCGGTGGAGGCCCGCCGGCAGGCGATGGCCGACTTCGGCGACCGCTTCTTCGTCGACCTGGAGCGGGGCCGATCCGACGACCCCGTGCTCAAGGCGGTGGTCGACACCGTCATGAGGTTCGACATCGATCCCGACTGCTTCCGCCGGTTCATGCGCTCGATGACCATGGACTTCACGGTCGAGTCCTACGACACCTGGGAGGACCTCCTCGACTACATGGACGGCTCGGCGGCGGTGATCGGCGAGATGATGTTCCCCATCCTGGAGCCGACCGACCAGGAGGCGTTCTCGCACGCGAGGGACCTGGGGAACGCGTTCCAGCTCTCGAACTTCCTGCGGGATGTGGCGGAGGACCTCGACCGGGGGCGGGTCTACATCCCCCAGGAGGACCTGCGGAAGTTCGACGCCGACCCCTGGGCCCGCACCGTGACCCCCGCCTGGCGGGACCTGATGGCCTTCGAGATCGCCCGCAACCGCCGCCTCTACGAGTCGGCCGACGTCGGCATCCCCATGCTGCCGCCCCGCTCGGCCCGCTGCATCCGGGGCGCCCGGGCCCTGTACTCGGGCATCCTCGACCAGATCGAGGCCGCCGACTACGACGTGTTCTCGTCCCGGGTACGGGTCCCCACATGGAAGAAGCTGGCGGTGGCCTTCCGCGTGTCCCGACCCTGACCCCCTATCTCCGCCACCGGCTGGTGGCCTTGGCCGCGCTGGTGGTGGTGGGCGGGCCGGCGTTCCTCGTGGGGGGAATGCACTGGGAGCACGGCGTCGCCCGGGACGACGCGGTGGCCCGGTTCCGGGCCGCGGGCCCGTCGGCGGCGGCGGCGACCGCCGGCCTGCCCGTACCCGGGGTCTACCGCTATCGCACCACCGGCGGGGAGAAGGTGTCGTTCCTCGACTACCGGCGGGAATACACGCCGGTCACCCACCGCATCGTCACCCGCCACGGCTGCGGCATCCGGGAGGAGCAGTTCTTCCTGGTCCAGCACGTGGAGTACTACGACCGGTGCGGACCACGGCTGGTGGCGTACGGCACCGACATCGCCTTCTGGTGGACCCACGGCACCCAGGACTTCGCCTGCGTCGGCGGGTCGTTCGACGGGTCGGACATGGCGCCCGGGGAGCAGGTCCCCTGGTTGTGCGGCGACGAGGACACCGTGGCCGGGCAGACGACCGAGTACCTGGCCGACGAGGAGGTCGAGGTGGACGGCCGGTCGCTGCCGGCCCGCCACACCCGGTGGACCACCGAGTTCTCGGGCGCCACCAAGGGCACGGCCGTGGTCGACGACTGGTTCGACCCGGTCACCGGCCTGGTTCTGCGGGAGACCCGCTCCATCGGCCTGCGGGTCGGGTCCCCCTTCGTCGGGGACCTGTCCTACATCGACGTGTCCGAATACCTCCTGCTGTCGACCACCCCCGATCGCTGACGACTTCGTCGGCTGTCCAGTCGAAGGTGATATTGTCGTGATATCACCATCGCGAGTCGAGGAGGCCGTTCCATGGCGACACCCGAGCGTCCGGCCCGGTCCTACCGGGGTGCCATCGTCGTTCTCGTGATCCTGGCGGTGGCCGCGGTCTCGGCGCTGCTGGTGGTGGTGAACGTGGGGTCGGCGGTGATGCTGATCCCCTTCGTCGTGGGCGTCGTGGCGGTGTGCGTGCTGGCGGCCGGGCTCATCGTCGTCCCGCCCAACCAGGCCCGGATCCTGGTCTTTTTCGGCCGCTACATCGGCTCGGTGCGCAAGGACGGGTTCTGGTGGATCAACCCGTTCACCATCCGCCAGCGGGTGTCGCTCAAGATCCGCAACTTCGAAAGCGACGTCCTCAAGGTCAACGACGCCGCCGGCAACCCGGTGGAGATCGCGGCGGTGATCACCTGGCAGGTGGACGACACCGCCCGGGCCGTGTTCGACGTGGAGTACTACGTCGACTTCGTCCGGGTCCAGGCCGAGAGCTCGGTTCGCCACGTGGCCGCCAAATACCCGTACGACGCCTACGAGGAGGGGGCGCACTCGCTCCAGGGCAACGCCGAGGAGGTCATGGAGACGCTCCAGGCCGAGTTGCAGGGCCGCCTGGCCGACGCCGGCGTCGTCGTGCTCGACACCCGCCTGCGCCACCTCGCCTACGCCCCCGAGATCGCGGGCGAGATGCTCCGCCGCCAGCAGGCCAACGCCGTCGTCGCCGCCCGTCACCGGATCGTGGAGGGCGCGGTCGGGATGGTGAAGATGGCGCTCGAGCAGCTGAGCGAGCAGGGCATCGTGGAGCTGGACGAGGAGCGCAAGGCGGCCATGGTCTCGAACCTCATGGTCGTGCTGGTGAGCGACCGGGGCGCTCAGCCGGTCGTCAACAGCGGGACGCTCTACACGTAGCGTGCCGTCCCCTGCGGCAGTGCCCCGCAAGGCCTACCCCCTCCGCATCGACCCCTCGCTCTACGCCGCCCTGGAGCGATGGGCGGCCGACGAGCTGCGCTCGGTGAACGCCCAGATCGAGTACCTCCTGTCCGACGCGGTCAAGAGGGCCGGCCGGGGGCGGGACAAAGGGCCCGACGGCGATTCCTGAGCTGGGTGCCGCCGGTCGGTTTCGGGCGATCCGCGCGCCCACAGAACGGGACCGTGACCCTGGCCTTGGGGACGCCGCCGGCCGGACAAAAGGGCGAGCGACGCGCCTGGGGGCTGGGGAGCCCAAGGCGGAGCCGCTCGCCGCTTCCAGTGTACCTGGACCGCGGTCAACCGTCCCGAGGCGCACACGCCCTTCGACGAGCGAGCGTCAGTCCGTGGACCAGGTCCAGTCCCGGACCTCGGGCATGTCCTCGTGGTGCTCGCGGACGTACCCATGGTGGCGCGACAGCATGGTTCGGCAGTGGTCCTCGAGCTTGCGGGCGCCGGCGGGGACGCGCCGGGCGCTCATGCCCGCGCCCTCACGGGCCAACGCCGGAGCGGGCATCTCCTTGTCCACACCAGCCGTCCTCGTCGTCGGAATTGGCGACCAGTTGACCGGCGCCCAGCTCGGAGATGCGTTCGTTGAGGGCGACGGCGATCACGTCGCGATCGTGGGTCGTGGCCTCGAGCGCGCCGTAGAGGTAGGCCTCGAGCTCGAGTGCCGTGCTCATACCACCCAGCGCGAAGTACCGGAGCCACAGCTCGAAGTGGGCCAGGCCGACCTCGCAGCGGGCCCTCTCGAGGACGTCGATCACCTGAGCCAAATGTTGCTCACAGGCCGGCAAGGGTTTCTCGCGGGGTGGACATCACCAGGTCGATGGCCCCCTCGTGCACGGACGCGGGGGCGTGGAGCACCGATCGCCCCCGAAGGGCGTCGGAGGCTTCCTCGAGGCCGAGACCGGCGCGCCCCGTCGGCACCACGCCCGACGGCTCGATGTCGACGAGGCCTCCGACTCCGGTGAGGGCGAGGATCCGGCGGGCCATCGGCGGCACCGAACGGAGGGTGAGCCGGCGGCCCGTCGGTCGAAGTTGGGTCGCCGCCCGGGCGATGACCCGCAGCCCGTTGGCATCCATGAACTCCAGATCGGAGAAGTCGATGACTATGTCGGTGCCTGCCTGCCCCACCAGGACGGCCAGCAGGCTGTCGAGCTGGGGCGCGGTCACAACGTCGAGCTCCCCGCTCACGCCGACGACGACGATCCGCCCGACGCCGAAGTCGACGCAGACGCGGAAGGCGGGCAGTTGAGCGGCGGTGATCGGCAGCGGAGAAACCGGCATGAGGCACCTGTCCGGCTTGCGGCGGAGCTCGAACTCCGCGGGACCCTCGCTGTCGAAGGCACTGCCATGCTACCCCCGGAACCCCTTGCAGGGGAGCGCAACTTCGTGTACGTGTGGTGAAATCTTGCGGTGCCCGACATGCGCCTGGACGACTTGGAGCGCAGCCTGTCGGAGCTGGCGGTCGCCCTGTTCGCTCCCGGCACGGTGGCCGGCACCCTGCAGCGGATCGTCGACCTCGCCGTGGTGGCCATCGAAGGTTGCGACGCCGCCGGGGTCCTTCTCGTGGAGGACGGGCAGGTGGTCACCACGACCGCCAGCGACCCCCTGGTGGACGAGCTCGACCGCTTGCAGGTCGAGGCCCAGGAGGGGCCCGGCCTCGACGCGGTGTCCTCCGGTGGAGCGTTTTACGCCATCGACCTCGCCGACGACGATCGGTGGCGCCGATTCGGTCCGGCGGCGACGGCATCGGGGATCCGCAGCATCCTGGCGTTCCGCCTCTCGGACCGCCACCTGAGCGCCATCAGCCTCTACGCGCAGCTCCCGGCGGCGTTCGGCGCCTACGACCGGGCCAAGGGGTCCATCTTCGCCACCCTGGCCGGCCTTGCGCTCGACTCCGCCGAGGATCGTGGCGAGCAAGAGCGGGCGGCGACGAACCTCCTGGTGGCCCTGCAGACACGTGAGCTGATCGGCCAGGCGCAGGGGATTTTGATGGAGCGGGAGCGCATCACGGCCGACCAGGCATTCGACGTGCTCCGTCGTGCGTCCCAGCATCTGAACACGAAGCTTCGCGAGGTCGCCCAGAACCTGGTGGAAACGGGGCAGACGCCCGAAGCCGGGTTTGCCCCCCGTCGAACGTAGGCGACGCCAGGCGAGCCCGGCGCGGCGGTCAGGGTGACGGGGCCGCCGCCCGACCCTTCCAACGCACCGGGCGCCCGGTGCGCGACCTCCACCGACTCTCGGCATGGAACGCAGCCAGCACGACCCGGGCGAGGGGCGACAACAGGCCGTAGAGGGGATTCTGGCCGGCCACGGCCCGTCCGCCGGCGCTGACGACCATGGCCGCCCACGGCCGCCGGGACGCTATGGGGGACAAGAGGCCGGCGATGCGGGGAAGCGACCGGGGATGCAGGGCGGCCTCGTTCTTCACCAACCCGGACCGGATGGCGGCGAAGTCGCGGTACATGCGAGCCCGCATGAGCTTCGGCGCCAGGCGGGCGTCGTGGTCGGTGAGGGCCCGGGCCAGGTCCCGGTCGTCGATCACCGATCCCCGCACCTCGGGATGGCCGTGGCCGCCGACCGCCTCGTAGGCGTGGCGACGGACGAGGAGGCACTGGCCGCTGGCGAAGTCGTCCGGAAAGCCGGCCTGGGCCAGCGACAGGCCCAACTCCGGCAGCAGGAGGCGTTCCCAGAACGAGCGGCAGTCGAGCCCGCCCACGATGCTGGTGGACGACGCCCGGGTGGCGGCGGCCATGGTGGCCAGCGCCGCCGGGTGCAGCACCACGTCGGCGTCCACGAAGGCCAGCCATTCGGTCGTCGCCCCCTGGGCTCCGGCGTGGCAGGCCCGGGGCTTGCCCATCCACCCCGGCGGCGGGTCGCCCTCGAGGCGCCGTACCCGGGCCCCGGCGGCGGCCGCGACCTCGCCCGTCCCGTCGGAGGACGCGTCGTCGACCACCACCACCTCGGTGGCCTGTCCCACCAGCGACGTCACGCAGGCGGCGATCACCGGCGCCTCGTCCCGGGCGGGGACGATCACCCGCACGTCGACGGCCGGCGCCGCCGGATCCGGCCCGAGGAAGCGGCGGGCGGCCATCCCCATCCGGGCCAGGCCCACCAGGGCGGCCATCGTCGCCGGATGCGGCCGCCACCACCGCCGCCCCGCCCGACCAATCCGCGCGGTCGCCCCCTCTGACCGGCAACTCGCGAAGTGGTCGCGGCGTGTGGCCCCGCCCCCCGACCAATCCGCGCGGCCGCCCCCTCTGACCGGGAATCGCGCGACGTGGTCGTGGGGTCGGGCCCGGCCCGCCGACCAATCCGCGCGGTCGCCCCCTCTGACGGGGAATCGCGCGAAGTAGTCGTGGGGTCGGGCCCCGCCCCCCGACCAATCCGCGCGGCCGCCCCCTCTGACCGGGAATCGCGCGAAGTAGTCGTGGGGTCGGGCCCCGCCCCCCGACCAATCCGCGCGGTCGCCCCCTCTGACGGGGAATCGCGCGAAGTAGTCGTGGGGTCGGGCCCGGCCCGCCGACCAATCCGCGCGGTCGCCCCCTCTGACCGGGAATCGCGCGGAGTGGTCGGCGAGGCGTGCGGCGGGTTCACCACCCGGACGGGGCGGCGACGCGGAATGATGGCCCGGTGGACGGCAAGCCGGGCGACGAGCACCTCCGCCAGTGGGCCGACCTCCACATGACCCAGCCCCCGGCCGGCTTCGTGGGGGGGTGGCTCCGGGCCATGGCCGCCATCGCCCGTCCCCTCGCCCGGGCGGGCGTGTCGCCCAACATGGTGACGGTGGCCGCGTTTGTCGTGGCCCTGGCCACCGTGCCGCTCGCCCTGGTCGACGGATGGGTCGGGCCGGCGGCGGCGTGTGTCGCCCTCACCCTCTCCGGCCTGCTCGACGCCCTCGACGGGGCGGTGGCGGTGCAGTCCGGGCGCACCACCAGGGTCGGGTTCCTGCTCGACTCCGCCCTCGACCGCCTCTCGGACGCAGCCCTCCCGGTGGCGCTGGCCATCGTGGCCGACGCTCCCGTCGCCGGCGAGTTGGCGGTGGCGATCGTGGCCGCCACCTGGTGGCTCGAGTACGTCCGGGCCCGCGGCTCCCTCGCCCACGAACCCAGCGTCCAGGTCATCACCCCCGGTGAGCGGCCCACCCGCATGATCCTCGCCGGTGTGGGACTCGGCCTCCCGTTCCTGGCCTTGGCCGCGCTGTGGGGCCTGGTCGTCATCGTGGCGGGCTCGGCCCTGTTCCTGTTCGGGTGGACGTTGCGCCGGCTGTCGGCCGTCGACCGCTCGGACCCACCTTCACCCACACCAGGATCGTCAGGGTGACGAGGGCGAAGCCGAAGAGATAGTCCTCCACGGGGACGTCGAAGGGTGCCCGCCAGCCGGTGAACTTGTCGGGGTTGTAGAGGACGATCGGCGACGACAGCTTGGTCAGCCACCCGTCCACCAGTACCTGGAAGAACACGATGATCCCGTAGGCGATCCAGAAGGTGGCGGTCCGGAACACCCCCGTCCGCAGCCACAACAGCTCGACCAGCACCACCGCGACCACGCCGGCCACGGCCGCCCAGGTGTACTCCACGGCCGGCTAACGCCCCAGTCCGACCATGCGCCGCAGGCGAGCCCACACGTCGTCCCACTCGGTGAGGATGCGGCGGACCGCCTCATAGGTGAGGAGCCCGCAGATCGGCACCACCAGGAAGAACGCCAGCTCCTCGACCGGCAGGTTCCCCAGCTTCCAGCCGGTGACGTAGCGGGCGTTGTAGGTCCAGTGGTCGCGGGCGATGGCGATCACGTCCCACACCGCGAACACGGCCACGGGGACAACGAGGGCGGTGAGCAGGCGGCGGGGCTGGGCCCAGACCCGGGCTCCCAGGAGGAACTCGAGGGGGAGGGTTATGAGTAGGCAGAGGGCCATGAGGAGCAGGTACTGGAAGCGGTCCAGGTCCATCGGCGGGACACGCTAGTGGTGTGCACGGGAGTACCCGACTACATGAAGGCGGCGGACGCCCGGTAGCGTCGGTACCGGAAATGGTGCTCGAGACGATCGCCACACCGGCCGACCTACGCGATCTCGAGCCCAAGCAGCTCGAACTACTGGCCGACGAGATCCGCCAGTTCATCGTCCAGTCGGTCTCCGTCACCGGCGGCCACCTCGGCTCCAACCTCGGCGTGGTCGAGCTCACCATCGCCCTCCACCGCGTCTTCGACTCCCCCCGCGACATCCTCCTGTGGGACACCGGCCACCAGGCCTACGTCCACAAGATCCTCACCGGCCGCCGCGACCGCTTCCCGACCCTCCGCCAGGCGGGGGGACTGTCGGGCTACCCGTCCCGGGCCGAGTCCGAGCACGACTGGGTGGAGAACAGCCACGCGTCCACCATCCTCAGCTACGCCCACGGCATGGCCACCGCGCTGCACCTCAAGGGCGAAGACGACCGCCGGGTGGTGGCCGTCATCGGCGACGGGTCGATGACGGGGGGCATGGCCTTCGAGGCCCTGAACAACATCGGGCACAGCGGCCGCAAGGTGCTGATCGTCCTCAACGACAACGGCCGGTCCTACGCCCCCACGGTGTCGAGGCTGGCCAGCGGGCTCAGCCGGTTGCGGCTCAACCCCAAGTACGTCCGCAACGTGCGCCGCCTGGAGCGCCTGGTGCGCAAGGTGCCGATGGTCGGCCAGCAGCTCGAGATCGGGATGAGCGGCCTGCGGGCCGCCGTCCGGGAGGTGCTCGCCCCCGACGCCTTCTTCGAGGCCCTCGGCGTGCGTTACGTCGGACCGATCGAGGGCCACGACATCGCCGCCCTGGAGGACGTCCTGCGCCTGGCGGGCGAGTTCGACGAGCCGATCATCGTCCACGTCGTCACCCAGAAGGGCCGGGGGTACCAGCCGGCGGAGGACGACGACGAGAAGTGCCTCCACGACGCACCCGTGTTCGACCCCGCCATCGGACCGCCCCGGTGGCTCCCGGTGGGCTACACCCAGGCCTTCGCCGA
The DNA here is from genome assembly GCA_963773275.1 of uncultured Acidimicrobiia bacterium. Lineage (GTDB taxonomy): Bacteria > Actinomycetota > Acidimicrobiia > Acidimicrobiales > AC-14 > JAXDMK01. The sequence continues at coordinate 520,662 of CAVZAH010000005.1, read as the reverse complement.
CGCCATCGTCGAGGCGGGCGACATCGACCCCCGGGTGGTGGCCATCACCGCGGCCATGGCCGGCCCCACCGGGCTCATCCCCTTCCAGAACCGTCATCCCGAGCGCTTCGTCGACGTCGGCATCGCCGAGCAGCACGCGGTCACCGCCGCCGCCGGCCTGGCCATGGGCGGCATGCGGCCGGTGGTGGCCATCTACTCCACCTTCCTCTCCCGGGCGTTCGACCAGGTCAACCTCGACGTCGGCCTCCACCGCCAGCCGGTGGTCCTTCGCCGTCGACCGGGCCGGCGTCACGGGTGACGACGGACCGTCCCACCACGGCGTCCTCGACATGGCCCTGCTCACCAAGGTGCCGGGCATGACGGTGTTCGCCCCCTCGTCGGCCCAGGAGCTCGAGGTCATGCTCAAGCAGGCCCTGTTGATCGAGGACGGGCCGTCGGCCGTGCGCTACCCCAAGGGCTCCGCCCGCCAGGTGCCGCCCGACGAGGTCGGCTCGGGCATGTCGGCCCGCCTCGTGCGGCGGGGCCCCGACGTGTGCATCCTGGCCGTGGGCAAGCTGGTGGAGGCGGCCGAGGACGCGGCCCGGCTGCTGCAGCTCCAGGGCGTCGGGGCCACCGTGTGGGACGTGCGGCTGGTCAAGCCCCTCGACCCCGACATGATCGCCGACGCCGTCGGCGCCCCCCTGGTGGTCACCGCGGAGGACGGCGTGCGGGTCGGCGGGGCCGGCTCGGCCATCGTCGACGCCATCGCCACCATGGCCGCGGAGGCGGGTTGCCAAGCGCCCCGTGTGGTGGTGCTGGGCGTCCCCGACGAGTACCTGGCCCAGGGTCCGCCGGCCGAGATCCGGGCCGACCTCGGCCTCGACGGACCCGGCATCGCCTCGTCGGTCCTCGGCGCCCTGGAGGCCCAGTCGGTCCGCGGCCGGTGAGGCGCACGTTCCCGGGCCGGCGCCCGGGCGCGACGCGCCCGACCCGGGCGGCGGTCGTGGTCGCCTGCCTGCTCGTCTCGGTGGTGGGCGCGGCCTGCGGGTCGGGCGACGACGACGACAAGGCCTCGGGGGCCACCGGTACGTCGACCTCGATCGTCGGCGGGGCGACCACGACCACGGCGCCCGGCGACGTGTCGGGGACGACCACGACCCCCGAAAGGCCGGCCACGACCGTCAGAGCCGGCGGCGGCGGCCCGGCGAGCACGGCCGCGCCGACACCCACCGCGGCGCCGGTCACCCCACCCCCGGCGACCGCCCCGCCCGGCCCCGTCGCACTGACCCCGGCTGCGCCGGGCACCTACCGCTACTCCACCTCGGGCGCGATCACCGGGAGCATCAGCGCCACCTTTCCGGCGGTCACGACCAACGTCGTCGACCCGCCCGCCGGGGTCCGCCAACGCTCCACCCGCGACCTGAGAGACCCCTCGGGGAACGGCTCCACGGCCGAGTACACGTTCGAGTACCGGGCCGACGGCGTCTATCTGGCGTCGCTGCGCTTCGTCGTCACGTTCGGAGGCGTCCCGTACCCCCTCGATCTCACACCGCCCGCCCCCTTGCTCTTCCTCGCCACCGGGGCGGCGCCGGGAGCGTCACGTACCCTCGCCATCCCGCTCGGCACGGGCGGTTCGGCCACCGTGGTGGTCGACGTCCTGGGCACGGAGACGGTCTCGGTCGGCGGGCGGGGAATCGACACCCTGGTCGTGCGGTCGGCCGCCACCCTGCCGCCGGGCGATGTCTCCGGCACCCAGTCCCTCACCGTCAACCTCGACCGCGGGTCCCGGCTGTGGGTGAAGGAGCGGGGCACGGGCGACGCATCCGCGGCCGGCGGGCTGTTCACCCTGCGCACCCAGTACGAGGCGACGATTCAGTCCCTCACCCCTGGGTAGTTCACGTTTCGTTCGTCCGCAGGGACGTGAACTCGACGTTTCCGGGCGATTTCACGTCCCTGCGGATGCAGCAAACGCGGGGCGCTTGCCGTCAGACGACGGCGGCGAGGAAGCGCTGGTAGAGGTCGTCGGCCGACTCGTGCGTCTCGGCGATGCACGTCACGCCCATCTTCCCCCACCCGGGCAGCGCTCCCATGAGGTGCAGCGTGGCGCCGGTGGCGGTGGTCGGGTCGAAGCCCAGGCCGGCCCGGTCGATGCGCTCGATGATCTCGGCCGGCCGGCGGCCCACCAGCGCATCGGACTTGAGGTTGTCGGTGGCGACGTAGGAGCGGCTGCCCCCCGCCGGCACCCGCAGCTCGCCCGACCCCTGGTCGTAGGAGCCGCCCGAGGCCAGCCGGGCCATCCAGTACGGATGCGTCGTCCCCCCCACCCGCAGGTTGATCTCGCTCAGGGTGACGCGGTCGCCGTCGACCAGGAAGTCGATCCCGAACACGCCCGTGACTCCCCGCGACGCCAGCACGCCCGCCACCTTGCACCCCTCGGCCTGGATGGCGAGCCGGTAGTCGGCCCGGGCCGGGAACCGGCACCCGAGGTACACCTGGTTCTCGGGCCCGCCGAGGATCTGGTCGTGGGTGGAGAGGACCTCCACCCCGCCGCTCGGTGAGATCTGCAGCTGCACGCTCGGCGACCGCAGTCCCTCGGAGCGGACCAGCTCCTCCACGATGGCGCCCTCCGCCTCGATCTTGGCCTCGTACGTCGCCCACGACTCCTCGGCCGCGCAGAAGACGGTGGGGGACGCCGTCAGCGGTTCTGTCAGGCCGTCCAGCTCGATGATGGCGTTGCCCTGCCCGGCGAACCCGTTGTTGAGCTTGACCACCACCGCCGTCGCTTCCGGCCGGCTGTCGCGCAGGCCGGCGATGGCCTTCGACAGCTCGGCCACCGAGAAGAGATCCTCGGCGCCGGGCAGTATCGCCACCCCGGCCTCGGCCGCCACCTGCCGGGAGCCCGACTTCGACCCCAGCCACACCAGGTCGGGCCGGGGCCCGTAGAGCGGCACCCCCAACGCGTCGGCCACCGCCTGCTCGGCCCGGGTGACGTTGAACGGCAGCATGCCGGCGCCGGGTGAGCCGGCCACCGCCGCCCGCACACGGTCGAGGATCGCGGGGCGGGCCAGCAGCTTCTCCGACAGCGAGCCGACGGTCGGGTCGCCCGCGTCGACCAGCTCCAGCCGCCGGCGGGCGTCGGCCGGGTCGGGCAGGAAGCGCAGGTAGTAGTCGACGACGGCGGGATCGATCGCCACCGACGTGACGAACACGATCCGAACTGCCCGGTCGGCCAGCAGGAGCAGGGTGAACAGCATCCGGTCCTCGTAGGCCTGGACCGCCGCGATCTTGCGCAGCTCCGACACCGGGTACGAGATCGACGGAACCACGACCAGCGTGTCGCCGTCGGCCCCGCCCGGCCGGGTGGCCGAGACCGCCGCCGCTCCCGTCGGTCCGGCGTCGGTCACCTAGGGCCCGACCACCCCGGCGACCGCCTCGTCGATGGCAGCCAGCGTGGCCCCGTCGAGCGTCACGCCGACAGCAGCGACGTTGTCGTCGATCTGCTCCGGGCGGCTGGCGCCGGTGATGGCCGACGCCACGTTGGGCTGGCGCAGGACCCAGGCCAGGGCCAGCTGGGCCATCGAGAGCTCGAGGTCGTCGGCGATGGGCCGCAGCCGTTGGACCGCCTCCAGCACCTCGTCGTCGCGCCAGCGCCCCATCCAACGGCCGGTGGACTCGTTGGCCGCCCGCGACCCCGCCGGAGGGCGGGCCCCGGGCTTGTACTTTCCGGTCAGCGCCCCCTGGGCCAGCGGCGACCACACGATCTGGCTGATCCCCAGCCGCTCGCAGACGGCGAGGATCTCGGGCTCGATCTTGCGGTACAGGATCGAGTACTCGGGTTGGCTCGACACGAAACGCTCGACGCCGGGGATCGCCGCCGCGGCCTCGATCTGCTCGGCCGTCCACTCGCTGAACCCCACGTAGCGGGCCTTGCCCTGCCGCACCAGCTCGGACAGCGCCTCCATCGTCTCCGCGAGGGGGACGGCCGGGTCGTAGCGGTGGCACTGGTAGAGGTCGACGTAGTCCGTCCGCAGCCGCTTGAGCGACGCGTCCGCCTGCTTGCGGATCTGGGGGGCCGACAGCCCCTGGTCCCCGCCGGGCATGGGAAAGAAGGCCTTGGTGCCGAGGATGTACGACGCCCGGTCGACACCCGAGAGCGCCTCGCCCAGGAACGTCTCCGCCGCCCCTCCCCCGTAGACGTTGGCCGTGTCGTAGAAGTTGATCCCCACCTCGAAGGCCCGGCGGACGCAGGCCAGCCCCCGCTCCGTGTCGACCCCGGCGCCGTAGGTCAGCCACGAGCCCAGGCTCACCTCCGAGACCATGAGCTCGCTCGCCCCGAGCCGTCGATAGCGCATCCAAAAAGCATCGCACGCGCCGCGGCGGCGCCCCGACCGGTTGTGATCAGGAGTCGCCCGGTGCCATGTCCAGGAGGCGGCGGACCTCGTCGTCGGCGGTGGGGGAGAAGTCCTCGTACCAGGCCCCCACGGCGATGAACGGCTCGGGGGTGACCGCGCACACGACGCTGTCGGCGTCCGAGCGCAGCAGCTCACAGGTTGGGGCCGCCCCCACGGGCACCGCCACCACGATGGCGGAGGGGCCGAGGAGGCGGACGGCGGCCACCGCGGCCCGCATGCTGGCGCCGGTGGCCAGTCCGTCGTCGACCACGACGACGGTGCGCCCGGCCAGGTCGAGCGGCGGGCGGTCGCCGCGGTACAGGACCTCCCGCCGCTCCAGCTCCTCCCGCTCCCGGGTGGTGACGTCGTCGACCACCGAGGATGGAAGCGCCCGGGCCACCGCGGCGTTGAGGACTCGCAGCCCGCCGCCGGCCACCGCCCCGAACGCCAGCTCCTCGTGGCCGGGGACGCCGAGCTTGCGCACCACGAGGACGTCGAGGGGGACGTCGAGGGCCCGGGCCACCTCGAAGGCCACCGGGACACCGCCCCGGGGCAGGCCCAGCACCACCACGTCGGGACGCCCGTGCCACGAGGGGTCGAACTCCGCCGCCAGGCGGACCCCGGCCTCCGCCCGGTCACGGAAAGGCGCGGCCGTAGGCAACCTCAGCGCCCGCCGGGGGTGGTGGCCGTCAGTTGGAACCGGACTGGAGCCACCGCAGCAGCTCCCGCGTGCTCTCGTCGGTGCGCCGCACCGTGTGGTCGACGGCGTCGAGCAGGGCAAGCGCCTCGGCGGAAGCCCGGGGCCCGACGTCGAGGGCCTCGCGGCGGAGGTCGTCGACCGCCGCCATGCGGTGGTCGAGCTGCTCCAGGTAGCCGGACAGGAGCGCCGACAGTTGCGTGGTGTCGTTCACGTCGAGGAAGTCCTGTACCCCATCGTCCGTCCGTCCAACCGGATCGCGGCCCACAATTGTTCCCGGATGGCTTTTCATGAGCTCGGAGGCGACGACCTCCTCGACGCCCACATCGAGTCCTTCGTGTGGACCCGCGTCCTGCGCTACGACGTCCTGCGCCGCCACGGGCGGGGCCTGCTCGGCGGGCGGCTCTATTCGCAGCTCGACGTCCCCCGGATGCGTGCCGCGGGCATGACCGGCGGGGTCTTCAGCATCGCCACCAACCCGTTCCGGAGCCGGGATGGCCGGCGGATCACGCTGCTGGACAATGTCGCCCGCCTGCAGTCGACCCTCGAGTCGGACCCGGGGGTGGCGGTGGTGGGGGACATGGCAGGGTACCGGCGGGCCCGGGCCGAGGGCCGTATGGGGTGCTTCCTCGCCGTCCAGGGCGGGAACGCCATTGGCGCCGACGACGTGGCTGACCTGCCGGACGTGGTGTCCCGGGTCACCGTCGTCCACCTCACCCGCTCCGCGCTGGGCTCGCCGAGCCGGCCCCTGGGCGGCGGTGGTGCCGGACGGCCGGCCCGGGGCCGGGGCCTCACCGCCGCCGGGCGGGCCTACGTGGAGGCGCTCGACGCCCGCCGCATCATCGTCGACCTGGCCCACGTCAACGCCCGTGGCTTCTGGGACGCCCTGGCCGCGCACGACCCGTCCACCCCGGCGATCGTGTCGCACACCGGCGTGCGGGGCGTCCACGACGTGTGGCGCAACATCGACGACGACCAGATCCGGGCCATCGCCGCCACCGGGGGGGTGGTCGGGATCATGTTCCACTCGGGCTTCCTGGGCGAGAGCTCGGCGGAGGCCGTCGTGCGTCACCTCCGCCACGTGGTCGACGTGGGCGGGGAGGACTGCGCCGCCCTCGGCAGCGACTGGGACGGCCTCATCGTGACGCCCCGCGACATGCGCACGGTCGCCGAGCTCCCGGTCCTCCTGCGGGCCCTGCGGAGCAACGGGTTCTCCGACGACCGCATCCGCAAGATCGCCGGCGCCAACTACCTCCGCGTGGTGGAGGGGGTCCGCCGCTGATCACTCCGCGCAATTACACGTAGGAGGGAGCTCGCGAACTGGTCGCCGACGGTTTCGACCACTCCGCGCAATTACACACAAGAGGGGGCGAGCGCGCGGACTGGTCGCCGTCGGCCCTCGGACCCGCCCCCTCAGACGCGCCCCCCTCGGACGCGCCCCCTCAGACGCGCATGGTGAAGCGGCGGTCGGCGGGGCGGCCGCCGTTGGTCCCGTCCGTCGACTCACCCCGCTCGGCCCGGCGCAGGAGGCGCAGGACGTGGGTGCCCAGCACGTCGAGGTCGGTGGACGCGTACTGCTCCCCCCCGAAGCGGCGGATGTTCGCCGCCTGCTGGCGGAGGATGGTGCGGTCCTGGGCGAAGATGCGGTTGGCGACGGGCGTCACCACCGCCTTCACCAGCCGGGGCGGCAGCCGGAGGCGGAACGTGACGGCGGCGTGCAGGTCGGTCACCCCCTCCTCGGCCGGCGTGAACGCGGTGGTCGTGACCAGGTGGTTGTCGCCCAGCCGGTACTCCACCTGGGCGATGGAGGGCATGAGGAACCGGTCGACGTGGGTGACCAGCCCCCCCTCGGGGGCCAGGACCCGCCCCGCGATGCCGGTGGGGCGGGGCTCGCCCAGGTACTCGGCCTCCACCCCGGTGGCCGTGTGGCGCACGACCACCTCGATGTCCACCGGCGGCCGACCGCCGCGGAACAGGCCTCCGTGGAGGAAGGCGGTGTGGGGCACGTCGAGGGTGTTCTCCAGGGCGGCGTGGAGGCCGGCCGTCACCGACAGGCTCCGGCGGACCGTGGTGTAACCCGGGTCGTCCACCCACGGGAACCGGAACGGGGCGGGCGGTGGCGGCGCGTCCTCGGCGGTCGCCGGCACCGGGAAGACCCAGACGAATCCGTCGTGTTCGGCGGTCGGGAAGGCGTCCACCCGCCGGGCGCGGCGGTCGGGGTCGTCGTCGACCAAGCCGGGGACGCTCCGGCACGAGCCCGAGCCGTCGAAACGCCACCCGTGGTAGGCGCACTGCAACAGTCCGTCGCCCACCTTGCCGATCGAAAGAGGGACGTTGCGGTGGGGGCACCGGTCGAGCACCGCCGCCGCCCGCCCGTTGCCGTCGCGGAACAGGGCCAGGTGGGTACCGAGCACCGTGCGGGCCAGCGGCCGCGTGCCCCGGAGGTCGGCGGACAGGCAGGCCACGTACCAGAACTGCGGCAGCCGGGCGTCCATCAACCGTCCATAGTGGCCGGGCGGGAGCCCGCCCGCCGACCGGGGCAGAATCGTGCCATGCCGTTCAACCGGGTGGCCTTCACCAGGATCTCGCACGTCTGCTTCTCGGTCCGTGACCTGATGACCAGCGTGGGCTGGTACCGGTCCGTGCTCGGCCTCTCGGAGCTCGACTACGCGGAGGGCGAGGGCTGGCGGGCGGTGCTGATGATCCACGAGCCGTCATCGACGGTGATCGAGCTCCGGCACCACGATGCCGGCCCGGGTGACGCCGTCGATCCCAGCCGGGCGGGCCTCGACCACGTCGGATTCGAGGTCGCGAGCCGAGCGGCGTTGGAGGACTGGCAGGAGCACTTCATCCGCCTGAGCGTCGACCACACACCCGTCGCCGACAGAGGGGATGGGGCGGTGCTCGCCTTCCGCGACCCCGACGGCACCCAGCACGAGATGCTCTACCGGGAGAACCACCGGTAGGCGATCGTTCAGATGGGGCGGATGACGAGGAAGGCGGCGTCGTCGCGGAGGACCCCGCGGGGCAGGGCGGCGTCGAGGCGGTCGGCGACCTCGGCTGCGGTGTGACCCGCCATCGGGCCGAGGAGGGCGCGGACGGCGGTGTCGTCGAAGCTTCCGTGGCCGGCGACCGCCTCGAGCAGGCCGTCGGTGAACATCACCAGCAGCTCGCCGGCGGCCAGGTCGACCATGGTGTCGGTGAAGGTCACGCCGGCCCACGAGCCGACGAGGGGCCCGGTACGGCCGGCCTTCTCCACCGTCCCGTCACACCGGACGACAAGGGGATGGGGCTGGCCGCCCAGCGACACCGTCACCCCGGCACCCCCCGCCGGGTGCGGGCAGATCGATGCGAGGGCGACCGTGCAGTACCGCTCCGGGTTCTCGTAGGCCTCGACCATGACTTCATTGAGCCGGTCCAGGGCGGCGGCGGGCGTCCACGGGTCGACGGCCAACGAGCGCACCGTCCATCGGGCCGTCCCCGCCAGCGACGCCGCCAGGGTGCCCTTCCCGCAGGCATCGCCCACGACGGCCACGCACCCGGTGCCAAGGCGGACGACGTCGTAGAAGTCGCCGCCCACCTGCTCCCGGTTGGCGACGTGGTAGCGGGCCTCGATGTCGAAGCCGGGCACGACCGGGAGCCGTGGGGGCAGGAGGCCCTCCTGGAGGGCGGCGGCCACCTTCTCCGCGCTGTGCCGCAGCTCGGCCTCCAACCCGACCGACTTCCTGGCCGAGAGTCGCAGCTCGAGCTCGTCCATCACCAGTGCGGCCAGGTCGGCCAGGGTGGCCAGCTCCTCGGCCTGGGTTTCACGGGCCTCGTGGTCGATCACGCACAGGGTGCCGAGGTTGAACCCGTCGTGGGTCATCAGGGGCACGCCGGCGTAGAACCGCAGCCCGAACTCGCCGGCCACCAGCGGGTTGGCGAGCGACCGCGGGTCGAGGCTGGCATCGATGACCAACCACGGCTCGCTGTGCAGGATGGCCGAGGCGCACAGGCCGGCTTCGCGACCGATCTCCTCCACCTCGAGCCCGTGGTGGGACTTGAACCAGATGCGGTCGGTGTCGACGATGCTGACGATGGCGATGGGCACGGCGAACAACCGGGCGGCCAGGGCCGTGATCCGGTCGAAGGCGCCGTCCGGCGGCGTGTCGAGCACGTCGTAGCGCCGGACCGCCGCCATGCGGTCGGCTTCGTCGGAGGGGATGAGGTCGACGGTCATGACGGGTGGGACGACCCTACCCGCGTGCCGATCCCAGGAATCCGCCTGGGAGGATGATCTCAGGGCGTCCCGGACAACCCGGATCTGCTTCTCGACAGGCGGCTCCGACGAGGTCGCCGCCCTAACCTCCGCCGCCGATCAGGCGGTGTACTCCATGATGAGGTCGATGTTCCGGAAGGTCGCGGGACCGTCGCAGAGGGCCGCCATCTTGGCCGCCAGCTCGCCCGTGTCCTCCCGCTGGGAGTTCTCCATCGCCGCCTCGTAGGACGGGAAGCGGACGATCGTCAGGTAGACGTTGTCGCGGTCGCGGTCCTTGCCCGCCCAGAGCTGTACCGGTCCGCCGCCGTCCGCCTGACGCTTGGCCCGGTACTCCTCGCCCAGGGCCTGCATCTCCTCGGGCTTGGACGTCTGGTACTCGATGATCTGCACGAACTCCATCGAGATCCTCCTCGTCGAGCGCCGCCCGGAGCGTCCCGGCGGACAAGGGCCCAACGTACCGTTCGCGCCGCCCGACCGCTCCTCGCCCTGCGGACGCGACTACCGCCGCTCGATCACTCCTGGTCGAGCGGTCGGCGTCAGTCCGCGGCGGAGGCCGGGCGCAGGCGGCGCAGGCGGCGGGTGGCGACGGCCAGGCCGAACGCGGCCACCAGGGCCAGCCGGAAAACCGCTGACCAGCCGTGGGGGATGCCGCTGCGCCGCAGGTCATCCGAGGCGTCGCTGAGCCCGACCAGCACCGCCTGGGCCAACCACCCGGGCGACAGCTGGGCGACACCGGCCAGGGCCGCGCCGAGGAGGCGTTCGATGATCAGGACCAGGGCCAGCGACCACACGACCGGTCGCTTGAAGGTGGCCCCGATGGCCAGGAACAAGGCCAGGTAGGCGCCCGCACCGCCCACGGCGGCCGCCACGGCCGGACCGGCGCTCGACGGCGCGCCGGCCACGATGGCGGCCACCACGACGGCCGGCGCCAGGATGGCGCCCGCGATCAGGCAGCCGGCCAGCCAGCGTCCGAGGACGATGGTGGCGTAGCGGACCGGGCTGAGCCAGGTGAACGCGAACACACCGGAGCGGACCTCGGCGCCGAGGATGGCGTCGCCGACGACCAGGCACGTAATGGGCAGCACCAGCGTGTGGAACGCGTTGCCGGTGACCTGGGCGAACGCGGTGGCCGGCGCGTCCTCCGACAGGCGCGAGAGCAGCCCGAACAACACCGTGCCGAGCAGGGGCAGCAGGAGCAGGACGCGCCGGGCCGGAACGCAGACCCGCAGGGTGTAGCCGACGATGGCGGCGAAGGGCGAGTGGGCGGACCGCCCGGTGGGGGTGGGGGCCGGGTGGCTCACCGCACGAGCTCCCGGAAGAGGCTCTCGAGGGAGTCGTCGAGCGGGCGGACCTCCTGCAGCCGCACGCCGAGCTCCCGGGCCACCGGGGCCACGGCCACGGCGAGGTCGCCGGCCCGGTCCGTGGTCACCACCAGCCCGGCGTCGGTGATGCTGACGCCGGCCACCGTGGGCACGCGGAGCAGGGCGGCGGCCAGGCGGCGGGGCTCGTCGGACCGGATGAGCACGTGGCGGGGACGGTCGTCCATGGCGTCGCGGATGGCCCGGTGGTTGCCGGCGGCCGCCAGCCGGCCGTGGATCAACACCAGCACCCGGTCGGCCAGCGCCTCCACCTCGGAGAGGACGTGGGAGCTGACGATCACCGTACGGCCCTCGGCCCCGAGCCGGCGGAAGAGGTCGATGAGATGCACCCGCTGCACCGGGTCGGCCCCGTTGAGCGGCTCGTCGAGCACCAGCACGGGAGGGTCCGTCACCAGCGCGGCGGCCACCTTGGCCCGCTGGCGCATCCCCTTGCTGAACCCGGCCAGGCGGCGGTCGGCGGCGGGGAGCATGTCGACCGCGCCCAGGGCTCGCTCGGCCGCGCCGGCGTCGACGACGCCGTGCAGGTCGGCCACGTAGCGCACGAGCTGGCGGGCGGTCAGGCGGGCGGGGACGGCCTCGTCCTCGGGAACGAGGGCGATCCGCCGGTGGACGCTCCGGTCGGTGCGGGGGTCGTGGCCCTCGACCCGCACCCGGCCCGCGTTCACGCCGATCAGCCCGACGACGGCCCGCATGAGCGTGCTCTTGCCGGCGCCGTTGGGGCCCAACAGCCCGGTGACCCCCGGCCCGAACGAGCAGGCCAGCTCCGACAGCGCCACCTTCTGCCCGAACCACACCGATGCCTGGTCGACCTCGACGGTGGCGTCGGTCACGAAGGCCGGGTCGTTGGCGGTGGTGCTCACGCTCACGTCTCCGCCGACCGGTAGCGGCTCAGCAGGACCGCGACGCAGGTCCCCACCACCGCGAAGTAGCAGGCGACGGCCATGGCCCCGCCGCCGGTGACGCCCGAGAGCGGCGAGTCCTCCCCGATGTGGCCCAGGAAAACGAGGTCGCGCACGTACAGCGGCAGGGCGAGGATGTTGATCAGCGCCGCCGCGTGCCCTTCGGGTTCGACGCCCACGGCCCGGCCGCCCACGCCCCCGCTGCTGGCCTCGACGAGGATGGCCGACACGGTGGACGACACCAGGGTGATGCCGAGCAGCGTGGCCCCGGCGACGATGCGGCGGCCGCTCAACGACGCCGTGGCCACCCCGAGGAGGGCGTAGAACAGGGCCAGCACGACCACCGCCACCGGCACCTGCCACAGGACCGCGGTGTGGCCGGTGAGGTAGTCGAGGGCCCCGTCGCTCACCAGCATCTGTCCCAGGTAGAGCACGACCTGGGGGAGGAAGGAGAAGGCGAACACGCAGGTGAAGATGGCCCCCACCTTGGCCAGCACGTAATCGGGGCCGGTGAGGGGCCGGGCGAAGATGAGGGGAAGGACCTTCTGGCGCCGGTCGGGGCAGATGATGTCGGGGGCCACCAGGGCGACGAACAGCAGGAGGGCGGCCGATACGCCGACGTACTCCCGGTAGGTGATGAACTCGAAACCCTCCGACGGCGTGTCCCGGGTGAGGTAGCCGACGCCGACGTTGATCAGCGCCGGCATGACCGCGATGGCGAGGAGAAGGGCGGGCGCCATCTTCTGCCGCCACGGCCGCCGGAGCCCGATGGCCCGGCGCAGCGACGTTCGGTAGAGGGCGGCCGTCGACGCCCACCGCCCGCCCAGAACGCCGTCGTAGGGCCGGTATCCCCGGTCGTAGACGGCGCCGCCGGAGACGGGGGCAGTCACGGCGCCACCGGCCCGCCGGGAGCCACCGGCTCGACCGGCTCGACCGGCGCCCGGTGGACGAACACGTCGTCGAGCGAGGTGAGGCGGTTGGTGAGCCGGTGCAGCGGCAGGCCGAGGTCGGCCACCACGTCCCGGATGGTGTCGAGGTCGGCCTCGCCGGAGACGGTGACCACCATCGCCCCCAGGTCGTCGGTGGTCACCGCCAGCCCCCGGGCGACCAGCGCTGCCGCGAGGGCCGCCTCGGCGGCAGGGCCGACGTCGACCGTCACCGTGCCCGTCTGGCGGAGGAGCGTCGTGGTGGGCGCGTCGGTGACGAGGCGGCCGGCGTCGAGCATGACCACGTGGTCGCACACCTGGGCCACGTCGTCGAGCAGGTGGGTGGCCAGGACGACGGCGATGCCGAAGCTGCCCAGCCGGGCGACCAGGGCCAGCATCTCCTCCCGGCCCGACGGGTCGAGGCCGGCGGTGGGCTCGTCGAGCAGGACGAGCTTGGGGTCGGCGACGATGGCCTGGGCCAGCTTGGTGCGCTGGCGCATGCCGGTGGAGAAGCCACCCACGGGCCGGAAGCGGGCCTCGTCGAGTCCCACCAGGTCGAGCACCTCCGATGCCCGCTGGCGGGCCGCTCGTACCGGCAGCCCCCCCAGCTCGCCGAACGTGGCGACGACGTCGGCCGCGGTCTGGTCGAGGGGCAGGCAGTCGTGCTCGGGCATGTAGCCGATCCGCATACGGACCCCGATGGGGTCGTCCGCCACGGCGATGCCGCAGACCTCGACCGTCCCCGCGTCCGGTTTGCTGATCCCGAGCAACAGCCGGAAGAGCGTGGTCTTGCCCGCCCCGTTGGCCCCGACCAGGCCGACCCTGCCGGCGGGCAGGTCGAGGTCGACCCCGTCCAGGGCCGTGACCCCCGGGTACCTCTTCGTCAGCCCCCGGGCCCGGACGATGCTCGCCATCTGCCCCTCGACGCTACCGGGCGCCGTGGCTCGCTCGGACAGCGGTCCCGCGGAACGTGCCCGCTCGCGAGCCCCAGGCTGCCGGTGTGGACGCCGCCGGACCACCGCAGGTCGCTCGGAATTCCCCACGTCCCCCGTGCCCGGCCCACCCGCCGACGACGGCCGACGAGGCAGAAACCGCGCCCGGCGCGACGTCAGGACCTGCCGACCACCTCGACGGGGCCGTCCGCCACGGGCGTCCGAGGTCGGCGGTCGACCACGAGGCGGACCACATCGGCGCGCGAGTAGTGGCCCACGGGGTCGTTCATCTGCCGGGCGTCCCGGGCCGCGGCCAGGTCGATGTCGGCCACGAGCATTCCCTCTTCGCCGACGAGCGGTCCCGCCACGATGTCGCCCGACGGGGCGACGATGATCGTGTTGCCCGCGGACAGGACGTCCTCGTGACCCCCGTAGAGCTCGCCGCGCCCGGGCACATCGGGTCCGATGTCGCTGGCCCGCACGCACTGGTTGGCGCCGATCACGAACACCCTGCCCTCCCGGGCGATGTGGCGCAGGGTGGCGACCCAGGCGTCGGCGGAGTCCCATGTCGGAGCCAGGTAGATCTCGATGCCGTCGGCGTAGAGCACGGAGCGGACGAGTGGCATCAGGCTCTCCCAGCAGATCAGCGTGCCGATGCGGCCGAGATCGGTCTCGACGGCGTGGAGCGACGACCCGTCGCCCTGCCCCCACACCAGGCGCTCCGGACCGGTCGGTACCAGCTTGCGGTGGCAGTGGAGCAAGGCGCCGTCGGCTCCGAACAGCAACTGCGAGTTGTACAGCGTCGACCCGTGCCGCGTGCGCTCGGTCACCCCGATCGACACCACCGCCCCCGCCCGGCGGGCGGCGTCACCCAGGGCATCGGTGTCGGGCCCGCCGACCACCACCGCCTGGTCGTGGAGGAGGCCGAACAACGCCGTGGCCGTGGCGTCCCAAGGTCCGGTGCGCCAGACCCATTCCGGGAATGCGGGGACGAAGCTCTCGGGGAGCACGACGAGCTCGGCGCCCTCGCCCGCCGCCTTCTCGATGAGGCCGCACGCCTTGTCCACCGTCGCCGCCCGGTCGAGGACGACCGGTGCCGCCTGCACCGCGGCAACCCGCACGACGCTCACCGTCGGCCGGCGGTCGAGCCGAAGGTTTCGATGGCTCTTGAGTCAAGGGGGACGGTCATGTGGCCACCCTACGAGCGTGCGTCGGGCTCGCATAGTCACGAATCTGTACTGTCCTCGGCTGCTCGGGTCCCGGCCGCGGCCTCACGGGCCCGACCTCCAACTGATGCGATGAAGGAGCGCGTGATCGTTCCCGCGTAGCGAGCCGAGATGAAGCGGTTCGGCGCCCAGGGCAAGGAGACGGCCGGTGGCTACGTCCAGGTCGGCATCGACAGGTGGGGCCCCCGCTTCCCGCAGGCAACCGAGCAAGAACAACACTCGGGCTTCCCAAGGCAACACCGACGACAAGGGAGGCCCCAACGTGGACCGACAGTACGTGGGCATCGACCTGCACCGCCGCCGCAGCGTCATCGTGCGGCGCAGCCCGGCGGGCGAAGCTCGAGACCGTCCGCATCACCAACGACCCCGTGGCCCTGGCCCTGGAGCTGGCCAAGGCGGGACCCGACCCCGAGGTGGTGCTGGAGGCCACCTACGGCTGGTACTGGGCCTCCGACGTCCTCCAGGCCAACGGGGCCAACGTGCACCTGGCCCATCCGCTGGGCAACAACTGGGGCCACCGCCGGGTCAAGAACGACGAGCGGGACGCCACCGATCTCGTCGACCTGCTTCGCATGGGCCGCCTGGCCGAGGCCTGGATCGCTCCCCCCGAGTTGCGGGAGCTACGAGAGCTCGTCCGCTACCGGGCCAAGCTGGTAGCGCTGCGCTCGGGCCTCAAGGCCCAGGTCCATGCCGTGCTGGCCAAGGAGGGCGTGGCCGTGCCCATGAGCGATCTGTTCGGCGTGGCCGGCCAGGGCCTGTTGGACAGCTGCCCCCTGGGCCGGGCCTACGCCGTGCGGGTGGAGTCGCTGCGCGACCTCATCGAGATGCTCAACCGGGAGGTGGCGATGCTGGAGGGCCTCGTCAACCGGGAGCTGGCCGACCACGCCGGCTATCGGGCGGTGCAGGCCATCGGCGGTGTCGGTCCGGTGCTGGGGGCCGTCTTCGTGGCCGAGATCGGCGATGTCGGCCGCTTCCCCGGCGCCGCCCAGCTGTGCTCGTGGGCCGGGCTCACCCCCAGCCACCGCGAGTCCGACACCACCGTGCGCCGGGGCCACATCACCAAGCAGGGCAGCCGCCTGGTGCGCTGGGCGGCGGTGGAGGCGGTGCAGCGCCAGCGGGGCGGCACGTTCATCCAGGCCCACCAGCACCGGGTGACCGAGCGCCGAGGCCGGGGCATCGGCAAGGTGGCGGCCGCCCGCAAGCTCCTCATCCTCGTCTACTACGGCCTGCGCGACGGTGAGATCCGCTGCCTGGCCAAGGCGGGGTGACCAAGCCCGGACGCAGCCGGCAGCGCGTGCTCGTTGTTAGTCATGGCTCCCGAAAGGCGAGGCCGCGAGACTGATTGAGCCCGCCCGGCTGCGGCCGAAACGCTCCATGCCACCTCGCGTGGCGAAGGAATGACCGGCACCCGGGCTTTCCCGGCGATGCCCCCGACCAGCAGCTTTGGTCACTGGAGAGCGGACGCAGCGTCCCCATCTTGCGCAGCGCCGGCAGGAGGGACGGCCAAGAAGCCCTGACGGGCTTCGATTTCAATTCTCCCCGACGAGCACGTCCCGGGCCGTCAAGGCTTCCCCTGCGGGCGGACCTCCGGCCGGTCCTTGACGACCCTCGTCGTCGCTTGGCCCAGCGAGGGGCCCGCTTCGCCGCGCCCGGTTTCGAAACGCGGGCGGTCCGACACGCCGAGAACCGCAACAAGGAGCCCACTCTTCGAGCGGGCACTACTTGACAAGAGGCGCTCCTTCAGGAATGACTACCTGAGCCCGCGTGCCGATCCGATCGCGGCTGAGCCCGAAGCGGGGTGGCGTAGATAGTCTCCGACTCGGACTTTCTCATCCTCGCCCTCGTAGCTCAGGGGATAGAGCATCGGTTTCCTAATCTTCTCCGGCCACTTCGCTGACCTGCGACCATGGGGGAATATGCCCCGTGACCTGCTGTTTTAGGACCCGGCCTCACGGCGGATCACGCTGTTTCACGGGCTGCCGCGGCCTAGCCGCGGCCTAAACGAGGGTCCGCATCATCCGGCCCACGCGGTCAACAACCCTGCCGGGATGGCGGGACAAGATCACGGCGCTTACCGCCCCGTCGGCCCCTATAAGCGAGGCCACTCCTGCTACTAGTAGGTTGCATTTGTCCACCCCAGGTCGACCCTGTCGGGTCGGCAGTCTCCGCCGGAGGTCAGCCATGGGCCGGTTCCACCCGCATTCCGAAGGTACGACACACAACCACGGTCCCGCCGAACACGGGCACGACCACGGGCACGATGGCGGAGGGCACGACCACAGCCATCGCGATGTCGGCGACCACAGCGAATATGGGGCCACGGGCCGCTCACGGGTCGCGGTGCTCGAAGACATCCTGGCCGAGAACGACCGGGTGGCCGGCGAGAACGGCCGCGCCCTGGCGGCGGCGGGCGTCAGGGCCGTCAACCTGATGTCGTCGCCGGGCGCCGGCAAGACGACGTTGCTCAGGAAGACGCTCGAGTCGATCGGAGGCAAACTCCGGCTCGGCATCCTCGAGGGCGACATCGCCACCAGCATCGACGCCGACCAGCTCGAGGGCTATGGGGCCGAGATCGCCCTGGTCAACACGAGCCAGGGCTTCGGCGGCGAGTGCCATCTCGACGCGGTGATGGTGCAGGCCGGTCTGCGCCGCCTGCACCTCGACGACATCGAGTTGCTCGTGATCGAGAACGTCGGCAACCTGGTGTGCCCGGCCGAGTTCAAGGTCGGCGAGCATGCGGTGGCGATGGTCTACGCGGTCACCGAGGGGGAGGAGAAGCCGCTGAAGTACCCGGTGATGTTCCGGGCGGCCGACGTGGTGGTGGTCAACAAGGTCGACCTCCTTCCCCACCTCGACTTCGACATGGCCGCGTTCCTCGACAACCTCCACCATGTGAACCCCAAGGCCCGTGTGATCAGGGCCAGCGCCCGCACCGGCGAGGGCGTTGACGAGTGGTGCCGCTGGCTCCTCGCCCAGGCGTCGGGCCCGGAGTCGAAGGGGTCAGCCGACGAGTCGAGACCGGACGTCGTCCCCGCCACCTGGCTCGGCTGACCCGGGTCGCACGGCAGTCACCACGAAGAACGGCTTGGTTCGACGGACCTGGCGCCGAACCGGGCCCAGCTCAGATGCCGGGTGGCGACCGCCGTCCAACGTCGACAGGTCGACCGAAGATGCAAGAGACGAGATCCGCCAATCGCAACCAGTTGCAAGAAGTCTGTTGCGACCAGGTCGCAGAATAGCTAGGTTCTCCCTGTGCCCGCTCGACCGTCATCGGCCACCGACACAGCTGATCGGTCGACCGCGGACGAACGGCTCCGCCCCGGGCCGGCCGCCGCCCCACCCGCGTCGCCCTCTGACGGCCGGACACCGGGATCGGGTTGGCTCAGCGCCCCCGATGCCGCATCCCGGCTCGGGGTCCGCCTTCCGACGCTGTAGAGCTATGTGAGCCACGGCCTCCTCCGCAGCCACCAGGCCTCCTCCGGCCGGACCAGCGTGTTCGACGCGACCGAGGTCGAGGCGCTCGTGGCGGCCCGGGCCGGCGCCGGTCCCGGTTGGGCCGCCGGGCGGCGGCACTCCACCGGCCGTCACCACGGCCCGGAGGGAGCGGCGGACGGCTCGAGCTGGCGGGCCCGCCATCGGGCGGCGGAACGATGGGCACCCCCGGCGGACCTCCGGCTCCGGGAACCAGCCGGTCGGCCTGAGTGACGGCCGCAGGCGGGCCCCAGGGGTCGGCCTGCGGCCGTCGCCAGGGCGGAGCGGTCAGTCGCCTGCGCAACCCGCGCAGCGACCGATGAGGGCGAAGCACCGAAGCCGGAGGGCGAACCGGTAGTCCGCCCCGACCTCGTCGATGAGGTCGGCGAACACCTCGTCCGGCACCTCGATGACGCGGGCGCAGCCCTCACACAGGAGGTGCTGATGGGGCTCGTCGGTGAGGTGGTAGACGGCGCGGCCATGGCCGATGTGGATCTGCTCGACCACGCCCAGCTGCTGCAACGTCGACAGGCACCGGTAGATGGTGGACAGGTGCACGTCGGGGAAGTCGACCTGGATCTCGGCCGTGAGCGAATCGGCGGTCACGTGGCCGTTGGAGTGGAGCAGGGAGTCGATGATGGCCCGCCGGGGAGTGGTCGCCCGTCCGCCGTTGGTCCGCAACAACCCGAGGACGTCTTCTAGGCGCTCGTTGACCTCTACCGTGACCCGTCCCACACGGCCCACTCTTACCCGAGCTGCTTGCAATAGCAACCGGTCGGATCGGCTGAGCCGGGGCCCTGCCGGCGAGGGTCAGGCCGCCTGGCAGTCGGCGCAGCGGCCGAGGAGGGCGAAGTGCCGGGGCCGGATGGCGAAGCCGTAGTCGGCCTGTAGCCGCTTGCCCAGGCTGGCGAACAGTGCGTCGGGGACCTCGATGACGGCGCCGCAGGCCTCGCACATCAGGTGTTGGTGGGCCTCGTCGGCGAGGTGGTAGATGGCCCGGCCGTGCCCGAGGTGGATGTGGTCGACGACCGCCAGCTCCTCGAGGGTCTCCAGGCAGCGGTAAATCGTGGACAGGTGGACGTCGGGGTAATCGGCCTGGATCTGGCTGGTCAGCTCGTCGGCCGTGATGTGGCCGCCGGACTTCAGCAGGGCACTGATGATCGCCCTGCGGGGCGTGGTGATGCGACCGCCGCGCTCCCGCAGCATGTCGAGGATCTCGGCCAGACGCGGGTCGGTCGAAGCAAGAGTAGGCATGGGGACATGCTAACCGTAATAGCGATTTATCGCTATAACCCTTGCCTGCATCAGCTCCACGGGTGCCGTGGCTGACGCGACCTGCTCGCTCTAGATTTGGATCGGACCGGCTGGATGACGGTGCTGCGCCGGGCCGACCTGGGTTCGCTCGACGCGGAGGAGGAAGCCTGAACACCATCGACGATGCGACGATCGACGATCTCCCCGCCCTCGTCGCCATCGCCAACCACTCCATGGCCACGTCGAACGCGAGCTTCCACACCCGTCCCGTCTCCGTCGAGGACCGGCTCGACTGGTTCGGAGGGTTCTCGACGTCCGGCCCCCACCGCCTCCTCGTCGCCCGCCACGACGGGCTGACGATCGGTCACGCGTCCAGCGGCCGCTACCGCGAACTCGAGGCGTTCGTCGAGACGGTCGAGGTCGGCATCTCGCTCCACCACGACTGGCGGGGCCGGGGCATCGGCACCCGCCTGTACCGGGCCCTGTTCGACCGCCTGGCGTGTGAGCCGGTCCACACCGCCTTGGCCGGCATCGCTCTCCCCAACGACGCCTCGGTAGCCCTCCACCGCAAGTTCGGGTTCGCCGAGGTGGGGATCTTCGAGGAGTACGCGACCAAGCACGGCGAGTACATCAGCTCCCTCTGGATGCAGCGTCTGTTCCCGTCGCCGTAGCCCGCGACGGGGAGTAGAAGGCGAGCTGGGCCTTGCCCGTCACCGGGTGGACCGACCGGACCGCACCCACACCGAAGACGGCCCGGACGAGCTCGGGCGTCAACACCTCCTCCGGCGGACCCGATGCCGCGACCTCCCCTCCGGCCAGGACGTAGACCCGGTCGCAGTAGCAGGCGGCCAGGTTGAGGTCGTGGAGGGCGGCCAGGGTGGCGACGCCCAGACTTCGCACCAGTTCGAGGACCTCCAGCTGGTGGAGGATGTCGAGGTGGTTGGTGGGCTCGTCCAGCACCAGCAGGCGTGACTGCTGGGCCAGGGCCCGGGCCAGCAGCACCCGCTGCTTCTCCCCGCCGGAGAGGGTGAGGAAGCCCCGGTCGGCGAAGGTGGACGCCCCCACCCGGTCGAGGGCCTCGTCGACGATGCGGTCGTCGGTCTCCGTGCCCCGCTCCAGCATCCCGAGGTGGGGTGACCGGCCCATCATCACCATGTCCCGGACGGCGAAGTCGAAGTCGCTGGGCGGCTCCTGGACGACCACCGCGGTCCGCCGGGCTGCGGCGCGCGGGGCCAGCCCCCACACGTCGTCACCGTCGATGCTCACCAGGCCGGCGTGGGGCCGCAGTACTCGGTAGACGCAGCGCAGCAGCGTCGACTTCCCGCTCCCGTTGGGTCCCACCAGCCCGACGACCTCGCCCTCGCCCACCTCGAGGGTGGCCGAAGACACGATCGTGTGCCCGTCGAGCACGGCGGTGATCCCCGCCGCCTCCAGTTTCACCGGCTGTACCGGGCCGCCCGGCCCCGCTGGCGCATGATGAGGACGAAGAAGGGCGTTCCGGACAGGGCAGTGACGATGCCGATCGGCAGCTCCAGCGGGCTGACCACCGTCCGGGCCAGGATGTCGGCCCAGATCATGAAGCCGGCCCCGAGCAGCATGGCCACCGGCAACACCCGGCGGTGGTCGGACCCGACCAGCATGCGCACGGTGTGGGGCACCATGAGGCCGATGAAGCCGATCCCGCCGGCGACCGACACGACCACGCCGATGAGCAGGGCGGAAAGCACGAACAGCTGCTTGCGGAATTTGCGCAGGTCGATGCCGAGGGTGGCCGCGGTCTCGTCGCCTACGAGGAGGGCGTTGAGCGAGCGGGCCTGGAGCAGCAGGAGAGCGGTCCCCGCGAGGACCGCGACCGCGGGGATGGCCAGCTGGTTCCAGCGGGCTGCCCCCAGGCTGCCGAGGAGCCAGAAGAGCACCGCCTGGGCCACACCGTTGTCACTGGCGTCGCGGGCGAGGAAGACGAGGAAGCTGGTGAGGGCCGACATCGTGTAGGCCACCGAGACGCCGGCCAGGATGAGCCGGGCCGGCGACAGCCCGCCCCCCAGGCGGGCGAGGATGAGGACCAGCGAGAAGGCCACCACCGCGCCGAGGAACGCGGCCACCGAGGTCGTGAACTGGCCGAAGGTGCCGATCCCGAACACGAGCACGCAGGTGGCCCCCACCGAGGCCCCGGACGTGATGCCGAACACGTAGGGGTCGGCCAGCGGGTTGCGCACCAACGCCTGCAGGGCCGTGCCCACCACCGCCAGCCCCCCACCCACCAGCGCCCCCAGCAGCACCCGGGGGAGGCGGAGGGTCCACACGATCTGCTCGTGGGCGGGGGTCCAATCCCCCTCGGAGAAGACCTGGGGAAGGACGTGGTGGGCCACGATGCCCCACACGTGGCGGGGCGCGATCGAGACCGCGCCGATGCTGACACCGGCGGTGACGGTGAGCAGCAAACCGCCCGTCATCGCGCCGAGGACGACCCGGAACCGGCGCCGGTCCCTCTGGGCCCGGGAGCGGGTGCGAGCAAAAGCCGGGGTGGGAGGGGCGGCGGCGAGGTCGGAGCCGGCCACCTCCGACTCGACAGCCATGGCTAGCTGAACTTCAGCTCGGGATGCAGACAGGCGGCGACCGTGGCGACCGTGGCTGCGGTCCGGGGGAGCGTGCTGAAGCCGTCGAAGTCCGTGTAGCAGAAGCGGTCGTCACGCACCGCGTTCACCGACGTCCCGAGGGTGTCGACCAGGAACTGCTTCTTGGCCTCCGCGCTAAGGCCGCTCGAGTCGAAGATGCCGGCGTCCACGATGAGGATGGCGTCGGGGTTGCGCTCGATGACCTGCTCGGCGCTGACCTGGGGCGTCGGGAACGACGGCACGTCGTCGAAGATCCCCATTCCACCTGCCTGCTGGAGCCCGCTGTCGAACTGCCCTCCACCGCCGTAGGTGCCGAGAGGGCCGGCGCCCTGCTCGTAGAAGAACGTGCGCACCGGCGCGGCCCCGGCCAGCACCGCCTGGGTCGCGGCCTGCGACGTGCGCACCTTGTCGAGCAGGGCCTTGGCCTCCGCCCCCTTCCCGAACAGCTTGCCGAACTCCTCGTAGCGGGAGAACAGCAGGTCGTTGGTCGCCTTCTCCCCCTTGCACAGGAACGTGTAGCCGGCGATGCCCTGTGGTGCGAGCTCCGTGCGCACGAAGCCAGTGCCGCCGGCGGTGGTGGGCCCGAAGGTGTAGGAGTCGGAGTTGCCGGTGACCAGGTCGGGGCTGGCATTGAGCAGGATCTCGAGCGAGGGGTACTCCTCGGAGATCACGGGCAGCGCCGTGTAGGCGGTGGCGATGCTGGGGATTCCGACACCGCCATCGAACGGCTTCGGTATCGGGTTGGAGTGACCGACCACGGCCTTCCCCAGCCCGAGGTGGAGCATGATCTCGGTGGAGAGCGAGTCCATGGATGCGACGCGCGATGGCGGCTTCTGGAACGTCTGGGTCTGGCCGCAGTTGGTGATGGTGAGCGGGAAGCCGGCCAGGGCCGCTGTCGTCGTCGCCCCGGTGGTGGTGGTGTCCGAC
The DNA here is from genome assembly GCA_963773275.1 of uncultured Acidimicrobiia bacterium. Taxonomy (GTDB): domain Bacteria; phylum Actinomycetota; class Acidimicrobiia; order Acidimicrobiales; family AC-14; genus JAXDMK01. The sequence goes on along the minus strand of CAVZAH010000005.1, from coordinate 497,708 downwards.
CCGGAGGTCGTCTCGTCGTCGGAGCTGCCGCAGCCGGCTAGCAGCAGTGCGCCCACCGCCAGCGCGGCGGCGGCCTTGTATCGACCTGCCATTGGGTTATCCCCTCGCGTTCTGTCGCCCCCCGGGACGATCAGGGCCGAACGTTAGAGTTCCTGCTACCAGCATGCAAGAGAGCCCAGAAGGTGAGAGCGCGCCAGTCCGGCGCCATGTCCAGATCCCCGAGCTGCGGGGGGACGGGCCGTTCGTCCGGTTCTGGCTGGCCCACACGGTCACCGTCACCGGGACGACGGTGAGCTCGGTCCTCCTGCCCATCCTCGTCTTCGAGAGGACAGGTTCGCCCGCCCAGACGTCCCTCGTCGTCGCCTTCGCCGCCCTGCCCTACCTGCTCCTCGGCCTGGTGGCCGGGGCGGTGGCCGATCGTTCGGACCGCCGCCGCCTCATGGTGGGCTGCGAGCTGGCCAGCGCCGCCCTGGTCGCCAGCGTGCCGGTGGCGGCCGCCTTCGACGCCCTGACCCTTCCCCACGTCTACCTGGTGGCCCTTGGCACCGCCACCAGCTTCGTGTGGTTCGACGCGGCCAATTTCGGCGCCCTACCCGCCCTCGTCGGTCGCGACCGGCTGGTGGCCGCCACCAGCGCCCTCCAGTCCGCCGAGGGCGTCGCCTACATCGTCGGACCCGCCATCGGCGGCGTGCTGGCTTCCACCATTGGGCCGGCCCCGGCCATGACCCTCGACGCCGCCAGCTACGTCGTCTCCGGCGCGCTGCTGCTCAGCGTGCGCCGCCCCTTCCACGGCCCATCGCCCCGGTCCGCCCGACGACCCATCCGGGCCGAGATCGGCGAGGGACTGCGCTGGCTCTGGGAGCATCGCCTGGTCCGGGCCCTGACCCTGCTCGGCACCGGCCTCAGCACGAGCCTGGGCGCCACCCTCGGACTTCTCGTGGTGTACGGCGTCGAGGAGTTGGGCCTGGGGAAGGACGACTGGCGCATCGGCCTGCTCTTCAGCGCCGGGTCGGCGGGCGCGCTCCTGGCCAGCGCCGCCTTCCCCCGGCTCCGGCGCCGGGTGCCGGTGGCCCGGATCAGCCTGGCCTGCCTGGGTGGGGCCTGGGCCTGCATGGTGGCCCTGGCGGGAATCGCCCGATTCGAGCTGGCCGTGGTCGCCTACCTCGGCTTTCTGGGCGCCTGCCAGCTGGCCATCATCAACGGCATCGCCTACCGCCAGCAGGTGACACCGGACGCCCTCCAGGGCCGAGTCAACGTCGTGGGCCGCATGATCGCCTGGGGTGGCCAACCGCTGGGCGCGGCGGTCGGCGGCCTGCTGGCCTCCGCCTTCGGCGTGCGGACGGCCCTGCTCGTGATGAGCCTGGCCATCGGGGCCAGCTTCGTCATCGGTGCCCTCGGCCCCCTCCGGCACATCGACGTGACCTGATCAGGGAGTTCCCGCCGGTCGGCGGGCGGCGGCTCAGGCGACGGTCGACGGGTCGAAGCCGAAGGGCAGCGACAGCCGGTTGGCCGCCATGAGCGAGGCGTCGGAGAGGATCTCGCCGGTCGGACCGTCGGCCACGATGACGCCGTCGTTCATGACCAGGGCCCGGGGGCAGAGCTGGAGGGCGTAGGGCAGGTCGTGGGTGACCATGAGCACGGTTAGCGGGAGCGACTGCAGTATCTCGGCCAACTCCTGGCGGGCGGCGGGGTCGAGGTTCGACGAGGGTTCGTCGAGGACGAGGATCTCGGGCTCCATGGCCAACACGGTGGCCACCGCCACCCGCCGCCGCTGGCCGAAGCTCAGGTGGTGCGGCACCCGGTCGGCGTAGCTCTCCATCCCCACCTGGGCCAGGGCCGCCTTCACGCACAGGCCGAGGTCGTCGCCCTTGACCCCCATGTTGGCCGGACCGAAGGCCACGTCGTCCCACACCGTCGGCATGAAGAGCTGGTCGTCGGGGTCCTGGAACACGATGCCGACCCGGCGGCGGATCTCCTTGAGGTTCTCCCTCACCACCGGCAGTCCCCCAACCACGACCTCACCCGCACCGGCGGTGTGCACGCCGTTGAGGTGGAGGACGAGGGTGGTCTTGCCCGCCCCGTTGGGACCGAGCACCGCCACCCTTTCGCCCCGGCGGATGGTGAGGTTGCACCCGAACAAGGCCTGGCGGCCGTCGGGGTAGGCGAAGGCCAGGTCGCGCACCTCGAGGGCGGGCGTCATGCGTGCGTGACCCATGCCGCGATGGCGATCACCGACGCCAACGCCGGCAGCGACAGGGCCGCCATCCACTCCAGACCCGAGGCGTTCCCCCGGCCCACGACCGGCATGACGCCCGAATAGCCCCGCGACAACATGGCCAGGTGCACCCGCTCGCCCCGCTCGTAGGCCCGGATGAACAACGCCCCCATCGACGAGGCCAGGGCCTTGACCTGCCAGATCCAGCGGGGGTCGTAGCCCCGGGACAGGCGGGCGATCTTCATCCTCCGCATCTCCTCGGTTATCACGTCGAGGTAGCGGACCATGAAGCCGGCCACCGCGGTGAACGCCCGCGGCACCCGCAGCCGGTCGAGGCCTTGCAGGAGCTCGGGGATAGGGGTGCTGGCGGCCAGGATCACGGTGGCGGCCACTCCCAGGGTGCCCTTGACCAGGATGTTCCACGCCCCCCACAGCCCGGCCACCGACAGCGAGAGCCCGAACACGTCGGTCCGCTCGCCCTGGCCGATGATCGGCAGGAAGAAGGCGAAGGCCACGAACGGCAGCTCGATGGTGAGGCGCCGGAGGAGAAGGCGGAGGGGGACGCGCGCCTGGCGGGCCACCAGTCCGAGGACCACGGCATAGGCCCCGTAGGCCCAGAACGCCTCCCGGGGGGTCGCCACCACGACCAGGACGAAGAGCAGAGTGGCCGCCACCTTGCACTGCGGGCGCAGCCGGTGGACGTGGCTGTCGGCGTGGATGAAGAGACTGTGGACGTGGCTGTGGCCGCCCCCCACCTCAGGTGGAGACGGCGCTGCTCGACCGCCGGCGGGACACCCGCAGCAGGCCGAACAGTCCCAGCCCGATGGCGAAGGTGACGGTGACGCCGATGATGCCGGCCAGCCCGGTGCTCAGGCGCTCGTTGTCCACACCCTCGACGCCGTAGTCGGCCAGTGGGCTGTCGGCCATGTCATGGTCCTGGGCCGTGTCGATGAAGCCCTTGTCGATGGCCACCTTCTCCAGCCCGTCCGGCTTGCTGGAGGCCTCGGGGCTGACGGCGAAGGCGAGAAGCAGGGCCACCGCCAACCCGATGCCGATGAACAGGGACAGCTTGACCTTGCCCATATCAGACCGTCCCCGTCCGTAGCTCGAGCTTGGGAACCAGATCGGTCGCCCCCGCCACGAGGTCGGGCCGCACCGCCAGGACGGCGCCGATGGTGAGGGCGGTGATGACGCCCTCGCCGATGCCGATGAGCAGGTGGGTGCCGATCATGGCACCCGCCACCGCCCCCAGTGACGCTCCTCCCTGGCCGCCGAGGGCGTACTCGAGGGTGAAGGCAAGCGACGCCAGGACCACCCCCAGGCAGGCGGCAACGCCGGAAGAGATCATGACGCCGGCTCGGCTCGTGGGCAGCACCTTGCGCAGGCCCATGTAGATGGCGTAGCCGCCGAAGCCGGCGACGACGGCCATGTTCACGATGTTGAGGCCCAAGGCCGACAGCCCGCCATCGGCGAACAGCAGGGCCTGCACCAGCAACACGACTGCCACGCACACCGCTCCGGCCCATGGTCCGACAAGGACGGCGGCCAACACCCCCCCGAGGAGATGTCCACTGGTGCCGCTGGCAACCGGGAAGTTGAGCATCTGGACGGCGAAGATGAAGGCTGCCACCAGCCCGGCCATGGGGGCCTGCTTCTCCTCCATCACCTCCGCGGACTTGCGGACGCACACGCTGAGCGCGCCGACGGCGACCACGCCCGCTCCGACGGAGACGCTGCCATTGATGAACCCGTCGGGAATGTGCAACGCGCTACCTCCTCGGCGGCGTTTCCGGCCGATGTGCCCGGAGTCTCATCTTCCACCACCTGCACTGTGTTCGCAACCGCATGCTCGTGACACTCGGGTCGAGGCCGTCACTTGCTGGCTCGATCGGCCAGGACGCCGATCATGGGTCTCAGAGGCTGACGCTCACATCGTCGGCGCGGCAGGTCATCGGACGGAACAGCAGTTGCCGCCCGTCGTGGTCGTCGATGCAGCGCACCCCGATCTCGTAGACGGGCTCCAGGACCTCGGGGCGCAGCACCTCGTCGCAGGTGCCGGTGGCCACGACCCGGCCCTTCTGGAGCAGGACCAGCCGGTCGCAGTAGCGGCTGGCCAGGTTGAGGTCGTGGAGGACCACGACCGACGTCGTGCCGATGCTCCGGATGAGGCTCAGCACCTCGTGCTGGTACCGGATATCGAGGTGGTTGGTCGGTTCGTCGAGCAACAGGTGGCGGCACCCCTGGGCCAGGGCCTTGGCGATCAGGACCCGCTGCTTCTCGCCACCCGACAGGAAGGCGAAGGCCCGGTCGGCGAGGTGGCGGGCGCCGACGCGGTGCAGGGCGGCAGCGGCGAGACGGTAGTCCTCGGCCTGGTAGCGCTCGAAGGAGCTGCGGTGGGGCGACCGGCCGAGGATGACCAGCTCCGAAACCGTCAGCGGGAGGTCGCCGGAACCCTCCTGGATGACCACGGACAGGCGGCGGGCGACGTCCCGGGGCGCGAGGGTCGCCACCGAGACGTCGTCCACCATCACGGCGCCGGTCCGAGGGCGCAGCGCGGCGTACAGGATGCGCAGGAACGTGGTCTTGCCGCTGCCGTTCGGACCGATCAGGCCCACGACCTCACCGTCGCCGACCACCATCCCCGCGCCCTCGAGGACGAGGCCCCCGTCGTACGCAAAACTGATCTCGTCGGCCTGGAGCATGATTCCTACGTGTAGAAGCGCTTGACGATGGTTTCGAGGCCGTCGATGGAGTACGGGTTGGCCGGGTCGGTGTGGCCGAACGGGATCACCAGGAGGTTGTTGTTCTTCACGGCTTGGAGGCCGGCAACGCCAGGCAGGGTCTTGAAGTACTCGATCAGCTTCTGGTCGTCGGACTGCTCGCCCCCGAGGATGACGACCACCTCGGGGTTGCGGTCGATGAGCGACTCGACGCTCGTCTCGTTGTAGCGCCCGGACAAGTCGGCGAAGACGTTGCGGAAGCCGGCCTCCTTCAGCTGCGGGTCGGCCATGCTCGAGGTGCCGTAAGCCCCGAAGCAGCTCCCGTCCAGGCACGCGTACACCGTGGCGGCTGTCCGCTCAGGGGCGTCGGCGACCTCCGAGTGCACGGCATCGATCCGAGTCTGGAGGGCTTTCACGGATGTGGCAGCCGCCTCCGGCCGGTCGAAGACCTCGCCCCAGAACTCGACCTGGTCGAGGATGAAGTCGAGGTTGAGGTTGTTGAGGACGGCGGTGTGGCCGTCGCCGCAGAAGCCGGGCAGGATCAGCATCGGGATGCCGACCTCGGCCAGGCCGGTCCGGGTCACGGTGTCGGTCTCCCCGCCGATGACGAGGTCGGGCCGGGCGTTGATGATCGCCTCCAGCGAGACATCCTCCGCGCCCCCTTGGGGGGTGAGGGTGGTGAGGCTCTTGACGAACTTCAGTGCCGTGGGCTGGTCGGAGAGCTCGTATTCGGGGCTGCTAAAGCCGATGACGATGGTTTTCACCTGGTCGAAGGCGCCGGCCGCCTCGACGTAGCCGACGGGGCTGAGCGAGGTCAGCAGGACGTTCTTCGGGCGAGCGGCGATGGTGACCTGCTGGCCGCAGTTGTCCACCGTGAGCGGGTAGCGGGTGCTGCCGGTGCCTACCGCATCACCCTCGGTGTTGGCGTCGGTCGTGGTGCCGGTGCCGCCACAGGCGACGAGCCCCAGCCCGACGGTCAGGACGATCGCCGCGATACGTGGTGACTTCACCTGTCTCCTTGATGGGTTGAGGGTCACTGGACTGACGCGTGGAGTTTGCGGACGAGGATGAGCAGGAAGGGCCCGCCCACGACGGCGGTGACCACACCCAGGGGGAGCTCGCGGGGCGGAACGACCATGCGGCCGGCCACGTCGGCCCACACGAGGAAGATGGCGCCGATCAGGGCGGCTACGGGGATGACCTTGCGGTGCGAAGACCCGACCACCCGGCGGGCGAAGTGGGGGATGATGAGGCCGACGAAGCCGATGCCGCCGGAGACCGCCACCAGGGTTCCGACCAGCAGCGCGACCACCACCAGCAGCAGGGCGCGGAACCGCTCGGGCCGGACGCCGAGGGCCAGGGCGGTGTCGTCCCCGATGGCGAGGGCGTCGAGCTTGCGGCCCCAGAGGATCAGCAGGGGAATGCAAAGGAGCACCACGGGCGCAGCGGCGAGGAGGAACTCCCAACGGGCCAGGGCGACCGAGCCGAGCATCCAGAACAGGACCGCCCTGGTCTGCGCCAGGTTGCCCGCGAAGAAGATCAGGAGGTTGGTCGAGGCGAAGAGCACGTAGGCGACCGACACGCCGGCCAGCAGGAGCCGGGACGAGGTGACCCGCCCCGAGGCTCGGGCGAGGGTGAACACCAGTACGGCCGCGCCGAGGGCGCCGAAGAACGCGGTCACCGACAGTGACACCCCGCCCAGCCCCGTCCCGAGGCCGAGGATGATGGCGGCCGCCGCGCCTGTGGACGCGCCGGAGCTGAGGCCGAGCAGGTAGGGCTCGGCCAAGACGTTGCGGACCATGGCCTGGAGCACGACGCCGGACACGGCGAGCCCGGCCCCGACCAGGGCGCCGAGCAGCACCCGGGGCACGCGGACCTTCCACACGATGGCGTCCTCGGCGTAGGTCCAGTCGACCGGCGACGAGCTCCCGGTGAGATGGTGGACGATGATCCGGGCCACCGTGCCCGGGTTGCTCGAGACCGGCCCGAGGCCGACGGCGACGATGATGGTCGCCACCAGGCTCAGCCCGAGGACGGTGAGCTGGACCACCGTGCGCCGGCGGTGGGCGCCGTGCCCCAGGTCGTCTTCGGGCACGCTCGGGGCCGGTTCGAGCACGACGACTCCGGCTAGCCGCTCGCCGAGCACATCGTCCTGTTGACTTAGCACAGGCCAGGAAGCTACTGCGAGCTGTTCGTATAGTCAAAGTTGGCGCGATTAGACTGCAGTCATGGCCGAGCAGACGGATGACAGGACGGCGACCGATTGGGGCGAGCTTCTGCGGCGCTGGGACGTCCAGCAGGAGGTCTACATCGAGCAGCGGGAGCGTCGCTACGGGATCATGTTCGAGCTGATCGACGCCCTCCGCCCGAAACCGACCCGCTTCCTCGACCTGATGTGCGGTCCCGGCGCCATCTCGGCCCGGCTGCTCGAGCGCTACCCGGAAGCCTCCTCCGTCGCCGTCGACATCGATCCCGTCCTGCTGCGGCTGGGCCAGGGCGCCCTCGGCGACGTCGGGGGGCGCCTCGAGTGGGTGCGGATCGACATCACCAAGGCGGACTGGGTCGACGCCCTCCCCGACGGCCCGCCCTTTGACGCGGTCCTGTCCACCACCGCGACCCACTGGCTCACCGGCGGCCAGCTGACGGCGGTCTACACCCAGTTGGCCGGGCTCCTCCCCGAAGGCGCCCTGCTGCTGAACGGCGACAGCATGCCGGACACCGGCCGGCTCCCGGCGACCACAGCTGCCCTGAAGGAGCTGAGCGCGGCCCGCCTCGACCGCGCCGTCCAGTGCGGCGCCGAGGATTGGGACACCTGGTGGATCGCGGTGCGCGAGGACCCGACCTTCGCCGAGCTACTGGACGAGCGCGACCGCATCTTCCCGCCCGACCGCGAGCGGCCGTGCCGGCCCGACGGCCCCCTCCACGTCGCCGCCGCCGGGTGCGCCGGGTTCCGGGAGGCGTCGATCGTCTGGCGGGATCTCACCGAGGGCCTGCTGCTCGCCGTGCGCTGACACCGCCCGCGGTACCCGGAGAAGCACGCCGTCGGCGTCGGCGACGACGGTGACGAAGCCGGCATCGGCGGCGCCCTCGGCCCGCTCCGTGAACCATCCCGGATCGGCGACGACGTAGGCGACACCCAGTCCGACAAGGAGGTCGACGCTGGCCGCATCGGGGAAGCGGTTGAGGCGCCGGCGGCGGTCGGTGGCGTCGTCCGGCTCGAACGTCGTCAGGCCGTTCACCAGGGGATGGTGGTGGTCGAGGGACTGCACCATCCAGACCGTCGTCTGCTCGTAGCTGGCGACGAGGGGGCTCCGGGCGAAGGGCAGGTGGGCCACCGCGCCTCCATCTTGGTGCCCCGCCAGCCATCGCTGCCACGCCATGCCGGTCGGTGGCGCGGCCACCAGCTGACCCGGACCCGTGCCGGCGGAGAGGACGGCGACCAGGGTGGCGAGGGGGGCGATGGCCCGGATCGCGGCTCGGCGGTGGGCCCACAGGGCGTGGAGCGCGGAGGCGGCGAGGGCGGCCAGGGCCAGTTGCACCAGGACGGTCGCCCGGAACGGTGCCCGCAGGCGGGCGATGAGGCCCACATGGTCGGCCAGGAGCAGCCATGGCCGCCTCCCCGCCACCGACAGGTTCGGTCCGAGGGCGACGAGCGCGGCGGCGCCGCCGAACGCGGCGAGGAACGCGGTGGACCTGCGCCGAGCGGCGAGTGCGGCGCCGACGAGGCCGAGCAGGAGCAGCGGCCATCCCGGTCCCAATCGCCCCCATGGTGCGAGGTCGGCCCAGGTGGCCGACCCGGCGACCACGCTGGCCTCGAGCAACCGCCCGACGGGGAGGCGCCGCTGCTGGCCGACCACCAGGGGGAGCACGAGGCAGGCGAGAACCACAGCCGCGGCGAGCAGGCCGACCGCCCGTCGGCGGTCGCGCCACCAGTCCCCCCTGACCAGCACCACCACGGCCGGGACGGCGCTCAACGCCAGCACGGCCGCGTAGACGCCGCAGGTGCCGACGGCGGCGGCGAGAGAGAGGGCGCCGAGGACGGCATGGCGGGGGCGGGGGTCCTCGGCCCAGGCCAGCGCGCAGGTGACAGCCGCCAGCAGCGGCCACAGCGCCAGCAGCTGGATCACGCCGAGCTGCCGGTGGACGAACGGCAGCGCCTGGACCAGCACGCCGGCCAGCGCCGCCGGCACGGCGGCGGCGCCGAGGCGCCGGGCCAGGGCGGCGCCTGCGATCCCGTTCAGGGTGAGGGCCATGAGAAGACCCAGGCCGTAGCCGGCGACGGGCCCGGCTGGAAGCGATAGGAGCGCGTGGGCGATCCCCGTGACCGGCTGGAGCTCGCTGCCGGCGTACATCCCCGGGTGGGGCCAGAAGATGGGCGCGTCCCACCAGCCGGCGAAGAGGTGGGCGGCGCGTTGGCCCGTCCACCGCAGCGACCACAGGTTGAAGAGGGTCACCGTGGCCACCGGCTCCCGTCCGATCGGGATCCGGTCGAGTTGCCAGGCCAGCGGCGCGGTCAGGGCGACCGCGACCCCAATATGGACCAGCGCCCATGGGCGGGCGGTCGGCGGGCGGTTCACGTCGTCGTGCCGGCCCGACGCGGGGCGGCCGGTCTACCGGTCGAGGAGGCCGAGTTGCTGGCCCGCGACCAGGCGGGCGAACGTGCCGCCTGCGTCGATCAGCTCGGCGTAGGTGCCGGTCTCGGCCACCCGACCCCCCTCCAGCACCACAAGTCGGTCGGCGCTGCGGATGGTCGACAGGCGGTGGGCGATGAGCAGGGTCGTGCGACCCTGCCGGATCTCGGCCATCGCCACCTGCAGCAGCTGCTCGCTCTGGGTGTCGAGGTTGGACACGGCCTCGTCCATGACCAGCACCTGGGCGTCGCGCAGCAGGGCCCGGGCGATGGCGATCCGTTGGCGCTGCCCGCCCGAGAGGGTGGCGCCCCGCTCGCCCACCGCGCTGTCGAGGCCGTCGGGCAGCTCGTCGAGGAACTCGCCGACCAGCGCCCGCTCGGCGGCCAGCGCGACCTCTTCGTCGGTTGCATCGGGCCGGCCAAGACGGATGTTCTCCCGAACCGAGGCGTTGAACAGGTAGACGTCCTGGGGAACGAGGGCCACCACCGAGCGAAGCTGGTCGATGGGTATGGCCCGGCTGTCGGCGCCGCCCACGATGACCCGGCCCTCGTCTGGGTCCCAGAAGCGCAGGAGGAGGTTGGCACAGGTCGACTTGCCTGCGCCGGAGGCCCCGACCAGGGCCACGGTGGCGCCGGCGGGGATGGCGAAGGTCACCGCCCGGAGGGCGTCGGGGTCGTCGGGCCGGTAGCGGAAAGTCACGCCTTCGAAGCGGACCTCGGGCGGCGACGCCAGCTCGACCGGCCCCCCGGCCACGTCGACCACGTTGGCCGGCGCCTTCGAGAGTGCGAAGACCCGGTCGGCTGCGGCCCGGACGATCCCCAGGTTGCGAAGGGGCGTGCCCACCTCCACCAGAGGGACGAAGGCGTAGACGGCCAAGACGATGGCGGGCGGGTAGGCGGAGAACGAGATGCGCCCGTCAACGAGCATCGCCGCGCCCAGCGCCAGCACGGCCACGATGCCCAGGGCCATGGCGGCCTCGGCGATGCCGGTCTCCAGTCCCGCCCGGTGGCCGTAGCGGAGCTGCTCGGCGTAGAGCGCCTTGGCGTGCCGGCCCACCTTCTCCACCTGGGCCGGGGCCCGGCCGAAGGTGACCAGCTCCCGCAGTCCCTGCACCGAGTCGACGACCTCGGCGTGGAGGGTGGCCAACCGTTCGCGCAGGCGGGCGCCCTGGCGGATCGCCAGGCGGCGGAGCGTGAACGGGGCGGCGCCGACGACGACCAGCGGGGGCACCAGCACCAGCGCCAGCAGGGGGTGGACGAAGCCCAGCACCACGAGCGCGGCAATCGGAACCGCCACCGCGGCCAGCAGGTTGCCCACGGTGTGGGCGAAGAACCACTCCAGCGTCTCCACGTCGGCCAGCGCGCCCTGGGCCAGGTCGCCGGTGCGGCGGTCGAGGACGCCGCCGGGGGCGGTGCGCTCCACCCCGTCGTACACCTTCATCCGGATGTCGATCAGCAGTTGGTAGGCGAGGTCGTGGGCCACCCACATCTCGGCCCAGTAGCCGACGCCGCGACCGACCGCCAGGCCGGCCAGAGCGACCAACCACCCCTGGATGCCGTCGAAGTTCTCGCCCGAGGCGACCCGGCCCACCACGACCGCACCCGCCACCACCGCCCCGATCGAGCACACCTGGTGGAACACGATCGCCGCCACCGTGGCCACGAAGACCTTGGGGTGGGTGAGCACGATGGGAACGAGGCGCAGCAGTGGTCGCCGCTCGTAGGTCGTCGACGGCCCGAAGGCGTCGAGAGCGGCCGTCATCGGGTTCCGCCCTGGGCCGCGATGAGGCGGGAGTAGTCGCCCCGACGGTCGAGGAGGTCGTCGTGGTCGCCCACCTCCACCACCTGTCCTCCTGCCAGCACCACGATGCGATCGGCGTGGCGGACAGTGGAGAGCCGGTGGGCGATGACGAGGGTGGTGCGGCCCGCGGCCAGCCGGTCGAGGGCCTCGGTGATGGCGGCCTCGTTGGCCGTGTCCACGGCCGAGGTGGCCTCGTCGAGCACGAGGATGGGCGCGTCCTTGAGCAGGGCCCGGGCGATGGCGATGCGCTGGCGCTGGCCGCCGGAGAGGGTGAGGCCGCGTTCGCCCACCGGCGTGTCGTAGCCGGCCGGCAGCGAGGCGATGAAGGCGTGGGCGTTGGCCGCCTTGGCCGCGGCCACCAGTTCCTCGGTGGTCGCGCCCGGCTTGGCCAGCCGCAGGTTGTCGGCGACCGTTCCATAGAACAGGTAGGTGTCCTGGGCCACCACCGCGATCTGCTCCCGGAGGGAGTCGAGGGTGAGGTCGCGGGCGTCGACGCCGCCGATGACGACCCGTCCCTCCTGGGGGTCGAAGAAGCGCTGGAGGAGGGCGACCAGTGTGGTCTTGCCCGCCCCCGAGCGACCCACGATGGCCACCGTCTCGCCCGGCTCGGCGGAGAAGGAGACGTGGGCCAGAGCGGGGTGGTCGCGGGTCTCGTAGGAGAACGTGACGTCGTCGAAGGCCACCGACGCACCCTGGCGAGCGGCGTCGAAGGGGACGGCCCCCGGCCGGTCGACCACGTCCGGCACGGCGGAGTAGATGTCGGCGATTGCCCCCGAGGCGGCCACCCCCATGTACCCCGCGTGCCAGTAGCCGGTGAGCTCGCGGAACGGGCGGAAGCCCTCGTTGGCCAGCACCAACACGAGGAAGAGCGACGGAACGTCGAGGTTGCCGCTGGTCACCCGTACCGCCCCGACCCCCACCGCGAGGGCCGAGCCCGCCCCCTGGCCCAGAGCGGTGAGCCCGCTGTCGACGAGAGCGGCGGCCAGATGGCGCATGGTCTCCCGGTACAGCGTGCGGGCCCGGTCGACGGTCGCCTGGCGGTGGCGGCCGACGGCGTTGCACGCCTTGAGGGTGGTGATGCCCTGCAACCCGTCGACGAAGTCGGCGTTGAACGCCTTGTACGCCTCCCAGTGCTCCCGCCCCCGGCGCCCGACGATGCGGTCGGCGATGCGGGGCCCGACGGGGATGAAGATCACCACGGCCAGCGCCACCGTGGCCACCACCGGGTCGCGGGTGTAGAGGTAGCCGACGACGAAAGTGGCCGTGACCAGGCAGTTCACCAGTTGGGGCAGGTAGCGGCCGTAGTAGTTCTCGAGCCCCTCGACGCCGTCGACGAGCGTCGACTGCACGGCCCCGGTGCGTGTGCGGAGCAGGTACCCGGGACCGAGCTCGACCAGCTTCGACAGCAGCTTCGACCGGATGCGGTCCTTCACCGCCGCCGCCGTGAACTGCACCGACACCTCCCGCAGCCAGGCCAGACCGGCCCGGACCACGATCAGCGAGGCGACCGCCCAGAGCAGAACGTCGACCGAGCCCAGGGGAAGGCCGCGGAAGAGTCGCTGCAGGATCGTCCCGACCAGGAACGCCTGCGCCACCAGGGTGGCCGACATGGCCAGCCCGACCGCCACCGTGAGCCCCACCTGCCACCACACCAGGCCGGCGATGGAGAGAAGGCGTCGGTGCATCATCATGGGGCGGGCCTCCCGGGGCCGTGTCGCGCGGAGATGCCCACGTTATCCATTATTGCAGGCTGCTCGCCCATGCACACACTTCGCCTAACGGCGAACAGCTACCCGTAGATGGCATTGGCGATCAGCTCGATGGCCTCCACGACGGCCCCTCCGGGGCCCTCGGCCAGGGTGTTGGGCACTCCGACGACCCTGCCCTCGCGGACGGCTCGGCTGTTGGCCAGCACCCTGTCGATCATGGCTCGCTGCTCCTCGATGGTCTCGAGCTCGAAGTTGTAGGCGTGCACGACGGCGTCGGCGTCGAGGGTGAGCACCTTCTCCGCGCTGATCTCACCGAACCTCACGTTCGGGTCGGCGAGGATGTTCACGCCGCCGACGCCCTCGACCTGGGCGTTGTAACTCAGGCCGGACAGGGCGTAGAGCTTGTCCTCGAAGACCTGGACATAGGCGATGCGGGGGGCGGGGCCGCTCCCTCGCTTTCCGGCCGCGGCGGCCACTCGTGCCCGGAGGGTGCTGTTCAGGGCGGCAGCCTTGTCGGGCACGTCGAAGATGCGGCCGAGGAGGGTGACGTCCTGGTACACGGTCTCCACGGTGATCCCGCCGTTGAAGTCCTTGCAGTCGCTGCTCATGACATAGGTGTTGGCGCCGGCCTGGCTGAGATCGTCCGGAGTCACCGAGCCCTGCGAGCCGCTGAGCTGGGTGTCGCCGTTGGCGAGGAAGAAGTCGGGCTTGGCGGTCAGGACCAGCTCGGCCGAGGGCACGTACTCCTCCGAGAGCGCCTTCGCCGCGGACCCTTGTGGGTCCGGCCCGAACTTGCCTGCGATGTAGCCGACGATGGCCGAGTCACCGATACCGAGGGCGGTCAGCGTCTCGACGGTCTTCGGCCAGCCCACGACGACCCGGGTGGGCGCCTTGGTATAGGTGTAACTCCTTCCGCAGTTCTCGATGGTGAACGGGTAGTTCCCCTGCGCCGCCGGCGCGGACGTCGTGGTTTGGGTTGCCGTGTCGGTGCTGTCGCTGCCACAGGCCGCCAGCGTGCCGGCCAGGGCGACCACGCCCAGCGCGAGGATGCGTCGGACCGAAGCGCTCATGAGGTCTCCTTGTGATGGTTGAGGTTGCGGGAGTTTGGAACCCGTCTCGATGTGGTGGGGGCGAAGGCGAGCAGTGGTCGACCGGTCAGGGGGTGGACCCCGCAGTGGGCGTGGACCCGGAAGACGTCGTGGAGCAGAGCCGGGACGAACACCTCCTCCGGGCTGCCCGAGGCCACCACCCGGCCGGCATCGAGCACGAAGACCTCATCGCAGTAGCTGGTCGCCAGGTTCAGGTCGTGCACGGCCATGACGACGGTCACGCCGAGTGAGCTCACCAGTTCGAGCACGTCGAGCTGCGCCGCGAACGTCGAGATGGTTCGTCGGCTCGTCTATACTAGGCCTTCGGTTCCTGGGCCAGAGCGCGGGCGATGAGGACCTTCTGCTTCTCGCCGCCGGAGAGGGTGCTGAAGCGGCGCTCGACCAGGTCGGATGCTCCGGCGCGGGTGAGAGAGTCGTTGATGATCCGCTCGTCGTCGACGTTGGAGCGCTGCCACAGGTTCTTGTGCGGAACCCGGCCCAGGGCGACGATCTCGCTGACGGTGAAATCGAAGTCGACGGGGCTCTCCTGGGTGAGCACCGCGGTCCGCTGGGCAGAGTCGGCGGGCGCTCATCCCCCACACCGGATCGCCGCCGACCTGGACGACCCCTGCGGTCGGTCGCAACGCCCGGTAGACGGTGCGCAGCAGCGTCGACTTCCCCGACCCGTTCGGGCCCACCAGCCCGACGATCGCGCCCGCCGCCGCATGCAGCACACCCGCGGAGACGATCCGGATCCCGTTGATGTCGACAACGACCGACTGCGTGTCGACCTCCATCAGCGGCCTTGAGTATCGGAGAGCTTGCTGCGCAGCAGCCAGAGGAAGAACGGCGCTCCCGCCGCCGCCGTCACCACCCCGATCGGCAGCTCCACCGGCGCCTGCAGGGTCTGCTCCGCGACGTCGGCGCCGATCAGGAACACCCCACCGAGCAGCGTGGATGCCAGCAGGACCCGCCGATGGTCGGCCCCGACCAGGACGCGGACGATATGGGGGACCATCAGCCCGACGGAGCCAACCCCGCCGGCGGCGGCGACCACGGCCGCGGTCAGCAGCGAGACGATGGTCATGAGCACGAACTGGAAGCGTCCGACGTTGATCCCGAGCGAGGCCGCGGGCACCCCCTCTCCCGAGGCGAGCGTGTTGAGCCGCCGGCCCTGCAGGATCAGCCAGGCCGTGGAAACCACGACGATCACGCTCGGAAGGCCCAGGCTCGACCAGCGGGCCCGGGACACGCTGCCCAGCAGCCAGAACAGCACGCCCTGGAGTTGGTTGGGATCGGCGAGCGACTCCAGGTAGAACGTGACCGCCGACATCAGGTAGCCGACCGCGACGCCGGCGAGGATCAGTCTGGTCGGAGGCCACCGCCCACCCTGGCGGCTGAGCGTGAACGTCAGGACGAAGGCGATCATGGCGCCGACGAACGCGGCGCCGCTCAGCGACAACCCGGCCGCCGACTTGGACCCGAGAACGAAGACGAGCACGGCGCCGGCCGAGGCGCCGGGGACGATGCCGAGAAGGTACGGGTCACCCAGCGGGTTGCGCACCGTCGCCTGGATCACCGTTCCCGCCACCGCCAGGCCGGCGCCCACGACGAACGCCAGCAACGCCCGTGGTACTCGCAGATCCCAGACGATCTGATCCTGGATCGGGTCGTCGACCGCTCCGGCGATACCCAGGTGATGGGCGATGCTGCTCCACACCACCCGTAGTGGCACGGTGACCGCGCCGATGGAGATCGCCAGAGAGGCCACCAGCACCGCACCGAGAACCAATGCCAGCACCAACACCCCGTAACGGGCCGGCCCAGCGAACGGAGCCGTATCCCGGACCGGTGGGCCTCGACGACCGAGTCGGGTCCTGGGCGGTGCTGTCCGACTCCCGTGCGGGTGTGATCTGTGCGCCCAACGAGCGAACCGACTTCCTAAGAGTGACGAACGGCCCTACTCGGCCCTCGGAGAGCAACGCTAACGGCGTACTCCGGGCAGTTGCAATTAGCTCGTCAGTCAGTCCTCATCCGATCTGGGGCCACCTGCGATGCGACAGGGTCATGCCGGCGCGCATATTGGCCGCCAGGGGCTCGAAGGCCAGGTGGACCGGCCGCCGTCGAGATCGGTCCACCTCCGCAACCGGACGGCGAACACGTCGCGACGAGCTCGGGGGTGAGAACCTCGGCCGGCGCCCGGAGGCGACGACCCGACCGTCCTGCATGACGAAGAGCAGGTCGCAGTACGTCGCCGCCAGGTTGAGGTCGTGGAGGGCCGGCGATGGTGGTCAGTCCCAGGCCTCGGACCAACCCGAGGACCTCGTGCTGGTAGCAGACGTCGAGTGGTTGGTCGGCTCGTCGAGGATGAGCAGCCGGCCCTCCTGGCGATGGCCCGGGCGACCAGGACGTACCGCTCTCCCCTCCCGACAGTGGGTCGAATAGATCCGCCGGGCGAACCCCGATCGGCGTCACCACTGCTCCCACACGCGGCGAGGACGGAGACCAGCAAGATGCCGACGACCGCCAGACGACATCGCTTCATGGTGCTTCCACCGTCGTGATGGGCGCCTTCCGGCGGTAGAGCAACCACACCTGTAGGCAATTGCGGACACGAACCGATGGGAACCGAGCGGCAGCGCCCTCACCGGCTCGTCGACGCCAGTCGCCAGCCGACCACCCGTTCCCGATTGGGAAACCCAGCGGGCGTAGAGGCCGCCCGCCGCCACCAGCTCGTCGTGGGTGCCCCGGCCCACGACCCGGCCGCCTTCGAGGACCACGATCTGGTCGGCGGAACGGACGGTCGCCAGCCGGTGGGAGACGACCACGATCGGGGTGGTGGCCCGGAGGCGGTCGAGGGCCTCGGTGACGACCCGCTCCGTGGACGGGTCGACGGCCGCCGTCACCTCGTCGAGGAGCAGGACCGGTGCCCGCTTGAGCAGGGCCCGGGCCAGCGTGACCCGTTGCCGCTCGCCACCGGACGGTGTCTGGCCGGCCTCCCCGACCGAGGTGTTGTAGCCCGCGACAAGGGCGCTGATGTCATCGTGGCTAGCCCGGCGGCCCTGGCCGCCGCCACCAACTCGTTATCGGATGCGTCGGGCCGGCCTGCGGCGATGTTGTCGCGGACGTTGCCCCCGAAGAGGTAGGCGTCCTGGAACACGACGCCGACTGCGTCGTACAGGTCGGTCTCGGACACCTCCCGCAGGTCGACCCCGCCGTAGCCACTCGATCCCGCTCCCGGCCGGTAGAGACGGGCCAAGAGTCCGAGGATGGTGGACTTGCCCGCCCCCGACGGGCCCACGATGGCGGTCATGGTGTGGGTGAAAATATGGCGAAGCCGACGTCGACCAGCACCGGGGCGGCCCCGTAGGAGAAGTCGACAGCTTCGAGGGCCAGTCGCAGGCCTCGATCGGCCGGGTGACGGCGGGCACCCGGTTCGCACGGCGCATCGAGGAGGGCGTGGGCTGCGGCCAGGGACGCGGCCACCTGCGGCACCGGCTCGACCTGTCCCGCGATGTCGAACAGCGGCTCATACACCCGGACGGCCAGCACCAGGAACACGACCGCAGTGCCGGCGTCGAGCTGGCCTCCGAAGAGCAGGTAGGCGACCGCGGCCAGGGTGACCGCGATCCCGAGCTGGAGCACGGTCGTGAACACCGCGTAGGTGGGCGACACCGTCCCCAGGAGCCGGACCATGTTGGTGTGGAGGGCGTCCATGGCCGCCTTGAAGCTGGCCTGGCGCTCGCCCGCGAGGTTGAACGCCCTGACCACTGCGATCCCCTGCACGTACTCGACCACCCGGGCCACAGTCTGGCCGTGGAGGTCGCGGTGAGCCTCGTTGTTACAGCGATTGTTACTGCGAGGTGTTTGCGACAACCCTAGCCCAATCGGGCTCGCCGAACCCCCGTCATGGGGTGATTAATCTGCGACCAGCTCCTAATAAGAACCGGAGGATTTCGCCGTGTTGCAGGACCGGATCACCGAGTACTGGCAAGGCGCCAACGAGAGCTATCAGCGGTACATCCAGGGTGAGCTGTCCGGGCCCCGGCGGGCAGCGTGGCGAGCGATGGTGGAGGCCAACCGCCCGCCCGGCGACGGGCTCCGGGTGCTCGACCTCGGCACCGGCCCCGGATTCTTCCCGTTGCTGTTCGAGGGCAGCGGCCACCACCTGACGGGGGTCGACTGCGCCAGCAGCATGCTCGCCACTGCCCGCTCCAACGCCGACGCGGCCGGACTCACCGACGTCGAGTTCCATATCATGGACTCGCAGGCGCTCACCTTCGCCGACGACAGCTTCGACCTGCTCCTGTGCCGCAACGCCACCTGGCTGCTCCCCGACCCGGAGCGGGCCTACCGGGAGTGGTACCGGGTGCTGCGGCCCGGGGGCCGGCTGTTGATCTTCGACGGGAACTGGTACCTCTCCCTTCACGACGCCGAACTGCGGGCTCGAATCGAGGCCGACGAGCGCGACGCCGTCGCCGCGGGCTACCAGCCCGACCCCGATGACCATCACCCCGACGGCGACCCCATCGCTCTGGAGCTGTTCCTCAGCAGCCGGCGCCGCCCCCACTGGGACGTCCCGACCCTGCTCGACACCGGCTTCGCCTCGGTGTACGTGGATCGGGACATCGCCGAGGTCGCCTTCGACGAGACCGAGAAGACTTCTACCGCTCCATTTCGATGTTCATGATCCGAGCGGAGAGGTAGGCGACATCTGCTGCCGACATCGGACTACGCAAAAAGGGCGTCGCCCGTCTCGTGGGTGGCGAGGCGGCGATCTCGGTGCGAGCCTTAACCTGGACTCAGTCCGGTCCGCCCGCCTGCTGGCTGGATACCAGCCGGGCGTACGTCCCGCCCGCGGCGACCAGGTCGTCGTGGCGGCCGACCTCGGCGACGCGACCCCGGTCGAGCACGACCAGGCGGTCGGCGGTCTTGATCGTCGACAGGCGGTGGGCTATCACGAGTACCGTTCGCCCCTTCCGGGCCTGGGCCATAGCCGCCGCCAGCTCCCGCTCGCTCTCGGCGTCGAGGTTGGAGACGGGCTCGTCCATGACCAGGATGGGACTGTCCTTGATCACCGCCCGGGCCAGGGCGATGCGCTGGCGCTGGCCCCCCGACAGCTTGGCCCCCCGCTCACCGACGAGGGTGTCGTAGCCGTCGGGCAGGGCGGTGATGAACTCGTCGGCCAGAGCCTGGCGGGCAGCGGTCCGCACCTCGTCGTCGGTGGCGTCCGGGCGCCCGAGGCGGATGTTCTCCGCCACCGACGTGTGGAACAGGTAGGTGTCCTGGGGGACGAACGTGACCAGCTCGCGCAGCGCGTGCTGGGGCATCTCCCGGACATCGTGACCGCCGATGCTGACCGAGCCGCCGGTGACGTCCCAGAACCGCAACAGCAGGTGGGCCGACGTCGACTTGCCCGCCCCGGAGTGCCCGACGAGGGCGACGGTCTCGCCCGGCGCTACCCCGAAGCTCACCGAGCCGAGGGCGTCAGGCAGGTCGGGGCGGTAGCGGAAGGACACGTCGGCGAAGCGGATCCGGGGCTCGACAACCCCCGCGGGGGCCTCCCTGACCGTATCCGGCACGGGGGTCGACGCGTTGAGGATGGCGTCGACCCGCTCCGCCGCCGCCGCCACCAGGTTGAGGTCGCGGGCGCTGTCGACCAGCGTCGTCACCGGGTGGAACGTGAAGGCGGCCAGCACCACCGCGGGCGGGAAGAGGACGAGCCCGATGGTGCCGCTGGTGGCAAGGGCGGCGGCGGCCAGCAGCACCGCCAGCATCCCGACCGTCACGATGACGTCGACCCCGGCCCGCTCGACGCCGGAGCGCCGACCGTGGGCGAGCTGGGCCAGGTGCAGCCGCCGGCCGGTGCCGTTCAGGCGGGCGAGCCGCGCTCGCCGGCGTCGAAGACGAGCACCTCCCGCAGCCCCTGGATGGCGTCGACCACCTCGGCGCCGACCTCGCCGGCCCGGTCCCGCACCTCCCGGCCCTGGGCCTCGGCCCGCCGCTGCAGCCACGACGGGACGGTGGCAACCACGAACAGAGCGGGGATGAGGACCAGGGGGACCGTCCAGTGGATGAAGGCGAGGGTGACCGTGGCTGCGAACGGGACGACGATCGTGACCACGAGCGGGCTCAGGGTGTGGGCGAAGAAGATCTCGAGTAGCTCGATGTCGGCGAACACCGTCGACCCGGAGGTCGCCCGAGCGGCGGTCGAGGAGGTAGCCGGGGGCGAGGCGGGCGAACGCCTCGTGCACCTTGTCCCGGATGTCGACGAGGACGCGGAAGGCCATGACGTGGGCGAAGAACGACTCCAGCCAGGGCGTGATGGTCTGGGGCACGATCAGGACCACGAGCAGGATCAGGTAGGGCTGCAGCTCGGCCGTCGACGCGCCCCTGGACGCCCGCGCCACGAGATAGGCGCCGGTGACGGCGCTGGCGATGGCGATCAGGTGGTTGATCGCCCCCGCCAGGATCGCCCACCACAGCAGCCGCCGGTGGTCGCCGATCAGGCGGACGAGCGGGCGCAGCCGGGAGAACAGCCCCTTGCCGCTCGCCGCCGGGGGGGCGTCCACCGGCGCCGCATGCGTGTGCGGAGTGGCGCCGCTCATGCCCTGCCGCCCTGGGCCGCGACCAGCCGGGCGTAGGCGCCCGCCTGCTCCACCAGCTCGCCCGGGATCCCGCTCTCGATGGGCCGGCCCTGGTCGAGGACGATGACCCGGTCGGCGTGGCGGACGGTCGACAGGCGGTGGGCGATCACGAGCGTCGTGCGGCCCGCGGTTAACCGCTCGAGCGCTTCCTGGATGGTCGCCTCGCTGGCCGCGTCGATGCTCGACGTGGCCTCGTCGAGGACGAGGATGGGTGCGTCCTTGAGCAGGGCGCGGGCGATCGACAGCCGTTGGCGCTCGCCGCCGGACAGCTTGAGCCCCCGCTCGCCGATGACCGTGTCGTAGCCGTCGGGGAGGGCGGCGATGAACCCGTGGGCGTGGGCATCCGCGCCGCCCGCTCCAGGTCCTCCCGGGTGGCGTCGGGTCGGGCCAGGCGCAGGTTCTCGGCGACGGTGGCGTGGAAGAGGAACGTGTCCTGGGCCACGACCGCGATCTGGCGGCGCAGGTCCTCGACGGTCATCGCCCGCACGTCGATGCCGCCGACGGAGACGGTGCCCTCGTCGGCGTCGAAGAAGCGGAGCAGGAGGGAGACGATCGTCGTCTTGCCCGCCCCCGATCGGCCGACGAGGGCCACCGTCTCGCCCGGGGTGACTTCGAACGAGAGCCCGTCGAGGGCGGCGGCGCCGTCGGGGCGGTAACGGAAGGTCACGTCCCGGAAGGTGATCCAGGCGGGTCCGGGTGAGGCCGGCACCGGCGAGGTGGGTGTCGACGTCGAGCGGAGGACGGGCGCCGCGTCGAGCAGGGAGAACACGCCTTGGGCCGCGCCGGGAGCGCTGTAGGCGCCGTGGAATGCGTGCTGCAGGTCAGTCAGGGGCCGGAAGCACTCCCGGGCGAACAGGAGGAGGATGAACAGCTCGGCCACCTCCAGGTGACCACCGGCCAGGCGCATGGCGCCGATCCCCACCGACAGGGCGATGCCCGTGCTGGCCGCCACCCCGACCAGCCCGTAAGGGACGCTGGACGCCACCAGCAGCCCGATCGACGAACGGGCGAACTCGGCGCCCTCGTCGTGCAGGTCCTGCCGCCGACGCTCGTGGGCGTTGAAGGCCTTGAGCGTGGTCATGCCCTGCACCGCGTCGAGCGATTCCGCGTAGAGCGACTTGTAGTCGGTGAACCATCGCTCCATCGGCCCCCGCATGACGTAGCGCGACCCGATCAGCGAGACGAACACGAGCACGGCCCCGCCGGCCACAACCGCGCCGACGACCGGATCGACGCTCACCACATAGCCGGCGAGGACGGCGGCGCCAATCACCGTCACCGCGAACTGGGGCAGGAAGCGGCTGTAGTACTTCTCCAGGGCCTCGACCGCGTCGACGATCGTCGACTGGGCCTGACCGGTGCGGGTGCCGATGGTGTAACCGGGTCCCAGCTCGAGCAGGCGCCGGTAGAGCCGCTCCCGCACCCGCGCCTTCACCGCGCCCGCGATCACCGCCCCCGACACCTCCCGCCGCCACACGAGCAGCGCCCGCACTGCCTGCAGCCCGGCGACGATGCCCGTCGCCGGCAGGATGTCGGCGAGAGCCTCGCCGGCGAATACGTCGGTGAGGATGGAGGCGACGGCGAAGCCCTGGACGGCATAAGTGGCGGTGATCGCCAGCCCCAGGACGACGTTGCCGGCGATGAGGCGCCACGCACCGGCGGCCAGCGACAACAGCTGCCGGGTGATCATCGGCGCCGGCGCCCTCGGTACGAGTCCATCACGAACATCTCCTCTCGAGGTTCTGCGACCCCGTTGCAAGATAGTCCAGGTTGTATCAAGCTCGGTTCCGGCCTGGCTCGATGGTGCTGGGTGGCCGAATCGAGCTCGTCGAAGGCGAAGATCGGGCGGCCGTCCTCGGGTGGGTACACCGGCGGACGCGGACGCCGAAGACCTCCGAGATTCGTCGCGGCGTCAGCACCGAGTCCGGCGTGCCGCCGGCGGCGATCCGGCCGCTGGCCATACGTAGATCCGGTCGCAGTAGGTGACGGCCAGGTTGAGGTCGTGGACGGCAGTCAGTGTGTCGCCGAGACCCGGACCAGGCTGAGGATCTCCAGCTGGTGGCGCACGTCGAGGTGGTTGGTCGGCTCGTCGAGACGATGCAGGTGGCTGCGCTGGGCCAGCGCCCGCGCAATGAGGACCCGTTGCTTCTCGCCGCCGGACAGGGTGACGAACATCCGGTCGGCGACGCCGCCCATGTCGACCCGTTCGAGGGCGTCGGCGCAGATCTGACGATCGTCGGCCGTGTCTCGGTCGAGGGGCCGCTTGTGGGGCGTACGCCCGAGGGCGACGACCTCCCGGGCGGTGAAGTCCATGTCGGTAGGCCTCCTCCTGGGCCACCCGCCACCCGGGGGGCGCCTCCCTGGGGCTGCGGGAAAACTACACCTAGCTGCTTCCTGGTCGCAAGAGCGGACTACCGCTGACCCCGCCGGTGTAACTACGCTCCGCTGCTTCCAGATAGCAGTTACATACAGAGGGGGACAGCACGGGCAGACGAGCCGAGGTCACAGCGAGCGGCGGTCGCTCGCCGACGTCGGGCGCGGCCGCCACGCGCCCCGGTACCCGGCGCGCCACCTCCCCGGCCCGGTTCCGGATCCTCGTCGTCGGGCTGACCGTCGCCCTTGCCATCGCCATGCTGCTCGCTGTCAGCCTGGGCGCGGTCGCGGTGCCCCTCGGGGTGTCGGCCCGGATCCTGGCCCACCATCTCGTCCCGGGCTCGGTCGACCAGACCTGGGGGCCGGTCGAGGACCAGATCATCTGGACCTTCCGCCTGCCCCGGGTCATCCTCGGCGCCCTCGTCGGCGCCGGCCTGGCGGTGGTCGGCACGGTGCTCCAGGCCGTCGTGCGCAATCCCCTCGCCGATCCCTACCTGCTGGGCATCTCGTCCGGCGCCTCCCTCGGTGCCGTCCTGGTGCTCGTCCTGGGATCGGCCACCATCGGGGGGCTGTCCGTGTCCGCGGCGGCGTTCACGGGGGCAGTGGCGGCAACCGGGCTGGTGTACATGCTCGCCCGCCGGCGGGGCCGGGTCACCCCTCTGCGGCTGATCCTGGCCGGCGTCGCCGTCGCCTACCTGTTCCAGGCCGCATACAGCTACGTCATCCTGCGCACGACCAACGCCCAGGCGACGCAGGCGGCCCAGGGGGTCCTGTTCTGGCTCCTCGGCAGCCTGGGTGCGGTCCGCTGGTCGACGCTCACGGTCCCCGCCATCGGCCTCGGAATCGGGTGCGTGGTCCTGAGCGTGCAGGCCCGGTCGCTCAACGCGGTGGCCGTCGGCGACGAGGCGGCCCTGTCTCTCGGCATCCCCGTCCAGCGCTTCCGGGTGCAGATGCTCGGGGTCACCTCGCTGGTCACGGGTGTGCTCGTCGCGGTGAGCGGGACGATCGCCTTCGTGGGCCTGATCATCCCCCACCTGGCCCGCCTGATGGTGGGCGCCGACCACCGCCGGGTCCTGCCCACGGCGGCCCTCACCGGGGCCCTGTTCCTCGTGCTCGTCGACCTGGTGGCCCGCACCGCCGAGCAGGGGGTCGAGCTGCCGCTGAGCATCGTCACCGCCGTCCTGGGGGTCCCGTTCTTCGTGTGGCTCCTCCGCCGGCGCGAGCGGGGCGCCGACGAGGCCTTCGGATGAGGATCGACGTGGAGGGGGTCACCGTCGTGCTGGAGGGCGTGACGATCCTCACCGGCGCCGTCCTGGAGGTCGAGACGGGCACCTTCGTGGGCCTGGTCGGGCCCAACGGGAGCGGTAAGTCGACCCTCCTGCGGACCATCTACCGGGCGCTGCGACCCGAGCTGGGCGTCGTGCGGGTCGGTAGCGACGATGTCTGGCACCTCGGCCCCAAGGAGGCGGCCCGGCGCACGGCGGTCGTGCCCCAACAGACGTCGGTCGACCTCGACTTCACCGTGTTGGAGATCGTGGCCATGGGCCGCACCCCCCACAAGGGCACCCTCGACAGGGACACCGCCGAGGACGACGCGATCTGCCGATCGGCCCTCGTCCGGGTGGGGATGGCCGACGTCGCCGACCGGATCTACGCCAGCCTGTCCGGAGGCGAGCGGCAGCGGGTCGTCATCGCCCGGGCCCTCGCCCAGCAGGCCCCCGTCCTCGTCCTCGACGAGCCCACCAACCATCTCGACGTCCGTTTCCAGCTCGAGCTGCTCGACCTGGTCCGGAGCCTCGGGATCACCACCATCGCGGCCATGCACGACCTCGGTTTGGCCGCCCGCTACTGCGACCAGCTGTGCGTGGTCGAGGCCGGGCGTCTGATCGGCATCGGGTCCCCGGCCGAGATCCTCACCCCCCAGCTCATCGCCCGCGTCTTCGGGGTGCAGGTGCAGCGCTGGGCCAACCCGACCACCGGTCGGTCATATCTCGCCTTCGAGCCGCTCCCCGCGGACGGCACCGACGGCCGAACTCGAAAGGAGAGCATCACATGCGACTGACCAGGCGGGGACGACGTCCCTGGGGGGCCTTCCTGGCCGCGACACTCGGGCTGGTGGCGGGTGGCTGCGCGGCCGGGGACGCACCCGATCAGGTGGCCACGGCCACGACGACCCCGACGACGGCCGGAGCGGCCGCGTCGGCCTCCGTCTACCCGTTGACCATCCAGAACTGCGGGCGGTCGCTCACCTTCGACAAGGCTCCGGCCCGGGTCGTCACCTACTACCACACGACCCTCGAGCTGCTCCTGGCCCTCGGGCTGGAGAGCCGTGTCATCGGGCGGGCCCCCTTCGAGGAGGCCCCCGTGCTCCCGGAGCAGGTCGTCGCCTTCGACTCCATCACCCAGCTCTCCAGCTCCTTCACCGCGCCGCCGAAGGAAATCCTGTTCAGCCAGAACCCGGACTTCGTCTTCGCCCGCCTGCCATCGCGCGAGTTCAACCCGGCCAACGGCTTCGCCACCCGGGAGGAGATCGAGGCGACGGGGGCGGAGGTCTACGTCATGAGCGCGCAGTGCGCCCCCGACACCGTCGGCACCCTGGAGGACGTCTTTGCCGACATCGCCAACATGGGCAAGATCTTCGACGTCAACGACCGGGCGGCGGCCCTGGCCGTGAAGTACCGGGCCCAGTTGGCGGAGGTGACGGCGAAGGTCGGCGGCAAGACCCCCGTCTCGACCGTCTGGTACGACAGCGGCGAGGGACCCCTCACCGTCTACGGGAAGGCGGTCGGCTCCGACCTCATCACCCGGGCCGGCGGTCGCAACCTGTTCGGCACCTCGACGTCGCAGTTCCCGAGCGTGAGCGTCGAGGAGGTGGCGGTGGCCAAGCCCGACGTGTGGATCACCAACAACTACCAGCCCGGCCCGACGGCGGCGGAGAAGGCCGCGTTCCTGATCGCCACCTTCCCCGACGCACCGGCCAGCCAGAACGCGAGGGTGGCGGCCATCGACAACGTCGAGGCCAGCCCGGGCATCCGCAACGTGGCCACGGTCACCGAGTTGGCCCGGGCCTTCTTCCCGGAGGAGTACGACTGACCGACGCGGCGCGGGGCACCCCAGCGGCCCGCTGGGTTGATCTGCGATACGAGCTGTACGCAGTAGAGTCCAGATGTCTCTGAGTTATCAAGGAGCACGCCGATGACGTACTCGCTGCCCGACCTCCCGTACGACTACGGGGCCCTCGAACCCCACTACTCGGCCAGGATCCTCGAGCTGCACCACGACAAGCACCACGCGGCCTACGTGGGCGGGGCCAACACCACCCTCGACAAGCTGGCCGAGGCCCGGGAGAAGGGCGACTAATGGCACCGTCGTCGGCCTGGAGAAGACGCTGGCCTTCAACCTCTCCGGTCACGTCCTGCACTCCATCTTCTGGACCAACCTCAGCCCGGACGGAGGCGACCGTCCCGAGGGCGAGCTGGCGGCGGCGATCGACGAGCACTTCGGCTCCTTCGACGCCTTCCAAGCCCACCTGACCCACGCCACCGTCACCGTTCAGGGCTCGGGCTGGGGCGTGCTGGCGTGGGAGCCGCTCGGCGAGCGATTGATCGTGGAGCAGGTCTACGACCACCAGGCCAACGTCGCTCACGGCGCCACGCCGCTCCTGGTGATCGACGCCTGGGAGCACGCCTACTACCTGCAGTACCTCAACGTGCGGGCCGATTTCGTGAGCGCGGTCTGGAACCTCGTCGACTGGACCGACGTCGCCGGCCGCTTCGAGCGGGCCCGGGGCGCAGCGCCGGCGTGAGCCAGGTGGCGGTCACCACCGCCACCGCCGACGACCTCCGTCCAATCCGCGGCGACCTCGGGATCGTCTACTGCGGCGCCTTCGGGGGCGCGCCGTGGCGAGAGGGGGGTAGTGGGCGGTTCCTGGCCCGGCTGGACGGTTACCTCGGGCGCGACGGCTTCCAGGCCGCCCTGGCCACGACCGCGGAAGGCCGCGTCATCGGGTTCGGGTGCGGCCGCACCACCGACGTGGACTGGCCCGACGACGACGGGTACGACCGGCTCTACACGTCCCTGGGCACCCTCGTGGCCCGCCGCCACCTTCACCACGCGTTCGAGCTGGCCGAGCTGGCCGTCCTTCCCGAATGGCAGGGCCGAGGAGTCGGGACCCGGCTCCACGACGTCCTCCTCCGCGGCCTCCTCCACGAGCGGGCGTGGCTGCTGACCCGGTCGGCGGCGGAGCCGGCCCGCCGCCTCTACCGGCGGCGGGGTTGGCGGTCGGTGGCCGAGGTGGTGCTCCCCGATCGGCCGGAGCCCCGCATCGTCCTGTCCCTCGACCTGGCCCGGCCGGTGAGGATGACAGTTGCAGGCTGACCCGGTTCGTGTGGCGCGCTCGGTGGTCTCAGTTGCATAGTGGAAGCAGTCACTAGCTGACTGTCCATGCTCAGGGGGGTCTCCATGCGTTTTCGGTCGATTGTGCTGGTCGTTGTCCTCGCCCTGGCTGCAGGGGCGTGCTCGAGCAGTGGGGACGACGACACCACCGCGGGGAGCACCGACGCCCAGGACACGTTGCGTCCGCTCCGGGTCGGCCTTCCCGCCGACACCGCCAACGTCGACGGCGACAAGGCCAACTTGGCCATGGGCAATCCCAACGCCAACATCTACGAGCGCCTGGTCCGGATGGACGAGAACTTCCAGATCCACCCGTGGCTGGCCGAGAGCTGGGAGCTGGTCCCGCCCAACACGTGGCGGTTCCACCTCCGTACCGACGTGACCTTCCACGATGGCACGCCCCTCACCGCGGCCGACGTGGCCTGGACCTACGACCGCATCGCCCGAGCCGGCGGCCGGGCCATCAACGCGGCCGAGGGCGGGACCAAGGTGATCGACGACCACACCGTCGACTTCACTCCGTCCAAGCCCAACCTCAAGATCCCCCTGCAGGTCGTCCACCCCATCTTCGGGATCATGAAGGCCGGCTCCGACCCGGTGAAGGCTCCCGTCGGGACGGGGCCGTTCACGTTCGTGTCCTACACGCCCAAGGAGTCCCTGTCGGTGACGCGCTTCGACGGCTACTGGGACGAGGCCAACGCGGCCAAGACGAGCGGGGTCACCTGGCGGTTCATCCCCGACCCCGCGGCCCGCGTGCTGGCCCTGGAGGCGGGCGACGTCGACGTGATCGCCGACGTGCCCCGGGAGTCGGTGGCGTCCTTGACGTCGAAGGGCTACCCCATCGTGCGCTCGGAGGTGGGCGCCTACGAGGCCCTGTCGATGCAGATCCACGGGCCGGCCGAGTTCGACCTGACCAACGACGTCACCATCCGCAAGGCGGTGGCCATGGCGATCAACCGCACCGCCATCGTCGACCAGGTGCTCGAAGGCAACGCCGAGCCGGGCCGCAACCTGGTCCCCCCGGCGATCCTGGGCGCGGCCCAGGGCCAGGTGAAGGGCGGCCCCGCCTTCGACCTGGCCGGCGCCCAGAAGCTCCTCGACGACGCCGGGTGGGCGGCGGGCGGCGACGGCATCCGGGTCAAGGACGGACGCCGGCTGGAGCTCACCCTGATCAACGGGTTCCCATCGGCCGACATCCACCGGCCCATCCCCGAGGTCATCCAGTCCGACCTGGCCAAAGCCGGGATCGCGGTGAGGATCGAGGAGGTCGCCGACTACGACGCCACCCTGGCCAGCCAGGCCGGCAACCTCTGGATCGAGCGGGGCAACCAGAACGACGCCAACCCCGCCTTCCTGCCCAACCTCCTCTACACCAGCATCGAGTCGGGCAACGCCGCCGGCGTCGACTACGCCCGGGCCTTCGCCCCCGGGGCGGGCGTCGATACGCCGATGGCCGCGGCCCAGGCCACCGAGGACGTGGCCAAGACCCAGCAGCTGGCGGCCGAGGCCATGAAGGTCCTCATCGACGACAACGTGGTCATCCTGCCCCTGGCCGGCATCTACAACATCTCGGCCACGTCGAAGAAGGTGTCCGGATTCACGGTCCACTCGGCCCAGATCCACACCGAGTACGCCTCGGTGAGCGTGGCCGCCTGATCGAGCACGAGCTGGTCGTGGAGGCCGACGTCCGCCTGGCCGGCTCTCTCTGCCTGCCCGGGGTGACGCCGCCCGCCGGCGGGTGGCCGGCGGTGCTCCTCCTCGGCGGCACCGGCGGCGACACCCGCGACGGCGACCTCGCCCCCGAGCGGTCGCCGGGGGTGGTGAACCCGCCGAAGCGGGGCCTCCTGCGCCACATGGCCCACCACCTGGCCGGTCGGGGGATCGCCAGCCTCCGGTGCGACAAGCGGGGTTGCGGTGCATCGGGTGGCACCGCGGCCGAGTCGGATTACGACACCGACCTGTCCGACAACCTGGCCGTGCTCGAAGCCTTGGCCACCCACCCGGGGATCGACCCCTCCCGGGTGGCGGTGGCGGGCCACAGCGCGGGGGCCTACAACGCATGCCTGGTCTGCCGGGAGCGGCCAAGGGGCGTGGCCGGGGTCGGGCTCCTCTCGGCCCTGCACGAGCCGATCGAGGACCTCGTCCGCCGCAACTGGGGCCGGATCGCGGCGGGTTGGTCCGGCTTCGCGCACGAGCAACGGCGGTGGCTGGTCGCCAACCATCCCCACGACGTGGTCGGCAGCTTCCGGATGGAGGACTTCATCGCCGCCGCCCGGGCCGGCTTGGACACCATCGAGCTGTCGGCCGAGGGGCTGACGGAGACGTTCGGCCTGGCCCGGTTCCGCCAGGACCTCGAACGGCCGTGCGCGCCGGCCTTCGACCACGTCCGGGTGCCGGCGCTCGTACTCCACGGCGACGCCGACCTCAACGTCGACGTCGCCGACGCCTTCGCCACCCACCGCCGGCTGGTCGACAACGGCAACCGGAGCGTCACCCTGGTGGTGCTGCCGGGCCTCGACCACAGCTATCAGCCCGCGCCCGATGTAATGGCCGACCGTGTCTGGGAGCGGATCTCGCTGCTGTCCTTCGCCTGCCCCGTCTCGCCCCGGGCCCTGGAGGCCATCGGCTCGTGGGCGGCGGGCGTCCTGGCCGCGCCGTGAAGGGCTACGCCCTGCGCCGGTTGGCCCAGGCCGTCCCCGTGCTCATCGGGGTGACGATCGTGGCCTGGGCCCTGGCCGCCCTGGCGCCGGGCGACGCGGCCCGCAACTACGCCCGCCAGTTCGCGGCCAACGGCCACCCCACGGCAGAGGAGGTCGAGCAGGCCCGCGCCGACCTTCACCTCGATGGCAACCTCGCCCAGCAGTACTTGGCCTGGGCCTCCCGGGTGGTGCGGGGCGACCTCGGCCACAGCTTCGCCAGCGGCCGCCCGGTGCGCGACGAGCTAACCCGCCACGCCCCCGCGACCGTGGAGCTGGCGCTGGCCGCGGTCGCCTTCACTGTGATCGTCGGTATCGGACTGGGCATCGCCGCCGCCCGCTGGAAGGGACGGCTCGGTGACGTGGTGGTGCGGGTGCTCGCCGTCGGGGGCGGGGCCATCCCCGCCTTCTGGATGTCGCTCATCCTCATCTGGCTCTTCGCCGCCCGCTGGCACCTCCTCCCGAGCGGCGGCCGACCGGGCCCATTGTCCTCGGCTCTGCTCATGCCCGCCCTCGCCCTGGGACTGGTGTACGTGGGCGAGACCGTCCGCCTGACCCGGTCGTCGCTCTCCCACGCCATGGGCCAGGAATACGTGCGGGCGGCCCGGGCCCGGGGGCTGACCGAGCGGCGGGTGGTGACCGCCCACGGGCTGCGCAACGCCCTCATCCCGGTGGTGACCCAGCTCGGCCTGCTGCTCGGCGAGCTGCTGGCGGGGGCGGCGGTGGTCGAGGTGGTGTTCGCCTGGCCCGGCCTGGGCAAGCTGGCGGTGGACGCCATCGCCACCAAGGACTACCCCGTGATCCAGGGCGTGATCCTGCTCAGCGCGGTGGCCTACCTGGCCGTCGGCCTCGTCCTCGACCTCCTCTACGGACGGTTGGACCCCCGGGTCACCGTCCGCCGCCCGGTGGTCGCCTGATGGTGCGGGCCGTCGCTCGGCGGCCGGCGGGCCTGGCCGGGCTCGTCCTGGTGGTGGGCCTGGCCGCTGTCGCCCTCGTCGGGCCACTCGTCGTCACCCGTTCGCCAACGGCGGGGAAGCTCGTCGACCGTCACCAGGGCCCGAGCCGGGAGCACGTCCTGGGCACCGACTTCCTCGGACGCGACCACGCCGCCCGCCTCGTCCACGGGGCTCGGACGTCGCTCGGCGCGGCGGTGGTCGTCGTGTCGGTATCGATGGCCATCGCCCTGGTCGTGGGCGTGACCGCCGGCTATGCCGGGGGACCGATCGATTCCGTGCTGACCCGGATCACCGACGTCGGCCTCGCCTTCCCGACGCTCCTGCTGGCCCTGGCCATCGCCGGCTTCCTGGGCTCGGGCCTGCGCAACGCCATGATCGCGCTGGCCGCGGTCATGTGGGCGCACCAGGCCCGCATCATCCGGGCCGAGACGCTCGCCATCCGCCGCCGGGGGTTCGTCGAGGCGGCCGTGGCATCGGGCGGCACCCCGGTGGACGTCGTCGGCCGCCACGTGCTGCCCAACCTGGCGCCGACGGTGATCGTGCTGGCCACCCTCAACCTCGGCGTGGTCATCCTGTCCCTCGCCGCCTTGTCCTACCTGGGCCTGGGTAACCCGCCGCCGGCGCCGGAGTGGGGCCGAATGCTCCTCGACGCCAAGGCCTACATCGACGGCCACCCGTTCGAGATGTTGGTGCCGGGCGCGACCATCTTCGTGACGGTGCTCGCGTTCACCCTGGTGGGAGACGCCCTGCGCGACGTCGTGGACGACGGCCGGTGACGCCCCTGCTGTCGGTCGCGGGTCTGGCGGTGGCGTTTCCGGGGTGTCCACCGGCATGCGTCGCCGTCGACATCGACGTGGAGCCGGGGGAGACCGTCGGCGTGGTCGGGGCCAGCGGGAGTGGCAAGACGATGACCGCCCTGGCCGTCATGGGGCTCATCCCGCCGCCGGGCCGGGTGTCGGCCGGGAGCATCCGCTTCGATGGAGAGGAGCTGGTCGGCGCCCCCGCCGCCCGTCTTCGCCACCTGCGGGGACGGGAGATAGGGCTCGTCTTCCAGGACGCGTCCCGGGCCCTCGACCCCGTCCACACCGTCGACCACCACCTGCGGGAGGCGGGCGGACCAGGGATCGATCGGCCCCGCTTGTTGGCCCGCGTCGGGCTCGGCGACGAGCTGCTCGGCCGCTACCCGCACCAGCTCTCGGGCGGCGAACGCCAGCGGGTGATGATCGCCGTCGCCACCGCCCGCCGGCCCCGACTGGTCATCGCCGACGAGCCCACCTCGTCGGTGGACGCCATCACCCAGGTCCAGGTCCTGGACGAGCTGCGCCGGACCCAGGACGAGCTCGGCTGCGCCCTCCTCCTCATCTCCCACGACCTGGGGGTCATCTCCCGGTTGGCCGACCGGGTGGTGGTACTCGACGGCGGCGCGACGGTCGAGATGGGTCGGGCGGACGAGGTGCTGACCGGTCGCCGGCTCGGAGCGACGTTCATCGCACCCGTCCCTCCGCTCACAGACGGGGCCCGTCGCCTGGCATTGGCGCGGGTGTCGAAGCGGTTCGGCGGGCGGGCCGTGGTCGATGGCGTCGAGTTGGAGGTACGACCGGGGGAGACGCTCGGGCTGGTGGGCGAGAGCGGCAGCGGTAAGACGACCCTGGCCCGGATGGCCGCGTTCCTCGCCCTACCCGACGAAGGTCGTGTCGACGTGGACGGCGATGATCCGGCGCGAGTCGGACGGGGGGCGCGGCGCAGGTTGCGCGCCCACGTCCAGATCGCCTTCCAGGACGCGGGCGACGCCCTCGACCCCCACCAGCGGATCTCCGCGGCGGTCGAGGAGCCCCTCCGCAACCTCGGCGTGGCCCGGGAGGAGCGGGCACCGGCGGTGGCCGCCGCCCTCGCCGCGGTCGACCTCGACCAGGCGCTCTGGGACCGGCGAGGAGGGCAGCTCTCGGGCGGGCAGCGCCAGCGGGTCGTCCTGGCCCGGGCGCTGGTGGTGCGGCCCCGCTACCTCCTCCTCGACGAGCCCGTCTCCGCCCTGGACGCGGGATTGGTGGCGAGCATGGTCGAACTCCTGGGCCGGCTCCACGCGGAGCACGGCTACGGGTGCCTGCTGGTCAGCCACGACATCGCCGTGATCCGCGCCCTCGCCCACCGCGTGGCCGTCATGTACGCGGGTCGGGTGGTGGAAACGGGACCGGCGACGGAGGTGCTCAGCCGGCCCCGTCACCCCTACACCCGGGCCCTCCTCGACGCCGTGCTCGACCCCCGGCCCGGGGCCGGGCTGCCCGACATCGGGCCCCTGGCGCCGGCCGCGGCCACCGGCTGCGCCTACGCGACCCGGTGCCGGCAGGTGACCGAGCGCTGCCGGGAGGACACGCCCGACCTCGTCGACGGCGTCCGCTGCTTCCACCCCTTCCCTCGACTGGAGTTGACCGCCTCGTGACCGACGGCATCCGCATCCTCGACGACATCTTCGACGCCCCAGGCGTCGACACCCTCGAAGGCGTCATCGGCCCCCTGCTGGCCGGAGCCCGCGGCGGATGTCATTTCATCCACTTGCCGCCCGGCGGTTACTGCGAGGAGCACGCCCACGCCACCGAGAGCCTGATCTTCACCGTGCGGGGCCAGTGGGTCCTGTGCTCGGGCGGGAAGCGCCACCACATGCGACCCGGGTCGCTGTTCTGGTTCGGCGACGGCGTCGCCACCGGCTACGAGGTGCCCTTCCCGGAACCGGCGACGATCCTCATCTTCAAGACCCAGGCCCCCGATCCGGCCGCCGACTTCGTCGAGTACCTCGAGGGCATGGCCGCCGGCCTCGTCGCCGACGACGACATGGGCGTGCCGTTTCGTCTCGACGAGCTCCCGGAGGATCATCCTGCCCGCCTCTTCGCGGCCGGGCTCCTCGAGGCAGGTCGAGCGCAACAGGTCCACAGTCGGCCCGGGGCCACGGTCGGCGTCGATTGCGGATGACCACGCGCTCAACGTGAGGAGGTGGCGGAGCGCGTCCACAACGTGAGCCACCCGGATTTCTTGTCGGGGGACGAGAGCGTGAGCGTTGTCGTTCGGCGCGGGACGGCTGTTCACGAGGGAATGAGATCGCGGGCCGTTCCCGTTCGCATTCCCGCTCCCGTCCCGCGGGACGCTGATTTCGCAGGATTTCGGTAGCGAACCCCCAGCCCTCGTCCCGCGGGACGGGTGCTCCGGGCATCGACGCGAGAACAGGACCCCCCCGACGGGCGGTGGACCCCCATTAGTTCGTCATGACAACCACACCGGAGGTCCTCGACCTTCACGCCGTGGCGCACCCGTCGACGGCAGGTGCGCCGGGCCGGGTTCCCCCTCGACCACCAACTACCACCGGTGCCAGAACGCCTGTTCAATCGCCTGCCGACCTGGTCACGCGACCGGCACGAACGTCTCCTCGGTCAGCACCTCGACGGCCTTATCCGATCCACCGCCAAGCCCCAGTCCCGGCTGAGCCACCGCCCCACGTCCGGATGGCTTCAGCACCTCGACCGCATCACCAACGACGCCGTCGTTTCAGCACCAGACCTCAGCCGGTGATCGTCCCGCGCTGTCATCCAGCATGGCACCGACCCATCATCTCGCGTCCCGCGACATCCTCGAACCTCGCAGCGTCGAACATGAGCAAGGACATCGCGCTGATGATCGCCCCCGCCGGCTCACCCGTGGCCTCGGCGAGCTCGCGGGCCGATCGGTAGTGCTGGAGCGAACGCTCGCGGGCCTCACGGGCGGCGCCAGTGTCGGCCGACGAAGCAGCAAGGAGGGCGACCCGGCGCTCAAGATGTCCGATGTTCGTCGAGGCGTCGATCTGCTGCATCAGAGAAGCGTCGGGATCGAGAGCGACGCGAAAGAGCTCAGCCGCCTCGGCGACTCGTCTCTGCTCGTGAGCGGAATCGTGAGGGAGGCCGAGGATGGCGCTGGCGAGGTTCCCTGCCCGTTTCGCGTATGCCGGGTGATCGCTCGACGTTCTAGCGAACGCTTGGCGGACCGCCACTTCCCCGTCGCGCGCGCACTCGGAGCTGGCGGGCTCAGCAAGTCGAGATGACACACGGACAAGGGCTCGGCCGAGCACACTGAGCGCCTTCGTGTAGACGTCGTCCGGTACAACGCCATCGCGGCCAGCGTGCTCTGCGGCTCGTGCAAGGCCGAGGGCGCGCACAAGGTCGTCCGTGTCGACGTCCAGCGCCCGCTCCCCGACGAGTTGCGCGAGGCCGAAGGTGCATGAAATGTCAACCATGAATCCTCACCAGTGAGATCCAAAGCGGCGAGCAGTCTCGATTCGATCTCCGAGTCGGGAGCACCACTCGCTCGCAGCTGATCTGCTTCGACCATGAGGGCCCGTGCCGCCTCGAGATCGCTCATCCCGGGCTCGCGCTGGGTGGGGGAGAGGGCGTCCGCCGCAGCCGCAGCGCGCAGGTGTTCGCGCAGGGCCAACCGCCCTTGCAAGAGCTGCGTCTCTGTGGCTGGCTTCGGCGGATCACGCGGTTCCGACGTCGATGGTTGGCGTGATGACAGGGAGGACGTCGGGCAGATAGCTCACGGGCGTCGGCCAACTCGCCCCCCAAAGCTTTCGCGACGAGCCACTCTGCGTAGTCACCGGCTGGAGCGTTGTTCGACCGCACGACTCCACGTCGCCGAAGCTCCGCAAGCGTCAACGCGTAGCCGGCCAGCAAATCGCCGACCCGTCTGGTTGACCAGTCTGGGGCGCCGACGACTGGGTTCGAAGCGTCCGCACCGCCCGGGTCGGCACTCATCCGGTCGCCGGCGATCCGGCCCCAAATAGGGTGATCGGGACCGTGTCGTCGTGGACGATGTTCCACGGGCTGCAGACTTGGACCCGCGGGTCGAGGTCGGAGTGTGCATCGACGAACTCGCCCCACTCCATTCGATTGGGGCCCCGGTTGTCGTTCACCATCACCGCGTCGAAACAGTTGCCAATGGCGTCGGCCACGGCCGCCGGATCATCGATCGCAGCGAAGGACACCTCCACGCTCGTCTGATCCGCGCAGACGAAGACGATGAGGTCCCGCAGCCGGTCCAGGTAGGTGTCCTCCCAAAACCTTCTCAGATCCAATCGGCCTCGACCCAGATACCAGGTGGCATGCCAGAGGTATCCGATCTGGCCGCTCACTGGATCGTCGGGCTGCCGAAGATCAGCCCACGGGCGGCGTGAGGACCGCAGCGCGAACCGGACGTCGTAGCTCCGATCCGCATGCTTGACGAGTCGACGAGCGTCGTCATGTACCTCCCGCACCCAAGCGTCAACCATGGGATCGGCGAGGTCAGACTCGGGTGTGCGCTGGCGGTTAAACGCGGCCGCCGCCCGGAATGTCCCCGGCTCAAGATCGCGCAGGGTCTGCTCAAGCCGGCCCAGGTCGTCCGGGTGGGGCCGTCGGCAATGGCCGATTCGGTGCCGGATCTTGGTCAACTCGATGACGCCCCCTGACCATACCGCAGCGTCGTCAATGAGGGCATCGGAGAACAGCGGCCAGTTCGTCTTCAGCAGTTCGAACAACGGGGTGGTGTCCATGTACGCAAGCCGGGCCTGCGTGTCGGGGGTCGCCATGTATCCCTGGCGATCGCTGGTCGCCCGGCTCGCCGTCAAGGGGGGCAGTAAGTTCGCCCACCCAATCCCGTCCCGCGCCCGGAGCTCCACATAGACAAGGGATCGGAGCCAGGTCTCCAACTGCCACCATCGGGCGTACAGCGCCATTGCCTCCGGAGGCATCCGGCAATCCCATGCTGCTGTAAGGGCTCGCCGCACTTGAGGTTGTAGGCCTTCCCACGGCGATTCGGGCGATTCCACGCCACTCAGGTTAGGGACGCGACAAGGAGCGTGGTCGTCTACGGCGCGGAACACCCGCGCATGGATGATCTGTAGCCGGGAACGGCGCGCCGGTCGGGCCTCGAGTCAGTGTGTCCTCGGCCCCTTGCGTGCTGCGCCGCGTTGGGATCATGGTCGAGGATCCAGGGCCTGGCCGGTACCGAGCGACAAGGTCCGCAGGATCGAGGGAAAGGGTCCTCTCGACGCGTCGCTCGAAACGCGAAGCCCGGGTCGCACCCCCGGTCCGACCGCTACCGTGAGCCTCTGTCGATCCTCCCGCGGCCTAACCGCGGCCTAGATCGCAGAGGAGTCCGAAGGGGGAGCGTCGCAGATAGCGTCTGACCAGGACTTTTCTCATCCCAGCCCTCGTAGCTCAGGGGATAGAGCATCGGTTTCCTAAACCGTGTGTCGCAGGTTCGAATCCTGCCGGGGGCACCAACAGGTGCAGGACTCTCATTGCTGACTGGAGGCAGCTCTGTGGTGATGCGATCGTTGGAGACCGACTACCTCGTCGTGGGCGCGGGGGCGATGGGAATGGCCTTCGCGGACGCGCTGATCGATCACGCGGATGTGCACGTCACGCTGGTTGACCGCCGCACTGCGGCTGGCGGGCACTGGCTCGACGCCTATCCGTTCGTGCAGTTGCATCAGGCGTCGGTGTTCTACGGGGTCGCGTCGACCGTCCTGGGTAGCGGCGCCGTGCAGCCGAGCGGGCCGGAGGCGGGTCTTCAGGAACGGGCGCGTCAATCGGAGATCCGGGCGTACTACGACGACATCCTGCACCGCCGCTTCCTCGCGTCGGGGCGAGTGACGTTCCTCGGGGGAAGCGACTACCACGCAGAAGCCTTGTCCCATCTCGTTACGTCCCGCGTGTCGGGCGAGACCCTGCAGGTGGACGTGCGACGCCGAGTCGTCGACGCCACCTACCTGGCGCCGACGATTCCCGCGACCACGCCGCCGCCGTTCAAGGTCGCCGATGACGTCCATGTCGCGGCCATCAACGAGCTCGCCAGGTCGACCGCGGCGCCGAGCAGCTACGTGATCGTCGGTTCGGGCAAGACCGCCACCGACGGGATCGTGTGGCTGTTGGTCAATGGCGTGCCGCCGGACCGCATCGTCTGGGTGCGCCCGCGCGATCCGTGGATGCTGAATCGCGCGGTCGTCCAGCCCGACCCGGTGGTGGGGCTCGGGTTCGCGGCGGACGTCATGGCGGCGGCCTCCTCGGCCGACTCGCTCGACGACCTGTTCCTGCGCCTCGAAGCCGCCGGCGTGATGCTGCGGATCGACAGGGACGTCATCCCCACGATGGCCAAGACCCCGACCCTGGCCGCGTGGGAGCTCGATCTCCTCCGCACCATCGAGAACGTTGTTCGTCTCGGACACATCAAGCACGTGACTCCTCGCGAGATCGTCCTCGACGACGGCTCGGTGCGACTGGCGCCGGGCTCGCTCATCGTGCACTGCGCCGCCTCCGGACTGCAGTACCCACCACTTGTCCCGATCTGGCGTCCCGACAAGATCCGAGTCCAGACGATCCGGGCCGGATTCCCGTGCTTCAACGCGGCTCTCGCCGGCTACGTGGAGGCGACCCGCGACGACGATCGGGAGCGCAACCGATTGTGTCCGCCCAACATCCTCCCCGACAGCCCGGCCAGCTGGGCGCGGATGCTGGTCCGCGGAACCCTCGCGGCGCGCACCCTCGGCGCTGAGCCGGACGTCGCCGCGTGGGCGAACAGCTGCGCCTTGAACCCCGCGCGTATCGATCCCTCGCAACGAGATGACCCTGCTGTGCAGGCCGCGGCCGCCCGTCTGGCCGACCACGCCGAGCGCGGCCTCACTCGGATGGCCGAGCTCGCCCACGAACCACTGCCGAGCATCGAGGCCATCTGAGGACGAGGTGGCAGGGCGTAAGTAAGCCGTCGAGGCTGATCATGCGCCAAGTCGCAGCGGACGATGACGAGCAGGACTCCACATTTCGCCAAGGCCCGACGCCGACGCGCAGGGTTCCACCTCGGCGGGAAAGGCTATCTATCCGTTCTGATTCGGATATCCTTACACGAGTGACGAAACGACTGATCGAGGTCGACGACGACAAGCTCGACGCCGTCCGAGTGCTTCTCGGCACCCGCACGCTGAAGGCGACCGTCGACGAGGCGTTCGACGAGGTCCTCGCCCTGGAGAAGCGCCGCCAAGCCCTCCTCGCCGAGCGTGATGTCGAGATAGACCCGCTCGCCGTCCCCTCCGCCCGCCGGGACGCGTGGGGCTGAAGCCCTACTACCTCGGCGACACCTCGGCGCTGGCTCGTATCGGCCAACCCGAGATCGGGGCCAGGCTGCGACCGCTCCTCGAGAGCGGGCTCGTCGCCCGTTGCACACCGACCGACCTCGAGGCCGGCTTCTCCTCCCGGAGCCCCACGGCCCATCGAGCGATGCGAGAGTCACGCTCGGTGTGGCCGTTCGTCGCAATGAACCAGTCCGTCCTCGACCGTGCCGTCGCAGTCCAGGACCTCTTGGCAGTGGACAGCCGGCATCGGGGCGCCAAGATCGCCGATCTCCTGATCGCCGCCACCGCCGAGGCGGCCGACCTCGTGGTTCTTCACTACGACCATGACTTCGAGCTGATCGCCGGGATCACCGGGCAGCCGACCGAATGGATCGTTCCCGCCGGCACGGTCGCCTGACCCCGCGCGCTCGGCGATTGGGGCGGTGCCATGGCCGCCACACCGAGGCGTTCGCGCTGGGAAGTCCGTCCCGAGGAGATGTCGGCGTCCGTGCGAAGCTCGCGGCGTGACCGATGAACCGGCACCGGCGGCCCCGCCAGGGCCTACCGCGGGGCCGCGGGCCCCTGCAACCCCGCCCGCCGCCGCCGCCCGACCGGACGCCGCTCGACCGGACGCCACTCGGGGGTTGACGGTATCCGAGGTCGCCGACCGAGCCAGGCGGGGGCTCCGGAACGTCACCACCGACGACAACCGCCGGACGTTCGCCGACATCGTGCGGGCCAACCTTTTCACCCGGTTCAACGCCATCCTCGGCTCGCTCCTGCTCGTCGTCCTCCTCACCGGCGAGTACCGGGACGCGCTGTTCGGCATCGTGCTCGTCGTCAACGCCCTGGTCGGCATCGTGCAGGAAACACGGGCGATGCAGACCCTCGATCGCCTGGCGGTCGTGAGCGTCCCCAGGGCTCGCGTGGTGCGCGACGGTGCGTTGACCGAGATCGCCATCGAGAACGTGGTTCGCGACGACATCCTCGACGTCTCGACCGGCGATGCGTTACCGGTCGACGGAATCGTGCTGACGGCGGCCGGGTTCGAGATCGACGAGTCCCTGCTCACCGGCGAGAGCGATCCCGTGGCCAAGGAGCGGGGCGACCGCGTCCGCTCGGGAAGCTTTGTCACCGCCGGGCAGGGCCGGTTTGTCGCAACCGAGGTCGGCGATGCCGCCTACGCGGCGAGGCTGGCCAAGGAGGCGAAGCAGTTCACGACCGTGCACAGCGAGCTGCGGGCGGGGGCCGACACCATCCTGAAGGTCGCGACATGGGTGATGGTCCCTGTCGGCGTCCTCCTCTTGATCAGTCAGCTGCGGAGCTCGTCCTCGATCAGCGAGGCGCTGCGCAGTTCCGTCGCCGGCGTGGGTGCGATTGTCCCTGAAGGGCTCGTGCTGCTGACCAGCGTCGCCTTCGCCCTGGGGGTGATCCGCCTCGGACGGCGCCAGGCCCTGATCCAGGAGCTGGCCGCGGTGGAGGTTCTGGCGCGGGTCGACATCGTGTGCGTCGACAAGACCGGAACGCTCACCCAGGGCACATTGCGGGTCAGCGGGATCGAGGTGGTGGGCGACCTGCGCCGCGACCAGGTCCTTCGCGTGCTCGGGGCGCTGGTCAGCGCCGAGGAGCGTCCGAACCCGAGCCTGCTGGCGATCGCCGAGGTGGGGCCGGATCCGGGGTGGACGGTCGACGCCGCGGTGCCGTTCTCGTCCGCCCGCAAGTGGAGCGGCGCCACCTTCGGCGGGAGGGGGTCGTGGCTGCTCGGCGCGCCCGATGTGCTCCTCGGCGGCCTCGACCCGTTGCGCGGGCGGGTGGCGGAGCTGGCCGCATCGGGCGTCCGCGTCATCCTCCTGGCCCGCACCGAAGAGGCGCTCGGCGAGCATCCTCCGTCGGAGATATCGCCGGTGGCGCTCGTCCTACTCGAGGAGCAGGTCCGCCCCGAGGCCGCCGGGACGGTGGACTACTTCCACCGACAGGGCGTCACCGTCATGGTGATCTCAGGCGACCATCCGGCCACCGTCGGGGCGGTGGCTGTCGAGGTGGGCATACCCGGAGGGGACGCTCCGGTCGACGGTCGTGGCCTACCCGACGGCATCGGCGAGCTCGGCCAGGCCCTCGCCACCTCCTCCGTGTTCGGCCGGGTGCAGCCCCATCAGAAGCGGGCGATGGTGCAGGCGCTCCAGCGCCAGGGCCACGTGGTGGCCATGACCGGCGACGGCGTCAACGACGTCCTCGCCCTCAAGGCGGCGGACATGGGGGTCGCCATGGGGTCGGGGAGCGGAGCGACCCGGAGCGTCGCCCAGCTCATCCTGCTCGACGATTCCTTCGCCTCCCTGCCGGCGGTCGTGGCCGAGGGCCGGCGGGTGATCGGCAACATCGAGCGGGTGGCCAACCTCTTCGTCACCAAGTCGGTGTACGCCGCGCTCCTGGCCATCGCGGTCGGGATCGCGCAGCTCCCCTTCCCCTTCTTCCCGCGGCACCTGACGATCATCTCCAGCCTCACCATCGGGATCCCGGCCTTCTTCCTGGCCCTGGCGCCCAACGACCGCCGCAGCCGGCCCGGGTTCGTCGGGCGGGTGGCCCGTTTCGCCGTACCCGCCGGCACGGTGGCCGCCGCCGCCACCTTCTCCGGCTACGCCATCGCCGGCCAGGAGGCGGGCGTGTCGCTCGTCCAGGAACGCACGTGCGCCGTCATCGTGCTCTTCCTGGTCGCGCTCTGGGTCCTCGTGATCCTCGCCCGGCCTCTCAACGAGTGGAAGGCGGCCCTGCTGGCGTCGATGGCGGTGGCGTTCCTCGTGACGCTGGCGACGCCAGGCCTGCGGGAGACGTTCGACCTCCGGATGCCGCCCCTCGTCGTCACCCTCGCCGTGATCGGCGTCGCCGCCATCGCGGTCGCGGCCCTCGAGCTGAGCTGGGAGCTTGTGGAGTGGTGGCGCCACCGACCGGAGCGTCGGGCGGGGGCAGGCTGAGGAGCGTGGCGCAGCCCTCCGTCAGAAGTCGGCGTTCCTCGGGGTCCTGGGGAAGGGGATGAGGTCGCGGACGTTGGCCATGCCGGTGATGTAGGCCATCGTCCGCTCGAAGCCGAGGCCGAAGCCGGCGTGGGGGACGGTGCCGAACCGGCGCAGGTCGCGGTACCACCAGTACGCGTCGCGGTCGAGGGCCATCTCGTCGAGGCGGGCGTCGAGCACGTCGAGCCGCTCCTCCCGCTGGCTGCCGCCGATGATCTCGCCGATCCCCGGCGCCAGCACGTCCATGGCCGCGACGGTCCGGCCGTCGTCGTTGACGCGCATGTAGAACGCCTTGATGTCCTTGGGGTAGTTCATCACCACCACGGGGCGGCCCACGAGCTGCTCGGTGAGGTGGCGCTCGTGCTCCGACTGGAGGTCCATGCCCCATGAAACGGGGAACTCGAAACGCACGCCCTCGTCCACCGCCCGGGACAGGGAGGCGACGGCGTCGGTGTAATCCATCCGTTCGAAGGCCGACTCGACGAGCTTCTCCACCCGCCCGATGCACCCGGGGTCGATCCGCTCGGCGAAGAACGCCATGTCGTCGTCCCGTTCGTCGAGCACCGCCCGGCAGACGTAGCGCAGCAGCGCCTCGGCCAGGTCGGCGTCGTCGTCGAGGTCGGCGAAGGCGATCTCGGGCTCGACCATCCAGAACTCGGCCAGGTGGCGGGCGGTGTTGGAGTTCTCCGCCCGGAACGTCGGGCCGAACGTGTACACCCTGCTCATGGCCAGGCAGTAGGCCTCGACGTTGAGCTGGCCCGAGACGGTGAGATGGGTCTCCCGGCCGAAGAAGTCCCCCTGGAAGGCGTCGGGCGAGAAGTCGGGCCCGTTCACGAGGTCGAGCGTCGAAACCCGGAACATGGCGCCCGCGCCCTCGGCGTCGTTGGCCGTGATGATCGGGGTGTGGACCCAGTAGAACCCCCGCTCGTCGAAGAAGCGGTGCAGCGCCA
Organism: uncultured Acidimicrobiia bacterium; assembly: GCA_963773275.1. GTDB lineage: Bacteria > Actinomycetota > Acidimicrobiia > Acidimicrobiales > AC-14 > JAXDMK01. The sequence goes on along the minus strand of CAVZAH010000005.1, from coordinate 454,416 downwards.
TCGACAGGCAGTGCCGGACGCGTGTGATGGCGCCGAAGGTGTTGGTGCGGGGGCGCAGGTGGGCGACCTCCCGCAGGTACTCGAACGAGTGCTGCTTGGGCGCCAGCGGGTAGGTCTCGGGGTCGTCCACCCAGCCCACGACCTCAACCGCGTCGGCCTGGATCTCCACCGACTGGCCCTTGCCCTTGGACTCCGCCAGCGCCCCCGTGACGATCACCGAGCAGCCCGTGGTGAGCCGGGTCACCTCGCTCTCGAAATTCGCCAGCGAGGCCCGGGCCACGACCTGGATCGCGTCGAAGCACGACCCGTCGTGGACGGTGAGGAACGCCAGCCCCCCGCCCGCCTTGGAGTCCCTGCGGTTGCGTATCCAGCCTTTGACGACGACCGCCGACCCGACGGGGACCCGCCCGGCCAGCGCCTCGACCACCCGGACGTGACTCATCGGAGCCGTTCGGTGAGCACCTTCTGCACCACCTGAGGACTGGCCGTCCCGTGGGAGGCCCGCAACACCTGGCCGACGAAGAACCCGAAGAGAGCGGTCTTGCCGTCGCGGTACAGGGCTGCCTTCTCGGGGTTGGCGGCGACGACCTCGTCGACGATCACTGCGATCGCGTTCTCGTCGCTCACCTGGGCGAGGCCCCGCTCGGCGATGATCGCCTCGGGCTCGCCGCCCTGCTCCACCATCACGGCCAGGACGTCCTTGGCCGCGGTGCCGGTGATCACCCCCGACTCGACCGCCGCGACCAGGGCCGCCAGGCCGGCGCCGGTCAAGGGGACGGCCGCCAGCTCCCGGTCGCCCAGCGCCGGCGGGAGCTCGTTGACTATCCAGCGCGCCACCGCCGCGGGCGAAGCGCCGGCGGCGACGGCCGCGGCGAACAGGTCGCCGGTGGCCCGGTCGCCGGTGAGCAATTCGGCGTCGCCCTCCGAGATCCCGTGGACCTCGGGCCAGGCGGCGAACCGCTCGGCGAGCACCGGGTCCCGCAGCCGAGCCTCGGCCCGGTACTCGACCCGGCTCCTCTTGGGCGGCCGGGTCGACGCCTTGTCCGACTTCGCCCGGCGGACGTCGGCGGGGGGCTCCGGCGGCCCCTCGGCAGGTGCCGGCCAGGAGTCGCGGAGAGTGACGATGCGGTTGAGCACCAGGCCCCCCGCCCGGCCGCGAGAGTCCTCCGGGTCGACGACGAAGTACCCGACCCGCTCGAGCTGCCATCGGCTGCCCGGCTCGGCGTCGGCCATCCCCGGTTCGAGCATCGCGCCGGTGACCACCCGCAAGGAGGCCGGGTTGAGGTGGTCGGTCACGTCCCCCTCGGCCTCCTCGGGCCGCGGCACCGTGAACAGGCGGTCGTACAGGCGCACCTCGGCCGGCACCGCCTGCTCCGCCGACACCCAATGGACAACGCCCGACACCTTCAGCCCGGGCGGGTTCTGCCCGACCGAGCCGGGCACGTGGTGGCAGAGCAGTCCGACGACCTCGCCATCCTCCTCGACGACCTCGTCGCAGGTGATCGCGTACCCGTGGCGCAGCCGCACCGTCCGCCCCAGGGCCAACCGCTGATAGCCGGCCGGAGGGTCGAGGGAGAAGTCGTCCCGGTCGATGAAGAGCCGGCGCCCGAACGGCAGGGTCCGCTCGCCCGGCCGGCCGACGTCGGCCGGGAAGTACGGACCGACGAGCTCCTCGACGAAGCCCTCGGGCCACGTGGTGATCGTCACCTCCAGCGGGCGCAGGACGCCCATGACCCGGGGTGCGATCCAGTTGAGGTCGTCGCGCACGCAGAACTCGAGCTTGGCCAGGTCGACCGTCGAGTTGACCTTGGCCACGCCAACGAGGTCGGCGAAGGCCCGGATGGCCTCCGGCCGGTACCCACGCCGGCGCATCCCGGCGATCGTCGGTAGCCGCGGATCGTCCCAGCCGGAGACGTGGCCGTCCTCCACCAGGCGCAGCAGCCTGCGCTTGCTCATCACCGTGTAGTCGAGGTTCAGCCGGGCGAACTCGTACTGCCGGGGGCGGCTGAACCCGTGGCGCTCGGAGACCCGGGTGTGCTCGATCACCCAGTCGTAGAGCTCGCGGTTGTTCTCGAACTCGAGCGTGCAGAGCGAGTGGGTGACGCCCTCGATGGCGTCGGAGATCGGGTGGGCGTAGTCGTACATGGGGTAGATGGGCCAGGCGTCGCCGGTGCGGTGGTGGGTCGCGTGGCGGATCCGGTAGAGCAGCGGGTCGCGCATCTTCATGTTGGGGGCGGCCAGGTCGATCCGGGCCCGCAGCACGCAGGCGCCGTCGGGCAGGCTGCCGTCCCGCATCCGCCGGAAGAGGGCCAGGTTCTCGTCCACGGTGCGATCCCGGTGGGGCGAGGGCCGTCCGGGCTCGCTCAGGCTGCCCCGGTAGGCCTTGATGCCGTTGTCGTCGAGGTGGTCGACGTAGGCGTCGCCGACCCGGATCAGGTCCTCCGCCAGCTCGTACATCTCCTCGAAGTAGTCGGAGGCGTACAGCTCCCGGTCGCCGAACGAGAAGCCCAGCCACCGGACGTCGCGCTCGATGGCGTCGACGTACTCGACGTCCTCCTTGACCGGGTTGGTGTCGTCGAAGCGAAGGTTGCAGCGCGACCGGTACTCCTCGGCGATCCCGAAGTTGAGGCAGATCGACTTGGCGTGGCCGATGTGGAGGTAGCCGTTGGGCTCGGGGGGAAAACGGGTGATGACCCGGCCGCCGTGCCTGCCGCTGCGGAGGTCGGCCTCGATGACCTCCCGGATGAAGTCTGACCGGCTGGGCCCGGCGCCTGGGTCAGGTGTCACTGCGACCCCGACTGTACGACGGACGCCGGATCGAATGGGACGGCTGCCCAGGGTGACGTCGCAGTGTCAGCGAGGCAGCCGGGCGTCAGGCCTCGGGGCGCCGTGAACCTCCGGCTGTTCGCTCAAAGGTTCGCGCACTGCTCCGCAGGCAACCGAATACGATCCTCGGGCGTGACGAACAGGGTCGGGCCGACTTGCTAGCTTCGACCCTCGATCCGAGGGGCGAGGTACGGCAGCGGCTTCGACGGCAGGTCCCGCCGGGTGTCGAATCCCGCTCCTACGCCATCGTCACGGTCGCGGCACTGTGCCAGGCGTGCACGATCCTCGTGACGTGGCCGCTCTGGCAGGCCCGGACCGCACCTCCAACCCTTTCGAGTGTCGACTTCCTCGGCAGCATCAGTTGGGGCCTTCCCCTTCTGGCTCTCGCCCTTCTGACCGCCCGCTTCCCTCGACAAGCGAGCCCCGCGTTCTGTGGCGTCCTGCTGCTGGCCGTTCTCGGTGACCAAACCAGGCTGCAGCCGGAGGTCGTGTCGCTCGCAGTCCTGATGTTCGCCCCTCTCTTCGGAGCGGATGGCAGAGCGGTCGCCCGGTGGAGTTTCAGCGCCATGTGGCTGTGGGCCGGCACCCACAAGGCGCTGAGCCTCGGATGGAGCACGGGGGGTGCGTCGTTCATCGGGAGCGCGCTCGGGGTGCCCAAGCCATGGATAGCCGCGCTGGTTCCGGTGGCGGAGATCGCTCTCGGCCTGATGGCCATGTGGCCCCGCCTCGGTAAAGCAACCGCCGCAGGCGGCTTCATCCTTCATTCGATGATCGTCGTCACGCTGTTGGCTGCGAACTGGAACTCGGCCGTCTGGCCGTGGAATGTCGGGTTGGCGCTCGCTTCTCTGCTGCTGTTCACCGAACGCGTGGGAAAACTGCAGAATCGACGAGTGGTCAGGGGGGCTGCTTTAGCTTTCTTCATCTATCCGGCATTGTTCTATCTCGGCCTTGGCGACGCATATCTATCCCATAATCTCTACACCAGCAATACTGCCGAGGCGGCGGTTTGCACTCCTGGCACGGCCTTGTGTCTTCCAGCACCATTCTCCACATGGACGGCTCTCAACGTGCCGTTGCCACCTGAGCCTCGCTTGTATCGACAGTGGTTTCAGATGACCTGCACTCCCGGGACAGTTCTCCGGATCACTGGGCCCAGGACGCGACTGACAGATCCTCCGAGCGTCACCCACGATCCATGCATCACGTCGGTTCGCGCGGAGGATCCCGCCGGTCCTCAGCGGACCGAGAAATCCAGGGTCATGCCGCGGTCGTAGTGGGGCGTGAGGACCTCGCTCGTCACATCGCCCAGCAGGCAGACGAGGAGGTACCTGCCGGGAGGAATCCCCTTGCTCACCGATACGTCGCCTTCCTCCCCCGGGATGAATGTCGGGCTGTGGACGTAGTGGTCGCCAGGGGGGGTATCGGTCGACTCGATGAGTTGGATGGGCGACAGGTCCAAGATTATTCGCCATAAGGCGAACATATGGGGCTGGCCGCCCGCATTGACGGCGCGGATCACGAGGGGAACGTCGGGTACGAAAGAGCTCGGGTCCACGATGAACTCGAAGTCCTGCATCCCTATGTCGACCCGACGCACACCCTCGGCGCCCTTGTCCCTCCCCGGCCGCTGGTCGTCGACCAACCAGTTCCCCTCCTGCTTGACAAGGGACACGACAAGGGTGGCCGCCCCCCGTTCGCCGGCAGGAATCGTGGAATCGACGGTCGCCTCGTCGCCCTGCACACTGACGGAGCGGACCTCTCGTTTCTGGTCGGAACCGAGGTACAGGTCGGGCTCGTCCAGGACGTTCGCCCTGGTGATGCTGCGCCCGCCCCGTGCCTTCCCGAGATACGAGTCGGTGACCCGAGCGAGATACCGCTCCCCGTCGGCCCGGGCCTCGGCGCGATCGAAGGACCCGAGGGCGGCCCGCACCTCTTGCTCGTCCTGGCTCTGCGGCGCGTCGCTCCGCGGCGGGGAACACGTCGCCCCCGCAAGGGACACGAGAGCGAGCGCGCCGCGGAGCAGGCGGAGCCCACGTCGACAGCGCAACGGAGTACGGGGGTCGCCTATACCGGTGCCAACGTCTGCGTCGGTGCACCATTGGCCGAGTTGCCCGCGACGACGTTATCTCCGAACGACACCATCGCGGCGCCGGCCAGTCCGTTCCCGTTGTTGTAGACGGAGTTTCCTCTTATTCGGATCGTGGCGCCGGGGCCGGACGCAATGATACCCCCGCCGTTGTGGGCGCTGACCGAGTCGTCGATGTTCATGACTGCGAAACTTGGGCCCCCCACGGCCTCGAACCCGTTGTTGAGGTTCGCCAAAGCGCTGGAGCGGGCGATGGTGACGCTGCCGCTCGAGGTCGCTCGTACGCCGAACGAGTTGTGTTCGAGGGTGCTGTTGGTGATCATCGCCGAGGGCGAGCCGGCCGCCGTCCCCACCGTGATGCCCCCACCCGTGTTGTTCCGGATTTCCACCTTGTCGATGATGGCGCGGCCGGCTGCCGTGGTGGCGACGTTGATTCCCGCATTGGCAAAGCCGTGGATCATCAAATTCGACACGTAGAGGGTACCACCACCGATGAAGTTGATCCCGTTGCTCGCCGTGGACAATCCATTTATGTCGAGGTTGCGGAGGATAACGTTGTCGTTGGCTGTAACGTTCACATTGATCGCATTTGCGGCGTTGGTGAGGACGCCCGCAGTGAAGGGGCCGCCGTCTATGGTGATGCTCTTCGTGATAGTGACTGCGCCAAAGCCGCCAGGGTCGAGGACGTTTATCTCACCCTTGGCGGCCGTCTTCGAGATGGCGCCGGCAAAGGTCTTGCAGGGAGCCGTCCGGCTGCACGGGTTGACGTCGTCGCCGACACCCGACACCCAGGTCCTCGTCGCCTGGGCGTAGGCGGGCGTGAGTCCCGTCATGAAGCTGACGACGCTGAGAACCACCACGATCGTCAATCGTCGGAATGACCGTTTCATATTTCCTCCTGTTTCCGCATGTGTTCGATCGACTGGGAAACGTCGCACCAGGCGGGAGAAGAAATCGGCACCTCCAGACGCATTCCCCGAACCGCTGTGCGGTCGCCGTGGGGGAACGCGGACGCGGCGGCCAACCGCAGCGGAACGTCCGACGTCTACGACCCGACCGGTCCTCCGTTCACCCAGCCCCGCCGGTCCGATGCCGTAACCGAATGGTCGCAGAGGATCGGGGGTCACGAAACGTATCGGGGCGAGGCCTCCGTCGCAAGGACGCTCGGGGTCGACGAGGGCCGGCTTCTCGCCGAGAAGGGGCCACATCCAGGCATCGGCTGAATGGCCCGACTGACCCCCTTGCGCCGGCACCAGAGCGGATGGGTGAAAGGTACGGCCGCCACCGGACATGGGGGGGGTGAGAGTTCCTCCGAGGTGTGACCCCAGCCATCCTCGGAGGCGCTCTCCCCAACCGTGAGCGTGAGAGCTGCCAGCGGCGGGCGACGCCCCCGGTTGCGTGCGGGGCGTGCGGGGTCGAGTTCACCATCCGGAAACACGCCGGATATCGACCGGTCTCACGTGGCAGGTAGGCCGTAGGGGCGATGATCACCGGCTCCTGGCTGACGTCGGGCGGCGTGGTCACGGCCACGTGGGAGTCTTGATCCATTCCCGCTGCGCAACGGCTGCGAGCCCGAGGACCACGACAGTGCCGATCGGCCGTACCACCCCCGTGACATCCACCTGCTCCCAGTCGAAACCGGACCTCGCCGGATGAGCATCCGGGTCGCGATCGAGCACACGATGTCGTACCGGTTCGACCGCGCCGTCGGGCTGTTCCCGCACGTCGTGCGGCTGCGGCCGGCGCCGCACTCCCGGACGCCCGTGCTCTCCTACTCGCTGACGGTCACGCCGAGTGAGCACTTCATCAACTGGCAGCAGGATCCGTTCGGCAACCACATCGCCCGCCTGGTGTTCCCGGAGCCGAGCCGGGAGCTCACCCTCACCGTCGACCTGGTGGCGGACCTGACGGTGATCAACCCGTTCGACTTCTTCGTCGAGGAGTCGGCCGAGCGCTACCCCTTCGCCTACGACGCCTCACTCGCGCGCGACCTCGCCCCCTACCTCCAGGCCCCCTACCTCAAGGCCCCCCACCTCCAGGCCCCCTACCTCCAGGTCCCCTACCTCCAGGCGGACGAGCCCGGGCCCCTGCTCCTCGAATGGCTCGAGAACCTCCCCCCGCCCGTCGCCGGCGGCACGGCCATCGTCGACTTCCTCGTCGACGTCAACCAGCGGGTGAGCTCGACCGTCGCCTACACCACCCGCATGGAGGCGGGCGTCCAGACCCCGGAGGAGACGCTCGAAAAGGCGCTCGGCTCCTGCCGGGACAGCGCCTGGCTGCTCGTCCAGGTCCTCCGCCGGCTCGGTCTGGCGGCCCGGTTCGTTTCCGGCTACCTGGTGCAGCTCCGGGCCGACGAGGCGCCCATCGAGGGGCCGGCCGGGCCCACGGCGGACTTCACCGACCTCCACGCCTGGGCCGAGGTCTTCGTGCCGGGCGCGGGTTGGATCGGCCTCGACGCCACCTCCGGGATGATGGCCGGCGAGGGCCACATCCCCCTGGCCTGCTCGGCGGAGCCGTCGAACGCGGCACCTGTCACCGGCGCCACCGGGCCCTGCGAGGTCTCCTTCGAGTTCGCCAACACCGTCCGCCGCCTCACCGAGCCGCCGCGCGTCACCCTCCCCTACAGCGACGCCCAGTGGGCGAGCATCGACGCCCTCGGGCGGGCGGTCGACGACGTCCTCCAGCAGGGCGACGTGCGCCTCACCCAGGGTGGGGAGCCCACGTTCGTGTCGGTCGACGACCGGGAGAGCCCGCAGTGGACGACGGCCGCCGACGGCGGCGACAAGCGCACCCGGGCCGAAGCCCTCGCCCGCCGCCTGCTCACCCGCTTCGCGCCGGGCGGCCTGCTCCACCACGGGCAGGGCAAGTGGTACCCGGGTGAGCCGTTGCCCCGCTGGCAGATCGGCGTGCTGTGGCGGGCCGACGGCGAGCCCCTCTGGGCCGACCGGGGGCTCCTGGCGGACCCCGAGGTCCCCGGCCGGGCCACCCCGGCCAACGCCGAATCGCTGGTCCGCCTCCTCGTGGCCCGGCTCGGCCTCCCCGACGGATGCTGCCTGCCCGGCTACGAGGACCCGCTGCACAACCTCCTGCAGGAAGCCCGCCTGCCCGGCGGCGACCCGCCCGCCACCGACGTCGACCCGACCGACGGCTCGACCGTCGAAAGCGACGCCCGCCTGGCCCGCATCGCCGAGCTCGAGCAGGACACCCTGGGCGGCCCGGTGGGCTGGGTGATCCCCCTGCACCCGCTTCCCGGCGAGCAGGTCGGGTGGGCGACGACCAGGTGGACCCTGCGGCGGGGCCACCTCGTCCTCATCCCCGGCGACTCGCCGATGGGCTCGCGCCTGCCCCTCGACGCCCTCACCTGGCGGCCGGCCCCGCCGGAGCCGGAGCTGTCGCCCTTCGCCGAGCGGACCCCGCTCGGCGAGCGCCGGGCCATGGAACGCGAGCGGCGGCGGGCGGCGGAGCTGGAGGCCGAGAAAGTGCCTCTCACCGCGCTCTGCGTCGAGGCCCGGAAGGGAAACCTCCGGGTGTTCCTCCCGCCGCTGGAGCGCCTCGAGCACGCGGTGGACCTGCTGTCGGTCATCGAGAGCGCCGCCGCGTCGCTCCGCCTGCCCATCGTCCTCGAGGGCTACCTCCCGCCGGTCGACCACCGCCTGGTGCGGCTCGTGGTCACCCCCGACCCCGGCGTGATCGAGGTCAACGTCCACCCCGCGGCCTCGTGGCCGGCACTGGTCGACATCGTCGACGGCGTGCACGCCGAGGCGCGGGCCACCCGCCTCGGCACCGAGACGTTCCACCTCGACGGCACCCACGCCGGCACGGGGGGCGGCAACCACCTCACCCTCGGGGGGCCGACGGCGGCCGACAGCCCCCTGCTGCGCCGCCCCGACCTGCTGCGCAGCTTCATCACCTACTGGCAGCACCATCCGTCGCTCTCCTACCTCTTCTCGGGCCGGTTCATCGGTCCGACGAGCCAGGCGCCCCGCGTCGACGAGGCCCGCCACGAGAGCCTCTACGAGCTCGAGATCGCGTTCGCCGAGCTCGACCGGCACGCCGACGAGCCCCGGCCCTGGCTCGTCGACCGCCTGTTCCGCCACCTGCTGGTCGACATCACCGGAAACACCCATCGGGCCGAGCTGTGCATCGACAAGCTGTTCAGCCCCGGCACCGAGCGGGGTCGGCTCGGGCTCCTCGAGATGCGGTCGTTCGAGATGCCCCCCCATCCCCGGATGGCCCTCGTGCAGGCGCTGCTCGTGCGGGCGCTGGTGGCCCGCTTCTGGGCCGAGCCCTACGCCGCCCCGCTCGTGCGTTGGGGGACCGAGCTGCACGACCGGTTCCTGCTGCCGTGGTGGGTCGAGGCCGACATCGCCGAGGTGGTGGACGACCTCGCCCGGCACGGGTTCGCCTTCGAGCGCGATTGGCTGGCACCGTTCCTCGAGTTCCGCTTCCCGCTCGTCGGCGCGGTCGACGTCGCCGGGGTGAGCCTCGAGCTGCGCGCCGCCATCGACCCGTGGTCGGTGCTCGGGGAGGAGGTCAGCTCCACCGGCACCACCCGCAGCGTCGACTCCTCGGTCGAGCGGCTGCAGGTGCGGGCCGACGGAATCGTCGTCGGGAGGCACCTGGTCACCTGCAACGGCATACCCCTCCCGCTGCAGGCCACCGGCTCCCCGGGACGGTTCGTCGCCGGGGTGCGCTACCGGGCGTGGCAACCGCACTCCGCCCTCCACCCCACCATCGGGGTCCACACGCCCCTCGTCTTCGACCTCGTCGACCGCTGGAGCGGTCGCTCGCTCGGAGGCTGCACCTACCACGTGGTCCACCCCGGGGGACGCACCTACGAGCGCTTCCCGGTGAACGCCAACGAGGCGGAGGCCCGCCGGGCCAGCCGCTTCCGGGCCGAGGGCCACACCGCCGGCCCGGTCGACCTGGCTGCCCTCACCGCCGCTGGACAGGCTGCGTCGAGCCTGGAGTACCCTTCCAACCTCGACCTGCGCCGCGCCCCGTCGGGCTGACACCCGGCCCCGGACGTACCCCCCCAACAGAACGACGATCGGCCGCCGCGATGCCCGACCTGCTCGATTCGTACCGGCCGATGCCCTTGGCGTACGACGAGATGCTCACCCCCGAGGGAAAGGTGCGGGAGCACTGGGCCCAGGCCGGCCGGGTGATCGACGAGCTCGGCCTCGACGAGCTGCTGCTCCGTCACCACGAGACGCGCCGCCTGCTCGACGACGACGGTGTCACGTACAACGTGTACGGGGACGACACCTCCACCCCCACGCCCTGGGCCCTCGACCCGCTGCCGGTGCTGGTGAGCAGCGAGGAATGGGCCGTCATCGAGCGGGCGGTGGTGCAGCGGGCCCAGCTCCTGAACCTCGTCCTCGCCGACCTGTACGGCCGCCGCGACCTCCTCCGCAGGCAGCTGCTGCCGGCGGAGGTGGTGTTCGGCCACCCGGGTTTCCTCCGCCAGTGCGACGGGGTCCGGCTCCCCGGCAGCCAGCAGCTCTTCACCACCGCGGTCGACCTCGTGCGCGACCCGGCCGGCCGCTTCACCGTCCTGGGCGACCACACCCAGGCGCCGTCGGGTGCGGGGTACGCCCTCGAGAACCGCCTGGTGGTGTCGCGGGTGTTCTCCGGCATGTACCGGGACGCCCAGGTGCACCGCCTGGCGCCGTTCTTCCGCATGCTGCGCACCGCGTTGCAGGTGATCGCCCCGCCGGCGGCGGACGACCCGAGGATCGTGGTGCTCAGCCCCGGCCCGTCGAGCGAGACGGCCTTCGAGCACGCCTACCTCGCCTCGTACCTCGGCTACTCGCTGGTGGAGGCGGCCGACCTGACCGTGCGCGACGGCAGGGTCTGGCTGCGGTCGCTGGGCCGGCTGGAGCCGGTGGATGTGATCCTGCGCCGCACCGACGCCACGTTCTGCGACCCGCTGGAGCTCCGCGGCGACTCCGTGCTCGGGGTGCCCGGGCTGGTCGAGGCCTCGCGGCTGGGGACGGTGTCGATCGTCAACACGCTGGGCAGCGGGGTGCTCGAGAACCCGGGCCTCCTGCCGTACCTGCCCGGCCTGGCCGAGCACCTGCTGGGCCAGCAGCTCCTCTTCCCGTCGGTCCAGACGTGGTGGTGCGGCGACGCCGAGGGGCGCCGGCACGTGCTCGCCCACCTCGACCGGCTCGTCGTGAAGCCGATCGCCGCGGGCCTCGGGGCGACGACGCTCCCGGCGGAGCTGAGCAGCGCCGAGCGCGACGACCTGCGGCGCCGGATCGAGGCCCGTCCCGAGATCTGGGTCGGCCAGGAGCACGTCGAGATGGCCTCGGCCCCGGCGCTGGTGGCCTCCGGCCTCGAGGCCCGCCGCACCGTGCTGCGCGCCTTCGCCGTGGCCCGCCACGACTCGTTCGCGGCGATGCCCGGCGGGCTGACCCGGGTCGCCCCCACGGGCAACGGGTCGCGCATCTCGAACCAGACCGGCGCCCTCAGCAAGGACACCTGGGTGCTGGCCTCCGAGCCCGAGAAGCTCTCCGGTTTCTGGCTGCAGCCGGGGCCCCCGGTCACCGCCATCGACCCGGCGGGGTCGATGTCGTCCCGGGCCGCGGAGAACCTGTTCTGGATCGGGCGCTACGCGGAACGGGCCGAGGCCGTGGCCCGGCTCCTGCGGACGGTCCACGACCGCCGGAACGAGTTCCAGCACAGCCCCAACCCGGCGGGGGCCGAGTGCCTGCAGCTGCTGCTCAGCTCCCTCACCCGGCTCACGTCGACCTACCCCGGATTCGCCGGCGGGGGCGCGGCCGACCGGCTGGCGGCGCCCGACGCCGAGTTGCTCGCCCTCGTTGTCGACGCGGACCGGCCCGGCACGTTGGCCTACGCCGTCGACCGCCTGCTGACGGCGGCCCAGGCCGTCCGCGACCAGCTCTCGACCGACACCTGGATGGTGGTGGGCAACCTCGAGCGCGAGATCCTCGGGCTGCGCGCCGCCGCGTCCGGCCGCCAGATCGTGGTGGCCCACACGCTGGGCCAGATCACGCAGAGCCTGCTTGCCTTCTCCGGCCTCGCCGGCGAGTGCATGGTGCGCGACCCCGGCTGGCGCTTCATGGACGCCGGGCGGCGCATCGAGCGGGGCATGCAGCTCGCCTCCCTCCTGCAGGCGACCGTCACCGTCGAACGGGGCACCGCCACCGACAGCCTCCTGCTCGAGTCGGCGCTCATCACGGCCGAGAGCATCATCACCTACCGCCGCCGGTACCGGTCGCACGCCCAGCTCGAGACCATCCTCGACCTGCTCGTATTCGACGCCGACAACCCCCGGTCGCTGGCCTACCAGGTCGACCGGCTGGCGGAGGACGTGCGCCAGCTGCCGGCTCCCCACCAGGGCGCCCGCCTGAGCCAGTCCGAGCGGCTGGTGCTGGAGACCGCCACCGCCCTGCGCCTGGCCGACTCCGCCGCCCTCGCCGGGCCCGGTCCCGACGGCACCCGCCCCGAACTCGACGACTTCCTCCAGCGCATCATCGGGCTCCTCCACCGGACCTCGGACGCCCTCGACAGCGAGAGCTTCGTCCGCTCCCTCCCGCAGCGCAGGATGGTCGACCAGTGACCGGCCCGGGAGGCCTGTTCCAGTGACCTACCGCGTCACCCACCGCACGGAGTACCGGTACGAGTCGGAGGTGTCCTCGAGCTACGGCGAGCTGCACATGCTGCCGAGGGACTTCTCGGGCCAGACGTGCCGGGAGTCCCGGCTGCGCATCGAGCCGGAGCCCCACGACTACCGGGAGCGCACCGATTTCTACGGGAACCGCACCGCGTACTTCGCCGTTCTCGAGGCGCACACGCGGCTCTCGATAACCGCCGAGAGCGTGGTCGACGTCGACCTCGCCGGCCGGAGGGGCGGGCTGAACCTGGCCGGCGACCAGCCCTGGGAGGTGGCGCGTGACCGTCTCCGGCTCGACCGGGCCGGCGCCCTGCTGGAGGGACGGGACTTCCTGCTCGACTCGCCGATGGTCGCGGTGTCGCCCGAGATCCTGGCCTACGCGGAGCCGTCGTTCCCCGGCGGACGCCCGATCGTCGAGGCGCTCGCCGACCTCACCTCCCGCATCAACCGTGACTTCACGTTCAAGCCCGGCTCGACCTCGGTCGGCACCACCCTCACCGAGTTGCTCGAACGGCGCCAGGGGGTGTGCCAGGACTTCGCCCTCCTGGCCATCGGGTGCCTCCGATCGCTGGGCCTGGCCGCGCGCTACGTGAGCGGGTACATCGAGACCTTCCCGCCGCCGGGACGACCCCGCATCGTCGGGGCCGACGTGTCCCACGCCTGGGCCTCGGCGTTGGTTCCGGGTGCCGGCTGGGTCGACTTCGATCCCACCAACGACCAGTTCGTCAACGACCGCTACGTCACGACCGCGTGGGGCCGTGACTACCGCGACGTGTCCCCGGTGAAGGGCGTGATCTACACCGAGAGCACGAAGGACGAGATGGAGGTGTCGGTCGACGTCCTCCGCCTCGACGAGCCCGCCTGAGGGTGTCGGACCAGGCGGCCGTCTGAATCAGCGGGAGAGCCGTGAAATCGCCCATCCGGACGCAAATCACGGCCCTGCGATGGATTGGAACCCGGGGGAGCGGGTCCCGGATCTCGTTCAGGCGATCTCGCCGGCCGGTGACGTGCCGGGGCGGCGGAGCTCGGGCATCCACCGCGACCGACCGGCGTCACGCCCGGGAGCGGATTTGGGGAGGGTGCGGAGGAGTCGACGGCGCTCGGCGGTTGCCTGGCGCTCGGACCGGCGCTGGTCGGCCACGGCGTGGCTCATGCGTGGATGCATCTCGGGGTCCCTTGTTCGTCGTTGTCCATGAGCATGCGCCGCACGGTGCCCGCCGGCATCCGTGCCGGCCACCGATCCGCTACGGAGCGACCACGGATTCGGTTCGGATCGGACGGAGGCTCGCAAACAAATCGCCGGCACCCTGCGGCGACGCGGCAGAATTGGCGGCGTGGCCCAGGGGCCGGTCGTCGCCGGGGACGTCTCCGAACGTGAGTCAGAGGTTCTCGCGGCGGTGGCCGAGGGACTGACCAACGCGGAGATGGCGCAGCGACTGCACATCTCGGTCCGGACGGTGGAGAGCCACGTGTCCGCCCTTCTCCGCAAGCTCGGGCAGCCCGATCGGCGGGCGCTCGCCCGCAAGGCCCGGACGGCGGCGGTCGTGGCCGCGGGCGGCGACGCAGATAGCGGCCTGCAGGGGGCGCCTGCCGCACTCAGCAGCTTCGTCGGGCGTGGCGCCGAACTGGTGAGCCTGGTCGAGGCGCTGGAGACGGCGCGGTGGGTGAGCCTGGTCGGGCCCGGCGGCGTGGGCAAGACCCGCCTGGCGGTCGAGACCGGCGCCAAGGCGGCGATCGAGAGCCCGGGAGCGGCGTGGTACGTCGACCTCGTACCGGTGCGGGCGGGCGCGGTCGTGACGGCGGTCGCGGCCGCGGTCGGGGTGACCGAGCGGCCGAACCGCTCGCTGGAGGAGGTGGTGGCGGAGGCGCTGGGGCCGCGGCCGGCGCTGCTCGTCGTGGACAACTGCGAGCACGTCCTCGAGCCGGTGGCGGCCCTGCTCGAGCGTCTGCTGGCGGCGTGCCCTGGACTCCGGATCCTCACGACGAGCCGCGAGCTGTTCGGTTCCGCCGGCGAGCGCGTCGTCCCCATCGGACCACTCGCCTCGGAGGAGGCGGTGCGGCTGTTCGTCGAGCGGGCCCAATCGCTCGACCCGGGTTTCGGCGAGCCATCCGACTTCCGCACCGTGGCCGACGTGTGCGATCGCCTCGATCGGATGCCCCTCGCCATCGAGCTCGCCTCCGCCCGGTGCGCGGTGCTCGGCCTCGACGGTGTGCGGACCGCGATGCGGGATCGGCTGCGGCTGCTCACGGGCACGCGCCGGGCCAACGAACGCCATCGGTCGCTGCGGGCCGTGCTCGACTGGAGCCACGAGCTGCTGGATGCCGACGAGCAGGCCACGCTGCGCCGGCTGGCTGTGTTCGCCGGGGACTTCTCGGCGGCCGATGCGGCGGTCGTCGCAGGTGAGGGCATCGGAGAGCATGCCGTGATCGAGGCAGTCGGCGGGCTGACGGGCAAGAGCCTGCTTGTCCGGCGCCGGCGGGGATCCACGAGCGTGTACCGCCTGCTCGAGACCGTCCGCGACTATGCAGGTGAACGGCTCGCCGAGCGGGGCGAAGCCGATGGCGTGCGGCATCGTCACCTGATGTGGGTGCGCGACGCCGCCGTGGCCGCCGAGCGACGGCTGGTCGGCGGTGAGGCGTGGCGCCCGAACTTCGACGCCGTGGCCGACGACGCTCGCGTGGCGCTGGCGTGGGCGAGCGGCTCGACGGGCGCGGCCGCGGCCGCGGCCGATGCCGAGGCCCTGGCCGCCGAAGGCCACCAGCTGGCCCGAGCCCACGCCCATCTCGCCTATGCCCGGCGTTTCCTCTCCGAAGCGCAGGCCTGCTACGAACAGGCGGCGGGCCTGGCCGCCGACGACCGGGGCGCGGCGGCCGACCTCCGGGCGGCCGGGGCGGTGGCCTTCGCTCGCATGCGCGGCGACCTCGCATACGTCAACCACCTGGCCGCCGGGGAGCGGGCGTTGCTCGGCGGCGACCCCGCGACAGCCGCCATGGCGCTGGCCGACGGGGCGTCGCTCGCCACCCGCTGCCCAGCGGAGTTCACCGATTCTCCGGGGCGTTCCACGGTCGGCGAGCTCCTCTCACGCGCCCGATCGCTCGATCCGGGCGACGATCCCCAGGTGACCGCCCACCTCGCCGTCGCCGAGGCCTGGGTGGCCCTCGCCCAGCCGCCCCCGGCTGACGCGCCCACCAGGGCTACCGCGGCCCTGGCCCGCCCGGCTGACCTGGCCCTGGCGCGGGCCGCCGTCGCCGCGGCCCGGGCCGTCGACGACCTGCCCCTGCTGTCCGGGGCCCTGGACGCGGAGACGGTCGCGCTGTGGCATCTGGGCCGCGTCGCTGAGTCGCTCGAGGTCGTCACCGACCGGCTGGCGCTGCTCGACCGTCTCGCCCGCCACGATCCGCGCACCGGGGGCGAGGTGTTCGACACCTTCCACATGGCGGCCGAGACCTCCTTGTCGGCGGGCCGCATCACCGAGGCGCTCGACCGCGCCATGCGCATGCGCAAGGACGAGCTGGCCGAGACGTCGCCCTTCGGGGCTGCTCGTCAGGCCGTTATCGCCCTCGCTTTGTTGGGGCGGTTCACCGAGGCCGTCGCCGAGGCCCAGGCGATGCGCGTCGAGTGGGAGCGGGCCGGCCGACCCAGCGCGGGGTGGATGGCGCCGGCCACGATCGCGGCCCAGCTCGCATTCGTCCTGCTCGGACGCCACGAGGATGCCGCCGACTGGGAGCGGGTGACCGAGCAGGTGTCGACGGGTGTCTCGTGGTCGTCTCCCGAGACCTTCAGGGCCTTCGCGACGGCCCGGGTCGCGCTGCACGAAGGTCGCATCGAGGACGCCCTCGCCGCGGTCGATGGGTTCGGAACGGCCTGGTCGGGGCCCTATATCGGGTACGCGACGGCGATCGCGGCCGAGATCGCGGTGGTCGCCGGCGCCGATGACGCCGCGGACCGAGTCACGCGGGCTCGCGCCGATCTGGCTGAGAACCACTGGTCCCACGCCTGCCTGCTGCGGGCCGAGGCGCGCCTGCACCGCGACCCTTCGCGGATGCGGGCCGCACTCGACGCCTTCGACGCGATCGACGCCCGGTTCGAGTGGGCGGTGACGGGGTTGCTCGTGGGCGGCGAGATGGCCGACCAGGCACTCGCCGCCCTGGCCGACATCGGCGCGGCGCCCCCCCGGTGAGGCCGCCGTCCCCGAATCTTCGGATTATTTCCGCCCGGATTGTCGATTCGGGCGATCGTCGTTCGTGGACATGGTGAGAGACCGGCACGGTGCCGGACCCGATGCGAGAGGGAGATTCCGATGACGCAGTACCTGCTTTCCGTGTACATGGTCGAGGGCGAGGCCGAGCCTCCCGCCGACGTGGTCGCCCAGATGTACAAGGACGTCGACGTGTTCAACGAGGAGGTCAAGGCCAAGGGCGCATGGGTGTTCGGTGGCGGGCTGCACCCGGCTGACACCGCCACCGTCGTGCGGAGCAAGGACGGCGGCGCGCTGACCACCGACGGTCCGTTCACCGAGACCAAGGAGCAGCTCGGCGGCTTCTGGATCATCGAGGCCGAAGACCTCGACGCCGCCCTCGCCTGGGCCGCCAAGGGCTCCGCCGCCTGCCAGGGCCCGGTCGAGGTGCGCCCGTTCCAGGACATCTAGGCGCCAGGTACCCATGACTGGGTCCATCCCGGGGCCGGCCCCTGCGCCGATCACCGACGTCCCGGACGTCGAGAAGGTGTTCCGGCTGGAGTTCGGCCGGGCCGTGGCCACGCTGGTCCGCCTCTTCGGTGACATCGATCTCGCCGAGGAGGCGGTCCAGGAAGCGTTCCTCGTGGCCGTCCAACGGTGGCCGGCCACAGGAGTGCCTCCGAACCCGGGGGGATGGATCGTCACCACCGCCCGCAACCGGGCCATCGACCGGCTGCGGCGGGAGTCGTCCCGCGACGCCCGCCACGCCCAGGCCGCCCTCGTCCACGACCGCGACCGCGACAAGCCTCCGGAGGAGGTGGGACCCTTGCCCGACGACCGCCTGCGCCTGATCTTCACCTGCTGCCACCCCGCCCTCGCCCCCAGCGCCCAGGTGGCACTCACCCTCCGCCTGCTGGGCGGGCTCGAGACAGGCGAGATCGCCCGCGCCTTTTTGGTGCCCGAGGCCACCATGGCCCAGCGGCTGGTGCGGGCCAAGCGCAAGATCCGCGCCGCCGGCATCCCCTACCGCGTCCCGACCGACGCCGAGCTTCCCGACCGCCTCCGCCCGGTGCTGGCGGTCGTCTACCTGGTCTTCAACGAGGGCCACACCGCGTCCACCGGCGACGACCTGGTGCGGGCCGACCTGTGCGCCGAGGCCATCCGACTGGCCCGGCTGCTGGCCCAGCTGATGCCCGACGAGCCCGAGGTCCTCGGCCTGCTCGCCCTCCTGTTGCTGGTCGAGTCCCGGCAGGACGCCCGCACGGCGGACGACGGGTCACTCGTCCTGCTGCCCGACCAGGACCGGTCGCGCTGGGATCGGGCCCTGATCGCCGAGGGCCAGGCGCTGGTGACCCGGTGCATCCGGCGCAACCAACCGGGACCGTTCCAGATCCAGGCGGCCGTCAACGCGGTGCACAGCGACGCCTCCACCGCAGCCGACACCGACTGGCCGCAGATTCTCCAGCTGTACGACCAGTTGCTGGCCCACTTGCCCACGCCGGTGGTGGCCCTCAACCGGGCGGTGGCCGTGGGCGAGGTCCACGGTCCGGCCGCCGCGCTGGAGGCGGTCGACGTCCTCGATCTCGACGGCTACCACCTCTTCCACGCCACCCGGGCCGACCTCCTCCGTCGCCTCGGTCGCCATGAGGAGGCCGCTGAGGCCTACGACGCCGCCCTCGCCCTCGTCGGCAATGCCGCCGAGCGGCGCTTCCTCGAGGCCCGCCGCCGCTCACTGCCGGCCGCCTGACCGGGGGCGTCAGGGGTCCTTCCAACCCATCAGGATGGCCAGGCCGCTCACCAGCCCGAGCCCGGCCAGCACCCCGATGGTGTTGGCGACGACATCGGCGAGCTGTAGCTCGCGGGTGAGGGTGAACGCCTCCTGGGCCCGTTCGGCGACCACGCTGGTGGTGAGGACGGCGATGGCGGAGACGAGGAGCGACGGGTTGGACCACATCGTCAGCCCGACAAGAAGGGTGATCGTCCCCCAGACGAGTATGTGGGTCTCGAAGTCCGACTGCGGGCGGGTCTCGGCGGCCAGCCGGGCGGCGCGGGACGATCCCGAGTCGATGCGGGCCGACAGCCGCTGGAGGAGCCCCGGGGCCCGGTCGGACATGAGGACGATGCCGCTGACCAGGGCCGTTCCGACGCCCGTCAGCGCCGCCGCCGGCCGCCAGCGGGCGAACGGCCGGCCGCCCGGGCCGAGCGGCGAGACGCGGCCGGCCGCCGTGGGGATGGGTCCGGGGCGTCGGGACACCGTCCAAGTGTGGTCGCCCGGCCCGGACCGCCGGCGTCAGGGCGGCACGCCGTCGTCTCCCATCGCCTTGCGGAGATCAGCGGATGCCGGTATCGCAGCTCACGGAGACCGTGGTGGACGAGTCGGGCTCCAGGGTGACCTCCGCCGGGTCGGCCAGGCAGCCGCGGCCGATACCGGGGCCCGCGACCGAGGCCCGGACGGCGTACCGACCGGGGGCGGCGGGGATGGCGAAGGCGCCGTCGTCGCCCGCCCGGGAAGCGGCGGCGATGGTGCCGTCGGGGCGGACGAGCTCGACGTCCGCCGGTCCGGGGCGGGGGGCACAGTCCGGGTCGGGAGGGATCCGCTCGACGGGGCACACCGGCGAGAACCGCACCGTCCCCCGCACCATCGACCCGGGCACCGGATCGGGCACCGGATCGGGCGCCGAATCGGGCGGCGGATCGGGCGCGGCGCCGGTGGTCGTGGGGGCGCCGGCGAGCGTGGGCGGGGTGGAGGAGGTCGTCGGGATCGGCGCGTCACCGTCGACGACGTCGACGGTGAGAGTCCACGCGTCCCGGCCCGGTCGCTCGGCCCGGAGCGTGGCGCTTCCCGGGGTGAGGCTGACGAAGCGGGCGACGACCGTCCCGCAGCCCGCCCCGGCGAAGTCGGTGCAGGCCGGACCGCCGGCGGTGACGGTCGGCGGGCCGTCGGCGCCCACGACGGAGGGATCGGACGGAGGGGCGAACACGAAGTCGGAGCTGTGCAGGATCACGGTGATCGGTTGGCCGAGGGCCACCGTCGCGGCGCGGCCGCTGTCGGCGTCGCTGAATCCCAGTCCCGGCAAAGTGGTCGAGGTCGGCGACGACGACGTCGGCGGCACCGCCGTGGAGACCGGGGCCGGGTCGCCGCAGGCCCCGATGGCCGGCGCGGCGACGGCGACGAGGAGCAGATGCCGGAGGGAGCGCCAGCGCCGCCGCCGTCCCTGCCCACCGGCCCCGTGCGTCACGGTCTCACATTGCCCCAGAACCCGGCCCGGAGGGGGGCGGGTCGGGCGTGCCCTACGCGGGCGGGGGAGTGCCGCCCACCGAGTCGTCCCAGCCGAAGAGCTCCCGATGGTGGCGGACGATGGCCTCGTACGCGTTGCGAAGGTCGGCCCGGGCACCATCGAGGGCCTCGTCGGGGGCGGGGGCCGGGGTCCACCGGCCCTTCAGCGGGTCGGTGGCGGTGAGCGCCTCCAGGGCGGACGACGCGTTGCGCAGCCACTGGTGGGCCCGTTGGAGCCTGGTCCGTTCCTCCGCCGTGAGGTGCTCGGGCCGGCGCGGTTCGTCGCTCACGACCGGACCCTAGCCCCGGGCCGGCGAGGGCTCGTTCGTCCCGCGGGCGGAGATCCGTTGACCGCGCAACCACCCGGACGTACAGTCCGAAAGATCAGCGAACGGGAGGCCCCGATGTCCCTCTGTCGTAGACGGCCGGTGCTCCTCGCCCTCGCCGCGGCGCTCGTCGTCCTTCCCGCCTGTGGTGACTCCGGCGGCGACGGCGACGGCGACGCGGCGGCGCCCACCTCGACCGCCCTCGACGACCGCTTGGCCGAGCTTTCGGGGGCCGGGGTGTTCGTGGGCGGGGTGGCGTTCACCACCAACCTCGTGTCCATCCACTTCGACAAGCCCGGCGACCGGGCCGCGGGCATGAAGGTGTACGTCACCGACGGCCTTCCCGGCGGCAACGCCGAGTGGTTCGACGGGGTCGCCCCCGGTAACAAGTTCTCGCTCACGTCGACCAGTGGGAAGGCGACGATCGAGGGGACGATCCAGGACTTCCAGACCGACGGCACCGTCACCCTGGCCGACGGTGTCCAGCGCAACTTCTTCACCCGCCCGGCGGGTGACGGGGCCGGCACGTTCGACGTCACCGTCAACGCCGGCGGCGAGTGGACGGGCGCGTCGCTCAACGGCTCGACGCTCAGCGCCCGCCAGACGGAGAACTACGTGGAGGGGGCCGTGGTGTCGTCGGCCGGCGAGCGTTACCCGTTCCGCCACAACGACCTCACCCGCCGGCTGGGCTACTCCGTCGTCGGCGGCGGGCCCGACACCTACCTGACGATCATCACCCGCCAGGCCACCGAGATCCAGGGCCGGGGCGGCGACGTACGGGGCGGCAAGCCCAGCGCCAACGTGGTGGCCCTCGACCTGTCGCAGGAGGCGGCGCCGACGGCGGGCGTCTTCCACGGGCGGGTGGCCATGTCCACCGACCGGCTCAACTTCGAGCTGCAGCCCAATCCCGACGGCACCCGGCTGGTGCGCGTCTACCTCTCCGACTCCGAGCCCGAGCCGGCGGGCGACATCGAGTGGTGGGCCGAGCCCTTCCCCGGCGCCGACTTCTCCATGAAGTCGAAGATGGGTGACGCCACCATCGCCGGCACCATCGCCGACGACGGGATCCGCGGCGAGGTCACCCTCCCCGACGGCGTGGCCCGCAAGTACTTCGCCGCCCCCGCCGGGCAGGGGGCCGGGATCTACACGGTCACGGTGGCCCCCGACCGCGGCCACACCGGCCAATCGGAGCAGGGGGCCACGCTCGACCTGAAGTACGTGGATGGCACGGTCATGGGCACCCTCAAGGCGCCCGACGGCCAGGAGTTTCCGATGCTGGGCGCAGACCTGGCAACCGCCTACCGGTACACCGACGAGTTCTCCAAGCCCGACACCTACGTCGCCTTCGTGGCGCCCCGCGGTCGCTACGTCTACGGGCGCAACGGCAACGTGAAGGGCGGCCAGTCGGGCGGCAACATCATCGGCCTGGACAAGAAGTGCTGAGGGGCGGGCTCCTGCCCGCTCGCGCCCTCGTTGTCCCGTTGGTCCTCACCGTCCTCACCGTGCTCGTCGCCGGCGGCTGCCGGTCGGACGCACCGTCGCCCGGTGCGGTCGTCGTCGACTCCACCGTCCCCGGCGACCCGCCCGTGGTCAAGGTTGCGCCCCGGTGGGAGCGGGTGGCGGGCTTCAACGGCAAGGGTGATCGGCGGACGGACCGCTTCGACATCGCCGCCGCGGCCCTCCAGTGGCGGGTGACGGTGACCTGTGAGGCGGGCGCGGTGCGGGTGGGGCTCGACGGGGTGACACCGCCGTTGGTCGAGGTCGAGGACTGTCCCGGGAAGGCCTTCGGCTTCTCGATCCGCACCGGTCCCGGCTCGCTGGACGTGGTCGCCTCCGGCGCCTGGGATGTCGTCGTCGAGCAGCAGGTGGACACCGCGGTGGCCGAGCCCGCCCTGGCCGGCATGACGGACGCGGCCCGGGTCGCGCACGGCGACTTCTACGGGATCGACCAGGACGGATCGGGCACGGCGACGTTGTTCACCCTCCCGGGGGGCGATCGGGCCCTGCGCCTCGACCCGTTCGAGGTGACGCGGAACTCCGACCTGTTCGTATGGGTGAGCGAGGCCGCCGCTCCCCGCACGAGCGCGGAGGCGCTGAGGACGCCGCACGTGCAGATCGACCGGCTCAAGGCCACCGCCGGAGCCCAGAACTACGTCCTGCCGGACACCGTCGACCCCGACCGGGTGCGGTCGGTGGTGGTGTGGTGCGAGCCGGTGCGCACGGCCTACGCCGCGGCCACGCTGGTGAAGTGAAACGCGGCGCGGCCGCCTGCTGGGTCTGCGTGGTGCTGGTGGTCGCGGGGTGCGGCCGTTCGTCCTCGGACGACGACGGCTCGGCGCGGGCCGACGTGGGTGGGTGGCGGACGTGGGTGGTGGGGGCGCCGGAGACGATCTCGGTGCCGGCGCCACCTTCCGACCGGGGGGCGTCCGCCGGCTCCCAGCGGGGCGTCCGCCCGCTGGGTGGACGTTGGGTCGAGCTGGGCATGGAGTTCGTGTCGGCCCGGACCAAGGACCCGCCGGCCGCCTCCCGGGCCTACGCCCTGGTGGCGGTGGCCGCCTTCGACGCCCTGGTGGTGGCCCGCCACTGGCAGGACGAGTTCGGGACCGGCGGCGATGACGCCTACCCGTCGGAGGAGGCGGCGGTGGCGGGCGCCGCATCGCGGGTGCTGGCCCACCTCTTCCCCGAGCAGTCCGCCCTGCGCCTCGACCAGCAGGCGGAGGAGGCCGCCGGGCCGGGCGCGGCCGCGGCCGCCAGCCTGGCGCTCGGCCGGGAGGTGGCCGACAAGGTGATCGCCCGGGCCGACGCCGACGGATCGCAGCGGCCGTGGGACGGCACCCGGCCGCCCGACCGTCCCGACCAACCGGGCTTCTGGCAGCCGCCGCCGGGTTCGGTCTCGCCGCCCGTGCAGCCCCTCGGCGGGACGTGGCAGACGTGGGTGCTGTCCTCGGGCGACGCCCTCCGCCCCCCGCCGCCCCCCGCCTACGGGTCGCCCGACTACCTGGCCGAGGGTCGGGAGCTGATGGACATCAACCGGAACCTCACCGACGAGCAGCGCCGGATCGCCCGCTTCTGGGAGGGGGGCGAGGGGACGCCGCTTCCGCCCGGTATCTGGAACCGGATCATCCTCGACTACCTGGCCGAGCACGACGCTGGCGGGCCGGAGTCGGTCCGCACCCTGGCCCTGGCCAACGTGGCCCTGGCCGACGCCGGCGTCGCCGCCTGGGACGCCAAGTACACCTGGTGGTCGCCCCGCCCCGAGAACGCCATCCGGGAGCTGCTCGATCCGGCGTGGACGCCGCTCCTCCGGACGCCCCTCTTCCCCGCCTACGTGTCGGGCCACTCGACCTATTCGGCGGCGGTGGCCGCCGTCCTGGCCCACCTGTTCCCGGACGACGCCGACCGCTTCCGGGACATGGGCGAGGAAGCCGGCCTGTCCCGCCTCTACGGCGGCATCCACTGGCGCAGCGACCACGTCCACGGCTCGGCCATGGGACGGGAGCTGGGTGCGCAGGTGATCGACCGCGCCGCCGCCGACGAGTAGGCGCGCCCGGGCCTGGCGAACCGGTGACGGATTCGGTCGCCCTGGCAACCGGAAACGTCACCGGTTGGCGGCCGGCGAACCGGTGACGAATTCGGTCGCCCTGGCAACCGGAAACGTCACCGGTTGGCGGGGGGCGGCGAACCGGTGACGGATTCGGTCGCCCTGGCAACCGGAAACGACCCCGGTTGGCGAGGGCCGGCGAACCGGTGACGGATTCGGTCGCCCTGGCAACCAGAAACGACCCCGGTTGGCGAGACCACGAACCGGTGACGGATTCGGTCGCCCTGGCAACCGGAAACGTCACCGGTTGGCGGGGGGCGGCGAACCGGTGACGGATTCGGTCGCCCTGGCAACCGGAAACGACCCCGGTTGCGGGGACCAGGGGTGGCGCCGGGGACCGGGCGGGCGGCGGGGGTGCCCGCCCAGTCCGACCCGGCGCGCCAGCGGGTCGCTACAGGTTCCGGGTGGGGGCACCTCCTCGGGCACCGCGGCCGAAGCCGGCGGCGTCGGCGGACGGCCCGGTGGAGCCGTCGGATTCTCCATCCTTGTCCGGGCAGTTCTCGCCGCGGGGCCGGGCCCCATCGGGGGTGGCCGGCGCCGCCGGGTCCTCGGTCGGCGGGACGGTGGTGGTCGTCTGGGCGCCGGCGACCGTCGGGATGCCGACGACCGCGCCGGCGAGCCCCCCGATTCCGAGACCGGTGACGACGGCGAGGCTGGCCAGCAGCCGCTTCCTGGGCATGGATGGTCCTTTCGTGGGCGGTTGGACAGGCTCACTCTGGGCTCCGACCCTGTGAATCCCCTTGCCGGTTCGTAGGAGTTCCCCGAGAGTCCACGCCTGCCGCACAGCGGGTTCCCGGGTCGGGCCGCCAACTAGCGTTCGGGCCGTGTTGCCCCGGTCGACGATGGCGGACGTCCGGTGGCCGGCGCTGCCGGACCCTGTCGCGGCCCAGCTGCTGGCGCTGCAGTTCCAGCTCGGCGAGAGCGAGATCCTCCCGCCGGACGTCCTCGAGCGACGCCAGCTGGACGCGGTCCACCGGCTGCTGGTCCACGCTGTCGAGACCGTGCCGTACTACCGGGACACCCCCGGCTACGCCGCCGTCGCCGGGCGACCGTCGCTGACCGCGGCGAAGTGGCGGGACCTGCCCATCCTCGGCCGGACCGCCCTCCAGGAGGCAGGACCGGCCATGCGCACGGAGCGCCTGCCGGAGGGCCACGATCCGGTCACGGACGTCATCACCACCGGCTCGACCGGGCGCCCGGTTCGGGCTCAGAGCACCAGGGTGACCGCCTTGCTCTGGCAGGCGATCACCCTGCGTGACCTGCTCTGGCACGGGCGCGACATGCGCCTCAAGCTGGCCGCCATCCGGGCCGACCGGGCGGGGCAGATCCCGGCGGGGGGCGCCATCCTGCCCACGTGGGCCCCGTTCCTCGCCGCCGCCTATCCCACCGGGCCGTGCGCCCTGCTCGGCATCGACGCCGACGTGGCCACCCAGGCCCGGTGGCTGGTCGACCAGAACCCCGACTACCTCCTGAGCTACCCGTCCAACGTCGTGGCCCTGGCCGACCACTTCCGCTCCACCGGCACCAGCCTGCCCAGGCTGCGCGAGGTCTGGACCTACGGCGAGGCCCTGTCGCCCGAGTTGCGCCCGGCGTGCGCCAAGGCGTGGGGGGTGGGCGCGGTCGACATGTACAGCAGCCAGGAGGTCGGCTACATCGCGCTGCAGTGCCCCGAGGCCGACACCTACCACGTGCAGTCGGAGGTCGTCTACGTGGAGATTCTCGACGCCGGGGGCCGGCCCTGCCGCCCGGGCGAGGTCGGCCGGGTCGTGGTCAGCACGCTCCACAACTACGCCACTCCGCTGCTGCGCTACGAGATCGGCGACTACGCCGAGGTGGGCGACGACTGCGCCTGCGGGCGGTCGCTGCCGGTGCTCAACCGGGTGGTGGGCCGGGAGCGGAACATGTGGGTCCGGCCCGGCGGCGGGCGCATCTGGCCCATGTTCTCGTCGTCGGTGTGGGGCCACATGGACGCCATCCGCCAGTTGCAGCTGGTGCAGCACGACGTGGATCGCATCGAGGCCCGCGCCGTCGGCCCCCGCCCGCTGGACGGCCCGGAGACGGACGAGCTCACCGCGCTGCTGCGGGCGCAGTTCCCCTGGCCGTTCGAGTTGACCATCACCTGCGTGCGCCAGATCGACCGGTCCCAGGGCTCGAAGTTCGAGGACTTCGTCTCCCACGTTGCCCGACGATGAAGGGCCCGACGATGAAGGGCCCGACGATGAAGGGCCCGACGATGAAGGGCCCGATGACGAAAGACGCCGTGACGGCGAATCTGGCCGCCGCCCTGCTGGAGAGCGATCGCCGGTACTTCGAGCTGGGGGCGAGCGTGGCCGCCATCAACGGGGCCCGGGTGGCGTGGATGCCGGGGATGGAGGCGACGCCGGCCGGGTGCGTCGTGCACCGGGTGCGTCCGGAGGAGGTCGGCAATGGTGCCGGGGCGTGGGTCGACGACGTCACCCGCCGGCTGGCCGGGCTCGGATGCGCCATGGCCCGGGTCTACCTGGACGGGCCCGCGCCCGTCCTCGAGGAGTCCCTGTCCGCCGCCGGGTACCGCCCGCGGGTGGAGATCGGGTACCTGGTGGAGGGCGAGCTGCCGCCGGCCGCCGCCGGTCCCCGGTCCGACGTGGTGCTGCGGGAGGTGGTGGACGAGGACGGCTGGGAGGCGAAGCACAAGCTGCACGCGGGGTCGGACGTGGCCGCCGACGGGCACGCCGCCGGTGCCGGGGAGTGGGTCGACCTCGAACGGCGGAAGTGCGACACCGGCGGGATGCGAATGTTCCTGGTCGAGGTCGCCGGTGAGGTGAGTGGCAGCGTCGCCACCCTCGAGGTCGACGAGCTGCTCCGGGCCAAGAACCTCTTCGTCCGCGCCGAGCGGCGGCGGGAGGGCATCGCGGCCCAGGCCCTCCGGCTGCTGTCGGGTCGGGCGGGCGAGCGGGGCCTCGCCGGCACCGGCATCTTCGGGGTCGCCGGCCGGCCGGGGGACGCGGTGTACGTCCACCTGCGGATGACGGCAGTAGTGGACCAGGTCGAATGGTCGCGACCGCTGTGACCGCGCCGCCCGTGACGTTGTCGGCCGACCAGGTCGCCGGCTGCCGGGACGACTACCGGGACGAGGGGTTCGTGCTGGTCAGGGGCCTGTTCGGTGCGGATGAGGCGGCCCCGTGGCGAGACGAGTGCGAGCGGCTGGCCGCCTCCGGCGTCATGCACCCCGACAACCTGCGCACCCACGTCCTCAACTCGTCCCGGCCGCCCGACCGGCTCGATCCGGTCGTCGACCTCTCGCCCGCCCTCCACGACCTGGCGTCCGCCCTCCGACCGCTGGCGGCGGCGCTGCTGGGCGAGGAGGCGACGCTGTTCAAGGACAAGCTGATATTCAAGCCGCCGGGGATGCGGGGCTACCTGGCCCACCAGGACTACGCCTACTGGCACTGGCTGCCCGTTCCCCCGGCGGCCCTCGTCACGGTGCTGGTGGCCATCGACGAGGCCACGGCCGGCAACGGCGCGGTCGAGCTGTTCGGCGGGCTCCACGACCGGCTGCTGACCGAGGTGGGGCGGCCGGGTGACATCGCCGACTCGGTCCTGCCCGAGCGCGGGTTCCTGGCCACGACCCGTCCCGGCGACGTGGTGGCCTTCCACCCCCTCACCCCCCACCGCAGCGGGGACAACCGCACCGCGGCGCCCCGGCGCCAGCTGTTCCTCAGCTATTGCGCGGCCGCCCACGGCGACCTGTACCGGACCTACTACGACCACCTCCACGCCTCGCTGCTCGACGCCATGACGCCGGACGCCCGGGCCCGGGCGTACTTCCGGTGACCGCGGCGCGCGAAGATCCCGACGTGGGGAGCATGGATTCGTTCACCTCCGCCCAGTGGCGGGAGATCGACGAATCGCTCGCCGCCGATCGCCCCCGGGCGGCCGAGTCGGTGCTGGCGCTGCTGCGGTCGCTGGCCGGGTTGACCGGGGGGTTCCCGGTGGACCAGCTCACCCACGCCTGCCAGACCGCGGCCCGGGCGGAGCGGGCGGGGGCGTCGACCGAGATGGTGGTGGCGGCCCTGTGCCACGACGTGGGCAAGGCCGTGTCGTGGTCGAACCACGGCGCCATCTCGGCCGAGATCCTCCGCCCCCACGTGGCCGACGACGTGTACCAGGTGGTGCGCTGGCACCAGGACTTCCAGGTCCGCCACTTCGCCGGGCACCTGGGCGGCGACCCCGAGGCCCGCGCCCGCCACCGGGATGCGGGGTGGTTCGGCCGGGCCGAGGTGTTCGCCGACGAGTGGGACCAGACATCGTTCGATCCCGACTACGACACGCCCGGCCTCGACCACTTCGAGCCCATGGTGCGCGAGGTGTTCGGCCCCTGACCGGTTGGCTCAGCCGGGCCGGAGCATGGCCGGGTGGAGGAGGGTGAGCTCGCCCCGCCGGTAGAGGCGGGCCGGACGGCCGCTCTCGCCGCTCGTGACCCGGCCCGTCTCCACCACGAAGTCGGCGGTGCCCGACACCTTGCGGTGGAAGTTGCGGGGATCGAGCACGGTGTCCCACACCGCTTGGTAGACCCGGCGGAGGTCGCCCACGGTGAACTCGTCGGGGCAGAAGGCGGTGGCGAGTGGCGAGTACTGCAGCTTGTCCCGGGCCCGCTCGACACCGTCGGTGAGGATTCGGTGGTGGTCGAACGCCATGCTGCGGTGATCGTCGAGGAGCTCGTCCACCGGCACCCATCCCGCGCCGCCGTCGGCGTCGGTCCCGTCCCCGTCCCCGTCCTCGGGGTCGGCGTCGTCCGGCTCCTCGCCCGGGGCGCCGGCCGAGCCGGTGCCGGTGAGCTGGGCGGACAGGCCGGGGACCAGGGCCAGGTAGGCCACCGTCACCACCCGCCCCCGGGGATCGCGCCCGGGACTGCCGTAGGTGGCGAGTTGTTCGAGGTGCACGGGCGACGATTCCAGGCCGGTCTCGTCGAGCTCGCGCTCGGCGGCGTCGGCGAGATCCTCGTCGTCGAGGAGGAGGCCCCCGGGAAGGCTCAGCCGGTTCCGGTGCGGACGGCCGTGGCGGTGGACCACCAGGACCGCAAGCTGGTCCTCGAGCACGGTGAGCG
This sequence comes from uncultured Acidimicrobiia bacterium, assembly GCA_963773275.1. GTDB lineage: Bacteria > Actinomycetota > Acidimicrobiia > Acidimicrobiales > AC-14 > JAXDMK01. Next base: position 425,394 of record CAVZAH010000005.1, on the reverse strand, counting down.
CCACGACCCGCACGGCCACGGCGGCGTTGGGGGGCACGGTCATGGCCGGACACTAATCGTCACCCTGACAGTTGACCGGCTGCTCGGCGTGTATGGGTAGGTTTGGCCCCATGACCGACACCTTGATCTGGATCTCGGGCGCGTCCGGCGGCATCGGCCAGGCCTTGGCCCGAACCGTCCCGTGGGCCGCGGCGAGGGTCATCGGGATCAGCCGCACCCCCCTTCCCGGGATCGAGCACGTGGAGGCCGATCTGGCCGATCCTGCCTCCTGGGCGGCGGTGGAGGGGTCGTTCCGGCAGGAGCTCAAGGGTTTCGCGGGTGCGCGGGTGGTCTTCGTCCACGCCGCGGGGACCCTCGACCCCATGGGCTTCGTGGGCGAGGTCGACACCGACACCTACGCCCGCAACGTCATCCTCAACAGCGCCTCGCCGCAGGTCCTGGGGCAGATGTTCGTGGCTGCAGCCCGCGACGTCCCTGCCCAGCGCCATCTCGTCATGTTGACGTCCGGGGCGGCCAAGAGCGTGTACCCGGGGTGGTCGTCGTACGGGGCGGCCAAGGCGTCGGTCGACCAGTGGGTGCGCAACGTCGGCGCCGAGCAGTCGAAGCGGGGCGGCGTCCAGGTGGTGGCGGTGGCGCCGGGGACGGTGGATACGGCCATGCAGTCCGTCCTCCGCCAGACGTCCGAGCGGAGCTTCCCCAGCCGCCAGAAGTTCGTCGACCTCCACGCCGCCGGGAAGCTGCGCGATCCCGACGCCGTCGCCCGCGACATCTGGGGCCTCCTCGACCGCGGCCTCGACAACGGCACCGTGATCGACCTCCGTGACCTGGCCTCGGCCCCGCCTCCCAACTGACCCCTCGTGGCGTGCGACGATGGCGCCATCGCCGCCAGCATCCACGACCAGCTCGTCGAGATCGTCCGCCGGCGGGGCCTGCGGCGGTTGCCGGAGCCGGTCGTGTTGGCGTCGGGCCAGCTGAGCCGGGACTTCGTCGACGTCAAGGTCGCCCTGGCCCGGGGAGACGACCTGCGGCTGGCGTGCGAGGCGCTCGTGGAGCGGGTGGCCGACGTCGACTACGACGCCATCGGCGGGCTCACCATGGGTGCCGACCAGTTCGCCCACGGCGTGGCCGTCCTGACGGGCAAGGACTGGTTCGTCGTGCGCAAGGAGCCCAAGGGCCGGGGCACCGACAAACTGGTCGAGGGGGCGTCGGTGGGGGAGGGCACCCGGGTCCTGCTCGTCGACGACGTGGTGACCACCGGCGGGTCGATCCGCAAGGCCTACGACGTGATCAACGCCCTGGGCGCCACCGTTGTCGCGGCGGTGACCGTCGTCGACCGGGGCGACGTCGCGGCACGGTTCTTCCAGGACCAGGCGGTGGCCTACATCCCGATGATCACCTACCGCGACCTCGGCATCGAACCGGTGGGATAGCCGACCTTCGTCGGAGTTCGTCGGGTTCGGGTGTCGTTCGTCCTCGTAGGCTCCGGTCGTGGTCACCAACGGCGACGGTGCGGAAAGATTCGGGCAGAGCTTCAAGACCCTCCTCGAGCGGTGCCTGCAGCAATCCGGGCTGTCGACCCGGGCCCTGCGCCAGCAGCTGCTGCGCCAGACCGGCCAGGATTTCCCGGAGACCACCATCGATTCCTGGAGGCGGGTGCACTCCACCACCGGCCAGCTGGTGTATCCGGGCGACGCCAAGGCCCAGGTCCTCGCCGAATGGCTGTGCGCCCGGCCGGGCGTCGACGTCACCGAGGAGGAGCTCCTGGCCGCCCTGCGGGCGGACAAGGCGGCCCGGGCCTCCAGCCGGCGGACGAAGGAATCCGATGCCGGCGACGCCGGTGAATCCGGCCCGGAGAGCAGCCCCTTCCGGTTGGCCCGAGGCGAGGTCTACGAGGGGATCATCGACGCCACCATCTATCTGGGGATGGACACCGTGTTGGGTCGCGTCGACCACCACCTCCGGGAGCTGCTCAATGCCCGGCTCCCCATCCCCACCTACTATGCCTATCTCACCCACCACGGGTACCTGAATTGGGTCCGCCTGACGCAGGACCACCGCTACTCCTACTACCGGGCCAGCGTCGACCTCTGCGAGGCCAAGTCCAACGAGATCGCCCAGGCCATCTTCGCCGCCGTCGGCCACGAGCAGATCGACTTCGTCGGCCTCGGCCCGGGCACGGGGGCCAAGGACCGGGCGCTCATCCACAGCCTCCTGGCTGCGGCGGAGCCCGTCGACGGCTCGCTCTTCTACTACCCGTACGACATCAACCCGGCGATGATCGTCCACGCCATCCAGACCGTTCTCAGCGGCGACCTGGCGTCGAAGGTGTCGGTGAAGGGGATCATCGCCCCGTTCGATTCCCTGGGCCTCTTCTCTCCCGTCTACAAGGACCGGGCCGGTCCCAACGTGCTGGCCCTTTTGGGGAACACGCTGGGCAACATGAGCGACGATTGCGGGTTTCTCGAGACCCTGTACGCCAGCATGTGGTCGGGCGACGTCCTGCTGCTGGAGGTGCGCTGCCACGTCGACGAGCAGGCGGGCCACGCCCCGGGCATCGGCGAGGAGGCCAAGAAGCGGTTCAACTTCGGACCCCTCGAGGATCTGGGGGCGGTGTACGAGGACCACCGCGACCTGATCAGCATCCGCCGGGAGCGGTCGCGGAGCGTGATCCCGAACACCGTCACCACCGTCACCCAGTGCGAACGGGTGACCTGTTATGACAAGACGTGGAGCGACGTCCGCCTCGCCTATGTCCACGAATACTCCGAGGGTGATCTCGAGCATGTCCTGAGCGACATCGGGTTCACGATCCTCGAGCGGTTCCCGGGTGGCATGCGGGGCGTCGAGAACGAACGCGTCGTCCTGCTCTACGTCCTCCAGAAGGAATAGCCCGGGCGCCGGCGGGCCGTCTTCGGTGAACTTCGGAGTTCCCTTCGGGCATTTCGGGCCGCACGCTCCTCCTACGACGGACAGGAGGACGACATGACGCTCGAGAGGTTGGTCACGCCATGAACACGTGGGGGATCCCCGGCCCGGTCTTCCTGGCGATCTACGCCACGGCGCTGGCGTTGCTGGCGGGCGCCGCCCTCTGGCTCGGGCGGCGGGACGATCACGGGTCGGGTCCCGACTCCGGCGAGCTGGACGAGTACGACGTGGCCATGCTGAACGGCGGCGAGCGGCTGGCGGCGGTCGTCGCCCTCGCCAACCTCGACCGCCAGGGGTCGCTGGCGCTGGGCGATCGCCTCCTGCGGGAGCTCGAGGAGGCGGGGGAGGTCGACCTCGAGGCACTCACCGCGGACGACCTCGGGCGCCTCGGGGTGAGCATGGAGGTGACCCTGCTGGAGGACGTCGCGGCCAAGGCCCACCCGGTCGAGAAGGCGGTCCACCAGTCGGCCCGCCACAGCGAGCCCCGGACGGCGCCGCGGGTGGTGGCCCACGCGGTCCGGTCGAGTGCTCTCGCCGGGGTCCGGGCCGGCCTGGTCGACCGTGGCCTCCTCTACTCGCCCGAGGACCGCGATCGCCTGGGTCGCCGGTGGCAATGGTTCGTGCCCCTGCTCCTCGTGGGCGCCGTGCGGGCGTGGGAGGGATTCCAGCGGGAGCGGCCGGTGGCCTACCTCCTGGTGCTGCTGGCGGTCACCGTCGTTCTCGCGGTGGTCGTCGCCTGGCACCGGCCGGTGCGGACCAGGCGGGCCGAGCGCCTGCTGGCCGACCTCCGCCGCGACCAGGACGAGCTGCCGGCGCGGACGATGGCCGGCGGCGGCGCCTCGCTCGGCATGGCGCTGGCCCTGGCCGGCACCGGGGTGCTGCTGACGAGCGACCCCGCCCTCGCCTTCGCCTTCGGCCCCGAGTCCGAGGCGGCGTCCGGGATGCACCGCTGGTGGGGCGACCGCAGCCCCGGTGGTGGCGGGGACTGGAGCGGTGTCGGCTCCACCGGCACGGGCACCGGCTGGCACGGCGGTGGCGGTGCCGGGTGTGGCGGTGGCGGTGCCGGGTGTAGCGGTGGAGGTGGCGGCGGGGGAGGAGGCGGCTGTGGCGGCGGGGGGTGCGGCGGATGAGCGCGACCTCCTGCGAGGTTGCCCGCACCGGCGGGGCCGGTGCCGGCTGCGGGGGACCTCGGGTTGGGGATGGGATGGCGCGACCAGCTGGCGGCGGTGGCCCTCCGGCGGCCGGGGCTCGGGTTCGTGGAGGTGGTGGCCGAGGCGTTCCCCGCCGACAGACCGCTGCCGTTGCCGCTGGAGGCGCTCCGCCACCGCGGGTTGCGGGTCGTCCCCCACGGCGTGCGCCTGTCGCTCGGCAGCGCCACCCCGCCGGACACCGCCCGGCTGGCCGCGCTCGCCCGCCTCGCGGAACGGGTCGACGCGCCCCTCGTGAGCGAGCACATCGCCTTCGTGCGCGGCGGCGGCGTCGAAGCCGGACACCTCCTGCCCGTTCCCCGGACGCGCGCCGCGCTCGAGGTTTTGGTGGGCAACGTCGCCCTGGCAGTCGCCGCCCTCCCTGTCCCGCTGGCGCTGGAGCCGATAGCGACCCTGTTCGAGTGGCCGGACGCCGAGATCGAGGAGGGGGCGTTCGTCACCGAGCTGCTCGAGCGCACCGGCGCCCTCCTGCTGCTCGACGTCGCCAACCTCTTCGCCAACGCCCGCAACCACGACTACGACCCGGTGGCGATGCTCGACCGCCTTCCCCTCGACCGCCTCGCCTATGTCCACGTCGCCGGGGGGGTGGTGACGGACGGGCTCTACCACGACACCCACGCCCACCCGGTGCCGCCGGGCGTGCTCGACCTCCTCCGCCACCTGGCGGACCGGTGCCCCGTCCCGGGCGTGATGCTGGAGCGGGACGGCGACTTCCCGACCGCCGCCGACGTCGACGCCGAGCTGGACGCCATCGCGGCCGCGGCCGCGCCCCGAATCGGACGTGGACGCGCCCGGCCGGCGGCGCCTCTCACCGGGACCGGCCCCCCGGGTCGGCCGTCGTCGGCGACCGAGGCCGATCGCGAGCGGTTCGCCGCCGAGCAGACGGCGCTGGTGGGCGCGTTGGTGGCGGGCGGGGCGGCGTCGCCCGGCTTCGATCGGGTCCGCCTGGCGGCCACCGCGGCGGCGCTGGTGGGGAAGCGGGCCAACGAGGTGGCCCGAGTCCACCCGGCGGTCGCCGACGAGCTCGGGTCCGAGTTCCGCACCCGGTTCGCGGCTTACGCCGGCGCCCATTCGATGCCGGCGGCGGGCGGGGCCTGCGCCGACGGCGCGGCCTTCGCGGGGTGGGTCGGACGATCGCGCCGGGCGCGGCGACGGCGCCGGGGCTGACTCTCCCGAGCGACCGGACGCTGTCAGGCGGCGATCTGGTCCTGGATGCGGGCGAACGCCACGGTCTCGTCGGGCGGAGCCTTCTCGTCGGCGAACTGGCCGCTGACCTGGTAGAGCCGGTCGCCCCGGACGAACGTCACCAGGTGGACGCGCTCCGGCGGCTCACCCTCGGCCACGTTGGTGTACGACTCGCCGACGGCGCCGGCGATGCCCTCGACCGCGAACAGGCTGGCGTTCTTCTTGGACACGTTCTGGGCCGCGAACTGGGCGCTGGCCGAACGGGCGCCCTCGCCGTCGGCGAACTCGAACACGAACACGCCGAGGAACGAGCGGGGGTCGTCCCGCAGCCAGCCCCGGGTGTAGCCGCCCTTGAACCTCGCCTGCTCGAGGATGGCCTTGTCCTCCACGGGGGCGTCGGAGAACTGGTCGAGCAGGCGTTGGAGGTCGACCGCGCCGAAGGGCGGCGAGGCCAGGAGGTCGTAGCCGACGGGGGCGTTGGACACCACCAGCCGGCGCAGGTCGACGGCGCCGGTGACGGTGCGGGCCAGGGACGTGGTGACCCCGCCGCCGACGACCGTGGTGGCGGTGGTGAGGCCGCCCGAGCCTGCACCACCTAGGCCCGAACCGCCGGAGCAGCTGGCCAGGGCGAGGACGCCGGCGACGAGGAGGGTCGTGGCGGCCCGGGCGGGAGCCGTCGGTAGGCGCATCCCGCCAGTATCGGTCACACGGCGCAGGTGTCGCCTTCGCACGCCTGGTCGGCGGGCCCGCCCGGACCGGCGGCGGCCCCCGGCCCGGGGCTGCGCTCGGCCCAGACCTGGCGCAACATGTCGAGGAGGGCGTCGGGATGCTGGGCTCCGGGGACGCCGTAGGTGCGGTCGACCACGAAGAACGGTACGGAGGTGATCCCCAGGGCCCGGGCCATCTGCTCGTCGGTGCGCACCTCGGCCGCGAACCGGTCGCCGGCGAGGACGGAACGGACCTCGTCGTCGTCGAGCCCGGCCTCCACGCCGACCTCGACCAGGGTCTCCGATCGGCCGATGGGCCGGCCCTGGGTGAAGGCGGCGGCCAGCAGCCGCTCCTTGACCGCGTCCTGGACACCCCGTTGGCGGCCCAGGTGGATGAGGCGGTGGGCGTCGAAGGTGTTGCCGGGACGGGCCCGGTCGAAGCGGAAGTCGACCCCGGCGTCGTCGCCGACACGGGTCACGCGCTCCACCATCTCCTCCGCCTGGGTGACGGAGATGCCGTACTTGTCGGCCAGGCGGCCGATGTACTCGCCCTCCCGCTCGACGGGGGCCCTCGGGTCGAGCTCGAACGACCGCCATACCACCTCCACCTCGTCGCGGTGCTCGAAGCGCTCGAGGGCGGACTCGAAGTGGCGCTTGCCGATGTAGCACCAGGGACAGACGACGTCGGACCAGATCTCGACTCTCATGATCCGGTACCAACACCGGCGGCCGCGCAGTTCATCCACCCGATGAAGGCTGTCCTCACCGGGCCATTCTGACCGGGACTCCTCCGGTAGCGTTCGCGCCGTGGCACCGCCCACCGGAACCGTCCGGGTCCGCCTGGTGGGCCCCCTGCGGCTCTACGTCGACGGGAACCGGGTCGCCGACCCGCCCCGCGGGAAGGCGACCAGCCTTCTCGGGCTGCTCGCGGTGGATGCCGGCCACCTGGTGCCCATCGACCGCATCATCGACGACCTGTGGCCCGCGGGGGCGACAGCCAAGACGCCCCAGAACGTGGCTTCGCTGGTGAGCCGGCTGCGCCAGGTGGTGGGGCGGGCGCGGATCGAGGGGGGACGGGCGGGCTACCGCTTCGTCGTGCCCGACCCCGCCGACGGGTACGGCACCGACCTGTCGGAAGCCGAGGGGCAGGTGGCGGAGGCCGAGGCCCGGCTGGCGGCGGGGGCTTTCGGTCCGGCGGCCGCCGCCGCCCGCCGGGCCCTGGCCATCCTCGACGCCGGCGAGTTGCTGGAGGACGAGCCCTACGCGGCCTGGGCCCAGGGTCCCCGCCGGAGGGCGGCCCAGCTCCAGCGTCAGGCCCGGGCCTGCGCCTGGACGGCGGCGCTCGAGCTGGGCGATCCCGCGTCCGCCCTCGACCCGGCCACCGCCGCGGTCGACGCCGACCCGTTCGACGAGGACGCCCATCGGGCCCTGATGCGGGCCGACCACCGGCGAGGCGACCGGGGGGCGGCGCTGGTGGTGTTCAAGCGCCTGGAGCGGGAGCTGCACGACGAGCTGGGAGTGGCACCGGCCGACGAGACGATGGAGCTGTACGAGGCGATCGCCGGCGGGCGCCCGGAGCCGGAGCGCCGCCCGGACGGACCCGGCGGCGGCGGCATCCGGTCACCCCGGCAGTCGCCCCTCGTCGGCCGCCGCCAGGAGCTCTACCTGCTCCGGGAGGCGTGGGCCGGCGCCCTGGCCGGGCGCTGCGAGTTCGTGTTCGTGTCGGGCGGGGCCGGCTCGGGCAAGTCCCGGCTGGTGGCGGAGACGGCGGCGGTGGCCGAGGCCGGGGGCGGGGTCACGCTGCGGGCCCGCTGCCACGAGGCGGAGCGGTCGCTGTTCCTCCAACCCATCCTCGAGGCCATCCGGGCCTGTCTGGAGACCACCACCGCCGAGGTGGCGGGCGAGCTGGTGGGCAATTGGGCGGGGACGCTGTCCGAGCTCCTGCCCGGCCTCGGTGCCGACCTGGGCCGGGCGGTGGTGGGCTACGAGCGGGCGGGGCCCGAGCTGGAGCACCGCCGGTCGTTGGAGGCGGTCACCGAGTTCTTCGCCCGCCTGGCCCAGCGCCAGCCCGTCCTCCTGGTGCTGGAGGACCTGGAGCACGCGGGGGCGTCGACCCTCGAGGCGCTGCGGTTCATGGCCGGCCGGCTGGGCCGCGAGCGGTTGCTGGTGGTGGTGACGCTGCGTCCGGAGGAGGCCCGCGAGTCGATGGAGACGCTCGAGCACCTCGGCCGGGAGATCCGCCTCGGGCCGCTGACGGAGGCGGCGGTGGGACAGCTGGCGGCGGCCATGGGTGTGGCCGAGCTGGCGCAGCCGGTGTTCGCGCTCACCGGCGGTGACGTGCTCTTCTCGGTGGAGGCGTTCCGCCTGGCGGCCGATTCGGAGCGGGCGGAGGACGCCCTGGAGGTCAGCCGGACGCTGCGGGACGTCGTCACCGAGCGGGTGCGCCGGGCGGGGGAGGATGTCGAGGAGTTCCTCCGGGTGGGCGTGGTGGCGGGGGCGTCGTTCGACCTCGACCTGGTGGCGCGGGTGCAGAACGTCGACCCTTCGACGGCCGCCCGGCTCGTCCAGCGGGCCCTGGAGGCGGGCCTCCTCACGACAAAGGGGGAGGGACTGGCGTTCGCCAACAGTGTCATCCAGGAGGTGCTGTACGAGACCACCGCCCCCGCGGTGCGGGCCAGCCGCCACCGCCGGATCGCGGAGCTGGTGGCCGACCGTCCCGAGCTGGTGGCCGTCCACCATCAGGCGGCGGGGGACTGGCCCCGGGCGTGCCAGGCGTGGGCCGCGGCCGCATCCGACGCCCGGCGCCGGTTCGCCAACCGTGACGCCGAGCGGCTGTTCGGCAACGCCGTGGCGGCGGCGGAGAGGGCGGGTGACGCGGCGATGGCGGGCCGGGAGTCGCTGCACCGGGGACAGGTCCGGGAGGAGCTGGCCGAGTACGCCGGCGCCCGGGAGGACCACCAACGGGCCCTCGACGTCGCCCGGACCCTCGGTGACAGCGGGCTGGAGGCGATGGCCCTCGAGCGGCTGGGGTGGACGGCCTACTACGGGCGCGATGTCGACCGGGCGTCCGACTTCGCGGTGCAGGCCACCGCCCTGGCCGAAGCGGCGGCGGCCGCGCCCCGGGCCCAGGCCAGCGCCCTGGTGCTGGTCGGTCGGGTCCGGCACTGGGCGGGCGACATGGCGGGGGCGGCCGCCGCCTACGAGCAGGCCATGGCCGACGGGGAGGAGCCGGCCACGGTGGCGTCGGCCCTGTCGTGTCTCGGGGCCCTGCTCGAGCACGGCGACCGCTTCGCCGAGGCCCGCGACGTGCTGGTCCGGGCCATGGCCACGTGCGAGGAGACGGGATCGTTCCGGGCCCTGCTGCGCACCCTGTTCTTCGCCGGCCTGGCCCGGGCCAACCTGGGTGACCTGGTCGGCGCCCTCCGGGTGCTCGAGCGCAAGCGGGGGCTGCTGAACCGCTACGACGTGCACTTCTACCGGGCCCGGACGTCGACGACGCTGTCGTGGGTGTGGCGGGAGCTGGGCGACCTGCCCCGGGCCGACGACCTGGCCCGGGAGGCCATCGAGCAGTCGCGCGAGGTGGCGGTGGGGTCGTTGCAGACCGAGCAGGAGCTCCATGCCCTGCTGGCGGCAGCCGAGTGCCGGCTGCTCGACGGCGACGAGGGCGCGGCGGGGGCGCTGGTCGCCGAGGCCGAACCGCTGATCCGGGCGTGGCTGCCCTTCCGCTGGCGGGCCGAGCTGCGCCTCGTCGAGGTGGCCAGCCGGCTGGAGCCGGCACGGGCCGAGCTGCTGCTCGACCTGGCCCGCCAGAGAGGCTCGGCCAAGTACCAGGCCCTGGCCCTGGCCCGCCTGGGGCACCGGGAGGAGGCGGCCACCGTCGCCGCCGCCACCGGGTCGGCGCTCCTCATGGCCGAGGTGGCGCCCGAGCGCCAGGCCCGGGATGCCCTGCAGGCGCTGGCCAACTCCCTGCCCCGCGACATGCGCTCCCGCTTCGCCACCCACGGCCGCCTGGCCGGCCCCCTGCGCTGAGCCCGCCAACCGGTGACGGATCCGGTCGCCAGGACGACCGAATCCGTCACCAGTTCGATGGCGCGGTTCGACGGGGCGAGCCAACCGGTGACGGATTCGGTCGCCAGGACGACCGAATCCGTCACCAGTTGGAGGGGTGGCGGGGCGGGGGCGGGCGGACGCTCGTCGCCCAACAGTTCATCAATTGGTCAAGGGACCGGCCGGCACGGTCGATGTTGCGGGGAAGTGCAGACGCGTTCGCCCGCTCGTGACGAAGCGGCCGACGTGCCGTGAGGACCGGCGTGGTCGTGGAGTTGGCCGGGGTGCGGCGGATGTTCGGGCCCGCCACCGGGTTGGCCGACCTCACCCTGTCGGTCCCGGCCGGGTCGGTCACCGTCCTCGTCGGTCCCAACGGGGCGGGCAAGACGACCGCCCTGCGGGTCATCACCGGCGCCCTCCGCACCGAGGCGGGCACGGCCCGGGTGTTCGGGCTCGACCCGGCGGGTCCCGACGGCGAGCAGGTCCGCCGGCGGTGCGGCGTGGTGGCGGCCAAGCCCGCCCTCTACGACCGCCTGACCGGTCGGGACAACCTCCACTTCGCAGCCGAGCTGTTCGGGCTCGGGCGGCAGGCGCCGGTGGAGGACGCCGCCGACCGCTTCGGCATCCACCAGGCGCTCGACCTCAAGGTGGGCGGCTACTCGACCGGCATGAAGACCCGCCTGGCCCTGGCCCGGGCCGTCCTCCACGACCCCGACCTGCTCCTCCTCGACGAGCCCACCTCAGGACTCGATCCCGAGTCGGCCCACGCGGTCCTGGGCCTGGTGGACGAGATGGCCGCCGGCGGCAAGACGGTGGTGATGTGCACCCACCTGCTCCTCGAGGCCGACGGCCTGGCCGACGAGGTGGTGATGATGGAGGACGGCACGGCGGTGATGGCCGGTCCCCCGGAGGACCTCGTGCGCCGCTTCTGGCCCCATCCGACGATCATCTTCGGAGCCGAGGTCGGCGCCAGCCTCGACCGGCTCCGGCTCATGGAGGGCGTCGTCCACTACTCCCGCACCGGCGACCAGGCCGAGATCCAGGTCGACGACCGGTCCCGGGTGCCGGGACTCGTCGCCTCCCTGGCCGCGGTCGGTGTCCGGGTCACCAGGGTCAGCCCCCACGAACCCTCCCTCGAGGAGCTCTACCTCAGGGTGCGCCACCGGTGAACCGCACCCGGGTGTGGGCCATCGCCCGCAACGACCTCCGCCAGCTGGCCAAGAGCCCGGACTTCTGGGCGCCCATGCTGGTCCTCGCCGCCCTGTTCTTCGTGGTCATCCCGGTCATCCTCCTGCTGACGATCAACAACCTGGGCGACGTCCCGACGGTGGCCAAGGTGTCGGCCGCCCTCGAGCTGCTGCCGCAGAAGGCCCAGGCCGCGGTGCGGGGGGCCACGGCGGCCGACCGGACGACCTACGCCCTGGCCGTGTACCTGTTCGCCCCCTTGGCCGTCATCGTCCCCATGACGATCTCCACCGCCATCGCGGCCAACACGATCGTGGGGGAGAAGGAGAAGGGCACGGGCGAGTTCCTGGCCCACTCGCCCGCCTCCGAGCGGGAGATCTACCTGGGCAAGCTCATCGCCAGCCTGCTGCCGGGCTACCTGACTACCCTGGTCGGCTTCGGGATCTACTCCCTGGCCGTCAACCTCATCGTCGGGCCCAACGTGGGCGGGTGGTTCTTCCCCACCCGGGCCTGGTGGGTGCTCATGCTGTGGGTCGTGCCGCCGTTCCTGGCCATCACCCTGTCGGTGGTGCTCCGGCTGTCGGCCCGGGTCAAGAGCGCGGCCGCCGCCCAGCAGGCGTCCGGGCTGGTGACGCTGCCCCTGATCATGCTCTCGTACGGCCAGTCCACGGGAGCCCTCCTGGGCGCCGGCCGCTCGGGGATGATCGTGGGCGCCATCGCCTGGACGATTGCCGCCTTCGGGCTGATGCGCGGCGCCAAGGCCGTCACCCGGTCCCGCCTCCTCGGCATCGACACCTGACCACGGCAGGGCCGCCACCCGTGACAAAGGGGTGGCCGGAAAGGGGTGGCGGAAAGGGTGGGGCGGAAAGGGTGGGGCGGAAAGGGTGGGTAGCACGAGTTGCCAAACGGCGAGCCTCCACCCTGGTTTCGCCGGCCGGGGTGCCCATAGCATCGGTCCGTCGTCATCGGCTCCAGCGGGAGCGTGCGAATCAGCGAGGGCGACACGAGTCGCAACGCGCGAATGAATTGCGCCGATAACGCGAAGCAGGATCCCGATATCCCGGATGAATTCCCCGCACCTCATTCCTCCTAACGCGCCCAAAGCGGCCGAGCATGCTCGAGTAGTTCGATGTATCTCGCCGGCAGTACCCGGCCTCTATTGGGGGAACGGCTCGCACGGAGCCGCGAAACCTCAGGAGGAACGGTGAAGAAGTTCACTTTCGTCAAGATCACGCTTGTGGCGGCATTGTCTGTCTCCGGCGTGCTCGCCGCACCGTCGGCTTCAGCGACCCAGGACGCGGCCAGTGAGGAGACCCCCGCGGCCCGGGCGCCGGGCAGGGAGCACGCTCCGCCCAAGGGCCCGAAGTCCTCTCCTGGGAAGTCGGCAGCCCACAAGCCGATCAAGGGTGCCTACATCGTGACCCTGAAGCCCGGGACGGACCCCGAGAAGATCTCCCGGGGAGTGGGCGCGTCCCCCCGGTTCGTCTACCGCTCGGCGCTGAACGGGTTCGCGGCCGACCTCAACGAGGGACAGCTCAACGGGCTCCGGCACCATCCCCACGTCGAGATGATCGAGGAGGACCAGGAGGGTGGCCTCACGACGACCCAGAACATGGACTGGTACTCCGGGCAGCCTTGGGGCCTCGACCGCATCGACCAGCGCAAGCTCCCGTTCTCGCGCACCTACAACTACAATAGTACCGGCGCAGGGGTGCGCGTCTACGTGATCGACAGCGGCCTGCAGGCCAACCACCCGCAGTTCGGGAACCGCGCCCTCAACATGTACAGCGCCCAGGGGGGCAGTTCCGCTGACTGCAACGGGCACGGCACGCACGTCGCCGGCACCATCGCCGGCAGCACCTACGGCGTCGCCAAAGGGGCGAGCCTGCGAGGCGTCCGCGTCGTCGACTGCGCGGGACACGGCACCGCTTCTCAGGCGATCGCCGGAGTGGACTGGGTCCGGGTCAACAGCATCCACCCGGCCGTGGCCAACATGTCGCTGCAATACGGCTACACGGCTGCGCTCAACACCGCGGTCTACAACCTGGCCCAGTCGGGGGTCTTCGTGGCCGCCGCCGCCGGCAACTGGAACGTGAACGCCTGCGACATCTCCCCGGCCAGCGCTTCGGGCGCCTACACCACCGGCGCGACCAACAAGACCGACGGCCGCTGGTACTGGAGCGCCAGCTCGGCGTCCAACTACGGCCCTTGTGTCGACGGCAACGCCCCCGGCGAGGACGTCAAGTCGGCATGGATCGGATCCGGGACGAACACCATCACCGGCACGTCGATGGCCTCCCCTCATGTCGCCGGCACGGCTGCCCTCTACAAGGCGACCTACGGAGACCACGGGTGGAGCACGATCACCAACTGGATCAACGCCAACTCCACCACCGGCGTCCTCACCGGGCTCACGGGGGGTACACCCAACCGTCTGCTCTACAAAGCCGGCCTGTAGCGCACCTGCTCGGACCCGTCGTCGTCGAGGAGGGGCACCCGCCCGGGTGCCCCTCCCTCGCGCGCCCTACGGTGCTTGGTCGTTCGGTTGGTCGAAGGGAGATGGTTGCATGGACACGGACCTCGATCAGATGTCGCGGGACGACCTCATCGCCGAAGTGGCGAAGCTCCGCCAGGGGATCCGGACGCATCGGGACAGCTCGCACCACGAGCTCTGCTGGCACCATCCCGCGCTGTGGGGCCTGTTGCCCGAGAGGACCGACCCGGCGCCCGTCGTCCCCGACTGGCCGGAGTTCCTACGCGGTTGCGTGAAGTACCGGCAGTCTCTCGACGAGCAAGCGCCGGAGGCGCCCCGGACTGGGACACCGTACGCCGAGCCTGCTCCGTGAGGCGCTACAAGGGTCGGAGCGAGACCCACAGGGCCCGGGCGGGACCGGTGCCCGGGTTGTGCCAGTGGTGGGGGCGATCGGTGCGGAGGTGAAGGGCGTCACCCTCCTCCAGGCGGAAGTCGTGGCCGTCGACCACGAACTCGAGGGCACCTTCGAGGACGAAGACGAGGTCCTCCCCGGGGCGCTCGGCGACGATCTCGCCGCTCCCGGCCCCGGGCTGCACCGTGGCGACGTCGCCGTCGATCAGGAACCGGGCGTAGGACCCGGAGATCGAGGCCAGCTCGACCCCTGGGCGGGCGCTGAAGGCCGGGGGGCGGGCACCGGCGGGGGTGAAGGCCACGGGTCCGGCGACCGGCCCGTCCTCGTCGACGAACCACCCCACCGGGCGGTCGAAGGCGTCGGCCAGCTTGAGGAGGGTGGTGATCGTCGGCACCATCCCGCTGCGCTCGATCTTGTGGATGGCGGCGGCCGAGACGCCGGCCCGCTCCGCCAGTTGCTGGAGGGAGAGCCCCCGCTGCAGGCGCAGCTCGCGCAGCCGGGGCCCGATGGCACCGACGATGTGGTCGACGGATGGGCGGTCGACGGATGGGCGGTCGACGGACGAGGGCTCGTCCTCGACTGCGGCAACGGGGTCGCTGAGGTCTGTCAATTTCCGCCTCCTTGACAGCGTGGGAAACGCACGTCCAGTATAGTAAACGCCTTCGGCCCTACCCGTGACGTCCGAGGTGGTGGACTTGGCCCAGAGGATCGTCGTGGTCGGCGGAGGCGCAGCCGGCATCGGTGCCGCCGGCGCGGCCAAGGCTACCGACCGAAACGCCGAGGTCACCGTCTTCACCGAATACGAGGACGCGGCCTACAGCCCGTGCGGCATCCCCTACGTCCACGGCCGGGAGATCCCCGATTTCGAGCGGCTCTTCCTCGCCACCAAGGAGGCGTACCGGGAGAACGGGATCGACATCCACTACGAGTCCCGGGTCACCAACCTCGACGTCAGCCGCAAGAACATCACGGTCGCCGGGCCGGACGGTGACACGGCCGAGATCGGCTGGGACCGCCTCGTCCTCGGCACCGGCTTCGACTACGCCGACCCCGGCATCCCCGGCACCGACCTGGGCGGGCTCTACTACGTGAAGAACATCCGCCGGGCCATGGAGTGGGACAAGGTCCTCGACACCACCAGGGTGGCGGTGGTGGTGGAGGCGTCGCCCCTCGGCCTGGAGATGGTGACCGCCCTGGCCCAGCGGGGCATCGAGACCCATCTGGTCGACAAGGCGCCGTGGGCCCTGGCCGAGGCGGCCGATCCCGACATCGCCGCCCCGGTGGAGGAGTCGTGGACCGAGATGGGCGTGAAGATGCACTGGAACACCCCCGCCCGGGCCTTCGTCGGCGACGACAACGGCCAGGTCAAGGCGGTGCGCACCGACGAGGGCGACCTGCCGGCCGACCTGGTGGTTGTCTGCACCAAGAAGAAGCCCAACGTCTCCCTGTCGGCCAAGGAGATCAAAATCGGGTCGACGGGCGGGATCGTGGTCGACGAGCGCATGGCCACGTCGCACCCCGACGTCTACGCCGCCGGCGACTGCGCCGAGCTGCCCCACGGGGTCAGCAACCTCCCCATCCAGGGGCTTTCCGGCAGCCACGCCTACGCCCAGGGCAAGGTGGCCGGCACCAACGCCGCCGGCGGCGCCCGGGCCTACCAGCCGGTGTACGTCCCCTGGGGCATGGTGGCCGGCAAGTGGATGATCGGAGGCGTCGCCTTCGGCGAGACCCTTGCCACCGCCCTCGGCATCCCGTACGTGGTCGGCGTGGCCAACGGGATCTCCCGGGCCCGCTACTACCCGGGGGTCAAGAAGGTGCGGGTCAAGCTGCTGGCCGAGCCGGGCAGCCTGCGCCTGATCGGGGCCCAGATGGTCGGTGGCGAGGGGATCAAGGAGCGGGCCGACTTCCTCGGCGTGGCGGTGAAGGTGGGGATCACGCTGCACGACCTGGCCACCATGGAAAACGTCTACTCCCCGCCCATCGGCGCCCTCAACGAACCCATCTCGGTGGCGGCCCAGAACGGCCTGGCCAATCTCGACAGGCCCGGCTTGGTGGGCAGGTGACGTGGGCTCCTTCACCCACTGGCTGCGCCAGAGCTCCGAGCACTACCTCATGGTCGACGCCCAGCGGCAGATGGCGGCCCGCTACGGCCTTCCGGCACCGCCACCGCCCAAGGGCTGGCGCGACCAGTTCTGGCTGGGCGTGTTCACCCCCGTGTACCGGCGGCTGCCCTGGAGGCTGCGGCGGATGACGATCCAGCTCATACCGGGCAGCCACCGCCGGACCTGGACCCAGCCGGCCGTGCGCGGCACTCGCCGTCCGGCGGTGGGGCCAAATCTCACCAATCCAGTCAAACCAAGGAAGTCCGACACCACAGATCCCGAAACCGGAGGAGATTAGATGCCGAAGACCGTCAACAACGAACGGCCCGCCGACGGCGAGACCCTGTTCGACACCGACGAGAAGCTGTTCGAGGACATCAAGGCCAACCCCGGCGAGAAGGCCTTCGTCTTCATCCACACCGTCCCCTACGAGGGATCGGTGGCGCTGGTGAACCTGCTGACCTCGACCCGCCTGGTGCGCAAGGGCTTCGACGTCAGCATCGTCCTCTACGGGCCGGGCGTGCTGCTGGCGTCGGGCACCCGGGGCTTCCCGGCCGTGGGCCAGGAGGCGTTCCCCGGCCACATGGCCATCAACAACCAGATCAAGACCCTCATCAAGGAGGGGGCCAAGATCTACGCCTGCCGGTTCGCCATGGGCGCCCTCTACGGCTTCCGGGAGGACGACCTCATCGACGGCGTCACCGCCTTCCACCCCCTCGACGTGCTCGACTCGGCCCTGACCGCGTGGCGGGCCGGGGCGTTCCAGATCAACACCTGGACAGTCTGACCGAGCACCCCGGCGTGGAGCGCCGGCGCCCGGCTACCGCCGAGCTGGGCGCCGCGCTCCACCTATCCAGGAGGGAGAAACCAAGGTGGACACCGTCGCCGACATGGGCGGCATGGAGGGATTCGGGTCGGTGCAGCTCACCGCGCCCGATGACCCGCCGTTCCACGAGGAGTGGGAGCGGCGGGTCTTCGCCATGGCCCTGCTCTCCATGCGGGTGTCGGGCACCAACCTCGACGCCTTCCGGCACGCCCTCAACCGCCAGCACCCGGTCGACTACCTGGCCTTCGGGTATTACGGCCGGTGGTTGAAGATGGCCGAGAACCTGCTCACCGACAGCGCCATCATCGCCCCCGGGGCGGTCGACGCCCGGGCCCGCCGGCTCCTGGGCGACGACGTGGAGGAGCCACCGGCCCCCGAGCCGCAGAAGCCCGATTACAAGCCGACGGCGGCGGGGTCGATCCGCCAGATCGAGGACTCGCCGAAGTACGCGGTCGGTGACCGGGTGCGGGCGCGCGACGTGCACCCGCGGGGCCATACCCGCCTGCCGCGGTACGTGCGGGGGCGATCGGGGGTCGTCCGCCTGGTCCAGCCGGCCCAGGTGTTGCCCGAGACCAACGCCCATTTCCTGGGCGAGAACGCCCAGCACGTCTACAACGTGGCCTTCGAGTCCACCGAGCTGTGGGGCGACGAGGCCGAGCCGTTCACCCTGGGCATCGACCTGTACGAGTCCTACCTGGAGAGCACCGACTCATGAGTGACGCCCCCGCCGAGCGCCTGCCCATCGCCCTGCGCACCGAGGCCCTGGAGTCGATCCTGGTCGAGCGGGGCCTGGTCGACCCCAAGGTGATGGACGGTTTCATCAAGAACTACGAAGAGAACGTCGGCCCCATGAACGGGGCCAAGGTGGTGGCGCGGGCCTGGGTCGACCCCGGGTACAAGGCCCGGCTGCTGGCCGAGGGAACGTCCGCCATCGCCGAGCTGGGCTTCAAGGGCCCCCAGGGCGAGCACATCGTGGTGGTCGAGCAGACGCCGGGCACCCACAACGTGGTGGTCTGCACCCTGTGCTCCTGCTACCCGTGGCCGGTGCTGGGCCTGCCGCCGGCCTGGTACAAGGACCCCGCCTACCGGTCGCGCATGGTGCGCGAACCCCGGACGCTGCTGGCCGAGATGGGGCTGGCGCTGGGCGACGACGTCGACGTCGAGGTCTGGGACAGCTGCTCGGAGGTGCGCTACATGGTGCTTCCCGAGCGTCCGGCGGGCACCGAGGACCTGTCGGAGGAGGAGCTGGCCGCCCTCGTCACCCGCGACGCCATGGTGGGCGTGGCCAAGGTGCCGGCGCGGTGACGTCCGCCACCGTGGGGGTGCTCGACGTCGACGGCCCGGCCGCTCCGCCCCGGAGCAACGGGGAGCTGACGTTCGGGGAGCCGTGGGAGAGCCGGGCCTTCGGGCTGGCCCTCGCCCTCCACGCCGGCGGGGCGTTCGCCTGGGAGGACTTCCGGCAGGAGCTGATCACGACGATCGCCGCCTGGGAGGGGGCCGGCCATCCCGCCGAGCAGTGGAGCTACTACCGGTGCTGGCTGCGGGCCCTCGAGTCGGTGCTGGCCGCCAGCGGGCTGGTGGTGCCGGCCGACCTCGACGCCCGGGCCCGGGCGCTGGCCGACCGCCCCGCCGGGCACGGGCACGCGGGGCACGATCACGGCTGACGACCCGGGCCAGGGTGCGCCTGCGCCGCCGCCCAGGACGCTCTCGGTCGACGCCACGTGGGACGGCGGGTACCGCTGCCGGGTGCGGGCCCGGGACTTCGAGATCCGGGCCGACGAGCCGGTGAAGGCGGGCGGGGAGGACACCGGGCCCCAGCCCACCGAGCTCTTCCTGGCCTCCCTCGCCTCGTGTTTCACCCTCGCCCTGGCCCACGTGGCCCGCAAGCGCGACATCGTCCTGCCCGACCTGTCGGTCCGGGTCGTGGGGCGCTACGACGGACCGAAGTTCGTGCACGTCCGGGTGGAGGTGAGCTCCACCCACCCCCGGGACGAGTTGGAGATGCTGGCCCGGCGGGCGTCCTCCGTCTGCTACGTGTCGAACACCATTCGTGCGCTACACGACACGGAGGTGGTAATCACGTAGCGGAGGTGGTCCCATGGCCGACGTGATCGGGCTCTACCGGCGGGCGGTCGACGAGTTCGGCAAGCGCGTGCTGACGGTGTCGGGCGACCAGTGGGCGCAGCCCACGCCGGCCGCCGAATGGGACGTGCGGGCGCTCGTCAACCACGTGCTCAACGAGAACCAGTGGGTGCCCCCGCTGCTCGAGGGCCTCACCATCGAGCAGGTGGGCGACCGGTTCGAGGGCGACCAGCTGGGCGACGACCCGGTGGCGGCGTGGGCCCGGGCCACCGCCGAGGCCCTCGCCGCCTGCGAGGCCGACGACGTCCCCCTGCGCGCGGTCCACGTCTCGTTCGGCGACATCCCGGCCGAGGACTACCTGGCCCAGGTCACCACCGACCACATCGTCCACACGTGGGACCTGGCCCGGGCCACCGGCGGCGACGAGCGCCTCGACCCCGAGCTGGTCGACTTCGCCTACGGCTACATCGCCCCCCAGGCCGAGCACTGGCGGGCGGCGGGGGCGTTCGGGCCGGCCATGCAGGCCCCCGCCGGCGCAGACCGCCAGGCCGAGCTGCTGGCCCTCACCGGGCGCGACCCGCTCGGCACCGGCGAGCTGGCCGAGGTCGCGCCGGTGGACGCGGCCGCAGAGGCGCCCGCCGCCGAGGAGGTCGCCGCCGAGCCCGAGTTGAGCCCCGCCGACCAGACGCAGGCCGACCTGGCCATGTTCGCCGGCCAGGCCCGCAGCATCCAGGCCGAGCTGGACACCTACACCACCACCCGCAACGAGTATTGGGCCACCAAGGCCGAGGACTGGGTCAACGACCTGGGCCGTTACGACCGGGTGCTGGTCACCATGGTCGCCATGCTCGGGTACCCGGTGCCGCCCCACCCGCCCCAGGGGGCGCAGCGCCGCCTGAGCCGGGAGGAACGGGCCACCATGCAGGACCTGCTGGAGGAGAACGGCTTCGACCTGGGGCGGCCCAAGCCCACCACCTGAGCGGTGTGGTGGCCGGTCACGACGCCAGGGCGGCCCAGGATCCCAGGCGGAAGAACTGCGACTCGCCGTCCTCGGAGTCGTTGTCGGTGTTGACGAACGTCTGGCCGGCGGCGTCGACGGTGAGGCCCTCCACCTTCTCGATCCCCCGTCCCCTGGGCGCCCGGAGGTTGTCGAGCAGGTCCTCGACGAGCACCTTGGCGATCAGCGGCGGGTTGGCCGCCGAGGTGATCGGCACGAACGGGTACCCGGCCAGCGAGAAGCGGTAGATGCGCTTCACCACCGCTTCCGGACCGCCCCGGTTGTCGCGCTCGATCACCGCGTACTGGTCGGGGCCGACCGCCGCGATCTCCGACAGGCCGACGTTGCTGCCGGCATCGAGGGGGTAGGCGGCGAATGACCAGGCGTTCGTCGCCGGCAGGTAGCGGGCGATGCGGGTCCAGGTCGTGGAGTCCCACGAGCGCTGGATGGCGACGAACACCTCTTCCCGGGCCAGGGCCGCGTTCCAGACCGACGCCACGCCCTCGAAGCCGGCGCTGACCGGGGTGGCCCCGTTGATCGCGGGGATGGGAACCTCCTGCTGGACCACCCCGTTCGCCGTCACCCTGAGCAGGTGGTTCAGCCGGGCCGTCGCCGGGTCGCCGGCGGAGGCCGACCCCTCGCTGGCCAGCCAGAAGCCGCCGCCGGCCTGGGCCGGGCGGGTGGCGATGCCCTCCAGGTCCCAGTCCTCCGAGGTGAGGCCGTCGATGTCGGTCGACGCCACGATGCGCGCCGGAGCCGAGGTGGCGTCGACGGTGTAGATGCGGGAGCTGGCGTATGCGTTGTCGTGCACCGTGTAGAGGCGGCCGGGCGTCGTGCGGTCGGCGGCCAGGGCCGACAGGGCCCCCCACGGGATCGGGGACGACGTGCCGGGGATGGCACCGCGGGTCGAGGAGTTGACCGACACGATCGACGGGTAGGTGGGGGCGGCGGCCTCGTACCGGAAGATCGACAGGGTGCCGTCGTCCTCGTTGGCGGTGACGAACAGGTTGCGCTCGGGGACGGGCAGGAGGCCCTCGGGGCGGGCACCGGTGGGGAGGAGCTGCAGGAACGTGAACGCGTTGCCCACCACCCGGTAGACGCTCACCGAGTTCGACCTCTCGGCGCCGACGAAGGCCAGCTCCTGGGAGCCGAACCGGCCGACGGCCGCGCCCTCGGGCTCGGCGCCCTTGTCGTCGGAGCGACCTTCGACGTAGTGCCCATGGCGGACGGTCTCCAGCTCGTAGGCGGGCCCCGACGCCACCGCCACGCTGCCGTTGAGGTCGAAGAGGGTGAAGGAGCGGGAGCCGCCGTCGTAGTCGCCCTCGTCGGCCGTGAGCAGCCGGCCGTTCTGGACCCACGCGATCGCGTCGGGCTCGCGGGGCACGCTGATGCTGCTGTCGAACACGATGTCGGGGTCGTCCGCCGTGTCGGCGACCTGCCCGGCCACGCTCCCCGCGCCGAAGTGCTGGGTGACGAGCCCCGAGCGCAGCTCGATCACCGCGATGTGGTTGTTCTCCTGGAGGGTGACGGCGGCCAGCTCGTAGACGTTGATGTCGATGAACTCGGGCTCGGGGTCCTCACCGAACTTCATCCCCGGGAGGCCCTCGAGGAGGACGGTGCGGACGGTCCAGGCGGCAGGGGCGCCGGTGAGCGAGACGATGAGGACGAAACCGGGCTCGTCCCGCTCGGCGCCGTTGGCCGGGATGTGGGGCATGACGCCGTCGGCGACCTCCTCGTCGCGCTGGTTCTCGATGGCGACGACCGCGTAGCGCCCGCTGGGGCTGACCTTGACCGAGTCCGGCTGGCCGCCCGTGTCGATCGTGCGGACGACCGTCCGGGAGGGGAGATCGACGACGAGCAGGCGTCCGGCGTGGGGCCCGAAGGTGTCATCGGCTTCGATGGGCGTGTCGTCGACGGCGATCAGGGCCCGGGTGCCGACCACCGCCACCGACGTCGGGGAGCCGCCGGTGGCGAGCACTCCCGCGGCCGCGGGGGCCGCCGGGTTGGCCACGTCGACGAACCCGACGAGGCCGGCGGCGGAGTCGGTGTAGAGCAGGGTGCGGCCGCCGTCGGCAGCGGCCACGATCTCGGCCACCTCGCTCCCCGGGTTGGTCGAGGTCTCGAAGGTGGCGATCCGGTTGAAGTTCGACGGGACCTGGGCACCTCCCGCGCTCGGGCCCGCGACCAGCGAGCAGGCGATGGCGCAGGTGGCGGCGGCTGCGGTGGCACGAATCCGTCGGATCACTCTCGGGTCCTCTCGCTGGGAAGGCGGGGGCAAGCTACCGAGGGGCGCTGTCCCGTCGGTGGCCGACGGGTGAACGGGAGGCGACCCAAGGTTGAACAGTCGCGGGCCGGATTCGGACGCGCCCGGGCGCCGGAGGTCAGGCGGTCAGGCGGTCAGGCGGCGGCGGCCGGGCGGAGGCGGCGAGCGGCCATCTCGCCGGCCAGCCCGCCGACGAGCAGGCTGATCGCCACCACGCAGAACACCAGGCCCTGGACCGACCCGACTTCGACGCTGCCGTCGAAGCGGGTTACGGCCATGCCGGTGAGCACCGCCAGCCACCAGGCGGCGGCGCACGGCGGTTCGAGCCGCTCGGCGGCGTTGTCGCGGCCGGCGCCGAAGAGCATGACCCCGAGGCCGAGCAGGAAGCTGGCGACGGCCCGTGCCGGCAGCGGGCCCAGTGGCCACGGCCACAGGGTGTCGGCGGAGCCGGGAGCGAGGAAGAGCACGACCGCCACGACCGTGAGGAGCGCACCCTGGGCCAGGTAGAGGTAGCGCAGGCCGGGGACGATGGGGGTGGTGGCGGAGCGGCGCCGCCGGGCGGGCCTGGGGTCGGCGTGATCCGAGTCGAGCTGCTCCGGGTCGGCCTGATCCGGGTCTGCCTGATCCGGGTCGGCCTGATCGGGGACGGCCTGATCAGGGTCGGAGACCGAGCGGCGGAGGGGCGGTTGCCGGCGTTGGCGGGCGTACAGGACGGCGCCCGCCACCGGGGCGGCCAGGTAGACGAGCGTCCAGACCCAGGCCGCGACCAGGGCGACGGGCTCGTCGCTGCCGTAGTGGAACTGGTCGAGGTGGAGGAGGGTGGCGAGGGTCATGGCGGTGACGAAGGCCAGGGTGCCGGCGAAGCAGACCCGCACCCCGCCCCACGTGGGCACGCCGTAGCAGAGCAGCGACTCCAGGGCGATGGCGAGGAAGCAGGCGCCGAGGAAGGCCGCGGTGTCGCCCCGGACGATCGTCCAGGCGAAGAGGCGGTCGGACTTGTCCGGGAACAGGAACAGGACAACGCCGGCCAGGCCGGCGAAGGCGGTGCCCGCGCCCCAGAAGAAAGTGCGGATCTGGGGGGTCACGGTCCGCTCGTCCATCGGGGCGCGGACACTACCGCGGACGAGGCGGCGGGCGGGGCGTCGTCGCCGTTGACGACGCCCCGTCGGCCGTGGGTCCCGCCGTTGGGACTTTGCTGTCTCTGTGGGCTGTCTCGTCTGGTGGGCTGTCTCGGTGGGTCGGGAGCTAGGAGAGGCGGGCGAAGGAATCGATGCGCTGCAACCGTCCACCGCCGGTGACGATCGAGAGCTCCATCCACTCGGTCCTCACCCGCGCCGCCCGGCTGGCCTTGCGGAACTCGGCCCGGGCCTCGTCCTCCGTGCCGAACACCTGCGTCTGCGGTGCGCCCCGTCCGCCGCAGAGCAGGAGGTAACAGGTCCTCTCGAATCCGGTGCTGTCCTCCATTGTCCCGTCCCCTCGTCGCTCACTACTGAGAGCCGCCGGAACGAGATCTGATACACAGATCGTCAGGCCCGAATGGTCAGGCGAGGAACCAGTCGGTGGCGAAGGCGGACTCGCCGGCCCGGCAGCGCAGGCTCACCGGCCCCGTCGGCACGCCCTCGGCGGCGAAGCGGCCCATGGCGTCGGCGTCGACGGTGGTGGTGCCGCCGGCATGGCGGACCTCCACCTGCCCGGGTTGGGGCGGCACCAGCTGGCCGAGCAGACGCAGCCCGCCGTCGGCGGCCAGCGTCTCGACCTCCACCGTGAGGCCGGGACACTCGAAGGTGAGCAGCTCGGGGGCTCCGACGCCCCGGACGAGTGCCATGCGGTCGGTGTCTACGACGGAGTCGTGGGTGAGCTGGGCCAGCTCGGCGTCGATGGTGCGCCACACGAAGCTGGCCCGGGCGGCGGCCACCATCTCCGGCGGGACCGGGTCGACCCGGCCGACGACCGCGCGCAGCTCCGCGAGCAGTGCGTCGTCTCTGACGTCCGGGTTCATGGAATCGTCCTCGTGGTCGTTGGTCATGTTCGTATCCCCCTACAGAGGAGAACCCTCGGATCCCGCCGTGATACGCGCAAACTGCGCCCGCAGGTGATTGAGGCACCGCTGCCGGGTGGGACCGATGCTCCCGATGGGCATCTGGAGGACGGCGGCGACTTCCTGGTAGCTGGGTGACGGGTCGGCCGCGAGCAGCCGGAGGAGCCGTTGGCAGGCCGCCGAGAGCATGCCCATGGCCTCCCAGAGCGCCCGATCGCGCTCGCTGGTGAGCACGCTGGTGTCGACGTCGGGAGCGGCGTCGACGAGGCTCTCCTCCCACCCGTCCTCCCCGGGGGCTTGGCGGCCGGCCCGCCGCAGGAGCCGGAGGCTCTCGTGGGAGGCAGTGGTCACCAGCCAGGCGCCGATCCGGTCGGGCTCCCGGATGCCGTCGAGGTTGGCGACCAGTCGCAGCCAGGTGACCTGGAAGACGTCGTCGACGTCGGCCGGGCCCAGCCGGTAGGAGCGGGCCACGGCCCGCACCCGGCTGCCGAACAAGGCCACGAGCGCATCCCAGGCCCGGTGGTCACCGTCCCGCGCCGCGAGGACCAGATCGCCGGCCCCCAGCTCCTGTTGCCCCCCCACGCCGTCATCGTAGGAGTGATCGTCACAGGCCGTCGCGGGCGGACCCCCGCGCCGGCCTGACGCACGTCACAGCACGTTCACCACGGTGCCGAGGCCGGGTATGCGCAGCAGCGAGGGGTTGTCGACGACCCGCTCGACGGCGGCCTCGGCGGTGCAGGATTCGAGCATCATCGTCCGGGCCAGGGCGCCGGCGACGATCGGAGCCGAGAAGGATGTGCCGCTCCATATCGCCCAACCGTCGAAGTTGTCCGGGTCCTGCTGGCCCTGGGCGGGGGTGACCCCTTCGAATTGGAAGAACGTGCTCAACAGGTCGACGCCCGGCGCGCAGGCCCGGACCCACGGGCCGTAGTTGGTGAAAACGGCCGGCCCGTCGGGGCCGATGGCGCCCACGCTCACCACGCCGGGAAGGGCCGCCGGGTACATCAGGTCGCAGGTGGCGTCGTTGCCGGCCGAGGCCACGACGACGACCTTCAGGGCCCGCAAGGCGGCGATGGCGGCGGCCAGGTGGACCGGGTAATCCAGCACGTAGCCCCCGAACGACAGGCTCACGATCGTGTGCTCCGGGTCGTCGAGCACTCCGTCCACCAGCTGCTGGAGTCGATCGACGATCCGCCATTCGTCGGTGTCGCCGACCGTGGCCAGCACCCGGTGGACGGTGACCCCGCAGCCCGGTGCCACCTGGCCGATCAACCCGGCGATGAACGTTCCATGGCCTGCGACCTCGTCGAGCAGCCCGTCGGCGGGGACGTCGAGGTCAGGCACGTCGATGTCGGTCGGGCCGGCTGCCGAAGCGGGACCCGCCAGCGCCTGGGGGAAGAAGGAGTTCCCCGCTTCGGCCAGGCCGGTGTCGAGCACGATCACCCGGGGCCCGCCCTCCTGGTACGGCTGCTCCAGCAGCGTCCTGATCGCCTCGGTCGGGGTGTTCGGCGGTGCGGGCCGGGCGCTGCTCCTCTGGGGACCCATGGCGCCGAATGGTGTGGGGTGGACCGACGTGGCCCCGTAGGGGGTGGGGTGCACCGACCGGGTGGGCGTCGGGTGCACCGACCGGGTGGGCGTCGGGTGCACCGACTGGCCGTAGGTGCCGCCGCCGTCCGTGCCGCCGCAGCCGCACCGGCAGCCGCAGCCGCAGCCGTGGCCCGACGGCGTCGGGTGCACCGATGTGCCGGAGAACGGCGTCGGGTGGACGGACCTGACTCCGGCCGCCCCGATCGGCCACGAGTGCGCCGGGGTGGGGTGCACCGACTTGGTCGGCGTGGGGTGGACGGAGCCGACGGAATAGCCGGAGGAATCCCACTGGCCGGACGGGTGGGGCGGGCAGCTGCCATCGCCACCGCCGTATCCGCCGCCACCCCCACATCCGCATCCGCCGCCGCATCCGCCGCCGCATCCGCCGCCGCATCCGCCGCCGCCGCCGTGGGCGAACAGCACGTGGTTGACCTGGGCCACGATCCCCTGCATCCGCAGCATGGCGATGGCCTCGAAGGGGTCGTCGACTCCGTCCAACCGGGCGAAGCCGTGAACCTCGTCCTCGATGTCGCGACGGGCATCCGGGAAGCGGCGCCGGACGATCTCCAGTGCCTCGTCGCCTCGCGTCGTCAGCACCTGCCTGGGTCGGAAGGCGAAGGTGCCTCCGCCCGGCTTGGATGCGAAGACCACCCGGCGGGTCCACGGTCCGGCGAAGTCGGGATCGGGGGCAGGTGTGGCAGGGGGATACTGGTCGGTCCCGCCGCCCCCGGGGTCGACCTCCTCGTGGTCGACCTCCCCGTGGTCGACCTCCTCGTGGTCGTCCTGCCCGGTGTCGACCTCCACGGGGTCCTGCCCGGTATCGACCTCCCCGGTATCGACCTTCCCGGGGTCGCCTTGCCCGCTGCCGCCGTAGCCGACCTCGCCGTCGGTGAACTCATCCATGTCCCGCTCCCCTCGTTAACGTTCCAGAGTCGCCGGCAGCCGCCGTGATACATGTTTCTCTAGCATCTCGGCGCGTGCGGAGCCCGGAGGTACTCGACGAGCTGGACCAGCTGGCCGAACGGCGCCACCGCGACCCCCCGAGGGTGCTCGCCCGCGCTTCCGAGATCCTCCGGGACACCGACGACGAAAAGGTCTCCGCCACCGCCCATCGCGTGATCGGCCTGGCCCACCACGAGCTCGACCAGCCCGAGGAGGCGGTGGCCGCGTTCCGCCGGTCGGTGCAGGTCAGCGTTGCGTCGGCCTTCGCCGACGAGGAGGCGTTGGCCCGGGCGAGCATGGCCATCTCGCTCCTGACGGTGGGCGACACGGACGGGGCGGGCGAGGAGATGGCGCGGGCGGCGGCGGTGGCCCCCGACTCGGTCCGAGGGGTCGTGGAGCTCCTCCGGGGCGTGGTGGCGGTCCGCACGGGGCACCTCGACCACGGCTTGGCCGCCTACCGGCGGGCGCTGCGCTGGTTGGAGGCCTCCGGGGACCAGGGTTCGATCGCCCGGGCCCGGGTGTGTCGAGGGATCGTCCACAGCTGGCAGGGTCACCTCGAGCTGTCGCTGGCGGACTTCGCCGAGGCGGAGCGCATCGCGGTCGAGCGGGACCTGCCCGTGCTGGTGGCGATGTCCGCCCACAACATCGGCGTCGCCCACTGTCGCCAGGGGAACCTCCCGGAGGCGCTGGACGCCTTCGAACGGGCCCAGCAGGCGTACGAGGCGCTGCACAACCCCGGCCGGCTGACGGCGGTGCTCGAGGCCGACAGGAGCGAGGCGCTGATGGTGGCGGGGCTGGTGGCGGAGGCCCGGGTGGCGGCCGCGACCGCTGTCGCCAACCTCGAGCCACTGGGCGACCTCCTCCACCTGGTCGAGGCCCGGATGCTCCTCGCCCGGGCCCTCCTCGCCGGGGGCGCGTACGACGGCGCCTGTGCCGAGGCGGCGCGGGCGGCCCGGGAGGCGCACTCCGCCCCGCCGCTGGCGGCCCAGGCCCGGTACGTCGAGATCCAGGCGGAGGTGGTGTCGCTCCAGGACCGGGGGATGCCTTCGCCGGATCTGCTGCGCCGCAGCCGGGAGATCGCCTCCGAGCTGGAGTCCCAGGGATGGCCGGTGGAGGCCCTTCACGTGCGCACGTTCGTCGGGCGGATGGCGCTCGTCCTCGGGGAGCCGGCCGTGGCCCGCGCCGAGCTGGCCCACGCCGCACGAGCCCGCAGCCGCGGCACCGCCGACCTCCGGGCGCGGGCCTGGCACGCCACCGCCCTGCTCCGCCTGGCGGAGGGCGACCGGTCGGGCGCCCGGCGGGCGCTGGCCCGCGGGATCTCCGTCGTCGACGCCTACCGGACCACCCTCGGGGCCACCGAGCTGCGGGCCCACGCCTCCGGGTACGGAAGCGACCTGGCCCGGCTCGGCGTCGGCCTGGCGCTGGAGGACGGGCGACCGTCGGAGGTGCTGCGGTGGGCCGAGCGGGGCCGGGCGGCGGCCCTGCGGCGTCCGGCGGCCCGCCCGCCCGACGACGAGCAGCTGGCCGGCGACCTGGCCGAGCTGCGCCAGGTGCGCACGGAGGTTCGGGAGGCGGCCATCCAGGGCTCGGCCACCGGATCGCTCCAGGCCCGGGCGGCGGCGCTGGAGAGGTCGGTCCGCGACCGGACCCGGCGCACGGGCGACGCTTCCGGCCGGGACGCATGGTCCGCCGACACCGGCCAGGTCGACCTGGGAGCGGTGCGGAGCGCTCTGGGCGACCGGGTGCTCGTCGAGTACGTCGCCATCGACCGGGTGCTGCACGCGGTCACCATGCGACGGGGACGGGCCCGACTCCACCGGCTGGCGCCGGTCGACGAGGTGGAGCGGGAACGCCAGTACCTCCTGTTCGCCCTCCGCCGGCTGCTGTGGCCCCGGTCCCGCGCCGCGGCCGAGGAGGCCCTGGCGGCCACCGCCGCCCGGCTCGACGAGCTGATCCTGGCGCCGTTGCGGCTGCCCGCCGGTGCGCCGCTGGTGGTGGTGCCCACGGGTGAGCTCCACGGCCTGCCGTGGGCGTGCCTGCCCGGCCTGGCCGGCCGTCCGACGACGGTCGCCCCGAGCGCCGCCCTGTGGATCGGCGGAGCTCCCGCCCCGACGCCGGTGCCGGACTCCGGGCGACGGCGTGTCCGGGGGACAGGTGGCGCTGGTGGCGGGGCCGCAGCTGCCCGGCGCCGATGCCGAGGTCCGGGAGCTGGCGACGCTCTACCCGGGGGCCACCGTGCTCGCCGGCGAGCGGGCCACCGCCGCCGGGGTGCTGGCCGCCCTCGAGCGGGCCGACCTGGTGCACCTGGCGGCCCACGGGAGCTTCCGGGCCGACAGCCCCCTGTTCTCGTCGGTCCTCCTGGCCGACGGTCCCCTCACCGTGTACGACCTCGAGCGCCTGCGGCGGGCTCCGGCCGTCGTCGTGCTCTCGGCCTGCGACGCGGCCGTGGCCGCCGTGCACGAGGGCGACGAACTCCTGGGGACGGCTGCCGCCCTGTTGGCCATGGGCGTGCGTTCGGTGATCGCCCCCCTCCTGCCGGTGCCGGACGACGCCACCACCGCCGTCATGGTCGCCCTCCACCACCGCCTCCGGGCCGGCGAGCGTCCCGCCGAAGCCCTCGCCCACGCCGGCGAAGGCCAGGACCAGGCCGCCGCGGCTGCGTTCGTCTGCATCGGCCGCGACGACGCCTGACCTTCTCGCCGCCCACCGCCCACCGCCGCCGCCCGGCGATCTGGATCGTCCTGAGGGACGTGATTCCGCCGGATCGGGCCGGATCCACGGCCCGCTGGGTGATCGAGTCGGTCGCCCATCGGACGGCCGAGCCTGTGGCGCCGGCGGTGGCGCCAGCGGTGGAGGCGGCGGACGCTCCCGTTCGGATCGTCGGGAGCGCCCCTGAATCGGCTCCGCCGGGCGTTTTGGGGGCGCTTCGGGTGATCGAAAGCGGGGCGTCAGCTCCCGGAGGGGGCCAGGACGGAGTGGGGGACGGGCACGGGGGCGCCATGGCGGAGGGCGACGTCGACGGCGACGATGAACAGGCGCTCGGCCAGGTCGGGGTCGGTCCAGCGGTGTCCGGCCAGGAAGGCGAGCCAGTCGGCGGGGGCGACGAGGGACTGGTCGCCGTAGTCGAGCTCGTCCCACGTGGTGGCCAGCTCGAGCAGCTCGACGGCGACGGACACGTCGGTGTCGACCCGGACGAGCAGGTCGTGGTGGAGGGGCGCTGTCACCGCGAACCGGCAGGCACACGCAGTCGCGGGTCGCCGTGGGCGGGTGGTGTTCGGCACGGCAATGCCTCCGTTCTACGGGTGTCCGGGGAGCATGCACCGGGGTGCTTGCACCACCATTGCACAGCCGTGCAACCGCCGACGGCGCGGGGCCGGCCCGTGCAACAAACCGGTCAGCCGGGGGAAACGAGCCCGACCCGGACGCCCAGGCCGAGGCCCAGAGCCAGGCCGTGGAGGAGGTCGGCGCCCGAGGTGTGGCCCAGCCGGGCCAGATCCGCGACGTGCCGCACGGCGCCCGCACCGTCACCCGCCGCGAGCGCGCCCAGCAGGTCGTGCACCGGCTCGACGCTCTGGCCCCGCGCGGCCCAGTCGAGGAGGCCCCGGGCGACCGACGTGGTCCGCACCCCGCCGGCCACCTCGACCAGCCAAGCCTCCAGCCCCGGACCACCGAGGGCCCGCCGGGCGAGCAGGATCCCGGCCAGGGCGTCGTCCCCCGACGGGGTGAGCCCGGGGCCGAGCCCGCCCAGAGCCGTGGCCACACCGGCCAGGTCGTTGTGGCGGAGGCGCCGATGGGCGACGGCCAGCCGTCCCTCGAAACGGGGGTCGAGGAGGGCGGACGGCGGCGCGGCAGAGAACACCGCCGCCGCCACCCCGGCCGGAGCGCAGGCCAGGTCGGCCGGGCGGGGAAGCCGACCCCGCCATACCGGACAGCCCGTCAGGTCGACCTGGTGGGCGCCGACGCGCAGGCAGCCTCCCTCCACCACGACCGGGTCGCCGGGCGCCAGCAGTTCGGGGCGCAAGGGGGACCGGACGTGCAACGGGCCCCGCCACACGTCGGAGCCGGTGAGGGCCACGAGCCCCGCCGGGAGGCGGAGGTAGGCCGCCCGGCGGTAGACGGCCACCACCCGGCCCCGACCGTCGACCGAGAGGATCCGGTGGGCGCCCGCGCCCATCTCGACCGCACCGGGGACGCCCGGGACGTCCGGGACGTCCGGGTCGTCCGGGTCGTCGGGCGCGGACGTCACCCCATGCGGCGGTCGAGCGCCAGCAGCGCGTCGCGGAAGCAGGCGATGGGGCCGTGGGCCACCCCGGCGCCGATCTGGCCTCCCTCGTGGGCGTGGAGGATGCCGGTGGTGACCTTGGGCGTGATGCCCAGCTCGACCACCTTGCGCACGTCGACGCCCAGCGGCGTCCCCCGAAAGTCGAGGATGGGCAGCGTGAACCGGCTGCTCCGTCCGGCGCACACCCGGGCCATGTCCTCGGTGGTGGCGACGGCGCCGGCCATCGTCCCCCCCAGGAAGGCGGCCACCGCAGGCGACGCGGCCGCCGCGCATCCCCCCAGCCCGACCAGCTCCAGCACCGCGCTGTCACCGATGTCGGGCGCGGCGTCCCCGGGACCCCGGCCGGGGTGGAACAGGGCGTCGCCCACCGGGGGGGAGCCGGTGACGAACCACTCGTCATCTCCCGGCAGCCGAATCCCGTAGGTCGTGCCGTTGCGGGCCATGGTGGTGACCACGCTCGAGCCCGTCACCTGCTCGGCCCACAGCGTGAGCGACCGCGCCGCGGCCATGGCCAGGTTGAGGAAGAACAGGTGGTTGCCGGCGAGGAAGCGTCCCAGCTCGACCCGGTGCGGGGACTCCAGTGCGAGGAGGTGGGGGAGGAGGTTGCGCAGGAACAGGTTGGTGGCGGCCTGGGTGCGCAGGTGCAGGTCGTCGCCCATCTGCACCCCCTGGGCGGCGATCGAGAACAGGTCGATCGGGCCCGCCGCCCGGAGGCACTCGGCCAGCAACGGGCCCGCCATGTCGCGGAGGAACACCAGCCGCTCGACCGCGGCGGGTGTGTCTCGGCCGAACCAGGCCACGTCGCCCGGGCCCTGGTTGATCGGGGAGAAGGCCCGGGTGCCCGCGTCGGTCTCGACCACGAAGACCGGCGCCGACGGCCCGATCGCGGTCGCCATGGGGACGACCGTGTCGTGGTGGTTGGCCGGCTCCAGGTCGACAACGGTCTCGGCGTCACCGGCCCAGCCCTCGGCCTCCACCGCGGCCCGCACCGAGCGGCGCAGCGGCTCGCCCATGTCGTCCCAGGCGATGGGAGGTCCGCAGTGGAGCACGGTCCGATAACCCATCCCCGGCACCACCGACCCGGCAGCAGCGATCCCCACCAGCATCGGCACCCCGGTGTCGAGGCGGCGGACGACCTCCGCGTTGGCCTCGTCGATCGCCGACGCGTGCCGGCCGTAGAGCCGGGTGAGCGCCGCCACCAGGACCGGGTCGCCGCCGGCCGGGGGGCGCCAGTCCACGTGGGTGACCGGCCGTCCCTGGGCCCGGATGGCGTCGGCGAACAGCGGAAGCCCCAGGTTCACGACCGAGACCTCCGCCGGGAGCTCGACGCCGGTCACGGTGCGCCGGTCACTGGGCGCCGGTCATTTGGGCGCCGGTCACGGGGTGCCGACCGTCTCGCCCGCCAGCTTGAGCAGCGCCCCCTCGGCGGCGTCGAACGAGGCCCGCCACCGGTCGGCCTCGGCGTGCAGCCGGGCGGCGGAGGTGCGGCACGCGGCCACCATGTCGCTGACCGCCTCGGGGGCCGCGCCGCCCCGGGCCGAGCGGGTGGACACGATGCGCCGGGGGTCGAGCACGTCCGAGAGGTCGTGGCCGGCCAGTCCCAGGGGACGGCCCTGGTGCTCGATCGAGGCGTTGTCGAGCATCTCGCCGGTGACATCGACGCCCCGCAGGCCCATGGCGGCTGCCGCCCGGACAGTGGCGCCCACGATGACGTAGGCGGTGCGGTAGTCGATGCGGCACACCTGGACGATGTGCTCGGCGAGGTCGGTGGCCTGGGTGAACCCACCGGCGAGGGCGTCGGCCATGCGGTGGGTGTTCACCCGCAGCGTGCCGACCACCCCGCTCATCAGCCGGGTCACCCGGGCCGCCAGGTCGAGGGCCCGGGGGACCTCGCCGTAGGCGAAGATGAGGTTGTCGCTGCGGGCCGACGGGCTCTTCACCACCGCCAGGAAACCCGACAGGCGCCCGATGAGGATGCCCGACGCCCCCCGCACGATCGACAGCGAGTACGGGTTGCGCTTGTTCGGCATGAGGACGCTCGACCGGGTGAAACCGTCGTCGAGGTCGACGTAGTCGAACTCGCTGCTCGACCAGATCTCGAGGTCCTCGGCCAGCTTGGACTGGTTCGACAGCATGCTGGCGGTCGTGGCCAGGATGTTGATCAGCCCGTCGACCTGCCACATGGCGTCGCGGGTGTGCTCGATCACGCCGCCGAAGCCGAGCAGGTCGGCGATGACGGTGCGGTCCTCCAGCAGGCGGCTGCCGTTGACGCAGCCGGCTCCGCCCGGGCTGAGGTTGACCCACTCGAGGCAGTCGAGGAGGCGGGTGGCGTCGCGCAGGGTGGGATAGGCGAAGGACAGCACGTAGTGCCCGAACGTCGACGGCTGCGCCTGTTGGAGGTACGTCTGGTCGGGCATGAGGCTGGCCACGTGGGCGCCGGCCTGGGCGACCACGCTGTCGACGAACCCGGCCGCGTCGTCGACCAGGCCCACCAGCTGGCGGCGCAGGAGCAGGCGCAGGGCCAGGCGGGTGGCCTCCCGGCGGGGCCGGCCGGCGTGCAGCCAGCCGGCCACGTCGCCCAGGCGGGACACGAAGTAGTGCTCCCGGGAGTTGTAGGCCTCGCCGAAGGACGGGTCGTAGGGGAAGTCCTCGGCGGGCATGCCGTGGACCTCCACCAGCAGGTCGAGGAGCTGGCGGGCGGCGTCCTCGGGCACCACCCGCCGACCCCGCAGGTCGATGACGTGGGCGATGTCGGCCAGGTTGAGCCCGACGTGGAGGAGGGGCGCGTCGGCGTTCTCCAGCATGAACCCGGACTCGACCAGCTCCCGGGCCGGGCCCGTCACCCCGTCACCCCGTCACTCCTCGTGCCCTCCCGCCAGGTGGTGGGCCGCGCCCAGCAGCCCGCCGGTGTGCCAGAACACGACCGGCTGCGTGGAGGCAGGATCGAGCAGGCGCAGCAGCACGGCCAGGGCCTTGGCCGTGTACACCGGGTCGAGCACCAACCCCTCGGTGCGCAGTGCGACCCGGGCGGCGGACTCGCCGTCGGCCGACGGCAGGCCGAACCCCGGTCCCCGGGCGTCGGCCAGCTCCAGGCCCCGATCGGCCGGCGGGTCGACGCCCAGCAGCTCGGCGCACTCGGCGGCCAGCGCCCGGACCTGGTTGGCGGTCTCCTCCGGCGGCCGGCTCACCGACGCCCCGACGACCCGCCACGGACGTCCGCACAGCGAGGCGCCCAGGGCCAGCCCGGCCCCGGCCCCGCCCGACCCGGTGGCGATGACCACCATCGCCGGCTCGATGCCGGCCTCGTCGAGCTGGGCCGCCAGCTCCTCCACGGCCAGCACCATTCCCACCGTGCCCAGGCCGGTGGCGCCGCCCCGGGGCATGGCGAACGGACGACGTCCGCCCGCCTTCAGCGCCTCGGCGACCTCGACCACCCGGGCGTCGACCGACGAACGCTGGGGGTCGCGGGTGTAGCGGACGACCGCCCCGCACGCCTGGGCCACGGCCAGGTTGGGATGGGTGTCCCCGGACTCATTCATTGGTTCAGGGCCGTAGAGCACGAGGTGGCAGTCGAGCCCGGCGGCCGACGCGGCGGACGCGGCCGCGGCGCAGAAGTTGGAGCTCGGTCCGCCGCCCGTCACCATGACGTCGCACCCCGCCTCGAGGGCGGCGCCCACCAGGAACTCGAGCTGGCGGACCTTGTGACCGACCAGCCCGAACCCGGCCAGGTCGTCGCGCTTGACGTAGATCGGAGGACCGCCGAGGGCGTGGGTGAGGCGGGACGCCTCGACCAGCGGCGTGGGCAGGGTGGCCAGAAGCAGGCGGGGCAGCTGGGCGGCGTGGGCCAGGGCGGGGTTTGCCGGACTGGCGGACTCGGCACCGCGCCGACCCCGGATCGTCGGTGGGATTCGGGCTGACGGGGCCTGGGCCGACGGGGCCTGGGCTGACGGGGGCTGGGCTGACGGTCACAGCCTTCCTCCTCCATTCGGACTGGTGACGGCCAGGAAGGTCCCGGTCCCCCGCAGTGTCACCGGTCCGGGGGACGGGTGCAGGGACCTGCCGTTGGCGCTCATCCTGCTACGCCCACGTGGGGCCGTCGGCGACACGGGCCGCCCGGCCCCGCGACACCACCTCGTCGACCATGGCGACCGCCCCCTCCAGCGCGGGTGCGGCGAGCAGTTCGGCCACCTCGTCCTCCGCCAGGAGCCCGGCCGTCACCACCGCCTCGGCCAGCGTGCGG
The DNA here is from genome assembly GCA_963773275.1 of uncultured Acidimicrobiia bacterium. Lineage (GTDB taxonomy): Bacteria > Actinomycetota > Acidimicrobiia > Acidimicrobiales > AC-14 > JAXDMK01. The sequence continues at coordinate 389,893 of CAVZAH010000005.1, read as the reverse complement.
CCCTGCCGGCCGGCATCGCCCGCCCCCGGGGCCAGCGCCCGGTGGAGCGCCTCCTGGGCCCGGTGGCGGCCGAGGCGGGCGGTGAGGACGGCGAGCACCCGCTCCGACCCGGCGCCGGACCCGGCACCAGACCCGGCGCCGGCGTCGGCCCGGGCCGCCATCGCCCCCTCGTCGACCTCCAGCCCGGACAGGAGGGCGACCGCCGTCTTCAGCGCGGCCCCGGTGAGCAGGCACACCTCGGGGAACGCCACCCATTCCGCCTTCCACCCCCGCCCGTCGCGCTCGTGCGACTGCACCATGCCCTCCATCAGCACGCCGGCATGGGCCCGGACCAGCCGGGCCAGGGTGTCGAGGTGCTCGCTGCGTTCGGGGTTGCGCTTGTGGGGCATGGTGATGCTCCCCACCACGTCGGGCGTGGTCGGCTCCCGCAGCTCGCCGATCTCCGGGCGTTGCAGCTCGAGGACCTCGGTGCCGATGCGGGCCAGCGTCCCGGTCACCATGGCCAGCAGCGACGCCACCTCGGCCAGCCGGTCCCTCGACGTGAGCCACGAGATCCCGGGGTCGTCGAGGCCCAGCTCGGCGCAGAAGGCGGATCGCAGCGCGGGACCGTCCGCCCCGAAGAAGCCGAGGACGCCGACCGCCCCCCCGAGCTGGCCGACCAGCCACCGGGGTCGTCCCTCCCGCAGGCGGTCGAGGTGGCGGCGGACCTCGTCGGCCCACGACGCAGCCTTGAACCCGAAGGTGATCGGGGCCCCCGGCTGCCCGTGGGTCCGCCCGACCATCACCGTGTCGCGGTGGCGCTCGGCCAGGTCGAGGAGCAGCTCCTCCACCGCCCGCAGGTCGCGCCACACGGCCCGTCCCACCTCTCGCAGGGCGAGCACCGTCCACGTGTCGGTGACGTCCTGCACGGTGGCGCCGAGGTACACGTGGTCGGCCGCCTCCTCGGGCAGCACCCGCTGCAGGCCCCGGATCAGGCCCAGGGTGGAGTGCGACGTGCGCCGGGTCTCCTCGGCCACGAAGGCGAGGTCGAGGCGGTCGACGGTGGCCAGGGCGGTGATGGCGTCGGCCGACCCGGTGGGGACGATCCCCAGCTTGGCCTGGGCCCGGGCGAGGGCGGCCACGACGTCGAGCCACCCCTGGAGCCGCCCGGTCTCGTCGAAGACGGCGCGCAGCTCGTCCGTCCCCCACAGCGGGGCGAAGAGCACGGAGTCGGTTATGCGGGCGCCCATGCCGGGTCCGCCTCGGTGGCGAGGCAGGCCAGAGCTTGCCCCACCAGCGCGAGGGATGCGCCCCACGGCACCGCCACCACCCCCGGCTCGCCGGCGTTGCGGTCCTCCAGCAGGCAGCACTTGGTGAGGAGGGGCACGCCCGGCGCGGGCCCGAACAGCCGCCGGGGGCAGGTGTCGACGGTGTCGGGGACGTCGCCGTAGAACCAGTCGTGGATGGCCCGGGAGCGGGCGCAGCCGAGCAGGGTCCACTCCTGGCGGGCCGGGTGCCGGTCGAGGAACTCGACGACCGCCCCGTCGAGCTCGAATCCCGACCCCTCGCAGGGGAGCAGGTACCGCGCCGACGGATGGGCCGCGGCCAGGGTGGCCAGGTCGACGACGTCGGGCACCAGCTCGACGGGCGGCAGGTCCTCGGCCAGCTCCAGGACCCGCCGGGCCTGGTCGAGGAGCTTGGCCGGCTCGGGGGGCACGACGTCGCCCACCCGGATGCGGATGGGCCGGGGGTCGAGGATGAAGCTCACGTGCCGGTAGCGGCCCTCGACCACGACGCACCGGGCGCCGGGCGCGTCGTCGCGGGCGACCGCGGCCAGCGAGCTGGGGATCCCGGTATCGACCTCGGGGGCGACGACGTAGGCGCAGTCGTCGGGCAGGGCGAGCACGTCGACCGCCTTGACCGGAGCAAACAGCGACCCGTCGTCGGGGTGGTCCACCTCCACCAGGGCGGTGCCGCCGGCATCGCGGCCGCGCACGACCACGAACCGGGTGGCGCGGTAGACCTCCCGCCCGAGGAAGTGGGCGGTCAGGTGCTCCCGGGTGAGGGGGACGTCGACCGTGGCCACCGACACCTTGCGGTACCCGCCGGGCACCAGGTTGGCCACGCCCGCTGCCCCGCTCCTAGTGCCGGGCCGTGGGGACGGGGACCCGCCCGACCCCCGAAACGATTGCCGAACCGATTGCCACACCGATGGCCAGCTCGATGGTGTCGGCCCGCAACCCGAGGCGGAGCGTCTCCAGGCCCAGGACCTCGGCCACCGCGATGTTGGCCAGGTTCACCTGGGGTCCGAAGCGGCGGATGAACCACGCCTGCTGGTCCTTCCGGGGGGCCTCGAACACCACCCGTTCCAGCCCGCCGGCGCCCACCACCGCGGCCACCACGTCCTCCCGCACCGAGCCGTCGTCGCGGTAGATGCCGACGGTGCCGCTCTCCCGCCCCTCGGCGAGCACCCACCGGGCGCCCGCGTCGAGGTCGCCCGCCACCTCCTCGGCCCACTCCGCGGGGTGCATCCGCGAGGCGCGGCTCTTGCCCCCCACCTCGGAGAGGATGGTGAAACCGGACGCCGCAGTGCGGATGATGTCGTGCTTGTCTCCGATCGTCATGGGCGCCGCCCCCCGGGACACCTCGACGCACGGGAAGCCGGCCCCGGCGGCCCAATCGAGCAGGTCGTCGGCCCGGCCCTGTGCCCACGCCACCTCGAGGAGGGTGCCGCCGACGCACCCGAGCACGCCGTGGCTGTCGAGGAGGGCCAGCTTGGGCTCGACGCCGGGGTCGACGTAGGCCGTGCCCCAGCCGAACTTCCAGACGTCGACGTAGGCCCCGCACGAGACCAGCGCGCTCGCCGTGTCAGACGGGGTGTGGCCCTTGTCGAGGACGTGGGTGAGGCCGGCCCGGCGGGGCTTCTCGGTCCGCTCCGGCAGGTCGAGGGGGAACGGGCGAGCCACGCATTCCTATGGTAAAGAGCCGTCTACTTTAGTGCAACACTACCGGCGTGGACCTGGAGGCGGTCGTGGCCGCGGTGCGGGCCCACCCCGGGCTGCGCGACAAGGCCCCCATCGCCATGGTGACGGAGGTCTTCGGCGCCACCGACTGGCTGTCCGGTCCCGGCGACGACGGTGCCCTGGTGGGCGGCGACCTGGTGGTCGGCGGCGAGGCCATCGCGCCCCGGTTCGTCGCCCATGACCCGTACGGGGCGGGCGTGGCCGCGGTGCTGGCCAACGTCAACGACCTGGCTGCCATGGGGGCGGAGCCGCTGGCCATCGTCGACACGGTGGTGGCCCCGGCGGATGTCGCCCGGCTGGCGCTGGAGGGCATGCGGTATGCCGCCGGCCTGTACGACGTCTCCGTCGTCGGCGGGCACCTCACCCTCCACGACGGGCCACCCGCGATCTCCGCCTTCGGGTTGGGCCGGGTGACGGGCGGCCCGTCCGCCGTGCTCTCGGTGACCAGGGCCGCCGCCGGCCAGCGGCTGGTGGTGGCGGCCGTGACCGACGGTTCGATGCGCGACGACTTCCCCTTCTTCCGGTCCTTCGACGAGCGGGGGACGAAGCTGGCGGGCGACGTCCGCACGCTGGCCCGGGTGGCGGCCGACGGCTCGTGCGTGGCGGCCAAGGACGTGAGCATGGCCGGGCTCGTCGGATCCCTCGCGATGCTGCTCGAGGCCAACCACCTGGGAGTCACCGCCGACCTCGACTCGTTGCCGGCGCCGGCCGGCGTCGACCTCCCCCGCTGGCTGGTCTGCTTCCCGTGCTTCGCCTTCCTCCTGTGCGTGCCCGCCGGCCGGGAGGACGACTGCGTCCGCCCGTTCCACGATCGGGGCATCGAGGCCGAGGTGGTGGGCACCCTCGACGCCACCGGCCGGGTGGCGGTGGCGTCCGGCGGGCGGACGTCGACCGTCATCGACCTCGCAACGGAGCCCGTCACCGGCCTGGTGGGCCCGGAGGACGCCGGCCGGGCCTGACCGGGGCTCAGGCGGGCTGGATCGTCTGGAGGGCCAGGGCGCACGCCTCGTCGACGCGGTCCTGGTATTCGGGCTCGGACTGGCAGTTGAGCTGGTATTGCGTCGTCCCCTCGAAGAGGAAGGTGAGGTCGGACGAGCCGTTCTCCGGGCTTGTCAACGCGATGTCGTCGTACTGGAACGCGGTGAACCCGCCGATGGTCGTCCGACGGCCGGCGATCGGGCCCCCCGCCAGCTCGGTCACCACGTCGTCGAGCTCGGCCTGGATGGCGTCGACGGTCTCGTCGCCCGCGGCCACCGTCACCTCGAAACGGGTGACGATGATCCCGCTGTCCCCCCCGACGACGACGGCCCGCCGGGCGACCGCCTCCCCCTCGCCGGCCGTTTTGGCCACCGAGCCCACGTCCTGCTCGTCGTATCCGTCCAGGTAGCGGAAGGTGAGCCCGAAATCGTCGTCGCTGAACGTCTTGGTGGCGGCCTCACCGGGGCTGTCCGGTTGCGTGTCGCCGGTGGTGCCTCCGCCCCCGTCGTCGTCTCCGCCGCCACAGGCGGCCAGCGTCACCGCCAGCGACAGGGTGGTCATGAAGAGGAGCCTGCGGGTTCGGTTCACGGTCCGGAGGCTACGCCGGACGGTGCTTCCGCGCCGTCTCGACACCGTCCAGGGGTGTCCATCCGTGCCAGTTGCCCTCGCCGACCCCAGGCCACGGCCGCGGTAGCGTCCCGGGGTGACCGGCGGGCTGGGCGATCGGGGATCAGGGGTGGCTGTGGTCCAGTGGCTGCGCCTGATGCCGGGGTCGCGGTCGTGGGTCGCACTGGCCGTCGTCGGCGTGGTCGCCCTGTCGCTGGGGGGGTGCGGGCGGGATGCCGGCACCTCCGGCTCCTCCGCCAACCCGTCCACGGCCAGACCGTCCGGGGCGGCGGAGTTCGGAGGCGAGGACCGCCCGCGAGCCACCACCACCGACGGTCCCGGCGATCACTGGCACGCCGCCATCGGCTTCGACGTGTGCGGCACCTTTCTCCCCGACGTGAACAGCCGCAGTGATCCGCTCGGGATCCACACCCACGCCGACGGCATCGTGCACGTCCACCCGTTCAGCCCCCGGTCCTCGGGCCCCCGGGCCACGCTCGAGGTGTTCTTCGACTCCGCCGGCATCACCGCCACCGACGCGACGCTGGAGGTCCCCGGCACCGATCCCAGGCGCAACGGCGACCTGTGCGGCGACCAGCCGGCGACGGTTCAGGTCAAGGTCTGGGACACACGCAGCCCGACCGACGCGGGCCGGATGGTCACCGGCGACCCGGGCGACGTCCGCCTCACCGACAACCAGCTCATCACCGTCGCGTTCCTTCCGGCGGGCAGCGACATCCCCAAGCCGCCGTCGGAGAGTCGGCTCGACAACCTGGCCGACGTGCCGCGCGCCACGTCCGCGCCCGGCCGCGGAATCGTCACCCCGCCCTAAGGCCGGAAGGGCCGGAGGTCGATGGCCATCGGCTGGTGGGGCACGCCCACGTAGGTCTCGATCTCGCCGTAGGCGTGCCAGCCGATCTTCTCGAAGAAGGCGACGTTGGGCGGCTGGATGTGGGCCACCATCTCCCGCCCGCCCCGGGCGGCGGCGGTGGTGACCGCGAAGCGCACCAGAGGCGCCCCCATCCCCAGCCGGAACCGGGGCAGCACCGCCAGCCGGTCGCCCTGCCACACCCGGTCCCCGAGCGCACACGTGCCGTCGGCCGTCGAGTGTGCAGATTCCCCCCCTGGAGGACGGTTTTTTGCACACTCGATCGCCGGCGGCAGCGGGAAGAGGCGGACGACGCCCACTGGCACCCCCTCGCACAGCCCCAGGGCGTGGACGGTGTGAGCCCCGGCGTCGTGGCTGTCGACGTCGGACCCGTCGAACAGGCCCTGCTCGTCGACGAACACCTCGTGGCGGATGCGGTGGTGGATCTCCATCTCCTCGGGGGTGGTGGCGACCACGCACCTGGCCCGCAGCCGCCCGGGCGAGGCCGGCGACGCCTGCGCCGGGGCGCGGTCCGGCGTCATCTCGTCCGGGTGGGCGAGAACGTCACGGCCGATTCGCCTGCGGAAACCGGCTCGGCCACCAGTGACGAGGCCCGTTCGACGGTGGCCATGGCCGAGCACGCCTGGCAGCGGGCGCACCCGGCGGCGACGCCCTCGGATCCGAGTCCCCGGGCCGTCAGGTAGGGGACGACCTGCCGGTAGATCGACTCGGTGTAGGCGGCCGACGGCGGCCGGCAGTCCTCCAACAGCGAGCCGGCGATGGGCCGCAGGGGCACCACGAACGGGTAGACGCCCATGTCGATGGCCCGCCGGCAGCCGGCCACGGTGAGCTCGGGGTCCTCGCCCATCCCGAGGATCACGTACGTCGACACCTGGCCCTCGCCGAAGAGGGACACCGCCCGCTCCCAGGCGGCGAAGTAGCCCTCGATGCCGGAACGGGCCTTGGCCGGTGCGATGCGGGCCAGCACCGCCGGATCGAAGGACTCCACGTGGATGCCCACCGAGTCGATCCCCATGTCGTGGACCCGGTCGATCACGTCGAGGTGGGCCGTGTCGGGCGGCTCGAACTGCACCTCCACCGGCAGGCCCGCCGCCTCCTTCACCGCCTGCCCGCACCGGGCCACGTAGAGCGCCCCCTTGTCGACGCCCGACGTGCTGCCGGTGGTGAGGGTGGCGTCGACCGCCCCGTCGAGCTCCTTGGCCGCCACCGCCACCTCGGCCAGCTGCTCGGGACGCTTCTTGGCGATCGTGCGGTGGCCGGACAGCGACAGCCCGATCCCGCAGAACGCGCACTGGTCGTCGTTGCCCCAGTAGGCGCACGTCTGCAGGACGGTGCTGGCCAGGGAGTCGAGGTGGAGGAGGGCGATCTTCCAGTAGGGGATGCCGTCGGCGGTGGAGAGGTCGTAGTACCGGGGACGGGGCGTCCCGGTGGCGGCGGCCAGGCGGACACCGTCGCGCCAGATCCCGAAGCTGCCGGCCCCGGAGCCCCCGACCCCGGAGCCCCCGGTCCCTGAACCATCGTCCTCCGGGCGCAGGACGTAGGGCGACGATCGGGCGAACACGGTGTCGGTGGGCACCGTCGCCGCTACGCCCTCGATCCAGAGCATCCCCGAGTCGCTCGGACCGGCACCCCCCCGCCTCGCCTCGAGCCCGCCGGAACCCGCCTCCACCCGCAGCCCCACGCTCTGCAGCTCGGTGATGAGGACGGCCAGGTCGGCGGGGGCGACGGCGGTCACGCGGGGTCGCCGTCCGGGGCAGGGGCGGCCCGGTTCGCCGCCAGCTCGCGGTAGCGGATCGAGCAGGCGGCCCCGGCGACCAGGGACAGGTCGATCTCGGTGGCGGTGGCGGGATCGAAGGAGGCCAGTCGCTGGGCCAGCTCCAGGGCCTCGACGTCGGCCGCGGCCAGGGCGGGCAGGTCGGGACACGTCGCCCGCAGCTGCTCGGCCACCCGTCCGACCAGGGAGACCACGATCTCGTAGCGCTCCGGCATCACCATGACCACCGGGTAGAGGCGCTCCTCGGCCTGGAACCACCGCCACAACACCTCGGCCGGTACGTCCGGATCCCGGAACGGTCCGGCCCAGGGAGTGGGCGCCGGCGGAGGGGGAGCGTCAGCGCCGCTCATTGCGGGAGAAGCCTACACTATGATGGACGTAGATTTCTGATCCTCCTATTCGCTGATCGCTGGTGGAGAGGTGTCCGTTGGCGAAGACGGCAGTCGTCGCCCTTGGCGGCAACGCCCTGACCCGGGAGGGACAGGCCGGCACCTACGCCGAGCTGCAGGCCAATGCCACCCAGATGGCCCGGTCGGTCTGCTCCCTGCTGCGCACGGGGTGGCGGGTGGTGGTGGTCCACGGCAACGGGCCCCAGGTCGGCAACCTCGCCATCCAGCAGGAGGAGGGCGCCCACCTGGTGCCGGCCCAGCCGCTGTTCTCCCTGGGGGCCATGACCGAGGGCCAGCTGGGCAGCCTCATCTGCCTGGCCCTGCGCCAGTTGGGCAAGCCGGAGTGGATGCGGGGGGCGGTGGCGCTCGTCACCCACGTGTCGGTCCAACCCGACGACCCCGCCTTCGACGACCCGACCAAGCCCATCGGCCCCTTCCTCCCGGCCGAGGAGGCGGCGACCATGGCCGAGGCCCGGGGATGGGTGGTCAAGCCCGACGCCGGGCGCGGGTTCCGGCGCGTCGTCCCCTCCCCCCAGCCCGTCACCATCCTCGAGACGCCCGCCATCCGGGCCCTGCTGGAGGCGGGCCAGGTGGTGGTGGCCGCCGGCGGGGGAGGGGTGCCGGTGGTGCGGTCGGAGTCGGGCTTCCGGGGCGTCGACGCCGTGATCGACAAGGACTACGCCGCCCAGCAGCTGGCCACCTCCCTCGCCGCCGACGCGTTGGTGCTGGTCACAGGGGTCGAGTCGGTCCTCCTGCACTACGGCACGCCGGAGCAGGTGCCCATCCACGAGATGACGGTGTCCGAGGCCGAGGGGTACCTGGAGGTCGGCGAGTTCCCCGAGGGCAGCATGGGCCCCAAGGTGCGGGCCGCCACCCGCTTCCTGCGCAAGGGCGGCGAGGTGGCGGTGATCACCACCCCCCTGCTGGTCTACGCCTCGCTGGAGGGCACCGTCTCCGAGCTGGAGGGCATCACCGGCACCCGCATCGTGCGCATGCGGCCGCTGGTGGCGGCCGGCCCGTGATCCACCGGGTCAAGGTCTTTTCCGACACTTATCTCGACTCGGTGCTGCAGATGCGGGGCACGCGCGCCGTGCGCCTGGTGGAGGGGGTCGACTGGGCGGCGACGGCGATGGCCACCCCGGCCAACGTCGACACCCTGGTCGAGGAGGGCTTCGACCGGTCCGACCTCGAGGGGGCGTCCGCCGACGACCTGTTCGTGGCCGTGAGGGCGTCCGACGACGAGGCTGCCGACCGGGCGCTGGCGGCAGGGAAGGAGGCGCTGTTCTCGCCGCGCTCGGCGGGCTCGTCGGGCGGGGCGGGTGCGGGCGGCGCCGGCCTGGCGGAGCGCCCGGTGCGGACGCTCGGGGAGGCGGTCGAGGTCTCGCCCGGCAGCAACGTGGCCCTGGTGTCGGTGCCAGGCGACTACGCCGCGCTGGAGGCCCACAAGGCCCTGTCGGCCGGGCTCCACGTGCTGCTGTTCAGCGACAACGTGCCGGTCACCGACGAGGTGGAGCTGAAGGACCGGGCCGCCTCTTTGGGGCGCCTGGTGATGGGGCCGGGCGCGGGCACCGCCATGCTCGGGGGGACGGGCCTGGGCTTCGCCAACGCGGTCCGGGCTCCGTCGGGGTCGGCGGGCGGCGGTGGCGCCCGGGTGGGGGTGGTGGCGGCGGCCGGGACCGGCGCCCAGGAGGCGATGAGCCTGCTCGACCGGTGGGGCGTCGGCGTCTCCCACGTCATCGGCCTCGGCGGACGCGACCTGAGCGACGAGGTCGACGGACGCATGGCCAGGCTGGCGGTCGCCGCCCTCCGGGACGACCCCGGCACCGACGCCATCCTCCTCGTCTCCAAGCCCCCGTCGGAGCGGGTGGCCCGAGCCGTGATCGACGTGGCCTCGTCCGGCGACACCCCGCTGGTGGCGGCCCTGGTCGGCCTGCCGGACTGCTCCGGTTTCGGGGTCCCGGTCAGGGACACCCTCGAGCAGGGCGTGGTGGCCGCGTTGGCGGCCGTCGGCCGGGAGCCGCCCGACCTCGTCGCCGGTCTGGAGGAGGCGGTGGCCGTCGCCTGCGCCGTCCTGGGTGACGGCCGGGTCTCGGGTCGCACGCTGGTGCGGGGGCTGTTCTCGGGGGGGACCCTGTGTTACGAGTCCCTCGTGATCCTCACCCGCCTCCTCGGCCCGGTGTGGTCGAACACCCCCCTCGACCACGCCTACGAGGTGCCCGCCCCCGACGGCGCGCACCTGTGCCTCGACCTGGGCGAGGAGGAGTACACCAAGGGCCGGCCCCACCCCATGATCGACCCCGAAGCCCGCATCGAGTGGATCCGGGCCGAGGGTTCCCGGGACGACGTGGCCGTCGTGCTGGTCGACGTCGTGCTCGGCCACGGGTCACACCCCGACCCGGCGGGGGCGCTGGCTCCGGTGTGCGCGGAGGTGATGGCCGGCGGCTCGGGCCCGGTGGTGGTCGCCTACGTGCTGGGCACCGACGGCGATCCGCAGGGCTTCGCGTCCCAGGTGGCCCGCATGGAGGGTGCCGGCTGCATCGTCGCCGCCACCGCGGCCCGGGCGTCGCTGGCGGCGGCGGCCATCGCCCTGCGGGATCCCCGCCTGGTCGCCACCCGGCTGTGAGCCCCCGGGTCGCCCTGGTCACCCATTCCACGCGCCCGAGGGGCGGGATGGTGCACTCGCTGTCGCTGGCCGAGGCCCTGGTCGGGCTGGGCGTCGACGTCACCATCGTCACCCTGGGCGACCCTGCCGCCGGTTTGCACCGACCGACGGTTGCGCCCCACGTGGTCCTGCCGGTGCCCGAGCGGGCGGCGACCCTCGAGGAGCGGGTGGACCGGTCGGTCGACGCCCTCGCCACCGCGCTGGGCGGGTTGGCCTCGGAGTTCGACCTGTTCCACACCCAGGACTGCATCGCGGCCCGGGCCGCGGCCCGGGTGCGGGACGGGGTGGCCGGTGGGGGCACCCCGGTCCTCCGCACCGTCCACCACGTCGACGACTTCACCACCCCCAAGCTGATCGACTGCCAGCGCCAGGCCATCCTCGAACCCGACCGGGTGCTGGTCGTCAGCCGCCACTGGCAGGGTTTGCTGCGCGACGGCTACGGCGTGGAGGCCGACGTTGTCCACAACGGGGTCGACGCGGCCCGGTTCGCCCGGGTCCCCGACCGGGCGGTCACCGACGCCCTTCGCCGGCGGATCGGTGCCGCCGCCGACGGGCGCTTCGTCTTCCTGGCCGTCGGGGGGATCGAGCCCCGCAAGGGAAGCGTCCACCTCCTCGCCGCGCTGGGGGAGCTGGTCCGGGGCGGCGTCGGTGCGGTGCTGGCCGTCGTCGGCGGACAGTCGTTCCAGGACCACACCGCCTATCGCGACGCCGCCCTCGCCTCGCTCCCCGCCCTGGGCCTCGAGCTCGGACGCGACATCGTCCTCGTCGGGACGGTCGCCGACGACGAGCTCCGGGCCTGGTACCACGCGACCGACGCCCTGGCCTTCCCTTCCCTCAACGAGGGCTGGGGCCTGGCCGTGCTGGAGGCCATGGCCGCCGGGTTGCCGGTGGTGGCCACCGACATCCCCGTCTTCCGGGAGTACCTGACGGCTGGTCGTGACGCCCTCCTCGTCCCCCCCGGCGAACACGCCCCCCTGGCTGCGGCCATGGCGTCCCTCGTCGCCGACGAGCCCCTCCGCCGCCGCCTGGCCGCCGCCGGCCGCCACGTCGCCGCCCGCTTCACCTGGCAGGACTCCGCCCGCCGCCACCTGGAGATCTACGCCGCGATGCTGACCGCCGCCGCCCGCCGTTAGCCCCCGCCACCCGCCCGCCCGCCCGCCCGGCCGCTTGCGGCCGCCGCCCGCCGGCCGTTGCCGCCGCCCGTTTGCCGCCGCCCGTTTGCCGCCGCCCGTTGCCGCCGACGATGCGCGCGCCGGCCGTTCTCCGCCGGCCCCGGCCGTTCGGTCACCGCCCCTTCGCCACTGCCCCGGCCGTTAGCCGACGGCGCCCGGGTCGCTTCGAGCCGCCAGGAGCAGCTCGAGCCGGTCCAGGCGCCGGAGGACCTCGTCGAGTCGCTCCGACACCGGATCGTCCTCCTGGTCATGGGCGACGAAGAAGGCGGCGATGTTGGCCGTGAGCACGCCGAACAGGGCGATCCCGGCGACCATCAGGAACGCCGCGACCCCCCGTGCCGCCGGCGTGACCGGGACCGTGTCCCCGTAGCCGACGGTCGTCACGGTGGTGACCGCCCACCACATGGCGTCCGCGAACGAGTCGATGTTGCCCCCGCCACCGTCCTCCACCGCCGACATCACGCTCGCGGCGCCGACGACGGCCACGCCGGTGACGAGCACGGCGTAGTGCAGCTTGTGGCGGACCAGGAGGCGGCGACCCTGCCGGCCCGCCTTGCTCAGGGCGCCGAGCAGCCGCGTCAGTCGGAGGAGGCGCAGCGCCCGCGCCGACCGGACGATCCGCAGCGGCCGGAGAAACGGCAGGACGATGATCAGCAGGTCCGGCCACTCGCGGCGGATGAATCGCCCGCGCGACGTGGTCAGGGCCAGCCGCACCACGTACTCGAAGGCGAACGCGGCCCAGATGAACCAGTCGGCGGCAACGAAGGTCGCCTTCAGGGCGGCCGGCACGTCGATCACGAGCGGCGCGACGAGGAGCGGCACCATGGCGAGCGCGAGGATGAGGAGGGGTAGCTCGACCGCCCGCTCGAAGCGTTCGAGGGCCGCCTGACGTTCCAGTGGTTTCACGCGCACGATCATGCCCGCCACTCGCACGACGTACCCCGACGGGATCGCTTAGGAGCCAATACCCTCGTTGCCGCCTGGTTTATTGATCACCATCCCGGCTCTGCCCTCGGGGGCGATGTGCATCGCATCATTCCGCTCGGACCGGTCACCTCGAATGTGGCATTCGGGAGGAGTTTGGCTTCCCATTCGGGGAGGTGGAGCAGGTGATGATGCCGCTGGCACAACATCACGAGGTTCGACAACTCCGTCGCCCCGCCGTGGGTGACCCACCGGACGTGGTGGCCTTCGCACCATTTTGACGGCCGGTCGCAGCCGGGGAAGCGGCAGTGCTCGTCGCGGATGACCAGCGCGCTCCACAGCGGAGCGGGAATGGTGCGCGTCGACGTGCCGTAGTCGAGGATGGCGGAGCGAGCGGACATGAGCACCCGGTGCACCGAGGCGTCACACAGCAGCCGTGAGACGCTCGCCCCGTCGATGGCGGGACCGTCGATGATCCGGCCCCCCTCGCCCAGCACCAGCGAGTCGAGGTCGACCACCACGTTGAGATGGGGCCGGTGCCGGCCCCCGGGCCTCGTCTGCTGGTGGTCGAGGAAGAACCGGCAGATCTCGACCAGGGCCTCGGCTCTGCGTTGCGCCGGGGTACGGGACCCATCGTCGGAGGTGGCCAGGCGCAATGCGGTCTCCACCGTGGCCCCGCCCTCGGCGTCGAACGAACCGTCGAGCACGTAGCGACCGTCGAGGGTGGACGACAGGTGCAGCGACCGCTCGGGTTCGGTGGGCTCGGGCGGCTCGGGCTGGGCCCGGGCCTTCCACGAGGCCATGGCCCGACAGGTGCCGGCCACCGTCAGGGGCACCAGGTACTCGACGAGCTCCGCCTCCTGCCCGGCCAGCACCTCGACCGTGGTGTCGTCGACGTTGGCCAGGATGGCCTCCACCTGTCCCCCCGACAACGACCCTGCGCCATAGGCGGCGGCGATCACCGGCAGCTTGCGCAAACGGGAGGCGATCGAGCTCGTCCGCTTCGCAACTCGATCGGTCATGCGGGCCGAGGACTTGAGCCACGCCGTCATCGACGTGGCCCCGTCGATGTCCCACAGCGAGGCCGCGTCGAAGGCCCCCACCACCTCCGCTATCCGGGCGTCGAGCTGGTCCCGCAGGGCCAACGCCCGCACGATCGCAGCACCGTCGACCCCAATGTCGAGGTTCTCGATCGCTTCGGCCAGGTCATCCAGCACAGCCCAATCGTACACCTGTTCGACCGAACTCCGCAAGCCGAATACCCAAAATACTTCTGAGATTCTGGGCCATATAACTAGTCCACGAATTCGGCGACCACGGGCGCATCCGTCACCGCTCGCCCAGGAAGTTCGGTTACCCGTCATTCTTATCGGCGCGCTTCGGCTGGGGACTTGTATCGGCCTTGCCGGCGCGGCCAGCCGACCGGCCTCTGCCTGGACGGCGTGGGGGAGAACAGGTCCTGAGGGTCGCGCTCCAGGCTGGGGACTTGTACGGGCCTTGCCGGCGCGGCCAGCCGGCCGGCCGATGCTGGACGGCGTGGGGGAACAGGTCCGAGGGTCGCGCTCCAGGCTGGGGACTTGTACGGGCCTTGCCGGCGCGGCCAGCCGGCCGGCCGATGCTGGACGGCGTGGGGGAACAGGTCCGAGGGTCGCGCTCCAGGCTGGGGACTTGTATGGGCCTTGCCGGCGCGGCCAGCCGGCTACTGCCTGGATGGCGTGGGGGAGGACAGGTCCTGAGGGTCGCGCTCCAGGCTGGGGACTAGTGCGGGCCTGCCGTCGCCGCCAGCCGGCCGGCCGATGGTGGACGGCGTGGGGGAACAGGATCCGAGGGTCGCGCTCCAGGCTGGGGACTCGTACGGGCCTTGCCGTCGCCGCCAGCCCGCCAGCCCAATGCCTCGACGGCCGTGGGAGAACGAGGTCGTGCGGGTCGCGGTTCAGGCCTGTCGCCGCCTCGCGCTAGATGCAGTAGCAGGCCAGGGGGCCGAAGCCGTTGAAGCCGACGGTCGAGTAGCAGGTGGTGTAGGCGCCGGCCGAGAGGATGTCGACGGTGTCGCCGATGGCGAGGTCGAGGGGGAGGCGGTAGTCCTCCTTCTCGTACATGATGTCGACGCTGTCGCACGTGGGGCCGGCGATCACCACCGGGCCGACGGGGCCCCCGTCGGCGGACGTGAGCATGTGGTACTTGATGGCCTCGCCCATGGCCTCGGCCAGGCCGCCGAAGATGCCGACGTCGAGGTAGACCCAGCGCTTGTCGTCGCCCTCGCACTTCCAGGACACCAACACCACCTCGGACCGGATGACGCCGGCGTCGCCCGTGAGGTAGCGGCCGGGCTCGATGATCATCTCCGGCAGGTTGCCGCCGAAGTGGTAGTCCATCGCCTTCATGATCGCCTCGGCGTAGGCCTCGATGGGGGGGACCGTGCCCCGGTAGTGGGCCGGGAACCCCCCGCCCAGGTTCACCATCCGCAGCTCGACGCCGGACGACGCCAGCTCGGAGAACAGCCGGCCGGTGAGGGCGATGGCCTCGTCCCACTGGCGGGGGTGGCGCTGCTGGGAGCCCACGTGGAAGGTGACGCCTGCGGCACGAAGGCCGAGGCGGGCGGACAGGCCCAGCAGCCCGGCCGCCATCTCGATCTCGCACCCGAACTTCCGTGAGAGCGGCCACTCGGCGCCCTCGTTGGACGTCAGGATCCGGCACACCACCTCGGAGCCGGGGGCGGCGTCGGCGATCTTCTCCAGCTCACCGATGCTGTCGAAGGCGTACAGGCGGACGCCCCGCTCGTAGGCGTAGGCGATGTCGGCCTGCTTCTTGATCGTGCTCCCGTACGAGAGCGCCGAGCCGGGGACGCCGGCGGCGAGGCACATGTCGATCTCCGAAGGGCTGGCGACGTCGAAGCTCGACCCCAAGGCGGCCAGCACCCGGATGATCTCGGGCTCGGGGTTGGCCTTGACCGCGTAATAGACCCGGGCCAGGGGCAACGCCTCGGACAGGTGGCGGTACTGCCGGGCCACCACGTCGAGGTCGAGGACCAGGCACGGGGTGGCGGGGCGCACCTCTTCGAGGAACCGGGCGATCTTCGGATTGAGCGACGCGGGGTCGACGATGTCGGCGCCCGGCCGTCCGATCAGCGTGATGGTGCATCCAGTCGGGTCACGGCGACTCCCTTCGCAACCCACCCGAGGCTACAAGCCGCTCCTACCGATGTCGATGATCCCCCCGGCCCCCCGGCCCCCCGCCCCCCGGCCCCCCGGCCCCCGGCCCCCCGGCCCCGCCCCGCCGACAGAGGACGCCTTGCCGACGCGCCACGGGCGCTGGGAGACTTTCCGGCCTACGACCTCCACCCCCGCGGCCGTGCCCGACTCCGGCAGCGTCCTCGCGGCCATCGACATCGGCACCAACTCGATCCATCTCCTGGTCGCCCGGACCACCGCCGACGGCGGCTTCGAGACCATCGCCCGGGAGAAGGAGATGGTGCGCCTCGGTTCGGGGCCGGGGGACATGAAGCGGCTGGAGCCGGACGCCATCGACCGGGGGGTGGCCGCCCTGAAGCGGTTCCGGCAGGTGGCGGACATCTCGGGGGCGTCTATCCGGGCCGTCGCCACCAGCGCCGTCCGGGAGGCGGAGAACCGCGACGAGTTCGTCAGCCGGGCCCGGGCCGACGCCGGGATCGAGGTGGAGGTCGTGACGGGGGTCGAGGAGGCCCGCCTGATCCACCTGGGCGTGCTCCAGGCCGTCCCCCTCCAGCACGACCAGGTCCTGCTCATCGACATCGGGGGCGGGAGCACGGAGTTCGTCGTCGGGCGGGGCACCGAGATCCTCGAGGCCAGGAGCCTGAAGCTGGGGGCGATTCGGCTCACCGACCGGTTCTTCGGCGACGAACCGGTGACCGCCCGCCAGGTGGAGAAGTGCCGGGCGTACGTGCGGGCCTACCTGGCCCCGGTGGCGCGGGACGTGCGCCGTCACGGCTTCGACGTCGCCGTCGGCAGCTCGGGAACCATCCTCAACATCGCCGAGATGGCGCTCGCCCGGCGGGGGGAGTCGTTGGGCCGCACGGCCGGCAACGTCACCTTCACCCGCAAGGAGCTGAGCAAGGTGGTGGCCGCCCTGGTGGCGGCGCCCACCGCCAAGCAGCGGCTCAAGACCCCCGCGCTCGACGCCCGGCGGGTGGACATCATCGTGGCCGGGGCAATCCTCCTGGAGGAGGCGGCGTCGATCCTCGGCTTCGAGACCATGACGGTGTCGGACTCCGCCCTGCGGGAGGGCCTCCTCCTGGACACCCTCCAGCGCACCAGCGACTCGCTCCACGACCGCCTCGCCGACATCCGCTCCCGTAGCGTCCGACACCTCAGCGAGCTCTATCCCGACGAGCAGTCCCATTCGGAGCGGTCGCTGGACCTGGCCATCGAGCTCTTCGACGGCACGTCCGACCGGCACGAACTGCAGGGGGAGCACCGGGAGATACTCCAGGCGGCGGCCCTGCTGGCCAACGTGGGGCTGGTCATATCCCACGACCGGCACCACCTGCACAGCTACTACGTCATCCGCAACGCCGAGCACCTGCGGGGCTTCACCGAGCGGGAGGTCGAGCTCATCGCCCAGGTGGCCCGCTACCACCGCAAGAGCGCCCCGAAGGCCAAGCACGAGGCGTTCGCCGCCCTCTCGCCGGCCGACCAGCGGGTGGTGCAGGTCCTGGCCGGGATCCTGCGCATCGCCATCGCCCTCGACCGCACCCACAGCCATGTGGTCGACGGCCTCACCTGCAGCCGGTCGGGCCAGGACCTCCTGCTGACCCTGCACGTCAACGGCGATGCGTCGCTCGAGCTCTACACCGCCGAGGAGCGCAAGGGCCTCCTCGAGAGCGCGCTCGACGTCCGGGTCGAGTTCGAGGTCGTCGCCGGCGGGTCCTAGGGTCGCCCGGGTGGACGCCTCACCCGACGATCTGATGCTGGCCCTGCTGTGCTGCCCCCGGGACCGGTCCGACCTGCGGGCGGGCGCCTGCGGTGACGGCGGCCACGGCCTGGAGTGCCCGGCGTGCGGCGCGTCGTACCCGGTGCGGGACGGCGTGGTCTCCTTCCTCACGCCCGAGCAGCTCAGCGAGCAGGAGCTGGCCGAGCAGTCCAGTCGCGATGCGGAGAGCGTCTGGTACGACAGCATGTTCGAGGGTTACACCAACGCCGTCGAGGTGCCCACCGTCCTGGCCCGGATCGGCCGGCCGTCGGGCCCCATCCTCGACCACGGGTCGGGCACCGGTCGCATCACGTCGGCCCTGGTGGAGCTGGGCCAGCCGGTGGTGGCCGTCGACTACAGCGGTGCCAGCCTGCGCACGCTGGTCGGCCGCTGCGCCGGGCGGGGGGCGCCCGTGCTGGCCGTTCAGGCCGACGTCCGCCGGCTGCCGGTGAAGGACGGGGTCATAGCGGCGGCGACGTCGGTGGAGATCTACGAGCACGTCCGGGGCGGGGAGGAGCGGCGCAGGGTGCTGGAGGAGCTGGCCCGGGTGCTGGCGCCGGGCGGGGTGCTGGCCATCTCCACCTTCAACTTCAACCTCGTCTACCGGCTGTGGGCCCTGAAGGGCAACGTCGGGGCCCGGGAGGGTGAGCACCTGCTGGGCGGGGACTTCTACTACTACCGCTTCAGCCACGGCGAGTTCCGGCGGGAGCTGGAGGCCGTCTTCGAGGTCGACAGCCTGGCCGGGATCCGCAACATCCCGGCCCGGACCCTGAGCGGGCTGGTGCGGCGGGCGGGCTCGGCCCGGCTGGCCGACCGCTTCCTCGACTACATGGTCCGGCGCGGCCATCGCCTCGACCGGGCCCTCGAGCGGACCCCGCTTTCCCGGCCCCTGGGCTTTTTCTGGCTGGCCCGGGTCGTGCGCCGCCCGGCGCCACCGGCCGGGGGCTGAGCGTCGGAATCGGGACGCCAATCCGGCCGTTCCGGGTCCGGCGGGCGTACTCTCTGGTGCCGTGGAAGCCATTCTCCTCAAGACCGCGCTCCTCGTCCCCGGCGACGACATCATCGAGGTGGCGAAGCTCGCCCTCGATGCGGCGGCGGTCGTCCCCCAGCCGGACGACGTGCTGGTGATCTGCGAGACGCCCCTGGCCATCACCCAGGGCCGCATCGTCCGCCTCGACGACCTGCGCATCAGCCGGGGGGCCCGGATCCTCAACTGGTTCATGCACGTCGACTCCAGCATCGGCACCGTCTACGGCATGCAGACGGCCATCGACCTGGCCGGGTTCTGGCGCATCTTCCTGTCGATGGTGGTCGCCGCCCCGCTGCGGCTCATGGGCCGCCACGGCGACTTCTACCGCCTGGCGGGGCGGCAGGTGGCCTGGATGGACGACGTCACCGGCACCATGCCCCCCTACACCCAGGACATCATCCTGGGCCCCGAGGACCCCGCCGGGGTGTCCCGGGCCGCGGCCGAGGCGCTGGGCTGCGGGGCGGCCGTGGTCGACGCCAACGACTACGGGAACTTCGAGATCATGGGCGCCTCCCCGGGCATCGACGAGGACATGGTCGGCCAGGTGATGCGCCGCAATCCCCAGGGCAACGACGACGAGCAGACGCCCCTCGTCCTGGTGCGCCCGTGACGCGGGTCCCGGTGGCGGTGGGGGCCGCCGCGGCCGGCGCGGCCGCCGTCGGCTTCAAGGCCTTCACCTGGTTCCGGGGCGACTGCCACATGGTGTGGCTCGACTCCGGCCTGTCCGAGGTCGGCCGCCTCGACGGCACCCTCACCGGCATCATCGGCATCCAGAACCGGGGCCGCTCGCTGGGGGTCGTGCGCCGGGTCGAGGGCCACATCGTGTCCGGGGCCACCGGGGCGGTGCTGGCCACCCTCCAGGGCAGCCGGCCACCCGAGCGGGGCTGGTGGGTGTCCAACATCCTGCAGCCGGGCCAGTCGTGCGTGGCCGAGATCGACGTCCTGCTGGAGGCGGAGCCGACGGGCCCGGTCGTCGTGGAGCTGACGCTGCAGGAGATGGGCCGGCGGGTGTTCCAGTACCGCACCGTCCGGGCCACCGTCCCCGTCCCGACCCGGGTCGGCGGAACGTAGCGACCATGCGGAAAGGGGCCCGGCCGGCGATGCTCCTGGTGGCCGCCGCCGGAGCCGTCGCCCTGGTCGCGGGCCTCGCCGCCCGCGACGACGGGTCCACCCGGGTGGCCGACGACACCAGCGTCACCGTTCCCTCGGCGACCACCGCCCCCTCGCCCCCCACCACCATCGCGTCGCCCACCACGACGGTCGCCTCCCGGGCCATGGCGGAGGCGGTCGGGCGGTCCGAGGTCGCCGGCAGCCGGGACGACGAGGTGCCCGGCCTGGTCGTCACGAACTCGGGTTCGGCCACCGCCAGCGTCGGCGGCAACGTGGTGTCCGAGATCGGCGGGGCGGGGCCGCCGGGCACGATCATCACCGGCGACGCCACCGCCGTGGGCAACGTCTCGTCGGTCCGGGCGCCCTGAGATGGCCCTCCGCCTCCACAGCCTCACCTTCGACTGCGACGACCCGGGCGCCCTGGCGTCGTTCTGGTCGGCCGTCACCGGCTACTGCACGGGGACGGTGACCCCGTATTTCGCCGACCTGGTGGGTGACGGTTCGGTCGGCCCCCGGATGATGTTCATCAAGGTGGGGGAGGCCAAGGGGGCCAAGAACCGGGTCCACTTCGACCTGGGCACCGACGACCTCGACGCCGAGGTGGAGCGGATCCTGGGCCTGGGGGCCGAGCTCGTCGGTCGCTACGACGAGTGGGGTGTCGTCTGGGCCACGTTCCGCGACCCGGAGGGCAACGAGTTCTGCATCGGCCACCATCCGCCGGGGGGACACGGGGACCCGTGACCGGGCAACCCGTGACTGGCACACCATGATCGGGACGGAGGTCACCGTCACCGCGGCGGGCCGGGGCGTGTTCCAGGTGGCCGTGCGCCAGGGCGCGACGAGCACCGAGCACCGGGTGACGGTCCCCGCGGGCATGGTCGACGACCTCGGCCTGCCCGGCACCGACGAGAGCACGCTCGTGCACGAGTCCTTCGCCTTCCTGCTCGAGCGGGAGCCCGCGTCCAGCATCCTCGGCTCGTTCGACCTCACCGTCATCGGCCGCTACTTCCCGGAGTACGAGCAGGAGATCCGCCGCCGCCTCGGGTGACGGTGCGGCCGGGTTCGGGGCTTTGCGGCCCGTGCTAGCTTCCCGGGACCGGGCCGCCGGGGGGGAAATCCAGGAGCCGATGCAGTCCACCACAGCCCGCCAGACCCGCCGGCCGGGGCGGCCGGGGCGGCCGGGGCGGCCGATCGAGGCGTCGGCGGGACGGGCCGCACTCCTCGCCCTCGGGGTCGCCGCCGTGCTGTTCCTCGTGTCGGGACTGGCCGTGGCCTTCGTCCCGTGGTCGGGCCAGCCCCACGTCGTCCCGCCCTTCACCGGTCACCGCTGGGTCGAGGGCTGGGCCCAGTGGGACTCGGGCTGGTACCACCGCATCGCCCGGGACGGGTACTCCTACGTCGAGGGCCGGCAGTCGAGCGTGGTGTTCTTCCCGCTGTATCCGTTGCTGATGCGGGCCGCCGGCGGGGCGGTGGGCAGCGTCTACCTGGCCGGGATCCTCGTCACCGTCGCCGCCGGCGTGGCGTCCGCCGCCCTCTTCTTCACCTGGGTCCGCGACCGGCTGAGCCCGGCCGCCGCCACCGCCAGCCTGCTGCTGTTCGTGCTGTACCCGTACGCCTTCTTCCTGTTCGGGGCCGTCTACGCCGACGCGGTGTTCATCGCGGCCGTCATCGGCGCCTTCGTCCTGCTCGAGCGCGACCATCCGTGGCTGGCCGGGCTGGTGGGGGCGGCGGCGACGGCCAGCCGCCCCATGGGAGCGGTGCTCGTCGTCGGACTGGCCGTGCGGGCGTGGGACCGCCGCCGGGAGGTGGCGGCCGGGGCGGGGCCGACCGGGGTGGGGGCCGAGGTGTCCGCCGCGAAAGGGGTGACGGTCCGGCCCTGGTGGCGCGACGCCGGCGTGCTGGCGTCGGCGGGTGGCGTGGCCGCCTTCGCCGTCTACCTCTGGGTCCGGTTCGGCGACCCGCTGGCCTTCCTCACCGGCCAGGAGGCGTGGGGCCAGCAGGCCGGGTGGCGCACGTGGCTGAAGGTGCAGTTCTTCGAGGACGTCACCGACGTCAGCAGCCCGCTCTCGTGGCTGACGTACGTGGCGCACCCCGTCCTCACGTTCACCGGCCTGGCGCTGGTGCCGCGGGTCTTCCGGCGTTTCGGGCCGGGCTACGGCGTCTACGTCCTGCTCCTCATCGGCCTGTCCGCCCTGTCGACCAAGAACTTCTTCGGCATGAGCCGCTACCTGCTGGCCGCCTTCCCGTGCTTCGCGGTGGCGGGGGAGCTGGTGGCCGACCGCCCCGCGCTCCGCCGCACGGCCACCGTGGCCAGCGGGCTGGCCCTGGTCCTGCTCACCGGCGCCTTCTCCCGCGGGTACTACCTGTCGTGACTGGGCCGTCGTGACTGGGCCGTCGTGACTGGGCCGTCGTGACTGGGGTGCCGCCGAGGAGGCTGTTGATCGTCAACGCCGACGACTTCGGGCTCACCGAGGGCATCTCCCGGGGCATCCTGGCCGCCCACCGCACGGGGATCGTCACCAGCACGTCGGCCCTGGCCATCGGGCCCGCGTACCCCAAGGTGGCGGCGTGGCTGGCCGACGAGCCGGCTCTCGGCGTGGGCGTGCACCTGGCCGCGGTGGGGGAGGACCCGCCGCTGCTGTCGGCGGCCGAGATCCCCTCCCTGACCGGCCGTCGCGGCCACCTGAGCCCGGGGTACAAGGGGTTCATCGCCCGGGCCGCGGCCGGCCGCATCGACCCCGACGACCTGCGCCGGGAGTTCACCGCCCAGCTCGAGCTGGTGCAGGAGCTGGGTCTGCCGATCACCCACCTCGACGCCCACCAGCACATCCACCTGTGGCCGTCGGTGTGCGGCGTCGTCCTCGAGCTGGCCGGCCGTTTCGGGATCCCCGCGGTGCGGGTGCCGCGGTTCCGGTCGGTGACGCCGGCCGGGATCGGGGTCACGGTGCTGGGTCGGGTCCTGGCCCGGCGGGCGGGGAAGGCGGGGCTGCACTTCCCCGAGGACGCGGTCGGCATCGAGTGCGCCGGCGCCCTCGACTCCGACCGGCTGCCCAAGGTCCTGGCCCGCATCTCGGCCGGCACCCGGCGCTCGGTGGAGCTCGCCGTCCACCCCGGCGAGGGCGACGACGCCGACCGGTCCCGCTACGAGTGGGGTTACCGGTGGGAGGACGAGCTGGCCGCGCTGAGCCGGCCCGAGGCCCGAGCCCTGGTCGCCCGCCACGGGTTCACCCTCGCCACCTACGCCGAGCTGGCCTGAACGTTCGCGTGGCCAACACCAGGTCGGTCGCGGTGAGCCCGTCCCGGGCCGTCCGACGCCTGTACCGTGACGCCCCGCTCGGCGTCCGGATCCACGTCCGGGTGCGGTGGGCCACCTGCCCGATGAAGGCGGTGGCGTCGGTGGTGCCGACCGCGGGACGGATCCTGGAGGTCGGTTGCGGTCACGGGCTCCTGGCCAACTACCTGGCCCTCGAGAGCGGGTCGGGGCTCACCGGGCGGCGGGAGGTCCACGGGACCGACATCGACGGCCCCAAGATCGAGGCCGCCCGGCGGGCGGGGACCGTCTCGGGGGCGACGTTCTCGAGCCTGCCCCCGGGCCGGCTGCCGGACGGGCCGTGGGACGCGGTGGCGATCGTCGACGTCCTCTACCTGCTGTCCGAGCCCCAGCAGCGCGACCTGCTGCGGGAGTGTGCCGCCGCCCTCGCTCCCGACGGGGTGCTGGTGGTCAAGGAGATGGCGCCGTCGCCCCGCTGGAAGGCGGGCTGGAACCGGGTCCAGGAGACGCTGGCCGTCCGCCTCCTGGGCATCACCGAGGGCGAGGGCGGCTTCACCTTCCTGGCGCCCGGGCAGTTGGCGGGCTGGATGGCCGACGACGGGCTGACGGTGACCGACCGGCCCCTCCACAAGGGCTACCCCCACCCCCACCACCTGATCGTGGGGCGGGCGTAGGCCGGTGCGGGGCGTAGGATGGGCCATCGGATGACCGAGATCGCCGCTGTTGCCGAAGACCTGGGCCGGGCGTCGCTCGCCCTGGCCCGGCGTTTCAACTCCGGGGCCACCATGTGGTGCACCTCCCCGAGCTGGCCGTTCCACGCTTCCCACGTGGCGGTGGAGTTCGTCCACCCCGTCATCGTGGGCAAGCGGGCCCTGGCTGCCGTCACCGTGCCCATCGGGGCCGACGTGGTGGCCACCCTGCGGGCCAACGTGCGGCCCGGCGACATCGTCGTGGCCCTCGCCGGCAGCGACGACGCCCAGGTGGTCGACGCCATGCGCCGCCGGGAGCCGTGGGGCGTGGAGACGGTGTGGATCGGGGCCGGCTCGAGCCGTCCCGCGCCCGGCTCGGCCGACCACGTCATCTGGCTCGACACCGACGACCAGCTGGAGGCGTCGGAGTGCTTCGTCCGGATCTACCACCTGCTCTGGGAGCTCACCCACGTGGTGTTCGAGCACCCGGGGCTGCTGAAGGACGTTCCCAACGACGCCGTGTGCACCGAGGAGGTGTGCATCACCTGCTCCGACGAAGGCCGCCTCACCGAGGTGGTGTCGGTCGACGACGACGAGGCGGTGGTGCGGGCCCTGGGGATCGAGGAGCGCATCGACGTCTCCCTGATCGACCCCCCCGCGCCGGGCGACCTCGTCCTGGTGCACGCCGGGTTCGCAATCAGATGAGACCGGCCAGATGAAGGAGACGACCGACTTCCTCTATCCCTTCATCGAGGGGGACGAGACCGACGCCACGTCGCTGCTGGTCGACCTGGCCAACTCGGCCGAGGAGAAGTGGGCGGTCAGCACCGAGCTGCGCCTGGTCACCCTCGCCCGCTGCGACGAGCAGCTGCGGGAGATCGCCGCCCTCATGGCCGCGCGGTTCGCCGCCGGGGGGAGGCTGTTCGCCTTCGGGAACGGGGGCAGCGCCACCGACGCCGACGGCGTGGCCCAGCTCTACACCCGTCCGCCGTCGGGCCGGCCCCTGCCCGCCCGCTCGTTGGTGGAGGACCGGGCCGTGATCACGGCCCTCGGCAACGACGTCGGCTACGACAAGATCTTCTCCCGGCAGATCATCGCCCACGCCCGGGCCGGCGACATGGCGATCGGGTACTCCACCAGCGGCAACTCCGAGAACCTCCTGGTGGCCTTCGCCGAGGCCCGCAAGCGGGGCCTGCTCACCATCGGCTTCGCCGGCATCGACGGCGGGCGGATGGGCGTCGACCCCAACGTGGAGCAGTGCGTGATCGTGCGGTCGCAGAGCGTCCACCGGGTGCAGGAGGCGCAGGCGTCGGCCACCCATGTGCTCTGGTCCTACGTGCAGGAGGCGTTGGCCCCCGTCACCCGAGTCTGAGGCACCCGCTGACGTTCAGGCGCCAGGTCAGGTGGCCGGTGGTTGGAACCGGGTCGCGTCAGGCGGCGCTGCCATAGGGCTGCCCGGCGAGCTCGTAGCACGAGTCGTGAAAATGCTCGACCCGGTTCCACGCACCGTCGACGTAGACATTGGCGATCACCTGCAGGAGGCGGAGCTTGGCCCTGAACTTCACCGGCTCGCCGCACCACGTGCACACCGCCGTATTACCGGCCTCGATGGTTCGGATCACCGCCCTGCTGGTGAAGGACGTCTGCGTCGTCATACTTCGCCTATCGGCATCGCGCCGCCCGAGGTTGACCCAATTTTGTCTCTTTCCACCGCTTCCCGGCTTGACGAGCGCACCGGAATGTGTGAAAACTCGACTTCGTCGGGGCCCGGGGTGCGTCCGCCGTGCACCCCAGCCCCGACCTCTTTGCTCCCTGCCGGTGGGCTGCGCCGCGCCCGCCGCCGGCGCGTCCGCCTCCGCCTACGCCGGAGGTTCGAAGGAGTCGGTGAAGCGGTCGAACATGCTCCGCATGGTGAGCCAGTCGGCTTCCCGGGTCTGGAAGTTGATGGCGTACGACTGGGTGCCGGTGGTGAAGGCCAGGTCGTAGTTGTGGAGGTCGACGCCGTTGTTGGACCAGGTGAACTCCCACACCGCAGCCGGCCGGCCGTCGTGCACGCTCTGGCTCAGCCGTACCCGCTGGTAGTCCGGGTGCTCGGCCTGGAACTCCTTCTCGAGCTGCAGCCACAGCCCCTCGGGCGTGTTCTTCGGCGGTTCCTGGTAGCCCACCCGGAGGGCGGCGCCGGTGACGGGGTCGCGGAAGTCGGTGAGGTGGCCTTCAACCGTTGGCTTCCATGCTGCGGGATGGTCGATGGAGTACCCGGCCGCTTCGTCCTTGTGGGTGACCCACTGCAGGGCGAGGTCCTTGTTCTTGTCGCGCACGACCGCCTTCTGGCCCCCGGCGGCCAGCAGGCTGGCCAGGACGCCGACGATCGACAGGGCGCAGACCACGGTCCACAGCTTGCGGTGGCGGGTGCGAGGCTCGGGCGTCGGCATCGGGCGGGGCTTGCGGACGGGCTCGTCGCCGTCGGACCCGTCCCCCGCCCCCGCCCCGGACCCGGCGGTGGCCTGGACGGCGGGCGCCTCGTCGGGCGGCATGAGATGGAGCTGGGGCGTGTCGGGATCGCGGTGGAACATCCGGTCGAGGGCCTCGGCCGGCTCGAGCGGAGCCGTGCGGGCCCCCACCGACACCAGGGCGACCTCGTTCAGCATCTCCCGCACCCGGGTGTGATCGGGGCGGTCTCCGGGGGACTTGGCCAGCAGGGCCTCGAGCACCGGGGCCAGGGCCCCGGCCCGCACCGCCGGCCGGGGCGGCTCGCCGGCGATGGCTGCGAGCGTGGCCTTGGTGGTTTCGCCGGCGAAGGGGGGCACGCCCTCGACCGCGGTGTACAGGGTGACGCCCAGGGCCCAGAGGTCGGCGGCGGCGCTGCCGGTGGGCACCGTCCGGTGCTCCGGGGCCAGGTAGCCGGCCGAGTCGGCGACCGCTCCGGTGGGGGTGACGTCGGGGTCGCCCACGAGGGCGGCCACGCCGAAGTCGGCAAGCCGGACGGGCCCGTCGTAGGGCAGGAGGATCCGGGAGGGCCGCACGAAGCGGTGCGACACGCCGACCGCGGCGCAGGCGGCCAGCGCCTCGAGGGCGCCCACGCCGACCATCGCCACCTGCTCGGGGGACAAAGGGCCGTCGGATGCGAGCCTGCCGGCCAGGGTGGGTCCCTCGACCAGCTCGGTGACGACGAGGGGCGGGTCCTCGGCGTCGAGGACCTCGACGATCCGCACCAGGCCGGGGTGCTCGAGGGAGGACAGGGTGCGGGCCTCCTCCATGAGCTTCGCCGTCAGCGCGGTGCGGGCCGGCTCCTCGAGCATGGCGGGGAAGCGGATCTCCTTGACCGCCACCTCCCCCTCCTCCAACAGGTCGCGTGCCCGCCACACCACGCCCATGCCGCCGGAGCGGATCGGGAAGAGCAACTCGAAGCGGTCGACGACCACGTCGCCGACCTGATGTTCGGGAGCCACGGGCACGACGCTACCCGCCGGTAGAATCGACCTGTGTGCATCCACCAGGGGGCTCGGCGACCGGTGACCGGGGGATCGCGCTAGTGGCGGGTCCGGCGGTGGCCGGCAGCTTCGGAGCCAACGCCGGTCTGGTCGACGAGATGTACGAGCAGTTCCGCTCCGACCCGTCCTCGGTCAGTGCCAGCTGGCGCGATTTCTTCGAGGACTACCGACCCGAGGGCGACCGGTTGCCCGCCAACGCAGGACCGCTGGTCACCGCCACTGGCGCGGCTGCGGCCCCTACGGCCCGAGTCACGTCGCCGGCCGCCCCGATCCCCGTCCCGGTCCTGGCAGCGGCACCGGCGCCCAACCCGGTGGCCCCGGACGCAGTGACGCCCGGCCCGGTGACGCCCCGGGCCGCGAGTGGCCCCCGGCGCAGTGACGCCCGGCCCCGTGACGCCCGGCCCCGTGACCCCGGGCCCAGTCGCCCCAGGCCCCGGCGCCCCGGGCTCCGGCGCGGGCCCGCCCGGCGCCCGGCGGTTGCGGGGGGCGGCGGCCCGCATCGCGGCCAACATGGAGGCCAGCTTGGCCGTCCCCACGGCCACCAGCACCCGGGTGGTGCCCGCCCGCCTGCTCGAGGTCAACCGCAAGGTCATCAACGGCTACCTGGGGCGGATCGGGTCCACCAAGGTCAGCTTCACCCACCTGATCGGCTACGCCGTGGTACGTGCCCTCGACGCCGTCCCGGCCATGAAGTCCACCTACGCCGACACCGACGACGGGCCCGTGATCGTCCCCCACGACCACGTCGGCCTGGGACTGGCGGTCGACGTCCCCAAGGCCGACGGGAGCCGCACGCTGCTCGTGCCCTGCATCAAGCAGGCCGACGCCCTCGACTTCGCCGGGTTCCACGCCGCCTACGAGGAACTCATCCGCCGGGTGCGGGCCAACCGCATCGGTCCCGACGACTTCGCCGGCGTCACCATGACCCTCACCAACCCGGGCATCCTGGGCACGGTCTCGTCCGTCCCCCGCCTGATGCCGGGCCAGAGCGTGATCGTCGGCGTCGGGGCCCTGGGCTACCCGGCCGAGTTCGAGGGGTCCGACAAGCGGGTGCTGGCCCAGATGGGCATCTCCAAGACGCTGAGCCTGTCGTCCACCTACGACCACCGGGTGATCCAGGGGGCGGAATCGGGGCTGTTCCTGGCCCAGATCCACGAGCTGCTGTGCGGCGCCGACGGCTTCTACAAGGACGTGTTCCGGTCGCTGGGCGTCCCCTACGAGGCGGTGCGGTGGCGGCCCGACACGAACCCGCCCGAGGACCACGACGCCCAGCGGGTCAAGCAGGTCCACGTCCAGACGCTCATCAACATGTACCGGGTGCGGGGCCACCTCATCGCCGACCTCGACCCGCTGCGGTGGAAGGAGCCCCGCACCCACCCCGAGCTCGACCCCGCCACCTACGGGCTCACCATCTGGGACCTCGACCGCGAGTTCTACACCGACGGCCTCGCCGGCCACGACCTCATGACCCTGGGCGACCTGCTGGGCATCCTGCGCGACGCCTACTGCCGCCGCATCGGCGTGGAGTACATGCACATCCAGGAGCCGGAGCAGAAGCGCTGGATCCAGGAGCAGGTGGAGGGCGTCCCCACCACCCTCGACACCGCCGAGCAGCTCTACCTCCTGGGCCGGCTCAACGCGGCCGAGGCCTTCGAGCGCTTCCTCCACACCAAGTACGTGGGACACAAGCGCTTCGGCCTGGAGGGGGCGGAGAGCCTCATCCCCCTCGTCGACGAGATCCTCGACCAGTCGGCGACGGCCGGCATCCAGGAGGCGGTGCTGGGGATGGCCCACCGGGGCCGGCTCAACGTGCTGGCCAACATCGTGGGCAAGCCCCTGCGCAAGCTCTTCCGGGAGTTCGAGGGCAACCTCGACCCCGAGACCACCCAGGGCTCGGGCGACGTGAAGTACCACCTCGGGGCGTCGGGCAAGTTCGTGGGCCGGTCGGGACAGCCCCTGCCCGTCACCCTGGCCTCCAACCCGTCCCACCTGGAGGCGGTCGACCCGGTGGTGGAGGGCATGGTGCGGGCCCGCCAGGACCTCATCGGCGACCCGCCGAATGGTGATGTGGGAGCGTTCGCCGTGCTGCCCCTGGTGATCCACGGCGACGCCGCCTTCGCCGGCCAGGGCGTGGTGGCCGAGACGCTCAACCTGTCGGCCCTGCGGGGCTACCGGGTGGGCGGCACCATCCACCTGGTCGTCAACAACCAGCTCGGCTTCACCACCGCCCCGGCCGAGGCCCGCTCGTCGGTGTACGCCACCGACGTGGCCAAGATGGTCCAGGCGCCGATCTTCCACGTCAACGGCGACGACCCCGAGGCCTGCCTGCGGGTGGCCCGGATGGCCTTCGGCTTCCGCCAGCGGTTCCACAAGGACGTGGTGATCGACATGGTCTGCTACCGCCGCCACGGCCACAACGAGGGCGACGACCCGTCGTTCACCCAGCCCCTGATGTACCGGCTCATCGAGGGCCGCCGCTCGGTGCGCAAGCTCTACACCGAGACCCTCGTGCGGCGGGGCGACATCACCGTCGAGGAGGCGGAGAAGGCCCTCGACGACTTCCTGGCCCGGATGCAGGCGTCGTTCGAGGAGACCCGGCAGTCGGCGCCCCCGCCGGCGGTGCGGCCCCGCCCGACGCCGGCGCTGATGCCGCCGGTCGTCGACACGGGCGTGCCCCGGTCCGTGCTCGACAAGGTGGCGGGGGGACTGCACACCGCCCCCGACGGGTTCACCGTGCATCCCAAGCTGGCCCGGCTGCTCGAAGCCCGTCACGTCCTCTACCGCGACGGCCTGGTCGACTGGTCGCTGGCCGAGGCGCTGGCCTTCGGCTCCCTGCTGCTGGAGGGGGTCGACATCCGCCTGGCGGGCCAGGACACCCGCCGGGGCACGTTCTCCCAACGCCATTCCGTCCTCGTCGACTCACTGACGGGACACGAGCACGTGCCGCTGGCCGCCCTCGCCCCCGGGCAGGGTCGCTTCCGGGTCTACGACAGCCTGCTGTCGGAGTACGCCGCCCTGGGCTTCGAGTACGGCTATTCGGTCGTGCACACCTCGGCGCTGGTGGCGTGGGAGGCCCAGTTCGGGGACTTCGGGAACGGGGCCCAGGTGGTGATCGACCAGTTCATCGCCGCCGCCGAGTCGAAGTGGGGCCAGAGCTCGGGCCTGGCGCTGCTGCTGCCCCACGGCTTCGAGGGCCAGGGCCCCGAGCACTCGTCGGCCCGGATCGAGCGCTTCCTCACCCTGTGCGCGGGCGACAACCTGCAGGTCGTCAACGCCACCACCGCGGCCCAGTACTTCCACGTGCTGCGGCGCCAGGTCCGCCGGTCCCGGCGCCGGCCGCTGATCATGTTCACGCCCAAGTCCCTGCTGCGGGCCCACAGCTCCCGCTCCCCGGTCGACGAGCTGGTCACCGGGCGCTTCCAGGAGGTCCTCGACGATCCCGCCTTCGAGCGCGGCGACCCGGCGGGCGGCGGGCGGGAGCCCGTGCGACGGGTGGTGCTGGCCTCGGGCAAGGTCGCCATCGACGCCCTCGCCCTGCGCGACCAGCGCCGACTCCCGGCGGCGGTCGTGCGGGTGGAGCAGCTCGCCCCCTGGCCCGGCCTGCTGGTGCTCGACACCGTCTCGCGGTACCCCCAGGCCACCGAGGTGGTGTGGCTGCAGGAGGAGCCCGAGAACATGGGCCCGTGGAACTTCGTCAGCAGCCGGCTGTCCCGCCTGCTGCCCGAGGGCGTGTCGCTCCGCCACGTCAGCCGGACGGAGTCGGCGAGCCCCGCCAGCGGCAGCCACACCGTCCACCAGCACGAGCAGGCGGAGCTCCTCGAGCGCACGTTCGCCGGTCTCTAGGTGTGGCCACCGTCCCGGATCACGCCTCCGCCGGCTCGCGGATGCTTGACTGAGCGCACCGTGACAACCGAAAAACTGACGCCCCAGCGTGTCGTCGTCGACGGCTCCAACCTGGCGACCGAGGGTCGCTCGCTGCCGAGCCTGGCCCAGCTCGACGAGGCCGTGCGCTCGTTCCGGGAGGAGCACGTCGACGACGACATCATCGTCGTGGTCGACGCGTCCTTCAGCTACCGCATCGACGAATCGGAGCGCCAGATCCTCGAGGACGCCGAGGAGGCGGGCGAGATCGTGTCCCCGCCGGCCGGCGCCATCGGCCGGGGCGACGGGTTCCTGCTCCGCATCGCCGATCGCACCGGCGCCGTCGTGCTGTCCAACGACTCGTTCCAGGAGTTCCACGGCGAGTACAAGTGGCTCTTCGAGGAGGGCCGCCTGATCGGCGGCAAGCCGGTGCCCGGGGTGGGGTGGATCTTCACCCCCCGCACACCGGTGCGTGGACCCAAGAGCCGGGTCGCGGTGCGCGACGCGGAGCGGGCCCGGCGGCGGACGCCGAAGAAGGTCGAGGAGCCGGTGGCGGAGGCGATCGCCGAGGCCACGGCCGAGGCCATCGAGCCCGACGCCCCCGGCCGCACCAAGCGGGGTCGGCGCCGGGGCCCGTCCACGTCGTCGCCCGACGCCGTCAACGAGCCCCTGCCCTTCATCACGTTCATCGCCAACCACCGGCTGGGCAGCGAGGTGGAGGGCGAGGTCGACAGCTTCACGTCCCACGGGGCGTTCGTGAACGCCGACGGGGCCCGCTGCTACGCACCCGTCGTGGGACTGGGCGACCCCGCCCCCCGCAGCGCCAAGGAGGTCCTCACCCGGGGCGAGGTCCGCATGTTCGTCGTGCAGGCCCTCGATCCGCCCCGCCGGGGAATCGAGCTGGCCCTTCCCGGCCTGGCCCGGCCGGCGGGCAGGGTCACCCAGGAGACGGTCGAGGCCGAGATCGACGAGATCGAGGAGGCGGCCGCCGTCCTCGACGATGCCGGGGCGGAGGAGAAGCCGGCCGCCACCAGGAGGAGGCGGCGGACGGCGACGCCCGTCGCCCCGGCCGACGACGCAACCACCGCCCCCGACGAGACCCCGACCGAATCGCCGGCGAAGAAGCCCCGTTCCCGGCGGGGGGCCTCGAAGAAGGCGGACGCTGCCGAGGAGTTGGTGGTCGCGGTGTCGGACGCGGCGCCGGTGCCGGCCGCCTCCTCCGCGGCGAAGGCCACCCGCCGGGGAACGCCTCGGAAGAAGGCGGTCGCGTCGACCGACGGCGAGAGCGCGGACGCCCCGGCGGCCGAGAGCCCGGTCGCGCCGGTGGTCGGGAGCCCGGTTGCCCCGGCGGCCAGCCCGGCGCCGGTGTCCGAGAGCCCGGTTTCGTCGATGGTCGAGAGCCCGGCGCCGGCGATGAAGCGACCGTCGACCCGGGCCTCCGCGAAGCGGGCATCAGCTCCGTCGAAAAAGGCGGCGGCGTCGGTCGGCGAGACTGCGGTCGCGGCGGAGGCGTCGCCCGAACCGGCCGCCGCCGGACCGGCCCGACCGGCGGCGAAGCGCTCCCGCAAGGCCGCCGCATCTGCGCCCGACGCCGTCGCCGACACCCCGCCCGAGGCCGCGCCGGCGGCTGAGGCGGCCGGTGCGCCCGCCCGGTCCGGGCCGCGGCGTTCGACGATCAAGAAGGCTCCCACTACCGCAGGTGCTCCGAGCCGTGGCGCCCCACCGGCCCCGCGGTCCTCCCGCCCCCGCCGGGGGGCCTCGAAGGCGGACACCGACGGGTCCGGTCCCACCACCAGCGCCGGCACCGGTGGCGAGGCGCCGCCGTCCGAACCGCTACCCGACGCGGCGGCGTCGGCGGCGGGCAGGGCCCGGAGAGCCACGTCCGCCGCGAAGGCGATGTCGATAGAGCCGGCAGAGACGGCGGGCACCGCGGCGAAGTCGGCCGGGACGACGAAGCCGACGAAGGCGTCCACGGCGTCCAAGGCGACCACGGCCAAGTCGTCCAAGTCGTCCAAGTCGTCCAAGGCGACCACGGCGGCGGCGACGGCGGCGGTAGCGAAGGCGGCGGGCCCGACGACGGCCAGGCGACGAAGGCAGACGGCGGCAAGGCGACCAAGGCGACCACGGCGACGGCGATCAAGGCGACGAAGGCGGCCAAGGCGACCAAGACGGCGAAGGCGACCACGACGGCGAAGGCGACCAAGACGGCGAAGGCGACGAAGGTCGCAGTGAGGGCCGTGCAGGCCATCCCGAAGTCGGGCGGGGCCGCGTAGCGTGCGAGCGAGGTCTCCCACGAAACGGGAAGGCTCGTAGCCACGTCCACAGCCGCGTGGACCTGAAGCCGTGGAGCCGCGCCCCCTGCGGCTGGTGATTGCCGAACGGTGGCCCACGACGTGTCAGGATCGAGAACTTCTTGCGCTCGGGGCCGTGGTTGACATGAACCGCTGCCCGTTTGCGCAGGCCGGAAGATCGGACCTGTCGATGGCGATGGTGGATCCGACGTCGGGCAGTTCCGACCGCATTGACGAGAGAGCGGCGGCGATGCAGGAGTCGAGCGCGCCCTTGTGCTCCCAACTTCCGGGTGCCCGTAGCAGGCCTCAACCGAGGGAGCTTCACCGATTGCAGAGAGCGGTGCCCGGCGACCAGGCGAACCGTGCGGGTCCACATCGGCGGGCGTAGCGCGACTGACCAGTGCCATGCCAACCATCGTCCGGATCGGGTAGCCGGGGGCGGCCCGTCAAGCGCCTCGCCTCAAGGTCCGCGATCAGGTCCGCGATCTCGAGGCAATCGAGCAACCTGTTCAGTACCAGGGCTCGGGGGTACGCCGGCCTTAGCCCGAATCCACCGATCGCCTTCGGCCGGTCGCCGTAGCGGGACGACAGTGATGTCGGATGGGTCCGGACACCCGAACGGCCGTCGGATTCCGCCTCGGGCCGCAGAGCGGGCGTGTCGATCAGGGTTCTCCGGTGATTCTGTCGTTGGGGTGATCGGCGGGGCCGGCACGGGCAGCCGCCGTCCTCTCCGGTTGCTCAGGTGACGAGCACCACGGCCCGCAGCTTGGCCAGCGACTTCTCGAACTGCTCGGCCCAGGGCCAGTTCCGGGGCAGGTGCAAGGTGGTGCGGCGGCCCGAGCGGCTGAGGCGACCCGGCGTGCGCAGGTAGCGCCGCCGCAGGGTGTCGGTGGCGACGAGGCCCTGGCCCAGGCCGATGCGGCTGGTCCAGCGGGCCAGGTTGTGGGCCATGATGTTGAGGCCCAGCCAGGCGGCGTTGGCCCCGAAGCTCCCCGAGGGCATGTGGTTGAGCCCCACGCCGTACTTGAGGTCGCGGATGGCGTTCTCCACCTCGGCGTGGCGACGGTGGTCGGCCTCCAGGATGATCGTCTCGCCCACCCGGTTCGTGACGAAGGCGTGGAAGGCGTAGTCGACCAACAGGGCCAGCTGCGAGCCCGGGGTGGGCTTGACCCGCCGAACGATGAGTCGCACCACAGGG
Organism: uncultured Acidimicrobiia bacterium; assembly: GCA_963773275.1. Lineage (GTDB taxonomy): Bacteria > Actinomycetota > Acidimicrobiia > Acidimicrobiales > AC-14 > JAXDMK01. The sequence continues at coordinate 355,609 of CAVZAH010000005.1, read as the reverse complement.
GCCTTCTTTCCGAACGGCCGGTAGCTGGTCTCGGCCACGTCGGCACCGTCGAGGAAGTACGGGATCGGCGCCCAGGCATCATCGGGGATCTTGGCGATGGCGCTGCGGATGGCCGGGTTGAGGCGCACGGTGATGGAAAAGGCCACGTCAGCGGCCCGACAGGCGTTGGCCACGGCGCCCGAGTAGAACCCGGAGTCGGCCCGCAGCGTGATCGGGCCCATCGCCCCGGCGGCGCGCAGGCGACGGAACGTCTCGGTCAGGAAGCGATGCCGCCCCCCGCCCCGAGTTGGCGTTGCCACCCCGCAGCCGGCAGTGCAGGACATCGGCGGTGCCGGCCATCACCGCCAGCAGCGAGTGGTAGCCCCGGACGTGGTTGTAGGTGAACTTGGCCCCGCCCTGCTTCTTGAGGCCGTAGGTCTCGCAGATGGAGGAGTCGACATCGATGGTCACCGGCGCCGCACCGGGACCGGCACCGGCGGCGAAGGCCCGGGTGAGCAGCTGGCCCGACACCTTGTCGAGCTGGCGGGCATGACCCCAGGTGAAGCTGCGCAGGAACGTGCCCAGCGTCGACGGGGCCAACACGGCGTGGCCCAGCACCGACTCGGTGGCGCCCGCCCGCAGGGCGTCGGCATCGTCGATCGAGTCGCCGCCGGCCAGCGCCGAGTGGATCAGCGTCATCGCCTTGTGGCCCACGTTGGCGTGACCGACGGCCTGGCCCAGGTCGACGTGGTCGTCGAACAAGCGCGAGCAAGCCGAGGTGCTGGGCGAGCGTGGCGGGCAGCATCAGTCCGGCATCGGCCACCAGTCGCTCGTCGTCGAAGGTCACGTCGATGCCGTCGAGGCTGTGGGATGATCGCATCCAGAAGGTGCCCTCCGATTCGGGGTTTTGGCTGGTCTCGCAACCGCCATTCTCCCTGGTCAGGGGGCACTTCTACGTGATCGGCACTCCCTCAGGGCGCCCACCGATCGGTGGATCCGGGCTTAGCCATCGGAGGTGCAACTCCTTGGTCCTGACCCCCGGAGGTTCCAGCCTCGCGGGAGTCACTTCTTGTCTGTCGGCCTACTGCCGATTGTATAGATAGGTTAAGACAGTACCCTGGTCCATTCCCGAAAGCATCTCACGGACCTGAACCGGTGGCTCGGAGAACTCCGCGAGAAGCAAGCCGATCCATTCCTTGGCCTGGTCCAGCCAGTTGGGCATGGGCACTCCATTACCCAGGCCCACCTGGCTGGCAAATGCCGCCTCCACTTCCAGGTATGGTTGCGGACCGGTCTTACGGACCCGGATTGTTGCTATTTCTGTGCCGACTTGCAGCGGGCGCCGTCGCGCGTGACCAATATTGTCCTTTGCAACGCAATCCCTGAGGGCGCTCCAGTGTATGACCCCGCCCGTCGGAAACAAGTGGACGGGACTAAGCTGTCGGTGCTTGTCCTCGTTATTGAGCCCAGACAGTATGGAGAGCACCTGCAACCCACTCCTGGTAGCTCCACGGCAGTAAGGTTGAAAGCGACGAACTATCGCGATATCTGTCCGCCGAGCACCAGGCAGGTGGCTGCGCGATCCTCGCTGCGTCGGGTAGACTCTCTCATTAAAGGCGTCGTTGTCGCGCTCAATTGGAAAGTAGACGGACCGTCTCTCCGAGTCGGTCAGTTTATTGGGGGGACGGTTGCCCCGGCTGACAATCGCCCACGCCAGGTGGTCGAGGGAGCACCGGTAGTTGAAGGCGATATCACCAAGTCGGAGTCCCCACTCAGCGGGGGGGTTCGAAAGTTTGGTGACAATGATAGCGAAAGCGTGACGCTTAGCCTGATACTCAGCCCGAACTGTAATGAAGGGTTGCGGGTCACTATTCGTGGAGGCCCGATTGACGCCAGCCTCGAAAGCTTCTCCGTAAGTAACCGCCCAAGCCCACTTGAGCCAGGCACTGTCGAACAGGGGGTCGTGTGCAACCACGGGCTCTCCTTGGGAAGGCTGTCGGTACCGATGAAGCTCCGAGTGAACCGGTACCTGCGCCTGATCTTCGCTTGCAATCTGGGGGCGCCGCTCAAAACTCCTCGTCCTTGACAGCGCCCAAATCAACGACCCCCGACAAAGGGATCACGGTGCCCCCCGCAGGGGTCTGGTCTACGACAGTCCAATTTCGGTCTACCACTTGGAACCGCCCCTGCCCCGTTGCGTCGTGGGATCGCAGGACGTAGAAGCCGGCAGCCTGCAATGCGTCCTGAGCCAGTTGCAGGTCGATACCCACCACATTCGGCACGGTGCCAGTCCGAACAGCGGGCGCGGCAGTGGGCTCTTCGGTTGGGAGCGGAGTCGTGTCAGGTGGCGCGATAGTTGTAGGCGAAACCGTCGTGAGGGGTAGGGCAACGGTCGTCGTAGCGAGGGGCAAAGTGGTCACCGGGGAGTCGGACTCGCCTGTGCAGGCGGTCGTCACGATCAGGAGCCCGACGATCGCCCTGCTCGCCCGCATTCCGCCTCCCCCGCTACCTTGGTGGGCGAAGGCTACCGGTTGGGGTACAAGCCCGCCCAGGCTGGAATACGCCTCCGGGAGCGGCGGCCCCGCTGGCGGCTGACCTACGCCCATGGGTTCCGACGATCCCTACTAGAGGCCAGTGGTGCTGACGCCGTACTCGGCCTGCGCCTGTGTGAAGCCCTCGTACACGAGCTGATCAATCAGGCCACTGCGTGAGAAGGACGTGTACTCCAGATAGCCTGCGGCCGTCTTCGCAGCCTGCTCATTCCAGTCCACGTTCAGGGCGTCTACGCCGTACTCGGCGTCCCCTTGTGTGAAGCCCTCATACTCCAGTTGCTCAATCAGGCCACGGCGTGAAAAGGACGTGTACTCCAGATAGTCCGCGGCCGTCTGGCGCGCATTCCTTTGGCTGACCGTCTCGCCCGCAAAGGGCCCCTCGGTGGTAGGGGGCGCCGTGGCACGAGGGGCCGCGGTTGGAGCAGGAGGCGGCGGAGCGGTGGTGATCGGGGCTTGCGTGGCCGTCGTCGGTTGCGTGGCCGTCGTCGCTTGCGTGGCCGTCGGAGCTTGCGTGGCCGTCGGAGCTTGCGTGGCCGTCGGAGCTTGCGTGGTCGGCACCCCTGCCGTAGTCGTGACCTTGTCGGCAGCGACGTTCTCCTCGTCGGGATCGCCTGCGAGCGCACCGATCACGATAAGAACCAGAACCACGCCTCCGCCGATGAGGCCGATCTTCCTCCAGCTGCGCTTCTTCGACGACTGATGCTCCCCCGGAGCTCCAACGCCACCAGACCATGCCGGTGGCGGGGGAGCAATCACCGTCGGCGCCGACTCTGGCTGGGCCGAGCCGACAGGCTGCGACGGTTGCGTCCTCGGCACGACTTGTGGGTCAACCGGGCGTATGGGCTCGGCGCAGGAGGTGGCGGCGGCGGCACGTAGCTCGGGTGGGTCTCGGGCGAGTACCAGTTCCCGTCGCTGGCAAGCCACCAGCCCGGCCCGTGGCTCTGATCGCTCATTGCGCTCCCTCGGTCGATCGAGAAGCCTAGGTGCAACGAATGTGTCGTGCCCCAGGTCCGCGGGCGCAGGGCGACGGATTGTCTTCACTTCGAGACCGTCGGAAAACCAGCACAGCCAACACCGCGAAGGTCGACCCCCAGGTCGTACACCTGCAGCATGAGCAACTGACCGGTCGAGGCTGACCATCAGCCGCGTGATGCCCCGGTCCGGTGGTCGTCGGACGGCACCAGCGTGTCGGCAGCGCCCGCAGGATTCGATTGCTTTTTCAGTACGCGGGCACCTGCGGCCTGCCCGAGGCTGCCGCCAACTAGTCTCATCCTTGCGAGCCGTCGGGCCGCTCCCGGAGCTTCCTAGCCAGCCAAGGCGGTTCGTCGTAGGAGTGGTTCTCACCGAGAGCGGGCGATCACAGGACCGCAAATTCGTTCGACCGTCTCTGAGTTGGCTTGTCGGGGTGCGGCGTGTTTTTGCGTGTCCAGGGGCGGTGACGGCGGTCTGCGGCCCGGCCTACGCTCGGCGGGGATGAGGATCGCCACCTGGAACGTCAACTCCCTGAAGGCGCGCCTGCCCCGCGTGGAGGAGTGGCTCGCCTACGCCCAGCCCGACGTGCTCTGCCTGCAGGAGACCAAGCTGGCCGACAGCGCCTTTCCCTCCCTCGCCTTCGCCGGCCTCGGCTACGACGCCGCCCATTGCGGCCAGGGGCAGTGGAACGGCGTCGCCATCCTCAGCCGGGTGGGGATCGAGGACGTGGTGGCCGGGTTCTCCGACGAGGCGGAGGACGAGACCACCGAGGCCCGCCTCCTCTGGGCCACGTGCGGCGGGGTGCGGGTGGCGAGCGTGTACGTCCCCAACGGGAGGATGGTCGACAGCGAGTTCTACGCGGCCAAGCTGGCCTGGCTCGAACGCCTGCGGCGCCACCTGGTGAGCGGTTGCGACCCGTCCGCCGCCCTCGTCGTGTGCGGCGACTTCAACGTGGCGCCCGACGACCGCGACGTCTGGGACCCCACCAAGCTCCACGGCGCCACCCACGTGACCCAACCCGAGCGGCAGGCGGTCGCCGCCCTGCGGGACTGGGGCCTGGTCGACGTCTTCCGCCAGCGCTACAGCGAGGACCACCTCTACTCGTGGTGGGACTACCGGGCCGGCGACTTCCACCAGGGCCGAGGCCTGCGCATCGACCTCATCCTCGCCACCCAGGTGCTGGCCGAACGCCTCACCTGGGCGCTGATCGACCGCTTCGCCCGCAAGGGCAAGGGCCCCTCCGACCACGCCCCACTGCTGGCCGACTTCGACTGACCCTGACGCCTGACGCCGGAGGGTGCCGTCAGCCTCCGGGGGCGGACGTGGCGACGACCGCCAGCACCGCGTCGCCGTAGCGCTCGGCCTTGACCGGGCCGACGCCGGGGAGGGAGAGCAGGGCGGTGCGGCTGCGGGGCTTGGCCTCGGCCACCAAAGCGAGGGTGGTGTCGTGGAAGACCACGAGGGCGGGAACGCCGGTGGCCCGGGCGGTGCGGGCGCGCCACGTCTTGAGGGCCGCCAACACCCCCGGATCGGCGTTGGCCCCGGCCATGCCCGGCGGCCGCCCCGGGCGGCCACCGTTGGCCGCCCGCAGCCGGGCCCGCCCGTCGTCGACCCACCGCCGCCAGGAGTCGCCGGTGCCGCCCTCGGCCAGGTCGCGCACCGCCGCTTCGATCGCCTCCAGGTACGGCGACGGCTGGCGGTGCAGGGTGCGGGGGCCGAACGTGCGCTGCCTGGCCCACGACGCGTGGAGCTCCACCCGGGCCCGGGTGACGGCCACGTAGAGGAGTCGCCGCTCCTCGGCCAGGGCCTCCGTGCTCTCGGCCCAGCTGATGGGCAGCAGGCCGTGCTCGAGGCCGGCGAGGAACACGACGTCCCACTCCAGGCCCTTGGCCGCGTGGAACGTGGTGAGCGCCACGGCATTGGCGCTGTCGACGGCATCGTCGCCCCGCAGGGCGGCCCGGAGCCAGCCCAGGAAGCCGGCCACGCTGGCGGCCGGATCGGTGGCCAGGTGCTCCCGAGCCATCCCGTGGAGCGCGTCGAGGTGGCCCTGCCCCTCACCGCCGGCGCCGGCGCCCTCGCGCTGCCCGCCCGCCTCCTCGGCCATCTCCCGCAGGTCGGGGAGGACGGCGGCCAGCAGCGAGTCGCCCGGCCGCCGGCGGATCTCGTTCAGCGCGGCGCGGATCTCGGGCTGGTCGAGGAAGGAACCCTGCCCCCGCACCCGGTACGGCACCTTCGCCGCCCGCAGCGCCTCCTCGAACACCGCCAGCTGGGCGTGGGTGCGGGTGAGCACGGCCATCTGCGACCAGGGGCGAGTGCCGTTGCGGCGGCGGAGGGCGCGGGCCGTCTCGGCCGCCTCCTCACGGTCGGATGACCACGACCGCACGGTGGGCGGCGCCCCGGCCGACTGGTGGGCCCGCAGCCGGTGGGGGCCAGGCTCGTCACCCGTGGCGGCGACCGAGCTGTCGAGGACGGCGTTGGCCACGGCCAGGATCTGGGGGGACGACCGGTAGTTGTCGTCGAGGTGCACGACCGCGGCCGACGGGAAGCGGGCGCCGAAGGCGGTGAGGTAGCCCGGATCGGCCCCGTTCCAGGCGTAGATGGCCTGGTTGGGGTCGCCCACGACGCACAGGTCGGACCGGTCGCCCCGCCACGCCTCGAGCAGGCGGAGCTGCAAGGCGTTGACGTCCTGGAACTCGTCGACGAACAGGTGCCGGAAGCGCCAGCGCTGGGCCGCGCCGAACGTGTGGTCGCGCTCCAGGGCGTCGGCGCACAGGATCAGCAGGTCGTCGAAGTCGACCTTGCCGACCCTGGCCTTCTCCTGCTCGTAGCGCTCGTAGAGGGCGGCCAGGGCTGCCGCCGGCACCGGTGGGCGGCGGAGGGCGGCCGTGGCCGCCGCCTCGTAGCCCGCCGGCGTGACGCGCCGAGCCTTGGCCCACTCGATCTCGCCGGCGACGTCGACCGCCGCCACGTCGGGGGGGACGAAGCGGGCCAGGAACCCGACCTTGCGGTCGAGCAGCGCCGGCGGCCGGTCGCCCCGGTCGGCCCAGAGCCGGCGGAGCTGGCCGTAGGCGACCGCGTGGAAGGTGCCGGCCGCCACCTGTTCGCGCACGCCGAGGCGGGACAGGCGGGTGCCCAGCTCGCCCGCCGCCCGGCGGGTGAAGGTGAGGGCGAGGACGTGGGGGGCCAGCGCGGTGCCCTGCGCCACCCGCCAGGCGATGCGCCGGGTGAGGACGCGTGTCTTGCCCGACCCGGCCCCGGCCACGATGCACAGCGGCGCCGCCTCGCTCACCACCGCCTCCCGCTGGGCGGGGTTCAGCCCCGCCAGCAGCTCGTCGGCGCAACCGCGGGAGGGGACCATGCGTTCGACCGTACCGACGGGGTGCGACAGAATCGCGGATGGTCGTCGCCGGTGTGACCCCCGGTTCGAGTGTCGCAGGGCCTCGGTAACCTGTGGCCATGCTTCTCGGACTCGACCTCGACGGGGTCCTGTGCGACATCGGGCCGGCGGTGGCGGCCCGCATCGCGGAGCGCTTCGGGGTGGCCAGCCACCCGGCCACCTGGCGCACCTACGACCTGCGGCTCCTGCGCCTGGGGCTGCCCGAGGCCCGGTTCCACGCCTTCCTCGACGAGACGTTCGCCGACACCGAGCTCTACCGCACCGCCCCCGTGTCCGAAGGGGCCGCCACGGGCGTGGCCGCCCTCCTCGAGGCCGGCTGGCGGCTGGTGGGCATCACCGCCCGGGCCCCCCACCTGGCCGAGGCCACCGCCGCCTGGCTGGAGTCCCACGGCCTACCGCTCGAGGCCGTGCACCACACCGCCGTCGGCGGCAAGTCCGAGCTGGCCCGGGCGCTGGGGGTCGAGGCCGCCATCGAAGACAATCCGGTCGAGGCGGAGCAGCTGGGCGAGGTCTGCCAGTCGTGGCTGCTCGACCGCCCCTACAACCGCGACCACCAGCTGTTCCGGGCCCGGCGCCTGGCCTCGTGGGACGACGCCGTGGGCCGGCTGTGCCAGCTCCGCCTCTTCGCCTGAGCGGCCTCGCCGCTAGCCTGGTCGCCCCATGGCCTTCCCCCGCAAGTACCTGAACGAGGGCGAGGACATCGTCCTCGAGATGCGCCCCCACTGGTTCTTCCTGGCCGGTCCCGCGCTGGGGCTGCTGGTGATGCTCGTCCTGGCCGTGTTCGTCTCGTCGCAGGTCGCGGGCGACGTCCAGCGGCTGGCCATGATCCCCATCCTCCTCCTGGCCGTCATCGCCCTGGTGTGGTTCGTGGTCCGCTACGCCAAGTGGGCCACCACCACGTTCGTGGTCACCACCGACCGCCTCATCCACCGGGCGGGGGTCGTGTCGAAGTCGGGCCGGGAGATCCCCCTCGAGCGCCTCAACGACGTGTCCTTCCACTCCACGCTCTTCCAACGCCTGCTGGGGGCGGGCGACCTGCTGATCGAGTCGGCGGGAGAGCGGGGCCAGCAGCTGTTCAGCAGCTTCCCCCACCCCGAGCGCACCCAGAACCTGATCCACCACCAGATCGAGCAGGCCCAGGCCCGCGATGCCGACCGCATGGCCGGGCGCCGGGAGCTGTCGCCCCTCGACCAGCTGGAGAAGCTGGAGGAGTTGCGCCAGCGGGGCGTCATCTCCCAGGCCGAGTTCGACGTCAAGAAGGCCAAACTGCTCGACCGCCTGTAACCCGGTAATCGGGCGCGCCTGCGGCCCGGGTACCGTCGGGTCGATGAGCACCCTCGTCGTCTTCCACGCCCATCCCGACGACGAGGCCATCGCCACCGGCGGCGCCATGGTCCACGCGGCGGCGGCCGGGCACCGGGTCGTGCTGGTGGTGGCCACCAGGGGCGAGCGGGGCGAAGTGGCCGAGGGATACCTGGAGCCGGGAGAGGCGTTGTGGCAGCGCCGGGTGGAGGAGACCCATGCCGCCGCCGCGGTGCTGGGAGTCGACCGGGTGGAGTTCCTCGGCTACGTCGACTCGGGCATGGCCGGCCTGCCCACCAACGACGACCCCGACTGCTTCTGGCAGGCCGACGTCGAGGAGGCGGCCCGCCGCCTGGCCGACATCCTGGAGGAGGAGGCGGCCGACGTCCTCACCGCCTACGACGAGAATGGGGTGTACGGCCACCCCGACCACATCCAGGTCCACCGGGTGGGCGTGCGGGCCGGCGCCCTCGCCGGTACCCGGAAGGTGTACCTCAACACCGTCGACAGGGACGCCTTCGAGCAGACGCTCGCCGACCTGGCGGCGGCGGGTGTCGAGATGCCGGGCGACTTCGATCCAAGCGGCCTCGAGCTTGGTGTCGGCCACGAGCGGGTCACCACCACCCTCGACGTCAGCGACGTCCTCGACCTCAAGCGCAAGGCCATGGGCGCCCACGCCAGCCAGATCTCGGAGGCCTCGTTCTTCCTGGCCATGAACCCGGACCTGTTCCGGGTCTTTTTCGGCCAGGAGTGGTACATCCTGGTCGGCGCCCCGCCGGGCCGCCCCCACGAGACCGACCTCTTCGCCGGCCTTTAGATCCACCCGCGGTCCTGATGCTGCGCTCCGTCCACGGCGCCTGGTCGTGGGTCGTGATCGTGGGCAACGGCCTCGCCGGCCTGTGGGCCCTGGCCGCCGCCCGGCGGCCCGCCCTGAGACACCGGACCCTCTGGTGGTTCACCGGGTTCGCCCAGGTGTCGGTGTTCGTCGAGGTGATCCTGGGCGTGTGGCTGATGGCGGGCCACGACATCGAGCCGCCGCAGTTCCACACGTTCTACGGGTTCCTGTGCATCATCGCGGTGGCGATCATCCACTCCTACCGCCAGCAGCTGAGGCACCGCTTGTACCTGCTCTACGGCTTCGGCGGCCTGTTCGTCATGGGCCTCGCCATCCGCGCCCTGCTGCTGAAGTAGTCCCGTTTCAGAGGTTGACTACGGGGCAGGTGAGGGTGCGGGTGATCCCGTCGATGAGCTGGATCCGGTTGACGACGAGCTTGTTCATGGCGTCGTTGGACTCCGCCTCCGCCCGGGCGATGACGTCGTAGGGCCCCATGACGCCCTCGGACGCCACCACCCCCTCGATGTCGGCCACCGTGTGGGCCACCTGTGTGGACTTGCCCACCTCGGTCTGGATCAGCACGTATGCACGAACCGACATCCACGCTCCTTGTCTCGGGTCATCCCCTGGGTCGGGTCCCGAAATCTAGGCGAATCCTACGAGCCCGACGTTCTACGAGCTGAGCCGCTTCTCGAGGGCCTGGAGCTCGTCCTTGAGGACGACGGGCAGGCGCTCGCCGAGCTTGGCGTAGTGCTCCTCGATCGAGGGGATCTCGGCCCGCCACTCGTCGACGTCGACCCGGAGCAGCTCGTCCATCGCCGCGTCGTCGACGTCGAGGCCGGACACGTCGAGGGCGCCGGGCGCCGGCAGGTTGCCGATGACCGTCTCGACCGCCTCTGCGCTGCCCGTGATCCGGCCGAAGATCCAGGCCAGCACCCGGCTGTTCTCGCCGAAGCCGGGCCACAGCCACTTGCCCTCGGGGCTCTTGCGGAACCAGTTGACGTAGTACAGCTTGGGGAGCTTCGACTGGTCGGCCGCGGCCGCGCCCACGTCGAGCCAGTGGCCCAGGTAGTCGCCCATGTTGTAGCCGCAGAAGGGGAGCATGGCGAAGGGGTCACGGCGGAGGTTGCCGACCGCGCCGGCCTGGGCCGCGGTGGTCTCCGACGCCATGATCGAGCCCAGGAACACCCCGTGCTGCCAGCTGAACGACTCGTGCACCAAGGGGATCACCGACGAGCGGCGGCCGCCGAAGAGGATGGCCGAGATCGGCACCCCCTTGGGGTCCTCCCACTCGGGGGCGATCACCGGGCACTGGCTGGCGGGGGTGGTGAAACGGGCGTTGGCGTGGGCGGCCGGGGTCTTCGACTCGGGAGTCCAGTCGTTGCGCTTCCAGTCGGTGAGGTGGGCCGGCTTCTCCTTGGTCATGTCCTCCCACCACACGTCGCCGTCGTCGGTGAGGGCGGTGTTGGTGAACAGGGAGTTCTTGAGCAGGGTGGTCATGGCGTTGGGGTTGGTGTCGTCGGACGTGCCCGGGGCCACGCCGAAGAAACCGGCCTCGGGGTTGATGGCGTAGAGCTGGCCGTCGGCGCCGTACTTCATCCAGCAGATGTCGTCGCCGACCGTCTGGACGTCCCAGCCGGGGATGGTGGGCACCAGCATGGCCAGGTTGGTCTTGCCACAGGCCGACGGGAAGGCGGCGGCCACGTAGCGGACCTCCTTCTCGGGCGACGTGAGCTTCAGGATGAGCATGTGCTCGGCCAGCCAGCCCTGGTCCCGCGCCATGACCGAGGCGATGCGCAGGGCGAAGCACTTCTTGCCCAGGAGGGCGTTGCCGCCGTAGCCCGATCCGTAGGACCAGATGGCGCGCTCCTCGGGGAAGTGGACGATGTACTTGTTCTCCGCGTCGCACGGCCACGACACGTCGGCCTGGCCGTCGGCGAGGGGGGCGCCCACCGAGTGCATGCAGGGGACGAACTCGCCGTCGCCCAGCGTGTCGAGGACGGCCTGGCCCATGCGGGTCATGATCCGCATGTTGATGGCCACGTAGGCGGAATCGCTGATCTCGACGCCGATGTGGGCGATGGGCGAGCCCAGGGGGCCCATGCTGAAGGGCACCACGTACATGGTGCGGCCCTTCATCGAGCCCGCGAACAGGCCGGTGAGGACCTCCTTCATCTCGGCCGGGTCGCGCCAGTTGTTGGTGGGACCGGCGTCGATCTCCTCGGCCGAGCAGATGTAGGTGCGGTCCTCGACGCGGGCGACGTCGCCCGGGTCGGACGTGGCCCAGTAGCTGCCGGGGCGCTTCTCCGGGTCGAGGGCGGTCAGGGTGCCCCCGTCGACCAGCAGCTGGCAGAGGCGGTCGTACTCCTCCTGGGAGCCGTCGCACCACTCCACCCGGTCGGGGGTGCAGAGGGCCTCCATCTCGTCGACCCAGGCCAGCAGCTTCGCGTTCGTGGTCTGGGCGTGCGCAGTCTTGGCCATCAATCCTCTTTCACTCTGGGAGGGAATCCTGGTGTACCCATATCGACTTCTGAGCCCAAGCGCAGTTTGTGGGCTCGACCGGCGCCGTTGAGGTCGAAGACGACCCGTTGGCCCTGCCGGAGCATGCGGAAGACCGACCCGGTGATGGCGTCGGCCGCGAGGTCGTACTCGCTGCGATCGGTGTCCCGGACGAGGACGCCTTCCTTGGTGCCGGGGTCGTACGACTTGATGACGCCCTGCAAGAGGCCTCCGATGCCTGGTGGTGGGGACGCGTAACGTGAACTTCACGATCCTACCGGGCGAGTTCGCCCTCATCGAGCAGTTGCGCCGGCGTATGACCGGGCCCCGAGGGGCAGGTCTGGGTGGGCGACGACGTGGCGCTGGTCCCGGGGCCCTCGGGGGCGCTGCTTCTCGCGTCCGACGCGGTGGTCGCCGGGGTGCACGCCGACCTGTCGCTGGTGGGCCTCGACGACCTCGGATGGAAGGCGCTGGTGGCCAACGTGAGCGACGTGGCGGCCGTGGGGGGACGGCCGCTGGCGGCGGTCGTGAGCGTGGCCGGCCCCCTGGGCGAGGTCGACGTCGACCTGCTCTACGACGGGCTCCTCGCCGCCTCGGAGGCCTACGGGTGCCCGGTGGTGGGCGGCGACATGACGTCGGCGCCCACGTTGGTCGTGTCGGTCGCCATCGCCGGCGACGCCGGGCCGCCAGACCCGCCACCGGTGCTGCGCTCGGGGGCCCGTCCCGGCGACCGGCTGTTCGTCACCGGCCCGCTGGGGTCGTCGGCCGCGGGACTGATGGTGTTGCGGGAGGCGGCCGCCACCGGCGGGGTCAAGGGGGAGCAGGCGATCGAGTTCTTCGACGACCTAGTGCGGGCCCATCGCCGGCCCCGGGCCCGGCTGGCGGAGGGGGCGGCGGCCCGGGCCGCGGGGGCCTCCGCCATGATCGACGTGTCCGACGGGCTGGCGTCCGACCTGCGCCACCTGGCCGCCGCCTCGGGCGTGGGCGTGGTGATCGAGAAGGTGCCGGTGGCGCTGGGCGTCCCCCGGGTGAGCGACGAGCCCGAGCTCCTCGCCCTGGGCGGCGGTGAGGACTACGAGCTGGTCTTCGCCGCCCCCGATCCCGACCGGGTGGCCGCCGTGTTCGTCGAGCTCGGGCTCGGCCTGCCCATCGCCATCGGCTGGTGCACCGCGGATGCGTCCGAGCGCCGCCTGCGCGACGCCGACCTCCCCGACGTCGGCTGGGAGCACCGCTGGTGAGCGTCCGCCGGCGGCCGGTCGCCCTCACCATCGCCGGCACCGACTCGGGCGGGGGGGCGGGCGTGGCCGCCGACCTCAAGACGTTCGAGGCCCACGGGGTGTGGGGGACGGCGGCGATCACCGCGGTGACCGCCCAGAACACCCTCGGCGTGCAGGCTTTCGAGACGGTCACCCCGGAGCTGGTCCGGGCCCAGATCGCGTCGGTGGCCGCCGACCTGGGCGTCGACGCGGCCAAGACCGGCATGCTGGCGTCGGCCGCGGTGGTCGAGGCGGTGGCCGCCACCGTCGCCGAGCTCGGCGTGGGGCCGCTGGTCGTCGACCCCGTCCTGGTGTCGAAGCACGGCGACCGGCTGCTGGCGGTGGACGCGGTCGACGCCATCCGCGCCCTCCTGCTCCCGCTGGCGACGGTGCTCACCCCCAACCTGCCCGAGGCCGAGGCCCTCGTCGGCTTCCCGGTGCGGACCCGGGCCGACATGGAGTCGGCCGCCCGCGCCCTCCTCGACCTCGGTCCCGAGGTGGTCCTGGTGAAGGGGGGTCATCTGGCGGGCGACACGTCGCCCGACTGCCTCCTGGCCGCCGAGAACGCCGACAGCGACGGCCCGGTGTGGCTGGAGGGTGTCCGGATCCCCGGTCGCCACACCCACGGCACCGGCTGCGTGCTGTCGGCCGCCATCGCGGCCGAGCTGGCCCGGGGGATGGACCCGGCGGACGCCTGCGTCGCGGCCAAGCGCTTCGTCGAACGGGCCGTCGCCGGCGGCGTGGCCCTGGGCAGCGGCGTGGGCCCCGTCGACCCCGGCTGGGCCCGATCCCCCTGAGGGTTGTCTCCCCGGGAGAGCTAGCGGCGAGGCAGCGGTGGGTCTAGAACTTGCGCCATGCGGCCCCGTCCCCCCCGGCCGATGTTCGGCAGGCGCCGGACGGTGGGCCGCGGCGCAGCCCGGCTGGTGGCGCTGCAGATGCGGCTCCCGGCCGCGCTGCTGGCCTTCGCCGTGGTCTACGGCACCCTCGGCTACGTCCTGATCGAGGATTTCGGCGTCCTCGACGCCCTCTACATGACCGTGACCACCCTGGTGACGGTCGGCTACGGCGAGATCCATCCCCTGAGCCCGGCCGGGCGGGTCTTCACCCTGACCCTGATCACCATCGGCGTCGGTGCCGTGTTCATCCTGATCGGGGCGTTCACCACCGCCCTGGCCAGCGGTGAGCTCGGCCTGTTCCTGAAACGGAGGAGTATGCGCAGCCGGCTCGACGCCCTCGACGGGCACTACATCATCTGTGCCTACGGGCGCGTGGGGCGGGCCGCGGCCGAGGAGCTGGTGAGGCAGGGCCAGCAGGTCGTCGTCATCGAGACCCTGGAGGACCTGGAGGTCAGGATGGCCGACGACGGCATGACCTACATCATGGGCGACCCGACGGAGGACGCCATCCTCGAGCAGGCCGGGATCCACCGGGCCAAGGCCCTGTTGTGCGCGGTCGACTCCGACGCGGTGAACGTGTACATCACCCTCACCGCCCGCTCCCTCAAGCCCGACCTGTTCATCGTGGCCCGGGCGTCCCGCCAGGAGTCGGTCGAGAAGCTGCACCGGGCCGGGAGCAACCGGGTGATCTCGCCCTACGGCCTGAGCGGGGTGCGGATGGCGTCGCTGTCGATGCAGCCGGCGATGATCGAGTTCGTCGACATGATCAGCGTGGCGCCCGACCTGCGCATCGAGGAGCTGGTGATCGGGGTGGGCTCGCCGTACGCGGGACGGGAGGTACGCGACGTCTGCCGGCCCTACGACGGGGTCATGCTGCTGGCGCTGAAGCGCCCCGGGGGGGAGCTGCTGGTGCCGCCCCGGGCCGACAGCGTGCTGGGGGAGGGGGACGTCGTGATCGCCGTCGGCAAGGTGAAGGTGCTCAACCAGCTGGCCGAGGGTGCGATCTGACGGGGGCGCTCCAGCTCTAGCTGACGCGCTTGGTGATCTTGCCCGCCTTGATGCACGAGGTGCACACCGACAACCGGCGGGGAGAACCGGCGACAACCGCCCGGATCCGCTGGATGTTGGGGTTCCACCGGCGCTTGTTGCGCCGGTGGGAGTGACTCACGCTCATCCCGAAGGACGGGTGCTTGCCGCAGATCTCACATACAGAAGCCATCGCAGGACACGGTACCAGCAGGCCATGGGCGTCTACGCTCCGGCCGATGGGGGTGCTCGACGGGCTCGACCACACGCACCTGCGGGCGGCCGTCGTCGGCTTCCGCGACGCCCTGCGCGCCCACCAGCAGCGGCTGAACCGCCTCAACGTCTATCCCGTGCCCGACGGCGACACCGGCACCAACATGGCCCTCACCCTCGAGTCGGTGGTGACCGCCCTGGACGCCGTGTCCGAGCCCGACCGCGACATGGTGACGACGTGCAAGGCCATCTCCCACGGGTCGCTCATGGGCGCCCGGGGCAACTCCGGCGTCATCCTCTCCCAGGTCCTGCGGGGCCTGTGCCACCGCCTCGACGACGCCGAGGTGGCCGACGGCGCCTCCGTGGCGGCCGCCCTGGCCGAGGCCAGCACGGCGGCCTACGCGGCGGTGATGCGGCCGGTGGAGGGCACCATCCTCACCGTCGTGCGGGAGGCGTCGGAGGCGGCGGTGGCGGTCGGTGCGGGCGAGAAGAGGCTGGTGGACGTGCTCGACGCGGCCGTGCGCTCGGCCCGCGACGCCCTGGCCCGCACGCCGGACCTGCTCCCCGTCCTCAAGGAGGCCGGCGTGGTCGACGCCGGGGGCGCCGGGTTCGTCCTCTTCCTCGACGCCCTCCTCCAGGTGGTCGACGGCCGGCCGGTTCCCGATGCGCCGGAAGGGGAGGCCGAGCCGAACGCACCGGCCGCCGTCCACGGCGGCGAAGGCGGGGCCGACGGGGGCATCGACGGACCCCGGTACGAGGTGATGTACCTGCTCGACGCGCCCGACGAGAACATCGACGCGTTCAAGGCCGCGTGGATGGAGATCGGCGAGTCGATCGTGATCGTGGGCGGCGACGGGCTGTGGAACTGCCACATCCACGCCGACGACATCGGCGCCTCGATCGAGGCCGGGATCGAGGCCGGCCGTCCCCGCCAGATCCGGGTCACCGACCTGGCCGGCCAGGTGGAGGAGGAGCGGTGGGTCCGCCAGGGCCTGGGCCCCGAGGGCGCGGCGGCCCGGCCCAAGGTGGCCACCGCGGTGGTGGCGGTGGCGTTGGGCGACGACGTCAGCCACGGGTTCCGGTCTCTGGGCGCCCAGGAGGTGGTCGTCGGCGGGCAGACGATGAACCCGTCCACCGCCGACCTGCTGGAGGCCATCGAGGCCACCGACGCCGACGAGGTGGTGCTCCTCCCCAACAACAAGAACATCCACCCGGTGGCGGCCCAGGCCGCCGAGCTGGCGTCGAAGCCGGTGCGGGTGGTGCCCACCAGGGACATGGTGGCGGGGCTGGCGGCGATGTTCGCCTACGAGGCGGCGGCCCCGGCCGAGGCCAACGCCAAGGCCATGGAGGAGGCGGCCGCCGGGGTCGTGTCGGCGCAGGTCACGTGGGCCGTGCGCGACTCGGGGAGCATCAGCGAGGGCGACTGGCTGGGCCTGGCGGGCGAGGAGATCGTGGTCGTGCACCCCGACCTGGTTACCTGCACCACCCGGTTGCTCGACCGCCTGGTGGAGGGCAGCCACGAGCTGGTCACCGTGCTGCAGGGGGAGTCGACATCCGACGACGCCACCACCGCGGTCGAGCAGTGGCTGGCCGCCAACCGGCCGGGCGCGACCGTCGAGGTCCACCGGTGGCGGGTCCCCCTCTCGGCCTACCTCCTCGCCATCGAGTGACCGGTTCGCCGGTATCACCGGTGATACGATGGCGGCCGTGGGGGAGGCGACGATCCGGGACCTGCGGAACCATGGCGGCGAGGTGATCGACCGGGTCCGGGCCGGCGAACGGGTCACCATCACGCGCGATGGCGAGCCGGTGGCGGAGTTGCGGCCGCTCCCCCGCCGGCCGCTCGACGCGGCGACGGTCATCGAGCGCTTCAGCAGGCTTCCCCCGGTCGACCCCGAGCGACTTCGAGCCGACATCGACGCCCTCATCGACCAGTCGCTGTGACCGCCGACAGGGCAGACAGGGTCGGGGTGCTCGACACGAGCACGCTGGTGCTGATCGACCGCCTCGATCGGGGTGCGCTCCCGACAAGGCCGGTCATCACCGCGATCACCCTTGCGGAGCTCTCCGTCGGCCCGCTGACGACCCAGGACCCCGCGGAGCGGGCCGCCCGGCAGATCCGGCTCCAGGAGGCCGAGTCCGACGTTCGAGCCCCTGCCGTTCGACGCGGCCGCCGCCCGCGCCTTCGGGGTCGTCTCCGCCGCGTTGCGCCAGTCCGGCCGCAAGGTCGCTTCGAGGGCCTTCGACGCCATGATCGCGTCCGTCGCCCTGGCCAACAACCTCCCCCTCTACACCTGCAACCCCCGTGACTTCGCCGGCATCGACGGTCTTCGGGTGCACGCCGTCCGCCACCCCGACCGGCCGGTGGGCGCGCCCTGAGAGGGGCACAGGCGACGTGACCGGGCGGCGGTTGGCGCAGTTGGCCGCCATCCCGGTCTCCGAGTTGGACGGGGTCGGGCCCAAGAAGGTCGACGCCCTGGCGGCCATGGAGATCCACACCGTCCTCGACCTGCTCACCCACTACCCGCGGCGCTACGTCGACCGCACCCGCCAGTCCGACATCGCCGACATGAAGGTGGGGGACGAGGCGGTCGTGCTGGCCACCGTCAAGCGGGTCAAGTCCCGCCGCACCCGGCAGGGCAGGATGATGGTGGAGGTCGACGTCTTCGACGGCTCCAGCTACCTGCACGTCGTGTTCTTCAACCAGGGCTGGCGGGCCAAGCAGCTCGGGGCCGGCACCCAGGCCGTGTTCTTCGGCAAGCTCGAGCGGTTCCGCGACCGGCGTCAGATGAACAACCCGGTGGTCGACCTGGTGGGCGACCGCACCGGGCGGATCGTGCCCATCTACCCGCAGTCCAAGAAGGAAGGCGGGCTGCTCACCTGGGAGCTGGCCAAGTTCATCGAGGAGGCGCTGGCCCGGGCCGGGCCCTTCGCCGACCCCCTGCCCGAGGGCTGGCTCGACCGCCTCGACCTGGTCGACCGCCGTACCGCCTTCACCGCCATCCACAACCCTGATTCGATGGAGGCGGCCAGGGCCGCCCGCCGCCGGCTGGTGCTCGACGAGCTGCTGCGGATGCAGGTCGCCCTGGTCCTGCGCAAGCGGGCCATCGAGCGGGAGTCGAAGGGGATCCGCCACGTGGTGGAGGGCGGCCTGCTCGTCCCCAAGTTCCACGGCCGGCTGCCGTTCGTGCTGACGGGCGCCCAGCGGCGGGCGATCGCCGAGATCACGGCCGATCTGGCCGGGCCCCATCCCATGCACCGCCTGCTGCAGGGCGACGTCGGCAGCGGAAAGACGGTCGTGGCCCTCACCGCCCTGCTCACGGCGGTGCAGGGCGGCTTCCAGGGGGCGTTCATGGCGCCTACCGGGGTGCTGGCCGAGCAGCACGACGTCAGCCTCCGCGACCTGCTGGGCGAGCTGACCGTGCCCGACGACCGCACCCTCACCGGTGACCGTCCGCTGCGGGTGGAGCTGCTCACCAACCGGACCACGGCCGGCGAGCGGACCCGGATCCTGGCCGGGCTGGCCGAGGGCACCGTCGACCTGCTGGTCGGCACCCACGCCCTGCTGGAGGAGCGGGTGGCGTTCGAGGCCCTGGGCGTGATCGTGATCGACGAGCAGCACCGGTTCGGGGTCGAGCAGCGGGCGGCCCTGCGGGGCAAGGGCGACGACCCCGACGTGCTGGTGATGACGGCCACGCCGATCCCCCGCACCGCGGCCATGACGGTCTACGGCGACCTCGACGTCACCACGCTCGATGAGCTGCCTCCGGGCCGTACGCCGGTGACCACCCACTGGGCCCGGGGACCCCTGGAGGAGGCGGAGGCCCACCGGCGGGTGACCGAGGAGGTGGCGGCCGGCCGCCAGGCCTACGTGGTGTGCCCCCTGGTGGAGGAGTCGGAGAAGATCCAGGCCCGCTCCGCCGTCGAGGAGCGGGAGCGGCTGGCGGCCGAGGTGTGGCCCGACCTGCGCCTGGGCCTGCTCCACGGCCAGATGCCGTCGAAGGACAAGGAGGCGGTGATGGGGTCGTTCCGCCGGCGGGAGCTCGACGTGCTGGTGGCCACCACCGTCATCGAGGTGGGCGTCGACGTCCCCAACGCCACCGTGATGATCGTGGAGGACGCCGACCGCTTCGGTATCGCCCAACTCCACCAGCTCCGGGGGCGGGTCGGTCGGGGGTCCGACCGGTCGTGGTGCTACCTGTTCGGCGAGGGGTCGACGCCCGAGTCGGAGACCCGCCTGAAGGCGATGGAGGAGACCACCGACGGGTTCGTCCTGGCCGAGGTCGACCTCGACCTGCGGGGGGAGGGGACGGTGCTGGGCACCCGCCAGAAGGGCCACAGCGACCTCAAGCTGGCGTCGCTGCGCCGTGACCGGGATGTCGTGGCCGAGGCCCGCCGCCTCGCCTTCGAGATCGTCGACGCCGACCCCGGCCTCACCGAGAACAACCTGCTGGCGGAGGAGATCCGCCTCCTCATCGACGAGTCCGAGGCCGAATTCCTGTTCAAGAGCTGAGTGCAATTTCGATACGATTTTGGTAACATTTCGGTATGACAACGCGGAAGCAGCGGTTGACGGTGACGGTCGATCCCGAGCTGGTGGAGGCCGGCAACCGGGCCGTGGCCGACGGGCGGGCGGGATCGTTGAGCGCATGGGTCAACGCCGCGCTGGCGGAGCGGGCCGCCCGCGACCGCAAGTTGCAGCTGCTGGCCGCCGCCATCGAGGACTACGAGGCCGAGTTCGGCGAGATCACGGGCGAGGAGATCGCGGCCCAGGTGCGCGCCGACCGGGAGTCGGCCGTCGTGGTCCGCGGTCGCCGGGCGGGTGAAGGGGCGGCGTGACCCTCGTCCTCGACAGCGGGGCGCTCGTGGCTCTGGCGCGGGACGAGCGGGCCATGTGGCGGCGGCTCAAGGGCTGCGTCGCCACGGGCGTCGTCCCCCGAACCCACGCCGGTGTGCTCGCCCAGGCGTGGCGGGGCGGCCCCCGCCAGGCTCGGCTGTCCCAGGCCCTGGCCGCCATCGACGTCGTTGCCCTCGACGAACGCCTGGGGCGGGCGACGGGCGAGTTGCTCGCCCGCGCCGGCGGCTCCGACATCGTCGACGCCGCCCTCGTGGTCCTGGCGGACGACGGGGACCACATCGTCACCGCGGACCACCGCGACTTCGAGGTCCTGGCCGCCGCCCGCGGGTGCCACGTCGAGCTGATCCGCCCGTGACGCCCGCCGCCCGCCGGCGGGCGGCGGGCGGGGCGACGAGCCTGCGGCCTACGACGCCGGCGGGGGGCAGCCGAGGGCGGTGAGGAGGCCGTCGAGGAGTCCGCCCAGGAGGGCGGAGACGGGCCCGAGGATGGCGCACAGCAGGTTGGTGATGGGCGGCAGAAGGGTGGTCGTGGGCGGCGGGACGGTTGTCGGGGGAGTGGTCGTCGGGGGAGCGGTCGTCTGTGTCGGCGCGGTGGTGGGGCTGGTGCTGGTGGGGATCGACGTCGACGTCGGGACGCTGGTGCCGGCGCCCAGGATGGTGATGTGGTGCTGCGAGCTGGCTCCGCCGGCGGTTGCCACCAGGGCGCACGCCTGGACGCTGCAGTTGTAGGTGGTGGTGAAGGTGTGGATGACCCGCTGGACCGTCATGGGGGAGGGGTCGATCGCACCCGTGGAGGTGGTCGTGAAGAAGCCCGACACGACCGTGTCGCACTCCGGCGCGACGATGCTGCCGGCGCACTGGCGGATGAGGCCGGCTGCGTTCGGCGGGAACCCCGCCCCGGTGACCATGACGACCTGCTGGTCGGATGCGGTGTCGGGGTTGACCGTGAGGGTGACGTTCGGGTTGGAGCCGGACTCCGGCCCGTGGGCCCAGGCGGGGAGCACGGCGCCCAGCACCGCCACCAGCAGGCCGGCGACGAACATCCCTCGTCGGGGCCCCGGACCCACGTGGCCACTTCGGCTCCGACCGGAATCGCCGGTGCACTGCCCATCGCGCCTGTCAGCCATGACGGCCTCCTCGCCTTGCGTCCTGCCGGAAGACCTACCTCGACGGGACCCGACCGAAACCACCACGCGTCAGCAGCCGGACGCGGAGTGTGGCCGACCGGATCGGCCGGGTGGGGCCGGTACGGTGAGCGGGTATGAGGGTCGTGGCCGGCGTGGCCGGAGGAAGGCGGCTGCTGGCTCCTGCCGGACGGCGCCTGCGTCCCACCACCGACCGGGTGCGGGAGGCAATCTTCTCCTCGCTCACCAGCCTGGATGCAGTCCGCGACGCCCGGGTGCTCGACCTGTTCGCCGGCACCGGCGCCCTCGGCATCGAGGCCCTGTCCCGGGGGGCGGCTTCGGCCACCTTCGTCGACGCCGACCACGCCGCCGTCCGGGTCATCGAGCAGAACCTGGCCACCACCGGCTTCGGGGGTGACGCCAAGGTCGTCCACGGCGACGCCTTGCGCTTCGTCGAGTCCCTCGACCACACGGCGGGGGACACCTTCGACCTGGCTCTGGTCGACCCCCCGTACGCCTTCGACGAGTGGCCCCGGCTCCTGGCCGCGCTGCCCGCCCGGCTGGCCGTGCTCGAGACGGGAGCCCACATCGACATCCATTCCCCCTGGACAGCCGTCAGGTCGCGCCGCCATGGCGATACGGTGGTGACCCTCGTGCGACGCCGGCCAGGCGACGCGCCGGAGGAGGGGGGTGAGGCAGCCGGATGACCAGGGCCCTCATACCCGGCTCCTTCGACCCGGTGACCTTCGGGCACCTCGACGTCATCGAGCGCACCGCCCGGCTCTTCGACGAGGTGCTGGTGGCCGTCGTCGAGAACCCCCACAAGTCCACGATCTTCTCCCTCGACGAGCGCACCGAGATGCTGGCCGACGTGACCTGCCACCTCCACAACCTCAAGGTCGACGCGTTCGAGGGCCTGCTCGTCGGTTTCGCCCGCGACCGCGACGTGCAGGCCATCGTCAAGGGCCTGCGGGCGGTGTCGGACTTCGAGTACGAGCTGCAGATGGCCCAGGTCAACTACCGGCTCTCGGGCATCGAGACGCTGTTCATGCCCACCACCCCCGAGCACTCGTTCCTCTCCTCCAGCCTGGTCCGGGAGGTGGCCGGCTTCGGGGGCGACGTGTCCTCGATGGTGCCCCCGCAGGTCGCCGAACGGCTGGCGGCGAGGTTCCGGTCAAGGTCGGGGTCGTGAGGTCGGGGGCATGACCGTCGTCGACCCCCTCGACACCGAGGTCCTGCTCCGGCGGGTGCTCGACCTGATCAACAGCGCGCCCAAGATGCCGCTGTCGTCCACCGTGCGGCTGGAGAAGGACGAGGTTGTCGAGCTCCTCGAGGAGGCCATGGCCCGCCTCCCGGAGGAGATGCGCCAGGCCCGCTGGCTGCTCAAGGAGCGGGCCGAGTACCTGTCCAAGGTGCAGCGGGAGGCCGACGACATCCTGGCCGCGGCCCGGGAGCGGGCCGAGCGCATCGTGCAGCGCACCGAGCTGGTGCGGGAGGCCCAGCGGGTGGCCCGGCGCACGGTGGAGGAGGCCAACGACGAGTCCCGCCGCCTCCGCCACGAGGCCGAGGACTATTGCGACCAGAAGCTGGCCAGCTTCGAGACGGTGCTCGAGCGCATCACCAAGACCGTCGGTGCCGGCCGCCAGAAGCTGCGGGTGACCCCGCTGCCCCCGCCCCAGGAAGGCGACCAGACCGTCCGGGGCGAGGGCGAGCCCGACACCGGCGAGGTCTTCTTCGACCAGGACCAGTGGTGAGCCCGCGACAGCCATGCGGCCCTTCCTCGTCAACGTCGCCGATCTCGTCCACAAACCCGCGGCCCGCCGCCGGGAGCGCCTGCGGGGCACCCTTCCCGGCCTGAAGGTCGGCGTCGCCGAAGTACCGGCCGCCGACCCCGTCGACGTCGAGACGACCCTCGAGTGGGTCACCGACGGCCTGCTGGCCGGCGGCTCCATCTCCGCCCCCTGGCGGGCCGACTGCCAGCGGTGCCTGGGTCCGGCGCAGGGCAGGATCGACTTCGAGTTCCGCGAGCTGTTCGAGCGCCAGCCGCGCGACGGCGAGAGTTACCGCCTGGGCCAGGACTCGATCGACATGGAACCGTTGGTGCGGGAGGCCATCATGCTCGAGCTGCCTCTGGTGCCCCTGTGCAGGGAGGGCTGCGCCGGCCTGTGCCCCACCTGCGGCGCCGACCTGAACCAGGGCCCGTGCGGCTGCCTGCCCCCCGGCGTCGACCCCCGCTGGGCGGCCCTGGAGGGTTTCGAGCCCGAACGCCCGGCTGTCCGGGGTGAGCCGGGCGCGGTGAGCGACTAGAATCGTCGCCTCATGGCTGTTCCCAAGAAGAAGACGTCGAAGTCCAAGAGCCGCAGTCGCCGGGCATCGGCGTGGCGGCTGGCGGCGCCCGCCCAGAGCACCTGCCCGCAGTGCCGCCAGGTCAAGCGACCCCACGTGGTGTGCCCGAACTGCGGATGGTACGGCGGACGCCAGGCCATCGACGTCGATTAGGCGATCGTCGATCAGTCGACGTCGACCAGCCGCCACGACCCGGGGGCCGGCGTGACCAGCCCGGACAGCTCCCCCCAGGGCATCGACCCGTCCCGCCCGACGCCGACGCTGCTGCCCATCGCGGTCGATGTCATGGGCGCCGACAAGGGGGCCCTGGAGATCGTCGCCGGCGCCCGCCAGGCGGCCGAGGAGCTCGGCGTCCCCATCCTCCTGGTCGGCCGGCGCGAGGCGATGGGGAACACCTGGGGCCTGGAGGTGCTGGAGGCCACCGAGGTCATCGAGATGACCGAGGACCCGGCCGGCGGCGTGCGCCGTAAGAAGGACTCGTCGGTGGTGCGGGCGGCGGAGGCGGTCCGCGACGGGCGGGCCTCGGCCATGGTGAGCGCGGGCAACACCGGCGCCGCCATGGCCAGTGCCCTCCTGCGCATGGGACGGGTGAAGGGCGTGGCCCGGCCGGCCATCGCCACCGTGATCCCCGTGCCCGGCGCCATCCCCACCGTCCTGCTCGACGGGGGCGCCAACGCCGACTGCACCCCCGCCTGGCTGGTGCAGTTCGCCCAGATGGGCGCCGTCTTCGCCGCCGAGCGCTTCCGTATCGCCGAGCCGCGGGTGGCCCTGCTGTCCATCGGCGAGGAGCCGGGCAAGGGATCGGCCCTGGTCAAGCAGACCCACGCCCTGCTGGCCGAGCCCGGGTGCCTGCGCATCGCGGGGCGGTTCATCGGCAACGTCGAGGGCCGCGACGTGCTGTCCGACCGGGTCGACGTGGTGGTCACCGACGGCTTCACCGGCAACGTGGTCCTCAAGACCCTCGAGGGCAGCGCCCGGTTCCTCATCGACACCGTCCTGCGGGTGATGACCTCCACCGAGGAGGGCCGCCAGGCGGCCCAGGTCGTGCTTCCGCTCCTGCTGCCGCTCAACGCCGAGCTCGACCACGAGACCTACGGCGGCGCCATGCTCCTCGGCGTCGACGGCGTGTGCATGATCAGCCACGGCTCGTCGTCGAGACGGGCCATCTTCAACGCCGTCGGCCTGGCCCGCGAGATGGTGCTGGCCGACATGGTCGGGCGCATCCGGGAGGCCGTGGCGCCCGCCTGACACCGGCCTGACGGGTCGCCGATCGGCTGGGCGTTCACAAGCGCACAAGCGCCCGTACCGGTACCATGGCGCGGTCCCAGTCCGCACCGAGGAGCGTTTTGCCGTGCCTGCCGTCACCCCCCAGTCGAGTGAGGAGACCTCCAACGGAGGGCCGCTCGATCGCCAGGCCGTCTTCACCCTCATCCGTGAGCGCCTGGCCGACATCCTCGAGATCGAGCCCTCGGCCATCAGCGAGGGAGCGTCGTTCATCGACGACCTCGACGCCGACTCGCTGGCCCTGATCGAGCTGGTGGAGGCGATCGAGGAGGAGATGACCGAGCGCACCGTGGGGTTTCGGATCGAGGACGAGGACCTCGAAGACCTCAAGACCGTGCGTGACGCGGTCGACTACGTGGTCGAGCGGGCCGGCGGGGCGTCGCAGTCCTGAACCACAGCGACCAGCTCGACGCCCTGGTTGAGCGCCTCGGTCGTCCCTTCGCCGATGGCACGCTGCTGGCGCGTGCCCTGTGCCACCGCTCGTGGTGCGCCGAGTGCCCGGGCGAGCTCTCCAACGAGCGCCTGGAGTTCCTGGGCGACAGCGTGCTGGGGCTGGTGGTGACGACCCACCTCTACCGCACCTACCCCGACCTCCCCGAGGGCCACCTGGCCCAGGCCCGGGCCGCGGTCGTCAACGCCGACGTCCTGGCCGAGGCCGCCACCGAGCTGCGACTGGGCGAGGCGGTGCGGCTGGGCAAGGGCGAGGACACCTCCGGGGGGCGGGAGAAGCCGTCGATCCTGTCCGACGCGATGGAGGCGGTCATCGGCGCCGTCTACCTCGACGGCGGGTGGGACGACGCCTGCGCGCTGGTCATGGAGCTGCTGGGCGACCGGATGACGGAGGCCGCGGCCGGCCCCGGGGGCCACGACTTCAAGACCCGCCTCCAGGAGCTGGCCGCCCGCCGCTTCGTGGCCCTGCCGTCGTACGACGTGGCGTCGGAGGGTCCCGACCACGCCAAGCGCTTCACGGCCAAGGTGTCGATCGGGGGCGAGGGGCTCGGCGTGGGCGAGGGACGGTCCAAGAAGCAGGCCGAGCAGGCGGCGGCCCGGATGGCGTGGCGGCGGCTGTCCGAGGTTCCCGCCGCGCTCGCCCCGGTGGCCGGCGACCCCCAGGTCGGGGCCGGTGCCCATGCCTGAGCTGCCCGAGGTCGAAACCCTCAAGCGCGATCTCGACAAGGACGTCGTCGGCAAGCGCATCAAGACGGTGCTGGTGGAGGGCGAGCGGTCCACCCGCCGCCACGCCGACCCGAAGGAGCTCGTCGCCAAGCTCGAGGGGCGCAAGATCATCGCCGTCGAGCGCCGGGGCAAGTACCTGCTGCTGCGCCTGGAGGGCGGCGACGTGCTCGTCGTCCACCTGGGGATGAGCGGCCAGCTCCTCCGGGGCAAGGGCGGCGTCCGCGACCCCGACCCCAAGCACACCCACGTGGTGTTCGTCTTCACCCAGGGCGGGCTGTTGCGCTTCGTCGACCCCCGCACCTTCGGCGAGGTGTTCGTCACCACGCCCGAGGAGCTGGAGGCGGAGGTGCCGGAGCTGGCCCACCTCGGCTTCGACCCGGTAGACGACATGATGTCGTGGGTCCGGTTCGGCGAGCTGCTCACGGCCCGCAAGACCAAGCTCAAGACCCTGCTCATGGACCAGAAGTTCGTGGCCGGGATCGGCAACATCTACAGCGACGAGATCCTCTGGGCGGCCGGGCTGCGCTACGACCGCTCGTCGGAGACGTTGTCGTCGCAGGAGGTCCGCCGCCTGTACCGGGGCATGGTCGAGACCCTGCAGGACGCCATCAAGCACCGGGGCTCGTCACTGGCCGACGAGCAGTACCGCGACCTGTTCGGGGTCATGGGGGAGTACCAGAAGGAGCACAAGGTCTACGACCGGGCCGGCCAGGCCTGCCGTCGCTGCCGGAGCACCGTCGTGCGGGTGAAGGTCAACGGCCGGGGGTCGTTCCTCTGCGAACAATGCCAGGTCTGACCCGACGCTACGGGCAGGCGGTGACGTCCAGGGAGTCGAGCAGCGTCTGCTGCAGCTGGCCGAACACCATCGCCTGCTCGCTGTCGAACGAGACGCGCCGGGCCCTGCTCCAGAGCACCACCGTGCCCACGTAGCGGGCCTGCTCGGCCTTCAGGGTTTCGCCCGTGGCGGCGGAGTCGCCGCTGCCGTCGAGGGCGACCAGGTGCTTCACCACCGCGTCGGCCAGGTCGGTCATGGCCGTCGTCATCGCCGCCCGCCGGGTGGCCAGCGTGTCGTTGGCGGACGTGAGCGCAGTGGTGGCCTGGGCCAGGCTGACGTTGACACCGGTCTGGAAGTCGGGGAGCCGGGTGCACAAACCGTCGATCATGGGACCCACGGTTGTGGTGGGGGACGGGGTCTGGGCCGCGCCGGCACCGGCGGGCACGAGTACAGCCGCGCTCACGGCGGCGATGGCGCCGATGACTGCGACGGCCAGGTTCCTGCGCATCCGACGTTCTCCTTCCTGTGAGTGTGGGTGTGGGTGGGGGTTGGTCGTCACGGTTGGGCTCCGAGTTGGCGTAGGAGGTCGTCGACCATCTTGTCGACCTCCTCGGGCGGCAGCTCGCGCGGCTGGCCGTCGGAGGTGGCGGCCTGCTCCAGCTGGAGGGGCAGGCCGGCGAGGAGCTCGGCCACCTCCTGCGGCGTGACGGGGGGCGGGCCGGTGGGGACGGCGGGGACGCCGGGCAGGATCGGCCGGGGCCGGGGGGCGAGGGTGCCCGTCGTGCGGCTGACGCCCGGCACGCTCACGCTGGTGGTGGCGGTGCTGCCCTCCGGGGCGGCGTCGGGCGCCGGCTGCTCGGTTGCGGGGACCGCCGACCGGCCGTCGGGGGCGTCGCGGGTGGCGAGGACGGTGAGCCCGCCGACGAGGGTGAGCACCACGCCGACGACCGATGTCCAGATCCCTGTCCGCCGCATCCGGGTGGCCTCCCACCGGGGCCCGACCTCGATTGCGGTAGGGGTGACCACCGGCGCGCCCATATCCGTGGCGTTATCGGCAGGTATCCGCCTCGGCTTGAGCACTTTCACGAAAAAACCTTAGGGGAAAGGGTCCGCGGGTCCTCGGCGGGGCGCCGGTAGCCTCGGAGCACCGATGTTCCTCCGCTCGCTCACCCTGAAGGGCTTCAAGTCCTTCGCCGAGCCCACGACCCTCGAGTTCGAGCCCGGGCTCACCGTCGTGGTCGGCCCCAATGGCAGCGGGAAGTCCAACGTGGTCGACGCGGTGGCGTGGGTACTTGGGGCCCAGGGTCCCCGAACCGTCCGCTCCACCAGGATGGACGACGTCATATTCGCCGGCACCGGCCGCCGCCCGGCCCTCGGGCGGGCCGAGGTCAGCCTCACGATCGACAACACCCGGGGGGTGCTGCCGATCGACTTCCGTGAGGTCACCGTCACCCGCACCCTGTTCCGCGCGTCGGGGGAGAGCGAGTACACCCTCAACGGGGTGTCGTGCCGGCTGCTCGACCTTCAGGAGCTGCTCTCCGACAGCGGCGTCGGCCGCCAGCAGCACATCATCGTGTCGCAGGGCAACCTCGACGCTGTTCTCGACTCCCGTCCCGAGGACCGGCGCCTGATCGTGGAGGAGGCGGCGGGCATCCTCAAGTACCGGCGCCGCAAGGAGAAGGCGGAGCGGCGGCTGGAGGGCACCGAGGCCAACCTGATCCGGCTCACCGACCTGTTGCGGGAGGT
This sequence comes from uncultured Acidimicrobiia bacterium, assembly GCA_963773275.1. Classification (GTDB taxonomy): domain Bacteria; phylum Actinomycetota; class Acidimicrobiia; order Acidimicrobiales; family AC-14; genus JAXDMK01. The sequence continues at coordinate 327,374 of CAVZAH010000005.1, read as the reverse complement.
GGGCCGCCAGCTGCGGCCCCTCGAGCGCCAGGCCGACGCCGCCCGCCGCCACGGCGACCTGGTCGGCGAGCTGCAGGCCCTGCGCATCTTCCTGCGGGGCCGGGAGCTGGCCGTACTCACCGCCCGCCACGAGGCTGCGGTGCAGGCCCGGGCCGGCCTGCTGGCCGACGAGGCGGCCCTCAAGGCCGAGCTGGAGGGGCTCGACGGGTCGGTGTCCGCCGGGGAGGCCCGGATGTCGGAGCTGGGTCGGGTCCGGTTGGGGGACGCCGCCGGGCGGCTGGAGTCGTTGCGGGAGCGGGCCCGGGGCCTGGGGGCGGTGGTGGCCGAGCGCCGGCGGTCGGTGGAGCGCGACCTGGCGGTGAGCGTCGACTCGGCCCTCCTCGCCGCCCTCGACGACGACGCCGCCCGGTTGCGGTCGGAGCTGGCCGACGTGGAGGCGGCGGGCGTCGCCATGGCCACCCGTTTCGCGGAGCTGGCCGAGGGCGAGGCGAACCTGGCCCGGGAGCGGGCGGCTTCGTCGTCGGGGGCGGCGGCACCCGTTGGCCGGGCGGCGGGCCGGGAGGGGGCGGCCGAGGCACGGGGCGAGCTGGGAGCGTTGCGTTCGAGCCTCGACCGGGGCCGGGCCGACCTGTCCCGCCTCGAGCACCGGCTGGCCAGCCTCGACACCCGCGCTGCGAGCCTGGGCGATGAGGCCGACCGGGTGAGCTTCGAGCTGGCCCGGCTGGCGGCGGCCGAGGCCGAGCTGGCGGCCGCCCGCGACCGGGCCGAGGCCGAGCGGCGGGCGGCCGCGTCGGTGCTGGCCGCGGCCGAGGTCGAATCCCGCGAGGCGGCCGCCGCCCACCGCACGTGGGTGGCCCGGGCCGAGGCGCTGGCCCTGGCGGTCGACGAGGCCCGGGGTCGGGGCGACACCGACCGCCTGGCCGGTCTCGACGGGGTGCTGGGCCCGCTGCTCGAGCTGGTCGAGGTCGAGCCCGGGTTCGAGGCCGCCTTCGAGGCGGCGGTGGTGGAGGCGGTCGGTGCGGTCGTGGTCGAAGGGGTGGCCGCCGGCCGCCAGCTGCTGGCCGGTCTGGCCGGGCTGGCCGGGCCGGCCGGGCTGGCCGGTCGGGCCGCACCCGCCGGTCCCGCCGGACGGGCCAGTCCCGCCGGCCCCGCCGGCCCCGCCGGTCCCGCCGGTCCCGCCGGTCCCGGCGCCTTTCCGGCCACGCCCGGCGCCCTTCCGGCGGGCGTCCTGCCCCTGGGCTCGCTCCTCGATCCTCCGACGCCGATCTCGTCGCGCTGCCCGGGGCGGCCGCTGCGCTCCGTGGTGCGGTCCGCCCATCCGGGCGTCGAGCGGCTCCTCCGCCACCTGCTGGCGGCCACGGTGGTCGTCGACGGCGGATGGGAGGAGGCGATCGACGTCACCCTCGCCTTTCCCGACGTGGTGGCCGTCACCCGGGGCGGCGACCGCATCTCGGCCGTGGGCTGGCGCCTGGGCGTCGGGGCGCCGGGAGCCACCCGGGCCGCCCTCGACGAGGCCCGGTCACGGGTCGACGAGCACGCGGCGGCGGCCACGTCCGCCGCCGACCGGCTGGCGGTGGCGGAGCGTGCGCTGTCCGCCGCCGCGACGGCCGCCGGCCGGTGGGCCGACGACGCGGCTGCCGCCGCGGCGAGGTACCACCAGCTCGACACGGCCTCCACCGCCGCCCGGAACGACGCCCGGCGGGTCGCGGCCGAGATCGACGAGGTGCGGGCCCAGCGCGACCGGGCGACCGACCGGCTGGAGCAGGAGGCGTCCCGGGTGGCCGAGCTGGAATCGCTGCTGCCCGCCCTCGATCGGGACGAAGCCGTCGGCGCCACCCGGGCCGCGTCGGAGCGGGCCGACCGCCTCCGCGTCCAGGCCCGGGTCGAGGCCCTGGTCGCCCTGCGGGCCGAGTTGGAGGTCCGCGCCGCCGGGCTCGACGACAGCCGTACCGCCCTGGCCCGGCGGCTGGCCGAGGTGGAGGCCCGGCTGGCGGGGGCGGCCGCCCGCCGCCTGGAGTCCGAATCCCGCCGGGCCGGGCTGCTGGCCACGAGGGCCGGCCTCGACCGCCTCGGCCCCTACCTCGACGGGCGGTTGGGTGAGGTCGACGGCGCCCTGGCCGACGTCCGCCGCCGCCGCGACGCCCAGGCCCGCGCCCTCGGCGAGGGCGCCACCGCCCTCGACGGGCTGCGCCGGCGCCGCCAGGCCGCCGAGCGCCGCCTGGGCGAGCTGCGGGAGCGCACGGGTCGGGTGGAGCTGGAGACGGCCGAGGCCCGCCTCCGCCTGGAGTCGGCCGAGGACGCCCTGCGCCGGGAGCTCGACTGCGAGCCGGCGGAGGCGGTGGTGGCCTCCTGCCCGCCGCTGGCCCCCGGCACCGGCGCCGCGGCCCGCGCCCGCGACCTCGAGCGGGAGCTGCGCCTCATGGGCCCGGTGAACCCCCTGGCCCTCCAGGAGCTGGAGGCGCTGCAGGAGCGCCACGCCTTCCTCACCGAGCAGCTCGACGACATCAAAGGCTCGCGCCGGGAGCTGGTCAAGATCATCCGGGCGGTGGAAGGGGAGATGTCGGAGCTGCTCAACGCCGCCCTGGCCGACGTCACCGAACACTTCGCGGCGCTGTTCGAGACCCTCTTCCCGGGCGGGCAGGGACGGCTGCAGATCACCAACACCGACCACGTCCTCGACGCCGGCATCGAGCTCGACTGCCGGCCGGCGGGCAAGAACGTCCGCAAGCTGTCGCTGCTGTCGGGCGGGGAGCGGGCGCTGTGCGCGCTGGCTTTCCTCTTCGCCGTCTTCCGCAGCCGGCCGTCGCCCTTCTACCTCCTCGACGAGGTGGAAGCGGCCCTCGACGACGTCAACCTCCACCGGTTCATCGACCTCCTCCACGAGTTCCGCCAGGAAGCCCAGCTGGTGGTGGTCACCCACCAGAAGCGAACCATGGAGGCCGCCGACTCCCTCTACGGCGTGACCCTGCAGCCGGGAGGCTCGTCCAAGGTCGTATCGGAGAGGGTGCGAGCCCGGGTCTGACGGCGCCCGGGACGGCGGCTGAGGGCGCCGACCCTGTCACCTACATTGATCCCGATGGAGATCATCCTCGGGGTCCTGGCGCTACTGGTGGTCACCGGCATCGTCGCCGCGTTCATCGCCGCCCGACCCCGGCGGGGCTCCGACCTCGATCCGCCCCCGGCGCCGTTGCGTCCCGGGGACGAAACCAAGGCCCCGCCCAGGAAGAAGCGCCGCATCCCCTCCGAGGAGGAGCTCGACCGCCAGGCCCGGGAGCTGGTCGCGGAAGCCGAAGCGGTGCTGGCCGCGGCCCAGGCCCAGCCCGAGGCCGCACCCGACCGGGAGGAACCCGGCCCGGCCGACACGGGGCCCGTCGTGGTCGCCGTACCGGAGCCGGAAGCGCCCGAGCCCAGACCCCGCTTCCGGGACCGGCTGGGGAAGGCCCGGGGACTCCTGTCTGGCTACCTGGGGGCCATCCGCACCCGGGAGAAGGTCGACGGCGACACGTGGGACGAGTTGGAGGAGGCGCTCCTGCGGGCCGACGTGGGGGTGGGCGCCACCACCGCCCTCCTCGACCAGCTGCGGGCCCGGGTCAAGGCGGAGGGCATCAACACCGCCGATGCCCTGGTCGAGGCGCTCAAGGACGACCTGAAGAAGCGCCTCACGATGGCCGACCGCAGCCTGCGCCTGGAGCCCGGATTCCCCAACGTGTGGCTGTTCGTGGGGGTCAACGGGGTGGGCAAGACCACCACGATCGGCAAGGTCGGGCACCAGCAGGTGGCGGAGGGCCGGTCGGTGATCATGGCCGCCGGCGACACGTTCCGGGCGGCGGCGGCCGAGCAGCTCGAGCTGTGGGCGAAGCGGGCGGGGGCCACGCTCGTGCGGGGCAACGAGGGGGGCGACCCCGGGGCGGTCGTCTTCGATGCCGTCGAGCGGGCCGCGGCCCGCAGCGTCGACCTGGTGCTGGCCGACACCGCCGGCCGCCTGCACACCAAGGTCAACCTCATGGAGGAGCTGCGCAAGGTGCGCCGGGTGGCCGACAAGCCGCCGGGCAAGGTCACCGAGGTCCTGCTCGTCATCGATGCCACCACCGGCCAGAACGGCCTGGTGCAGGCCCGCCAGTTCCTGGAGGCGGTCGACGTCACCGGCGTGGTCCTGACCAAGCTCGACGGCACCGCCAAGGGCGGCATCGTGCTCGCCATCCAGGGCGACCTCGGCATCCCCGTCAAGCTGGTCGGCCTGGGCGAGTCCGCCGTCGACCTCATCCCCTTCGACCCCGACGAGTTCGTCGACGCCCTCTTCTCCTAAGGCGCCCGGCGACCGGCCGTTCGGTGCGTCGGAAAGGACGTGAATCCGCCCCCGCCAACCCAAATCACGGCCCTACCAGCGCATCAAACCGAGACGGGGCGCCGCGACGCCCCGCCGCCGGCGGTGTCGGCCGGCGGCCCGACCGGCAGGCCCGAAGGGCCGACCCGCCGGTCGGAACAGGAAACAGGGCGCCGAAGGCGCACGACGCCGTTGGCCTTTGACCTTGCGGGGGGTGTCGGGGGGCGGAGCCCCCCCGACCAAGTACCCTGGTCCGGGCATGTTCGACTCACTTTCCGACCGCTTCGAGGGGATCTTCCGCAAGCTCAAGGGCCGCGGTCGGCTGGGCGAGCGCGAGGTGGAGGAGGTCCTGCGGGAGATCCGGGTGGCCCTGCTCGAGGCCGACGTCAACTTCAAGGTGGTCAAGAACCTCGTCGGGCGCATCCGTGAGGAGTGCGTCGGCGCCGACCTGTCGGGCAGCTTGTCGCCGGCCCAGCAGGTCATCAAGATCGTCCACCAGGAGCTGATCGCCAGCCTGGGGGGACAGACCCTCAAGGTCACCTACGCCTCCAAGCCACCCACCGTGGTGATGCTGGCCGGCCTGCAGGGCTCCGGCAAGACCACCGCCTGCGGCAAGCTGGCCCGCTGGTTCAAGCAGCAGGGTCGCAATCCCCTTCTCGTCGGGGCCGACCTCCAGCGCCCGGCGGCGGTGGAGCAGCTCCGGATCCTGGGCGGCCAGGTGGGCGTGCCCGTGTTCTCCGAGCCGACCGACCCCGAGTCGGTGGCCCGGGCCGGCCTCGAGGAGGCCCGCCGGCTGGGACGCGACGTGATGATCGTCGACACCGCCGGCCGCCTCCACGTCGACGACGACCTGATGGACGAAGCCCGCCGCATCTCCGAGGCGGTCTCGCCGAACTACACGTTCCTGGTGGTCGACGCCATGACCGGCCAGGACGCGGTCAACGTGGCCGAGGCGTTCCACGCGGTCCTCGCGATCGACGGGGTGATCCTGTCCAAGCTCGACGGCGACTCCCGCGGTGGTGCCGCCCTGTCGGTGAAGGAGGTCATCGGCCGGCCCATCGCCTTCGCGTCCACCGGCGAGAAGTTGGCCGACTTCGAGCCCTTCCACCCCGACCGCATGGCGTCGCGGATCCTCGGGATGGGCGACGTCCTCACCCTCATCGAGAAGGCCGAGCAGGCGTACGACCAAGCCGAGGCGGAGGCGGCGGCGGAGAAGCTCACCAGCGGCAAGTTCACGCTGGAGGACTTCCTCGAGCAGATGCAGCAGCTCAAGAAGATGGGGCCCCTGCAGAGCCTGGTCGGTATGCTTCCAGGGATCCCCAAGGAGCTCAAGAACGCCGAGATCGACGACCGGGAGATCGCGCGGGTCGAGGCCATCATCCGGTCGATGACCCCGGCCGAGCGGCGCGACCCTTCGCTCATGAACGGCTCCCGGCGTCTGCGGGTGGCAAACGGTAGCGGGATGACGACGAACGACGTCAACCAGCTGCTGAAGCAGTTCAAGGAGATGCAGAAGATGATGCGGTTCCTCGGCAAGGGCGGCAAGGGTGGCAAGGGCCGCCCCCGCGTGCCGAGCTTCGGATAGGAGAAAGCGTGGCAGTGAAACTCCGCCTCATGCGGATGGGCAAGAAGAAGCAGCCGACGTACCGCCTGGTGGCGGCCGATTCCCGGTCGCCCCGAGACGGGCGGTTCATCGAGATCGTGGGCACCTACGACCCGCGGGCCGAACCGTCGCTGGTGAAGATCGACAACGAGAAGGCCGTGGGCTGGCTCCGGCAGGGCGCCCAGCCGTCCGAGCCGGCCCGCAAGCTGCTCGAGATCTCCGGCGCCTGGGGCGAGTACAAGGGCACGGCTCCCGCCGCCGCTCCGTCCGCCGCCGCTCCGTCGCCGGCCCCGCCGGCGGGCTCGTGAGCGAGCTCCCGGTCGGTGCCGAGGCCGTCGTCGACGACGAGTTCGACGACGAACTGGAGGACGAGGTCGACGACGAGGTCGACGACGACGAGGACGAGGTCGACGGCAACCGGGCGGTCGGTGGGCTTTCCGTCGGGGTGCTCGACTACCTCGCCCGGTCGATCGTCGACGACGCCGACGCGGTCGACATCGAGGTCGAGGAAGGCCGCCGTTCGGTGATGTTGCGCCTGCACGTGTCGCCGTCCGACATGGGCCGGGTCATCGGTCGTCGGGGACGGGTGGCGCAGGCCATCCGCACCGTCGTCCGGGCCGCCGGCGCCCGCGAGGGCGTCGACACCTCGGTCGACATCGTCGACTAGCCCGTCCGCCGATCAGCAATTGCTCGAAGTCGGGCAGATCGTCAAGCCCCATGGGTTGAAGGGGGAGGTGATCGTCTCGATGATCACCAACCGGCCCGAGGAGCGGTTGGCCCCTGGGTTCGTGCTCTCCGGCGACCGGGGCGACCTCACCGTGGTGTCGTCCAGCCCCCATCTCGGGCGGTGGATCGTGGCCTTCGCCGGCGTCGACGACCGTGACGGGGCCGAAGCGCTGCGGGGCACCGTCCTGATGGCCGAGCCGTTGGCCGACGGTGACGACGATGATGACGACACCCTCTGGATCCACGAGCTCATCGGGGCCGAGGTGGTGGGCGTCGACGGTCGGAGCTACGGACCGGTGGAGGCGGTGGAGGCCAATCCCGCCTCCGACCTGCTCGTCCTCCGGGGCGGCAAGCTCGTCCCCCTCGTCTTCGTGGTGAGCGGACCCACCGCCGGCCGCCTGGTGATCGACCCGCCCCTGGGGCTGCTCGACTGACAGTGCATCGCCGGCTCAGGTCACCCGAGTGGCGAAGACGACCAGGCGGTGGTCGTGGGTGCCGTTCCGGAACGTGCCGGCGCAGGTGATGAGTGTCAGGTGGGAGAGGCCGTCGGCCGACAGCTGGGGCCATGTGCCGGCGACCGGCCCGGCACCGTAGATCTCGGTCAGGACGGACGGATCGGAGGTGTCCGCCAACGGGATCGTCTTCGAGCCCGTGACCGAGAACCGGACGTCGAGGCCGTTGCGGGTGTCGCGGACGACGATCGGATCGCCCGGCTTCAGATCGCCGATGCGGGCGAAGGCGCCGGGGCGTCCGAGGGGGTCGCTGGCGTGGCCGGCCAGGAGGGCGGTGCTGGGCTCCCCCGGCACGGCGCTGCCCCGATACCAGAATGCCTGCTGCCAGGAAGGGTCGTCGGCCGCGCCCATCGGCGCATCCATCACGTCTTCGGCCGACATCCCCACCCCGACCACGGGGGCGACGACGGTGAGCGACGGCAGCCGGAGCTCCAGCGGCACGGGCACCGGCCCCGCCCGCATACCGAGCGCCTCGTCGGTGAGCGCCGCCGGAACGGGCAGGGCCGGCCCGCCCGCCCCGTCCCCGGCACCACCGCCTGCCGCCTGGCCTGCGCCGCCGTTGGCGGCGCACCCGGCGAGGAGAAGCGTGGCCAGCAGCGCGGCGGCGAGACGACGACCCGATCGCTTCAAGGAGTGATCCACGGCGGGCTAGCCCTCCGCCCGCGGCGTGCCGGGGGCGTCGGTCCGGTGCCGGCCGACGAAGGCGGGCGTGGCCGCCGCTCCGAGCAGGCCGCCGAGGAGCACGGCCGGCCAGGCAGGTCCACCTCCGGCCGGCGTCGGGGTGGCACCGGTCCGGGGCGGACCGACGACGCCCGGGACGCCCGGACCTCCTGTGGTCTCGACGCCGGGTCGCGCCGGCCGGGGGGTTGCCGTCCCCGTCCCGCCCGTCGGGATGGTGGTGACGGGGCCGCCTGTGGGGCTGGTGGTGACGGTGGCGCCTCCCGTGGGGGTGGTGGTGGCGCTGGTGCCGCCCGTCGGGGTGGTGGTGACGCTGCTGCCGCCCCCACCCCCTGTCGGGGTGGTGGTGACGCTGCTGCCGCCGGGAGCGGTCGTGGTGGGCCCCGTGTCGCTCGCCTCGCACGAGGGCAGGACGAAGGTGTCGTCGTCCAGGGTGACGGCACCCGTGGTGGCGAGGGCCCGGCCGTGGACGGTGACGTTGGTGGTCACCGTGATCGAGGTCAGGGCCAGGATGGTCCCCGTGAACTCCGAGTCCGTGCCCAAGGTCGCAGAGCTGCCGACCTGCCAGAAGACGTTGCACTCCCGGGCGCCGTTGACCAGTCGCACCGTGCTGGCCGAGGCCGTGATGAGCGTCGAGTCGGTCTGGAAGATGAAGACGGAGTTCGGGTCGTTCTCACCGTCGAGGGTGAGGGTTCCCCCCAGCCACAGGGGGGACTTGGAGGGCCCCGTCCAGACGCCCGCCCGCAGGGTCTTGCCGGCGAGCTGGGCGGTCGTGGTGGCGTCGAAATCCCGGCCCTTGGCGTCGAGGTAGGCGGTCGTTACCGCCCCCTGGGCCTGTCCGGCCGGCCCGTCGGCGGTGTGGGTCTGTCCCGGGGCGATGACCAGCCCGGGCGGGAAGCCGGTGATGGCGGTGCCCGGCGACAGCCCGAGGCTGCCGTACAGGGTGCTGGCGCCGGTGTTGGTGACCGTCGAGGCGCCCACGACGACGTAGCCGGTCGATGCGCCCAGGGGGACGGTCGGCACGATCGCGGCGCGGGCGGACGAACCGTCCACGACCAGCACCGCGGCCGCCATCGCCATCGCGACCAGGCCGGACGCGGTTCGGCTTCGATCCCTCCTGGACTCCGCCGCATCGGCGGAGGGGCCTCGGCGACTTTCGGTGACGAGCACGCTGTTCCTTCCTCGGAACCGGGCCAGGTTCGCCAACGACGACCAGGCCGGCCACTTGTCGGAGCATCGGTGCATCCCAGGAAAAACTGGAGATTCCTTTCCAGTGTTGTCCTACTGTTGTCGGATGACAGTGACCTGGAGTTTCCTGACGAACCACGCCCGGGCGCTGCTCTTCATCGCCCACGATCCGGGATGCCGGCTGCGTGACCTGGCCCTCGCCCTCGACGTCACCGAGCGCACCGCCTTCGGGATCGTCGCCGACCTCACCCGGGACGGCTACGTGGTGAAGGAGAAGGAGGGACGTCGCAACCGCTACGTCATCCAGGCCCACCTACCGCTCCACGACTCCGTGGGACGCGAGCGGACCATCGGCGAGATGCTGGCCCTCCTCGCCCGCCCCGCGCCGGACGCGCCGGCTACGCCGGACACGGACAGCTGATCGGCGCGCCCGGCGTAGCCGGGGCGCTAGCGCCGACTACCCCTCGGGTCCGACCGCCGAACCGTTTTCGGCCGCCGCCTGGGCCTCCGCCACCGCCGCCGCTTCCGCGGCCGCCGCCGCTTCGGCTTCCGCTTCGGCCGCCAACTGGGCCTCGGTCATGGTCTCGAACCAACCGTCGGGCCCCACCTCGCGGCTCTTGGCCAGCTGCGGGGCGTAATGGTCGGCGTAGACCCGGGCGGCCAGTTCCTCGCGGCTTCCGACGCCGACCTTGGCCATCGCCGACGCCAGCTGCTCCTCGACCGCGTCGGTGGGCCGGGCCGACAGGGTGAGGCGCACGGCCTCGCCCTCCTCCTCGGACAGGCCGTAGGCGGCCACGATGGGTGCCGCCAGGCCCGGCCGGCGGGCCGGCGCCATGATCACCGAGACCGGGCCGTGGGGCTCGCCCTCCACGAGGGAGGCGTGTAGCGCGAGCTTCTCGCCCGAGGCGGTGACGGCCTGCGACACGGCCGGCCCGGCGTCAAAGTGGCCGGCGCCGGTGCGCCGGGCCTGGCTGGCGATGGCGTAGACCTCTCCCGGCAGCACGGTCGACCAGGCGTCCCCCAGCTCGACGCCCAGCCCGGTCAGCCATTCCGCCGCCGGCGGGGAGATCAGGTCGACCCGGTTGGCGGGGCCCAGCACGATCACCCCGGGGGCCCGGGCCCCGTCCGCCTCCCGGTTGAGCTTGGCCGTGAGCAGGGCCCGGCGCATGCTCTCGCCCAGGAACTCCACCACGCCGGCGAGGGCCTTGACCTCGGGGTTGATGAAGAGCGGGCCCCCCTTCTTGCGGTAGAGGGCGACGCCGCCCCAGCACGTGCCTTCGTGGACGAAGGCGACGCGCAGCTCCTGCTCGAAGCCGTTGGGCTCGAGGAACTCCCGGTAGCGGGTGCTGGTCTCGTACTTGCCGCCGGTGGCGTCGGACAGCAGGGCCAGGTAGGGACGGTCGCGGCCCAGGGTGACGAAGCGGCTGACGTCGTCGCCGGTGGCCTCGTGCTCGAGGAACGGGAGGTGCGGGTGCTCCTCGGGGGGAACGACCGGAAGGCGGTGTGGCTGGTGGGGAGCATGGTGGCCGGGTCGAACGTGAACCACGAGCAGCCGTCGAACTCGATGTTGCGGTCGAGGACCACCCGCACCGAGGCCCAGAACGTCTGGGGGTCGGACGACACGTTGCAGACGAGCTGCATCTCCCGGCGGAAGCGGTTGGTGTCGAGGATCGGCATCGGGCTCACGGGAACACCCACCTGGTCGGGGACCCGGCGAAGTCGGACTCCAGCAGACCGAACGCCCAGCGGGGCGTCACCCGGTAGGTGCCGTTCACCGCCGGGTCGAGGAAGTCGACCGAGTAGTCGGTGCCGTACTTGGCGTTGGAGAGGCCGATGAACCGGGTGCGGGCCTCGAGATCGGCGACGCGTTCGGCCGTCCCGTCGACCACCACCGGCTCTCGGGCGTTGTCGGTGGTCACCGTGAGACGGGGGTCGAGATCAAGATTGCGGGCCTTCCGGGACCCGAGACCGCTGCTGAACCATAGGCAGCCAGCGTCCCACACCGCCCACACCGGCATCACATGGGGGCCGCCGCCGGGCCGGACGGTGGCTACCCAGTAGTCGTGGGATGCCGTCAACCGCTCCTCGGCCCACGACCAGGGGAGCAGGCCGGTGCCCTCCGCCGGACCGAGCACGCCGTAGCCGGGCATGTGGGGCCGGCTGGCCCGGGCCGCGCCGATCAGTGTCCCCTCGCGATCCATTCGTCGAGGTGGGGGGCCTCGGCGCCAATGGTGGTGTCGTCGCCGTGGCCGGTGTGGACGACCGTCGTGGGGGGCAGGACGAGGAGCTTGCGCCGGATCGACTCCACGATGGTGCCGAAGTCGGAGAACGAGCGCCCGGTTGCGCCCGGCCCCCCCTGGAAGAGGGTGTCGCCGCTGAACAGGACACCCGACTCCTCGGCGAACAGGCAGACGCCCCCCGGGGAGTGCCCGGGCGTGTGGAGGACCGACAGGGGGACGGGGCCGACCTGCACCGTGGCGCCGTCGGCCAGGTCGAGGTCGGGGGCCCGGCCGGGGTGGATGGCGTCCCAGAGCATGCGATCGGCCGGGTGGAGGGCGATCGGCGCCGACACCGCGCCGGCCAGGTCGAGGGCGGCGTTGATGTGGTCGTTGTGGCCGTGGGTGCAGACGATGGTGGTGACCCGGCGGGAGCCGACGGCTGCGAGGATGGCCGCCGCGTCGTGGGCCGCGTCGACGATCACGACATCGTCGCCGTGGCTCACCAGCCAGATGTTGTTCTCCACCTCGAAGTCCTGGCCGTCGAGGGAGAAGGTGCCGCGGGTCCGTACCCGCTCGATCTCCACGATCACGGACGGTACGCCCCCGGGCTGGACAGGGCGCCCCGCCGCCAGCGGCCGGGGGTGACGACGACCGCCCGGGGGCAGTCCTCGAAGAGCCAGCGACCGAAGTGCCGGCGGGACCAGGCCGACGAGCCGGCCAGCCGGAGGGCGACGTTCACCCCCCGGCGGTGGGCGAGGACGCCGCTCAGCCGCACCGACATGCGGTGGTCGGCGAACAGCCCCCGCCGCATGGCGGACTCGTAGCGGGCGGCCACGGCCGGCGGCTCGCCGCCCCCACCGACCGCCTCCGCCGCCCACCGGCCGCTGAGCAGCGCCTGGGCGATGCCCTCGCCCGTCATGGGGTCGGTGGCGCAGGCGGCGTCGCCGACGAGGAGGGCCCGCCCGCCGCCGGCGGTGAGGGGGGTGCCGTCGACCCGGGCCGGGATGGGCCACGCCTTGTGGGGCGCGTCCGGCTCGGCGCCCTCGCCCAGCACCCGGCGGATGTGGGGGCGGGCCAGGATCTCGGGCCACATGCGCTTCATGTCCCGGGTGGGGATACCCCCGTCCCGGTGGATGCCGAACCCGACGTTGGCCCGGCCGCCGGGGAGGGGGAACGACCAGGCGTAGCCGGGCAGGAGGTCGGGCTCGAACCACACCCACAGCCCGGAGGCCTCCGGTCCCACGCCCGAGAAGTACTGCCGGAAGGCGTGCCAGTCGCCCAGGTAGCCGGCGGGGGCGACTCCGAGGGCCTTGCGCAGCGGCGACCACATCCCGTCGGCGCCGATGGCGAACCGCGCCACCAGGGATCCCAGGCCCTCCACCTCGAGCTCGAGCCCCCCGTCGACCGGGCGGGCGTCGGTGAGGGCGTGACCGTCGTGGACCTTGACCCCGGCGGCCCGGGCCACGTCGAGCAGGGCCGCGTCGAGCTGGGCCCGGGGGGCGCACACCGAGTACTGGCCGCGGCCCTCGGGCAGCGGGAACCGGACGGTGCGCCCGGTGGGACCGCGCACCCACGCCTGGTCGACCACCTGCCAGTCGGGGACCGACTCGGGGCGCAGGCCGAGCCACTCGAGCTCGCGCAGGGCGGCGGCGGTGAGGCCGTCGCCGCAGCACTTGTCGCGGGGGAACGTGGCCTTGTCGACGAGCACCACGTCGTGTCCGGCCCGGGCCAGGACGATGGCGGCGGCCGCCCCCGCCGGCCCGCCTCCCACCACTGCGACGTCGACGGCTTGCGCCATGATCGCGGTTTACCCGAGGTCGGCGACGAGGCGCCGCCCGGTGACGGCGGTACCCACGGCGAGCGCCAGGGTGAACACGGCCTTCGCCCGGGGCAGCGAGCGGAACCCGATCAGGATGGCGGCCGCGTCGCCTGCGTCGGCCAGCACCCCCGCCTCCAGCCATCCCCGCACGGGTGCGTCCTTCTGCAACGCCAGGAGCGTGCCCAGTCCGAGGGCTAGGTCGCGTACCCCCGTCGAGCGGGCGAGGAACCGGGCCGCGGGGTCGCGGTGGACGCCCCGCCCCGGCCACGCCCGTAGCGACAGGCCGGGAGCCAGCGCGTAGCCGGCACCCAGCGCGATGCGTCCGGCGCAGACCGCCTTGGCCGTGGCCCGGGCGTCGATCTTCACCATCTCATGGTTACCGGGGACAGATCACACCTTCCTCGGGGGCGTAGAGGGCGTGGAACCTGTCGACCTGGGTCCGGCCGTCGACGTAGGTGCGGGTGCGCTCGGTGACGACCCGGGTGCACACGTAGTCCTGCGACACGGGCGGCTCGGTGGTGGGCGGGACCTGGGCCGGGTCGGCGTCGGGATCGGTCGTGGGCGGGGTCGTCTTCTTCACCTGGGTGGTGGGCACGTCGGTCCTGGTCTGGTTGGTCTGGGCCCCCTCCACCCACCTGGTGGAGTACAGGGTCACGGTTATCGACGTGGCGCTGTACGTCGGCCAGATGAGCACCCCGTGGGGCGTGGGGTTCCCGACCTTCAGGTCGAGGCTGGGGTAGTCGAGGGTGGCCTCGCGACCGTAGGGATACCGGGAGATGTAGATGCCGTGCATCCCGTAGGTGGGGATGTCGAGGCCGGCGAAGAAGGCGGCGTTGAACAGCGTGCAGGAGAACTGGGAAACCCCCCCGCCCACGTCCTTGGCGAAGAGGTAGTCGGCGTCGATCACGGGGGCCTCGACGAAGCCCTTGGCGATGGTTCGCTCGCCCACCCACCCGTTGAGGGAGAACGTGCCCCCCGGCTCGATGATCGCCCCCTCCACGATGTCGGCCATCCGGTGGATGTTGGTGACGCGCGGCTCGCCGGCCGGATGGTTGGTGGTGAAGCTGCCGATCACCTCGGTGATGCCCAGCTTGCGCACCGCGTCCTCGTCGCGGGACGGGGGGACGATCTTGAGCGGGAGGTTTACGGCTGGGTCGCCCGGGCGCCGGTTGCGCAGGGCGTCCTCGATGGCCTTGGTGGCCTCCGGCGCGCAGCAGGCGGTGCCGGTCTGGGACGGGGTGATCACCACGCCGCCCCCCACCACCGCGGCGCCGGCGTCGACCGCCGCCTTGCCGGCGTCGGGGAAGAGCGTGGACAGGGCCTCGGCCGCCCCGTCGGCGTCGATGCCCAGGCGCAGGCCCTGGTCGGACGGGATCCCCCGCAGCCAGGTGCGAACGGTGGCCGCCGGCACCGTGGCGGTTTCGCCCTCGATCACGACCGGCAGCTCGTCGACGGCCAGCGTCTCGGCCTCGGCCGCCAGCCGCTGGGCGTCGGCGATGCCGAAGCGGGGCGGCACCTCCCGGCGGGGGACGCTGACCGCCAGCGGGAAGCGCTGGCCCGCCCCCGAGCGCAGAGCCCGCAACACCGTCGCCGGGTCGATGCCCCGACCGGGCCGGCCGTCGACGGCGACGATGCGGTCGCCCTTCAGCTCGATGTTGGGTTCGACCGGCGGCTCCCGCTTGGGGTCGCGCTCCGCCACCAGCCGGCGCACCGCGTTCTCGTCGACGGTGAGCACGACCGGCGAGCTCCGCGACACCACGAAGCCGGTGGCCCAGTTCCAGATCCGGGAGACGACGAATCCCTCGCGACCGACATCCAGGGCGGTGTCGACGGTGGCATCACGGACGACCGCCATTCCCAGCTCGGAGGCGCCGGCCCGGAACCCGGCCTCGGGCGCCTCGACCTCGACCTCGGCCGACGCGTAGCGGGCGGTCAGGACGTCGACCGCGGCCTCGACCTCGGCGCGGTCCATCCCGCCGATGTCGAGGTCGACGAGGACGATGTTGCGGGCCACCCGGTCCTTGTTGGCCTGCCCGTCGATCACCCACAGGAACACGACCACCGCCACCAGGGCGCCGGCGACGCCGAGCCCCAGCAGCGCCCGCCGCCGCAGCCCCTCGCGGCCACCGCCACCGCCCGGCGGTGTGGCTCGGGACCCCCGGGGACCCCGCCCTTGCCGAGCCGGCGTGGCCGGGAGCCGCTCGGTCGGCGGATCGGACGCCGCCGGCGGGCGCCGGGGCAATCCCCGCCCCGGCGGGACCGACGTCGCTTCGACTGCGTCCGGGAGCCGCTCGGTCGGCGGTCCGGCCGCCGACAGCGGGCGCCGGAGCTCTCGCCGCCCCGGCCGGGCCGACGTCGATTCGCCTGCCTCCGGCGGGCGCCGGGATGCGTCGGGCCTCGCCCGTGTCCACCGCGCCGGCCGCTTCGACGGGGAGGGCGTCGGCGGCGCAGGGGGAACTTTGCCGGCGGGAACGCGGGCCGCGGGCATCTGCCGCGTCGGCTCCGGTTCCCCGGGACGCCTCGGCCGGGTCATCGGCGCGGGGACGGGCCCGGGCGGGAGCGGTCGGGGCGAGAACTGTCCCGCATCGGGCGAAGCGCCCCCGGCCTCGCTCCCGTCGTCCATCCCGCGCCAGGTTAGGAGATCCGACCCCGCTGCCGGAGCGCACTACCTTGCTGGGCGTGCCCCGCGCTCTCGTCACAGGAATCACCGGGCAGGACGGGCGCTACATGGCCCAGCTCCTCGTCGCCAAGGGCTACGACGTCTTCGGGATGGTCCGGGGCCAGAACAACCCCAAGGTCCAGATGGTGCAGGAGGAGACCCCCGAGCTCGAGCTGGTGGAGGGTGACCTGCAGGACCTGTCGTCGCTGATCGCGGTGGTCGAGGCCGTCCAGCCCGACGAGGTCTACAACCTGGGCGCCATCAGCTTCGTCGCCCTGTCGTTCCGCCAGCCCGAGCTCACCGCCGATATCACCGGTCTGGGCGTGCTCCGGATGCTGGAGGCCATCCGGGTGGTGGGCGGGGCCGACAACAGGATGCGCTTCTACCAGGCGTCGTCGTCGGAGATGTTCGGCAAGGTCAGGGAGACGCCCCAGACCGAGATGACGCCCTTCCACCCCCGCTCGCCGTACGGCGTGGCCAAGGTGTTCGGCCACTACATCACCATCAACTACCGGGAGGCGCACGGGCTCTACGCCTGCTCCGGCATCTGCTTCAACCACGAAAGCCCCCGCCGGGGCCTGGAGTTCGTCACCCGCAAGGTCACCAACGCGGTGGCCCGCATCAAGCTCGGTTTCCAGGACAAGGTCTCGCTGGGCAACCTCGACGCCGCCCGCGACTGGGGCTTCGCGGGCGACTTCTGCGAGGCCATGTGGCTGATGCTGCAGCAGGACGAGGCCGACGACTTCGTCATCGCCACCGGCGAGACCCACACCATCCGCGAGCTGCTCGACGCCTCCTTCGCCGCCATCGGCATCGACGACTGGACCGGCATGGTGGAGACCGACCCCCGGTTCATGCGCCCGGCCGAGGTCGACATCCTCACCGGCGACGCCTCCAAGGCCCGCGAGAGGCTGGGGTGGAAGCCCAAGGTCGGCTTCCCGGAGCTGGTGACGATGATGGTCGAGAGCGACCTGGCCGCCGAGGCCGCCAAGCACCGGCCGTAGGGCGGGGGCCGGCCACGCCTCCGCCCGACCGTTCTTGGCGAGGACCGTTCTGGTCGAGGCCGGTGCCACCGACGGCGGAGGTCGTCCGCCAGGCCCCGTTCCCCCTCTACGGACTGGGCCCGGACTGGACCGGCTACCGGGCCCCGCTCGCCGCCGAGGTCTCCGGCGGCGAGGTCACCCACGTGGCCCTGGGCCACGGCGGGACCGGTGGACCGGGGCTGACCGTCGCCACCCTCCACGGCGACGAACGCGCGTCGCACCTCTCCCCCGCCCTCGCCGCCCGGCATCTCTCGGTCGACCGGCACGAGGGCCGGTGGCGGCCCGTCCCCATCCCGGTCGAGGGCCGGGAACAGGTCTTCTGGTTCCGGGAGGTGGGGGAGCGGTGGGCCGCCTTCGCCCGGGTGGGGCCGGTGCGGGTGGTGGTGGCCGCCAACGGGTGGGGTCTCGGCGACGTCCGCCTGGCGGTCGCCGACCGGACCTCCTACCTCACCGGCGCCTCGTCGACGACCAGCCGGTAGCCCCGGGAGCGGGTGACCTCGATCGCCGGAGCGCACCGGCCGAGGCGGCGCCGCAGCCGTCCCACGACGACCTCGAGCAGGTGGGGGTCGACCTCGGCCGAGCCCCAGATGCTCTCCAGGAGGGTCGCCCGGTCGATCACGATGCCCGGACGGGCGGCCAGGGCCTCGAAGACGGCCCTTTCCCGGCCCGAGAGGGCGGCGGTGTCGCCGTCGGCATGGATGGCGGAGCCCTGCACCGTCAGCTCCATCCCGGCGACGGTGAACGTCCGCCGGCGGGCGACGAGCTCGTCGCTGAGGGCCCGCACCAGCAGTCCCAGCCGGCCCACCTGGGGCTCGACGGGATCGTCGATCCCCTCGTCTCGGGCCGACTGGGCGCACACCGGGCCGACGCACGCCGCGGTCAGACCCTGGTTGAAGGCCCGCCGGAGGTCGTCCGCCGCCTGCTGCTCGTCGGCGATGAGGAACAGGTTGCGCACCGCTGGGGCGCTGGTGAAGGTGATGGCGTCGACCCGGCCGTTGAGGGCGCCGTCGATCATGGTGAGCGCGGGCCGGGTGTCGGCCGGGTAGCGCCACCGGTACACCGGCACCCGCACGACCGTCGCCCCTGCCTCCTCGAGCGAGGCGATGAAGGCCGGGCTCTCCATCCCGTACTCCTGGAGAGCCACCCGGCGCCCGCCCACCCCCTCGGACAGGAGCTTGGCCAGGACGTCGTCCATCTGCTCGGTCTCCGACCTGGCCCACACCTGCAGGCCGGAGGCCATCACCACGCCCGCCGCCTTGGGGCCGCGGGCCAGGATCCGGGCCTCGCCGAGGGCCTTCATCAGGGCCGGCCCCATGCCCCAGGCCTCGGCCGTCTCCAGCCAGGCCCGCACCCCGATGCCGGTGGTGGCCACCACCACGTCGGGCGGGCACTCGATCACGTCGAGGGTGGCCCGCCGGAGGTCGTCGTCGTCGGCCAGGTACTGGGTCTCCATGCAGGGCCCGTGGACGACTGTGGCGCCTCGCCGACGGAGGAGCTCGGCCTGCTCCTCCCATCGCCGGTCGGCGGTGATGCCGACCACGAACCCCTCGAGTGGTGCAGGGGTCATGGGCATCCATGATCCCCCGTCCCGGTGAACGGCCCCGTACGCTGGCTGTATCCGCCGGGTGAAGACAATCTGACGGCGTTCTAAACGCCTCGTAGCCGGGTGCAGCCCGCGGCCGTCCCGCACGCAGGCGCGATCGTCGCTGAGAGGACCTTGTCTCGCGGCCTTCACCGGAACGCAACCCGACGAACACCTGTTGCCGGTTGACTGGCCCAATGCATGGCAAAGGCTTCGGCGCCGCCGGACACAAGGGCAGTCTGGCGGCGGCGCTCATCCATTTCGACGTCTCGTTCATGGTGTGGGTCCTCCTGGGGGGGCTGGGCGCCTATGTGGCGTCGGACCTGAACCTGAGCCCCTTCCAGAAGGGCCTGATGGTCGCGGTACCGCCGCTCGGGGGCGCGTTCTTCCGGCTGCTGATCGGCACCCTGGCCGAGCGGGTGGGCATCAAGCGCACCGGCCTGGCCACCATGGGGCTCACCTTCGTCCCCCTCCTCTGGGGCGCGTTCGCAGGGGGGACGTACGCCCAGGTGCTCGGCATCGGCGTGCTCCTCGGCGTGGCCGGGGCGAGCTTCGCCGTCGCCCTGCCGCTGGCCGGCTACTGGTACCCGCCCGAGTACCGGGGCCTGGCCCTCGGCATCGCCGGCGCCGGCAACTCGGGCACGATCATCACCGCCCTGGCCGCCCCCCGCATCGCCGAGCACGTCGGCTGGCACGGCACGTTCGCCCTGGCCATGATCCCGGTTGGACTGGCCTGGGTGGCGTTCGCCCTCCTGGCCAAGGAGCCGCCCCGGCCGGCGGGCGACGGGACAACCCCCCTGATGTCGGCCTCCATCCGCCTCCTCGGGGAGGCCGACGCCCGCAAGCTGTCCGCCTTCTACATGGTGACGTTCGGCGGTTTCGTGGGCCTGGCCTCCTACCTGCCGATCTTCTTCGTCGACCGCTTCGGCCTGTCCAAGGTGACCGCCGCCGGCTACGCCGGCCTGTGCGCCTGCGCCGGGTCGTTCCTGCGCCCGGTGGGCGGGGCGCTGGCCGACCGCCTGGGCGGCACCCGGGTCCTGAGCGGCATCCTGGCCTCGGTGGGCGCAGTCGGGGTGGCGCTCGCCTTCCTCCCCGGCCTGGGCCTGACCGTCGCCCTCCTCTTCCTCGCCATCGGCTGCCTCGGCATCGGCAACGGCGCCGTGTTCGGGCTGGTGCCGGAGCGGTTCCCGACCCGGATCGGGTCCGTCACCGGCCTGGTGGGGGCGGCCGGGGGCGTCGGCGGGTTCCTCCTCCCCTTCGGCCTGGGGTCGCTGGCCAGCGCCTTGGGCAGCTTCACGCCCGGCTTCGCCTGCCTGGCCCTCGCCGCCGTCGGCGCCTCTCTGTGCGCGGTGCGGGTCGAGCGATCGTGGCGTCGCCCCGAGCTGGCCGGCCTCGACGTGGTCGGCGCATGAACTCCTTCGAGATCTCCCCCCGTCGCACCCTGGTCGTCGTGGGCAACGGCATGGTCGGCCACAAGCTGCTCGAGGTCCTCCTCGAGCGGGGGGCCACCGCCGAGTGGGACATCGTCACCTTCTGCGAGGAGGGACGGCTGGCCTACGACCGGGTCGGCCTCAGCTCGTTCTTCCAGGGGACCTCGGCCGACGAGCTCTCCCTGGTCCAGCCCGGGTTCTTCGAGCGCTTCGGCCTCTCCGTGCACGTCGGAGACGCGGTCGTGTCGATCGACGCCCAGAAGGCAACCGCCACGTCCCGCAACGGCCAGACGATCGCCTACGACGCCCTGGTGCTGGCCACCGGCTCCTATCCGTTCGTCCCGCCCCTGAAGGGCAACGACGCTCCCGGCTGCTTCGTCTACCGCACGCTCGACGACCTGGAGGCGATCCGGGAGTACGCCGCCGGCTGCACCGCGGGCGCGGTGGTGGGTGGGGGCCTGCTCGGGCTGGAGGCGGCCAACGCCCTGCACTGCCTGGGCCTCGAGACCCACGTGGTCGAGTTCGCCGACCGGCTCATGCCCATGCAGGTCGACGGCGGCGGTTCCTCGGCCCTGCGCCGGCGGATCGAGGAGCTCGACGTCGCCATCCACACCGGGATGCGGACGGAGGAGATCCTCCGCGACGACGACGGCCGGGTGCGGGGAATGCACTTCGCCAACGACGACGTCGACGACCTCGAGGTCGGCATGGTGGTGTTCTCGGCGGGGATCCGGCCCCGCGACGATCTGGCCCGGGCCACCGGCCTCCAGATGGGGGAGCGGGGCGGGGTGGTGGTCGACGAGGCCTGCCGGACGTCCGACCCCCGGATCTACGCCATCGGCGAATGCGCCCTGGCGCCCGACGGCGGCGTCGCCCGGCGCCGCATCTACGGCCTGGTCGCCCCCGGCTACGCCATGGCCCGGGTGGTGGCCGACCGCATCCTGGGCGGCGAGGCGGAGTTCCTCGGGGCCGACATGTCGACCAAGCTCAAGCTCCTCGGCATCGACGTGGCCAGCTTCGGCGACGCCTTCGGGACCTCGCCGGGGGCCGAGTCCATCACCTACAGCGATCCCGTGGCCAACGTCTACAAGTCGCTGGTGGTGGGCCCGCCCGACCGCAAGGAGCGACGGGCGGTGATCGGCGGGATGCTGGTGGGCGACGCCTCCCTCTACCAGACGCTGGTCCAGATGGTGCGGGGCGACATGCCGACGCCCGACCATCCCGAGGAGCTGATCTTCCCCGCCCGCACCGGCACGGGGCCTCCCACCATGGGCGTCGGTGGATTGTCGGACACGGCCGTGATCTGCTCGTGCAACAACGTCGACAAGGGCGCCATCAGCTCGGTCATCGCCGGCGGCATGCAGGCGGTGGGCGACATCAAGGAGTGCACCAAGGCCGGCACCGGGTGCGGTGGCTGCGTCCCCCTGGTCACCGAGCTGCTGCGCTTCGAGATGAAGCGCCTCGGCCTGGAGGTGAGCACCAGCCTCTGCGAGCACTTCGCCTACAGCCGCCAGGAGCTGTTCGACCTGGTCCGCATCCACCGCATCACCTCCTTCTCCGAGCTGGTCACCAGCCACGGCAGGGGCAAGGGCTGCGAGATCTGCAAGCCGGCGGTGGCGTCGATGCTGGCCTCGACGGGCGGCGGCTACATCCTCGACGGCGAGCAGGCCACCCTCCAGGACACCAACGACCACTTCCTGGCCAACCTCCAGCGGGACGGCACCTACTCGGTGATCCCCCGCGTGCCGGGGGGCGAGATCACCCCCGACCAGCTCATCGTCCTCGGCCAGGTGGCCAAGGAGTTCTCGCTCTACACCAAGATCACCGGCGCCCAGCGCATCGACCTCTTCGGCGCCCGGGTCGACCAGCTGCCCGACATCTGGCGCCGCCTGGTCGACGCCGGCATGGAGTCGGGCCACGCCTACGGCAAGGCCCTGCGCACGGTGAAGTCGTGCGTGGGCAACACCTGGTGCCGCTTCGGCGTGCAGGACTCGGTGACGCTCGCCATCGACCTCGAGCTGCGCTACCGGGGGCTGCGGGCCCCCCACAAGCTCAAGGCGGCGGTGTCGGGCTGCACCCGCGAGTGCGCCGAGGCCCAGGGCAAGGACTTCGGGGTGATCGCCACCGAGAAGGGCTGGAACGTCTACGTCTGCGGCAACGGCGGGATGAAGCCCCAGCACGCGGTCCTTCTGGCGTCCGACCTCGACCGGGAGACGGTCTTCCGCTACCTCGACCGCTTCCTGATGTTCTACATCCGCACCGCCGACCGCCTGGAGCGCACCAACGTGTGGTTCAACAAGCTGGAGGGCGGCATCGAGCACCTCCGGCGGGTGGTCATCGACGATGCCCTCGGCATCTGTGGCGAGCTGGAGGCGGCGATGGCCCATCACGTCGCCACCTACGAGTGCGAGTGGAAGGCGACCATCGACGACCCCGAGCGGGTCAAGCGCTTCCGGTCGTTCGTGAACTCCGACGAGGTCGATCCCAACGTGGTCTTCGTCTCCGAGCGGGGCCAGCCCCGACCGGCCCGCCCCGACGAGAAGCCCGATCCGGCGCTCCTGGCGGCGGGCCGATGAAGGCCGAGGCCCGCTGGGACGAGGCGCCGATCCACTCGAACGGCACGTCGGCGACGGCGGTGCCGGCGCCGTCCTGGGTCGACGTCTGCGCCCTCGCCGACCTGGTGCCCGGCCGTGGGGTGGCCGCCCTCGTGGGCGGCGTCCAGGTGGCGGTCTTCCTCATCGAGGGCGAGGTCTTCGCACTGTCGAACTTCGATCCCTTCAGCCGGGCGTTCGTCCTCTCCCGGGGCATCGTCGGGTCGCGGGGCGACCGGCTGAAGGTGGCGTCGCCCATCTACAAGCAGTCGTTCGACCTCCGCACCGGCCAGTGCCTCGACGACCCCGACGTGGCGGTGCCCGTCTTCGCGGCGCGCACCGTCGCCGGCCGGGTCGAGGTCGCCCTCCCGCCGGAGAAGGGCGGCGCGTGACGGCCACCCTCGCCGGACCGTTGGGGGCGATGCTCGCCGGCAGCCCGCCGTCCGAGGCCCTCGCCGGACGGCCCGCCCTCCTCCCCCTGGAGGACGGCGAGCAGTACCGGTTCACGTTCGACATGAACGTCTGCGTGGGTTGCCACTCGTGCGAGGTGGCCTGCGCCGAGCAGAACGGCACGCCGGTGGACGAGGCCTGGCGGCGGGTGGGCGAGCTGGAGACGGGGACGTTCCCCACGACCCGTCGCTACAACCTGTCGATGGCCTGCAACCACTGCCTGGAGCCGACCTGCCTGTCGGGCTGCCCGACGAACGCCTACGAGAAGCTGGGCAACGGGATCGTCGTCCACCACCCCGACGAGTGCGTGGGGTGCCAGTACTGCATGTGGAACTGCCCCTACGAGGTGCCGGTCTTCGACAAGGCCCGCCGCATCGTCTCCAAGTGCGACATGTGCCGGCCCCGCATCGACGCCGGCCAGTCGCCGGCGTGCGTGCAGTCGTGTCCCACGTTCGCCATCGGCATCGAGAAGGTCGACCAGGCCGCGTGGCGGACCGACCACGCGGCCGCCGAGGCCCCCGGCCTGCCGCCGTCGGCCATCACGCTTTCGACCACCCGGATCGTCCTCCCGCCCGGCGCACCGTCGGAGATGACGGCGGCCGACGACCACCGGGTCGAGCCGGAGGACGCCCATTGGCCGCTGGTGGCCCTCACCCTCCTCACCCAGCTGTCGTTGGGGATGGTGGCGGCCACCGTCGTGCTGCAACTGGCCGGCGCCGCCACCCGGCCGGTGATGGGCGGCGCCGCGGTGGGAGCCTTCGTCGCAGGGGCGGTGGCGCTCGGGGCGTCGCTCCTCCACCTCGGACGGCCGGGGCGGGCGCTGAAGGCGCTGCGCAACGTGCGGACGTCGTGGCTCAGCCGGGAGGTCGCCCTCCTCTCCGCCTTCTCCGGCCTGTCGCTGGGGTACGCCGCGTCGCTCAGCCCGTTCGTCGGGGTGCTGGCGGTGCTGGCGGGCATGGCCGGCGTGTACGCCAGCGGCCGCCTCTACCTGGTACCGGCCCGGCCGGTGTGGAACTCGTGGCGGACGCCCGTCGCCTTCTTCGCCACCGCCGCCGCCACCGGGCCCCTGCTCGCCTACTTCACCCTCGACCGGTCGCGTGTGAGCAGTGGGTGGTTGGTGGCGCTGGTGGCGGTGGCGGCCGCCGGCTCCCTCGCCCAGATCGCGGTGCAGGCCCATCTGGCGAGGACCGTCCGCCGCCGCCCCGACCGCCAGCACCAGGGCACGGCCCATCTCCTCCTCGAACGGTTCGGGGGGCGGTTCCAGATCCGGCTGGCGGCGGCGGTCGTGGGCCTGCTCCTCCTCGGGGGGTCCCTGCTCGAACCGTTGGCCGGCTCCGCCGCCGCCGGCCGGTTGGGGGCCGCCGTGGTCGTGGTGGCCGCCGGCGAGCTGCTGGGTCGGTGGCTGTTCTACGTGACCGTCGTTCCGTTCCGGGTGGCGGGCAGCTTCTTCAAGGTCCGTTAGCCGCCGGCCATGGATTCGGCAGCCGTCTACGTCCCCGACGACACCTACGGGGTCATGCGCGAGTCGGTACGGCCCGACCGGTGGGTGCGCACGACCTGCGGCTACTGCTCGGTCGGCTGCGGGATGCTCCTCGGGGTCAAGGACGGGCGGGCGGTGACGGTGATGGGTGACCCCGAGCACCCGGTCAACCGCGGCCGGCTCTGCCCCAAGGGCCTGTCCGAGCACCAGACCATTCACGTCGAGGGCCGGCTGACCACGCCCACCATCGCCGGCAACCCGGCCACGTGGGACGCCGCCATCGGCACCATGGTGGTCGGCTTCCGCCGCCTCCTCCACGAGCACGGCCCCGACTCGGTGGCGGTCCTGTCCACCGGACAGCTGGTCACCGAGGAGTTCTACGCCCTCGGCAAGCTGGCCCGCCTGGGGCTCGGCCTGCGCCACGTCGACGGGAACACCACCCTGTGCATGGCCAGCGCGGTCGCCGGCTACAAGCGCAGCTTCGGCAGCGACGGCCCGCCCGGCGCCTACTCCGACCTCGACGTGGCCGACTGCATCCTGCTGGTCGGCGCCAACATCGCCGACAACCATCCGCTGCTCGCCCCCCGGGTGCTGGGCAACACCGAGGCCACCGTGATCGTGGTCGACCCGCGGGTCACCAAGACGGCCATGATGGCCGACCTCCACCTGGCGGTGCGGCCCCGCACCGACATCGCCCTGCTCAACGGGATGATCAAGATCCTCATCGACGAGGGCCTGGTCGACCGGGCGTACGTCGACGCCCACACGTCCGGGTTCGCGGAGCTGGCCGCCCACGTGGCCGGCTACGGGCTGGAGCGGGTGGCGGCCGAGTGCGGGGTTGACGGGGAGTTGATCCGCAAGGCCGCCCTCGCCTTCGGCCGGGCCGGCTCGGCGACCGCGGCGTGGACGATGGGCGTCAACCACTCGGTGCAGGGCACCGAGACCGTCACCCTGCTCAACACCCTGTGCCTGCTCACCGGCAACATCGGCAAGGCGGGCGCGTCACCGTTCTCCATCACCGGCCAGTGCAACGCGATGGGTACCCGGGAGGCGGGTGCGACGGCCTCCCTCCCCGGCTACCGGGCCTGGGATTCGGCCGCCGACCGCGAGGAGATGGCCGGGCTGTGGGACTGGCCGGTCGAGCGCCTGCCCACCGCCCGGGGCCGGGCCTACCCCGACATCATCGACGGGGTCTACGACGGCACCATCAAGGGGCTGTGGATCATCGCCACCAACCCGCCGGTGTCGTTCCCCAACCGGGGCCGGCTGGAGCGGGCGCTGGCCAACCTCGACCTGCTGGTCGTGCAGGACGGGTTCGAGACACCCACCACCGCCCTGGCCCACGTGGTGCTCCCCGCCGCCATCTGGGGTGAGAAGGACGGGACGTACACCAACGCCGAGCGACGCGTGTCCCGCGTGCGCAAGGCGGTGGAGCCGCCCGGCCTGGCCCGCTCGGACTTCGACATCTTCCTTGCCGTCGGCGAGGCGCTGGGGGTGCGCGAGCAGCTCTATCCCGGGTGGACGGGCCCGGAGGACGCCTTTCTCGAGTGGGGGCGGGTTTCGGCCGGCCGCCTGTGCGACTACAGCGGGATCACCTGGGACCGCATCGACGCCGCCGGCGGCGTGCAGTGGCCGTGCCCCGTCGGGACGGTCGCGGTGGGCGGCAGCCCCCGCCTGTACGAGGACGGTGAGTTCCAGACGCCCGACGGCCGGGCCAAGCTCTGGTGCGTCTCCCCCGAGCCCATCGCCGACGCGGTGAACGACCGGTTCCCGTTCCTCCTCAACACCGGCCGCACCGTGGAGCACTGGCACACCCGCACCAAGACGGGCCGGGTGGGCATGCTCGAGCACCTGGCGCCCGAGGGATGGGTCGAGGTGAACCCGGCCGATGCCCGGCGCCTCGGCGTCGCCGCCGGCGACCGCGTCCGGTTGGTGTCCCGCCGGGGAATGGTGGAGGGCGTGCCCGTGCGGGTGACCGCCACCATCCGGGAGGGCGAGGTCTTCATGCCCTTCCACTACGACGAGCTGTGCGTCAACCGCCTCACCGTCGACGAGTTCGACCCCATCTCCCGCGAACCCAACTACAAACAATCCGCGGTCCATGTGGAGTCGATGCGCAAGTAGGGAGCCGGTGCCGGCGGCCGCGCCTCAAGCCAACGGGGTTTCGCCCCTCGAACGATGGCGGCCGCGAGCCAGCCTGGTTGGTCGACCGCTCACGGCGGTCCGTTCACCCTCGGCTCGATCCCGCGGCCGGGGTGGCGGGGATCGTCGGGCGGGACCAGCGGCCGCTTGCCCCGGCCCTCGACCAATGACCAGTTCTGGCGGGTCTTGAGGGCGTGGCAGTGCTGGCACAGGCGGTCGAGCAGGTCGAGCACGGTGACATGGGTGTCGGCCCAGTCGACCCGGTGCTCGTAGTCGAGCCGGGCCCGGGCGCTGCAGGCGGCGTTGGCGCATCCCGGATAGAGCCACTGCAGCGCCGTCTGCTGCAGGGCGTTGGGCCGCCGCCCCAGGTGGGCCACCCCCACCAGCTTGTGGCCCCGGGTGGCCACCGCGGTGAGGAACGGATCCTCGCTGTCGATCATGTCGCGCACCGCGGACACCGCCACCGGCCCGAACCCGGCGATCTCGCACACCTCGCCCTCGGTCGGCCGACCGCGCAGGAGCGCCCCCAGGTCGACCCGCACGATGATCTTGGGCGGTCCGGCCCGGCGTACCGTGCTCGGCCGGGGAGCGGCCCGGCCGGCCCCGGCGATGGCGTCGTCCCCGTGGCCCTCGACGGTCGGCCCGCCGGCCCCGGCCCCCACGTGGTCGCCATCTCCGCCCAGGGAGCTGCGGGCCATCTCGGTCAGGGCGTCGGCCGCGTGGGCGTCGGGTGCCTCTCGGCTGGCCTCGGACCGGGCCCGGCGGAAGATCGCCTCCTGGAACCGATGCAGGGCGGCCATGACGGCCGCTCCCACCTCGGCGTTGTTGCGGCAGTGCAGGTGCCACTCGCCCTCCGCGTCGGTGAAGGAGCGCAGTGAACGGCGCTGGTGGATGCGGGCCCGACGAGCCTCGGGATCGTCGATGGCGGCCGCTCGCCTCCGGGCGCACTGCTCGCGCAGCTCGGCCAGCGGCGAATGCCGGGCCGTGTCCAACAGCTCCCCCTCGGCCCGGGGATCGACCCCCGCGGCCGAGGCGATGGCCGAGGCCGCGTCGAGCGACAGCTCACCGCGGCGGGCGGCGGCCGATGTCTCGGGCAGGGCCTGGAGCCGGCGGGCGGTGTCGATGGCCACCGCCGCCTGGGCCACGGTGGTGCCGGTGCGCCGGGCCAGGTGATGCGCCGCCGAGCGGTCGCCCTCGGCCCGCCACGAGCCCGTTTCGGCCAGCCGGGCCGCGGCCAGGGCCTTGACGGTGGCGGCCATCCTCTCGATTCTCGACGCCTGCTCCACCACCTGCGCCGCCTGCTCGGCCGTGAGCACGGCCGCGTCGAAACCGGCGGCATATCCACCCACCGCGTCGCGCAGCTCCCCGATCCTCACGCACATGGCCGTGCTCTCTGTCCGACCGACCGACCGAGGGGAAGCGGGTACAAGCGAACTGGTGTTCGATACACTACCCACCCCTCGATAGAAATGCAAGGTCCGGAGCGATATTTCTTTTCGCCTCGATCCGCTCGCACCGGCGTGGCCGGACTCGACACATTCGCTACGGTCATGGCGGTGGAGGCGTCGATCGTCGTACGTGGGGGAGGCCAGGAGCGGGCGATGCCCGACCGGGCGATCATCCGGGTGACGATCGAGGCGGAGGGGACCGCCCGCGACGACGCCTACCGGGAGGCGGCCCGCCTGGCCGGCCAGGTGGACGCCGCCGTCGCCAACCGCCAGTCGGCGGTCGATCGCACCATCACCACCTCGCTCGTCGTCCACCCCAAGACGCGTTGGCGCAAGGGTGAGAGCGTCCGCACCGGATGGCGGGCCAGCCGGACGTCGGTGGTCGAGGTCCTCGATTTCGCCGTCCTGGGCGACCTGTTGGCCGAGCTGGCGGCGGCGGGCGCGGCGGTCGACGGTCCCACCTGGCAGCTCGACCCGACCAATCCGGTCCACGGCCAGGTTCGGGCCCTGGCCGCGGCCGACGCCCGCACCCGGGCCGACGCCTACGCCACCGCCCTCGGGCTGCGGGTGACCGGCGTCGCCTGGGTGGCCGAGCCCGGCCTTCGCCACACGTCTGACACCGGCGGTTTCATGCCGATGGCCGCCGGGATGGCGATGACCCGCGGCGGACCCCCCGAGCTGGACGTGATCGACGTCACCCCCGACGAGATGACGGTCACCGCCGAGGTCGACGTCGCCTTCACCTACGCCGCCGGCTGACGCCACCCCGCCGAACCACCCACCCCGCCGCCACCCCCGCCGACGCCACCCCGCCCGCGCGCCAGAAGGGCGACCCCCCGAGGAAAGGGGGATCGCCCTTCGATGGGTCATGGCGCAGAGTCTCAGTCGAGGTTCACCGTGACGGTGATCCTGCCGCAGTAGGTCGTGCCCCACACCGTCACGCACACGGTCACCGTCACCCGGATGGTGACCCGGGCCGCCTCGTGGTCCCCGGAGGACTCGGTCGTGCCGATGGCCAGGACGTCGGCCCCTTCGGAGGCGAGCAGCCGCCCGGCCGAGGCCGTGTCGCCCTTCTCGGCTGCGGCCTGCAACTGGCGGGCGAGGGCGGGGTCGGCCGCCAGGCGCTGCTCGATGTCGCTGATCGCCTGCCGGGCGGCGGCGTCGCGCTTCGGGTCGGTTGTGCCCTGCTCGGTGGTCGCCACGGGCCGGGCGGGCGCCTCGTCGGCGAGCGCGGCCCGGGGGGCCACGATGAGGAGGCTTCCGGCGATGGCGATGGCGGCGATGGCCTTCTTGAACATTGGAGGGTCCTTTCGAGATCGGGATCGGCGTCGGCGTGTCCGACACGCACAGACTCCGCTCCCGCCCCTGCCAGATCCCTTCGGCCCGCTTGCCATCCGCCTGCCAGCGCCCCGGCAAAGCCCAACCAGCACCAGCAGCACCTCAGGCGGCGGCCGCCTCCTCCGCCGTCAACAGCGCCATGAGCCGCTCCTGGACCGCCCGGAAGGCGGGATCCTCGATGACCGTCACCCGATCGCGGGGCCGGGCGATGGGGACGGGGATCACCTCGAGGATCGACGGCGACGGGGCGTTGGCCATCACCACAATCCGATCCGCCAGGAGGATCGCCTCGTCGATGCCATGGGTGACCATGAGGACGGTCTCGGTCTCGGACTCGTCCCCCCACAGGCCGATGAGCTGCATCTGCAGGCGGGCCCGGGTCAGGGCGTCCAACGCACCGAACGGTTCGTCCAGCAGCAGCAGCCGGGGCGACACCGCGAACGCCCGGGCCACGGCCGTGCGCTGCTGCATCCCGCCCGACACCTCGGCCGGCCGCTTGTGGCGGTGCTCCCACAGCCCGACGGCCGACAGGTAGCGCTCGACCAGCTCGTCGTTGACCGACGACGCCCGCCCCGGCCGGGCCGCCTTCACCGCCTCCCGCACGTTCGCCAGCAGGCTCAACCGCGGCAACAAGGAGTAGTTCTGGAACACCATGGCCCGGTCCGGCCCCGGCCCCTTCACCGGCACCCCGTCGAGGAGCACCTCGCCGCCGTCGGCCTTGAGCAGCCCACCGACCACGTTGATGAGCGTCGACTTCCCACACCCCGAGTGCCCGATGAACGACACGAACTCACCCTGCTCCACGGTGAGGTCGATCCCCCGGAGCACGGCCTGGGCCGGCGTCCGCTTGGTGCCGGGAAAGGTCTTGCGGACGTCCTTGAGCTCCAGTTTCACGCGTGGACCTCCTCGAGGGCGACCTTGCTCCCGAGGCGGAGGAAGGCGATGTCGATGACCAGGCCGACGATCCCGATGGGGACGATGGCCGCCACCACCTTGACCACGTCGCCTGCGTTGTAGGACTGCCAGACGAACCCGCCGATGCCCGACGACCCGGCCAGCATCTCGCCGGCCACGATCACCATCCAGGCGTAGCCCATCGACAGCCGCATGCCGGTGACGACCGCCGGCAGGCTGTGGGGGAGCATCACGTGGCGCAGGTAGGCCATCCGTCCGAAGTGGAAGACCTTGGCCACGTTGCGATGATCCCGGGGGACCGACGCCGCCCCGGCCGCGGTGTTGATCACCATCGGCCACAACGAGATGACGAAGATCATGAAGACGAGGGCGTGGGGGACGTCGGACAGGGCGGCCAGGCCGATCGGGAACCAGGCCAGGGGCGACACCGGCCGCAGCAGCTGGACCAGCGGGTTCGCCGCCTGCCAGGCCCGGCGGCTGCCGCCGATGAGCAGGCCCAGCGGGATCGCCACCACCGCGGCCATGGCGAAGCCGATGAACACCCGCTGCACCGACAGCAGGAGCAGCAGGGCGATGCCCTTGTCGTTGGGCCCGTTGTCGTAGAACGGGTCGGCGAAGAGCTCCCGGGCGGCGGCGAGGCCCTCGCTCGGCGTGGGCAGGTTGGGCGCCCTGGTCGCCACGAGGGCCCAGATGGCCACCAGCACCCCGGCGCCCAGGCCGGCCCAGGCCAGGGACGAGCCGGCCGCCCGGAAACGCGCGGGCAGGCCCGACCGGCGCGAGGGCGAGGGCCCGGGCCCGTCCGCCGGGAGCAAGGGGCCCGGGGCGGGCGGGGGGACGGTCGTCAGCTCGTCGTTGTGGGTGATCGTCATACGCGGGTTGCCTCCGAGAGCGGTGCGGCCGGGTCGAAAGTCACGTTGTCGAGCTGGATCGGGAACGGCGTCATGTCGTCGTCGGGGACGGCGACCTTCTCCGCCGCCGCCACCTCCTCGTAGACGTCCCGCAGGATGATGGAATCCGCGATCTGCTGGTAGGGCGGGTCCTCCTTGAGCAGCCCGAAGCGGCGGTACTGGGACATGAACCAGATGGCGTGTCCCCGGCGGGGGGCGTTGACGTTGCCGTCGCGGTAGAAGGTCATGTAGTCGTCGCTGTAGGTGCGGGCCGGGATGCCGCCGCCCATCTCGTAGATGCCGAGCAGGCGGCTCTCGATCTCCGCCGCGGGGGCGTTGACGTAGCCCTCGACGCCGATCTTCTGGGCCGCCTCCTTGCGGTTGCCCAGGTTGTCGAGCCACTGCGACGCCTTGAGCACGGCGCCCATCACGTCCTTGAGCACGTCGGGACGCTCGGTGGCGAACTTCTCGGTGACGACCAGCGCCTTCTCCGGGTGGTGCTTCCAGATGTCCTGGGTGTTGAGGTGGGTGAAGCCGATCCCTTTCTTCACCGCCACCGCGCCCCACGGCTCACCGACGCAGTAGCCGTCGATGGCGTTGGCCTCCATGTTGGCGACCATGTTGGGCGGGGGGACGGGCTTGATCGAGAGCTTGCTGACGTCGACCTTGGCCGCCTTGAGCCAGTACCGCAGCCACGTGTCGTGGGTGCCGCCGGGGAAGGTCATGGCTAGTTCCGGGCTCTTGGCCTCGAGCAGGGCCTTGACCTTCTCCAGGCTGCCGGGGTCGAGGGCGTAGCCCACCTCGGCGAACGCCTTGTTGAGGGTGATGGCCTGGCCGTTGTTGTTGAGGACCATGGCGATCTTGAGGGCCTGCGACTGCGCCGACCCCGCAGCCAGGCCGATCCCCGTCGCCACCGAGAACGGCATGCTGAACAGAACGTGCCCGCCGTCGATCTGGTTGTTGAGCAGGTTGTCCCGGGTGGCGGGCCACGACGCCTGCTTCTCCACCGACACGTCGAGGTCGCGCTCGGCGAAGTAGCCCAGTTCCTTGGCCATGACGATCGAGGCGCAGTCGGTGAGGGCGATGAAACCGAGCTTCACCTTGCGGTCACCCTTGCCGGCCACGGTGGAGGCCGTGCCCCCGGCCGTCGTGGTCGTCTTGGTGTCGCTGCCGCAGGCGGCCAGGAGGCTGCCGACCGTCGGGGTGACGACGGCAGCTCCGGCCACCTTGAGGAAAGATCTTCGGTCCATGCCGGGGAACCTACGGGCCACCCTTGTCCGGCCCGTTTCCCTACGGTCACGCCCTGGTGACATCGGGCTCACCACCATCGCGCGACCGGTGTGCGCCGCCGTTCACACCATCGTCACGGTGGGCGGTGATCTCGTGCGGTCCATGGGGGTGACGGTACGGACGGGCGGCGACAGCCGGGTTACCCGTTCGTGACCAGCCGGTGACGGGAGGCTCACACCCCCCTGGCGCTCGGCGCGACCTCGGCGCCGTCGTCCGGCTCGACGACGTCCACCGGCAGGCTCCGGATGTCGTCGCGCGCCGGCATGAAGCGGGCGACCATCACGCCCGCGATCACGGCCACGATGGCCGCCACCGTGAAGGCCAGTCCCATGGCGTCGACGAAGGCGGAACGGGCGGCGGCGGCCAGCTCCGGGCCCCGCTCGCCGGCCGCGCCCGCCACCTGGAGGGCGGCGCCGAGCGAGCGCCGGGCGACCTCCCGCGGCGGGCCCGAGAACCCCGCCGCGTCACCGATCGACGACGCGTAGTGGGAGGCCACCAGGCTGCCGAGGACGGCCACCCCGAGCGCGCCGCCCAGCTCCCGGGTGGTGTCGTTCACCGCCGAGCCGACCCCGGCCTTGCCCAGCGGAAGCGACGTCATGATGGCGGTGGTGGCGGGCGCCATCGACAGCGCCATGCCGCTGGCCAGGATCACCAGGCTGACGACCAGGACCGCGTAGGGAGTGCCCGTTCCGAGCGTCGACGCCAGCCCCAGCCCGACGCCGACGATGCTGAGGCCGCTGGCCACCACCGCCCGGGTGCCGAACCGCTCCACCAGCTTTGAGCTCATCGGGGCCATGACCATGATCGACAGGGGCGCCGGCAGGGTGCGCAGCCCGGCCTGGAGGGCGGAGTAGCCCCGCACCAGCTGCAGGTATTGGGTGAGCAGGAAGAACGTCCCGAACAGGGCGAAGAACACGAGCATGATGGCGGTCGCGGCCGAGCTGAAGCGGGGGTTCCGGAAGAACCGCAGGTCGAGCATCGGATGGGGCGTCCGCAGCTCCCACGCCGCGAACAGCAGACCGAACACCACGCCCACGCCGGCGGTGACCAGCGTGGGGCCACCCGTCCATCCGTGGGTGGGCGCCTCGATGATGGCGTACAACAGGGAGCCCAGAGCCCCGATCGACAGCCCGGCACCAACGAGGTCGAGAGGGGGCTGGCGGGGATCGCGCGACGTGGGGACGAGGAGATGCCCGCCCAGCAGGGCGACGGCGGTGACCGGCAGGTTGACGAGGAACACCGACCCCCACCAGAAGTTCTCCAGCAGCCACCCGCCGGCGATGGGGCCGACGGCCCCCCCGGCGCCGGCCAGGCCGGCCCACACCGCGATGGCTCGGGCCCGCTCGTGGGGCGGGAAGACGGTGATCAGGATCGACAGGGTGGCAGGCATCATCAGCGCCGCTCCCAGCCCCATGATCCCCCGGGTGACGATCAGTTGGGTGGCGGAGTCGCCCATCGCGGCCAGGCCGGAGCCGGCGGCGAAGATGACCAGGCCGATGGTAAGGGCCCCCTTGCGACCGAACCGGTCCCCCAGGGCGCCACCCGTGAGCAGCAGGCCGGCGAACACCAGGGCGTAGATGTCGACGATCCACTGGAGCTCGGTGGAGGTGGCGTCGATCTCCCGGATCAGGGTGGGGAGAGCGACGTTGAGCACCGTGTTTCCGACGATGATCATCACCAGGCTCAGGCAGAGGACCCCAAGGGTCCACCACCTGCGGTCGTACACCTGCTCGTCGGTCCGGTCCACCACCAGCGCGCCCCTCTCCCACCAGACGATGCCGTCAGGTCGTTGGGAAAGTCAACCGAATTGCTATCCGGACGATTCCGCCGGGACGGGGGCGTGGAGCGGCAGGTCCACGACGAAGGTGGCGCCGGGGCGGTCGGCCACGGGCGGCGCCAGCCGGGCCGAGCCCCCGTGGGCCTCGGCGATGGCGGCCACGATCGACAGTCCGAGGCCGGCGCCGCCGGTGGTGCGGCTGCGGGCCTTGTCGACCCGGTAGAAGCGCTCGAAGATCTTGGCGGCCACGTCCGGGTTCAGGCCGGGGCCGTCGTCGCCCACCTCCAGGACGGCCCGGTCACCCGCGGCTGCCACCCGCACCCGCACCTCGGTGCCCGGGGGAGTGTGGACCTGGGCGTTGGACAGCAGGTTGCCCGCCACCTGCCGCAGGCGCAGCTCGTCGCCCAGCACCATCACCGGTGAACCGCCGGAGAACTCGATGGGCCGGTCGGGCGACACCGCCCGGGCGTCGTCGACTGCGTCGGCGGCCAGCCGGGCCAGGTCGACCGGAGTGCGCTCCACCGCCCGTCCGCTGTCGGCCTGGGCCTGGTCGAGGCGGGCCAGGAGGAGGAGGTCCTCCACCAGGACCCCCATGCGAGCCGACTCCTCCTCGATGCGGCGCATGGCGGTGGCCAGGTCCTCGGGACGGTCGGCGGCGCCCCGGCGGAACAGCTCGGCGTAGCCCCGGATGGACGTGAGGGGCGTGCGCAGCTCGTGGCTGGCGTCGGCGACGAAGCGCCGCAGGCGGTCCTCGGTGGCCCGGCGCTCGTCGAAGGCGGACTCGATCTGGCCCAGCATGCGGTTGAGGGCGAGGCCGAGGCGTCCGACCTCGGTCCGCTCGTCGGCTCCCTCCACCCGCCGGCCGAGGTCGCCGGCGGCGATGGCGGCGGCGGTGTCGCCGATGTGGTCGAGGGGCCGCAGCCCGAGCCGGACGACCCACCAGCTCAGGGCGGCCAGTGCGACCAGCACCCCGGCGCTCATGCCCAGCTCGATGCCCACCAGGCGGCGGAGGGTGGCCTCGTTGTCGTCGAGGGGCAGGGCCACCGAGAGCACGCCGCCGCTGTCGAGGGGGATGGCCAGCACCCGGTAGGAGCCGTCGCCCTGCGCCGCGGAAGTCGTGAAATAGCGCTCCACGTCGCCCGCGTCGACAGCATCGACAGCCTCGTCGGAGAGATCGGGGACGTGTCGCCCCTTGGAGTACGTGATGACGGTCCCGTCCGGGAGCTTCAGCTCGCCGAAGGTGCCGGTGAGGATGACCGACTCACCGGGGGGACGGCGGTGTCCGGGTAGCTCGGCCCGGGCGATCTCGAAGTACACCGGTTCCAGGGAGGCCCGCAGCTGCTGCTCGGTGCGGGACTGCAGGAACCCGGCCAGGGCCCGGTAGGTGCCGAACCCGAGGACGAGCACGCCGACGGCCGCCACCGCCAGCAGGCCGGCCACCAGCCGGCCCCGGAGGGACCGGAGCCGCCACATCAGCCCAAACCCATCAGCTCGGCAGGCGCAGGCTGTAGCCCACGCCGCGGACGGTGTGGATCAGGCGGGGCTCGACCTGGTCGACCTTCTTGCGCAGGTAGCTGATGTAGGTCTCGACCACGTTGGCGTCGCCGTCGAAGTCGTAATGCCACACGTGGTCGAGGATCTGGGCCTTGGAGAGCACCCGGCGGGCGTTCAGGAGCAGGAAGCGCAGGAGCTTGAACTCGGTGGGCGTGGTGACGACCGGCACGCCGGCCCGGAACACCTCGTGGGTGTCCTCGTCGAGCTCGAGGTCGGCGAAGACCAGCTTCGAGGTCGCCTGGTGGGGGCCCTCGGCCCGGCGCAGCAGGGCCCGCACCCGGGCCACCAGCTCCTCCAGGCTGAAGGGCTTGGTGACGTAGTCGTCGCCGCCGATGGTGAGGCCGGTGACCTTGTCCTCGGTGGCGTCGCGGGCGGTGAGGAAGAGGATCGGCACCCGCACGCCCTCGCCCCGCAGCCGGCGGGTGACCTCGAAGCCGTCGAGGTCGGGGAGCATCACGTCGAGCACCACCAGCTGGGGCCGGAAGGTGGTGGCGGCGACCAGCGCCTCCCGGGCGTTGGAGGCCACCGCCACCTCGAAGCCGACGTAGCGCAGGGCGGTGCTGACCAGATCGGTGATGCTCGGCTCGTCGTCGACGACCAGCAGCCGTCCCTCGCTCATGACGTCGTCATTTCCCGGCTCCGGTCATCTCGTGGCCACGGCCCCGTGGCCTCTAGTTCGCCGGCCGCTGGCCCAGGGTGACCGAGAGTTTCTGTTCCCGGCCCGCCCGCTCGACCGTCACCGACACCCGGGTGCCCGGCGCCAGCTCCCGGAGGAGACCGCCCAGCCCGTCGGAGCCGAGGACCTCCTTGCCGTTCACGTCCGTGACCAGGTCGCCGATCCGGATGCCGCCCCTGTCGGCGGGACCGCCGGCGACCAGGTCGACGATCTCCGCCCCCCGGCTGTTGTCGCCCGGGTCCTGGGTGCTCACGCCCAGGTAGCCGACGGCCTTGGCCGCCTGGCCGGAGCGGAGCCGGTCGAGGATGGTGCGGGCCGAGTCGATGGGGATGGCGAAGCCGATGTTCTGGCCACCGCGCCCGGCCACCGCGGTGTTGATGCCGATCACCTGGCCCTGGTTGTTGGCGAGGGGACCCCCCGAGTTGCCCGGGTTGATGGCGGCATCGGTCTGGATCATGCCGGTGAGGGCGTCGAGCGACCGGTTGAGGGCCGAGACGATGCCCCGGGTGACGGTCGGGTCGCCCCGCAGCCCGAGGGCGTTGCCGATGGCCACCACGTCGTCGCCGACCCTGACCGCGGCGGACGAACCCAGGTCGGCCACGGCCAGTCCCGAGGCGCCGGTGATCCGCAGCAGGGCGATGTCGTTCCCGCTGTCCGCCCCGACGAGGGTGGCCTCCCGGGACTGGCTCTGGCCCTGCAGGGTGACGCGGATCGACGTGGCCCCCTCCACCACGTGGGCGTTGGTGAGCACCTCGCCGTCGGAGCTGATGACGATGCCGGAGCCCTGGCCGACACCCTGCCGTCCGTTGGCCTGGATGGCCACCACGGCCGGCTCGACCTTGTTCAGGATCCCGGCGACGTCGAGAACGGGGCCGGCCACGACCGACGTGGGCGCGACCGAGGCGCTCGGACCGACGGGTCTCGGTGACCGGCGTGTCGTCGGTGGCCAGGTTGGCGCCGACGACTCCTCCGACCACGCCTGCGACCAGCGAGGCCGCGGCGGCGGCCGCGACCCACATGGGGGCCCGGCTGCGGCGGACCGGCGGTGGGGGAGGGGTGTAGGGCGACGCCGGCGCGGGGCGCGTGGGCGACGCCGTGAAGGGAATGGTGGGGTCGACGTCGTCGGGGTCGACAAAATCACGATCGGGGTCACGATCGGGGTCGAGGTCGGGGTCGGACCGGAAGATGGGCGCCGACCGGCTCCAAGGGGAAGGGGGGGTTTCCACGCTGCTCATGTCCAGAGTAAGCGCCGCTTCCCTGTGTACGGGCTGAGAACAGCCTGTGAGGTGGCGCAAAGATGCTCGCCCATCGTGATGGGCGACGTTGGCCGGGCGTCGAGCCGCCGAGGGAGGGCCGCCGTCTCCTCTCCCGACACCCTGCGAACGTCGTGTTGCCGCCGCAACACTGCAAAGTCAAGCGCACTCCGAGGGGCCGGGACAGGGTGGTAGCAGGCGTGTTCCGAGCGGGGTGGTACCACTCCGTTTTCGACGGGCTGCCGCGACCGCCCGTACGATTCCCGCGCCGATGGTCAACGAGATGGTCCGGACATCCCGCAGTCCAACCCCGGGCGACAAGAGCGCGCCGACTGTCACCGACGCGGTGCTCGATGCCGTCACGCCGCTCCTGCGGGGCTGGCTCCACCTGGTGTGCTTCTTCCTGTCGGTGCCGGCGGGGTGGGTCGTGGTGGCGGCGGCCCCGACCGCCCGGGCCCGGGGGGCGGCCCTCGTCTATGCCATCGGGCTGTCGGCGCTGTTCGGCGTGAGCGCCGCCTACCACCGGCGGAGGTGGTCGGTGGCCGCGCGTCCCCGCATGAAGCGGGCCGATCACGCAACCATCTTCGTGATGATCGCCGGCTCCTACACGCCGTTGTGCCTGCTGGCCCTGGGCGACGCCCTCGGCGAGGCCGTCCTGCTGGCGGTGTGGATCGCGGCCATCTCGGGGGTGGTCCTGGCCGCCACCGGCGTGGCCGAGAGGCGCGTCATCGGCCTGGTCACCTACATCGCCCTGGGCTGGGCCATGGTCCTCGTGCTGCCCGAGCTGACCCGCCGGCTGAGCGCCGTCGAGATGGCCCTGATCC
Source organism: uncultured Acidimicrobiia bacterium (assembly GCA_963773275.1). Lineage (GTDB taxonomy): Bacteria > Actinomycetota > Acidimicrobiia > Acidimicrobiales > AC-14 > JAXDMK01. Next base: position 288,966 of record CAVZAH010000005.1, on the reverse strand, counting down.
TGGTGGGCGGGCTCCTCTACACCGTCGGATGCATCTTCATGGGACTGCGGTGGCCCGACCCGTACCCCGCCGTCTTCGGCTACCACGAGCTGTGGCACGTCATGGTCGTGGTGGCCGCCGCCTGCCACTACGTGGTGATCCTCTCGGTGGTCAGGGCCGCAACCTGACCACGGTCAAGGTGACGTGGGACGAGGTCGACCGTCGGCGGCTCGCCACCGACCATCTGACCGTGCCGGCCGCCCCGTCCGACCTGGCCGGCGTGGTCAGCCGGGCCTGCGGCATCCAGGCCCAGGTGCTGCCGGCCGCCGAGCTGGCCCTCAGCGCCCGCATCCCCGACCTGCGGGTGGCCGACGTCCGGGCCGCCCTGTGGGAGCACCGGACGCTGGTGAAGACCTACGGCCCCCGCGGCACCATCCACCTGCTGGCAGCCGACGATCTGCCCCTCTACATGGCCGCCCTGCGGGGCCACCCCTACTGGAGCAGCGCGAACCTCCTCGCCGGCATGGGCCTCGACACCGCCCACTGCGCCACCCTGGTGGACGCCTTCGCCGACGCCCTCGACGGCCACCGCCTGACCCGGGTCGAGCTGGCGTCCGCCGTCGCCCGGCGCCTGGGTCCGTGGATCGAGGAGCCCCTTCGGGGGAACTGGGGCACGCTGCTGCGCCCCGCCGCCTTCGCCGGCGTCCTGTGCTTCGGCCCGAGCGTCGGCAGCCGGGTGACGTTCGTGCGGGCCGACCAGTGGGTCGCCGGGTGGCCCGCGGTGCCCATCGATTCCGACGCGGCCAACGCCGAGATCGTGCGCCGCTTCCTGGCCGCCTACGGGCCGGCGTCCGAGCCCGAGATCGCGGCCTGGCTGGGGGTGGCGCCGGCCGACGCCCGGCCGTACGTCGAAGCCCTCCGACCCGAGCTCGAGGCCGTCGAGATCGAGGGCGACCCCCGCCCCCGCTGGCGACTGGCGGCCGTGGCGGCCGTGGCGGCCGTGGCGGCCGGCCCCGGGTCGGCGGTCGTGCCCGGGGCGCCGGTGCCGCCGCCCAGTCCGACCGTCAGGCTCCTGGCGCAGTACGACAGCTACATCCTCGGCCACCGCCAACGGGACCGCCTGGTGCCCCCTGCGGCCAAGGAGCGCATCGCCCGCGATCCCAAGGGTCGGCTCGAGCACGTCGTCGGCGTGTCGGTGCTCCTGGTCGACGGCGTGGTGGGCGGCCTCTGGTGGCGGAAGGTGAAGGCCGGGAACCTCCAGGTCACCGTCGAGCCGACCATGCCCCTCGACCCCGTCCACCTCCGGCTCCTCGACGCCGAGGTGGCCCGCATCGCCACCTTCCTCGGCGCCACGGAGACCACGCTCGCGTGGGCGCCGTGACGTGCGTATCGGCAGTTCACCCGGCCCGCTCGTCGAAGTCGACGTAGAACGGGTCGAGTGGCTCACCGGTGGGATGCGACCAGGTGCCGAGTGGGATGCCGAGGCGCCGGGCGGCCTCGTTCGCCGGCTGACCCGGTGGCACCGGACGGCCGCTGGCGTCGAGGCGACGGCCCCGTTCGTCGGTGAACTCGATGCCGTCGGGCTCGTCGGCATTGCCCCTGATCCCGAGGCGGCCCAGGTGGTGCAGCCGATGGTGTTTCTGGCAGAGGGCCAGCAGGTTGGCGGTATCGGTGCCGCCCCCGTCCTCCCAGTGCTCGATGTGGTGGATGTGAAGCCACCGGTTGCGGTCACAGCCCGGCACCCGGCACCCCCGGTCGCGCTCTTCCACCACCACCCGGGTGCGGTCGGGGACCGTGCGCAGGGCCCGCCCCACGCTCACCGCCCGGCCCCCGGACTCGATCACCGTCCGCAGCCGGGCATCGCAGCCGACGAAGCGGCGCAGCCCCTCGCTGAGGGCGGGCCCGAGGTGCAGGTGCCCCCCGGTGTGGCCGTCGGGGCCGGTGTCGACGTGGAGCAGCACCAGGTGACGGTCGGATTGCGCCCGGCCCGACGCCCCCGGGGAAAGTGAGCGGTCGGCCACCGCCACCAGGGCGTCGGCCCAGCTCACGTCCGCCGGTGCCGGCCGGGTGCCCGCCTCGTGCTCGCCCGAGCGGAACAGCTCGTCCCGGGCCGAGGACAGGGCCCGTTCCACCAGCGCCCCCTCGTCGGCCGCCAACCTGGCCGACAGCGTCCACGAACCCCGGTCGTCGTGGCCGAAGCTCACCCACCGGGGCTCCTCGACAACCTCCGGCGCCGCCTCGGGGGACGACTTCTTGTCCTCGAAGGCGTAGCTGCCCAGCACCCGCCCCAGCTGCACCACCGTGGCCGAGCGGGCCAGCTCGGCCGCCTGGGCGTCGACACCCACCGGAACGTGGCGGCAGATGACCGCCACCTGGTCCTCGCAAAGCTCGCCCGCCTCCATGGCCGCCCTCGTCTCGGGCAGCTCACCCAGGCGCCGGGCGATCGCCACCAGCCGCCGGGCCCGGGCCATCGACACCCCGCACTTCCACGCCACCCACTGCGGGGCAGACGAGATGCCCGCCCCCTGCCACGCCTCGGTCTCGAGCACCCGGGCGATGAGCCCCACCAACCGCCCGACGGCTGCGTTCACCACCCCGCAGACCTCGGCTATCTCGTCCTCCATTTCGGCGACGACCGCCTCGTTGTTCGGCCTCTCTTCCACGCCGCCATTGTATCGAACATGCGTTCGCTACGCAAGTCACATTTCGCTATTAGCCGGCGATAGGTGATTTAGCTGCTCTTCTCTCGCAGGCGACTCGCGCTCCATTGACGCCGTCGCAGGAGACTCGACCTGAGGCAGCTCCATCGTTGAAAGCAGTGCTGGCATAACTGGCGTTTTCGGCCGCCACAGACGCGGTCCGTGCTCTCCGAACGCTCTTCCGAAGCCCGTGTGCTCCAACGGCCGACTATGTCAGACCACCGTTCGCGAGCCATTTCCGTTTCGGATGGAGGAGGGGCGCTTCTCTGGCGGGATATGTACCTGGGAGGTACATATCCCACCAGAGAGCGCGCAACGTCGAAGCCTGGTGGCGTATCGCTGGGCCTGCCAGCCAGGACCTCGACGCAATGCAGTTAGTCGGAGGGCTGCAAGGCCTTAGAGAAGACGCGGCCGGCGACGGCCTCCTCTTCGGGCGTGACTCTGTCGCCGAGGATGCTTCGAAAGCGATCGATGTGGACTGCGATGGGTTGTGCGCGTACGGCACACGGGACATGTCGACCAGTTCCATGCGTCGATCGCCGGACCGCCGATTCGCCCGCACCCGCCGTCACCCACGCGCGGGTCAGGCTTTGTGTTTTTGGGGCGAGCCGGTGGGGGAGTCGTCGGTGGCGGCCGACTTGATGAACGAGAACTTGCCGTCCGGCTCGAGGATGGCGATGCGGACGTCGGCCAGGTCGGAGATGCCCTGGTTGCGGGCGCTCTCGCACAGTTCTTCGAGGGTCAGCCGCTCGATCTCGAGCACCTCGTCGAGGGGGCGACCGTCGCGCAGGACGACGACGGGGACGCCCTCGATCGCCGGTCGCGTCCGGGGGAACTTCCACGAGAGGTAGCCGAACACGAGGATCCAGAAGGCGAAGGTGCCGACCGACAGGAACGCGCCCGTCACCGAGAAGTCCTCCTGGGTCACACCCTGTTGGATCAGATCGCCCATCGTCACCAGGAGGATGAGCTCGAAGGCGGTCATCTCGGACAACTCCCGCTTCCCGATGCCGCGTGCGACCAGCCACAGGAAGAAATACAGGCACGAGGCCCGGACGATTATCTCCACGCCCGGCACACCCCCTTCGTCACGGCAGGACCAACGTCCGGAAGTCGACGGTGACGACCACCGCCCCCGACTCGTCGAGCACCGACGCCGTGCCCTTCACCCGCGTCAGCTGGATGTCCGGCTGGAGGCGGGCGTCGAAGCTCACGGTCATCGTGTCGCCGGGCGGGGGGTCGAAGCGCCAGATGGTGCGCTCGCCGTCGTTCACCGACTCGGCCGGGTCGGGGTCGAGGCCGTTCTCGTCGAAGGCGTCGAAATAGGAGGCGGAGACGGCCAGCGAGATGAGCTCGTCGCCGTCGCCGAAGCCGCCCGTCCGGCGGATCTCGGCGCTCCACGGCGTGGCCAGCCCGGGCCGGGTGATGCTCGAGTAGGTGACGGTGAGCTCGTAGCCGCCTCCGGTCGCACTCGCCTCCCGGGTGCGCACCCCGTACAGGCCGAGCGCCCCCAGCCCCAGGAAGAGAATCAGGGCGACCACGAACAGCCGCCGTCCGAGCCGCCCGTGGCGAGCCGAGCGGATCTCGCGGTCCCGCGGGAGGGTGGAGGTGGATCGGGCCTCCGGCACGTTGTCCTCCACCGAACGGGCGACGTCCGGCGAAAGTGTCACAGCACGGTGGTTACCCGTTCAGCACGAACGTGAACGCACCCGCCTGGCCCTTCAGATCGATGAGGCATTCCTGCCGGAAGATGCCGTCGGACGCATTCCCCGCCTCGCCCGGAAAGTAGAGCTGGGTGGTCAGGATTTTGCCGTTGGGCGCCTGCACCATGACGTGGATGTGGCGGGTCCGGCCCGGGTACAGCCCGGGGATCACCGTCTTCAGGCTGTAGCGGCCCTGGGCGTCGGTGAACTGGTGGCCCCGGAGCGTGTAGCCGGAGTTGTCGTACTCGCCGTTGGTGTCGGCCTGCCAGAACTCGATCTTGGCCGCGTTGACGGGCTGGCATCCGGTGGTGACGACCGTGCCGGTGAGGTCGAGGGATGTCCCGCCGCCCGCGCCCGCCCGGAGATCGGACTGCTGGGGCGAGTTGGTCTTGAAGAATGGACCCTCCGTCTGGGACGGCGTGGGGTCGTCGCCGTCGTCGCAGCTGGGTGTCGGCGCCAGTGTGGTGGCGGTCGAGGCGGCGGCGGGCGTAGTGGCCGGCCCGGCGGTGGTGCCCGGGGCGCCGGTGCCGGGTGCCCCGGTCGTGTCGGGGGCGGCGGACTCCGGATCGCTCCCGCCGCAGGCGGCGAGGGCGACCGCGGCCAGGGCTCCGGCACCGGCGAGGAGCACCTGCCGGCGGGACGGGGCCATCCCCGCGAGGTGGACGTTCGGTGCGTGGTCGTCGGTCATGGCGACATCATCGTCGCCGATCCTGGGAACCTGCTGGGAGCGGGCTGAGAGCCGGCCAGGATCGCCTATCCGCTTTTCGTAGTGACGAGGGCACAGACGATCTTGCGGTTGCCGTTCCCCCAGGTGCCGGCGGAGGGTTCCCAGTGGTCGATCTCGACCTTGGAGAGGTCGCCCGGCTGGTCCGGGTCGCGCTTCAGGGCGACCCGGCACTGGTCGTCGGCGTAGGCCGCGAGCGCGTCGTGGTCGTACTTCTCGTCGAACCCGGCGGGGTGCTCGACGACGGCGAACACCTCCCGGTCGTGCGCCGACGAGCAGGGGACGAGCTGGACCCGTTCCTCGTCGAGCGTCTTGAAGCAGTCGCCCTGGGTCAGCTCGAAGAAGGCCATCGAGTTGTCGCGCAGCTGCCCGGTGGTCTGCACCCGCCGCTGGGCGAGCGCCCGCAGCTCGGCGAGGGGGGCGCAGCTCTCGCACCGGTAGATCTGGGCCGTCTGGTCGTCGCTGGCGGTCAGGATCTGGCTGCCGTCGCGGCTGAACCGGGCCGTGTTCACCATGCCTGCCTCCCCATGCCGCCGCAGGGACGCCAGCAGCGATCCGGTGGACGTCTCCCAGACGACGGTGAGCCCGTCGGCGGAGCCGGCGACGATCCGGGTGCCGTCCGAGCTGAACGAGGCGGCGCGGTAGGTGCCCTCCTCGTTTTGCATGGTCCGCAGCAGATCGCCGTTGTGCGCGTCCCAGAGGCGGACGCTGCCGTCGGCGGAGGAGGTCACGATCAGCCGGTCGTCCTGGCTGTACTCGGCGCTGTAGACGGTGGCGTCGTGGCCTCGCAACACGATCTCCTCCCGGCCCGTGTCGGCGTCCCAGATGCGGGCGACGCCGTCGGTGCCGGCGGTGAGCACCCGCCTTCCGTCGTGGCTGACCTGCAGGTCGGTGGCGGCCAGGCCTCCCCGGCGGCCGCTCACCCGCCGGGCGATCTTGTCCGTCCTCCAGGCCCAGGACTGCACCTCGCCCACCGCCGTCAGCAGCATGACCGTGTCGCCGCCCAGGAACTCGGCGGCCTGCAGCTGCTGCTGGCTGACCAGCTCGGCGACCGGTTTGACCTGCTGCAGGTCCCATACCTGCAGGACGCCGGACCGGCCGGCGGTGACCAGGACGAACTCTCCCGAGGGGTGGAAGACGGCGCGGGACAGCGGCCCCTTCTCCGGTTGCAGCACGGTCAGCTGCTGGCCTTCCCCCGCCAGCCAGACCCTCGCCGTGCCGTCGGCACCTGCGGTGACCACCTGTTGGCCGTCGGGGCTGAACTCGGCGCTCACGACCCAGTCGCGGTGGCCGATCAGGCGGCGGGATGCGGGGAGCTCCCAGAGCCGGGCGGTGCGATCGGCGCTGGCGGACACGAGCGCCTGGCCGTCGGGTGCGAAGGCGACGTCGAGCACGGCGTCGACGTGGCCCCGCAGGTCGAGCAGGACGCTCCCCGTGGCCGGATCCCAGACCCGGACGCTCCCGTCGCCGCTGGCGGTGGCCACCCGCCGGCCGTCGCGGCTGAACGCGGCCGAGTACACCCAGTCGCTGTGGCCCCGGAGCGTGGTCAGCAGCGCCCCGGTGCGGATGTCGGTGATGTGCACCGTCTTGTCGCCGTACGTCAGGACGTGGTCGGCGGTGATGCCCCCGACCGCCGCGTTGCGGGTGTGCCTGGTCATCGGGATGGCATCCTCGGGCGACTGCCACCGCCAGAGATAGGCCACGCCGTTCTCGTCGGCGGACGCGATGACGGTTCCGTCCGGGTTGAAGCGGCTGCTCGTCACGGCGGCCAGGTGCTTCTGGAGGACGGCCAGCTGGGCACCGGTGGCGGTGTCCCAGACGCGCACCGCGCCATCGAGGCCGCTGGTGACCACGGTGTCGCCGGCACCGAAGGACGCACCGGTGAGCTCACCCCCGCTGCCGGTGAGGACCGCGATCTGGGCGCCCGTGGCGGCATCCCACACCCGGGCCGTGCGGTCCCAGCTGGCGGTCACGACCCGCTTGCCGGCGCCATCGAAACGGGCGCTCGTCACCCGGTCGCCGTGGCCCTCGAGGAGCAGGTTGCGCCGAGCCCCGTCCGGGCCCGAGCCCCCGTCGGGGCCGATGTCCCAGATCCGGGCCGTGCGGTCGTCGCTCGCCGTCACCACCTGGCTGCCGTCATCAGAGATGGAGACATCGTTGACCGAGCCGGCGTGGCCTTCGAGGACCGCTGTCTGCCCTCCGGTGTCGGCGTTCCACAGGCGGACGGTGGCGTCCCGGCTGACCGTCACCACCTGGCTGCCCGACGGGCTGAAGGCGGCCCGGTGGACCGAGTCGCCGTGACCGGTCAGGACGAAGCGGACCTGGGACTGGGCCACAGCGTGGCGCAGCGCCCGCTCGGCTTCGGGCGTCTCGGCCAGGTCGAGGGCATCGAGGGCGTCGACCGTGCTCTCGGCCGGGTCGACCGACAGGCGTGAGATCGCCGTCGCCGCCAGCTCTCGGGATCGGTCGGCCCGATCGAGCCGCTGCTGGTTCTGGGCGTAGAGCAGGAAGGCGATGGCCACGATCGCCAGGGTGGCCATCGTCAGCAGGAAGATCCGCCGGTTGCGCCTCCGCCGCCTCGCCTCCCGCTCGGTCCTGCGCACCTGCTCCGCCTGCAGCCGGAGCTCCACCTGGGCCCGGAGATGCGCCGCGTCCAGCTCGTGGCGGGTCCGCCAGTCGACGACGGCGGCGCCGAGGACGTCGTGGAAGATCTCGAAGCGGGGATGGGTCTGACCGGGTTGGGGCGCCACCGGGCGCAGGATCCGCTTGTTCCCCGAGGAGAGCCGCTTCAGCACGACGGTCAGCTCGTCCTCGGACGCGCCGGAGAGGTAGGCGAGGTCGGGCGCGCTGTGGGCGATCTTGGTGCCGGACGGGGTGACGAGGTACTTGAAGGCCAGCGCGGCCGCATCGCGCTCGGCCGCCGACAACGTCTCGAGCTCCTCGTCGACGTGGCCGCGGATGATCTGCTCCGCTCCTCCCAGCCGTTCGAGGGTCTCGACCCGGAGGACCTTCGATCGGAGGCGGGTCTCCTCGCTCCAGATCTTGGCCATCACGATCTGGAGGTGCGACGTCTCCACCAGGGCCTCCAGGTCCTGGCTCCCGTCGACTCGGCCGGCGCCGGCCTGCCCGACCACGACCTTGCCCGCCGTGACCTCGTCGAGCACCTTCAGCGCCAGCTCGGGTTCGATCGCCACGGGCGCCGCCGGCCGCTCCCGGTTGTGGTGCTCGACCGGGCCGAGGATGGCGCGCAGCGCCCTCTCCCGGGCCAGATAGTCGACCCGCAGGTAGTTGCCGAACAGCCGGGGGATGCGTCCCTTGAACCGATCGAGCCGGGCCAGGGCGTCCTCCCGCAGCGAGATGAGGAAGTTGACCGGCAGCTCGGTCTCGTTCACCATCGTCGCCAACTCGTCGGCGAACCGATCCCCGTCCTCGGAGCGCTCGTGGTAGAGGAAGAACTCCTCGAACTGGTCGAGGATGATCAACAGGTCGCCGTCGACCTCCGCGCACCATCGCCGCACCGTCTCCAGCAATGCGTTCGGCGTGGTGGCATCGAATGCCGGTTCGGCGCCGAGCATCGGTTGCATGCACTGGCCGATGCAACGGAGCAGGGCCGGGACCGGATCGTCGCGCCACGAGCTGAAGACGGCGACGAAGAGCTCGGGACCTTCGTCCTCCTCGCGGTTCTCGACGGCCATCCGGCGCAGCAACGGGACCACGCCGGCCCGCAGCAGCGAGCTCTTGCCGACGCCGCTGGGCCCGTACAGGAGCGTCAGCGAGGACGCCACCAGGTTCGAGGCGACCAGGCTCACCTCACGGTCCCGTCCGAAGAACAGGGGCTCGTCCTCCTCCGAGAACGGTCGGATGCCGATGTACGGCGACAAGGCACCGTCCGGGGTCGCCCCCAGGCCGGCGTCGACTCCGGCGGTGGATGCCGGCTTCGACTTGGGCGTCACGCCGTGACTTTCGGTCCCACCGGCTCGGCCAACACGTCGATCAGGCGCAGGATGTAGTCGCGCAGCGGCGTCTCCAGGATCTCGACCTCTCCCCGCTGCCCCCAACAGGCCCGGTCGAGATCGTCGGCCTCCTTCTGGACGGCCCAGGACTTGTTCCGCAACTCCTGTTGGCCCCAGATCCGGCGCAGGATGACGCGGAGGTTCCAGTCGCGCAGGCTGTAGCCGAGGAAGAGGAAGTGGGTCGACCGGCTGCTGAGCTTCGACGCGACGTGGATCGGGAACAGCTCGGTGATCTCGGTCCGGGTGAGGTAGTCGATGTAGTTGTCCTCGGTGATCACGAAGCTGTCGTCGTGCGCCTCCCCCCGACTGACGGCGCCGTGGATCTTCACGATGACGGAGCGATGCTCGAGCGAGACCTCGTGGTACTCGTTCGGCCGGTCGATGATGCACGACGTGCCGTCGGGCGCGATGTGGCGGCACTTGCCCCGGTTCCTGCCCTCGGTGATGTAGTTCACGAGGTCGTACGGCTCACCCGCCTCGTCGAAGGCCCGTTCCAGCGCATCGTCGTAGTTGGTGGTGATGATGAGGAGGTGGGGGACCTCCGCTTCGCCGATCTGGTGCGACGGCAGGCGGGCCAGGAAGTGGTGCAGGAGCGTGGGGGGATAGTCGGCGTCGAACACCCCGTGAAGGTTCCGATAGAGCTCGTCGAAACCGGCAGTGACGGCCACGTATTGCGAGACGCGGCGACAGCTCCATGACGCCCTTGTTGGGGTAGTAGAACTCGTCGGCCAGGTGTTGGGCCAGCTCGGCGCCACTGGGGAGGAGGCGACCGGGGACGAAGACGTCGTCGATCGCCCGGTCGCACAGGTTCACGCCGGCGCCGAGGAAGGGCACCACCGTCCCCTGGCGGAAAAACTTCGCCAGAAGGCGAAAATGAACTCCGGGGATGTCATCCATTGGTGCGCTCCACGCCGTCCCCTTCCGCCGACCTCGGCCGCTCCGAGGGCATCGCCGAGATCCGCCCGATCCTACGCCTCCTCCCGGCCGTACGTCGGGCGATATCGGTGGCCTGGGCTGGCGTGGCCCGCCTGGGCGCAGGCGCGAAAAGGCGCCCTCCCCGGCTGACGGCGGACCAGTCGGGTAAGGGCGCGAACGCATTGTCACTCTTTTCCCTCCCGATGGCAAGAGCGGATTCCCGCAGGGGCGGTAGCGTCCGGCGGTGGCGGGGATGCTGAGGCTGGTCGCCCGTCGGCTGGTGCAGCTCGTCCCCGTTCTCGTCGTTTTGTCCATCGTGGTCTTCGCCTGGATCCGGGCCCTGCCGGGTGGGCCCGCGACGGCCCTCCTCGGCCCCGACCAGCAGGGAAACGCGGCCGCCGCCAACGCCGAGATCGACCGCCTCTACGGTCTCGACCAGCCGTTGCACCGCCAGTACCTCACCTACCTCGAACGGCTGGCCCACCTCGACCTCGGCCAGTCCCTCACCACCCGCCAGCCGGTGGCGGCCGAGATCCGCCGCCGCTTCCCGGCGACCATGGAGCTGGCCGTCGCTGCTCTCGTCCTCGCCGTGGGCGCCGGTGTCCCCGCCGGATACCTCGCCGCCCGCCACCGGCGCCGGTGGTTCGACCACCTCTCGCTGACCGCATCGGTCGTGGCCCTGTCGGTGCCCGCCTTCTTCCTCGGCTTCCTGCTGAAGTACGTGTTCGCGGTGAAACTCGGGTGGCTCCCCGGTGTCGGGCGGCTCGACGTCACCCGAGAGGTGTCCCATCCCACCGGCTTCTTCGTCCTCGACGCGGTGCTCACCCTCGATCCCGCGGCCCTGGCGGACGCCCTCCGCCACCTCGTACTGCCCGCGCTGGCGCTGGCCAGCGTGCCCTTCGCCTTCGTGGCCCGCATCACCCGAGCATCGGTGCTCGAGGTGCTCGACGAGGACTACGTGCGCACGGCTCGGGCCAACGGCATGAAGTCGGTGGACATCGCCCGCCGCGTCGTGCTCCCCAACGCCCTGCCCCCGGTGGCCACTGTCGTCGGCCTGACCGCCGGGTCGCTCCTGTCCGGCGCGGTGCTGGTGGAGATCGTCTTCGCCTGGGGGGGCATGGGCTCGTTCCTGCAGCAGGCGATCGTCGAGCGCGACTACCCGGCGCTGCAGGGTGTCGTCCTCCTGCTCACGGTGGTGGCGGTCTCGGTCAGCCTGGCCGCCGACCTCACCCACGCCGCGCTCGACCCGCGGGTGCGCGTCGAATGAAGCTGCTGCGGCGGACGCTCGCCGACCGCTCGGCGCTGCTGGGTGCGGTTCTCGTCGGGCTGTTCGTGCTCGTCGCCGTCCTGGCACCCCTCCTGGCGCCGCACAGCCCGACCGCCGGCAACCTCACCGACATCCGCCCGGGGGTCGTGCCCGGCCCGTCCGCCCGCCACCTCATGGGCGTCGACCACCAGGGCCGCGACGTCCTGTCCCGGGTCGTCTACGGGGCCCGCTACTCGCTCGTGATCGGCGTGGTGTCGGTGCTGCTGGGGGTCGTGGTGGGGTCAATCGTCGGGGCCCTCGCCGGGGGACTGGGGGGGTGGGTCGACACCGTGTTGATGCGGGTGATGGACGCCATGCTCGCCGTCCCCGGCCTGCTCGTGGCCGTCGGGATCGTGACCCTCCTCGGCCCCCGCCTGGTGTCGCTGATGATCGCCATCGGCGCCGGCGGGGTCCCCCTGGTCGCCCGTCTCCTGCGGGGGGCGATGGTCGCGCAGCGACCCCGGGAGTACGTGACCGCGGCCCGGGCGCTGGGCGCGTCCCGGTGGCGGATCGTGGTCCGCCACATCCTGCCCAACTCGCTGGCCCCGCTGCTGGTGGGGGCCACCCTGGCCCTCGGCGGGGCCATCCTCGAGGCCGCCGGCCTGTCGTTCCTCGGCTTGGGACCGGACGACGCGGCCCTGCCCGAGTGGGGACGCATGCTGGCCGAGACCCCCCGCGCCCTGCAGGACGGTCCCCATGCCGTCCTGTTCCCCGGCCTGGCCATCGTGCTGACCGTCCTCGGCTTCAACCTGCTGGGCGACGGCCTGCGGGAGACGCTCGACCCCCGGATCGACGACCCGCGCCGCCGGGACATCAGAGCCCGTTGAACTGCTGGCTAAACTCCGGGGCGGGTGACGAGCTCGCGAAGGCTGGGCGCAGTCGCGGTCTTGGTGTTGCTGGCGGTCCTCGGCGGGACGGCATGCAGCACCGACCGGGCCGCCGGGAAGGACACCTTGGTACTGGCCTACGGGTCGGAGCCGACGGTGCTCGACGGGGCGCGCACGGCCGACACCCCGGCGGCGCGCGTTTCCTCCCAGATCTTCGAGACGCTCGTGCGGCACAAGCCCGGTGCGACGGAGTTGGCGCCCGGCCTGGCCCGGTCGTGGCGGTCGTCCGACGACGCCACCAGCTGGACCTTCGTGCTGCGCACCGGCGTCCGCTTCCACGACGGAACCCGGCTCAACCCGGCGGCCGTCTGCGCCAACTTCGACCGCTGGTACCACGCCACGGGCGTGCTCCAGACAGCTCCGCTGTCCCCCTTCTGGCGGCGGACGTTCGAGGGCTTCGCCACCAAGGACGTGGCCGACGTCCCGGAGGGCAGCCTGTTCGAGTCGTGCCGGCCGGGCCCCGGCAAGGGCGGCACGGGTGACGAGGCGGACGACGAGGTCGTCATCCGCCTGACCAAGCCGTTCCCGGGGCTCGCCGTGGCTCTCTCCGGCTGGGGCTTCTCGATCGCCAGCCCCGACGCCTTCGTGCGCTACGAGGCCGACAAGGTGTCCGGGTCGCCCCCGAAGTTCGAGGGCACCTTCGGCACCGAGCATCCGATCGGGACGGGGCCGTTCCGCTTCGACAGCTGGATCCGCGGTGATCGTCTCGTCCTCGTCCGCAACGACGACTACTGGGGCGACAAGGCGAAGCTCAGGCGGGTCATCTTCCGGGCCATCGCCGACGGCGCGGCCCGGCGCCAGGCGCTGGAGAGCGGCGAGATCGACGGTTACGAACCGGTCGACCCGGTGGATGCCGCCTCCCTGCAGGCCAACGGCGCCCAGGTGCTGGAGCGTCAGGCGTTGAACGTGGGGTTCCTGGGCTTCAACCAGGCGAAGGCGCCCTTCGACAATCCCAAGATCCGCCAGGCGATCGCCCACGCCGTCGACCGCGACGCCGTCCTCCGGGCCAAGTACCCCAAGAGCACGGTGAAGGCCCGCGGGTTCCAACCCCCGTCGGTGTTCGGGCACGCCGACGACGTCGCCGCCTACGACTACGACCCGGATCGGGCCCGGCGCCTGGTCACCGAGTCAGGGGTGGCCGACCCCACGCTGGAGTTCTGGTACCCCACCAACATCACCCTCCCCGACCTGCCCGACCCGCTCGGGACCTTCCAGGCGTTCAAGGCCGACCTGGAGGAGGTCGGGTTCACGGTCGTGGGCCGGCCCACCCCATGGCAACCGGACTACATCGCGGCCGTGACGTCGGGAGGGGCGGCGATGTTCTTCGGGTCGCGGTACGGCGACAACGACCCCGACTACTTCCTCGGTCCGCCCTTCCGCCAGCGGTCGCCGATGTGGGGCTTCGACGCCCCCGAGCTGTTCGCCCTGGTGGCGAGCGCCCGCCACGAGCCCGACAAGGCGCGGCGGACCGACCTCTACCAGCAGGCCAACCGGTGGCTCATGGCCAACCTGCCCGGGGTGCCCCTCGTCCACGTCCGCCCCCAGGTCGTGCTTGCGGCCGGGGTGCGGGGGTACCAGCCCGATCCGATCGGTCCCACGGAGAGCCTGGCTTCGGTGACCGTCGTCTCGTCATGAGCGAGGGCGCGGCCGGGACCCCCGCGCCGCCGACGACCGTCGAGTTCCGGATCCTCGGGCCGCTCGAGGCCCTCGCCAACCAGGTGCCGGTCGACCTGGGCCGGCCCAAGCAGCGGGCCCTCCTGGCCCTGCTCCTCCTCCACGCCAACCAGCCGGTGCCCCTCGACCGGGTCATCGACCTCCTCTGGGGGCCCGACGCCCCCGCCGAGGCGTTCGACAAGCTCCAGGTCCACGTCTCCCGCCTGCGGCGGGCCCTCGAGCCGGACCGGCCCCCCCGTTCGCCCTCGCAGATCCTGCCGACGGTTGCCGGCGGGTACCTCCTGCGGGTCGGCACCGACCACCTCGACGCCGATCGGTTCGAAGTGCTGGCCGATCGCGCCCACCGGCTGATGGCCGGCGGGCAGCCGGTGCCGGCCCGGGCCGCGGTCGACGAGGCCCTCGGGCTCTGGCGGGGACCCGCTCTGGCCGAGTTCGCCTACGAGCCATTCGCCCAACCCGAGGCCGCCCGCCTGGAGGACCGGCGGATCCTGGCCCTCGAGGACCGTTTCGAGATCGAGCTCGCCCTCGGGAACCATGCCGAGGCGGTGGCGGAGCTGGAGGCGCTGGTCGCCGGCCGGGGGTTGCGGGAGCGGCTGTGGGGCCTGTTGATGCTCGCCCTGTACCGGTCGGGTCGGCAGGGCGAGGCCCTGCGGGCCTACACCCGGGCTCGTCGCGTCCTCGGCGTCGAGCTCGGCGTCGAGCCCGGCGCCGCCCTCCGCCGCCTCGAGGCCGACATCCTGGCCCAGGACGCCCAGCTCGACTGGCACCCGCCGTCGGAGGACGGCCCCGTTCGGATGGGCGCCGGCCTCACCGGCCCCCCCGGCCTCGCCGGGCCCGGTGTCGACGGCGGTGCGGTGGGTGCCGCCGACCGGGGTGTGACGGCGGCCCAGAGCGCACCACCGCTGATCGGCCGGACCCACGAGCTGGCCATCCTCGACCAGGCGCTGGCCGCCGCCCGCGCCGGCCGGGGGCGTCTGGTGCTCGTCGCCGGCGAGGCCGGTATCGGCAAGACCCGCCTGGCCTCCGAGGTGGCCGCCGCCGCGTCCGACTACGGGGTCGTGGCCGCGTGGGGCCGGGGAACCGAGGTCGAAGGGGCGCCGCCGTTCTGGTTCTGGTCGCAGATCGTCCGAGCCCTGCTAGCGGGTGGTGACAGCGATGAGCTCCGGCGGGCCCTCGGGCCGGGGGCGGCCGACATCGCCCAGATCGTCCCCGAGGTGACCGGCCTCACGGGCGACGTGATCCGGCTCTGGCCGGCGGAGCCGGCCGCCGCCCGCTTCCGGCTGTACGAGGCGGTGGTGGCGTTCGTCACCCGCCTGGCCGCCCGCCGCCCGCTGGTGCTGGTGCTCGACGACCTCCACTGGGCCGACATCCCCTCCCTGGAGCTCACCGAGCTGCTGGCGCAGCGGATAGCCGACCTTCCCGTCCTGATGGTGGTCACCTACCGCGACGGGGAGGTCGCGCCCGACGGGCCGGTGGCCTCCACCCTGGGTGGTCTGGCCCGGTCGGCGGTCCTCGACCGGGTACCGCTCGCCGGTCTGTCGGAGTCCGAGGTCGGCGACTTCGTGGCCCAGGCCACCGGCGGGGAGGTGGCCGCCGGCGTCGCCGCCGCCGTCCATGCCCGCACCGAGGGCAACCCGTTCTACGTGGCCGAGCTGGCCCGGAGCCTGGCCGGCGGTGGGCTCGCCGATCCGGCCGACCCGCTGCGCCAGGTCCCGCTCGGGATCCATGAGGTGCTGCGGCGGCGGCTCGCCGTCCTCCCCGGGTCCACCCGCTCGCTGCTCGAGGTGGCGGCCGTGGCCGGGCGGGAGTTCGAGGTGCCGGTCGTGGCCACCGCCGCCGAGGTCACGCTCGACGAGGCGGTCGAGATGCTCGAGGGGGCGGCGCGGATCGGGATGGTCGGCGAGGAACGGGCCGCCGTCGGGCGCTACCGCTTCTCCCACGTCCTCGTCCGCGACGCGATCTACGAAGGGATCGGCGGGCTCCGCCGGGCCGCGCTCCACGGTCGGGTGGGGGAGGCGCTGGCCGGTCTCGACGACGGCTCGCTCGGGCTCGTGACCGACCTCGCCCACCACTTCTCCCTGGGGGCGCCCGCGGTCGGGCCGGCGCCGGGGATCGCCGCCGCCGTCCGGGCGGCCGAGGCGGCCGTGACGGTGCTCGCCTTCGAACAGGCCGAGGCCCACATCCGTCAGGCGCTGGCGCTGGTTGCCACGATGCCCCTAGGCCTCGAGCGCGATCGCCAGGAGCTCCAGCTTCAGCTCCGCCTGGGCTATCTCGTGGCGGTGCGAGCGAGCATGTCGTCGCCCGAGGTGTCCCATGCCTTCGAACGGGCCAAGCAGCTCTGTGTCACCGCGGGTGTCACCGTCGACCACCTGCGCACGCTCTGGGGCCGGTTTTCCATCGCCTACATGGCGGGCAGGCTCGAGGATGCGGCGGCCCAGGGAGAGCAGCTACTCGCCCTCGGCCGGCGGGCCCAGGATCCGCGATGCGAGCTGGCCGGGCTCACCGCCCTGGGCACGTCGGAGTTCTTCCTCGGGCGGCTTTCCGTCGCCCGGGCCCATCTGGCCGACGCCGCCGCGGTCGCCGACGCAATGGCCGACCCGTCCCTCATCGACATCTTCGCCCACGACCCGCGCGTCACGTCGCGCAACGTGCTCGGGGTGGCGGCCTGGCTTCTCGGCGACACCGACGAGGCCGAGGCCATCGTCGCCGAACAGCTCCGCGTGCTCGACGGGCTCGACCATCCGCCGACCCGCCTGTCGGCGCAGCTGACGCACGGCTGGCTGCGACTCCTGCAGCGCGACTTCGAGCCGCTGGCCGAGGTGGCCGCGAGCACCATGGCCCTGGCCGCCGCCGTGGGGTACTGGCCCATCGAGCAGGCGGCGAGGATGCAGTACGGATGGGCCATCGCCCACCTGGGCGAAACCCATGCCGGGACCTCGACCCTGCGGCGGACCCTCGAGGCGCTGAACGAGGTCCGACTGGTGGCCAACCGCCCCTGCCTGCTGGCCCTGCTGGCCGAGGCCGAGTTGCTGGACGGCCGCCCCGACGCCGCCCTGGCCACGGTCGGCGCCGCCCTGGCCGAGGTCTCCCGCCGGGGTGACCGCTTCTACCTGCCCGAGATCCACCGTCTGCAGGGCGAGATCCTGCTCGGGTCCGAGTCGAACCAGGCGGCCGAGGCCCAGGCGTGCTTCCGGCGGGCGGTCGAGGAGGCCGACGCCCAGGGGGCGGTGGCCCTTCGCAAGCGGGCCGCCAAGAGCCTCACCCGCCGCCTGCGCTCCGCCTGACCGGCCCACGACATGCGCCCGGCAACCAGGCGGCAACCACCGCAGGCATTGTCGCGGTGGGGGTTTCTCGAGCGGATGGTGGCGTCACCGTGCGACGGTGGTGACGCCACACCCCACCCGTGTGTCGTTGCTAGTAGTCGATAGTGCGACGACGGCGGACGACCGGGTCGACGACGTCGTCCTCCACGTACGTATCGGACACGACGGTGCGACGGCCGCCCCATCCGGGACCCCCGAAGATGAACAGGCTGGCCACCAGGCCGATGGCGCCGGCGATCATGAGAATGACGCCGATCGTGGACAGGTCGAGCCCCGAGACGGTGACGTTCAGGGCGAAGGTGAGAATGGCGCCGACTGCGATCAGGAAAACGCTTGCTCCGATACCCATGTCCGAGACCTCCGTGTTCTTGGTTGAGAAGGCTCGTACCCCGTTCGGGCTCCGGTTATTCACGTAGCGCGGTTGCCCGGTCGCAGCGGGTGAACACAGCGGGGCCGCGCCGGCGCTTCCCGCTGACGGCTCACCACTGCTGGAGGATGAGCAGGTGGCGCATCGAGTCGTCCCCGAAGCTGCTCCGGCAGTTCGCACCCTGGGTGCGGAGCTCGCCGATGTTGGGGAACGGGTACGACGACTCGCCCAGGAAATGGAAGACGACGGTGAAGAAGACCTGGTCGGCGTCGAGCAGAGCACCGTCGACCCGGCCGCGGTACTCGCTCGCGCCGCTCGCCCCCGCGACGAAGGAGTTGCGGTCGGGCGCATTGCGATCGGCGTGGAGGGCGTCCAGGGGGAGGGTGCGCTCGACCCGCGGGCAGAGCGGCTGCTCGGAGTCGGGCCCCAGCGTTCCCCAGAAGATCGAATACGTGCCGCCCGGGACGAGGCCGCTCATCCGGATGCGCACGTCGGTGCGCCGTTGCTTCGGACCACCGATCGTGTCGGCCGTCGAGGTCGCCGAGGCCGCCGACCACTCGCCCCAGGTCACCGGGTCCGTGGGCCCCGTCTCCATGCGGATGCCGGAGCTGGTGAAGAGCACCGCGTCCGGGCTCGTGGTGGCGGTCGGGTGGCGCAACGTCGACCCGACGATGACGAAGACGTCGTCGCCGTAGACCTCGACGGCGTCGGCGTGGTTCTGAGCCGCCGAGGCGGCGTCGCCGAGCGGACCGAGGAGGAGCACGACGGCGCCGATGGATGCGGTCAATGTGCGCACTGCGAACGAACGTCGGATCTGTCTCATGCTGGTTGGTCCCGGGGGCCGGACGGCTGTTACAGAACGTGGTCGGGGTGGCCCGGAGGGTCTCTGCCGTGACTCGACCGTCGGGTCGGCGGAGCGGGAGCCCGTAGGATGCACGGCGGGCCCGGTCTGGCTGGGGGCCTGTCCCGAGAGGAGCACCATGCGAAACGCACGTTTTCGTCGGTCGTTCGGCGCCGCCCTGGTGATGGTGGCCCTGGCCGCCGCCGGATGCGGTGGCGGCGACGACGACTCGACGACGTCCGCCGGCACCACCGGCCCCACCACCGGCGCTACCACCGGCGCCGCGCCGGCGACCGGGGTGACGACCCCGTCGGTCGTGTCCACCTCCCCGTCCTCGGGCACGGTCGGGACGGGCGCCTGCAAGTACGTCACGGTGGCCCAGGCATCCGCGCTGGCCACCTCGCCGGTGAAGCCCGGCGTCAACCGCAGCGTGCCCAACGGTCCGGTCACGTTCGACTACTGCGACTACATCTTCGACCCCGGCAACTCGCCGGGAGTGCTCGTGGCCGTCGCCGACCTCCAAGGCAACGGCCCGGCCCTGTTCGCCGCCTACCGGCAGTCGGAGTCGACGGAGAGCGACTTCCAGGCTGTAAGCGGGGTCGGCGACGAGGCCTTCTTCGCGGGGACGAACCTCAACGTGCGAAAAGGTGACACGGGGCTGATCCTGTTCGTCGGCCGCGCCACCGGCTTCCCGCGGGGCGTGGACGCCCTCCCCGACGAGAAGCAACTGGCCGCGATCATCCTGCCCCAACTCTGACCGGCCGGCGGCTGTGTAACGCGAGCCACACCCGGCGGACTATCCGGCATGAACGAGAACATCGTGGTGCGTCGGTCGGGTGTGTCGGTGGTGCTGCTGGTGGCCGTGGCGGTCGGCCTGTTGGCCGCCTGCGGCTCGAGCAATTCGAGTGAGAGTTCAACCTGCGCCGTCGGCTTCGGCCAACGTGCGCAGCTACGTCGGCACCGCCGAAGGGACGGGCGCCTTCGTGTCGGTGGTGGTCGACGGGTCCCGTGCCTTGGCGTACGTCTGTGACGGTGTGCCGGCCGACCCGGTCGGGACCCCGCCGACGATCCAGGCGTGGTTCAACGGGCCATCCGACGGCCGGACGGTCGACGTGCAGCAGCCGGCCGGCCGCCTCCAGCTGCAGCTCACCGGCACCGAGATGAGTGGCACCCTGACGCTCACGGACGGTCGCCAGCTCCCGGTCGAGGGCGAGTCGCCGATGCCGACGCCGGGCTCTATCGGGCGGATGTGGCCGGAGAGGACGGCAAGGCGGTCGCCGGATGGATTCTCGCCGCCGACGGTCAGCAGCGGGGTGGGTTCGGTGGCGAGGGCGCAGGCACCATCAAGCTCTCCGGCGTTCGGACGTTGACCCTGTCCCAACCGACGTTCAGCGTGCAAGGCCTGGCCACCGCCCGGATCGCCAAAGTCGGGATCACCCCGATCCCGATCCCGTGACCGACCGATTGGGTGACATCGGGAGTCGTCGCGCCGGATAGTCGTCGTCGGCCGGGATCCCGCCACCAGCGAGCCCGATATGCTGATCTGTATGCGAACGACCATCAATCTGCCTGATGCTCTTGCCGAAGCGGCGAAGGCGAAGGCGGCGGCCGAGGGACGGACGTTTACGAGCGTGGTCGAGGAAGGGCTGAGGACGATTCTCGCGGTCGAGCCGACGGCCACTCCGATCACGCTTGCCGGCGTACGGAACGCCTGGCGGCAAGGTGCTCGTCGACCTCGCTGACCGCGGAGCACTCTGGGCGGCGCTTGACGCTGATGGTGGGCGTTGATCGTCCTGCCCGATGTCAACGTCCTCGTCTGCGCCTTTCGACGGGAGTCGTCACTCCACGAAAGTTATGCGGCCTGGCTCGCCGAGCTACTGGGCGGGACGGACGAGGTAGCCGTCACCGAAGGCACGCTCACTGGTTTCCTCCGCATCGTCACCAATCCACGCATCTACGCCGACCCGGCGCCGACGTCGGACGCGTTGGAGTTCGTCGATGCAGTACGCCTGGCCCGACGACGGCGCTGGGTCGGCGCAACCGAGGCGGTGTGGACGACCTTTTCGGCGCTGGTCGTCTCGGATCCGCAGGTCCGGGGCAACCTGGTGCCCGCCGCCTGGCTGGCTGCCCTCGCCCTCGCCCACGGGTGCCGCATCGCCACCGCGGATCGCGGCTTCGCTCGCTTCGATGGACTCGATTGGTTCGATCCGGCGCGGCCTCGGTGACTCACTGCCAAGCTCGTGGCAGCCACCACGAGAGCGTTCAGCCACGATCAGTCAACGCTGCCGCGGGGGACGACCCACTCCACTGTCTGGCCGGTCACAGCGGCGATCAGGTCATAGTCCGCGTCGTAGTGCAGCACCACCAGCCCGGCGGCCTCAGCAGCGGCGGCCACCAGTAGGTCCGGAATCGATACGCCGCGATGCTGGGCGCGCGCCGCGAGGAGACCTTGCACCTGCAGCGCCCGGGCGAAGCTCGCCTCGGTCGACGGCGCCCGCGGCATAGACGCCTGACCGACGCACAACTCGTCGTGGATGGCCTTGCTCCGGGCGGTCACCCCGATCTCGAGGTCGATCACCCCGCAGGTGGCGACCTCGCCGGCCAGGATCAGAGGGGCGAGACGCTCCCCGACCGACCCCACCCCCAAGCGGGCCAGTGCGCTGGTGTCGGCGAGGTAGGTGGTCACCGGCCGGGCAGCTCCCGCCCCCACGCCTCGGCGCGGGCCACGACCAGGTCCGGGCCGAGCTCGGCGAGCAGCTCGACGTGACGGCGCCGCCGCGCGCCCTCGACTACCGACCGCAGGGCAGCGTCGACCGTGGCCGTCAACGTGCGCGTCCCCAACACCTGCCGGGCTGCAACTGCGAGCTCGTCATCGATAGTGATCGCTGTCTTGTGCACGGTCACGGCGACTCCACTCGAGAAGCGGATTAGACGGCGTCATTGTACTTTCGCTTCTGTCGGTCGCGGTGGGGCTCCCCCGAACAACGAGTCGCCGGCACCCGAGGAGCGCACCGCCGCCGATGGTGCTATTATGTAGCACATGGATCGCATCGGGGTACGTGAGCTCCGGCAGCACGCCAGTCGCTACCTCGAGCGCGTGGCCCACGGCGAGACCTTGGAGGTCACCGACCGGGGACGCCCGGTGGCGCGCCTCGTCCCCATCACCTCCGATGTTTGGGCCGACATGATCGCCAGTGGACGAGTCACGCTCGCCGAGGACGACACCGACGTGGCCGACGAGGCACCCGTCAACTACGACGTCGACGCAACCGCGGTCCTGGCCGAGATGCGCGCCGACGAACGGTGAGGTTGTACCTCGACTCCTCCGCGCTCGTGAAGCTGGTCAAGCTGGAACCCGAGTCGGGCGCGCTACGTCGCTTTCTTCGCCGGCATCACGCGGACGGTCGGGTGACGAGTGCCCTCGCCCGGGTCGAGGTGGTGCGGGCCGTGGCTGCCGGCGGCCCGGCGGCGGTCGCCCAGGCGAGGCGGCAGCTCGCCCGCGTGGACGTCGTCAACATCGACCGCGCCCTGCTCGACGAGGCGGCCACGCTTGCTCCCGGGACGGTCCTGCGGTCGCTGGATGCCATCCACCTGGCGTCGGCCAGCTCGATCGGCGCCGACCTGCGGGCCGTGGTCACGTACGACCGACGGATGGCCGACGCCGCCGCCGCCCTTTCCCTCGTGGTCGAGGCGCCCGCCTGACCTGAGGATGAATACCACCCACCGGTAGTATCCCTGGTATGGCACGGCAGAAGGCGACGGTGACGCTCGATCGGGCGAAGGTCGAGGAGGCTCGAGTTCTGATCGGTGGTCAGTCGATGTCCGAGGTGATCGACGTGGCCCTTGACCGCCTGATTCGCACCGAGCGCCTCCGGCGCGATGTCGAGGCCTACACGCGCCACCCGCAGGACCGGGCCGAGCTCGGGATCGCCGACCTCGCGGTCGCGTTCGATCTCGACGACGACGAGGTCGACTACGACGCGCTGTACGGAGGCTCGCCGTGACGGTGCCCGCCGCCCGTCGGGGCGAGGTGTGGTTCGCCGAGGTGCCCGGCGACAAGCGTCGGCCGGTGTTGGTCCTCTCCCGCGACCCGTTGGGGCGCATCCTCCACTCGGTGGTCTGTGCGCCGATCACGTCAACCATCAGGGACTTGGCTACCGAGGTGCCGGTCGGCCAAGAAGCGGGCCTGGCCGCCGAGTCGGTGGCCAACTTCGACAACACCTTCCTGCTGGCCCGCACGCGCCTCCTTCTGCGCCTGGGGCGAGCGAGTGACGACACCATGCACGCCGCGTGCCGGGCCCTCACCATCGCCGCCGGGTGCGACGCCTGAGCCGTCGTCCGGAGAGGCGTCGACGACGCCGGTCGCCGACGGCGACGTTCGCCAGCTACGAGCCGATGATCGATTTCACGAGGGCCGACCTGTGCTCAGATGGAGGAGATGGGACGGTTTCACGCCCTCCTCGAGGGAGTGGTCGAAGACGATGGCCAAGTCCGTGCGCTGACGGTTGACGACCTGGGAATCCTGAAGGTGCCGAGTGGGCGCGTCGAGGCGAGCGACCCATTCGTGACCCTGGGATCCGGGGTGGCGATTGAGGTGCCGCCCGGGGAGTATCCCGTGCGAGTGACAATCGCCGACGTATCCGACGAACAGGATGGCGGCCATCTGCGCGAGGCCTATCTCAGTCTGATCCTCGCCGACGGCCAATGTTCGATTGTCGAGCTCGCTTCCGAGGACGGTGTGTGTGTCGACGCCGGGACTGTGGCCTTCGCCGACGCGGTTGCGATCGAGCGCTGCATGCCCCCCGACGAGAACTGGCATGAGGATCTCTTCGATGACGAGACCGAGCACAGCTGGTTCGCGCGTATGGACGACCCCGACCACCTCCGATCAGGCTGCGCCAACATCGTGATGCCGTTGGCCACGGCCGGCGAGAACGTGATCCTCGCTCACTCGGGCTGGGGCGACGGGCTCTATCCCGTGCTTCGCACACTCGACGCTCACGGGAACACCCTCGGCCTTCACATCGACCTGCTCGTCGTCGGCCAGGACGAGGACCCCGCGGACGAGGACGCCGCCGACGAGGAGCCGCCCTCGCCGACTGAACCGGCATCCGCCAAGACGGGACGCTTGCGCCGCTTGTTCGGACGCTAGTCGCGCGCCTCCTGCGCCGGCCGGACTCAATCCGCGTCTGCAACGTGACGATCGAGGCGGCCAATCCCACCACCGACGAGCGGCACACCTGGGGGTGAAATAGGGGCCCAGCTCTGGCTAGTCGCGAACCTCGCCCGTGCCCTTGCAGGTAGGACACGGAACCCAAATTTTACCCTGATAGCAGTTGAAGCAGCGGTCCGCTGGTCCCGGCCCCCAGCTGAACCTACCGCCGCACTTGGGACATGATTTCGTGGCGACCCCGGCCACACAGCGAGTGCATTTGCCCATTATGCGGCCCCTTCCGGGTGGTGCGTTGATCACCCGGACCGAAGTGTATGGCAATGGCATTGCCTCGCCTGCCTCCATCCCCGAGAGGAACTGCTCAGGAGAGACACACGCTCGCCGAGCTGGCGAGATCGAACGAGTCGCGTCCAGGGATGTGGCCGTCGAGTTGGAGGATGAGTGGCGTAAATGATCAGTTCAGCGGCCTCAACCCGTGGTCCCCAGCAGGCAGTGGTGGTGAGCCGGCATGTAGGCGGGACACAGCTCCAAATAGGCCCTGACCTGCGGTTATGCAGCCTAGCGGAAGGCTCCAGTCCTCAGCTAGTCCTCAGCTCGAGGAAAATCTGACGGAGTATGGGGGTTCGTGGCGGTCGTCCGCGGCGCTTGAAGGTCAGCTCGCCTGGAGGTAGGCCCGGAGCGCATCGCGGATCAGATCCGAGTTCGTACGCCCCTCGCGGTGAGCTCGATCGTGAAGCGCCTGGCTGAGTTCCGGGTCGAGCCGTACCGACTCCACCGCCGCAGCCGAGGAGCCCATCGGCGGCCGCCCGCCTCGGCGACGACGGATCTCCTCGACGTCGAAGCCCTCCTCCGCCTGTGCCGTGAGCTTCTCGAGAAGCTCCTCGGTGATCGGCTCGCCGCTACGGGTCTTTCCAAGGTCCTCGATCATCATGAGCCTCCGGGCAACAGCGGTCGATACTTCGCTCGCATCGGCATGGAGTGAATCACCAACTCCGTCTGGTTCTCTGCTCCTCATCAGAGCGATGACTTCGAGCAGCGTGCCGCTTTGGCTCGGTCCGAGGTAGAGACGCAAGTCGTCGTCCATGATCCTCGATCACCATGGCGTTTCGCACAGCGTGTTCGATGTCCTCGATGAGGACTCCGTGCTTGAGCGCTGAGGGGCGCACATCCACATCGAGCAATCGTACTACGAAACCGTCAGCCCGCAGTGGTAGTCAAGCAAAGAGTCGGCGGAGAGTTCGCTCGGGCCGCTCAGGGCTCGTCGAACTCGACGTACCGGCCCGCAGCGCGATCTGCATCGACCTCTGCGAGCCACTCGACAGCGGCGCTGCTGCTGTCGAGCCGACGGCCATCGCGGGTGATCGATACGTCGTCCGCGGACGATGGGGCCGCCGCTCTCACGCGAACCACAAACTCGTCGCCCGAGAGTGGGAGATTCATGCGGGCTTCGCGGTGTGCGGCGATCTCCTCCAGGGCGATTGTCATCGCCTCGGCATCGTCGATGCGGTTCCGCTCGGAGAGCCTGTCGAGCACGCTACGGGCCGGGGTCCTGACGGACGGCGTCGACCTCGGCATTTGCGAGGCCGGAGCGTTCCGCTTCCGTCCGAAGGACGTCGGGCGCCGCGTCGTCGGGTTCGGACGTCGTCACCGATCACCCAGTGCACGCTCGAAGGCGTTCCACTCGTCATCGGTGAGGCCCTCCACAGCCATGTCGGCATCGGTCGGTAAGGGAACGGCGCGCTCCAACGCCTCCGTCGGAGTGACCACCGTGAGAGGGTTGCTCTCGCCTGCCCAGTCGGCGACTGACACGCCTTCGAGGGTAGGCCCCCGGGATACGAGGCGCGCCGTCGACGGTCCGGCGGTATCGAGGGCTTGGCGGGCGATGGCATGCGAAACTGGGTTGGTGGTCGCGGACCTTCTCGCTCTCATTGACGCCGACTCCTCAGTGCTGCATGGGCAGGTCCGGTTCCGCGGGACCCGGATCCCGGTGAGCGTGGTGCTCGACTGTCTCGCGGCCGGGATGACCCACGCCGAGATCCACGACCAGTACCGGTCGCTCCCGGTGGACGCGACCCGAGCCGCCCTCGCCTACGCCGCGGTGCTCGCTCGGGAGGAGTTATCTCCGCTCGAGCCAACCTCCCGGTGAGGGCCGCGCGCGTAAGTGGCGCAATCGGCGAGCTGATAGCCACCGGGGTCGTCGACAGCCGAGACATCGCTCAGGTCACTGGTGTCACCCCATCGAACCGTCAGCCGTTGGCTGGCAGCGGAGGATGTCCCTCGCCGAGTCGCGTGGGATCGCCTGGTCGGGCTGGAGGCCGTCGTCGACGCGCTCCGCCGCGTGCTCCGGGATGAGCCCGCTCGCCTCTGGCTCCGAAGCCCGAACGCCGGGCTGGACGGGAGGAAGCCGGCTGAACTGATCGCGGATGGCGACTTCCGCAGGGTGATCGGGGCTGTCCTTCGTCCTGGCCGAGGGAGTGACGGCCTAGTCGGTCGAGGTCTGACTCTCCCGTACCCTGGGTCCGTGAGCGGCGGATGGGACCTACGGCCGGGATGACGACGAGAGCTCCTCGGGCCGTTGCCGTCATTCCGGAGGTGGGCCAGCTGGTGCGGGTCCGGGACCGCGCCTGGGTCGTGGCCGATGTCGTGGCCTCGACTACCTCCGATGACGAGTTGCCCAATGCCCGCCAGCATCTTCTCGAGCTCACGTCGGTCGGGGGCGAGGACGACGGCCTCGACGACGACCTGACGGTCATCTGGGAGATCGAGCCGGGGGCGACGATCCTGGAGACGGCCACCCTGCCCCGGCCCCGCCTCGATCACTTCGACGACCCCTCACGGCTCGACGCCTTCCTCGACGCCGTGCGCTGGGGCGCCATTACCTCCGCCGACAGCCGGACCCTCCAGGCCCCGTTCCGCTCGGGGATCACCATCGAGGACTACCAGCTCGACCCGGTGGTCCGGGCGCTGCAGATGCCGCGCGTCAACCTGCTCATCGCCGACGACGTCGGGCTGGGCAAGACCATCGAGGCCGGGCTGGTCGTCCAGGAGCTGCTCCTCCGCCACCGGGCCCGCACCGTGCTCGTCGTGTGCCCGGCGTCGCTCACCCTGAAGTGGAAGGCCGAGATGGGCGACCGCTTCGGCCTCGAGTTCCGCGTCGTCGACACCGCCATGCTGCGCGAGCTGCGCCGCACCCGCGGCCTCGCAGCCAACCCGTTCAAGAGCTACCCCCGCCTCATCGTGTCGATCGACTGGCTCAAGCGGCCCAGGGCGATGCGGCTGCTCCGCGACGTCCTCCCGCCCGACGCCCACGCCTACCCCCGCCGGTTCGACCTGCTGATCGTCGACGAGGTCCACACCTGCGCGCCCGCCGGCCGGGGTCGCTACGCCCGCGACTCCCAGCGCACCGACGCCATCCGCACGATCGCCCCCCACTTCGAGCACCGCCTCTTCCTCTCGGCCACACCCCACAACGGCTACACCGAGTCGTTCACCGCGCTGCTGGAGCTGCTCGACCCGCAGCGGTTCGCCCGCGGCGTGACCCCTCGGCCCGACTCGCTGGCCCGGATCCTGGTCCGCCGCCTGAAGTCCGAGTTGCGGGACGAGCTCGGCCCCAACGCCGACGGCACCCCCCGGTTCGCCCGCCGCCAGGTCGTGCCCATCGAGGTCCGCTACCCCGACGACGAGCGCCAGGCCCACGCCAAGCTGGCCCGCTACGCCGAGCTCCGGCGCAAGCACGCCGGCTCGGGAACGGCTCGCAGCGCGGCCGACTTCGTGACCCTGCTCCTGAAGAAGCGCCTGTTCTCGTCGCCGGCGGCCTTCGCCCACACCCTCGACGTGCACCTCCGCACCGTCGCCCGGCAAGCGGCGGCGGCGACGGTCGACGCCAAGGCGCTCCAGGAAGCGTTTGCCCGGCTCGACGACGAGGTCGACGACGACTCGGCCCTCACCGAAGCCACCGAGGACGCCCTGGCCGCCGCCGCCCGCACCGGCGACGCCCTCGACGCAGAGGAGCTCGAGTTGCTCCGCTGGTTGTCGGGTTGGGCCAGCGACGCCAAGGGCCGGCCCGACGCCAAGGCCGAACGGCTCCTCGACTGGCTGGAGGCGACCTGCACCGAGTTCGACGCCGACGGAAAGAGGTGGTGGAACGACGAGCGGGTCATCGTCTTCACCGAGTACCGGGACACCCAAAACTGGCTGGAGCAGCTGCTGACCGCCCGAGGCCTCGGTGGCGACCGGCTGGCCCTGCTCTACGGTGGGATGGACGCCGACGCCCGGGAACGGATCAAGGGCGAGTTCCAGCACAACCCCGACCGCTTCCCGCTGCGGATCCTGCTGGCCACCGACGCGGCCAGCGAGGGGATCGACCTCCAGCTGCACTGCCACCGGATGGTCCACGTCGAGATCCCGTTCTCGCCCACCCGCCTCGAGCAGCGCAACGGCCGTATCGACCGCCACGGCCAGCCTGCCCCTGAGGTGCTCATCCACCACTTCGTGGGCGAGGGGTGGGAGCGGGCCGCCGCCGGCAGCCTGGAGGCCGATCTCGGCTTCCTGTCGCTCGTAGCCCGCAAGGTCGAGACCATCCGCGACGACCTCGGCACCGTTGGGCCGGTGCTGGCCCTGGAGGTCGAGCGCCGGCTGTTGGGCCTCCCCGCCGACGTGAACCGCCTACCGCACGACGACCGATCGCGCGCCGCCCGCAGTCTGAACCGCATCGAGCGCAACCTGCGGGAGGAAGTGGGCCGTCTGCGGGACCAGCTCGACGCCACCGTCACCGAGCTCGGCCTCACCCCCGCCGCCGTCGAGCGGGTGGTGCAGACCGCCCTCCAGCTCGCCCGCCAGCCCGCGCTGCGACCGGCCACCCTCGTCCGCGCCGCCGACCCCGGCTTCGCCGCCCGGGTGTTCGAGGCGCCCGCCCTCACCCGGAGCTGGTCGCTCGCCGCCGCCGACCTGATCGACCCCCTCACCCGTGAACAGCTCCCGCTGACCTTCGACCACGCGGTGGCGGCCGGGGCCGACGATGTCGTGCTCGCCCACCTCGGGCACCGGCTCGTGGCCCAGTCGCTGCGGCTCCTGCGCTCGGAGATCTGGTCGTCGGGCAGCGACGTCCGCCTCGGTCGGGTGTGTGCCCGTGTGGCCGACGTCGACGAGCCGGCGGTGATCGCCCACGCCCGGCTGGTGATCACTGGGGCCGACGGCCACCGCCTGCACGAGGAGGTAGTCCAGGCCGGCGGGCGTATCAGCCGGGGCCGCTTCGCCCGCTACAACGTGGGCCAGGTACGCGACGCGCTCGCCGCGGCCACGCCCGACGACGCCGGCGCCGCGGTCAAGGCCGAGCTGGTCGACCTGTGGGACGCCATCGCCGGGCCGCTGTACGACGCGGCCGAGGCCCGCGGCCGCGAGCGTGCCGACAGCCTCGAGCGCACGCTGGCCGACCGGGCCGCGGGCGACGTCGAGGCCATAGCCGCCGTGCTGCACGACCTGCGGGCCACCATCAAGGCTCAACTCGACAAGATCGACGCCGACCAGGACGTGCAGCTCACCCTCGACTTCGACACCGACGAGCAGGAGCAGTACCGCCGCGACGTCGACGCCCTCCGCCGCCGGCTCGACGACATCCCGGCCGAGATCGAGCGCGAGCAGGAGGCCATCCGTCGCCGCTATGCCGATCCCGTCCCCCGACTGTTCCCGGCCGCGGTGACGTTCCTGCTGCCACCGGCTGTCG
This sequence comes from uncultured Acidimicrobiia bacterium, assembly GCA_963773275.1. Classification (GTDB taxonomy): domain Bacteria; phylum Actinomycetota; class Acidimicrobiia; order Acidimicrobiales; family AC-14; genus JAXDMK01. The sequence continues at coordinate 259,640 of CAVZAH010000005.1, read as the reverse complement.
CCCACGGCAGCCTGGGCGGGGCACGATGAGCGACGGGCGGCGACGGCCCCGTATCACCGTGGCCGGCGTGCACGCTGACTGGCTGCGACTGGTGGAGCCCAACGGTCCGTTCCTGACCCTGCCGGTGCTGCGCCGGGTGTGGCCCAACGGCCTCGACCACCTCGACGCCGACGCCCGCGCCGAGGTGCGCCGCCGCTTCGCCGACCTCAACCCCGACGACCCCGCGTCCGTCACCGCATGGGTCGAGTGGGTGCTCGCCGACCTCCTCGCCTACGGGCCCCGCCTCCGCATCGGGCCGCAGGTGCCGGCCACCCTGGTCCACGTGGTAGCCGAGCACGGCGCCGTCCTGCGCCCCGACCACGTCCTCGACGACGGCGCGGGGCGGGCCCGGCTGCTCGTCGCCGTCCACCCCACCGGCACCCGGCTCGACGCCCGTCCCGCCGGCGACCGGTGGTCGGCCACCCCCGTCGAGCGGCTGACCATCCTGTGCCGGGCCACGGGCGTCGAGCTGGGCCTGGCCACCGACGCCGCCGCCTGGGTGCTGGTGTGGGCACCGCAGGGCGGCGCCAGCGGCACGGCCACGTTCAGCGCCGAGCTGTTCTCTGAGGAGCCGGCGCTGCTCGACGCCTTCACGTCGGTCCTGGGCGCCCGGCGCTTCTTCGCCGTGGCCGAGCCCGACCGCCTCGAGGCTCTGCTGGCGGAGTCGGCGTCGGCCCAGGCCGAGGTCACCGGCACGCTGGGACGGCAGGTCCGCCAGGCCGTCGAGCTGCTGGTGGCGGCCATGAGCCGGGCCGACCGTGACCGCGAGGGCGCCCTCCTGGCCGGCGTCGACGCCCACCAGGTGTACGAGGGGGCGGTGGCCGTGCTCATGCGGCTCGTGCTCCTCCTCTATGCCGAGGAGCGGGGCCTGCTGCCCCTCGGCGACGACCTCTACGACCGCACCCTCGCCGCCTCGACCCTCCTCGATCAGCTCCGCGCCACCCAGGCCGACACCGGCGACGAGCCGCTCGAACGGTCGAACAGCGCCTGGCACCGCCTCCTGGCCCTGTTCCGGGCCGTGCACGCCGGCATCTCCCACGACCGCCTGCGGATCCCCGCCTACGGCAGCAGTTTGTTCGATCCCGACCGCTTCGCCTTCCTCGAAGGTCGCCGGCCGGGTGAGCATTGGCATGGGACCGCGGCCGAGCCGATCCCGGTCGACGACCTCACCGTGCTGGCCATGCTGTCGGCGCTCCAGGAGCTGCGTTTCGCCGAGGGCGGCGTCACCGAGACCCGCCGGCTCACCTACCGCGCCCTCGATGTCGAGCAGGTGGGCCACGTGTACGAGGGCCTCCTCGACCACTCCGCCGTCGCCGCCGAGCGGACGGCGGTCGGCCTCGTCGGCAAGGCCGGCAGCGAGCCCGAGGTCGAGCTCGACGATGTCGCCCGCCACGCCGCCCGGGGACGGGACGCTTTCGTCGCCTGGCTGGTGGAGACCACCGGGCTGTCGGCCCGACGCATCGAGCGCCTGCTCGACACCGAGCCCGACGCCGACAGCACCCGCCTGCTCCGGGCCGCATGCGACAACGACGAGGCCCTCACCGCCCGCCTCCTTCCCTACGCCCGGCTCCTGCGGCCGAACCTGCGGGGCCTGCCCACCGTGTTCCCGGCCGGGTCGATGTACGTCACCCAGACCGGCGCCAAGCGCGACTCCGGCACCGCCTACACCACTAAGGAGCTGGCCGACGAGGTCGTCGAGCATGCCCTGGCCCCGCTCGTGTACTCGCCGGGCCCGGCCGAGGGCGCGGAGCCGGCCGACTGGAAGCTGCGCCCGTCGACGGAGTTGCTGGCGCTGAAGGTCTGCGACCCCGCGGTGGGCTCCGGGGCGATCCTGGTGGCCGCCTGCCGGTACCTGGCCGACCGCCTGGTCGAGGCCTGGACCGCCGAGGGTGCGCCCGAGGTCGAGGGCGACGCCGCCGAGGTGGTGATCTCCGCCCGCCGAGCCGTGGCCGACCGGTGCCTCTACGGGGTGGACCGCGACCACATGGCCGTCGAGATGGCCAAGCTGTCGCTCTGGCTGGTGACGCTGTCGAAGGAGCGCCCGTTCAGCTTCCTCGACCACGCCCTGAAGGCCGGCGACTCCCTGCTCGGCATCACCGACCTCGACCAGCTAAGAGCCCTGCATCTGGACCCGGCCGTCGGCCGGGCCAAGGTCGGATTGAGCCTCAAGCCCGAGGCCGTCGACGAGGCCGTGGCCCGCGCAGTCGACCTGCGTCGCCGGCTTGAGTCGATCCCGGTGGCGACGGTGGCCGACGCCGAGGAAAAGGCTCGCCTCAATGCAGAGGCCGATGCCGCGCTGGCGGCGTTGCGGACGGTCGCCGACCTGGTCGTCGGCTGCGCACTGCGGGCCGAGCTGCAAGGCCAGCCGCCACCCGAAGACCAGATCGCCGCGTCAGCTTCATTGGTCGCCGCTGCTCTCGACCCCGACCAACCCGCCGAATTGCGGCAGATGGCGCTGGCGGAGCTCGCGTCACGGGCCCGAACGGCCCTCGGCGCTGGCCGGCCGCTTAGTGCACCGCACCGCAACCCGCTCCATTGGCCGCTGGCCTTCCCCGAAGTAATTGCCGAAATAGATCAATCGTTCCACGCCATGATCGGAAATCCGCCGTTCCTGGGGGGCAAGCGGATAAGCGGCAGAATCGGAACAGATTATCGAGAGTACCTTGTTACGTGGCTGTCGAGAGGTGTCAAAGGTAGCGCCGATCTGATCGCGTACTTCTTTCTGCGCTCAGCGCAGGTCGCTGGGAGCATCGGCCTCTTAGCGACGAATACCATTGCACAAGGTGATACCCGTGAGGTCGGGCTGGACCGCCTATTAGACAGTGGTCGCTCAATCTACCGAGCAACCAAGAGCCGTGTCTGGCCGGGTGAAGCGTCACTTGAGGTGGCTATTGTGTGGCTCCTGCGCGACCATTGGAACGGGCCGCGGCTCTTAGACGGTAATCCAGTTGGACTCATAACCTCATTTCTCGAGGCTGGCGGGCGCCGGAGGGGCGCCCCGTTCCGTCTTGACGCCACCAGGGGCAAGTCGCATATCGGGTCTTACATTAATGGCATCGGGTTCGCTATCACACCCGACGAGGCGCACGAGCTCATCCGACTCGACGCTAGAAACTCCGAGGTGCTAGCGCCGTACCTGGGCGGTGAAGACCTCAATAAGACTTCACGTCATGAGGCAAGCCGATGGGTTATCAATTTTCAGGATTGGCCTCTCGAGCGCGCCGAAGAGTATCCGGATTGCCTGGCGATAGTTGTGGAACGGGTGCGTCCAGAGCGTGAGAGGGTGCGGCGTGCCCAGTACCGGGAGCGTTGGTGGCAGTTCGCCGAACGACAGGCATCCCTGTACCGCGCCGTTGCATCGCTAAATCGCACCCTAGCGCTCACGCGCGTGAGCCGCGTTGCTCAGCCTTCATTTGTGCCCACAGGGCAGGTGATGTCTGAGCAACTCGTCGTGTTCGGGTACGATGATGACTTCCATTTCGGTGTTCTTTCGAGCGCCTTCCATTGGTGGTGGGCGGTCAGCAAGGCGTCAACTCTCGGGGCAGCCCTCCGCTATACGCCGACCGATTGCTTCGAGACGTTTCCGCAACCCGCTTACGACGCCGCCACGGAGTCAGCGGGCAGGGCGCTCGACCAGCACCGGGCGCCACTCATGATCGACAATAAGGAAGGTCTGACCAAGACCTACAACCGGGTGCACAACCCGGAAGACCACTCATCCGGCATCCAAGACCTGCGCGACCTGCATGTGGCGCTCGACCTCGCCGTTCGCCACGCCTATGGCTGGGCCGACCTCGACCTCGATCATGGCTACTGGGACACGCCCCAGGGCCGGCGCCTCACCCTCGGCCCCGCGGCTCGCACCGAGGTGCTCGACCGGCTGCTCGAGCTCAACCATCAGCGCTATGCCGAGGAGGTCGCCGCCGGGCTCCACGAAAAGAAGAAGCCCGCAACCCGGCGCAAAACGCCGGGAGCCGATGCACCCACGCTGCTTTAGATAGTCCAGGACCGACCCGGGGAGACCCATGAACGCCGACACCTACGAGTTGAAGACCATTCTCACGTTGGAGCGGCGGTACGTCATCCCGACATTCCAGCGTGACTACGAGTGGACCGAGAGCGGCCAATGGGCTCTACTCTTCGAGGACCTGGAGGCGGTGGCGGACCGGCTTGAGGATGCCCGGAAGTACGCCGAGCTCCTGGGCGAGCCGGCCAGCAAGGCCGACAAGCGGGTTGCGCCACACTTCCTCGGGGCAATTGTGCTCGACCTGCTACTGAGCTCGGCTGGAAGCCTCGATCTTCGCGCTGTCATCGACGGGCAGCAACGGCTCACCACGGTGCAGTTGCTCGTCCGGGGGATCCTCGATGTACTCGTCGAGATCGGCTCGCCACGCGAGAAGCAGGTCCGGCGCCTTATCCAGAACCCTTCCGACGTCGTGCACAACGACGACGAACGTCACAAGCTTTGGCCCAGGCGTAGGGACCGAGACGTCTGGCGTCTGGCGATGGCGGATGAGGCTTCCGTCGACGGCGACCATCTCTACCTCAAAGCACGGCGGTTCTTTCGCGATCAGGCGCGGCTCGCCATGAATTCACCCATCGGTGGCGACCGGTCCGACATCGTCGTCGATGCGCTGCTCAGCCTGTTCAAGCTCGTCGTGATCGACCTCGAGGACAATGACGACGCGCAGGTCATCTTCGAGGTCCTGAACGGCCGCCAGACGCCCCTTTCGGCCACCGACCTGGTGAAGAATCTCCTTTTCCTCCGCGCCGAGTTGACCGACGAGGCTGAGCTCGAGGCGCTTTACGAGAAGCACTGGGCTCCTTTCGACGACATGTGGTGGCGGAAGGAGATTGGGCGGGGCCACGCCGCGCGCGGGCGACGCGACGTCCTCCTGTCGAGTTGGCTGACCGCGGTTACCGCGACGGAGGCCAACGTCGGTCACCTCTATGGCGAGGTCCGGAAGTACCTCGATAACGGTGACCACAAGATCGTCGAGATTCTCTCGCAGCTCAGCGAGGCGGCGTCGGCCTTCAGGGTGATCTTCGACCGACCGGCGACCCTCCCGCGACGGATCTCTGACGCCTACCGGCGCATCGATCGGCTGAGCGTCACCACTGCGCTGCCCTTGCTGGTCTGGCTGCGCACGCTGCCGGTGGGCCAACTCTCTCCCGAGGACCACCAGCGAGCCATCGTCGCGATTGACTCCTGGGTTCTTCGTCGCCTCATAGTCGGTTCCAACACGAGGGGTTACGGCAAACGCTTCGTCGATGTGCTCAGGGCCGCGCAGGCCGGCGCCACCGCGGGGACGTCGGTGGCGGACGCGGTGGAGGCGAGCCTTCTCGCTGCCGGGACGGACAACCTGACGTGGCCGACGGACAAGGAGGTGGAGTGGGCGTTCGTCAATCGTCCCTTCTACGACAACCTCACCCAGGAACGGATCCGGATGGTGCTCGGCGCCATCGATCTCCAGTCCCACCTTGACCATCCGAAGGGGGAGCACCCCACCTTCGACTACGACACCTTGCAGATCGAGCACGTCCTGCCAAGAGCCTGGAACACCCACTGGGGGGTGGAGGCCGACGATGTTGCGCAGCGCATGTTGCTTGAGCAGGAGCGTGAGCGGGCGAAGAACCGCCTCGGCAATCTCACCCTCGTCACCGGGCCGCTCAACATTCCGATGTCCAATGGGCCGTGGGCCGACAAGCAGTCTGCGCTCGCCGAGCATTCCAACCTTCGCTTGAATGCCGGGTTTTCCGCCCTTCAAGCGTGGGATGAAGATGCCATTGAGGAGCGGGCCCGCAACCTGGCAAAGGTTGCTTGCCGGGTGTGGTCAAGGCCGGACACAGTCGGATAGCGAGAGACCTGCCACTATCCCGCCGACGGTCGCCCAGGCAAGGCGGCTTCTCGCCGGAGTGTCCCAGGCGCCTCGTAGGGTGAAGGACGTGCCTGAGCTCACGCCTCCGCTGGTCCCGTCGCCGGCCGCGCTCCGCCGCGAGTTCCAGGACCTCGTCGTCGGCGACCTGCTCGGTCCTGCGGGTGGCGACGACGAGACACTGCCCGGCCGCACACGCGTGCGCGACCGGTACCTGGTCGGCATGCTGGCGCCCGCCGGCACCCTGGCCGCCGATCCCGAGCGAACCGACGGGGCCGGGGTGAACGGCGACACCGGCCCGGCCGACGACCCCTCCCTCGACGACGCCACCGCGGCGGTGGCCAATCTCTTCCCCTCGTCGTTCGGCTTCACGTGCGTGTTGGCGGCCGGCACCGACGCCCTGACCGTGACAGCGGCGTGGGGCAGGTACCTGAAGGAGAAGGCCGACCCCGCCGGCGAGGGCGACATCCGTCCCGGCACGGTGTGGCGCCGGCATCCGGCTGGCGGCTCCACGACGGTCGCCCTCGTCACCGGCGAGCTGGGCCCGCTGAGCGTCGACCCCGAGCAGCCCGATGTGGTGGTGCGGGGCCGGGCCGCCCCCACGCCCGCCGGGGGATGGCTCGTGACGATCTTCCTGGTGAACGAGCAGACGCCGCCGAAGCAGAACAAGGACGAGGCCTGGCTGTTCCAGGCCGCCCTGGCGGTCGAGTCGTCTCCCATCGGTGCCGCGGCCTTTGTCGGCCGGAGCGAGGCGATCCCGTCCGTCATGGCCGCCGGCGAGGTCGACGAGATCCAGTTGCTCGACATGCAGTACCGCCACCACGTCGAGTTCGCCGCCGGGCACGGCGTGGCCGTCCACGCGGTCGCCGGCGACGACCCGTCCCGCGCCGTCCGGATCACCACCGCGGTGGTGCCGTCGGCCATCGTGCCCGCCACCGAGGCGCCGACGGAGACCGACGAGTCGCTCTCTGCGCCCGTGCGGGCGGCCCTGGGGCGGGGCGTGCTCGACATGGAGGTGCTGGCCGGCCTCGACGGCGACGCCCTGCACGACGCCCTGACCCCGCTGGCCGACGCCTACGAGCGGTGGCTCGACGAGCAGGAGGCTCGGGTCGTCGACCCGACGTCGCGCCTCGCCGGCCACGAGGACGCGGCCGACGTCGCCCTCGGGGATGCTCGGGAGATGGCCGGCCGGCTGCGTACCGGCATCGATCTGGTGGTCACCGACTCCGACGCGGCCGAGGCCTTCCGGTTCGCCAACCGGGCCATGTGGCTGCAACGGGCCCACACCCTGGCCGCCAATCTCCGCCGGGACGACCCCGATCTGGAGCTCGACACAGCCCTGGCGTGCTTCGCCGCCCCCCACCACCACTCCTGGCGGCCCTTCCAGCTCGCCTTCCTCCTCGTGAACCTGCCCGCCCTCACCGATCCCTCCCATCCCGAGCGCACAGCCGGTACCGGGCTCGTCGACCTGCTGTTCTTCCCGACCGGCGGCGGCAAGACCGAGGCCTACCTCGGGCTCACCGCCTTCACCCTGGCCATCCGCCGGCTCCAGGGCACTGTCGCCGGCCACGACGGGCGCAGCGGCGGCGTGACCGTGCTCATGCGCTACACATTGCGCCTTCTCACTGCCCAACAGTTCCAGCGGGCGGCCGCCCTCATGTGCGCGTGCGAGCACATCCGCAGGGAGCTGCTGGCCCACGGAGACGACCGGTGGGGCGACACCCCGTTCCGCCTCGGCATGTGGGTGGGGTCGAGCGTCACGCCAAACACCAACATCGACGCCGGGTATGCCCTGGAGGACGCCCGGGGCCAGGGCCGGCGAGGCGGCGGCCGCTCGTCGCCGTTGCAGCTGGTTTCGTGCCCGTGGTGCGGCCGGCGGCTCGACGCCGGCCGCGACGCCAAGACCGACACCGACCGCTGGCGCACGCTCGTGTTCTGCTCCGACCCGTTCGGGGCCTGCCCGTTCACCGAGGCCGGCAGCCCGGGCGAGGGCATCCCGGTCGTCACCGTCGACGACGAGCTGTACCGGCTGCTGCCCGCCTTCGTCATCTCGACCGCCGACAAGTTCGCCCAACTGCCATGGAAGGGCCCGCTGCACCTGCTCTTCGGGCGGGTCACCCACCGCTGCACCCGCCACGGCTACCGCTCGCCCGACCTCGACAAGGTGGGCGAGCGGGAGGAGCGGAACAAGCACAACCGCACCGCCTCGCTGCCGGCCGCCGAAACCGTCGCCTGCCTCCCCCTACGGCCCCCCGACCTGATCATTCAGGACGAGCTACACCTCATCTCCGGGCCCCTCGGCACCCTCGTCGGCCTGTACGAGACCGCCATCGACCAGCTCGCCTCCTGGACCGTCGATGGGGCGGTCGTGCGCCCGAAGGTGGTGGCGTCGACGGCCACTGTGCGCCGGGCCGCCGAGCAGGTCTTCGCCCTGTTCGACCGGAAGCTGAAGGTGTTCCCGTCGCCCCTCCTCGACGTCGAGCACGCCTTCTTCGCCGAGCAACGCCCCGTCACCGACGATCACCCCGGCCGCCAGTACCTCGGGATCTGCGCCCACGGGCAGCGCCTGAAATCGGTGGAGGTGCGGGTGTTCACCACCCTGCTTGCCGCAGCTCAACGGTTGTTCGAGCGCTACGGCGAGGCTGCCGACCCGTGGATGACGCTGGTCGCCTACTTCAGCGCCCTCCGGGAGCTGGGCGGCGCCAAGCGGCTGGTGGATGACGACGTGAAGGCCCGCCTGCGCAAGACCGACCAGCGGGGCCTGGCCCGCCGGTCCCTGCCGGTGGTACAGGAGCTGACCAGCCGGATCTCCTCCACCGACATCCCCGAGGTGCTCGACCAGCTGGGCGAGCGCTTCACCCCGCCCACCATGGGGGCCGACGGGAAGCCCCTTCGGTCAACGGGCAAGCGGCTGCCTATCGACGTCCTGCTCGCCACCAGCATGATCTCGGTGGGCGTCGACGTCGGCCGGCTCGGGCTGATGTGCACGATCGGCCAGCCCAAGGCCACGGCCGAGTACATCCAGGCCACGTCCCGGGTCGGGCGCGACCGCAGCGGACCCGGGCTGGTCGTCACCCTCTACAACTGGTCCCGGCCCCGCGACCTGTCGCACTACGAGACCTTCGAGCACTACCACGCCACCTTCTACCGCCACGTCGAGGCCCTGTCGGTGACGCCCTTCTCTTCCCGGGCACTCGACCGGGGCCTCACCGCCACCTTCATGGCGCTGGTGCGCCACGCCGGAGAAACGGGATGGAACCCGAACACCGGGGCCCAGACGGTCGACGTGCGGGCGCCGGCGCTGGGCCGGCTCGTCGACGCCATCGCGGCGAGGGCGGCCGACATCGGGTCCGACCCGGCGGTGGAGGACGAGGTGCGCCGGATGCTGGCCTTCCGCCTCGACCGCTGGAACGCGGCCCAGAACGTCGTCGGCGTGCAGCTCGGTTACAAGGAGGACACCGGCACGGTGAAGGGCCTGCTCCACGAGCCCACTCTCGGGACCTGGGACGAGTTCTCGTGCCCCAACTCACTCCGGGAGACCGAGCCGATGGTGAACCTCATCATCGGTGATTGGGAGCGCGACCCGGCCCTCGAGGGCGCCCCGCCGTACGTGTTGGGCGGGGGCGAGGCCCGGCCCCGCCCGGAGACGGCGGAGGACGAGGACGCAGCCGAAGCTGACGCCGACACCGCGGCGGCGGTCTGATGCCGGCGGGCGGAGGGGACAAGGTCACCCGCCGGGTCGGCGGCGTGCGGCCGTCCCAACTGATGTACGCGTTCGGCATCGGCTCCGTGGTGGACCTGCCGAACTTCTCGGTGCTGGTGGGCGGGCTCGACGACTGGGACGAGGCCGCGCAGTCGGTCGTCACCGAGGATCGGCTGTTGGCCGCCGTCCGAGCGGAGACGGGCCTCGACGCGGTGGGCGAGCTGCGCTCAGCGCCGTGGCAGCCCGAGACCCGTAACGCCTTCGACTCATGGGCCTCCATCGGCGTGCCGGTCACGCCGTTCCCCCGGTGGCTGCGCTGCTCGCGCTGCTCCTACCTCGGCCCGATCGACAGTGGGCTCTTCGAGCTTCAGACCCGGCCCTACCGGCCCGACAAGGCCCGCTACGCCCACCGGAACTGCACCGGACGGGGCTGGGCACCCACCGCGGTGCCGGCCCGCTTCGTCATCGCCTGCTCCCGCGGTCACCTCGACGAGTTCCCGTGGGTCGAGTTCGTGCACAAGGACGCCCCCTGCAGCGGCAACCCGATCCTGGAAGCGGTCGATCTTGGTACCGGCAGCCGGTCGACTGACGTCCTGGTCAAGTGCCGCACCTGCCAGCAGAAGGGCTTCATGGCCCAGGCCTTCGGGGATGGATCGGAGCACGTCTTGCCGCTGTGTCGCGGCCGCTCGCCGCACCTGCGGCGCTTCGATACCGGCGGTTGCAAGGAGCAGGCCTCCGCCATGCTGCTGGGCGCGTCCAACGCCTGGTTCGCCGTCACCCGCCGGGTGCTGTCGATCCCGGCATCGTCCGACGCCTTGGAGCAGCTCGTCGCCGACCAGTGGTCGATCCTGGCCAAAGTTGCTGGCGAGGCCGAGCTGCCCAACCTGCTGCGGTATGTGCCCGAGCTGAAGACGTTCGCCGGCCACGATGCCGGGGCGGTGTGGCGGGCGATCGAGGCGCGGCGGGTCGCCTCGGCTGCAGGAGCGGCCGGCGGTCCAGCCGAACGCGACCTGGTCGGGCCGGAATGGAAGGTGTTCACCAACCCTGCCGCGGCGCCCGTCGGCGACGACTTCAAGCTCGTTCCCACGAGGGCGCCGGAAGGGTTCGAATCCTGGTTTGAGCCCACCGTGCTCGTCGAGCGCCTCCGCGAGGTCACCGCGCTCATCGGCTTCACCCGCATCGACGGGCCCGACGCCGAGGCACGCAACGTGGCGCCGATCTCCCGGGGCCGGCCGGCGTGGGTGCCGGCGGCCCAGAGCCGGGGCGAGGGGATCTTCCTCCGCCTGCGCGAGGACCGGGTGGCTGCATGGGAGGACCTCGCGGCGGGGACGCCTCGCTTGGAGGCGTTGCGGCGGGCCCACCACGACTGGCGGAAACGGCGGGGCCTCGACCCGGCCGCCGGCTGGCCCGGCGAGCGGTACGTGCTCCTCCACACCCTCTCCCACGCGCTCGTCAATGAGCTGGCGCTGGAATGCGGCTATTCGGCGGCGTCGATTCGTGAGCGCATCTACGCCGAGCCACCCGGCGGCGACGGCCCGCCGATGGCCGGGATCCTCCTCTACACCGCCGCCCCCGACGCCGAGGGCACGTTGGGCGGGCTGGTCAACCTCGGCCGCCCCGAGTTCGCCGGGCCCGTACTCACCCGTGCCCTGCGCCGGATGGGGCTGTGCACGTCCGACCCGATGTGCGCCCACCACTGCCCGGGCGAGCAGGAGGACGTGCTCCACGGCGCGGCCTGCCACGCCTGCCTGTTCGTGCCCGAGACGTCGTGCGAGCGCGGCAACCGCTACCTCGAACGAGGTGCGCTGTGCGAGACGCTGGCCGGCGCCGGCATCGCCTTCCTCGAGACGTAGCGGGAGATGCCGGTCGACGATCCGCTGGCGGCGGCGGTCCGGAGGGCGGCCACCGATTTGCCGATCGGCCAGCTCCACAAGCTCGCCGAGGCCTTCGGCAGGCACGACGGCCCGACTGCGCTGGCCCGCCACGGCATCGTGAACACGGTGCCCACCGCGGTGTTCCGTCACCACGCCGCCGCGCTCTGCGAGGCGTGGGCTGCGGTAACGCCGCTCGTTTCGGGCGGTGGGATCGCCCTAGCGGTACGCGCCGCGGCCGGGGCGGTGGGCGACGTCCGAGGCGAAGCCCAGCTGTCGGTGGTGTGGACGGGGCCGGCGAGCTATGAGGTGCCGGTGCGGGCGACGGGCGCGGTGCTGGCCGAGGTCATCGAAGGGGCGACGAAGACCCTCATCGTCGTCAGCTTCGCCGCGTACAAGGTCGCCGCGGTGGTCGACGCCCTACGTGCGGCCGCCGACCGCGGCGTCGACGTGCGGCTCGTGCTCGAATCGGTTGTGGAGTCGAAGGGAAAGCTGTCGCAGGACGCCCGGCAGGCGTTCGACGCTCTCGGCGATGCCGTGTCGTTCTACGTCTGGCCGGCAGAGCTTCGCGGGTCCGTTGGCGGCGGGCGTTCGGCGATGCACGTCAAGTGCGCGGTGGCCGATCGGCACACGGCCTTCGTCACCTCGGCCAACCTGACGGGTGCGGCTATGACCGACAACATGGAGCTGGGCTTGGTCGTCCGCGGCGGTGACGTCCCGAAGCGGATCGCCGACCACTTCGGCGCCCTCATCACTGCCGGTGTCCTCCGCCTGCTGGCATAGCGGACTGCTGGCAGTCGCACGCTGATCCGGGCATTCTCAGAAAGTCCTCAGCTGCTGAGGACTAGAACGGTCTCTCACGGTGAGTAACGGTCATGGTGGACACCCAATAGCGTGTTCACTGAGAGTGGGAATGGTGAGCCGGCCTGTAGGCGGGACAGTGGCACGGGCGATGTCCACAGGTGACCGCCAAGGCCCAATGTGTCCTGTCACCTGCGGTTCTTCACCCTGAGTGGTTAGGCGAAAATGTCCGGCATTACCCACTACTTCGCGACCTCTCGCGGCCTGGCCGCGGCCTGGATGCGGACTACAGGGACGCTCCGGGCACAGCCTCGTCGCAAAATCGCTTTTCAGCGTCGGAGCGTTGCTCCCTGGCGGCGCGGACAGTCGGATGGTGGCGCCGCACTCCCGGCGAGTGGCCAGGTCGGCTGGCGTCACACTCGAATCACCCACGCTTCCGTCGACGACCGGCTTCGAGCGGCGTCGAACGCGTTACTGCAATCGCTCGACCGCGCCCGACACAGCCGAGCGAAACCGGTCAGATCCGAAGTCCGGCGGCGATCTGCCCGGGCGAGAGGCCAATGCCCGCGCATCGTCGCAAATCCAACGAACGCGTCTGCGACGCCGCATCCATGGCGGCGCGTGGTGCGCCTGCGCGTGAAACCGCTAAGACTTCTTCGGGCCAGGCTTCGCGCCGGGAGCCGCTCCCCCCGGAGGCTGTTGGAGCTGTGAAACCGGCTTCGAGGATGATCCGTAGCCGCCCCGCTTCTCCTGGGGTCGCTTGGCTCCTCCGCTCGAACCTCTCCCGTCAGCCACCAGCGTCTCCCTACGCATCAATAAACTCTAGATACTCTACCTCGTCCCAGCGCACGAGTAGGCCTCCGGGAAGAACCTCCACCATCCCGTCCTCACCAGTCAGAAACTCTCCGCTGTCGGGGTCAACTCGAACGGCTGCGGCGAGGTAGAGATCCTGCGGCTCCGGATATCCAGCGGTATATGATTTTCTCCCGTTCGCGGAAGCATACGCCCCCCCAATCCAGGTACCCGATTTCATTCTTAGTCGTATCCAGCCATCGACCTCGTACTGAAACAGATAGTCCCAGGCACGCGGTGCGGGATCTGGTCCGGTGAACCACCGCGCCCAAGGCGCTCCTCGGCGCGTTGCCAATCCAATCACCGTGCCTGTAACGGCTGGCAAGGCAACATAAACAGCGGGCACAAGCCAAAGGGCGACAGCGAGCGCTTCGCCAGCACGAACCTTCGGCCATTGTTCTGCCCAGAGCCAATAGGTAACGGGGGCAAACGCCGCGTGGAAGATAGCGGAGCCTCCAACGAACCGAAGAACGCGATCACTTAGCCCTATTCCCCATCGGCCCGCCTGTCGCTCAAATGCCCAGGTATAAAGCGCACCGGGCAGCAGAGCAATCGATAGCACAGCGAGCGAGGAGAAAGTCTCAGGCATCGCTCATCAACTCGCTAGATGCTTGATATCTGCGACGGGGGCACGAATGGCCCTACTTCGGCGTCGAGCGCTTGTGTGGTTCCACCTGCACGGGCTTCGGACCGGGCTTGTTCCCTGGACCCTTCCACGGCGGCGTATTGGGCGTCGACCTCTTGTGGGGCTTCACGGGAACGGTCTTCCGAGTCATCCTCGCCTCCTAACTGACGAACTGACGAACGTACGTTCCCAGACTATCATCATGTCTTCCTAGTCCAGTGACTGCGCTTGTAGATCGCCTCTACCGGCGGGAGCGCCGATCCTGCGAGGACCGTTCGTGGCTTGCGTTCCCAATCTGCTACGCGATTAGCGGGCAACGGGCCATGTCAGAGGCTATGTGGCTGGTCGTAGGAAGTCCGTCCGAACCTCGCCCCGGAATCTGGGCCTACGTCGGCAGGGACACCTGATCCCCGAACTCGAAGGCTCACGAGCGCTCGGGGGGAGCGAGCGCTGCCGCGCCCCCGCTGCCAGTCTCCCCGCCGCCAGACGCTCGGCGGTGGACCCCTCCACCTCGAGACGCGTGATCTGCGCTCGAAGTCCTCATCCCATACGTTCGCCGCCAATTGGGCGGCATACCGAAGAAGGCGTGGCTGAGGGTCAACGATGCGCTTGAGGACGACTTTGCGCAGCGGTTGGACGACGTGGGCCGGGAGCGGAGCATTCGCGAGCGCGTGCATCAAATCCGCCGTGAGGTAGGCGGAACGGAAGCACCACGGATCCGCCAGCAAGAACTTCGTCGCCATCTCGATCGCGTCCGTTTGGCCAGCCGAGACCCCAGAGGCGTCATTCCTGTTATCTCCGACGACGACGGTCACCGACCGTCATCATGGGCTGATGCCCGTCGACGTCCCGCACGAGCGGATCAGCGAGACTGAGGACCGGAGCTGGACCTTCGCGCTCCTGGACCGCGTCCGCTTGGCGTCAACCCCTGAAGCGGAGCGGGACGAGGCGTTTGACACCCTGGCAACCCTGGAGGACTACCGGTCGGTCGGCCCCCTGACGGCGATGCTCGAGGACGGTCAGCTCCCCGCGGCGGTCAGGGAGGCGGCTGGAGCAGTTCTGCGCCAGATCGACGACACGACCACCGCCGAGGGTCGCCGGGACTGGTGGCGCAGCGGCGACCAGGTCCTGACGTCGCACGCCCTGCTCGTGATGGGGCGCTCGGAGGCGGACATCCTGGCCACGGTCGCCGGCGACGATCGTCACCCTCTGCAGGCGTTGGCGCTGGCCGGCATGCTCTTCGGGTTCGACGAGGCGGCGTTCCAGCCGGTCAAGATCCGGGCTCTCGACCACCCGGATGCCGACGTGCGGGAGGCGGCGGCCGATGTTCTGATGTGGGACGAGCCGGTGGCCGCCGAAGGTCCCCTGCTCGCGGCCGTGTCTGATCCGTCCCGCGACGTCGCCGCCGCAGTGGTCGACACCCTGAAGTACTACCGGTCCCGGCGCGTGCTCCGGGCCTTGGCCGAGCCCGACACAAGAGATGAGTGGGTCCGAGCCAAAGTGGCGGAGAGCTTCGACGACCTCCGGGGCCATTTCGAGTGGCTCATGTCATCAGGCGACACCGCGGAGAGGGCGATGTATCGGGAGTGGGCGGAGCCGGTCGCAGACCTACTCCGATGGTCCGAGCAGTCGCCGGAGGCGGCACCGAGGTCTCCGCCGGCCGCCAGTCCGTCTCCGCTGACGATGTCTGCGAGCGACGTGTTGGATCTCGTCCTCGATCCCGACGGTGAGTGGGCATCGAAGAAGGCGCTGCTCCGCCAGGGTGCGTGGGGAACCTACGGCCCGGACGAGCGGGAGCGCTTGTCCACCGCGCTTGTGGACCATCCCGACCCGCTCGTGCGGGAGATCGTCACCGAACCGTTGGCCGCCTGGTCCAGGCACGAAGAGCTGCTCCATCTCACGCGTGACGCGAGCGAGTCGGTCCGCAAGTCCGCCGTGTATTACCTCGGCCTACTGCCACCGGACCCGGCGCTCGCCGCTGGCGCCTGGGGCTCCGTGCTCGATCGCGCCGGCATGGCGGCCTCTGAAGCCGTGCAGACCTACGTTGCGCACGCACCGACGGATGAGGCGAAGCCGCGCCTCGTCGAGCTAGCCCGGGCCGATCCCCGGGAGAGCGTTCGGACGAGGGCGATCTCGTCTCTCGTCGATCTTGGCGCCGGCGATGAGCTCGAGAGCCTGGTTCCGCTCCTCCGGGAACCGCCCGCTGTTACATGGGCTGTGCACATCGGGATACTCGACGGCCTGTGTGCGCTCGGGCTCACTGCGCCAGTCCCGGACGACCTGGCCGCGGTGGACAACATCGACGTCATTCAAAGCGTGGTGGCGCTCCGATGCCGCATCGAAATAGGACCGAGATGACAGGCAACCTCGGTGGCGACATCCGGCGGATGCTCCGGTCCGTTCACTGGATCGGCAGCGTCGCCCTCAAGACGACGCTCATGCTCGCCGTCATCAGCATCGTGCTCCTTGTCGGGGGCCTGTGGCTACCGGGCGCGGTGGGCTTGGCGCTGGTGCCTGTGGTGCTGCTGGGATGGTTGCGCCTCTTCCGACGGGCGGAGGATCGTGGCAAGGTCGCCCAAGCCGAGGAGCACCATCGCCAGGACTGGCAATGGTTTCGAGATGCCGGACCCGTCAAGAGAGCGGGTGCCATCGCGGTGATGGTCGTGGCTGTCCTGACCGTGGTGATCCTCAACTACCTCCAGCGGAAATGGGAGTTGCCACCCTACGGTCCGTGATCAACGACAGGTTTCCCCTCGGGGGACGGCCCGAACTTTGCAGGCAGCGCCCTCCCAACGATTCAGGATTCGCGATCAGAAACCTCGGGACGAGGTCCGGCGTTCCGTCGATCGTCTACCCCCGACGGGACATACTGCCTAACGCGAGATGTAAGTGGTGAGCCGGCCTGTAGGCGGGATTCTGTCCGCCGCCTTGCGAGCGGCGGGGTGGCCATCCATCTGTGCGGCCTACCTGAGGATGGAGTCGCCTTGCGGCGGCGCCGGGCGGGCAACCCGTTCCTCTGTTTGGCCTTGCTCCGGGTGGGGTTTGCCGAGCCGCCCGAGTCGCCCCGGGCGCTGGTGCGCTCTTACCGCACCGTTTCACCCTTACCTGTGCCGGTTGCCCGGCCATCGGCGGTCTGCTTTCTGTGGCACTTTCCTTCGGGTCACCCCGACTGGCCGTTAGCCAGCACCCTGCCCTGCGGAGTCCCGACCTTCCTCGGACCGGTCGATGCCGGGCCGCGGCCACCCGGCCGGCTCACCGCCGCCATTCTCCCACAGCCCCCGCCGGATCGAACTGGTGACACGTGACCACCCCCTGACCGGGGGAAGTGTCACCAGTTCGAGTGGGCAGGCTCAGCCGAAGTCGAGGGCGCTCAGCTCGGGGACCCAGCCCCGCGCTCGGGCGCACGCGTCCCGCCACCTTTCCCGTTGCGGCCGCCGGACCGGTTGCACCACCGCCCCGGCCTTCCAGGTGGCGGCCACCTCGTCCTCGTCGGCCCAGGTGCCGGTGGCCAGGCCGGCGAGGAATGCCGCGCCCAGCGTGGTCGCCTCCTTGACCGGTGACACCTCGATCGGGCGGGCGGTGGCGTCGGCCAGGGCCTGGACGAAGACCCGGTTGGCGCTCATGCCGCCGTCGACCCGCAGCGACGCCAGGGAGACGCCGCCGTCGGCCTCGACGGCTTCCACCAGGTCGGCGCCCCGCTGGGCCACGCCCTCCAGGACGGCCCGCACGATCTCGGGACGTCCGGAACCACGGGTGAGCCCCACCAGGGTGCCGCGGGCGCCGAAGTCCCAGGCCGGGGTGCCCATGCCGAGGAGGGAGGGCACGAACCACACGTCGCCGGTCGTCCTGCACTGGGCGGCGATTGTCTCCGACTCCTCGGACGACGAGATCAGGCCCAGGTCGTCGCGTAACCACTCCACCGCCTGGCCGGCGGTGAGCATGAACGCCTCCAGGCCGAACGTGGTCCGTCCGCCGCGCCGCCAGGCGACGATCGGGAAGGTGCCCGACGGGCCCCGGCGGTCGAACGACGGTCGGGTCTCGCCGACGTTCAGGTCGACCATCCCGCCGGTACCGAAGGTGATCTTGGCCATCCCCGGCCGGGTGCAGCCCTGGCCGATGAGCGAGGCCTGCTGGTCGCCGGCGATCCCGGCGATGGGCGGCGCTCCCGGGAGGGCCCGGGCCTCGCCCACCAGCCCCGACGAGTCGACGATGGCGGGCAGGACCCGCTGGGGGATGCGGAGCACGTCGAGGACGTGGGAGTCCCAACCCGACGCGTCGAGGCGGAGGAGGCCCGTGACCGCGGCGTTGGAGGGGTCGGTGACGTGCAGTTCGCCGTCGGACAGGGTCCACGCCATCCAGGAGTCGATGGTGCCGAAGCACAGGTCCCGTTCACGGTCGGGGTCGGCGATGTCGAGCAGCACCGCCAGCTTGGTGGCCGAGCTGCTGGGAGCGAGGTGGATGCCCTGGGCCTGCAGTCCGAGGCACATGGCCGCGGTGCGGAGGTCCTGCCAGCCGATGCCGGGACCCACCGGCCGCCCGGTGGCCCGGTCCCACAGCACCGTCGAGGCCCGCTGGTTGGCGATGCCCACCGACGCCACCGGTCCGCCTGCGTCGAGGGCGGCGCGGGCCACGTCGAGGGCGGCGGCGGCCATGGCCCCGGCGTCGAACTCCACGAATCCCTGGCTCGGCGTGGAAGGGAGCACCTGGCGGTAGTGCACGTGGGCGACCGAGGCGTCGGGGTGGACGATGGCGGCCCGCACCCCGCTGGTGCCGACGTCGACGACCAGATGGCTCACGGGGAGGGGGACGGCGACCCGGGCGTCGTCCCGGGCGGCCGGTGGGGCAGGAGCGGGGGTGACCGGCGGGGGAGTGACGACTGGGGCGGCTGGCGGAGTCGAGGTGGCCGCGCCTGGATCGGCGAATGGCGGCGCCGGAGCGGCGGCGGCCTCGGGATCGGCTGTCGGCGGAGACGGAGCGGAGGCGGACTCAGCCGGGGCGGCGTCCGAAAGTGCGGGGGGTGCTGTCGGCCGAGTTCGGGCGTCGGGCGGTGGGGCGACCGGCGGGGCGGCGATCGAAGGTGCGGGAGGTGACGTCGGCGCAGGAGCGTCCGGCGGTGGGGCGTCCGGCGGGGGGGCGTCCCCGGTGCGGCGTCCGCCGGTGGGCCATCCGGCGGTGGGGCATCCGGCGGTGGGACGTCGACGGCGGACGCTGGAGCGGGATGGGGTGGGGACGCGGCTGGTGCGCCAGTTGACGGGGCGGGGGTGGCGGCCGTCCGGGGGCCAGGCGCGACGGGCTGTGGGTCGGCGGGGCTCGATACCGGGGGAGTGGCGGCCCGTGGCCGCATGCCGGCGGGGTCGGACTCGGGACTGTCAGGCGGGGGAGAGGCGGTGGTCGCGGGAGGGGCAGCGAGCGGCGGGGCGGCGGGGTCGGCGTCGGGGCGGTCCCACCGTGGGGGAGGGGCGGCGGGCGCCGGGGGGACAGGAGTGGCTGCCGGCGACGGAGCGGGGGGCTGGACTCGGGGCGGTCCGACCGTGGGGGAGAGGCGGCGGTCGGCCCGGCGACGGGAGTGGCGGCCGGTGGTGGCGTGGGCGCGGCGGGCTTGGGGTGGTGGGAGCGGGTGGCGATGAGGGCGCCGAAGATGCCGGTGGAGCTGGCCATGAAGGCGTGGAACGCGAGGGCGAAGGGGTCGGCGCCGGTCTTGCCGGCGATGGCCCGGGCGACCACGACGACCACGATGAGCACCGCCACGGCGGTGAGGCAGGCCAGGGCGCCGTGGACGAGGGGGGCGTCGAGGCGGTTGCGACCTGCGTGCCAGCCGGCGGCGACCTGTCCGCCGAGGAACACGAAGTACAGGAGCACGATGATGTTCGACTCCCGGGCCACGGTCGTGCCCAGCACGATCGTGGGGACGGCCACGGCCAGCGCCAGCGCGGCGGCCCGGAAAACGACCTCCCAGTCGATGCGCAGCTTCACGGCCGGGCCGATCGCGGCCGAGCGCCGGTCATCCGGCGCTCCGGTGGACGATGGGCCCCGCGGGCAGGCCGGCGGCGTAGCGCTCGGCGTCGAGTCGGGCGCGGTACGCCGCAACGTTGGCGTCGGCCTCCGCCCGCGACCAACCCAGCGAGGGACCGATGAGGTTCGCGACATCGCTGGCCGCGGCTGCGGCGGCGTCCCGGGCGAGGATGCGGGCCCGGAGGCGACGGTCGAGCACGTCATCGAGGGTACGGGCCATCTCGTGGCGGACGGCGTACACCGCCTCCGCCCGGAGGTACGGCAGTCCTTCCACCAGCGGCTCCCCGAGCGACGGGTCGGCGCCGACCAGGGCCCCGACCGCGCCGGCCTCGGTACCGAAGCGCCGTCGCAGGTGGTCGCCGCGCAGCCCGAGCCCCGGCCCCGGCCCGGCCCCGAGGCCTCCGGGCCGGCCGGGGCCGAGCCCGGACCGCCCGGACGGCCCGGACCGCCCAGACAGCACGGATAGCCCGGACAGCCCGGATAGCCCGGACAGCCCGGCAAGAGGCGCCCCCCGGAGGCGGAGGGAAGCGGTGCGGCTGCGGGCGCCGGCACCGAGGATGGCGGCGACCTCGTCGACGGTGTCGGCGGCCATCCGCCGGTAGGTGGTGAGCTTGCCGCCGGTGATGGTGACCATCCCGCCCGCCGAGCGCGACAGCCGGTGTCGCCGCGACAGATCGGTCGTCCGACCGCCCCCCGGGCCCGCCGCCAGGGGACGTAGTCCGGCCCAGCAGCCGACGATGTCGGCAGGCACGACCGACACCGACAACGAGGCGTTCACCGCTCCCAACAGGTAGTCGACGTCGGCGGCCGTGCACGTCGCCCGATCGATGTCGCCCGGGTAGTCGGTGTCGGTGGTGCCGATGTACACCCGGTCGGTGCCCGGCCAGGGGATGACGAAGATCGACCGCCCGTCCGCCGCCACCGGCAGCACGGCGGCGGCCGTCGCCGGCAGGCTCGACCGGCGGACCGTCAGGTGCACGCCCTTCGCCGGGCGGATGGTGTCGACCCGCCCGACGCCGCCGGCAGACGCAGCCTCCAGCCCACCCACCTCGTCCGACCACACGCCGGCGGCGTTGACCACGACCGACGCCCGCACCTCGATCTCCCGGCCGTCGGCCCGCACGACGGCGCCCACCACCCCGCCCGTGCGGCCCCGGAGCAGCCCGGCCACGGGCGCATGGTTGACGGCCACCGCGCCGAAATCGAGCACGGCGGTGCGCACCACGGCCAGCGTCAACCGGGCGTCGTCGGCGTGGGCGTCGAGGTAGAGGTAGGCCCGGCGGAAGGCGTCCGCCCGCAGGGCCGGCACCCGCGCCCGGGTCTCGTCGATCGTCAGGCGCCGGTGGACGCGGCCGATGCGGGCGCCACCGGCCAGGTCGTAGAGCCACAGGGCGGTCCCGACCGACCGGGAGACGGCCGGCCCACCGGACAGCGGCAGCACGAAGGGCAGCGGTCGCACCAGGTGGGGCGCGTTCTCCAGGAGCCGTTGGCGCTCGGCGAGGGCCTGGGCCACCAGTCCCAGCTCACCCTGGCTCACGTAGCGCAGGCCGCCGTGCACCAGCTTGGACGAGGCCGACGACGTCCCCGAGGCGAAGTCGTCGCGCTCCACCAGGGCGGTGCGCAGCCCCCGGGAAGCTGCGTCGAGCGCTACCCCGGCACCGGTGATCCCACCGCCGATGACGAGCACGTCGAACCGGCCGCCCGCCAGCGCGGTGAGCGCGGTGCCCCGATCGAACGCCGGGGCGTCACCCGAGGCCGATGGCATCTCAGCCCGACGGCGAGGGCTCTGCCTGCATCTCGGCATAGGGCGTTCGAAGTCCGTCGCGCAGCAGCTGGGGCAGGATGCGCCGGCCCCGGATGATGATCCAGGCGGCCAGCACCAGATACAACACCGACACCCCGATCAGCTCCACCCCGTGGGCCGACTCGGGCACGATCGCCCCGACGATGAACTGGGCCCAGAAGAGGGAGAAGAGGGCGAGCGCCTCCTTCACCGAGATCGACAGGCTCGACAGCACCGCCACCGCGAACACCGACTGCGCCGCCGTGAGGAGCAGCTCCTCCCGCTGGCGGGCGATGATCGGCAGCCCGGAGGTGCCCCCCGAGGCGATGGCGAACACGATGGGGAGGGTGCCGACGAGCAGGGTCCACTGGTTGACCTTCGACGACACGAGGGTGCCCAGCCCGGCGTTGGTGTTGAGGCGCCAGGCATAGAGGCCGGCGACCAGCAGCTCGGGCGCCTCCGATGCCAGCGGCGCCAGCCACTGCACGAGGAGGAACTCGCTGACCCCGAACTCGGCGCCGACCTCCACCAGGGACTCGGCGAAGTGCTCGGCGCAGAGGATGATCACCGCGGCGGCGAAGAAGAACATGAGCAGGACAGACGTCCGCCGCCGCTTGGTGGTGAAGGTGCCGATGTAGGCGGCCGGCCCGACCAGGTGGGGTTCCTCGGCCGGGGCCTTGGAGATGCGGATCGTGTAGAGGATGAAGATCGTGACCAGGACGGCGGCGTCGACCAGGGTGATGCTGCGCTTGAGGGGGAGGGTGAGCGAGTAGGCGCAAGCCACGGTGAGGAAGGCCAACTCCACCGAGTGCGACCGCTCGAGGGTTATCCCGCTCCGGGGCGTGCCCTTCTTGCGGAACCGGTACCAGGCGATGAAGACCACCATCGACCAGCCGATGCCGATGAGGAGCCGGTTGGCCCCCGTCATGTTGGCCAGGGCCAGCGAGCAGGGGGACTCCCCCGTCGCGCCGGGCGCCTGGCAGGCGGGACCGAACTCCTCGACCGCGTTGCCCCCCTTCCAGGCGAAGACCATGTCGACCGCGTACTCGGGCAGGACGGCGATGAAGGCCAGCACGGCGATGGCCAGCCCGGCCGAGATGTCGAGCTGGGCGACCTCGGCCGCCCACGAAAGCATGAACGCCGCCCCCACGATGGCGAGGCCGTAGATGGCGGCGCTGACGGCGGAGCCGGCGTGGATGTCGCCCAGCCGCAGCACGATGCCGGGCATGGTCAGGGCCACGGCCAGCGCGAGGTTGACTCGCTGCCGGCGGGGGCGGAGGACGGTCTCGTCGTCGGCCACGGTTGTCATACGGGGCCGATCCTATGGGAGGACGGGGGCCGGCCCGCCGACCCGCGTCCTGCCTGGACTTCGGCAACGAAACTGTTGGATAATGAGTTTCGTCACAGATTCGGTTTGAAACGAAGGCCGACCGGAGAGGGAAATTGCTGATGGAACTGTCCTGGCGCTCGCGAGGCGCGTGCAAGGGGCTCGACGCAGATGTCTTCTTCCCCCTCCCCGACGACGCCGCGCTCGAGGCCAAGGCCGTGTGCGGGCAGTGCGCCGTCCGCCAGCCGTGCCTCGAGTACGCGCTGAACAAGCGGGAGCACGAAGGCGTCTGGGGCGGGGCCACCGAGAAGGAACGGCGCCGGATTCTCCGCCAGCGCCGCAAGACCGCCGCCGCCTGATCCCGACATCGCACAACCAGCCGGTCTGAAACCCGCCCGAGCGGCGGGCACCGGCGCGCTCGCGGCGCGACCCTGCAGCTCAGCGGTACCGTCTCGCCCATGAGCTTCGCCGACCTCGGTGGCTGGCCCGCCGTCCTGGGTGCTCTCAGCCGGCGCGTCGACCTCCCCGCGGCCTCGGCCGCAGCGGCCATGACCGAGATCCTGGAGGGACGGGCGACGTCCGGCCAGATCGCGGCCTTCTGCATCGCCCTGCGCATGAAGGGCGAGACCGTCGACGAGATGACCGGCCTCCTGGGCGCCATGTTCGAGCACGTGCAGCCGGTGGTGGTCGACGGGGCCGACGCCCTGGTCGACACCTGCGGCACCGGTGGCGACCGCAGCTGCACCATCAACGCGTCCACCCTGGCCGCCCTGGTCGTGGCCGGCGCCGGGGCCCGGGTGTGCAAGCACGGCAACCGGGCGGCGTCGTCGCGGTGCGGGTCGGCCGACCTGCTGGAGGCGCTGGGGGTGGTGGTCGACATCGGCCCCGCCGGCGTGGTGGCCTGCATCGAGGAGGCGGGGATGGGCTTCTGCTTCGCCCCCCGCTTCCACCCCGCCCTGCGCCACGCGGGCCCCACCCGCCGGGAGCTGGGCGTGCCGACGGTGTTCAACTTCCTCGGCCCCCTCGCCAACCCGGCCCAGGTCCGGCGTCAGTCGCTCGGGGTCAGCGATCCGAAGATGGCGGTGAAGATGGCCGGAGTCCTCCAGGCCCGGGGGGCGGAGCGGGCGTTCGTGGTCTACGGCCACGACGGGCTGGACGAGATCACCACCACCACCACGTCCACCGTCATCGAGCTGCGCGACGGCGAGAGCCGCACCTACGACTTCGACCCTTCGTCCCTCGGACTCACCCTGGCCGATCCGGTGGCGCTCCTCGGCGGCGACGCGTCCACCAACGCCGACCTGGCCCGTCGCGTGCTCGACGGCAAGCGGGGGCCGCAACGAGACTTCGTGCTGCTCAATGCGGCCGCCGGCATCGTGGTCGCAGGGCTGGCCGACGACCTGGCCCACGGCCTGGAGGCGGCCGCCGCCTCGATCGACGACGGCCGGGCGGGCGCCGTTCTCGAGCGCATGGTGAAGGTGTCGCAGGATCACGCCGGCGCGTAGTTCGTCCCGTCCCGTTCGCGAACCCAGCGAGTCGCCCGCGCTCCCCATCCCCGGGCTATCCCCTGTCGAAGCCGGCGATGCTGACCACGACGAGCCGGTCGAGGCGACGGGTTGCCGCCATTCCATCGAGGTGGCGCAGGTCGACAGGGTCGAGCCCGCGGGCTCGTGTCGCGTTCTCGAGGATGCCGACCTTGTCCCAGTCTGCCTGGAGGGCAAGGCCGCATATCATCCTCAGCGTCGAGGAGCGTGCCTCTTCCACCTCATCGTCGTCGCCGCACGACAGGGCCAGAGTCCACCACCGCCGCGCCGCTCCGAGCCGCCCGTTGCATGTCGGACGATCTGCGCCAGGCTCCACACTCTCCGCGAGGGCCAAGCTCTTCTCGAGCTGGCATCGTGCGGCTCGTTCGAGTCGCCGCCGCATGGACACGTCTGTGCGGTCACACAGGTCAAGTGCCGCCAGTTTGGCGGATACGAGCTGATTGGTGGCGACGAGACGGTATCCATCAGGGAGCTCCGCCTCGTCGACGAGATCCAGCGAGCGCCGAGCTTCCAACTCGGCGCGAGGCAACCATCGTTTCGATCGACCGGAGGCCTCGCCGGTGTGCCGGCTCAGGCTGGACCGAGTCTGGAAATACTGCTGGCGCCAGCCCTTTTGCTCGATGTGATCATCCGGGTCTCCGTGCTCGAGCAGCAAGGACATGTGGCGCAAGGCGCACCAGGCCCGCGCCTGCAAACCCAGAGCATCCAACAGCTCCACCAACTCCTGGTTGGCCCGGAGTGCGTTGCGGATGGTTGCCGATTCGAGCCCCTGGCGCCCGGCCCGCGACCCTCGACGGTCACGCTGCTCGATCGCTTCGTGTCCCAGGACCATGGCTTCGTGGGCTGCTTGCACTGCGGATATATCGCGGCGCTCCCGTCCGAGGATCGTGGCCAGGCGAAGGATGCGTGCCACGGCGTGTGTATCCGGACCCGAGGAAGTGGACGCCAGCCTGTCGCGAAGAAGTCCGAGCAGCTCGCGCCCTTCAGGACGGCCGTATCGGATGGCATCACCGACGAAATCGATCGCGGCGTCGAGTGCCGCGGTGTCGAGGCCGCCGTTGCCGAGAAGCGCATCTATCTCCAGAGGAGACGTGTCCTGGCTGCTGGCGAGGCGTCGGGGTCCGAGGAGCAGATCGACCAGCGGGTCGTCCGGCTGCTTGCCGACCTGCCGTTCCCGTGCCACCGTCGTCATTGCCCACGCGAGCCGTCGTAGGCGGCGGCGTTCTTCACGGTGGAGGCCGGGGAGAGTCTCCCGCCGAAGCCCATGCTCCTTTTCGTAGAGTTGCAGTGCGCGTGCGCAAGGATGCAGAGGAAACTCAGGGACATCCGCCCACGCAAGCTGCAGCACCGATTCCAATTTCCGCCGGAGGCGGGAGGTGAGTGGTCCGGGGAAAGGGTCGCTCCACGTCATGGGCGTCTCCCCGCCCCAGCGCCCGGGGAATCGCAGCCGGGGGATGGCGCTCGCCAGGGCGGCCTCGACACCCCGCAGCATGTCGTCGAGGGTCGCGACGGCGATGCCGACTCGTCCGGTGGAGCTTCTGAGGGTCGCCGCCACCGCCCCTCTGCCTTCCGGCATGCGCCCAAGCCCGTACACCCGGATGAACGCATCCGCTGCCCGTCGGTTCCGGAGCTCGGTGGACGCCCACGCCGAGATCTCTCGACAAGCGCTCGCCAGGCCGCCGTCGAGCGTGGCGCGGACGCGAGGGTTTGCGCCTCCCAGTTCGATTGCGCCGGCCCGCAGCCGCCGGATCGTTCGCAGCAACTGTCTTGTCGTCGCCAGATCGGACATGCGTCACAGTTTGTCCGGTCTGGACGGCCCGGCACCGTCCCCGTCGTCGGTACGGTCCCCTCCGGACGTCGAACCCCAACGACCGACGGAGGAGGAACCGATGGCCGCGTGGTCTCAGTCGGGGCAACCGGGAGGAGGGCGTCTGGTGCCCAGACGCCGGATTACGAGCGGTCAGGATCCGCAATCGCAGAGTCGAAGGCAGTTCCTGGGTCAGGCGGGACTCGTCGCGGGGGGTGTGGTGATCGGGCTGCCCACGATGCTGGCGGATGCCGTTTGGGGAGCTCCCCAGGTGGACATCGGCAACTTCCCGGTGGAGCACGGCTTCACCGCTGCGTACCTCTCCACATACAACTCGACGGTGCTCAACGGCCGAACGATCGTGCATGGACACGCTGTCGACGTTCCCGGCGATATGCAGTGGGTCGTGGCACCGGTTTGGGGGACAGTCCGGTTCAGTTTCGCGTCGGACACTGGATACATGGCCTCGCTCGTTGACGACGCAGGAAAGACCCACCGGATGATGCACATGCATCCCGACGAGCGCCAGATTCAACACGAGGCTCGGCGCGTCCCCCCCGGGACCCGGCTGGGCAGGATCTCGAACACGGGAGCCACCGGCGGTTTCAAGCACCTGCACTACGACTACAACTTCAAGAACTCCCCGGTCCCCTTCGCCTCCATGCTGACGTGGGGCCCCGCATCCGGCCCGGATCAGGACAGGCGGACAACCCATGCCGTTCGATCCACGACCGCGGCCCCGCCCCAGGTGGCACAGTTCGCAGGGCACCTGGTCCAGTGGGCTGACGAGAGGCCGTCGCCGGTCACCACATGGTTGGTCGGCCCAGACCTCCGACGCACCCACGTCGCAGATGGCGGAGCCTTCAGCTGGTTCAAGAGCGCCGGCGCTCCGGGCCCGGATCGGTTGTCATCGCCCCAGCTCGATGCCCTCCCGGATCGGATCGGTGTGCGTGCGACCACCGACCAGTTGGGTGTGAACTGGGTGGCTCCGCGGGGGACATCGATCTGGTCGACCACGAATGGCTACCTTGCGACCCTGCAGGGCGACGGCAACTTCGTTGTGTACGCGCCTGGGAGCCGGGCCGTCTTTGCGACCATGACCAACGCGGTGCGGATCGTGATGCAGGGAGACGGCAATCTCGTCCTCTACGACGCCAGCAACAGGGCGGTATGGCAATCGGGAACCTCGGGCCACGGTTCGTCGAGACTGGTGATGCAACCGGACGGGAATCTCGTGGTGTATCGGGCCGACGGGCGCGCCATTTGGCATACCGGAACCAACGGTGGCACCAATCGAATGTCGAACAGGGCGGGCTTCCGTATCTGACCCCGGCACGTTTCACATCTCATCACCACGGCCGACCTGGCCATGGGCTGGAGCGGAGGGCGACGTCGATGTCGACGACGGCCGGATCGGCGGAGTGCTCGAGCGCATGAGTGAAGGTCTCGCAGGAGCACGCCGCCGCGGGGCTGGCCGACGACCTGGCCCACGGCCTGGAGGCGGCCGCCGCCTCGATCGACGACGGCCGGGCGGCCGCCCCTCTCGAGCGCATGGTGAAGGTGTCGCGGGAGCACGTGGCGCCGGCGGGGTAGTCAGCCGGCGAGCGTGGTCACCGGTCCGAGGCGACGGCTGCGGCGTCGCAGGAGCGACCGGATCTCGGACACGGCGAGGAGTGCCAGCGGCACGCCCACGAGGACCAGTGGCGACCGTGTCCCTCGCAACGCAGCAGCCGCGCCTCCGAGGCGGGGGATCACCCAGCGCACCCGGCCGCGGATTGCGCCCGGGTGTACGGGCAGGGGGTCGGCGGTTGCGTTCGCATCCCCCTTCGTCTGCCACACCGGCAGCTCGCCCGGCATCCGGTGCACGGCTCGGTGGGAGACCAGGCGGTCTGGCTGGGCCGGGTCCTGGAAGACCAGCGTCATCCCGGCCCGGACGTCGGCGGGATCGACCGGCTCGACCACCGCCAGGGCACCCTCCGGAAACGCCGGGGCCATGCTCGCCGTCTCGATGACCTGGAGCTGCCAGCCGAGGACGACGACGGTCCCCAGCAGCATGACGGCCGGGACCATGAAGGTCAGCCCGAGGACAGCGAGCGGCAGGATGAGCGCCGGTCGTCGCCGCCGGCGCTCGGTGACTCCGCTGCCGGTGAGCCTCAGACCGAGCCGGTGAAGGCGAACCGCCACGTGAGCTGATCGGTCTGAGCCGCCTGGCGTTGGCTCGGGGTGGCCTGCGAGACGAACAGGCTGGTGAGGAAGCATCTCGTCTGGTTGGGGCCGAGCGTCCCGAAGTCGACCGGCGTTTCCACGGTGCTCGTGAGCAGCACGACGGCGTTCGGTGGATCCTGCGAGAACTGGGTGACGCAGTCGGTGCCGGTGAACAGGACCCGGACGATGTCGCCCAGCTCGCCCTGGGCCATCGGGGTGCAGGTCTGGTCGAATGCCACCTCGTCGCCGGTGCAGCCGGTCTCGACGTCGCTGAGCTCCTCCGACGCCGCACTGAGGTTGACGGTCTGCGACCCGACGTTGCGCAGGCAGAAGAGGTGGCCCTGGCCGGAGTCGGCGCCGGGGACCTGGTCGTCGAGGGTGATCATCGGGCTGGCGAGGTCGTCCGAGAACGTCCCGCACGTGACGCTGCTCCCGCCGGTCGCGGTGGCCAGCTTCAGGTCGGCCGATCCGGGGAGGCTCAGCGTGGAGACCTGGTTCGTGCCGGTCCGGGCGGTGTCCGACAGGGCTGCGAACAGCCCGGCGCTGATCAGGCTGAGCAGCCCGCCGAGCGCAGCGAGCGTGAGCAGGATGGATCGTCGCATCATGGCCGCCAGGGTGAACGACGATCATCAAGAGTTGCCCACGTGGAGGACAACATTCCCGCAACGGACCGAGCCCCACAGCTCTCCTGTTGCACCCGGGGGACCGACGCTGCACGATTGCGTAGGCGAGGGGAGGATGACGTGGCGATCGTCCGGAGCGTGTTGTAGGTGAGCAGCTCGCGGGGTTCGAATCTTCTGGCCTGGGCCTCGCTGGACAAACTCACGAACGTCACCGGCTTGGCGTTCAACCTGATCGGACTCCTCGCCGCGCTGATAGCGGCGAACTTCTTCTTCTTCCAACCCAACGTCCAGATTCGCTCGTTCCGCCAACTGTTCATTGATACGGAATTCCTGCAGTCGAGCTACACGAGGTCCGACACGGAAGTCCCGGCGGTGGTCCTGGAAGTCGCCGACGAGTACAACCGGAGGAATGAGGCTGATCTGAAAGCGGAGTCGAACTCCACGACGACCGAACTTCCTGCAGTCGAAGTGTGCGCCCAGCAGAAGACCGTCGTTGAGCAGGTGTTCGGCGACGGAACATGCGAACAGGAGAACCCTGTCATCGGCCGGGAGCGGTTCTACGAGCGCCTACTCATGGTCTGGAACGCGGGCAAGCCGAGGACTGAGATGCTTGGCCCTCCCGCCTTGCGGGACGCGGTGGCGAAGCTCGGCGCGGCGGAGTACACCAAGGCCAACGTCACCGCGGACAACACCGGGAACGGCAAGGCGGTGAATGTCAGGATTCAACCGCCGGAGGAGTTCTACTACGTATCGTCGCGGGCGGTGCTTTCGTTCTCTCTCGGACCGAACGCGTCACGAAGCCAGCTTTTCCGGACCGACACAGGGCTCGGCAGCGATGCGTCGAGGGACTTTGCCATCGACTGGGACAGTGATCAGGCGGTATTGGACCGACCCGTGCTCTTCATCACGCTCGGAGTGGCGACCTTGTTCATCCTCGGAGCCGTCGGGAACGACATGGCCCACGGGTTGCGGAGCCCGTGATGGCCAGCCCGTCGTGAGGACAGGGGATTCAGTGGCATGACGCCGACCCGGAGTCGGCGAACGTTGCGTCCGGCTGGGCCACGAAGTGCCAGTCGTAGCTGTTCTGGTGGAGGGTGAGGGCGAGGATGCCGTAGGAGGTGCCGTCGCGAATCTCGCTGCCGACGATCGCCGGGCCGAGGGCGTAATGGCTTCGGCCCCCGGTGCCGACCACGAATGAGCGGATGCCGCGGGCCTCGTCGATCACGCCGGTGGCGGTGAGGGGGCCGAAGCGCTCGTAGTTGTGCTCGTGGGCGGCCAGCACCAGGTCGGCATCGTGGTCGTGGAGGGCCTGCCAGAGGGGTTGCACGGCCGTGTTCGGACCGTGGACGGTGCCCGACGAGAACCGGGGGTGGTGCCAGTAGGCCACGGTGCAGGCCGAGGGGTGGGCGGCCAGATCGGCCCGCAGCCAGGTTTCCTGGGCGTCGCCGGCGGCGCACGACACGACCTCGCAGTTGGAGTTGAGGGCGACCACGTGCCAGGCGCCGATGTCGTAGCTGTAGTACCCGGTGGCCGGGTCGCCGGCCGACGCGCCGAAGTAGGCGAAGTATCCGGAGGCGCCGGGCGTGCGGTATTCGTGGTTGCCGGGTACGGGACGGGTTCGGGCCTTGAAGGGCCCCCACGAGGGGTCGTAGCAGTCGGCGAACTCGGCCGCCGTCCCGCTCTCGTAGGCGAGGTCGCCCAGGGCCGCGAGCGTGCCCGGGCGATCGGCGACGAGGGCGGCGGTGGCCTCGTCATCCAGCGAAGAGCAATCGGCGATGTCGCCGACGGCCAGCAGGACGGGATCCGCGCCCGGCGGGACGCTCACCGCGGGCCTGGGCGCGGGATCCGGCACCGACCGGGGCTCGGGGCGGGCCGGCGAGCCGCCACAGGCGGTGGCCACCAGGACGAGGGCGAGCAGGACCGGCCGGACCGCGGGGACTGCGCGTGGCGACGCCATGGGTGCTCCTCCTCGGAGAGGGAGGTTACGGACCGGCGGCGGCCAGCGGTCGGCGGCCCGGCTCGTAGCGGGGGAGCGCGGGCAGGGGCGACGCCCACGGCCCCTCGCACGACACCAGCCGGGCGGTGCGTCCCTCGGCGTCGAGCCAGGCCGCGACGCAGGACACCTCGTCGACGAGGTGGCAGGGGAGGGGAGCCCCGGCGACGTCGGACTCCGGGGCGGCGGCGTCGGGTGGGTTGTCGGCGTCGAAGAGGGCGAGGCTGGCGTTGGTGCCCCCCGTGGCCGACAGGCGCCCCCCGGTGAGCACCACCCGGCGACCGTCGACGTCGAGCTCGACCCGGCCCGCCCGGCGCAGCGAGTCGAGGCGGCGGTGGCGGGTGAGGGCCCGGGCCAGGGCCGCGGCGCGGTCGCGGACGTCGGCCGCCTCCTCGAACCGCTCGGCGTCGGCCAGGTCGCGCATCCGGGCCTCGAGGGGGTCGAACAGGGTGGCCGGGTCGACCGTGAGCCCCCGCACCACCCGTTCGACCAGCAGCGAGTAGTCGGCCTCGGTGATGGCGCCCGCGCACGGGCAGGCGGCCACGCCCAGTTGGGCGGCGGTGCACATGGCCGGCCGGCGGGCCGCGCCGGCCCGGGCCGGCCGGGCGGTGCACCGGCGCAGCGGCACGGCCGACTCGATGGCGTCGGCCACCAGGCGGGCCGCGCCCGAGGAGGAGAGGGGCCCGAGATAGAGGCAGCCGTCGCCCGGCCGAACCTTGCGGACCACCGAGAGCCGGGGAAAGCGCTCGTCGAGGGTGAGCTTCAGGTACGCGTAGCGCGACCACAGCTTCGAGCGGTGGTTGAACGGCGGCAGGTGGCGGTGGATCAGGCGCACCTCGAGCACCGCCGCCTCCAGCGGTCCGGAGCACACCACGTGGTCGATCGTCTCGGTCTCCCGCAGCAGCTGCGACACCTTCCGCCGTTCGTCGCCCCCGAAGTACGACCGCACCCGGGCCCGCAAGTTGGTGGCCTTGCCCACGTAGAGCACCCGGCCGCCGAGGCCGCGGAAGAGGTAGACGCCGGGAGCACGGGGCAGGCGGGCGGTGAGCTTGAGCTTGCCGACCTGGGGGTGGGCCCGGATGGTGGGCAGCTCGATGAGGTCGTCGAGGCCCAGCACGCCGATGGTGCCCGCCCGCTCGAGCAGGGCGTGGAGCAGGTCGGCGGTGGCGAGGGTGTCGGCCATCGCCCGGTGGCACGGCTGGTGGGTGAGGCGCATGCGGTCGGCGAGGGTGGACAGCCGGCAATCGGGCACCTCGTCGCGCACCAGCCGGCGGGCCAGGGCGCAGGTGTCGACCCACCGGTTGCCGAGCCGGGGATAGCCCTCCGACACGAGGGCGGCGTTGAGGAAGCTCAGGTCGAAGCGGACGTTGTGGCCCACGATGACCGCGTCGCCCACGAACTCGAGCAGGTTCGGCAGGATCTCGCCGATGGTGGGGGCCGGGATGACCATCGACTCGGTGATGCCGGTGAGCACGGTGATGAAGAACGGGATCTCGGTGCCGGGGTTGACCAACGTCTCGAACGTGCCCAGGCACTCGCCGCCCCGCACCTTGATCGCTCCCACCTCGGTGATGGCGCAGGTGTCGGGCGATGCGCCGGTGGTCTCGAGATCGAGGACGCAGAACGTGACCCGGGCCAGCGGGGTGCCGAGATCGTCGAAGGACCGCTGCATGCGGCGACCGTAGCGAACATACGTTCGACGTTCAAGGCTTGCGATTGCGGGGCGAGGGTAGAATTGGCCGTGCCGACCGTCCTGTACCGCTGCGCCGCCTGCGGCAACCGCACCCGTTTCGACGTCACGACCTCCCGCCGCACCCGCGCTTTCCACCACTACTCGCTGGGAGGGGAGCTGTCGGTGGAGGACGAAGAAGTGTTGACGGAGTCCGTCGAGGAGGTGTCCTGCCGGTGGTGTGGGTCGGGAGCGGCAGTGGAGCGGCTGGCGGAGGCTCCCTGGAACGCGAGCGGTTGAGCCCGTCCGGGGTGGGTCCGGTGGGTCCGGCCGGCGACGGGCTCCTGCGGCCCGCGCTCGAGGCGGCGGTGGCGGTGGCCCGGGCGGGGGAGGAGGCGACGCCGATCGAGGCCCCGCCTCCGGCGCTGCGGCCGTTCCTTCATTTCGCCAAGCTGCCCCGTCCCGCCCTGGTGGCGGCCCGGCGGGTGCTCGACGCCGACGAGGAGTTCCGGGGCCGGGTGCTCGACGCCGTCACCGAGAGCGACGTCGGACGGTCGGGGTGGATCTACCTGGCCCGGCCCGATGGCTGGGAGCAGGAGCTGGCCGCGCTGCTGGCCGACGCCGAGGACGCGGGGGCGGCGGCCGGCGAGCGGCGGGCCGAGGGCGACGCCCGCAAGCGGTTGGCGGGGGCCGAGGCCGCCCGGCGGCGGGCTGAGGATGCGGCGGTCGCGGCGGAGTCGGAGTCGGCCCGGGCCGTCGGGGCGCTGGCCGAGGAACGCAAGGCCCGGCGGGCGGCGGCCGACGACGTCGCCCGCCTGGAGCGGCGGCTGGCCCAGGTCACCATCGAGCGCGACCGGGCCCGGCAGGCGGCCCACCGGGCGGCGGCCGAGTCCGAGGAGGGGGGGCGGCTGGTGGCCGAGCTCCGCTTCGCCCTCGACCAGATGAAGCTGGCCGAGCTGGCGGCGGTACAGGCGGCGGAGGCGAAGGCGGAGGCGGCGCGTGCGGAGGCGGCGCGGTCGGCGGGGCTGTCCGGCTCGGCGGGCGGCGATTCACCGGGTGCGGCGGAGTTCGGTTCGGGTGCGGTCGTCCGGTCCGACACTGGCGGCCGGGACGACGCGCGGCGGGCGCTTCCGGCGCCTGCGCCTGCCCTTGCATCTGCGCCCGCGCCTGTGGCGTTCGACGGGGCCGGCGCCGCCGCCGCCCTCGACCAGGCCGCCCAGGCTGCGGCCGCCCTGGCCGCGGCGCTCGCCGGCGTGGCGGCGTCGCTGAAGCCGCCGGCCGCGATGCCGGCGACGGATCGGGCGGCCGCCCCCGGCGGGGCGCAGATCACGTCCGCCGGCGGCGACGGGTCGTCCGCGCCTCCCCGCCGTCCTCGGGCCGTGCGGCGGGTCCGTCCCCCGGCTCCCCAGCCGGTACCCCTGCCGCCGGGGATCTTCGACGACTCGGTGGAGGCGGCCGAGCACCTGGTGCGGGTGGCGGGGGTGGTGCTGCTGGTCGACGGCTACAACGTGTCGCAGCTCGGCTGGCCCGGGCTGTCGATCGCCGAGCAGCGCCAGCGCCTGGTCGACGCCCTGGCCGAGCTGGCTGCCCGCAGCGGCGCCGAGGTGACGGTGGTGTTCGACGGGGCGGAGACCACGTACCCGGGCATGGTGCCGGCGACGGCCCGTCCGGTGCGGGTGGTGTTCTCGCCGCCGGGCGTGGAGGCCGACGACGTGGTGATCGGTCGGGTGGCCGAGCTGCGGCCGTTCCGACCGGTGGTGGTGGCCTCGAGCGACCGGCGGGTGCAGGCGGGCGCGGCCCAGTCCGGCGCCAACGTGATCTCGTCGCCCCAGCTGCTCGCCGCCCTGCGCCGCTGACCCCATCCCCCTGGGGAAATCCTGTTCGGGGAGATTGACGAAATGCCGGCCTGAGGGCCCCCGGGCCCCCCCTGGCACCGGCCGCCATCGTCGTGGAATGGCGCGTGTCGAAATTCTGACAGTAAGGTTTCCCGCTTCGGCGGCCAGCTTGTCGGATCCTGGGGGGGAGACGCATTTTGAGGAGTCTGGCGAGAGGTCGCGCCGCACTGCGATGTTCGGGAGCGCTGTGCCTGGCGGTGGGCGCGATCGTCGCCCCGCCGGCGGTTCAGGCCGCCCCCCCCGGGCAGTACGGGGCACCCGAGTGGCTCCCGCTGCGGCACGACGCCGGCGGTGGTGGCATCACGGTCGGGTGCACCTATGTGTCGTCTGACGGCCTCTGTGGCGGACACCACGGTTATTGGGCAATCGACTTCCTCGGCTCCACCGGATCACCGGTCCATGCGGCCGGCGCCGGCCTGGCCACCGACGTCACCGGCTCCGGCTACGAGGGTTACGGCAACGTCGTCGTGGTCGACCACGGCAACCATGGGAAGAGCCTCTACGCCCACCTCAGCGAGGTCCTTGTCGGCGGCGGCGGCCAGTGGGTCGACCCGAATGACATGATCGGCCGGATCGGCTCCAGCGGCGGGGCGAACACGCCCCATCTGCATTACGAGGAGAGCGCCGGCAGTCGCTTCGGCTCGGCCGGGGCGCGGGATCCGGGCCCAATGAAGGCGTGCCGAGGGGTGCAGGCGGTTTCGTACCCCCAGGCATTCGGTTCTTCGACATGGGGGGGGCTGTCGTGGGGAGCGGGGTCGGTCGAGAGCGACGGGCCCGGATGTGCCGTCATCAGTGGGGTCACTGAGGCCATTGGGGCCAGTGTCGTCAATGGAGTCGCGGCGCTGCCGCCCGTTGTCGCACCGGGCCCGGAGCAGGTTGTGGCCGCCGACTTCGACGGCGACGGCATGGGCGACGTCGGATTGAGGAATCCCGGCACCGGGCTCTTCACCCTGCGCCACGGCCCGTCCTTCGGAAACCAGGTCACCTACCCGTGGGCCCGGGGCGGGAACTACCAGGCCTTCGCCGCCGACTTCGACGGAGACCGCATCGGCGACATCGGCGTGCGGGAGACGGGAAGCGGGATGTTCTACATCAAGCACGGCCCGACGTTCGCCGACCAGGTCACCTACCAATGGACGCCGGGTGCACAGCTCCAGGTGGTGGCGGCCGACTTCAACGCCGATCGGATGTCCGACATCGGCCTTCGTGATCCGGGCACCGGCGTGGTCACCATGAAGAACGGCCCCACGTTCGCCGGCCAGGCCACGTTCGCCTCGGCCGCCGGCCCCGGCTACCAGGTGATGGCGGCCGACTTCAACTCCGACCGCATGGCCGACATCGGCGTGCGCCATACCGGCACCGGCGTCACGTCGGTGAACTTCGGCCCCAGCTACTCGGGACAGGTCACCATTCCCGGAGCGCCGGGAGCCGGATACCAGGTCGTGGCCGCCGACTTCAACAACGACGGCACAGCCGACATCGGGCTCAAGAACGCCGGTGTCGAGGTCGTCGACATACGGCACGGGCCCGCGTTCACCAACCAGGTGACCGCCCCGCTCGACCCTCGATTGGACGGAGTGGCGTCGCTGCTGGGCAGCCTCTTTATGACTCTGGCGGCCCGTTCGTCCTGACGAGGGCTCCCGGACCGGCCCGTCCGGCCGAAGTGTCTCACCCCATCCGTAGGGTGACAAGGCATGGAGATCAGTTGCGACGACTGCGTGATGCAGCGCACGGCCGCCTGCCACGACTGCGTGGTCACGTTCATCTGCGGCCGTGAGCCAGACGAGGCGGTGGTGTTCGACGTGGCCGAGGCCCGAGCCGTCCGCCTGCTCGGCGAGGCCGGACTGGTGCCACCGCTGCGCCAGCTACGGCGTCCCGGCTGACCCGGGCGCCCCGGGGTGTCGGGCCGCACGGGCGAGGGTCCGCTCCCAGCGCCGGGGCCGGTGGTACCGTCACCGCGAAGGGCCCCGATCGGCTGGGCCAACTCTGGGGCGTCGGGAGCGCGTGTGCGAAAGCTCCATCTGGTGGGGCTGACAACCGACCACAAGGGGCTCATCTTCACGGCGCGCCGGGGCTCCGAGTCGGGCGGGTACGTGGTTTCTCTCGACGCGGAGATCCTCCGCGCCATCGCCCGGGCCCAGGGCCGGCCCAACGGCACCGACCTCGTGCGGCCGGGCGGCGAGTACACACCGGGGCCGGGGGCACAGACCCGCCGGCGGGGCCTGCTCACCCCTCGTGAGATCCAGGCCCGGCTGCGGGCCGGCCGCTCGGCCGACGACGTGGCCGAGGAGGCC
Organism: uncultured Acidimicrobiia bacterium; assembly: GCA_963773275.1. GTDB lineage: Bacteria > Actinomycetota > Acidimicrobiia > Acidimicrobiales > AC-14 > JAXDMK01. Next base: position 222,721 of record CAVZAH010000005.1, on the reverse strand, counting down.
GACGTCGAAGTCGAGTGGGTCGAGCGGTTCGCGGTGCCGATCCTCGCCGAGCAGGCCCAGGTCGTGGAGCTGGCCCAGACGCTCGTCTACGACAAGCCCAAGGTGGGGTCGTCCAGCCTGCCCCTCGACGAGGCGGTCAACTGGCACCTCCTCGACCGCGGCGCCCGCGTCACCGACGACGTCTTCGACACCTCGTGGAGCGCGTACCAACTGCACGACCAGGTGTGGATGATCAAGTTCTCCTACCGCTCCCGGGGCCGGCCCCAGGAGGCCCGCTGGGAGCTCGACGTCGGCTCCGGCGAGCTGGTGGCCCGCAACAAGGTGGCGGGCGAGCTGGGATACGTGGAGGCGGGGGCCCGTCCCCGCCCCCGCCCGATCCCGCCCGAGCCGGACGAGGCGGCCGAGGGTGCCGCGGCCGCGGCGGCGGCGACCCGGGCGTCCCGCGCCGCCGCCCGGGCGGCGGACAAGGCGGCTGCGGCCGACGCGGCGGCCGCCCTCGATGAGGACGGCGACGACGACGATGAGGACGACGGCGATGACGACGACGGCGATGACGACGATGGCGTCGTCCTGGTCGACGATCTCGACGAGTTCGACGACGGCGATGTCGATGTCGATGTCGCTGATGTCGATGCCGATGCCGCGATGCCGCCGAGGGCGCCGAGGCCGCCGACGGTTCGACGGTCGACACCACGGAGGTCGGCGGGCCCGACGCCGCGGCCCCCCCCACCAGGCCGACGCCCGCGCCCACGTCACCCGTCGTCAAGGCGGCCCCCGGCAGGACGTCGGCCGCCAAGGCGTCTGCCGCCGGCAGGGCCGCGGCCACCAAGGCCTCCGCCGTCAAGGCCCCAGCCGCCGCCAAGACCCCAGCCGCCGTCAAGGCCCCGGCCGCCGCCAAGACCCCGGCCGCGGCCACGACCGGCCCTACGGCGAAGGCTGCGACCGGCCGGAAGAAGCCTCCCGGCGCGGTGGCGGCCCTCGCCGCCGACACCACCGGCGAGGTGGCACCGGAGGATGCGGCTGGCACCGCCGATGGGCCGGGCGATGCGCCGGGCGATGCGACCGCCGAGGTCGCCCGCCGAGGTCGCCGCGGGCCAGCCGGAGGCCGGGAGCGAGTCGGCCAAGTCCCGCAAGTCGATCGCCAAGGCCGACCCGGCGCCGCCGCCGGTGCGGGGCCTCCTCGTCTCGACCGGCCGTGGCGCCCGGCCGGTGGTGCCCACGCGGGGCCTGCTCGTGAGCTCGCCCCGGATGCGGGCGGCCCGGGCCGAAGCAGAGGCTCCGCCCGCGGCGCCGGCGCCGGCGTCGGCGGCGCCCGCGCCTGGCGGCTCGAGCGATGCGGGCGGATCCGACGACGTCTCCGCCGACCCGGCGCCGGAGGCGGTGGGCAAGGGCGCTCCGACCGGCCCGGCCGCGCCGCCTGCGCCGCCGGCGACCGACCCCCGTCAGGCCCGCGCCGCCGCCCCCGAGCCTCCGTCGACGCCCGGTGGCGCCGGGGTCCGCAAGGCGGTGGCCCAGGTGACGAGCGTGCGGGTGGCCGCCAGCCGGGCCCTCGTGGCGAGGGCCATGCTGCCCAAGCCGGCGCCGCCCGTCGTCTCCCGGCCCACCCTCGGCGGCCGGGTCAATCAGCCGCCGGCATCCGACAACGCCCCTCTGCCCCTGCGTCCCCGCTCCCGGGACTCGGCCACACCCGTCCAACCGCCGCCCTCCCGGCCGGGCCCCTCCCAGGAGCCGACACGGCCGGCGGCACCATCCGGGTCACCTTCCGATTTCTGGGTCATCGTCGGGCCCGGGCGCCCGCCCGCCGCTGCGGCTGCAGCCGGCGGCCCCGGAGCGGGAGTCGGCACCGTCGCCCTTCCGCCGCTCGTCCCGGACGGAGGAGTCCGCCTCCGCCGGTTCCGACCGACCGGCCGATGTCCCCCGGTCGCCGTTCACGCCCCGGCCCGAGCCCACCTCGCGCCCCGAACGCCCGTCCGGGTCCCGGCCTCCCGCTCGTAGCGCCCCGCGCCCCGCGCCCCGACCCGATCCCTCGAGGCAACGCTCCGACGACCGACGTCCCCCCGAGCGCGGCGCACCCGATCGTGCCGGCGGGCTCGATCGTGCCGGCGGGCTCGACCGTCCCGGCGGCCCTGGACGTCCCGGCGGCCCTGGTCGTCCCGGCGGCCCTGGACGTCCCGGCGGCCCTGAACGTCCCGGCGGAACCGACCGCCGTCCCAACGATCGGCGTCTCGACGAGCGCCGGCGGCCCGAACCGCGGCCCGTCCCCCGTCCCGACGAGCGTGACGGCGACGGTGACCAGTTCGCACCCCGCAGCGGGGGCGACGAACGGGGCGGACGGCCACCCGAGGGCCGTCCCCGGATCGCGGCGCCCCCCGCGGGAGACTGGCGGACCACCGGCGGGCGCCAGAAGCCGCCCGCGGGGCCGCCCGTGGTCGCGCCGCCGACGGGCATCGACGAGCCCCGGCCCCGACGCCGGCTCCGGCGCCCACCGCGCTCCTGAGCCCGGCTCCGGTGGCCTCCCTCCTGGTCACCAACGACTTCCCCCCCAAGACCGGCGGCATCCAGTCCTATCTCTGGGAGCTCTGGCGGCGGTTGCCCCCGGAGCACGCCCGGGTGGCCACCACCGCCTTCGAGGGGGCGGCCGAGTTCGACGCCGCCCAGACCTTCCCCGTCGCCCGGGCCCGGCAGAAGGTCCTGCTCCCGACGTCGGGCGTCGGTCGCTGGATCCGCACCCAGGCGGCGACGGCCGGCGCCGGGCTCGTCGTCCTCGACCCCGCGCTGCCCCTGGGGTGGGTCGGGCCCCGCCTCGGGATGCCCTACGCGGTCGTCGTCCACGGGGCCGAGCTCACCGTCCCCGCCCGGCTGCCGGGGGCACGGGACCTCCTGGCCCCCGTCCTGGCCGGGGCCACCCTCATCGTCGCCGCCGGCGGTTACCCGGCCGCCGAGGCCAACCGGGTCACGGGCGGCGCGGTGCCGGTGGCAGTGGTGCCTCCCGGCGTCGACACCGGCGCCTTCCGCCCCCTCGACGGGCCCGGACGGGCGGCCGCCCGAGCCGACCTCGGCCTGCCCGCCGAGGCCCGGATCGTGGTCAGCATCAGCCGGCTGGTGCCCCGCAAGGGGATGGACGTCCTCATCGCCGCCGCCGCCCTCCTGGCCGGGGAACGACCCGACCTGCTGGTGGTGATCGCCGGGTCCGGCCGCGACCGGCCCCGCCTCGAACGCCTGGCCCGCCACTGTGGCGCCCCGGTGCGGTTCCTCGGGTGGGTGCCCGACGCCGACAGGCCCCGGCTGCTGGCCGCAGCCGACGTGTTCGCCATGTTGTGCCGGAGCCGGTGGCGCGGCCTCGAGCAGGAGGGTTTCGGGATCGTGTTCCTCGAGGCCGCCGCGTGCGGGGTGCCCCAGGTGGCGGGTGACAGCGGGGGGGCGGCGGAGGCGGTGGTCGATCGTGGGACGGGCGAGGTGGTCCGGCGGCCGGACGACCCGGTGGCCGCCGCCGTCGCCCTGGCCCGCCTGCTCGACGACGACGACCTCCGCCGGGCCCAGGGGACGGCCGCCCGCCGCCGGGCCGAGGATGCGTTCTCGTACGACCACCTCGCCGCCGCCCTGGCCCGAGCCCTGACCGAGGCCGCAACCAGGGCCGCCGCCGGGCGGCGCTAGGACCGTGGCCGACGACGAGCGGTCGCCGAGGCCAGCGGGCACCCGTCAGGGGTCGGCGGTCATCCGGGCGGCCTGGTGGGGGACGGGCGTCTTCGTCCTGCTGGCGGTGGTGGCGGCGGCGGCGCCCGACACCTTCGGCGGACCGGCGCTCGTCGTCGACGTCGTCCTCTTCTCGGCCGGGTGCGTCCTCTTCGCCGTCGCCTTCCTGCGGGCGGTCGACCGCAGCCGCCGCGAGGCCATCGGCATCGGGGGCCTCTTCTTCCTCGCCGGCGACGTCGCCCCGCCCGACGTCCGCCGCCACCTGCTGGGCGCCCTGGTGGTGCAGACCGTGGTCGGTGTCGTCACGGCCGGCGTCCGGCTCTACACCAACCTGGCGGCCGGCATCCTCGTGCCCGTCTTCGGCCTGGGCCTGTGCGGGCTGTGGGCGGCGACGTACGGTCGCTTCGGTCCCCGGGCGCCGACGCCCGCCCCCGGCCGCGCCCGGCGGGACGTCGCCCGCCAGGACGTCGATCCCCAGGTCGTCGACTCCCAGGACGTCCCAGAGTCGATCCCGAGGCCGAATAGCCCGGGTAATAGGATCGGGCTCTTGACGATCACAGACGGTCTCCTACGTGAACTGGCCGGATTCACGAGCGAGAGGGCGCCGGTGACCTCGTGCTATCTCGACGTCGACGGCCGGCGCTACATCCGTCCCCAGGATCTCGAGCCCCATCTCGACGACCTCCTCCGGCGGGGCCGGCGCCGGATGACCGCCCCCGAGGCCCCGAACGGCACTCCCAACCGGGCCGCGACCGCGTCGGTCGAGGCCGACCTGCGTCACATCTCCGACTTCGTGCGGGGCGGCATCGACCGCTCATCCACCCGCGGGCTGGCGATGTTCTCGTGCTCGGCCGAGGGTTTCTGGCACGTCGTGGAGCTGGCCGTGTCGGTGCCCAACGTGATCGTGGTCAACGACACGCCCCACATCCGGGTGCTCGAGTCGGTGGTCGACCAGTACCTGCGCTTCGCCGTCCTCCTGGTCGACAAGCAGCGGGCCCGGATCCTGCTGTTCGAGCAGGGCAAGCTGGTCGACAAGCAGGAGCACTTCGACCTGCTGCCCCGCCACGACGACGACGGTGGGCACATGGACCGCGACCACCTCGCCGGTCACACCCACGCGGTGGCCGCCCAGCACCTGCGGCGGGCGGCCCAGGCCGCCTTCGCGGTGTTCCAGGAGCAGTCGTTCGACCACCTGATCCTCTGCACGTCCGACGCTCTCGGGCGGGAGATGGAGAAGGAGCTGCACCCGTGGCTGCGGGAGCGGATCGCGGCCCGGCTGTCGATCCCGGTCGCCGCCCGCGACGTGGAGATCGCCCAGGCCGCCCTCGAGGTGGAGGCGGGCGTGGAGCGAGCCCGGGAGGCGGCCCTCGTCGAGCGCCTGCGCCAGGCGGTGGGGGCCGGGAGCGGGGCCGCGGTCGGGCTGCCCGACGTGCTGGCCGCCCTGGTGGCCCGCCGGGTCGAGACCCTGCTCGTGTCCGAGGGCTACGAGGCGCCCGGGTGGCGCTGCCGTTCGTGCGGTTGGATCGGCGTCCGGGGCCGGGCCTGCCCGGTGTGCAGCGCCGACATGCACCAGGTCGACGACGTGGTGGAGGAGGCGGTGGAGGACGCCCTCAACCAGTCCTGCCGCCTGGCCATCTGCCGGGACGACGCCGACCTCGACGTCCTCGGTCGCATCGGCGCCATCCTCCGCTTCTGATGGTGCGCCACCCGTCCCCGACGGTGGGTCACCGCCGATGACGGGTGGGGCCGAGGTGACGGTCGGCGTCGACCTCGGGGGGACGAAGTGCCTGGCCGTCGCCCTGGCCGGCAACCGCGTCGTCGGGGAGGGGAGGCAGGCCACGCCGGCGGGGGCCGACGCCGTGCTCGACGTCATCGCCGCCCTCGCCGTCGAGGTCGCGGGGACGCGTCCCCTGGGGGCGGTGGGGGTGGGTGCCCCGGGACTGGTCGACCGCGACGGCGTCCTACGATTCGCGCCCAACCTGCCGGGGGTCACCGGCCTGGAGGTGCGGGCCGAGCTCGAGCGCCGCCTGGGCGTGCCGGTCCGCGTCGACAACGACGCCACCTGCGCGGCGTGGGCCGAACGGGCGATGGGCGCCGCCACCGGTCTCGACGACGTGGTCCTGGTCACCCTGGGCACCGGCATCGGCGGCGGCATCATCACCGGGGGACGCCTCACCCGCGGCGCCAACGGCTTCGCCGGCGAGATCGGCCACATGGTCGTCGACCGCGACGGTCCCCTGTGCCCGTGCGGGCAGCGGGGCTGCTGGGAGCGATACGCCTCGGGCGGTGGCCTGGCCCGCCTGGCCCGGGCGGCGGCCGCCGAGGGTGGGGTGGCCGACGTGGTGGCGCGGGCCGGTGGCGACCCCGGGGCCATCCTGGGCGAGCACGTGACGGCGGCGGCCGCGGCGGGCGACGGTGAGGCCTGCGCCATCGTCGCCGAGCTCGGATGGTGGGTCGGCCTGGGCCTGGCCAACCTGGCCAACATCCTCGACCCGGAGGCATTCGTGGTCGGCGGGGGACTGGTGGAGATGGGCGAGCTGCTGCTGGCGCCGGTGCGCGTCGCCTTCAACGACCTCCTGCAGGGCGGGGCCTGGCGGCCGGCGATCCCTGTGGTGCCCGCCGCCCTCGGCCCCCGGGCGGGGGCGATCGGTGCCGGCTGCCTGGGCGCCGAGCTGCTCCTCCGGACGCGCCAAACCGAACAAAACAGGCGAAACCGCGAGAATTCCGCGGCCCGACCGTTGACCTAGGTAGAAGAGCACCGGGCCTCGGGCTCCCCAGCCCCCGGGGCCCGGTTGCTCTCCTCCCTCTCCCTTCAGTCTCGGGAGTCCCCCGGTCCAGGTAGCGTCCGGCGACGATGCGGCTCGGAGTCACCCTGCCCCAGTTCCGTACAGATCCCTCGCCGGCCCTCGCGGTGGCCCGGTCCGCCGAGGACGCCGGCCTCGACGGGGTGTTCGTCTTCGACCACCTCTGGCCGCTCGGCCGCCCCGATCGGCCCGCCCTGCACTCCTACGAGCTGCTGGGAGCGGTCGCGGCGGAGACGTCGTCGGTGGCGGTGGGCACCCTGGTGGCCCGGGTCGGGCTCCTGCCCGACGCCATGTTCCTCCACGCCCTCCTCACCCTCCACCAGGTCGCCGGCCCCCGGCTGGTGGCCGGGCTGGGCACGGGAGACGTCGCTAACAAGGCCGAGAACGTCGCCTACGGCGTGGGCTACCCGACCATGGCCGAGCGCCGGGCCCGGATGGTCACGTGCTGCCGCGCTCTGACCGGCGCCGGTGTCACCACCTGGATAGGCGGGCACTCGGCCGGGGCCCGGCAGGCGGCGGTCGCCGGGGGAGCCACCGCCTGGAACGGATGGGGCTTCGACGTGGTCTCCTTCGCCGTCGCCGCGGCCGAGCTGGCCGGCACGGGCGTGGCGCCGACGTGGGCCGGCCAGGTCCTCGTCGGCCGGACCCAGGAGGAGGCCGACGCCAAGCTCGCCCGCCATGGCTCCCGCCCCGGCCTGGTGTGGGGCACCGTCGACGTCCTCCGCCGCCACCTCGCCGCCCTCGACGACGCCGGCGCCACCTGGGCCGTCTGCGCCCCCATCGACGTCGGCCACGACCCGAACGTGCCCGGGACCCTCGCCGAGGCGGCCGCCCGTGGGTAGCGCCGCCGTTCGTCGGGCCGTCCCCGGCACCTAGCATCCCGGTAATGCTCGAGCTGCGGGACGTTTCGCGCCGATACGGCGACGTGTTGGCCCTCGACGCGGTCTCCTTCACGGTCGAGAAGGGCCAGATGCGGGGCCTGGTCGGACGCAACGGCGCGGGCAAGACGACGGCCATGCGGATCGTCCTCGGACTGTCGCAACCCGATGGCGGCGAGGTGCGGCTGAACGGCTCGCCCATCGACGACGCCACCCGCCGGCGGATCGGCTACATGCCCGAGGAGCGGGGCCTGTACCCCAAGATGCGGGTGATCGACCAGCTCGAGTTCTTCGGACGGCTGTCCGGCATGACGCCGGGCGACGCCCGCTCCGAGGCGACCCGGTGGGTCGAGCGCCTCGGCGTGGCCGACCGCGCCGCCGACAGGGTCGAAGAGCTGTCCCTCGGGAACCAGCAGCGGGTGCAGCTGGCGGCGGCCCTGGTGCACGGTCCCGATCTGCTCGTGCTCGACGAGCCGTTCTCGGGCCTCGACCCGGTGGGGGTCGACGTGCTGTCGGAGGTCCTCCAGGAGGAGGTGGCCCGGGGCGCGGCGGTGGTGTTCTCCAGCCACCAGCTCGAACTGGTCGAGCACCTGTGCGACGCCGTCACCATCCTCGACAAAGGCTCCGTCGTCGCCGACGGGGGCATCAAGGAGCTGCGGCATCGCCACGGAGGTCGTCGCCTGCGGGTCGTGGTCCGGGGCGCCCCGAGCGATTGGGCCGAGGGACTACCGGGGGTGGTCGCCGTCCACCCGGTGGACGGTCCCGACGGCGACGCCGACGGTGCCGGCCTGGTGCTCGAGCTGGCCGGTGATGCCGACACCCAACGGGTGCTCGACGCGGCCCGGGCCGCGGGACCGGTCGAGGAGTTCACGCCCGTGTCCCCCACCCTCGCCGAACTGTTCCGGGAGGTCGTGCAATCGTGACCGAGGCGGGCGGGACCGAACCGGGTGTGACCGAACCGGGCGTGACCGGACCGGCGGCGGGCCTCACCGGGCGGCAGGCGGTGTTCCTCATCATCCGCCGGGAGCTGCGGGAGCGCACCCGCCAGCGGGCGTTCGTCGTCTCCACCGGCATCACCCTGCTGATCGTGCTGGCCATCGCCATCGTGCCCGGCCTGGGCGGCGACGACGGGCCCACCAAGTTCGACGTCGGCGTGGTGGGAGCGCCGGCGGAGCAGCTGGTCGACGCCCTCGAGCGGATCGACCTCGGCGGCGACGTGGAGGTGTCGGCGCGGACGGTGGCCGACCGGGCCGAGGCCGAACGCCTGGTCGACGACGGCGACCTCGACGCGGCCATCGACGGCGACGGCGTCATCGTGAAGGAGGAGCTCAGCGGGGAGCTCGAGTCCGTCGTCCAGCTCGCCAACCGGGAGGTGCGGGTGGACCAGGCCCTCAGCGAGGCGGGGCTGTCGCCCGAGCAGGCGGTCGCCATCCTCGCTCCGACCCCTCTGCGCACGGCGGCCATCGACCCGCCCGATGACGAAACCGACGACCGCCGCGCCCTCGTCACCTTCGGCGTGTTCTTCGTCTTCGGCCAGATCTTCGGCTACGGCTTCGCGGTGGCGAGCAGCGTGGTGGAGGAGAAGTCGTCGCGGGTGGTGGAGCTGCTGCTGGCCAAGATCCGCCCCGGCGGGCTGCTCACGGGCAAGATCGTCGGCGTCGGCGCCCTCGGCTTCGCCCAGCTCGCCCTCTTCATGGTCGTGGGGCTGGTGGCGGCGACCGCCTCCGGCACGATCGACCTCCCCCCCGGCGTCGGCGGCGCCTTCGCGCTGGTCATGGGCTGGTTCCTGCTCGGCTTCGCCATCTACAGCGCGCTGTTCGCCATGGCCGGCGCGGTCGCCTCCCGGGCCGAGGAGCTGCAGAACACCACGTCCCCGATCACCTTCCTGATCATGGCCGGCTACTTCGGCACCTTCGCCGCCATCGGCGACCCCGCCGGACCGATGGCCCGGGTGATGTCGTGGGTGCCCTTCTGGTCCCCCCTGGTGATGCCCATCCGCATGGCGGCGGGCGAGGTCTCGGCGGGGGAGGCGGCCGCCGTCACCGTCCTCGTCCTGGTGACTGTCGTGGTGGTGATTCGCCTGGCGTCGCGCATCTACGCCGGCGGCGCCCTCCGCACCCGGGGCCGGATCAAGCTCAAGGAGGCCCTCGCCGCGTCGGGCGGGTCCTGAGTCGGGCGTTCGTCGGCGGGGTCGCCGGGGCCGGCGAATGGCGGAGTCGGCCGGCGGGGCCGGGGGTAGCCTGCAGCGGTGGAGTTCCGACGCATCAACGCCCTGCCGCCGTACGTGTTCACCATCATCGACGGGCTGAAGATGGCGGCCCGGCGGGCGGGCGACGACGTGATCGACCTCGGGTTCGGCAACCCCGACATCCCCTCGCCCGAGATCGCGGTGGAGAAGCTGGCCGAGGCGGCCCGCAACCCCCGCAACCACCGGTACTCGTCGAGCAAGGGCATCCCCAAGCTCCGGATGGCGGCGGCCGACCTCTACAAGCGCCGCTTCGACGTCGACCTCGACCCCGACACCGAGGTCATCAACGTCATCGGGGCCAAGGAGGGCCTGACCCACCTCATGTGGGTGCTGCTGGGCCCCGGCGACACCGCCCTCGTGCCCACCCCGTCCTACCCGATCCACATCTACGCGCCCCTGTTCGCGGGCGCCGACGTGCGCCGGGTGCCGCTCGGGCCGGGCGAGGACTTCTTCGCCAACCTCATCAACGCCTGGGAGAACGCCTGGCCCCGGCCCAAGGTGATCGTGCTCTCCTTCCCCCACAACCCCACCACCACGTGCGTCGACCTCGAATGGCTCACCCGCCTGGTCGACTTCGCCCGCCAGCACGACGTGATCCTGGTCCACGACTTCGCCTACTCCGACACCGCCTTCGACGGCTACATGCCGCCGTCGATCCTCCAGGTGCCGGGGGCCAAGGACGTCGCGGTCGAGCTGTACACCCTCACCAAGTCGTTCTCCATGGCCGGCTGGCGGGTGGGGTTCCTCGTCGGCAACTCCGAGATCGTGCAGGCCCTGGCCAAGCTCAAGTCGTACCTCGACTACGGCGCCTTCCAGCCCATCCAGATCGCGGCCACGGTGGCCATGAACGAGGCGTCCGACTACCCCAAGGAAGTCAACGAGATCTACTGGAGCCGGCGCGACGCCCTGTGCGACGGTCTCAACCGCATCGGCTGGGAGATCGAGAAGCCCAAGGCGACGATGTTCGCGTGGGCCCCGATCCCCGAGCCCTACCGGGAGATGGGGTCGGTGGAGTTCGCGTCGTTCCTGGTCAACGAGGCCAAGGTGGCCACGTCGCCCGGCATCGGCTTCGGCGCCACCGGCGACGGCCACGTGCGCTTCGCCCTCATCGAGAACGAGCAGCGCATCGGCCAGGCCGTCCGCAACATGCGCCGGGCCCTGACCAAGCTGTAGTCCCGGTTCCGGCTACGGCGTCGGCGGATCGAACATCGAGGCCAGCTCGAGCGCACCGTCCCGATGCTCCGGCTGCGCGGTGGCAAGTCTCCGGAGGTGGATGGCGATCGCCTGGCGGCGTATCGGCGAGGCTGCCTCGCAGGCCGAGCCGCCCGCGGCCTGGGCAGTGCGCCCAGATCGCCGCCGAGGAGGGCATACACGGCGATGGCCAGGTCGCCGACCACGTCGCGCTCGACGAGATGGGGCGCGGCCAGGAGGATGGCGTAGATCAGGGCCGCGGTCGCCGGCCTCGATGGCGCGGTCGACGTGCCCGCTCCGGCGTCGGGATCCGTCGCCACGTCGTAGGCGGCGTCGAGGCCGAGCGACCAGTCGAGCATGAGGATGCCGAGGAGCTCGAGGCTCCTCGATCGCCCGCCTCGCGGAGTGAGGCGGCGACGTCGTCCCGCCGGAGGACCGCTCGGTGCTCGTCGAGGAAGTGCTTAGAGGTGTCCGTCGACGTGAGGGCCTTCCATGCGTCCATGGTGCGGATGACCAGGTACGTCTGGTCCAGGACAGCGAGCGTCTCGTCGATGCCTCGCCGGTCGAACTCCGCCATCCGGCTGCCGATGACGGGAAGGGCCCGATCACCCGGGTAGAGATCGCGGCTCACGTCGAGCGTCGTCCGGAAGGCCTCCGACGCCACGAGCGCGGCGTTGGCCCGGATGAGCCTGGACTGGGCTTCCCAATCAGGCGAATTGGCCCACGCCCTGATCACCTCGTCGGAGGCCTCGTCGATCGGCAACACGACCCACGCCGGCCAGTCCCGGTCCGGATCGTGCAGGGTGGCGGCCTCCGGACCGAGGCGGTCGACGGCTGCCCGCAGTGCCCGCCTGGCCGGTCCGACCAGCGGGTCGTCGACGTCGTCCGCCTCGGCGATCCCCGACTGGAGATGGTCGGTCGCGGTCGCGACCTCACCCCGGGCGAGAAACCAGGTTGCCAGCGTGGCCCGGAGTCGGGCACGGACGGCCGGTCGGGCGAACCCGGAAACCAGCCGAGAGGCACTGTCGGTGGCAGCGGGGACGCCATCGACCCTCGCAGTGCACTCGGCCAGTTCGTCGAGCGCACCGGCCAGGTCGGCGAGGAAGAGCCTCCGGCCGGGCCTCGGTCTGCACCCGGTAGAGCTCGACGGCCTCGCGGATCGATGCCAGCGCCTCAGGTGCAGTCGCCGGCCGCGTCGGTGCAGGTCGGACAGGTTGTGAAGCGATCCGGCGAGGTCGCCGGCGGAGAGATCGCCCTGCTGCTCGACCAGCAAGCGGTAGTGCCCGACGGCCTCCCGGATCGACATGAGGGCCCCTTCGGGGTCGCCGTTGGCGGTCTGGCAGAGCGACAGGTTCCGGACCGTCGTGGCCAGTTGCGGAACGACCGCACCGCTGCGCTCCGCCAGGGACCGGAAGTGGTCGACCGCCTTCAGGATCGAGGTCAGTGCCCCCGGCCGGTCGCCGTTAGCTCGTCTGGTGGGCCGACAGGTTGTTGAGCGCCTTGGCCAGGTCGCCCCGGTAGGCCTCCCCGCGCTCCCGGACCAGGCTCTCGAGGTGGTCGGCGGCCTGCCGGCTCGACAGCAGCGCCCCCGCCGGGTCGCCGATGGCGCTCTGGCGGCCGACAGGTTGTTGAGTGCCATCGCGAGGTCGGGAAGGAAGACCCCAGGGCGGGCCCGGGCCAACGCCCGGTAGTACTCGACCGCCTCCTCGATCGCGTCCAGCGCCAGGCCCTGTCGCCCGTGTTCGTCTGGTGCACCGACAGTGAGTTGAGCGCGGCCGCCAGTTTGGGCACCAAGTCGCCGGCGCGTGGTCACCGCCCGGTAGTGCTCGACCGCCTCCTGGGCCGAAACCAGCGCTCCGGACAGGTCGCCGGTGGCACTCTGGTGGTTCGAGTGGTTGCTGAGGGCTGCGGCCAGGCTCGGGCGGAAGAGCCCGGGGCGGGTCTCTGCCAGCGCCGCGGTAGTGCCCGACAGCCTCCAGACTCGAGGCCAGCGCCCCGGCGGGATCGCCGTTTCTGCTCTGGTGCCTGGACAGGTTGTTCAGCGACCGGGCCAGGTCGGGGAGGACGGCCTCGGGCTGGGCTTCGGCAAGGACCCGGTGATGTTTCACGGCCTCACGACTCGAATCCAGCGCCCCGGACGGTCATCGTGTTCGCTCTGGAGGTTGGCCAGGTTCTCGAGAGCCAGGGCCAGGCTCCCGAGGTGGACCTCGGTCGGGGCGCACCCAGGGCGCGGTAATGCTCGCACGGCCTGCCGGATCGAAACCAACGCACCGTGCCGGTCGCCGGTGTCGCTCTGCCGGAGGGAGAGGTTGTTGAGCGACGATGGCCAGGTCGCCGAGAAAAACGTCTCCCCGGGACCGGACCAGGGTGGTGTAGTGCTCCACCGCCTCCCGAATCGAGACCAGCGCCCCGATCCGGTCGCCCTTGTCGCTCTGCAGTTGGACAGGGTGTTGAGCGACGAAGGCCAGATCGGGCGGTGTGCGCTTGGCCGCGGCCTGGGCCATCTCCCGGTGAAGCTTCACCGCCTCCTGGCTCGAGGCCAATGCGCCGACCCGGTCGCCGTTTTCGCTCAGGTGGACTGCGACGGTTGTTCAGGGCCCGGGCGAGGTCGGGCATGAAGAGGTCGGGGCGGGCCTCGGCCAGCGCCCGGCTGGATCTCCACCGCCTCCTGGGCTGCGGCCAGCGCAACCCGTCCCGGCTCGCCGTTGGCGCTCAGCCGGTGGCCAGGTTGCTGAGCGACGACGCCAGATCGGGTCGGTGGGCCTCGGGGCGGGACTGCGCCAGGGCCCGGCAGTGCCCGACGGCCTCCTCGATCGAAGACAGCGCCCCGGCCCGATCGCCGTTGTCGCCCTGCCGGTTGGACAGGTTCTGAAGGGCCCCGGCCAGGTCGCACGGAACCCCTCGGGGCGGCCTTGGTCAGGGCCCGGCTGGTGCTCGACTGCCTCCTCGATCGAAGCCAACGCCCGGACGGGGTCACCGTTGTCGCTGTGCCGGTTCGACAGGTTGTTGAGCGACGTGGCCAACCCTGACAGGACGACCTCGGATCGATCCTCGGCCAGGACCCGGAATCGCGACACCGCCTCCTCACTCGAGGCCAGCGCCCCGGCATGGTCGACGTTGTCGCTCTGCCTATTCGAAAGGTTGTCGAGCGACCAGGCCAGTTGGCTCCAGGAACTGCTCGGGGTGGGCCTCGGCCAGGGTCCGGTAACAGGCCACAGCCTCGGCTGCCAGGCCCAGACCCCGATCCGGCTGGCCGGCGATTCCGGCCCGACCCGGGTCTCGGTCGACCAGGTCGGCCAGCGCCTCGGCCGATGTCTGTTCGTCGGCCCTGGCCGCGGCCAGCCGACGTTCGGCGAGGTGCCATCGCAGGCGGTGAACAGGACGTGGCCCGTCGGGATCCGTTCGCCGAAGCCGTCGGGCAGGTCGGCGTCGGCGTCGGCGGCCAGGCTCTCGAGGGACATCAGCACGGCTCCGCCCTGGAGCGATGCGACGGTGAGCGCGACATCCAGCAGGGACGGATCGAGCCGGGCCGCCCGTCTCAAGATGTGGGAGGCAGCCGCCGGGTACGGGCCGCCAGCCCGGTTGATGTTCTGCAGGAAGGCTCGCCGTTCGTCGCCGTCGAGCACGGCGAGCAGGCGCACCAGCAACCCGTCGCCCCCGGGGCGTTCGTGAAGGACCTCGATGATCAGATGATCGGCGACGGGATCGGGCCGTAGGGAGAGGTGTCCACTCAGGCCCCGCCAGGCAGGCTCGCAGGGTGCGGGCCATCGCGTTGAGCGCTCGCCCGTCCCGCTCCAGCGCGGGCACGGCGACCAGGATGCTGTCGCTCACCCGATGCGCCGCTGCCTGGACCACAGTCACGCAGCCGGCGCACTGTCGAACATGTCCGGCTCCGGGCGCCTCCCCTCCTCGTCCCCGAACATGTTCGCCCAGTGGACCCGTTCGTGAACCAGCACGGACCGGTACAGTTGGCGGCGGTTCTCGGGAAGGGCCCCGTCCTCGGCGGCCATCCACGCCAGGAGTACGAGGTCGAGCGTCGTCCACTGTGCGGTGGGGTTGGCGCCGGGGAGGGTTGCCGCACCCGTGCCCGCCGAAGGCCCGATGGGCGGCCCGCGCCACGGCCGCGGGGTCCGGGTGCTGGTCAGCGAGCAGCATCTCGGCCGTCCGGTACGGCAAGCCGCCGCTCAGCGAGCTACCTCGGTCAGGGCCTCCCACCAACCGGTCAGGGTCCGGGCGGTGATCACGACCACGGTGGGCAGGTCGATCCGGCCTCGGAGCGCCTTGAACAGGCTGGGCAGCTGGACAGTGCGGGCCTCGCCGTGTCGACCACCACCACCAGGGGCGACTCGACGACGCCCAGCCAGTCGACCTCCTCGGCGGGTGGCGTCGGAGTGCAACATGCCCCCGTACCAGCCGTCGGCCAGCAGGCCCTTCATCGAGCTCGGCGGCGAGGCGGGTCTTGCCCGCCCCGCCCACGCCATGGATCAGCATCGACCTTGACGGCCGGCCGGTCGAGGGACGCCCGGCACCGGTCGTCGAGGATGGTGAGCTCGTCGCGGCCCTGGAACGGCACCACCTCGTAGTCGGCGCGCAGCCGCCGCAGGGGGCTGGGTTCGTCGCCTGGTCCAGGTATGGACGGCGCAGGGGCGGGTCGGACGGCTGGGTGTCGACCTCCAACACGTCCCGGTCCCGCCAGCCGGTGTAGACGTCGACCCCCATCAACCACGACCATCCGGCACCGCGCCAGGTAGCCGGCGCCGGCGACCAGCGCCGCGTCGAATGTCGCCCCAAGGCCTCCGGTGGGCGTGCGGGCTTCGGGCCGGGTGAACCCGACTACGTCGACGACCACGAACTCGCCCGGTGGCCCGCCGACGGTGGTTTGCAGTTCGCCCACCAACTCCGGCGGGGCACCCGGCAGGACCACCCCGGCCAGCGGGTAGTCCGGGGTCCGCTCCAGCCACACGGCCACCACCGCGTGCATCGGGCCCGGCGACGAGGGCCTCACCAGCACGACCACCGGTCGCAATCCGGCGACGAGGCAGGCGCCGGCGAACGTCACCGCCAGGTCGAGGCAGGTGCCGTGGCGGGGCGTCGAGAGGACCTGGCCCGGCGGGCGGATCACCTGGCGGCCGGCCTCGTCGCTCGCCTCCTCCCACGAGTAGCGGATGCGGCGGGCGGCGAACGCCTCGTAGACGGCCCGGAGCCGGTCGATCGCCGGCTCCGCTGACGGGCCCGGCAACGCGACGAGCGCCTTCACCGCTTCGGGCTGGACGTACTTGACGAGGGCCGCCGGCTCGCCGTCGAGGAGCCAGCGGGGCCAGCGGTTCAGTTCGGCTCCACGGTGGCGAAGGAGTCGACGACGTCGAGCTCACCCGCGCCCTCGAGGTCGGTGGCGAGGACGCTGACCTCGTGGATCCCCGCCGGCGGCGCCCGCACGTCGTCCGCCGAGTACCCGCCGGCGCCGTCGGGTTGGAGCTCGACCTGGGTTTTCCCGGCCACCCCCCGCGTGCGGATGGTCGCCCACACCTGGGTCGTCGCCGTCGGCCGGCAATGGTGCAACGTGACGGAGAGGGGTATCGCCTCCCCGGCCAGGTAGGCGTCCTCCAGATCGAGCCCGATGCCGGCCTGGGTCTCGTCGCCGCGGACCGCGTCGATCGGGGCGTGGGCCTCGTAGGCGGCGACCAGGTCGATCACCTGCTGGGTGTCGACGATGGGGGAGTGTCGCTGGCGGACGCGGATCAATCCCTGGCGGGCGCCCGACATCTCCAACGGCACGGCCGAGATGGCCGGCACGGTTCCGTCGCCGAAGTCCTGCTCCCAACCCGGGGCTTCGACCCATCCCGGGGTCCGCTTCGCCACCCGCAGCCGGTCGCCGTCCCACCGGGCGCCGAGAAGGGTCTGGTGGCTCCACCCCACCGCGGCCACCACCTCCGGTCCCGTGCGCGGCATCTCGGCCCACGACCGCTCGATCCGCTCGTGCACCTTGAACGCGTCCTTCGCACTCCCGCTGAACCAGTCGATGGGCAGCTCGTGGGGATAGATGGCACGATCCTCGGTGTCGTCCCACACCGCCTGGTAGCGGGGCAGCAGCTCGAACAACGACCGCCACTGCCGGAACACCTCCGTGGCGTGGTCGAACCTGACCGGACCGACTCGGACCCCGTTCACGAGCCAGTCGAGGGCCTTGGGTGCCCCCCGGTGGGGCGTGCCCAGTGTGATGAGGGCCCGGCAGCACTTCCACCCTTCCATCGGGCCCAGCCAGTAGCGGGCGACCAAGCCGCCCATCGAGTGGGCCAGGACGATGACCCGACGCTCGTCCCGGCCTGCGCCGAGCGCCTCCAGGCGAAGCTTGACATTGGCCTGAAGCGCCTCGGCGGACTTGACGATGCTCCGACGGAAGTCGTAGGGGAAGGCGGCCACGGTCGCATTCATGCGCGGTTCAGCCGGATCCCCGAGGTCGATCCGGCCGCCCAGGCGCTGTCCCAGGCCGGCCAGCAGCTTCTCGTAGCCGTGGACGACGGTCCAGCCCGGCAGCCATCGCTTGGACGCGATGAGGCCGGTCGGGATCAGGTCCGGCGCGTCCGAGAGACTGAGCCGCTCCGCATCGGTGACCAGGCCGACGATGTCACCGATCCCGGCATCCCACACCGGCACGCCGCCGCGCGAGAGGACGCTCCCACCGACACCCGGGACCACCACCACCAGATGGTTCATGCCAGCCACTTCGCCCCCGCCGCTCTGGGTCGAGGAATCGTACCGATTCCGAGCGACTTTGTCCCACGGCGAAGGGCGTCAGCTGACGCTGACCAGGTCGACGACGAAGACGAGGGTCTCGTTGGGGCCGATGGCGCCGCCGGCGCCGCGGCTGCCGTAGCCCAGCTCGGGCGGGATCGTGAGGCGACGGCGGCCGCCCACCTTCATGCCGGCCACGCCCTGGTCCCAGCCGCCGATCACCATGCCCGCCCCCAGGCGGAAGCGGAAGGTCTGGCGGCGGTCCCACGAGGCGTCGAACTGGCGGCCGGTCGACCAGGCCACCCCGACGTAGTGGACCTCGACGTCGGCGCCGGAGCGGGCTTCCTTGCCCGTCCCCTCCTCGAGGTCCTCGATCTCGAGCTCGGCCGGCGGGTCGCCGCCGGCCAGGGGGACGTCGGGCTTGTCGTTGGGTGCCATACCTGCACCGTAGCGGCCCCTAACTTCATCGTCGCGAGGACGAAACCCGCCGTTCACACCCCGTACGTACCGTCCCAGGCATGGAGACCTTCGTCGTACGGGTGTGGTTGCCCGACCGGCCCGGAGCGCTGGGCGCGGTCGCCAGCCGCATCGGGGCGGTCCGGGGTGATGTCGTCGGCATCGACATCCTCGAGCGGGGCGCGGGCCGCGCCATCGACGAGCTGGTCGTCCAGCTCCCCGACGCCGGACTGGTGTCGCTCCTGGTCTCCGAGATCGACCAGGTCGACGGGGTCGACGTGGAGGACGTGCGGCCGGCGCCGGAGCGGATGTTCGACGCCCGCCTCGACGCCCTGGAGACGGCTGCCCTGCTGGTGGCGGCCACCAGCCCGTCCGAGTTGCTCCGCGTGCTGGTGAAGCACGCCGGGTCGGATCTCGGCTCCGAGTGGGTCGCCGCGGTCGACCTCGACGACCGGATGCTGCTGGCATCCCAGGGTGTCCCGCCGCCCCCCGCCTGGCTGGCCGCCTTCGTGGCCGGCAGCCGGTCGTCGGCGGCGGTCGCCGCCGGGGAGTGCGGGCCCGACGACGTGGCCTGGGCCGCCCTGGCCGACGCCTCCATCGCCCTCGTGCTCGGGCGCAGGGGCCGACCGTTCCGGGCCCGGGAGCGGCGCCAGCTCGGCGCCCTGGCCCACATCGTCGACGCCCGCCTGACCGAGTTGGCCCTCCACGACCGGGCCACCCTCGGTGCGGCCACGGCCGGCGCGGCGACGGTTACCACCATCGGCCCGGCCGCCATGGCCAGGTAGCCGTCCCGGCGGTCACGCTCGACGGCGGGACACTGCCGGTGCCGCCAACGAATGGGAATGCCGTAGCTTCGGTGGGATGAAGCTCCGTCGCCGCCATCGTGTCGTCTCGGTCGAGCGGGTGATCCCCGCCCCCGCCCAGCGCCTCTTCGACGTGGTGGCCGATCCCGCCATGCACTCTGTCATCGACGGCTCGGGGACGGTGAAGGCGGTCCGTGAGGGCTCCCCCCGCCGGCTGTCGCTCGGCGCCCGGTTCGCCGTCGCCATGCGCATCGGTCTGCCGTACCGGATCACCAACGAGGTGGTCGAGTTCGAGGAGGGGCGCCTCCTGGCCTGGCGCCACTTTGGCGGGGCCCGCTGGCGCTACCGGTTCGAGCCGGTGGACGGGGGCACGCGAGTCACGGAGTCCTGGGACTACTCACCATCGCCGACCTGGATGGCGGTGGGCCTGCACCTCCTGCGCTTTCCCTCCCGCAACCGACCCGGCATGCAGCGCACCCTCGAACGACTCGAGGCCGAGGTGTCGACCTCCAAGGTGTCCGGCTGACGCCGACTAACCCGTCGCCTGGTCGCTCTCGGTGGCCAGGTCGCCGGCCGCCGCGCCCAGACTCCGGCCCTCGGGCGCGGCGCCCTCTGCCACCCGGTCGTCGATCTCCTGGTAGCCGGCAGGCGGTGTCTCGGACGGGGCGGCGGCGGCCGCCGCCTCGGCCCGGGCGTCCCGGCGGACGGTCCGGCGGGCGGAGGCCTTGTCCCGGGCGGCGATCGCTTGCTGCTTCACCTTGTCGAGCGCCCGCTCGGCCCACGCGAACTGGGTGGCGAGGATGGCGAGCCCGGCGATGATCACCACCAGGCCGGGTCCGGGCGTGACCAGCATGACGACGCCGGCGGTGGTGACCGTGCCTCCGACCAGCCCGACCGTGATCAGCAATGTGCTCCGCCGGATGAAGCGCAGGATCGCGACCAGCTTCAACACGGCTCCATGCTGGCACGCACAGGATCGTTACGCCGTCCAGTTGGCTCCCGGGTCGGGGGTGACGCCGGCGGTGGCGAGGAGGGCCAGCAGGTCGGTGGCGATACCCGGCGTGCTCGCGACCAACGAGGCGGTCGACGCCGGGACGCCGTCGTAGCCGCACACCACGGCGCCCGCCTCCGACGCGATCAGGGCCCCGGCGGCCATGTCCCACGGCTGGAGGCCGGTCTCGAAGTAGCCGTCGAGGCGGCCGCAGGCCACCAGGCACAGGTCGAGGGCGGCCGCCCCCAACCGGCGCACGTCACGCACCGCGGGCAGCAGGAGCGGCAGGGCGAGGGCCTGCTCGGCCCGGCGGCTCGACCGGTAGGCGAACCCCGTCCCGATCAGGGAGGTGGCCAGGACGGCGCTCCCCGACACCGCGACCCGGACGCCGTTGCACCACGCGCCGCCTCCTACGACCGCCGAGTAGACCTCCCGGTGGCTGGGGTCGGCGACGACGCCGACCTGGACCACCCCGTCGACCTCGGCCGCGATGGACACCGCCCAGGCGGGCAACCCGTACAGGTAGTTGGTGGTGCCGTCGAGGGGATCGATCACCCACCGGACACCGCTCGTCCCCGGCCGGGACGCGCTCTCCTCGGCCAGGATGGCGTCGGCGGGACGCACGGCCAGGATGCCCGAGACGATGAGCGCTTCCGACGCCCGGTCGGCGTCGCTCACCAGGTCGGACGCCGTCGTCTTGGTGTCGACGCCGCTGTTCGGGTGGTTGCGGGCCTCCAGCAGGAGCGTCGATGCCTGCGCCGCCAGCCCGAGCGCCAGCTCCAGCAGCTCCGCCCGGAACGGCGTCGTGTCCGGCGGGCCGGCGCCGGTGGGGGAGCGGGCCACGATCTGCAATCGTACGGGCATGGGTAGCGCGCTCCGGCCGACGATCGCCGCCGGCACCGTCGACCTCCGATCGGACACGGTCACCCGGCCGACGGCCGAGATGCGCCTGGCCATGGCCGAGGCCGAGGTGGGCGACGACGTCTACGGCGAGGACCCCACGGTCAACGCCCTCCAGGAGGCGTACGCCGAGCGGGTCGGCAAGCCGGCCGCGCTATACGTGCCGTCAGGCGTGATGGCGAATCAGATCGCGCTGCGGGTCCTGGCCCCGCCCGGCACGGTGGTGGTGGCCGGTCGCCGCCAGCACGTCGTGATCTACGAGTACGGCGCGGCCGAGCGCAACGCCGGTATCCAGTTCCACACCGTCGACGACACCGACGGCACCGTCCATCCCGACGAGGTGGCGTGGGTCATCGCCGCCGCCCACCATCACCACCCCCGCCCCGGCCTGGTCTGCCTGGAGAACACCCACATGCCGGCCAACGGCACCCCGTGGCCGATCGAGCGGCTGCGGGAGACGGCGGCGGTCGCCAGCGCGGTGTCGATCCCCGTGCACCTCGACGGCGCCCGCCTGTTCAACGCCGAGGTGGCCACCGGCACCACCGCGGCCGAGTACGCCGCACCCGTGACCACGGTGATGTCGTGCCTGTCGAAGGGGCTGGGGGCCCCGGTCGGCTCGGTGCTGGCCGGTCCGGCCGACGTGATCGAGGAGGCCCGGGTCGAGCGGACCCGCCTGGGCGGGGGGATGCGCCAGGCGGGCGTGATCGCGGCCGCCGGCCTGGTGGCGCTCACCACCATGGTCGACCGCCTGGCCGACGACCACCGCCGGGCCCGGCTGCTGGCCGACGCGGTGGCCGAGCGGTGGCCCGACGGCGGCTGCGACCCGGCGTCGGTCCGCACCAACGTCGTCACCTGGACCCACCCCAGGGCGGACAAGGTGCTCGCCCACCTGGCCGGCAAGGGAGTCCTCGGCGGCACCATCGCCCCCGGCGTGCTCCGCCTGGTGACCCACCTCGACGTCGACGACGACGGCCTGGCCCGGGCGGTGGCCGCCATCCGCGGCGCCCCGAAGTCGTAGGCCGGGGCATGTCCGACCACTACCGGCCCGAGCTCTACGGTCCCGAGCTCTATGGGGACGTGCCGGCCCGCGCCCTGGCCGTGTACGCCCATCCCGACGACCCCGAGATCTCCTGCGGGGCGACGTTGGCCCGGTGGGCGGCCGGTGGGTCGGAGGTGCACGTGCTGGTGTGCGCCAGGGGGGAGAAGGGGTCGCTCGACCCGGCCGGCGACCCCGACGACCTGGCCCGGAAGCGGGTGGCGGAGATGGAGGCATCGGGCCGGGTGCTGGGACTGGCCGGCCGCCGGCAGCTGGGTTTCCCCGACGGCGAGCTACCGGACTCGCTCGAGCTCCGGCGCCTGCTGGTGGCTGCCATCCGGGCCATAAAACCGCAGGTCATCGTGTGCAACGACCCGACGGCGGTGTTTTTCGGGGACACCTATTACAACCACGCCGACCACCGCATCACCGGCTGGGCCGTCCTCGATGCGGTGTCGCCCGCCGCCGCCAACCCCCACTACTTCCCGGGCTCGGGGCCGGCCCACCAGGTGGAGAGCGTGTTCATGTCGGCCACCCTGGAACCCAACGTGTGGGTCGACGTCGGCACCTCGATCGAGACCAAGATCGAGGCGGTGCTCTGCCACGAGAGCCAGCTGGGCGAGGGCGGCGAGTTCTACCGGGACGTCCTCCGGCAGCGGGCGGAGGACGGCGGCCGCCTGGCGGGCGTCCGGTACGCCGAGGGTTTCCGCCGCCTCTCGCTGGCGGGGTAGGAACCAACCGCGCGGGCCGTGCGTCCACACGCCTGAAGAGTCGGCGGACCTGCCGGTCGTGAGACCGGCGCAGCGGGAGGTGGCGGCGTGCGCACGAGGCGAAACACCGAGGATGGGCACCGGCGGATGGTGGGCCGGAGGATCGTGGGCCGGAGGATCGTGGACCGGAGCCCTGGAGGCGGACGGCTGCTGGGCGTGGCGGTCGTGCTGGCGGTGATGATCGGCGCGTCGCTCGTCCCCGCCGGGGCGGCCGATGCCGACCTCGACCCCACGTTCGACGGCGACGGCAAGGTCGTGTCCGACTTCGGCTTCGACGACAGCGCCGAGGGCGTGGCCGTGCAGGCCGACGGACGGATCGTCGTGGCCGGCACCGGCTGCGACGGGGACTTCCTCGTCGCCCGCTACCTGCCCGACGGCGGCCTCGACGCGAGCTTCGACGGCGACGGCCGGGTCTGCGTCGACATCGGCGCCGGCTCCGGGTCCGCCGACCAGGGGGCGGACGTCGTGGTGCTCGCCGACGGCCGGATGGTGGTCGCGGGCACCAGTGGGGGCGACTTCGCCCTGGTCCGCCTCGACGCCGACGGCAGCCTGGATCCGACGTTCGGGACGGGGGGCAGGGCCACCTACGACATCGGCGGATCGGACGTCCTGCGGGACCTGGCCCTCGCCCCCGACGGCAAGCTCGTCATGGTCGGGGAGACCACCGGCGCCGGGTGCGAGCGGGCGCCGACGATGGCGGGCCAGACGGCCGGCGTGGCGGTCGTCCGCACGTCGGCCGACGGGGTGCCCGACGCCGGCTTCGGCACCGGCGGCCAGGTGGTGCAGATCGCCCCGTCTCACCTGCAGCGGGGCTTCGCGGGGGCGGTGCAGCCCGACGGTGCCGTCGTCGTGGCCGCCCGGTACTCCTCCTGCACCCGGGTCACGATCGAACCCCTGGTGTTCCGCCTCACCGCCGCCGGCGACCCCGACCCGACGTTCTCGCCTGCGGTCGGCCTGCACGAGCCCGGCACCGACTCGGCCGCCGACGTCGCCCTCCAGCCCGACGGCAAGGTCGTCGTCCTGATCGACAGCTTCGTCGGCCCGGCCGTCTTCCCGGCCCACGACGACGCCTTCACGGTGGTCCGCTACAACGCGGACGGCAGCGCCGACGGCGGCTTCGGCGCCGGCGGGATCGCCACCGTTCTGTTCGGCGGGGGAGGCAACGCCACCCCCGCGGCGCTCGCCCTCCAGGGCGGGCACATCGTGGTGGTGGGTTCGGTCGACGGTGACTCCGCCGTGGCCCGCCTCACCGCGGGCGGTGTCGCCGACCCCACGTTCGACGGTGACGGGCGGATGGTCACCGACATGGGCGACCAGGACCACTTCGCCGCCGTGGCCGTCCAGCCGGACGCCAAGGTGGTGGCCGCCGGTCGGGCCGGCGCCGACGTGGCCCTGGCCCGCTACGGCACCTCGGCCAGCCCGACCTCGTCCACCACGTCGACGACAACCACCCCGCCGACCGTCCCCCCGACCGTCCCCCCGACCACGACGACCACGACCACGACGACCACGACCACGACGGCGCCGCCCCCGCCCCCGACGGTTCCGCCCGACAGCGTGATCTGCGCCCTGCTCCGCCCGCTGGCCGAGCTGCCGTTCGTCGGCCCGCTGATCGGTGCGCTCCTCCCGCTGTTCGGCTGCCGCCCGTAGGTTCGACCGCGGCCGGACCGGGCCGGACAAGGCCTACAGGAGGGCCCCGGGCGCGCCGATAAACAGTGGCATGGAGCCGTCCGAGTCCTTCCGCCGAGCGCCAATGAAGCCGCTCAGCGGGGCCGGGCGCCCGGGCCGGTCCGCCATTCGCCCATGGCTCGAAGCACCAGAACCACGACGACGGCGACACCGCCCGCGCCTGTCAACGCCCCGGTTAACGCGCCGGCCGCGGACCATGTGGAGCAGCTGCCGGAACACTGGATCTGGGCCAGCGCACGGCCGATGAGCCCGCCACAGAGGCCGGCGACCAGGATGACGGCGAACGCGACCGCCCGGGCCTGGACGCTCGGCAGCGCGGTCGGGCCGCCTTCGGGGACCTCTGGCTCGTCCGGCACGGTCAGCGATCGTAGGCTGCCCCGCGGTGGACGGTGCTGCGATCGACCCGACGGCTGCCGCCCCGCCCGGCGCCGGGCGGGGCGAGCCCCCCGAGGAACGTGAGATGCGCACGCTCGTCGTCCTACCGACCTACGAGGAGGCCGACAACATCGCCGAGGTCCTCCGCCGGCTGAGGGCCGCGGTGCCCTCGGCCGACGTCCTGGTCGTCGACGACTCCAGCCCCGACGGCACCGCTGAGGTGGCCAAGGCGGCCGGCACCGAGGTGGGTGGGGTCGACGTGATGATCCGGGCCGGGAAGGCGGGCCTCGGGTCGGCCTACCGGGCCGGTTTCGCGGAGGGCATCCGCCAGGGCTACGACATCCTCGTGGAGATGGATTCCGACCTCTCCCACGACCCGGCCGCCCTGCCCGGCCTGCTGCGGGCGGTGGAGGCGGGCGCCGACCTGGCCATCGGGTCCCGCTACATCCCGGGCGGCTCGATCCCGCAGTGGTCGTTCCGCCGCCGGGCCCTGTCCCGCTGGGGCAACCGCTACGCCGGCATGGCGCTCGGCCTGCCCATCGCCGACGCCACCTCGGGCTACCGGGCGTACCTGACGGAGACGGTCGCCGGCCTCGACCTGCCCACGGTGCGGGCCGACGGCTACGGCTTCCAGATCGAGATGGCCTACCGGGTCGCCCGCCGGGGGGGACGCATCGTCGAGGTGCCCATCGAGTTCGTCGACCGCGAGCGGGGTACGTCGAAGATGTCCTCCCGCATCATCGTGGAGGCCCTCCTGCTCGTCACCTGGTGGGGCGTCCGCGACTTCCCCAGCCGCCGCCGGGCCCGCCGGGCGG
This sequence comes from uncultured Acidimicrobiia bacterium, assembly GCA_963773275.1. Classification (GTDB taxonomy): domain Bacteria; phylum Actinomycetota; class Acidimicrobiia; order Acidimicrobiales; family AC-14; genus JAXDMK01. The sequence continues at coordinate 197,340 of CAVZAH010000005.1, read as the reverse complement.
CCCGCCCCGGTTCGACCCCCCGCCGCACAGGAGTCACGCCCACCACACCGTGACCCGGGCTGGATCGTCCGGGCCGGGTCAGCGCCGGACGGGTCCCGCGCCGCGCTGTTTTGGGCTGGCAGGCTGATGTGATGCCGATCGGGACGGACGCCGATCCGTTGTCGATCCTCCACGTCGACATGGACGCGTTCTACGCCGCGGTGGAGGTGCTCGACGACCCGACGTTGGTCGGCCAGCCGGTGATCGTGGGCGGCACCGGCGGTCGGGGCGTGGTGGCCGCCTGCTCCTACGAGGCCCGGGCGTGGGGCGTGCGCTCGGCCATGCCGTCGGTGCGGGCCCGGCGGCTGTGCCCGCAGGCGGTCTTCCGCCCCGGGAGGTTCGACCGCTACATCGAGGTCAGCGGCCGGCTCCACGCCATCTTCCAGGACTTCACGCCCCTGGTGGAGGGCATTTCCCTCGACGAGGCGTTTCTCGACGTCGCCGGCGCCCGCCGCCTGCTCGGACCCGCCCCCGAGATCGCAGCCGCCATCCGGGGCAGGATCCGCGACGAGATGGGCCTGTCGGCGTCGGTGGGGGTCTCGACCCGCAAGTTCCTCGCCAAGATGGCGTCGGTGGCGGCCAAGCCGACGGCCTCGCCGGCCGGCGCCGTACCCGGGGCCGGGGTGTGGGTGGTCGCCCCCGGCGAGGAGCTGGCCTTCCTGCACCCGCATCCGGTACGGGCCCTGTGGGGCGTCGGCCCCGCCACCCACAGCCGGCTCGAGCGCTTCGGCGTCCGCACGGTGGGCGACCTGGCCGCCCTCCCGGTGGAGACGCTCGTCGGCGCCCTCGGTCCGGCCCTCGGCCGCCACCTGCACGACCTCGCATGGGGCCGCGACCCCCGGCCGGTGGTGCCCGAGCACGTGGTCAAGTCGATCGGCCACGAGGAGACCTACGCCACCGACCTGCGCGACCCGGGCGCCCTCCATGTGGAGGTCGTGCGCCAGGCCGACGCGGTCGCCAACCGGATGCGCAAGTCCGGGATGGCGGGCCGCACCGTCACCCTGAAGGTCCGTTTCCACGACTTCCGCACCATCACCCGGTCGCGCACGTCGCCCGGCCCGATGGAGTCGGGGCTCGAGCTGGCCCGGATGGCTTCCGCGCTGCTGGACGCGGTCGACTGCTCCGAGGGCGTCCGGCTGCTGGGCGTGAGCGTCTCCAACCTGGTCGAGCGGCACGCCGAGCAGCTCAGCTTCGACGATCCGGGGAGGCCTGACGGATCGGGGGCCGGCCCGATGGGTGGGCCGGGGGGTCGCCCGACGGGTGGTGTCGACCCCGCCCCGGTGGCCCAGGCCATCGACGACGTCCGGCGCCGTTTCGGCGACGCCGCGGTGGGGCCGGCCTCGCTGCTCCGGGACGGCCGCCTGAAGGTCAAGCGCCAGGGCGACCAGCAGTGGGGTCCGCCGGCGGGGTGACCGAGAGGACCATTGGCGCGTTGTTGAAGGAGTCCCGCTGTGCGAAGATGGATCGGCCAGAGCCGGGTGCTTTTGAAGGGGTTTTTGTGCCGCTGAACGAGGACGAGCAACGAATCCTCTCGGAGATCGAGCAGCAGTTCTACGAGAGCGACCCGGCTTTCGCGCGGGGCGTGGGCCAGACCACGCTCTATCGCCACGCCGGTCGTAACCTCAAGTGGGCCGGCCTCGGCTTCTTCCTGGGCTTCGTCCTCCTCGTGTGGGCCTTCGCCTCGTCGCTGCTGCTCGGCTTCGCCGGGTTCCTGGTAATGCTGTGTTGCGCCTTCATCTTCGAGCGCAACCTGCGCAAGATGGGCAAGGCGGGTTGGGCCCAGGTCACTGGAAACCTCCGGGCCGGGCACCTCAAGGACTCGATGGGCGACGCCGGCAAGCGGCTGCGCAAGCGCTTCAAGCGCGACGAGCACTAGCCCGTCCCGCTCCCTCCGCATGCCGCCAGCCACCACTGGCCGCGCCGATCTAAGGCTTGACTAATATCGGAAGTTAGGTTAGCCTAAGACCGTTCCCGGCGGGCAAACGAGGGGGGGATCCGTGGTGGTGCGCGCCTGTGCGGCGACATCCGGCGAGTGCCTGCGGGCGCGCCTGCTGGAGATGGTGGGGGAGCAGCCAGGGCACGGCTACGACTTCTGCGACCGGCTCGGATGCGTCGCTTCCGCCGCGTCCACGGCACCGGTCACACCCGCCGGGACGGTGGCCGTGTACCGGGCGCTGCGGGCCCTGGAGCGGGACGGGCTGGTTGAGTCGCGTTGGGTCGACCCCGTTTCGGGACCGGCCCGCCGGGTGTACTCGCTGGTCGGCGACCGGGAGCGCGAGGTCGCGGAGGCGTGAGGAACCGGCTGGCAGTCGGCCTGGTGCTGTCGGCCCTCGCCGCCGGCGCCTGTTCGGCGACGAACACCGACAGCGGCACCGGCACCGGCGCCCCGGACACGGGCCTCCCCGGCCGATCGACGATCCCCCGGCTCACGATCGCCGTCCCCGCCGACCGGGGTCCGCTGAACCTGTTCCTGGGGGCCGACGAGCGGATGGCCGAGCTCGTCTACGACAAGCTGCTGGCGCCCAGCCCGTACGTGGCCGAGCCCCGGCCGTGGCTGGCCGAGGAGGTGCGCCAGATCGACCCGTCGACCGTCGAGGCCCGCGTGCGCACCGACGTCACCTGGCACGACGGCGTGGCCTTCACGCCCGAGGACGTGAAGTTCACCTTCGAGTACTTCAAGGCCTCGCCCACCGGGCGGTGGACCCACCACGTGAGCGACGTCCCCACCATCGAGACGATCGAGGTGGTGGCGCCGGGCCCGTCGGGAAGGGCCGACACGGTGCGGTTCACCTGCGCGTTCCCCTGCCCCGACCTGGCCACCGTCACCCTGGCCGACCTGCCCATCATCCCCCGGCACAAGTGGGAGAGCGTGCCTCCGGCCGACGCCCCCAAGGTCACCGACCTGCCGGTCGGCACCGGCCCCTACCGGCTCACCTCCTACAGCGCGACCTCGGGGTACCGGTTCGAAGCCAACGAGTCGTACTTCCCGGGCCCGCCCCTGGTGAAGGAGCTGGTCATGCCGGTGATCACCGACGTGTCCGCCACCTTCACCGCCCTGCGCACCGGTGAGATCGACTCCGCCCTACGGGCGGTGCCACCCGAGCTGGTCGATCAGCTCGGCGGCGGGATCACGGTGGCCGCCACCAAGCCCCTCCTGCTGCTGGAGATGCGGGTCAACTACCAGCGGCCGCCGTTCGACGTGCCCGACGTCCGCCGGGCCGTCTCCCTGGCGATCGACCGCCGGGACCTGCTCGCCACGGTCATCCTGGGCCGGGGTCGCGCCGCCGACCGGGGCTACCCCCACCCCGACTCCCCCTGGACCAATCCCGGACTCTCCACGCCCTCCGACCCGGCCGAGGCCCGCCGGCTCCTCGACGCCCTCGGCTTCACCGACCGCGACGGGGACGGGATCCGGGAGCGGCCGCCGACCCCGGACGACGCGGGTGGGGCGCTGTCCTACGGGGTGAAGGTCAACGGCGCCGAGCCGACCCACGTGCGGGCGGCCGAGCTGGTGGCCGAGGAGCTGCGGCTGGTGGGGGTCGGCCTGCACCTGGAGACCCTCGACGCGGGCGGCATGGTGGCGCTCAACCGCACCCGTGACTTCGACCTGGCAATCGGCGAGATCGGGGCCCACGGGGTGGCCGACCCGACGCAGTTCATCATGTCGCACCGGTCCGGCTACCTCTGGCAAGCGCCCAAGATCCCCTATCCGGAGTGGGACGCCCTCTTCGAGCGCTGGAAGGCGGCCACGACCGTTCCCGAACGCAAGAGCGTGTCGTTCGAGATGCAGGACCTGTTCAACCGCCAGCCGACCTCGATCCCGCTCTACTACCCGGACGAGTACTGGGCCTTCCGCTCGGCGGCCTTCGACGGATGGGTGGAGTCGCCCGGCTTCGGGATCGTCCACAAGTGGTCGTTCCTGGACCGGGAGACGGCGGCCGGCGCCCACGCCTTCACCCGGGAGTTCAGATAGGCCGGGCGCGGTGGCTGGGGCGGCTGGGCCAGTACGGCCTGGTGCTGTGGTTCGCCCTCAGCCTCAACTTCCTCCTCCCGCACCTGGCGCCGGGCGACCCCATCGACTTCCTGGCGGGCGACGCCAACAGCCTGAACGACGAGGGCCGCGACCGGCTGGCCCACACGTTCGGCCTGGACGGGTCGGTGGTGGAGCAGTACGGCCGCTACTGGTCGCGGTTGGCGGCGGGCGACCTGGGGACCTCCGTGCGCTCCGGCCGCTCGGTCTCGGCGGTGCTCCTCGGCCGCCTCCCCTGGACCCTGGTGCTGATGGTGACCTCGGCGCTGATCGCGGCGACCGTGGCGGTGGTGGCCGGTGCCTCGGCCGCCCGGCGGCGGGGTCGCCGGCGCGACGTCGCCCTCACGGGCGCGGTGCTGCTCGTCGACTCCATGCCCAGCTTCTGGACCTCGATGGTGCTGATGGCGGTGTTCGCGGTGCAGCTGGGATGGCTCCCGTCCTTCGGCGCCGTCGGCCCGGACTCGGCCTGGCCTGACCCCACGTGGCTGGTGGAGGCCGGCCGGCGGCTGATCCTGCCCGTGACCGCGGTCGTCCTCGGCACCGTGGGCCCGACCTTCCTCCTGGCCCGGGCGGCGATGGTCTCCGCCCTGGAGTCGCCCTTCGTGCTCCTGGCCGAGGCCACCGGCCTGTCGCCCCGGCGCATCGTCTACCGCCACGCGCTCCGCAACGCCGTGCTGCCGGTGTTCACCAACCTCACCGTCACCCTCGGTACGGTCGTGTCCGGCGTCGTCATCGTGGAGACGGTCTTCTCCTATCCGGGACTGGGCCGGCAGATCTACGAGGCGGTGTTGGCGCGGGACTACCTCCTGCTGCAGGGCGCGTTCACCCTGGTGACCCTTACGGTCGTGGCCGTCAACCTGCTGGCCGACGCCGTCTATCCCCGGCTCGACCCCCGCACGCGCATGGCGGCCCCCGCGTGACGGGGCCCTCCGCCAGCGGGCGGAAGTGGCACGGATGGACACCCCTGGAGGGTGCCGGGACGGCGCGGGAGAGGCGGCGGCGCGTGCGGTGGCCGGCGGGGCGGGCGGGCCAGGCGGGGCTGATCGTCCTCGGGCTGCTGGCGGTGGTGGCCGTCCTCGCCCCTCTTCTCAGCCCCTACGACCCCCACGACCGGGTGGGCGTGCCCTTCGGACGTCCCAGCCTCGCTCACCTGCTCGGGACGGACGACGTCGGCCACGACCTGCTCTCGGAGCTGATCTTCGGGGCCCGGGTGTCGCTGGCGGTCGGGGTGGCGGCGGCGGCGGCCGCCACCGCGCTGGGCGCCGCCGTCGGCATGACCGCCGGCTACGCCCGGGGTTGGCTGGACGCTCTCCTGATGCGGGTCGTCGACGTGCTGCTCTCCCTCCCGTTCGTGCCCCTGGCCCTGGTGGTCGGTGTGTTCCTCGGTCCCGGGCTGGTCACCGTCGTCGCCCTCATCGCGGTCGTGCACTCGGGTGAGCTGGCCCGCGAGCTCCGCTCCCAGGTGCTGTCGATCCGCGAGCTCGACCACGTGGCCGCGGCCCGCTCGATGGGGGCCGGCGCCTTCCACGTGCTGCGCCGCCACATCGTGGTCGACGTCTCGCCGCTGCTGGTGGCCCAGTTCGTGCGGGCGGCCAAGATCGCGATCGTGGCCGAGGCCAGCCTCAGCTTCCTCGGCCTCGGCGACCCGACCGCCCGCAGCTGGGGCACGACCCTGTCCTACGCCCACGAGCGCAGTGCCTTCCTCACCGACGCCTGGCTGTGGTGGGTGGTGCCGCCCGGCCTCTGCATCGGCGCCACCGTGCTCGGCTTCGCCCTCGTCGGGCGCGGGCTCGAGGAGGCGTCCCGGCCCCGGCTGCGGCGCCGGCCCCAGCCGGCATCGGGCCGGGTGCCCACCGCCCCGTCTCCGGCACCCGCGGCACCGGCCGGCGACGGGCCGGCGGCCGTGGTTCCGGCCCTGGAGGTGATCGGCCTGTCGGTGCGCTACGACACGGCGGACGGCCCGGTCGTCGCCCTCCACAACGTGTCGTTGGCCGTCGGGCCCGGTGAGCTCGTCGGGCTCATCGGCGAGTCGGGCAGCGGCAAGAGCACCCTGGTGATGGCTGCGGCCGGGTTGTTGAAGCCCCCCGCCACGATCACCGGCGGCGGTGTGCGCCTGGCGGGGGCCGATCTGGCATCCCTCTCGCCCACCGAGCTGCGCCGGCGCCGGGGCACCGGCGTCGCCCTCGTGCCCCAGCAGGCGATGTCGGCCCTCAACCCGGTGTTGCGGGTGGGGGAGCAGGTGGCGGAGGCCATCCGGGCCCACCAGGACGTCACCCGGGGAGCGGCCCGGGCCCGGGCCGCCGAGCTGCTCGGCCTGGTCGGCATCGATCCGGGCCGGGCCCGCGACTATCCCCATCAGTTCTCGGGCGGCATGCGCCAGCGGGTGGTCATCGCCATGGCCCTGGCCAACGAGCCCGCCCTGCTCATCGCCGACGAGCCCACCACCGGCCTCGATCTGGTCACCGCCGCCGATCTGGTCGACCTGCTGGCCGGGCTGCACCGCCGCCTGGGCATGGCCCTGCTGGTCGTGTCCCACGACCTGGCGGCGGTGCTGAGCCTGGCCACCCGGGTGGTCGTGGTCGAAGGGGGTCGGGTGGTCGACGAGGGAAGGTCGGTGGACATGGCCAACGGCGGATCGCACTCCCACACCCGGGCCCTGGTGGACGCCGTCCCCCGGCTGCGGCCCGAGCCCGCGGCACCCGGGCTGGTACGAGCGTGACGGCGCTCCTCGACGTGCGGGGCGTGCGCAAGTCGTTCCGGCGGGGCCGGCTGGTGGCCGTCGACGGGGTCGACCTGACCGTCGCCCCCGGCGAGTGCGTCGGCCTGGTCGGGGCCAGTGGGGCGGGCAAGAGCACGGTCGCCCGCCTGGTGGCCGGCCTGCTCGTTCCCGACGCCGGCACCGTGACCTTCGACGGCGCCGACCTGGCGTCACTGGGCCGGGCCGCCCGCCGACGCGCCTGCCGCCGACTCCACCTCGTCTTCCAGGACCCGTACGCCTCCCTGGCCCCCTATCTCCGGGTGGCCGACCTGGTGGCCGAGCCGCTGGTGATCCACCGGGTGGTTCCCACCGCCGGCGAGCGTCGCCATCTCGTCGACGAGGCGCTCGACGCCGTGGGCCTTCCGCCGGCCCGGTACCTCGGGCGCTGGCCGCACGAGCTCTCGGGGGGCGAGCGCCAGCGGGTGGCGCTGGCCCGCGGCCTCGTCCTGCGTCCCCGCCTGATCGTCGCCGACGAACCGACCGCCATGCTCGACCCCCGGGCCCGGGTAGGACTGCTCACGCTGATGGCCGAGCTACGCGTCCGGCACGGGATGTCCTACCTGTTCGTCACCCACGACCTCGCCCTCGCCGACGGCTTCTGCGAGCGGCTGGTGGTCATGGACCGCGGCTCGGTGGTGGAGCAGGGCCCGGCCGCCGATGTCGTAGGCCACCCCGTCCATGCCGCGACCGCGGCCCTGGTCGCCGCCGCCCGCCGCCTCCAGGCCCCCTTCGTCCCGAAAGGAATCGCCCCGTGATCCTGCTGCTCGACGCCCAGACCAGTGCCACGCCGATCGCCGAGGAGCCCATCGTCCGCCAACGGATGGCGGTCGAGGACGTCTACCGCCTCCCGGACCTCGATCTCGAGCCGTACCTCGGCCTCCACATATCGGGGATGGTCGACCAGGAGTTCCTGTTCCGGGAGCGGGCCGTGATCTCCGCCTTCCTCGACCGGGGCCGGGTCGTCGTGTTCTGCGGTCACCTGCTCCGCCCGTGGCTTCCCGGCTGCGGCACCTTCGTTCCTGCGCCCGTCACCTCGTACCGGGACTACGTCGTCGAGATCGTGGCCCCCCATCCCGTCTACGAGGGTGTCGAGGCCAGGGACCTGACCTTCCGGCGGGGCGTGGCCGGCTTCTTCGCCCGGGGGCACCATCCGCCGCCCCCGGGTGCCGAGGTGCTGGCCACGCTCGCCGGGGGTCAACCCATCACCTGGATCGACCGGTCCACCACCAACGGGACGGTCTTCGTCCATTCCGGCAACGACCTCGTCGGGTTCGCGGACGATTCCACCGCGTCCCGGCTCGGTCCACAGCTCCTCGACTGGGTCGAGTCAGAAGGAAGGAGGGCGGCATGAGGAAGGTGCTGGCGGTGTACGGCGGCTCGGCGGCGCATCACCGGGCGCTCAACGAGCCGAAGTACGCGAAATGGCTGGTGGGGACGGTCTATCTCCCCGACCTGCCCGATGCCGAGCTCCCGGATCACGACGTCGTGCTCGTGCCCGAGCGCCTCCACGCGGGCAAGCTCCACGCAGCCCGGCCCCGGCTGCTGGAGGCGCTCGAGGCCGGGCGCACGGTCGTGGTCTTCGGCGAGCAGTCGGTGTACGGCAGGTATCCCGAGGGCTGGCTGCCGGGCATCGACTGGACCCACACCCCGACCAACTACTGGTGGTGGCTCGACCGCCAGGCGACGAGCGGCCTGCACGCCCACCTCCCCGACCACAACCTGTGGCGCCACCTGAGCCTGGACGACGCCACCTGGCACCACCACGGTGTCCTCCGCCCGCCCGACGGGGCGGAGGTGCTCATCACCCACGACGGAGATTCACCGGTCGATCGGGGGGCGGTGCTCTACGTCGACCGGGTCAGCTCCCCGGGGACGCTGGTGGTAGCCGCCCTCGACCCGATGTCGCACTTCGGCGCCTACTTCATGCCTGCCACCGAGCGCTTCCTGGACGGGTTCCTCCCCTGGCTGGCGGAGGGCGCGCTCACCGTCCACGACGAGGGAGGCGGACGATGAGCGACGGGCTCGAGGTGTGCGAGGACGGGCACCCCATCACCTTCACCTTCGAGGACCTGATGCGGTACCACGGACCGGGCTACCCCGGCGGGGTGGCCCACGCCTACAAGGTGATGGAGCGGGCCTTCCCCCTCCTGGAACCCGACGGGCCTCCCGAACGCCGGCGGGTGTCCATCGAGACGTCCTTCGCCGGGCCCGGGGCGCGGGACGCCTTCGAGATGGTCCTGCGCACGGCCACCGGTGGCCGGTACGTGGTCGACCCGGCCCTGGCCCGTCCGGAACGGGGCACGACCCTCGAGCGCTACGTCTTCGTGGTCCGGTACCAGGATCGGACGGTGACGCTGGTGATCCGCGAGGGCTACGTGACGGACGAGTTCATCGCCCTATCCCGCAAGCCGGACCGCACCGCCGCCGAGGACGCCCACCTGGCCGTCCTCAAGCAGGAGATGGCCGACCGGCTCCTCGCCCAGCCCGCGGTCGACGTCTACGACATCGTTTCGGGCACTTGAAATAGGAGAAGATATTAGGAAACCCTAAGGTTCGGTGTTGCCAGGCCCAAGGTTCGGGGTTAGGGTCTGCCCGATGGCAGTCCGGCACCCTGCTCCCGCCCCCCCGGCCCCACCTGCGGTGGCCGTTCCCGAGCTCGGGATGCGGCGGGTGCGGTGGGTGCGGATCTCGGTCTCTGCCGGGGGGGTCCGGGCCGAGGTGGCGGGCATCGCCCACCGTTTTCCCATCATCAGGCCCGTGCCGATCCACTGGGCCAACACCCTGATCCGGGCCGGCTGCCCGTACGTCGTCCGCCGCGATCCTCCGGCCACGACGGGCGACTGACCGCATGTACGCCTGCCTCTGCCGAGCGGTGACCGACCGGACGGTTCGCGACGCGGTCGCGGCGGGGGCCACAACCGTCTCCGCAGTGCGGGCCACATGCGGCGCCGGAACCGGCTGCGGCGGCTGCCTTCCGTCGTTGCGCCGGCTCCTCCGGGAGTGCATGGGCACCGACCTGGCCTGCAGCGCCAACGCCGTGCTCGAGTCCGGCCTGGGACTCAACCTCCAGCCTGCGTGCTCGGCCAACTGCGCCCGGTGCGCCGGTGGGGCAGGGGAGCCGATGTGCATGGCGGGGTTGGGCGACCAGGTCGAGCCCGCCTGCGAGGCGGCCGCACCCGTCTGGGACGTGGCCCCGGGCACCTACAGTCACTCCTGACGGCGGACCCAACCCACGGAGGTAGCAGTGCAGGGCAGCCCGGCAGTTCTCGAAGTGCTCAACGACGTGCTCACCGCCGAGTTGACGGCCATCAACCAGTACTTCGTCGACGCCAAGATGTGCGCCAACTGGGGCTACGAGCACCTGGCCGAGCACATCATGGCCGACTCCATCGACGAGATGAAGGACGCCGACAAGCTCATCGAGCGCATCCTCTACCTCGACGGGATCCCCAACCTCCAGCGCCTCGGCACCGTCATGGTGGGCGAGACGGTGGTCGAGAAGCTGAAGCTGGCCCTCGATCTCGAGAAGGCGGCGATCGTCCGCCTCCAGGCCGGGGTCGAACTGTGCGAGCGGGAGAGCGACAACGGCAGCCGCCAGCTGCTGGAGAAGATCCTGACCGGCGAGGAGGAGCACGCCGACTGGCTGGAGACGCAGCTCGAGCTCGTCCGCCAGCTGGGCGAGCCGCTCTACCTCACCCAGCAGGTGCGCGACTGATCGAGGTCCCGTCGCGGGACACTAGGACTCGGGCGCCGGGGCCGTGCGGGCCAGCTCGCGTTCCACGAGCTCGGCCATGCGCCGGCAGGCCGTCCGCCCGAAGCGCTTCTGCTGGCCCCGGCCGAAGAGACGCACGCCGAGGCGGACGATGGGGTTGCCCTCGCCCGCCCGTCGCGAGATGACGTGGATGCGGAACTCCACCGCCCCGTCGTCGAGCCACTTCCAGACGGCGAAATCCTCCCGTCCGCGTTCGAGGTGGCCGGCGAGGGTGGCGTAGCTCCAGCCCCAGGTGCGGGCGGGCCGCCCGTCGACCGTGACGACCTCGTCGGCGACGGGTCCGACCCGGCAGCCGAAGAGGAAGCGCAGGGGGCCGAAGCGGGCCTGGAGGAGCATGTTGCGGTGGGCCAGCCCGCCGGCGGGGTCGTAGACGGTGCGGACGATCGCCGGGTCGGCGAAGGCGTAGTCGCCCATCAGCCGCTGGGCGACCTCGAAGCTGCCGCCGGGGACGGGCTCCCCGGGAGGCTCGGCGGGCAGCGGTTGGCGGTAGTCGTCGACGTACCACCCGGTTTCCGGCCCCGCCCCGTCGAGCTCGGCCGGGTCGAAGTTCAGCGACCGGCCGGCGAGGTCGGCCAGGGCCGCCTGCACGCGGGGCGACGCCGCCAGCCGCTCATCGAGCACCGTTCAGCTCCGCCTCGTCGACCCGCCGGGTGGTGATGGCGATGGCGCCGTCGCGCCGGCCGCCCGACAGGCGGATGAGTCGTTCGAGGACCGACGTCCACATGTGGAGCTGCACCTCCTTGTTGATCCGGAGGCGGTCGAAGAGCAGGTTCGACATGCGGTCGCCGCCCCGGGCCCAGGCCTCGATGCGCAGCTCGAGGCGGCCGGGTGCGAGGTCGCGGGCGCTGAAGCGGATCTGCCCGGCCTCCAGGTGGCCCTCGAGGGTGACGAAGCGGAAGCCGGTGGGCCCCACCTCGACGGCCCGCACCGGCCCGTCCCACGGACCGGGAATGCGGACGGTGAACTCGTCGCCCACGCGCATCTCGCCGCGCTCACCGCCGAGCCGCTCGAAGCTGGCCAGGGCCCGGGGGGTGGCCCGGTTGGGGTCCCCGGAGAAGTCGCCGATGAGCTGGCGGGCGGTGACCTCGGCGTCTCGGACGCAGGCCACATAGCAGCGGTGCATGAGGGGGCCGACGCCGTCGTCCACGCCCTGGACGTCGCGGCGGTCGGTGTCCGGCGGCAGGGGGGGCGGCCGGTCGTCCCGCACCGAGCCGGGCTCGTCGGAGCGGTGCATCGGGGTCGTGCGCCACAGGTAGTCCCAGCCGGTGATCAGCACGCCGAGGGGCCAACGGGCGGCGGTCGCCACCCGGCGGGAGACGGGAAGGCGCCGGGGCATCGTCCTGCCGTCGTACCCATTCGCATGGCGGGACGCACACCGGGGAAGAGGTCCGGCGATGATCACGTCCGTCCTCCACGCGGCCCACGTGCGCAGCGAGCACCTCCAGGCCCTGTCGATGGGCGCCGTCGGCCTGTGCGTCACCCTCTGGATCCGGGCCAAGACCGTCGACCAGGACGAGCGGGGCAACGCCGAGCGCCGGGCCCTGTTCGTCGGACTCTGGCCGCCGACGATCTGGCTCATCGGCGACACCCTCCGGCGCGACGAGCACCGCGGCTGACCTACCCGGCGCCGTCGCCCGGCCCGCGCTCCGCGTCCGCGAACAGGGCGGTGACGTCGGCCCTGTCGCGGGTGCGGCGCATGGGGGGGAGGGCGGCCAGGAGGAGTGGGCGGTAGGTCGACTCGGCCAGGCGGGGGTCGAGGACGGCGACGACGCCGCGGTCGGTCGTGCTGCGGATGAGGCGGCCCGCGCCCTGGGCCAGGCGGATGGCGGCGTGGGGGAGGTCGACGGTGGCGAAGGCGGCGGACCCCGCCCGCTCCCGGCGGGCCTGGGCGACGGGGTCGTCGGGCCGGGGGAACGGCAGGCGGTCGATCACCACCAGCGAGCAGGCCGAGCCGGGCACGTCGACGCCCTGCCAGAACCCCATGGTGGCGAACAGGCACGACGTCTGATCCGACCGGAAGGCGTCGATCAGGGCCGGCTTGGGCAGGTCGTCCTGGGCGAGGAGGCGGTACGGCACACGGTCGACCAGCGCCCCGTGGGCCGAGCGCATGGCCCGCCACGAGGTGAACAGGGCCAGGGTGCGCCCGCCGGCGGCCGTGATGAGGAACTCGAGCTCGGCGTGGGCCTCGGCCTCGTGCTCCGGATGGCGGGGATCGGGCAGGTGGGGGACGTAGAGCAGCGCCAGGCGGCGGTAGTCGAAGGGACTGCCGACGTCGAGCTCGACGGCGTCGCCGGCGAGCCCGAGCTGGCGGCCGAGGCCGGGAGGGATCGTGGCCGACGTCAGGATCGGCGTCGCCGAGGACCACGCCACCCGGGCCATGTCGCGGCCGACGTCGATCGGGGCCACCCGCAGTGCCGGTTGCGAACCCGACTGCTCGACCCAGGTCACCTCGCCGTCACCCGCGCCGAGGATCAGGTCGACGTCGGCCGCGAGGGAGTCCATGGCCTTCGTCGCCCGGCTGCGGCGCGCCTTCCGGTCGGGATCCTCGGGGAGGGCCCGCAGCGCCGCCCGATCGGCGCGCACGGCCTGGGCCAGGTCGGCCAGCGCCTCGCCCACGTCGGCCCGGCCCGTCGCCCCCTCGGCCAAACGGGTGCCGACGAGCGGTCCGAGGACCCGGTCGACGTGGTCCCGGTGGCGGGCCAGCCCGGCCGCCGACGCCAACCGGGCCACGGCCGCCACCCGGCCCGGCGTGAGCGTGACGCCGAGGGCGCCGGCCATGACGTCCGGCGCCTCGTGGGCCTCGTCGAGGACCAGGACGTCGTGCTCGGGGAGGACGTGTCCCCCCGAGGCCACGTGGGCGCCGAGCAGGTGGAGGTTGACGACGACCACGTCGGCGTCCCGGGCCCGCTCGTAGGCGGCCTCGGCGAAGCAGCCCTGCCCGCTCGGGCACTCCTTGGCGCCCGGGCACTGGTCGGATCCGACGCTGACCGACGACCATGCCGCCGGGCTGGGCTCGAAGGCGAGCTCGGCCCGGTCGCCGGTGCGGCTGTCGTCCGCCCACGCCAGGAGCCTGGCCACCTCGGCGCCGACGGCGCGGCCGGCACCGCTGGTCCCACCGGCGCCGAGGCCCAGCCGGGGCGCCTCGTCCTCCCGGGCGGCCTCCGTCGCCGCCTGGCGGCAGAGGTAGTTGCTACGGCCCTTGAGGACGGCCCAGGTGAGGCCGGGCCGCAGCCCGGCGGCGGCGATGGCCGGGAGGTCCTTGCCGGCCAACTGGTCCTGCAGGGCCTTGGTGGCGGTGGCGACCACCACCGTGCCCCGGGTGCCGAGCAGGGCACCCGTCAGGTAGGCCCACGTCTTGCCGGTGCCCGTCCCGGCCTGGACGACCAGCGGCCGGCCCTCGTCCACCGCCCGGGCCACCGCCCGGGCCATTGAGATCTGCCCGGCTCGAACCTCACCCCCGCCGCCGAGCGTCGCCGCCAGCCTCCCGAGCGCAGCGTCGACATCCACTGGCGACCACTTCACCACGCCCCGGGTGAGCTCAGCGGGGCGCCCGGTTGCCCGATCCCCGGTTGCCCGATCCCCGGTTGCCCGATCCCCGGTTGCGGAGCAGGGGCCGCGGGTCGAAGGCCCACCGGGCCCGGAGGAGGGGGCCGGCCTCTGCCCGCAGGGCGTCACCCAGGGCGGCGGCCGACTCCTCGGCCCGGACTGCGATCTCCGGTTCGACGCCCGCGCCCGACCACGCCGCGGCCTCGGCGTCGACGGCGAGCAGGCCCAGGTGCTGCGAGACGGCCGGTCCCCCGACCGGCCCGACGCGGGCGGTGTACTCGGCGGCGGTCTCCCACCGCTGCCGGCCCAGCCCGGTGACGGCCAGGTCCTCCTCCGCCTCGTCCCACGCCACCAGCACGCGGGCCGCGGGCGTGGCGGCCCCCAGCCGGCGCCGCTGGCGGCGCGCCCGGCGGGCCAGGGGGACGGCCGCCACCGCCCCCACCGGCAGCAGGAGGAACACGACCAGTGCGGCCTGCCGGAGGCGGCCGGCCACCGACGGGGCGGGCTCGTCGGTGGCCGCCGAGCCCGGATCCTCCTCGGGGAGGGGCGTCGGACTGGTTTCCCCCGGAGTGGGCGCCGCGCTCGGGACGGTCGTGGCGGTCGGGTCCGGCGCCTCCGACTGCGGCGGGGCCACGGCGGTGTAGTCCTCCGCCCCCGGCTGGCCCCGCCCGGGGGTGGGCTCGAACGCCACCCACCCGTAGCCGGTGATGTACACCTCGGGCCAGGCGTGGGCCTCCCGATCGGTCACGTGGTAGCGGCCGTCGCCACCGACTGCTCCGGGTGTGAAGCCGACGGCCACCCTCGACGGCAGGCCGGCGACCCGGGCCATCGCCGCGTAGCTGCCGGCGAACTGCTCGCAGTACCCCACCCGGTCCTGGAGGAAGCGCACGATGGCGTCGTCACCGTGGCCGGCCTCGACCTCGAGGCTGTAGGTGAAGTTGGAGCGGAACCAGTCCTGCAGGGCCCGGGCCTTGGCGTAGGGCGTGGGCTCGCCGTCCATCAGCGCCCGGGCCTGGGCGGCGACCGACTCGGGGAACCCGTCCGGCAGGGCGAGGTAGCGCTCGGCCACCTCCTCGGGCACCTGGGCGGGGGCGGACGCCAGTCCCTCGTCGGTGAGGGTGGGCAGGGCCGACTCCACCGTGTACTGCAGGCCGTCGGCCGTGTCGCGGTCGGTGAGCAGGCTGCCCGAGTCGCGCTCGTAGCGCAGGCCGGGTACGTCGCCCGCCACCCTCTCGGGTCGGAAGGCGGCCGGCAGCCAGATGGCGGACAGGGCGCCGATGGCGAAGTCCTGGGTGAGCGGTTCCTGGGCCCCGGTGGTGACGATCCCGTCCGGCAGCGACCCGCGGGCCCGCTGGTAGCTGCCCCGCGACGACCAGATGGTGCCGTCGAAGCGGTCGAGCGACGTCAGGCGCCAGTAGGCGGGGGACGGGCTGCCCACGGTGAAGACCTCGGCGCCCGACGGGTTCACCAGGCGGCCCCGGATGTCGACCAGGGGACTGACGGTGACCCTCGCCGACCCCCGGGCGCCCGACTTCTCGCCGATGCCGAACCAACTGGGGGACTCGGCGCCGGGCAGTCGGGGGCCGAACACGACCCCGGCGGCCACGGCCACCAGTCCGACCACCGCCGCCACCCGGAGGACGGCGCCGTCGCCCTCGGCCCCCCGGCTCCCGAACCACGCCCCCGACGTGGACCGGGCGCCGGCGTCGGCCAGCACCACGAAGGCCAGCAGCGCTCCCAGGTAAAGGGCGGTGAGGCCGATGCGGTGGCGGTCGGTGCCGAGCATGGCCCCGAAGAGGAACAGGGTGAACGACGGGACGATCGCCTCGAACCGGGCCCGCACCCGGAAGGCGAAGAGGTCGGCCAGCGAAGCCGCCAGCCAGGCCCCCACCGAGCAGGCGAGGACGAACCCCCGGGTGACGGGAGCGGGCGCCACCACGTCGCCGAATCGCTGCCAGGCGGTGCGAATGTCGGTGCTGACCGCCTCCCAGGTGGTGGGGCCGGGGATGCCCAGGGTGGTGGTGTGGGGCTCGATCACCCAGGCCACGAAGAGCATGAGGCCGATGCCGGAGACGGCGGCCGCCAGCAACGGGTGCAGGCCCCGCCGGCGGACCACCGCCGCCACCACGTGGCCGGCCAGGGCGGCGGCCACGACGGTGGGGAGGAAGGAGGCGTCGGCGAACAGCCGGGTGAGGCCGGCGACGGCGGCGACGGTCACCAGGGCCAGCGACATCTCGGCCAGGGCCGGTGCGAGGGCGGTCGCCCGGCCGCGGCGCCCGGCGCCGGTGGCGTCCGGGACCCGGCGGGGGGGGCCATCGTCCACCTCGACGGCCGTACTGGCGCGCTCGAGCGTCCTCACCGGCGACCAGTCGTCGTTGCCGGTCATCGGCGCCCGATCATCGTTACTGGGCATCGGCGGCTGGTCATTGGCGCCCGGGGCATCGGCGCATGGGTCATCGGCGCCTGGGTCATCGGCGCCTGGGTCATTGGCGCCCGGGGCATCGGCGCATCGGTCATCGGCGCATGGGTCATCGGCGCCCGGGTCATCGGCGCCCGGGTCATCGGCGCCCGGGTCATCGGCGCATGGGGCATCGGCGGCTGGTCATCGGCTGACGGCGGGTCGGCGGAGGACGCCGGGGCCGGCCATGGAGAGGGTGGCGTCCCACGCGGCGGCGAAGGGTTGCCCCGGCCCGACCGACACCACGTGGCCGATCGCCGGCCACCGCAGCCCGTCGGGGCGGGCCCGCCGTCCCTCGAAGGCCACCAGGGTGACCGCCGAGGGGATGCGCCCGAGGCGCACCAGGCCGTCGAGGTCGGCCGCCTCGAGCGACGTGGTGGTGACGACCGCCACCGCCCCGTCGACCGACCGGTCGCGGCCGAGCGACGCCATGCCTCGCTTTCCGGTCCCGCCCTTTCCGGCCCCACCCTTTCCGGGAGCCGCATCCCCCGACGGCTCGAGCACCGCCAGGCGGGACAGCATCAGCTCCAGGTGCCCCGCCCCGGAGCCAAACCCGGAGTCGACGCCGTCGGTGGTGACCAGCCGCACCACCGATCCGTGCTGCCAGCAGGCGGTGACCACGCTGGCGGCGGCCGACACCGCCGCCTCGAGGGACGCGTCGGTGTGGATGCGGGCCCGGATGTCGAGCACGACCGTGGCCCGGCCCTGCCACGGCACCTCGTTCTGGCGGATCATGACCTCGTCCCGGCGGGCGGTCGACGGCCAGTGCACGCGGCGCAGGTCGTCGCCCTGCTGGTAGGCCCGCAGGGCGTAGAAGTCCTCCCCGGTGAGGCCCACCGCCGCCGCCCGGGGCGTGGTGTGGTGGCGGTCGCGGCCGGGGCTGTCGGGCAGCGGTCGCACCCGGTCGATGCGGGGGTAGACGGTGAGCTCGGTGACGGGGGCGATGGCCGACGACCGCCGGGCCAGCCCGAAGGGGTCGGACCGCTCCGCCTCCAGGGGACCGATGGCGAACACGCCCCGGCGGTCGGCGGGGAGGCGGTAGCTGGCCTGGTCGGACTGGCCCGGAGCGAGGGGCGGGAGCAGGAACCGGGCCTGCCGGGGTCCGCCGGCCAGCGCGTCGCGCAGGGCGAGGACGGGCGACCGCCGGCGACTGAAGTTGCGGATCGAGAGCTCCACCCGGCTGTTGTCGCCCGCGTGCACCCGGGGCGGGTGGAGCTGGCGGGACGCGTCGAGGTCGAGCCGGCGGGTGACCACGTACACCGCCCCGCCCGCCACCAGGGCCATGCTCGCGCCGGCCATCACGAACAGCTCCACCAGCCCCAGGGCCCGCCCCGACACCATGAGGACGAACGACCCGATCAGCACCCCCCAGCCCCGGCGGGTGAGCAGCCCCCTCGCGCCGGCGCCGAAGCCGAACCTCACCGGGGCGACCTCTCCGGGGGCGACGTCACCGGGCGGCGGGGACGGACACCGAGCCCAGCACCGACGCCAGCACGTCGGCCCGGTTCACCCCCCGGATCTGGGCGTCGCCGGTGAGGGCGAGGCGGTGCTCGAGCACGGGCAGGGCCAGCGCCTTGAGGTCGTCGGGCACCACGTAGTCGCGCCCCAGCGACGCGGCCCGGGCCCGGGCCGCCCGGAGCAGGCCGAGGGCGGCGCGGGGCGACACGCCGAGCGCCAGTTGCGGGTGGGCCCGGGTGGCGGCGGCCACGTCGACGATGTAGCCCTTGAGGCTGCCGGCCACGTGGATGGCCGAGGCCAGGGCCGTCATGGTGGAGACGTCGGCGGCCGACGCCACCGGCCGCAGCGATGCCGACGGGTCGGTGCGGCCGTGGGTGTCGAGGATGCCGATCTCGGCCGCCCGGTCGGGGTAGCCCATCCCGATGCGCATGAGGAACCGGTCGAGCTGGCTCTCGGGCAGGGGATAGGTGCCCTCGTGCTCCACCGGGTTCTGGGTGGCGATGACCATGAAGGGCGCCTGCAGGCGGTACGTGGTGCCGTCGACGGTGACCTGGCGCTCCTCCATGGCCTCCAGCAGGGCCGACTGGGTCTTGGGGGATGCCCGGTTGATCTCGTCGCCGACGACCAGGTTGGCGAAGATGCCGCCGGGGCGGAACTCGAAGGCGCCGGTGGCCCGGTTGTAGACGCTGACCCCGGTGACGTCGGACGGCAGCAGGTCGGGCGTGAACTGGATCCGCTGCCAGGTGCAGTCGATGCTGCCGGCCAGGGCCTTGGCCAGGCTGGTCTTGCCCACCCCGGGCACGTCCTCGATCAGGAGGTGCCCTTCCGCCACCAGGCACAGAAGGGCCAGGCGGATGGCCTCGTCCTTGCCCTGGACGACGGTGGCCACGTTGGCCACGACCGCGTCGAAGCTCTCGGAGAAGGTCTGGACGGCGCGCGCCGCGACGCGTGATCTCGACATGGGAGGGGTGGCGCTCAGGTTACCGCCGCCCCGGCCGCCGGCGGACTCAGCCCGAGCCGGCGAACAGATCGTCGACCGAGAGGCGGAACCCGTCGAGCAGGGCGGTGGTGAGGTCGTCGCCCGTGGCCAGCACCTTCACCGGGTCGAACGCGGCGGCCCCAGGTGGGCGGCGCCACGCGAGGATCGTGCCCGCCGGCGGGTCGACCAGCCACAGCTCGGCGACGCCCGCCGCCTCGTAGATCTCCCGCTTCCGGCCGAGGTCGTAGCGCCACGTCGAGGGGGACCGCACCTCGACGGCCAGTTCGGGAGGCGTGTCGCGGCGGTTGCCGGTGGGGATCTCGGCCGACCACCAGACGTCGGGCCGGAGGAGGGTGTACGGGCCGAAGACCCAGTTGCCGCCGAAGCCGGCCCGTCCCCGCTCGGGTGCGGTGCGACACCACTCGGCCAATGCGATGTAGATGCGCCCCACCACCTCCTGATGCTGGAACCCCGGGTCGTTCATCACGACCTCCCCGTCGACGAGCCACGAATCGGCCGGCCAGTCGCCGGCGAGGAACTCCTCGACGCTCACGCGTCCAGCTGGTGACGACGTGGTGCTCATCGGAGCGGTCATGGCGGCAAGCCTACCGAGGGGGTGTGACACTGAGGCCGTGGACGTGGTCCTGGCGGTCGACATCGGGGGGACGAAGCTGGCCGCCGGTCTGGTGTCGGACGACGGCGACCTGGTGGCCTCGGCCCGGGCACCGACGCCCACCACCGACGACGCCGAGGCGGTGTTCTCCGTGCTGCTGGCCGTCATCGACTCGGTCGGCGGCAACGGCGAGGTCGTCGGCTGCGGCGTGGGCTGCGGGGGGCCCATGACGGCCGGCGGCGAGTCGGTGTCCCCCCTCCACCTCCCCGGCTGGCGTGACTTCCCCCTGCGTTCGCGGTTGGCGGATGCCACCGGCCTGGCCACGTTCGTCGACAACGACGCCAAGGCCCTGGCGCTGGGGGAGGGGTGGCGGGGTGCCGCCCGGGGCGTCCCGGACTTCGTGGCCGTCGTCGTGTCCACCGGTGTCGGCGGGGGCATCGTCCTCGACGGCCGGCTGCTCGACGGTGCCGCCGGCAACGCCGGTCACATCGGCCACGTGGTCGTCGAGCCCGACGGCGCCGCCTGCCGGTGCGGGGGACGGGGTTGCCTCGAGGCGGAGGCGTCGGGGACCGCGATCGCGTCCGCAACCGGCCGCCCGGCCGAGGAGGCGGGACCGGACGTGGTGGAACGCACCGGCCGGCTGGTGGGACGGGCGGTGGCGTCGGTCGCCAACCTCCTCGACCTCGGCCTGGCCGTCGTCGCCGGATCGGTCGCGTCCGGGTTCGGAGAGCCGTTCCTCGCCGCCGCCCGCTCCGAGATCGCGGCCCGGGCCCGGCTGGGTTTCTCCCGGGGGACGGAGATCGTCCCCGCCGCGCTGGGTGCGGACACCCACCTGATCGGTGCCGGAGCGGTGGCCTGGCGGGCGCTCGGCCGCATGTGACCAGGCAAACCGGTCGCGCCGCCGGCCGGGGCCAGGCCTCGGCGACCGCCACGGTTCGCCGCCGCATGGGGCGGGCCCGGCTGTGACCACGCCGTCCGGAGGCGCCGGCCGGGGCTCCGGCGACCGTCCCCGATTCGCCGCCGCATGGGTGGGCCCGGCCGTGTTGGCGATCGCCTTCCGGCCCCGGCTGTGGCCGGTCGCCGTCCGCCAGATGCTGCGCCTGGCCCGGCCCGGCTGGTGGCGGCGATGGCCCCCGGTGCCGCTACCCGACCCTTCGTACCTGCGCTTTCGCCTCCAGACGGCCTACGGTGACCCCGACCGCCCGCCGTCGCCCCACGACGTGGTGGCCTACCTGGAATGGTGCCGCCGTTTCGGCCGCCTGCGCTAGCCTGCTGGCCGATGGGCGTCCCACCACCCCGCCTGGCCTCCAGGGTCGGAGGCTGACCGTGAGCAAGGCGCTCGTTCTCAACGCAACATTCGAGCCGCTTTGCGTCGTGCCGGTCCGCCGGGCAGTCGTTCTCGTCCTCAAGGACAAGGCCGAGATCCTCCACGCGTCCGACCGTGAGATCCACTCCGAGCGGACCTCGATGCCGGTGCCGTCCGTCATCCGTCTCACCTACTTCGTGCGGGTTCCCTTCCGGGCCCGGGCGGCGCTGAACCGGCGGGCGGTCTTCGCCCGCGACGACCACCGTTGCCAGTACTGCGGCGACACGGCCGAGAACATCGACCACGTCATGCCTCGCAGTCGGGGCGGCCAGCACGTGTGGGAGAACGTGGTTGCCTCCTGCCGCCCGTGCAACAGCCGCAAGGAGGACCGCCTCGCCCACGAGGTGGGCCTCGTGCTCAGGCGCCGCCCCGCCGCGCCCAAGGAGCTGACGTGGATCATCGTCGCCGTGGGCACGATCGACCCCCGCTGGGCGCCGTACCTGCAGGACGGGGCCGCCCTGTCCGCCTGAGCCCCGGTGGTCGGCGGTCCGCCGCCGCCGCCGCGCCCGTCCGCCGCCGGCCCTTCCGCCGCCGGCCCTTCCGCCGCCGGGCCTTCCGCCGCCGGCCCTTCCGCCGCCGGCCCTTCCGCCGCCGGCCCTTCCGCCGCCGGGCCTTCCGCCGCCGGGCCTTCCGCCGCCGGCCCTTCCGCCGCCGGCCCTTCCGCCGCCGGCCCTTCCGCCGCCGGCCCTTCCGCCGCCGGCCCTTCCGCCGCCGGCCCTTCCGCCGCCGGCCCTTCCGCCGCCGGCCCTTCCGCCGTCGGCCCTTCCGCCGCCGGCGGTTTCGCCGTCAGGCACGAGCGGGCGACGGCCGCCGGCCTGCTGCGCCGTCCGTGGCCCGACCCGGCGGTGCGGTCGGTGTGGTTCGCCGAGGTCGAGCGGGCCACGCTGGTGCTCGGAAGCACCCAGTCCGACGCGGTCGTCGACCGTTCGCGGGCCTCGGCCGCGGGAGTGGAGGTCGTCCGGCGGCGCAGTGGCGGGGGAGCGGTGCTCCTCCGACCGGGGGAGACGGTGTGGGCCGACGTGCTGATCCCCGCCGGCGACCCACTGGCCGAGGCCGACGTCGGTCGGGCCTTCGCCTGGGTGGGTCGGGCGTGGGCAGCGGCGTTGGAGGCGGTCGGCGTCGCCGGGGCCGCGGTGCACGACGGGCCGCCCCGCCCCACCGCCTGGTCGACGACGGTCTGCTTCGCCGGACTGGGTCCGGGTGAGGTCACCGTGGGCGGGGCCAAGGTCGTCGGGATCAGCCAACGCCGCACGCGGGCGGGCTCCCTATTTCAGTGCGGGGCGCTGGTGGTGTGGCATCCGGGTCCGCTCCTCGACCTGCTCGCCCTGACCGACGACGACCGCCGGGCAGGCCTCGACGCGCTCGCGACCGTGGCCGTCGGCGTCGGCGAGGTCGGCGTCGGCGTCGGACCGGCCCGCCTGATGGCCGCTTTCGAGGCGGCGCTCCACGGGTCGTGACCGCGCCGGGTGTCGTCGAGCCGAGCGGTTGGCGAAGGTGAGAGTGAAGACCCATGCGTGGAAGACGGAGGCGGGGAGGATCTCGGCCACCGGAGCGACCATCCGGGCCGAGAGGTAGAGGCCCGCCCCGCAGGCTGCGACCTCCGCCCAGAAGAGGCGGTAGGAGAGACGTCGCCAACGTCCCGGCGGCTGGCCGGCGGCGAAGCGCCACATGAGCAGCGGCAGGGAGAGCCCGAGGACGAGGGCACACGTGGTGTGGATCCGGTGGACGGCCGGGTCGCCGCCGATGGGAACGAATGCGGCCACCATTTGACCGGCCAGCCCGGCGAGCATGGCCAGCGAGAACCCGCCCGCCACGGGGTACCGGCTGCGGACGTAGCCGTGGAAGGCGGTGAGGAGGACGGCCGCCGTCGCCAGGCCGATCGTGAACAGCGCCGCCGACGGGGATCTCGTGCCCAGGTAGCTGAGCGGGTCCTTCCCGAGAAGGTCGAAGTCACCGACGGCCGTCGCCACGGTGAGCGCCGTCCAAATGACGACGACGGCCGCCAAGCCCGTGAAGCGGAGCACCCTGTGCATCACGTGGTCTTCGTCGCCACGGGGGTCGATGTATGCCGAGGGTCAGCCCTGGTCGATGCAATCAAGCTGCCGCGGCCTCCGCCTTCCGCCCTCTACGTCATGGACAACCCAAGGTCGGCGCCGACGTGCCTCGACCAGGTCGCCGTCGTCGCGGGCCGATGCACTGCAAGCGGTCCGATGATGGAACGTCGCTGGGCGTTTCTCGCATTTCAATCCGTAGAAGCCATCGTTGCGAAGGAATTGGGCGGTACTCGGCCAGGAGCGATTGGAAGAAACGTGCTCCCCCTGGGGCCTGTAGATCGTGACGGACAAAGCCGGAGGAAATAGTGGCGGAAAATCGATGGTTTCGTTGCCATAGGCGATCGAACAGGTGTACGATTGGGACGTGCTGGATGACCTGGCCGAAGCGATCGAGAACCTCGACATTGCGGTCGACGGTGCTGCGATCGTGCGGGCGTTGGCCCTGCGGGACCAGCTCGACGCCCGGATAGCGGAGGTGGTGGGGGCCTTCGACGCGGCCTCGCTGTGGGACATCGACGGGGCCACGTCGATGACGGCGTGGCTCAAGTCCTCGGCCCGCATGACCGATCGGGCGGCGAAGCGGACGAGCTCGATCGCCTCCCGGTTGCGCAAGCTGCCGGTGATCGCCGCCGCCTATGGCGCAGGGTCGTTGTCGGGGGGACAGGTGGAGGCCATCCTGGCCAACGTCGACGATTCCACGGTCGAGGTGCTGGCCGGGCAGGAGGCGGAGCTCGTCTCCTACCTGGTGCCCCTGACGGTGGCCGGCACCTGTCGGGCCATGGCCTCGTGGAAGGCCCGGGCCCAGCCCGAGCCGCCCGAGCCCACCGAGCCCGAGCGGTCGCTGCACCTGTCGTCCACCCTCGACGGGCGCTACGTGCTCGACGGTTCGTTCGACGCCGAGGGCGGCGCCACGGTGGAGACCGCATTGCGCCTGGCCACCTCCGACGATGGGTCCCGTACCCCGGCAGAGCGCAGGGCCGAGGCCCTGATCGAGATCTGCCGGTTCTTCCTCGACCACCAGCAGACGAGGCCCGGGGGCCGGCACCGGCCCCATCTCAACGTGGTGGTCGACCTCGACGCGCTGGTGCTGGGCGAGGGGGGCCGGATCATCGACGGTCCCGCCATCGACGGGGCGAGCGTGTCACGGCTGCTGTGCGACGCCTCGGTGCACCGGGTGCTCATGTCGGCTCGCTCCGCCATCCTCGACTACGGCACGTCGACGCGCACCATCCCCGCTCCGCTGTGGAGCGCGCTGGTCATCCGCGACGAGCACTGCCGGTTCCCCGGCTGCGACCGGCCGTCAAAATGGTGCGAAGGCCACCACGTCCGGTGGGTCACCCACGGCGGGGCCACGGAGTTGTCGAACCTCGTGATGTTGTGCCAACGGCATCATCACCTGCTCCATCTCCCCGAATGGGAAGCCAAACTCCTGCCCAATGCCACTTTCGAGGTCACCGGTCCCGACGGAATGGTGCGTTGCACTTCACCACCGAGAGCCGAACCGGGATGGTGATATGGCGCGGGATCGCTTCGTCCCCCGTGTGGGAAACCCCCGTCGTGGAGTCCAGGCGGTTGTGGTCACCAGCGTTGGACCCGGAGCACCGGTGAGGTGTTCGCGGCGGTCGGCAGCGGGCCATATGGCCGAATGACCCGCCGGCCCGGCCCGACCCGGCGGCTAGGCCGGTCGGGCTTCGAGGACCTCGACGACGAACCAGAGGGTTTCCTGGGGGGCGAAGGTGCCGGAGGGGCTGCCGTCGTCGCCGTAGGCGAGGGCGGGCGGGATGCCGAGGAGGCGCTTGCCGCCCACGTTCATCCCGGGGATGCCCTGCTGCCAGCCGGGGATCACCTGGTTGAGGGAGAGCTCGGCGGGCTGGCCGCGGGAATACGAGGAGTCGAAGATGACGCCGGTGGAGCACGAGACCCCGATGTAGTTCACCTTGACCGTCGCTCCCGCGGGTACGGGCTCGCCGGTGCCGACGGTGAGGTCCTTGCTGACCAGCGCCGTCGGGGGCGGACCGACCTCGACGTCGACCTCGGGAGCGCCGTCGGGGAGGGGTTGCGAGCGAGGCACGCACGGCTTGCCGGCGGCCGACTCCTGGGGCGGGGCGAGGGTCGCCACCGGTGCGGTCGTGGCCGTCTCGGCGATCGTGGTGGTGGTCCCGGACGTCACCGTGGTCTTGTCGTCGTCGCGGTTGACGATCAGGACGATCGCGGCCAGCACGGCGAACATGGCCCCGCCGATGATCGCCTGCCGTTGCCGGGCGGCCCGTTTCTTGGCCGCCAGCTCGGCCTCGATCTTCGCCTGCCGGGCCAACCGCTGCCGATCTCGCTTCGCATCTGCCATGGCGGCCCGAGGATAGAAGAGCGGGCGGGCGGACGCCCGTTCGGGCGGCGCGCGCCGGGGGCGTCCACGCCGTCCGGCCACGGTATGCCGTTGCTTTTCGGCTGGGAGTCTGTACTCTCCTCCGCCCATCAACCCTCTTGCCGCTCTCGTCACCGCCGTGTTGCTCGCCCTGACCACGGGCTCGAGCAATTCGCCGGGTTCGCCGACGTCGCCCGGCGCCCCGCCGCCGCGGTCCGTGCCCAGCGGCTCGGTCGGTAGCGACATCTCCTGGCCCCAGTGCGGCAAGGCCCTGCCGGCGCCCCAGTTCTTCGGGATCGTGGGGGTCACGGGCGGCCGCCCGTACACCGCCAACCCCTGCCTGAGCAGCCAGTTCGCGTGGGCCGAGGCCACACCGGGAGGTGCCGCCTTCTATATGAACACCTCCAATCCCGGCCCTGGGGCCACCGCCCTCGACTGGTACTCGCAAAAGGTGCCCGACGCCGCCTGCCGGCCCGGCAACGACGGCGCGTGCGCCTACGACTTCGGCTTCAACGCCGCGTCCCAGGCGTTCAACCACGCCCAGGCGATCACCGGACGGGCCGCCGGCCGGGTGTGGTGGCTCGACGTCGAACCCGACAATTCGTGGTCGGACACCGATTTTGTCGCCAACCGGGCCTCGCTCCAGGGCAGCATCGACTTCTTGCAGCGCCAGCCGGGCGTCGTCGTCGGCGTCTACTCGACCCCCCGCATGTGGGGCCGGATCATGGGCGACCACCGCCTCGCCCTTTCGAACTGGACGGCGGGGTCCACCAACCTGGCGGACGCCATCGCCCGCTGCGCGCCCGCCTTCTCGGCCACCGGCGGACCGGTGGTGCTGAGCCAGTGGGTCGATGGCTTCGATTTCGACTACGTCTGTTGATTCGGGGTCCGTTGACGTGACGGCGGTCTCTTGACGTAACCGGGCCGACGCAGCGGCGGGTCAGTGGTGGCGGCGGGCCCAGCGGCGGGTGGTGGCGATGGGATGGGGACGGTGGGCGTTGGCGAGGCGCTCCTCCCGCAGGGCGTCCACGTCGGTGTCGTCGAGCGGCTCGAGGGGCCCGACCACCGCCGAGAGGATGTGGTCGGCCAGCGCCGGGTTGCGGGCCAGCACCGGTCCATGGAGGTAGGTGCCCACGATCCGGCCCGCCACCGCACCCTCGGACCCGTCGCCCGAGTCGTTGCCGTAACCGACGGTGACCTTGCCCAGGGCCCGGGCGCCGGGGCCGAGGGCCGTCACGCAGGCGTGGTTCTCGTAGCCGGTGAGCTCGGGCAAACCGAGGGCGGGGTCGGGCTCCACCACGATCTCGCCCACCCGGCGGGTGCCGTCGCCCCGCACCGTGGAGACGTCGAGCAGGCCCAGAGCCTCGATCTCGGCGCCGTCCGGTCCCACGAAGGAGACCCCCAGGAGCTGGAACCCGGCGCACACCGCCAGCACCGCGGCGCCGTCGTCGACCGCCCGATGGAGGGATCGGCTGCCCAGCAGCTCGCGGGTGGCCAGGGACTGGGGCCCGTCCTCGCCTCCGCCGAGGAGGTAGATGTCGCACGAGCTGGGCGTGGGCTCACCCGCGTTCACCTCAACCACCTCACAGCCGATGCCCCGCCACTCCAGGCGCCGGGCCAGGACCGTGGCGTTGCCGCCGTCGCCGTAGGTCCCCAGCAGCTCCGGGTACAGCACCGCGATCGAGACGACCCGCCCCGGCCCGGATTCAGGAGGCCCTGATTCGGGAGGCCCGGATTCAGGAGGCCCGGATTCGGGAGGCCCGGATTCAGGAGGCACGGGCGAGGGCCAGCCGGGCGTCCTGGAACGACGTGTAGTTGGCGGCCAGGTCGACCTCGGGCCCGCCGGCGGCCCGGATCGCCTGCAGGTAGTCCTCCACGTAGGCGTGTGACACCCCGGCGTAGCGCAGCCGGACGGCCAGGTCGCGGCCCCGCTCGCCGGTGGCCACCACCTGGCGGCCGCGGAGCTTCTCGAAGGGCACGTCCCACAGCCAGGACGGGTCGTGGCCGTCGGCCACCCGGGCGTTGATGCCGATCACGACGGGAGTAGGGGCCGGCCGGATGAGGTCGAGGGCCTCGGCCCACCCGGCGGGGTTCTTGGCCAGCAGGAGGCGCACCCGCACGCCGTCGACCGTCACCCGCTCGTAGCGGCCGGCCACCGTGCCCACCCGGGCCATCGCCTGCACGGCCCACGCCGGGTCCTGGCCCAGCGCCACCACGCCGCCGGCGGCCATGGCCGCATTCGCCAGGTTGCACCACCCCGGGAGCTGGAGGTTGATCGGCAGCCGGTGCCCGTCGGCCAGCACGAGATCGCGGCCCTCCAGCCACAGGTCGGGCTTGGGACGGGCCAGGGGACAGGAGGAGCAGGCCCAGGCGGGGCCCCCGCCCGACGGGTCGCCGCCCGCCGGGTTGCCAGACGCCGGTTGGCCAGACGCCGGTTGGTCGGACGCCGGCTCCCATCGGATCCGGTTGCCGCAGGACGGGCACGACGTTGCGTCCTCCCGCCACCGCTGGCCGGTGCCGACCCAGACCGCAGTGCCGGCCGCCTCCGCCGCCCACACCACGAGAGGATCGTCGACGTTGGCGACCACCGTCGTGGCCGGCAGCGAGTCCAGCATCCTGCGCCACGACAGGGCGTGCAGGCGGACCTCGCCGATGCGGTCGAGCTGGTCGCGGCTGAGGTTGAGCAGCACCACCGCCACCGGCTGCACCGCCTCGGCGGCGTCGGACAGCAGCCCTTCGTCGACCTCGAGGGCCACGACCGCCCCCGGCCGCTCGTAGGACAGGGCGCCGACCAGTCCGGGCAGGAGGTTGGAGCCGGCGGCGTTCGACGCCACCGGTCCCCGGGTGGACAGGGCGGCCGCCAGCAGGCGGGTGGTGGTGGTCTTGCCGTTGGTCCCCGAGACGAGGGCCACCTTGTGCCCGGCGGCCATCTGCTCCAGGGCCGACGGGTCGACGGCCAGCGTCACCCGCCCGCCGATGACGGATCCCGCGCCCCGTCCTGCCCGGCGCGAGACCTCCGACACCACGCGACCGGCGAGGGCCGCGGCCCGGGTCCGGAGAGGGAGGTCCACGGGTCAGATCATCGCCCACAACCGGCAGACCTCAACCCCTGACGCCCGCGTTTTCAGCCCGTGGGTTGACACGAGTGGAGTCTGGGGGATTCAATGTGGCTCGAAGTGGTGCGAAGTGGGGAGGGACCCCCCACTTTCACCGGAATCAGTCGACCATCAGAGGGCGTGGGCAGAGGACGAGTGGGTGGCACATGTTCCTAGGGGAGTTCCTGCACTCCCTCGATCCGAAAGGAAGGCTGATCCTGCCGGCGCGCTTCCGCGAGCTGCTGACGCAGGCGTACCTGACCACGCAGACCGACGGTTGCCTGGCGCTTTGGGCGCCGGCCGAGTTCCGATCCCGGGCCGAGGAGATGAAGGAGCGGGCCAAAGGCTCGACCGTCGAGCGGAACATGGCCCGAGTCTTCTTCGCCGAAGCGCAGGAAGCCAGCCCCGACCGGCAGGGTCGCATCCCCATCCCGGCCAACCTGCGCCAGTTCGCCAAGTTGAGCGACGAACGGCAGGTGGTCGTCACGGGCGCGTGGGACCACGTCGAGATCTGGGACATCGCCGCCTGGGAGCGGGCCAAGGGGGCGGGGGAGTCGGCCCTGCACGGGTCGGCCGAGGTGCTCGAGACGGCGCCGTCCGGCGCCGCGGGTGCCGCGGGACAGGCGGGACAGGCGGGACCGCAGTGAGGCAGCACGGGGCGCGCCCATGCGCAACCCTCCGATCGGAAAGCGGGAAGATCCCCCTCTTCGCCCCTTCCACAGCCGGGAACGGATCTCGGCGTAGCCCCGGTCGGGGGGTTGCGGATGAGCGCAACCGACGGAAGCGACAGCAGCAGGACGGCCAGGCACCTCCCGGTGATGGTGGCGGAGGTGGTCGACGTCTTCCGGCCCGTGCCGGAGGGCGTGATCGTCGACGCCACGGTGGGGGCGGGAGGCCACTCGGCGGCGCTCCTCGCTGCTCGACCCGACCTCTCCGTGATCGGTCTGGACCGGGACACGGACGCCCTGACGGAGGCGAGCGTCGCCACCGCCCGGTTCGGGGCCCGCGTTACCTTGGTCCACGCACGGTTCGACACCCTGGCGGACGCCGTCCGGGGCCTCGGCCATGAGCGCGTCTCGGGTGTCCTCTTCGACCTGGGCGTCAGCTCCATGCAGCTCGACCGGCCCGACCGGGGGTTCAGCTACCGCGGCGACGGCCCCATCGACATGCGGATGGACCGCACCGAGACCTTCTCCGCGGCCGACGTCGTCAACGGGTACGCGTTCGAGCCGCTGGCCGAGCTCATCGCCCGGTTCGGCGGAGAGCGCTTCGCGGCCCGGATCGCACGAGCCGTCATCGACGCCCGCCCCCTGTCCACGACCACCGAACTGGCCGGCGTGATCCGCAGCGCCATCCCCGCCCCCGCCCGCCGCCGGGGCGGCGACCCCGCCCGGCGCACGTTCCAGGCGATCCGGATGGAGGTCAACGCCGAGCTGGCCGTCATCCCCCGGGCGCTCGACCAGGCCCTCGACCTGCTGGTTCCCGCCGGGCGGGTGGCGGTCCTCGCCTATCACTCGGGGGAGGACCGGCTGGTGAAGGAGAAGTTCGTGTTCGCCGCCACCGGCGGGTGCGTCTGCCCGCCCGGGTTGCCGTGCGGGTGCGGGGCCGAGCCCGACGTGCGGCTCCTGTGGCGCGGCGCCCACAAGCCGTCGGCGACCGAGGTGGAGGCCAACCGGCGGGCCGAGAGCGCCCGGCTGCGGGCCGTCGAGAAGTTGAGGAGTAGCCCATGACCGCCACCCGAGCCGGCCGCGTCCCCACCGATCGCGTCCCCACCGATCGCGTCCCCACCGATCGCGTTTCGCCCCGCCGGCCCGCCGGCACCGGCGACCCCCTGGCTGCTCCGACCCGGGCTCGTACGTCCGCCAACGCCGCCGGCCGTACGCCCGGGACGGCGGCCGTCACCGGCCGCCAGCGGGCCCGCCTCCCCGAGTCGCGGCGCGCCTCGACGCCGTTCTCCGCCCCGCCGGCGTCGGCCACCGCCCGGACCGCCACCACCCGGACCGCCACCACCCGCACCGCCCCCACCCGCACCGCCACCACCCGCACCGCCACCCGGCCCGCTATCGCCCAGACCGCCGCCCCCCGGACCGCCGCCCCCCGGTCGGATACCCGGGCGACTGCCACCGGCAACGCCGCCCCCCGGTCCGCTGTCGCCCAGACCGCCGCCCCCCGGACCGCCGCCCCCCGGACCGCCGCCCCCCGGTCGGACACCCGGACCGCCGCCCCCCGCACCGCCACCCGGCCCGCTGTCGCCCAGACCGCCGCCGCCCGGTCGGACACCCGGGCGACTGCCCCCCGGACCGTCGCCGCCCGATCGGACACCCGGGCCGCTGCCAGGGCCCCGGCACGCGTCGACCCCTCCCGCCCCACGATGCCCGCCGGCCCGACAGCCACCCGCCCCGCCCCCACCCGCCGCACCGCACGCGCCGGGAACGCCACCCGCCCCAACCCCACCCGCCGAACGACGCCTGCGCGGCCGCTGCCCGTCGGGACCACGGCCACCCCGCCCGCCCGGCGGGCGGGATCCGACCGGGCCATGCCCTCCCGCTCGGGACCGGCGGGCGCCTACGCCACCGCCGCCCAGCCCCAACCCCGGCCCCGGCCCCAGCCCCAGCCCGAGGTCCGGCCCGAGCGGCGTCCGCCCCTGCGGGTGGTCGGCCCGCCCGACCCCGATGCCCGCGCCCGCCGGCGCCGGCGCCTGGTGGTGGGCGCGCTCGTGGGCCTGGCGTGCGCCGGGCTGTTCGCCATCGTCGGCGTGCGGGTCCTGCTGGCCCAGGGCCAGGGTCCGGTCGACGTCCTCGAGTCCGAGGTCACCGCGGCCCAGGCCGAGAACCAGCGCCTGCGACTCGACGTGGCCCGCCTCGAGGCCCCGTCCCGCATCGTGGACGAGGCCCGGAGCCGCCTCGGCATGGCCCCGCCGGCCGTCGTCGTCTACCTGTCACCGGTCAGCCAGGCGTCCCCGCCGCCGGCCGGCTAACGGGACGTTCCGAAGGGTGAACGTCTCCGCCCCCCGCGCCCGCCTGGTCGCGCTCCTGGTCGCCATGGCCGTGTGCTTCGCGGGCCTGGTGTGGCGGCTGGCCGACGTCCAGGGCGTCTCGGCCGAGCGCTACGCCGTCTTCGGCGAGTCCCAGCGACTCGAGTCGCGGGTCCTGCCCGCCGACCGGGGCTCGATCCTCGACCGCAACGGCGCCGAGCTGGCGATCTCCCTCCGGCGCAAGACGGTGTGTGCCGACCCGACTCTCGTGAAGGACCCGGCCGCCGCCGCCCGGGCCCTCGCCCCCGTGCTCGACCTCGACGAGGACGAGCTCTATGCCCAGCTCACGGCCGACACCGAGTTCGTCTACCTGGCCCGCAAGGTGGAGGACGACGTGGCCGCGGCGGTCGAGACCCTGGCCCTCGAGGGCGTCTTCCTCCAGGAGGAGCCCACCCGCCTCCTGCCGTCGGGGACCCTGGCCGCACCCGTGCTGGGCGAGGTGGGCGACGACGACATCGGCCTCTCCGGTCTCGAGCTGCAGTACGACACCGAGCTCACCGGCAAGGCGGGCGAGCTGCTGGTGGAGAAGGACGTCGGCGGCAACGACATCGCCGCCGGCACCCGCCAGCTCGAGCCGCCGGAGCGGGGCCACCACCTCGTGCTAACCATCGACCAGGCCATGCAGTACGAGACGGAGCGGGTGCTGGGCGAGCAGATCGTCACGTCGAAGGCCAAGGGCGGCGTCGCCATCGTCATGGACCCCCGCACCGGCGACATCCTGGCCCTGGCCAACCTCGACGCCGGCAAGGACGGCGCGCCGCCCACGCCCAGCTTCGACAACATGGCCGTGACCAGGGTCTACGAGCCGGGTTCGGTGAACAAGGTCGTCACCATCGCCGGCGCGCTGGAGGAGGGGATCGTCGAGGGGGACACCCGCCTGAGCGTGCCCGACCGGTACAAGGTGGCCGACGTCGTCTTCAAGGACGACGAGGACCACGAGCCGGGCTACTGGTCGGTGGACGAGATCATGGCCGAGTCCTCCAACGTGGGCACGATCATGATCGGCCAGCGTCTGGGCAAGGACCGGATCAACCACTACCTCGAGGACTTCGGCCTGGTCGAGCAGACCGCCCTCGACTTCCCGGGCGAGTCGGGCGGCATCCTGCCCGCCCCCGAGGACTGGTCGGGGACGTCGATCGCCACCGTCCCCATCGGCCAGGGAGTAGCGGTCACCGCGCTGCAGATGCTGGGCGCCTACAACACCATCGCCAACGGCGGCACCTACATGGCTCCCCGCCTCGTGCGGGGGACGGTGGACGCCTCCGGGAAGCTGCGCCAACCCGCCGTGGCCAAGGGCCACCGGGTGGTGTCGGAGGACACGGCGGCGGCGGTGACCAGGATGCTGGTGGGCGCCGTGGCTGATGGCACCGGCACGGCCGCCGCCTTCCCGAACTACACGGTGGCCGGCAAGACCGGCACCGCCGGCAAGCCCAAGGACAACGCCCCCGGTTACAAGGACGGGGCCTACGTGGCCAGCTTCGCCGGGTTCGTCCCCGCCTCCGCCCCCCGCCTGTCGGCCATCGTCGTGCTCGACGAGCCGACCCCTATCTACGGGGGACTGGTGTCGGCTCCCGCCTTCGCCCGCCTCGGGGCCGCCGGCACCCGGCTGTTCGACATCCCGCCGCAGCCGACCAACGACACCCCCCTGTCCTCGTCGTCCGAGCGCGACCTGGCTACGGGCCTCCTGCCGGGACGGGTATCGGCGGGACGGGGCCCGGAGGCCGGTACGCTCGGGGCTTCGCCCACGAGAGCCTGACCCCCACGTGCGACTCGACCAGCTGCTGGGCGATGTCGAGGTGCTGCAACTCCGGGGTGACCCGGACCCGGCGGGCACCGACGTCCTCGCCATCACCGCCAACTCGCAGGACGTACGCGTCGGCTCCCTCTTCTGCTGCGTCCGGGGACGGTCGGTGGACGGTCACGACTTCGCTCCCGCGGCGGTTGCCGCCGGTGCCGTAGCGATTCTGTGTGAGCGTCCCCTCGACCCCGCCACGCTCGGCCGCCCCACGACCGGCCACGACGTGGCGCAGGTCCTCGTGGCCGACGGCCGGGTGGCCATGGCCCGGGTGGCGGCGGCGCTCCACGATCACCCGTCGCGGCGGGTGGCGGTTGTCGGCGTCACCGGCACCAACGGCAAGACCACCACCACGCACCTGCTCAAGGCCGTCCTCGAGGCCGACGGCCGGCGGGCGGAGGTCATCGGCACCCTGTCCGGCCCCCGCACCACGCCCGAGGCCATCGAGCTCCAGGCGGCGCTGGCGGGGGCGGCCGCTCGGGGGGCGTCGGCCGTCGCCCTCGAGGTGTCGTCGCATGCCCTGGCCCTGCACCGGGTGGAGGCCACCTGGTTCACGGTGGCCGTGTTCACCAACCTGAGCCCGGAGCACCTCGACTTCCACGACGGCATGGACGACTACTTCGCGGCCAAGGCCAGCCTGTTCTCGCCCGAGCGGACCGGGGTGGCGGTCGTGAACGCCGACGATCCGTGGGGCCGCCGGCTGCTGGCCGCCGCCCGGCTGCCGACCCGCACGTTCTCCCTGGCCGACGCCGAGGGGCTGGAGATGGGCCCGGATGGTGCCCGCTTCCGGTGGGACGGACAGCAGGTGTGGCTGCGGCCCGGGGGCGCCTTCAACGTGGCCAACGCCCTGGCCGCGGCCACCGCCGCCCGCGAGCTCGACGTTCCGGCGGCCGCGGTGGCGGCCGGGTTGTCGTCGGCCGGTGCGGTGCCCGGGCGGTTCGAGCCGGTCGACCGGGGGCAGCCCTTCCGTGTGCTGGTCGACTATGCCCACACCCCGGCCGGCCTGGAGGCGTGCCTGGGCGCGGCCCGGGCGATGGCCGCCGCCGCCGCCCGCCCAGACACCGCCCGCCCAGACTTGGCCGGCCCACCCTCGGCCGGCCCACCCTCGGCCGGCCCACCCTCGGCCGGCGCAGACACCGGCGGCGCAGACACCGGCGGCGCAGACACCGGCGGCGCAGACACCGGCGGCGCAGACACCGGCGACCCGGACACGGGCGACAACGACCCCCGGGACGGGCGGGTCGTCGTCGTCTTCGGATGCGGCGGCGAGCGGGACCACGCCAAGCGCCCGCTCATGGGCGCAATCGCCTCGAGCCTGGCCGACCTGGCCGTCGTCACATCCGACAACCCCCGGTCGGAGGACCCGAGGGCGATCATCGACGCCATCCTGGCCGGCACCCGCCAATCGGGGTCCCCGGCCTCCGGCACGGGCATGGTGGCCGTCGAGCCCGACCGGCGCAAGGCCATCGCCATGGCCCTGTCGTCCGCCCGCCCGGGTGACGTGGTGGTGGTGGCCGGCAAGGGCCACGAGACCACCCAGGTCATCCGCGATCGGGCCGTCCCCTTCGACGACCGCGTGGTGGTCGCCGAGGAGCTCGACCGCCTGGCGTCGGTCCCCCGGGGCGGCGCCCGTTAGATGGTCGCCCTCCTCATCGCCGGCGGCGTCGCCCTGCTCACGACCATCCTCGGCACCCCCATCCTCATCCGCGCCTTCCAGGTGCGGGGCATCGGCCAGCAGATCCGGGAGGACGGGCCCCAGGGTCACCTGACCAAGGCCGGAACGCCCAC
This sequence comes from uncultured Acidimicrobiia bacterium, assembly GCA_963773275.1. Lineage (GTDB taxonomy): Bacteria > Actinomycetota > Acidimicrobiia > Acidimicrobiales > AC-14 > JAXDMK01. The sequence goes on along the minus strand of CAVZAH010000005.1, from coordinate 162,193 downwards.
CATGGGCGGCCTGGCCATCCTGGCCGCAGTGGTGATCGGCTACGTGGCCGCCCACGTCCGCACCGGCGCGGTGTTCACCGCCGCCGGGTTCCTCGTCATCATGGTGATGCTCGGTGCCGGGCTGGTGGGCCTGATCGACGACTGGATCAAGATCTCCCGCCAGCGCAGCCTGGGCCTGAACAAGATGGCCAAGACGCTCGGACTGCTCTTCGTCTTCGTCACCTTCGGCCTGCTGGCGGTCTACAAGGCCAAGGTGCGCACCAACATCTCCTTCGCCCGCGACACCGGCATCGACCTGAGCGACCCGATCTACCTGGTCTGGGTCGTCCTCGTGCTCATGGCGGCGTCCAACGCGGTCAACCTCTCCGACGGCCTCGACGGGCTGGCGGCCGGTTCCGCCATGTACGCCTTCTCCGCCTTCGTGTTCATCGCCTTCTGGCAGTTCCGCCACGAGTCCTGCTACTTCCTCGGCCCGGCCCTCGACCTGTCGATCATCGCCGCCGCGCTGACCGGGGCCTGCGCCGGCTTCCTGTGGTGGAACGCGGCCCCGGCCAAGATCTTCATGGGCGACACCGGCTCCCTGGCCATCGGCACCGCACTCGGCGCGCTCGCCCTCACGACCAACACCCACCTGCTGCTGCCCGTCGTCGGCGGACTGTTCGTGATGATCACCCTCTCGGTGGTCGTGCAGGTCGTCGGCTTCAAGATCTGGCACGTGCGGGTCTTCCGGATGGCGCCCCTCCACCACCACTTCGAGCTGATCGGGTGGCCCGAGACCACCGTCATCGTGCGGTTCTGGATCCTGGCCTCCCTGCTCACGGCCCTCGCCATCGGCCTGTTCTACGCCGACTTCCTGTCGGCCGGTGTCTGCCGCCTCATGGGGGACGGAGGATGACGGAACCCACCGGCTCGGGCGTGGCACTGGTCGTCGGGATGGGCCGGAGCGGCGAGGCCGTCGCCGGGCACCTCCTGGCCCACGGCTGGCGGGTGGTGGCGGTGGACGACGCCCCCGGGCCGGCCGGACGCACGCGGGCCGAAACCCTCGGCGTCGAGCTGGTCGAGTGCCCTGACGCCGACACCCTCCGCCGGCTGGTGAAGGAGGCCGACCTGGTCGCCACCAGCCCCGGCGTGCCGGTGCGCCACCCCGTGTTCCGGGCCGCGGCCGAGCAGGGCGTGCCGGTGCTGGGCGAGATCGAGCTCGCGTGGCGCGACCTCGACCGCCCGGTGGTCGCCGTCACCGGCACCAACGGGAAGACGACGGTGACCACGCTCGTCGCCCGCATGCTGGTGGAGTCGGGTGTGGCGGCCATCGCCGCCGGCAACATCGGCCTGCCGCTGTCGTCCGCCGTCGGCCGGGAGGTCGACGTGGTGGTGGCCGAGGTCTCGTCGTTCCAGCTGCAGTTCGTCGACGGCTTCCGCCCGGCGGTGGCGGTGTGGCTCAACCTGGCCGCCGACCACCTCGACTGGCATCCCGACGTCGACGCCTACATCGCGGCCAAGGCCCGCATCTGGGAGCGCCAGGAGGCGGGGGACGTGGCCGTCGTCAACGCCGACGACCCGGTCGTGATGGCCGCTGCCGCCGGCGCGCCGGGGAAGGTCGTCACCTTCGGGATCGGGATCGGGATCGGGAGCCCGGGGCGGGCGGCGGACTGGACGGTGGTCGACCGGGTGCTGCAGGGCCCCGTGGGCTCGCTCGTCGACATGGACGAGCTGCCCCGGTCGCAGCCCCACGACGTGTCCAACGCGCTGGCCGCGGCAGCCGCGGCGTCGGCGGTCGGGGCCACGGTCGAGGGGATCCGGGCCGCCCTGGTCGGCTTCGAGGGCCTGCCCCACCGCCTGGAGCTGGTGGCGGAGGCGGACGGCGTCCGGTGGTACGACGACTCCAAGGCCACCAACCCCCACGCCGCGGCCGCCGCCGTGGCCGGGTTCGCGTCGGTGGTGCTGATCGCCGGCGGGCGGAACAAGGGACTCGACCTCTCCGCCCTGGCCGGGGGGGCGGACCGCATCCGGGCCGTGGTCGCCATCGGCGAGGCCGGCGCCGAGGTCGTTGCCGCGTTCGACGGGCTGCGGCCGGTGCGGACGGCGGCCTCGATGGACGATGCGGTCATCCTGGCCGCCGCCGCCGCCCGCCCGGGCGACGCCGTCCTTCTCTCTCCCGGCTGCGCCAGCTTCGACTGGTACGACTCGTACTCGCAACGCGGCGACGACTTCGCTCGGGCCGTCCGTTCCCTGGTGGAGGACTTGGCATGACCCCTCGACGGCAGGCCCCGAAGCGCCAGGCGGCCCGCCCGGCCGCCACGCGGGACGAATGGGAGGCGCGGGCCTCCGACCCGGCCCTCCTGGCGGCACGCGACCTGGCTGCCCGGCTCACCCGCCGGCCCGAACCGGCGACGGTGGGAGCCCCCGCCGGCGCCGCCCACGCCGCGACCGGCACCCGGACGGCGCGTCGCCCCATCCCGGCGGATCGACGCGTCCCGGCGCCCGCTTCGTCACGCCGCCGGGCCCCGACGCCGACCCGCACGGCGTCTCGCGCCATCCTCGTGGAACGACGCGCCCCGGCGCCCGCCCCGTCGCGCCGCCGGGCCCCACTGCCGGGGCCGGGAACGCCGGCGGCCAGGTCCCGCTCCAGCGTCGACTCCGCGCCGCGCCGCAGCGCCCCGGGCCGGATCGGTTCCCGCCGCCCCGAGGGCAGACCCTCGCCCTTCTCGCCGTCGCGGGATCCCAAGCCGATCGGGGTGCGGGCGGCCCGGGCCCAGGTGCTGGCGCCGCCCCTTCCGCCCCGCGCACCGGCCCGGTCAGCCGCCGCCCCTCGGTCCCGAGGCCCGATCGCGGCGCCCGCCCGCCGCGGCACCGGCATCCCGCCGAGGCGGACGATCACCGAGCGGGCAGTTTCGTGGGACAGACCGGCATCGCCGCACTCTCGCAAACGGGTCTTCGCCCGCACCCACTCATCCGGTCCGATCAAACCGCCGAGGGTGCCGAAGGCCCGGCCGTTCACGGCCCGGTCGCCGGTGGCCAAGGCGCCGGCGGCCCGGCTGGTGGTGGCGGAGGCACGGGAGTCGGGGTGGGTGCTGCTCGCCACGGTGACGGCGCTGCTGATCGTCATGGGCCTGATGATGGTGCTGTCGGCGTCGTCGGTGGAGGCGCTGCGGGGCTACGGCGGGGCGTGGGTGTTCTTCCAGAAGCAGGCGGCGTGGGTGGCGATCGGCACCGTCGCCATGGTCTGCACGGCGTGTTGGGACTACCGGCGGTGGGCGGCCCTCGCCTGGCCGATGGTGGTGGTCTCCCTCGTGCTGCTGGTGGCCGTGCAGTTCGTGGGCATCAACGTCAGCGGTTCCACCCGCTGGCTGGGGTACGGGTTCCTCAGCTTCCAGCCGTCGGAGCCGGCCAAGTTCGCCCTCCTGGTGTTCGTCGCCGACCTGCTCGCCCGCCGCTCCGACCGCATGCACGAGTCCAAGTTCACCCTCCGACCGGTGGTGGTGGTGGCGGGCGTCCTCGGGGGCCTGGTGCTTCTCCAGCCCGACATGGGGACGGCCATGGTGTTCGTCCTCATCGTCCTGGTCGAGCTTTTCGTGGCGGGGATGCCGCTCCTGCGCATGGGCGCGGTGTTTTTCGCATCGACCGTGGGTGCGGTCGTCCTGGCCATGGGTGCCGGCTACCGGCGGAACCGGGTGTTCGGGTTCGTCGACCCCTGGGGCGACGTCTCCAACACCGGGTACCAGGTCGCCCAGTCGCTTGGTGGCCCTCGGCACCGGGCACCTCGCAGGTGTCGGCCTGGGGGCGAGCCGGGCCAAGTGGGGATTCCTGCCCAACGCCCACACCGACTTCATCTTCGCCATCGTGGGCGAGGAGCTCGGCCTGGTCGGCACCCTGCTCGTGCTCGGCCTCTTCGCCGCCTTCGCCGTGCTGGGCATCCGGGTCGCCCACCGGGCGCCCGACCGGTTCGGGATGCTGATGGCCACCGGCATCACCACCTGGGTGGTGGGCCAGGCGCTCGTCAACATGGGAGCGGTGACGGGGATGCTGCCGGTCACCGGCGTTCCCCTGCCCTTCCTGTCGTTCGGGGGCAGCGCCCTCGTCGTGACCATGGCCTCGGTCGGCGTCCTCCTCAACGTCGCCCGCCACGCGGTCCCCCCCAAGAAGTGACGCGGGACGGGTCGACGGGGGACCGAAGCCCCGCCGAGGAGCCCACGTGGGCGATCGTGGCCGGGGGCGGCACCGCCGGCCACGTCGTCCCCGGGCTGGCCCTGGGCCGGGCCCTGGTCGAGCGGGGCCACCCGGCGGCGTCCATCCACTACGTCGGCAGCGAGCGGGGACTCGAGGCGCAGATGGTGCCCGACGCCGGGTTCGGCGTCACCCTCCTTCCCGGCCGCGGGTTCGCCCGCCGGGTGTCGGTGCGCGGGACGGTCGACAACGCCGGCGCGGCCTGGGGCTTGACCCGGGCCGTCGCCCAGGCCGTCGCCCTGGTCCGGCGACGCCGGCCTTCGGTCGTGGTCGCGGTCGGGGGCTACGCCGGTGTGCCGTGCGGGCTGGCCGCCGCCGCCGCCCGGGTGCCCCTCGTCGTGGTGGAGCAGAACGCGGTCCCGGGGTCCGCCAACCGACTCCTCGGACGCTTCGCCAAGGCCAGCGCGGTCTCCTTCCCGGGGACGGACCTGCCGGGGGCCGTCGTCACCGGCAACCCGGTACGGCCCGAGATCCTCGCCGTCGACCGGTCCGACGCGGGGCGGGCCGCGGCCCGGGCCGCCCTGGGCCTGCCCGAGGGGCGCCGCGTCGTCGCCGTCACCGGAGGGTCGCTGGGCGCGCTCCGCATCAACCGGGCCGTGCTGGGGGCGGTGGAGCTCTGGGCCGGGCGCCGCGACCTCGCCGTGCGCCACGCCGTCGGCGCCCGGGACTGGGAGCTGGTGGAGGCCGAGCGTCCGTCGCTCCCGCCCGACGGCGAGGGGCTCGTCTACCAGCCGGTGCGCTACGAGGACCGCATGGGACTGCTCATGGCGGCGGCCGACCTCCTCGTGTGCCGGGCCGGTGGCAACACCGTGGCCGAGGCCGCAGTGGTGGGCCTGCCGACGGTGCTGGTCCCGTTGCCGAACGCCCCCGGCGACCACCAGACGGCCAACGCCCGGGCCCTCGCCGACGCCGGCGGGGCGGTGCTGGTGCCCGACGCCGAACTCGACGCCGACCGCCTGGTGGCCGAGGTCGAACGCCTGCTGGCCGACGACGCCCTCCTGGCCGCCATGGGACAGGCGGCCGCGTCCATGGGCCGGCGCGACGCGGCCGACCGGGTGGCCGCCCTCGTCGAGGAGCACGCCCGCCGGTGACGGACGAGATCGCCAAACCGGGGCCCGGTGCCGGACCGGGGCCCGGCGCCGGCCCGGGGACGATCGACCTGCGGGAGCCCCGGCGGATTCACGTGGTGGGGGTCGGCGGGAGCGGGATGAGCGCCATCGCCGAGGTCCTCGTCGGCATGGGTCACCGGGTGTCGGGGAGCGACCTGCGGCCGTCGGCGACCCTCGATCGCCTGGCCGGTCTCGGGGTGGGTGTCTTCGTCGGCCACGACGCGGCCAACCTCGGGCCCGACGACGAGCAGGTGGACGCGGTCGCCATCTCCACCGCGGTACCGCCCGAGAACCCCGAGGTCGCCGCCGCCCGCCGGCGGTCGGTGCCGGTGCTGTCCCGGTCGTCGGTGCTGGCCGCCATCTGCGCCCGACGCCGCACGCTGGCGGTGAGCGGCACCCACGGCAAGACCACCACGTCGTCCCTCCTCGCCCTGGGCCTGGTCGGGGCCGGGATGCGGCCGTCGTTCGTCGTCGGCGGCGAGATCATCGGGCTGGGCACCGGCGCCCGCTGGGACGACGGCGACTGGATGGTGGTCGAGGCGGACGAGAGCGACGGCACCTTCCTCCAGCTCCCGTGCGACACCGCGATCGTCACCAGCCTGGAGCCCGACCACCTCGAGCACTACGGGAGCTTCGACGTGCTGGAGGACGCCTTCGACCGCTTCCTCGCCAACGCGTCCGGCAGCCGCCTGGTGTGCGCCGACGACCCGGGTGCCGCCGCCCTCGGACGCAGGCACGGCGCGGTGTCCTACGGCACCGCCTCGGGGGCGGACATGCGCATGGCGGAGGTCGTCGGCGGACGCTCGTCGGTACGGTTCAACCTGCTCGACCACGGGCGATTCCTGGGTGAGGTCGAGGTGCCGCTCCCCGGCCTGCACAACGCCCGCAACGCCGCCGGAGCGGTCGCTGCCGCCCTCCTCGCCGGGGCCCCGTTCGCCGCGGTGGCCGCCGCGGTGGCCGGCTCCTCCGGTGTCGGTCGCCGGTTCGAGCGCCGGGGCGAGCGCCGAGGGGTCACGTTCGTCGACGACTACGCCCACCTCCCGGGGGAGGTGGCGGCGGCTCTGGCCGCGGCCCGGGACGGCGGGTGGCCGCGGATCGTCTGCATCTTCCAGCCCCACCGCTACAGCCGGACGGCGGCTCTCTGGCGCGACTTCGCGTCGTCGTTCGTCGGGGCCGACCTGCTCGTGGTGACCGACGTGTACCCCGCCGGGGAGGAGCCGCGACCCGGTGTGTCCGGGCAGCTGATCGTGGACGCGGTACTCGGTCGCCATGCCGACGCCCCGGTGTCGTACGTACCGCGGCGGCCCGAGCTGGTGGCCCGGCTGCGAGAGGTCCTGCGTCCCGGCGACCTCTGCCTCACCCTGGGCGCGGGCGACCTCACCACGCTCGCCGACGAGATGCTCGCCGAATGAGAGGTGCCGAAGGCGCCGTCGAGGCGGCCGCCGCCATCCTGGGCGGACGGGCCCGCCGCGACGTCCCCCTCGGTCCGTTCACCACCTACCGGGTCGGCGGGCCGGCCGCCCTGTTCCTCCGGGCGGAGGCCGACGACGACCTCGATCTCGCCCGCCGGGCGGTGGCGGCCTCCGGGATCGACGTCCTGGTGGTCGGGCGGGGCTCCAACCTGCTGGTGGCCGACTCCGGCTTTCCCGGCCTCGTCGTCACCCTGGGTGAGAGTTTCGCGACGATCGAGGTGGACGGGACGAGGGTGCGGGCGGGGGGCGCGGTGAGCCTGCCGGTCCTGGCCCGGCGCACGGCGGCGGCCGGCCTCACCGGGCTCGAGTGGGCCGTCGGCGTGCCCGGCTCGGTCGGGGGAGGGGTGCGGATGAACGCCGGCGGCCACGGCTCGGAGATCAGCGGCACCCTCCGTCGGGCCCGGCTGGCCGACCTCGGCCACGGTCCCGCCGGCCCCGCCGGTGCGTCCGGCCGCGGCCGGCGGCGGGCCGGTCGAGGTTGCCGCCGCCGACCTCGCGCTCGGCTACCGGCGGTCGTCGGTGGCGGCCCACCAGGTCGTGGTGGCCGCCGAGTTCGAGCTCGCGGTGGGGGACCGGGCGGCCTCCGAGGCCGAGCTGGCCGCCATCACCCGGTGGCGGCGGGAGAACCAGCCGGGTGGGGCCAACGCCGGCTCGGTGTTCGCCAACCCGCCCGGCGACTCGGCCGGCCGGCTGATCGACGCCGCCGGCTGCAAGGGCCGGCGGCGGGGGTCCGCGTTCGTGTCGCCGAAGCATGCCAACTTCTTCCAGGTGGACGACCAGGGCAGCGCCGCCGATGTGATGGCCCTGATGGAAGAGGTGCGGGCCGCGGTCGAGGCGACCTCCGGCGTCCTGTTGGAGCCCGAGGTACGGCTCGTCGGGTTCCCTCAACTCTCGACATCACGTGGAGACTCAGTATGAACATGCAGGCCAGACCCCCTATCGACCCCAGAATCCGTCAGCGGCGCATCGACGTCCGGCGCAACGAGGGGCGGCGCCGGTTGCGGCTCCTGGTCGGCATCGTCATGGTCAGCGCCCTGATGTTCGGGGGATGGGGCGCCACCCGCTCGCCCCTGTTGGACGTCGACGGGATCGACGTGGAGGGCGCCTCCCACACCCCTCGCAGCGAGGTGTTGGAGGCCTCGGGCGTCCGCTTCGGGCAGCCCATGGTCGACGTCGACGAGGGCGCCGCGGTCCGGGCCGTGGCCGCCCTGCCGTGGGTCCGGACGGCCACCGTGGAGCGCCGCTGGCCCGACTCCGTCGTCATCCGGGTGGTCGAGCGGGACCCGGTTGCCGCCGCTCCCGCGGCGGGTGACGGATGGGCCGTCGTGGATGCGACGGGCCAGGTCCTGGCCCTGCTGGACTCGCCGCCGAGCAACCTCCTGGCTCTCGACGGGATCGCTCCGGCCGGGCCCCCGGGCTCGGTGCTGGGGGGTCCGGCAGCGGGGTTGCTGGTCGTGGCGGCGGCGGTACCGGCCGACCTGCGGACCCGGGTGGCGGCGGTGCAGGCGGGGCCCGAAGGGGGTGTGGAGCTGCGCCTCCAGCCCGAGGGCACGGTGCGTCTCGGACCGCCCCAGCAGCTGGCGGAGAAGTTCCGGGCGGCACTCACCGTGCTGGGCCAGGTCGACACCGCAGCCCTCGCCACCCTCGATGTACGAATACCCGAGAGCCCGGTCTTGACGCGCCTCAACCCGATCGGTAAAGTCTCGCCCCTCGGGACAGGTTGACATAACTGTAACCCTCCTGTCAACAGTGAGACTGGTCCGCAGGTGGGGGCCCGAGAGGGGATTGGAGACCAATGGCTCTTACAACGCTGGACAGGGCGGCACGACGCCGGCCAGGTCAGGAGGATCGATCGATGATCGGCACACCGCAGAACTACTTGGCAGTGATCAAGGTGGTCGGCATCGGTGGGGGCGGCGTCAACGCCGTGAACCGGATGATCGACGCCGGGCTCAAGGGCGTCGAGTTCATCGCCGTCAACACCGACGCCCAGGCGTTGCTGATGAGCGACGCCGACGTGAAGCTCGACATCGGCCGTGAGCTCACCCGGGGACTCGGTGCGGGCAGCGACCCCGAGGTGGGTCAGGAGGCGGCCGAGGCCCACCGCGACGAGATCGAGGAGGTGCTCAAGGGCGCCGACATGGTCTTCATCACCGCCGGCAAGGGCGGCGGCACCGGCACCGGCGGGGCCCCCGTCATCGCCGAGATCGCCAAGGGGCTGGGCGCGCTCACCATCGGCGTCGTCACCCGCCCGTTCTCCTTCGAGGGCCGGCGGCGCACGGTGCAGGCCGAGGCCGGCATCCAGAAGCTGCGGGAGAAGGTCGACACCCTGATCATCATCCCCAACGACCGGCTGCTGTCGGTGAGCAACGACAAGACGTCGGTGCTCAACGCCTTCAAGATGGCCGACGAGGTGCTGCTCCAGGGCGTCCAGGGCATCACCGACCTGATCACCACGCCCGGCCTCATCAACACCGACTTCGCCGACGTGAAGATGATCATGACCAACGCCGGTTCGTCCCTCATGGGCATCGGCTACGCGTCGGGCGAGGGCCGGGCCCTGGCCGCGGCCCGGGCCGCCATCTCGAGCCCGCTGCTCGAGGCCAGCATCGAGGGCGCCCGCGGCATCCTGCTGAACATCTCCGGCGGCAGCGACCTCGGCCTGTTCGAGGTCAACGAGGCGGCCGAGATCATCCACGAGGTGGCCCACCCCGACGCCAACATCATCGCCGGCATGGTGATCGACGACGCCATGGGCGACGAGGTCAGGGTCACGGTCATCGCCGCCGGCTTCGACCGCTGGGACGAGAGCCGGGAGCGCACCGCCTCCACCAACCTCCCCCTGGCTCCCTCGCGGGCCCGGGCCTTCCAGGCCAGCGACGACCTGTTCGGCGGCCCGTCGGCCGAGGTCGACATGGCCGACGACGACGACGACTTCGACGTCCCTTCCTTCCTGAAGTGACGCCGTCCTCGCGAGCGCCGCTCGCGCCGCCCGCGCCGCGCCGATCCGGGCTCCTCCCGGCCGTCGCCGGCCCGCCCGTCGGGCGGCCATGACCGGGGGGCCGAGCCCCCTGCAGCAGCGCCCCGCCATCCGGTTGCCCCGGCAGTGGTCGGCGCAGGGCGTGTCCACCGGCCGCGACGACGGCGACATGGGACACACGGGGGCTTACGTGCACGCCGTCCATCCCGACGTCGAGCGGCGCCGGCGGGCCGTGGTCGACCTCCCGTGGACGTGGTTGCGCCAGGTGCACGGCGACCGCGTCATCCGCGTCACCCGGCCGGGGGAGGGGGCCGGGGAGGTGGCCGACGCCGCCGTGTGCGCCACGCCCGGCTGCGCCATCTCGGTGCTCACCGCCGACTGCGCCCCCGTGGTCCTCGACAGCCCGGAAGGGGTGTTCGGCGTCGCCCACGCCGGCTGGGCCGGCCTCGCCGCCGGCATCCTCCAGCGCACCGTCGGCGAGATGCGGGCGATGGGTGCCACCGAGGTGCGGGCCGTGCTCGGACCCTGCATCGGGCCCGAGTGCTACGAGTTCGGCCCCGACGATCTCGATCGGGTCGCCGGCCTCCTGGGCGACGGCGTCCGATCCACCTCCGCGTCCGGCGCCCCCGCCCTCGACCTGGCGGCCGGCGTGCGGGCCGCCCTGGGCCGGGTGGGTGTCCACCACCTCGACGACGTCGGCGTCTGTACCGCCTGCTCGCCCGACCACTTCTCGTGGCGGGCCCGGGGCGAGCTGCAGCGGCAGGCCACCGTGGTGTGGCGATGATGCGGGGCGGCCTCACCGTCAGCGCCGGCGACGTGGCCGCGCGCCTCTCCGAGGTCCGGCGCCGGATCACCGCCGCCGGCGGCGACGACCGAATCATCCGGATCGTGGCCGTCACCAAGGGCTTCGGTCCCGATGCGGTGCGGGCGGCCATGGCCGCCGGCGTCCACGACGTGGGCGAGAACTACGCCGACGAGCTGGTGGCCAAGCAGGCACAGGTCGAATCGAACCCCACCGACGCCGACGCCGACACCGACGCCGACGCGGCCACCGCCGCCCCCTCGCGCTGGCACTTCCTCGGCCGGGTCCAGCGCAACAAGGTCAAGCGCCTGGCACCGCTCGTGCACCTGTGGCAGGGCGTCGACCGGGCCGCCGCCGGCGAGGAGATCGCCCGCCGCGTCCCGGGGGCGCGGGTGCTGGTCCAGGTCAACGTCTCGGGCGAGCCCGGTAAGAACGGATGCGCGCTGACCGATGCCCCCGAGCTCGTCGAAGGGCTACGTTCCCTCGACCTCGACGTCGTCGGGCTGATGGCGGTCGGGCCGGCGGGTCCGCCCGACAACGCCCGCGACGGGTACCGGCAGCTGGCCGCGATGGCCGACCGGTTGGAGTTGCACGAGCGGTCGATGGGGATGACCGACGACCTCGAAGTGGCAGTGGAAGAGGGCACGACCATGGTCCGTGTCGGCCGCGCCCTGTTCGGTGCGCGATCCGTCCCGACAGACCTGCGACGATAGGCTCGAAGGGCCAAGGAGGCACTCACGATGGCATCCATCTGGCGACGGACCATGGTGTATCTGGGGTTGGTCGACGACGACGAATACGAGGAGTACGAGCCCTACGACGAGCCGCCGCCCCAGCCCATGGCCGCCCGTCGCGGCGCCCGTCCCGAGCGGATGGAGGCCGCCTACGAGCCCGAGCCCACCACGTCCGCCATGGGCGGCGGGGTGCGCACCCTTCCGCGCGAGGAGAGTGGGATCACCATCCAGCAGCGTCCCTCCGTCGTCCGCCAGATCGCCCCTGTCGCCAGCCCCCGCGTGCACCTGGTGGCCCCCACCGGGTTCAACGACGCCAAGGAGATCGGCGACCGGCTCAAGAGCAGCCAGCCTGTGATCCTCAACCTCCAGGGGGTCGACCGCGAGCTGTGCCGGCGGCTCATCGACTTCGCCAGCGGCGTCACCTACGGCCTGGCCGGGCAGATGGAGAAGGTCGCCGACCAGGTCTTCCTCCTCACCCCCACCAATGTCGAGGTCTCGGCCGAGGAGAAGCGCCGCCTGCAGGAGCGCGGGCTCTACCGGGCGTAGGCCCTAGGGTGATCTGATCCGCAACCTCATCTGCCTTCTCGCCACCGCATACCTCATCGCCATGTTCGGACGGGTCATCCTGTCCTGGTTCCCGATCGCGCCCGGATCGGCCATGGCGACGGTGTACTCGTTCCTCTACGCGATCACCGAGCCCGTCCTGGGACCCATCCGCCGGCTGATCCCCCCCATGGGTATGGGCGGCATGGGGCTCGACCTCTCGCCGATCATCGTGTTCTTCGGATTGACGATCCTCCGCTCCGTCCTCTGCAGCTGAGGGTCCCGCTCCCGCGGTTTGCCGACGACCCCTCGTGGGGATGGGCGGTTGCGCAGGTCGGGGGCGTTACCATCGGTACGTAGCCGGGCCCTTATTCGATCGATCGGGATGGTGACGTGGTGGTCTTGGTGAGCTTTTTGCTCGTGCTGGCGGCAGCCGTGACGTTGGTCGTCGGGCTTCTGCAATCGGGCCTGACACTCATCTACCTGTCGATAGGGTGCAGTGTCGTCGCCGGCCTGGTGCTGGCCGTCGCCGTACTGCGGGGACGCCCCGAGCCGAAGGCGGCCATGGCCGCCCCGAGTCGGCCCTACAGCCCCCCGCCGCCGGTGTCCACGCCGTCGTACTCGATGTCCGAGCCGGAGTCGACCGACGACTCGTGGAAGGTCGACACCGCCGCACCCGCCCGCCGGTTCGGCCGGCCCGCCACCATCGCGGTGGAGGACGAGGAGGAGGCCGAGCCGGAGCCGTCCCCCGTGGCCGGCTACGCCCGCCGGGCGTTCGCCAGCGGGGCTTCCACCGCACCGTCGGTCATCACCAGCGAGATGCCGGTGCCGACCGCGAGAGGCGCGTTCCCGATCCCCGACTTCGACGAGCTCCGTGCCCCCGAGCTCCTCCGCCGGCTCGAGGAGCTCGACGTGGCCCAGCTCGAGCAGGTGAAGGCCCGGGAGGAAGCGGGCAAGGGCCGGGTTTCCATCCTCACCCGCATCGACTCCCGCCTCGAGACCCTCCGGGAACCGGGCTGGGAGATCGACGAGGCCACCTGGGAGGGCGGCGACGCCGACCAGGCCGGGGCCGACGACGCGGCCGACCTCGACCTGGAGGAAGAGTTCGAGGAGGACGAGCCGGCGATGTCCGACGGCTTCCCGATCGCCGCCTACGACGCCCTGCGGGTGGGCCAGATCCTGCCCCAGCTGCGCGAGCTGAGCGACGCCGAGCTGGAGGAGGTGCGCCAGTACGAACTGGCGGGAAAGGCCCGGTCGGGCATCCTCGACCGCATCGACTCCCTCGCCGGCGGCGGCGCCCCCGCCCCGGCGGCGGCCGCCCCGCCGCCCCCGAAGGCGGCACCCGCCAGGAAGGCGGCTGCAGCCAAGAAGGCGGCGGCCCCGGCCACGGCCGCGGGGTCGACGTCGATCGCCGCCGCGGTGGCTGCGGCCAAGGCCAAGCAAGCCAAGAAAGGCTGACCGCGGCCCCCCCGGACGCCGCACCCGCCAGCCCTCCCGCCGGGGCCGGTGATGGCCCTGGTGATGGCCCTGGCGATGGCATGGCCCTGCTCGTCTACGACGCCGATTGCGGGTTCTGCACCCGGATGGTCGAGCTCGCCGTGACGCGGATGAAGGTGGCCTGCCGGGCCGTCCCGTGGCAGCAGGCCGATCTCGCCGCGCTGGGCCTGACGGAGGCGGAGTTCACCGAGAAGGTCTGGTGGGTCGAGCCGGGCGGGGCCAAGCTGAGCGGGCACCGGGCCGTGGCCGCCGCCCTCCGCCACGGCAGCCCCGGCCTGCGACCCCTGGGCAGCCTCCTCGACAGCGAGCCCCTCGCCCCGCTCGCCTCCGTCGGCTACGACCTGGTGGCCCGCAACCGCCATCGCCTCCCCGGCGGCACACCCGCCTGCCGCCTCGACCCCGACCAGGTCCAGCCCGACCCCGGCCGCCTCGACACCGATACCGCCGGACCGACGCCACCGACGCCCTGAGCCCTGCGTCCGGAGGCGACACCGGGGCGGCGGCCGTCCGCTCCCGTCGACGCCTGACGCAATCCCTGTCGAAACCACACCGTGGTCCTCGAGCACACGCCGGCCAGGACCGGATGGATCGCAGATTTGGGACCTACGGCTCTATTGGTGGTGCTCGGGGTGGTCGAGGATGTCGAAATGGTCGTGCCCAGTCAGGAGAGCTATTTCCAGGACCTGGTCGAATCGGCACCGGACGCCATCCTCGTGGTCGACAAGGGCGGCCTGATCGAGCTTGCCAACCGGCAGGCCGAGGTGCTCTTCGGGTATCCCCGAGCCGAGCTCCTCGGGCAGACCGTGGATCTGCTCGTACCGGAGCGGGCCCGGGCGGTCCACCCCTCGCACCGTTCGACCTACTCCCACGATCCCCGCACCCGCCCCATGGGTGCCGGGCTGGATCTGCGCGCCCGCCGAAAGGACGGCAGCGAGGTCCCGGTCGACATCAGCCTCAGCCCACTCCAAACGGGGCGGGGCCGGGCCGTGGCCATCGCCATCCGGGACGTCACCGGGCGCAACCGGGCTGAGACCGCCCTCCAGGATGCCTACCAGAAGCTGTCCGCCTCAGTCGACGAGCTCGAGCGTCACGACCGGGACATGACCCTCGTCAACGAGATGGGGGACCTCCTGCAGAGCTGCATCACGGCCGATGAGGCCCACCAGGTCATGTCCCACTACGGCCGGCGACTGTTCCCGGAGGACGCCGGAGCCGTCTTCGTGGACGGGTCGTCCCGGGACGTCCTGTCGGTCGCCGCCGTCTGGGGAAGCCCGGCGCCCTCCGCCACCTTGATCGACCGTGACGACTGCTGGGCCCTCCGCCGGGCGCGCGCCTACGTCGTCGAGAGCATCGAGGAGGGCCCGTTGTGCCTGCATCTCGACGGCAACCACGATCAGGGCTACGTCTGTGTGCCGATGATCGCGCAGGGTGAGGCGTTCGGGCTGCTCCACCTGCGGGTGGGATCGGCGCCGGACCACAAGGGCCATCTCGCCGACCGCTGCCGGCTCGCGCTCACCGTCGCCGAGCAGTTCTCGCTCGCCCTGGCCAACCTCAGCCTCCGGGACTCCCTCCACCGGCAATCTCAGTCCGACCCGGTGACCGGCCTCATGAACCGCCGGTTCGCGGAGGAGCACCTGGGCCGGGAGATCGCCCGGGCTGCCGGATTCGGTGGATCGGTCGGAATCGTCGCGGTCGACGTCGATCACTTCAAGGAGGTGAACGACACGCGGGGCCATGGCGTCGGCGACGAGGTGCTGCGGGCGGTCGCCCGAGGGCTGGCGGCGGGTGTTCGTCGGGGCGACGTCGTCTGCCGCTACGGCGGCGACGAGTTCCTCGTCGTGCTCCCCGGGTCGTCGCTGGAGGGGGCGTGGGACCGGGCCGAGGAGCTTCAGCGAGGGGTGCGCCAGGAAGACGCCCGCAACCCGACGCTGCCTTCGGTGACCCTGTCGTTCGGCGTTGCCGCCTTCCCGGAACATGGAACCACGCCCGAGGACCTCCTGCGATCGGCGGACGTCGCCCTCTACCAGGCCAAGCACGCCGGCCGCGACCGCGTTGTCTCCGCCCCCGCAATGGATGGCGCTCTCGAGCCGGAGCCATTCGGCGCGGGAAACGGGCTGTCCGCCCGGTCGTGACCCGGGCGGCATGCCGCGGCCGTCGGTCGGCCGCCTCGGCGTCGCCGGGGCGGCTTCCGTGATCCTGCCGGTCAACGACCCCCTGCTCCGGGCGACCGGCGATCGCACGCGGCTGCTTCTCGTCGCAATCACGTGCCGATTCGGCTGACCCCCCAGTAGATCCACCGGCCAACTCACGGCCAGGAGTAGTCCCAGGATAATGAGGAGGACCTTCTCGGTTTCGCCCACTATGAGCACATCCGATCTCGTCCAGGCGGCTTATCGCCCCAGTCCGCGGCGCTCGGCCCATGGCCCGCTGTCGGCGGGTTCGGAACCTCGGAGGGACGTGATCCGGGCCGGTTGGGTGCCGGTTGGGTGCGTTTCGTCGCCCTACGGGTGATCGAAACGGGCCAGCCAGCACCGACCGTGGTGGATGGTCCACGGGAGACCGCCACGGACTCAGTCAAAGAATTCTGACGGAAACGCCACTTCTGGTGATCGTCAATCGCCAGCAGCCGAACGGCAACTCGGATGGTCAGCCCTCGCAACGTATTTCTCCGCCAGCTTCCTGCTCTACGAACTGTGCGGCATCGTGCCGCATCACAAGCAGGAGGAACCCATGTCGTATCGGCGGAACATATGGTCGGTGGCGACCAGCTGCGGGCTGCTGCTCGCGGGCACAGTCGCCATCGCGACCGCTCCGGGAGCGATCGCTCAGACGTCCAGCCCCTCCCCGGCGTGTGCCCGGGTGAATTCAGGTGCTGTAAACGGTACATACAACAACCACGGGGTCAGTGGGCAATGGGCCCAGGGCGAGAAGCTGACTGTGACGGCGAGCCCGCCCTACAGCTCGACGCCCACGAGCATCCACTTGGCCATCCAGGCCGGCACCACTATGACGGCGAGCGTTGCCAACTCGTCCAGCTCCGCGACCCTCACGACGCCTCCCCTGCCGAGTGGGTCGTTCCAGATCAACTATGGCCTTGACGGTGTTCTGCTCTCGGCCACGGCCGCGTGGACGGCGACCTGTACGCCCGTGCCCGCCTGCGTTCCGCCGCCCTCGGGCATGACCGCGTGGTACCCATTCGACGAGCCCACCGGCACCGTGACCGCCAACCGCATCCCTCTGCCGGCGAGTGCGACGCTCTTCAACGGGCCGGCGCACGTGCTCGGACAGAGGGTCAGCAACAGCTTGTACTTCGACGGTGTCAACGACTACGTGCAGGCGCCGCCGTCGGCCCCGAACGTCGGTCAGGGAGATTTCTCGATTGATTTCTGGTTGAACACCACGTCGAATCCCGGCAACCAGACGATCATCGACAAGCGGACCGTGTCCTCGGCCGGCATGCCAAATGTGACCGGCTACGCCGTCACCACTCTCAACAACAGGATCCTCCTCCAGCTTGCGAACGGGACCGGCTACACGAACTACCTCTCGAACTCGACGGTGAACAACCAGGGCTGGGTCCTGGTTGCGATCACGGTGAACCGGACCAGCTCGACGGGTATCCGGTTCTACATCAACGGTGCCCTGGATGCGACGGCGAACCCCACGGGTCGCCAGGGAAGCCTGACGAACTCAGCACCGTTGACGATGGGCAAGAACCTGTTCAACTCGGTCTCGATGTACAAGGGCATGCTCGACGAGGTGGAGATCTTCTCGAGAGCGCTGCTTCCGGCCGAGGTCGCCAGCATCTACAACGCGGGGCCCGCTGGGAAGTGCAAGTAACAGATATCAGGCACCACAACTGAGTGGAGCGTCGGTATCCCCCGGGCCTCGGCCCGGGGGATGCTGAGTATCATCCGACGTCGGCGAACCCGCGTCGAACACGAGTTGGGAACCACCGTCGGCCGCTTCGACGCCGTTGCCCAGGAGGGCCCCTGTCGGCGGTTCGGATCGAAACCGGGCCAGCCAGTCAGTCAGGACCGCGTGCTCGCCACCCGGAGGTCGACGTGGACGGGGGCGCCGTCGAAGTCGTAGGTGGCGGCCTCCGCCGGGGTCGTGCCCCTGACGAGGGAGGTGGCGAGGACCTGGCCGGCGATCCAGTCGCCGTGGGCGGCCAGGACGGCCGCCAGCCGCGGTCCGCCGTCGACCACCACCTCGATGCGGTCGGCCAACGACAGGCCACGGGATCGCCGCAGGTCGTTGACGTCGCGGGCCAGCTGGCGGGCCAGGCCCTCCAGCTCGAGGGCGTCGTCGAGCTCGAGGTCGAGGGCCACCGCCCAGTCGTCGTCGGTGGCCAGGGCGAACTGGTCGTGGCTGCTCGCCCGCACCTCCACGTCGGCTGCCTCCAGTCGCTCGCCGGCCACCTCCACGAACCCGTCCGACTCCAGGCGGCGGCGGATCTCCGAGCCGTCGGCGCCCGCCAAGGCCTGCTTCACCTGGTTGACCCGGGGCCCGAGGCGGGGCCCGAGGGTCCGGAAGTTGGGGACCACCGTCCACGACATGAGGTCGGTGAGCGTCTCCACGTCCTCGATGGCCTTCACGTTGAGCTCGTCGGCCACCTGGGCCCGCACCTCGGGGGACAGGTCGGTGCCCGGGTGCAGCACGAGGGCCCGGCGCAGCGGCTGGCGGGTGCGGATGCCGGCGTCGGTGCGGGCCGACCGGCCCATGCCCACCAGGCGGCGGGAGGCGTCCATCTCCGACAGCAGGGCGACGTCGCCCGGGTCGGGGTCGGGCGGGTCGGGCCACCGTTGCAGGTGGACGGACACCTCGCCCGTGAGCGTCACGTACAGCTCGTCGGCCAGGAAGGGGCAGAACGGCGCCAGCAGCCGGCTCACGACGGTGAGGCAGCGGTACAGGGTGGCGAAGGCGCCCGGGTCGGACGCGCCGCCGGCCGGTCCCCAGAATCGGGGACGGGAGCGGCGCACGTACCAGTTCGACAGGTCGTCGACGAATCCGGCCAGGGTGGTGGCCCCGCCCAGGGCGTCGAAGTTGTCGAGGGCGTCGGTGACGGAGGCGACGGTCTGCGCCAGCCGGGCCTCGGCCCACCGGTCGAGCACGTGGCCCGCAGCCCGCTCGGACGGGTCCCAGTCGCCATCCGACACGCCCTCGCCGGGCTCGGGCGCATCGGCGGGTTGCCAGCCGGCGAGGTCGGCGTAGGTGGCGAAGAAGGCGTAGACGTTCCACAGGGTGATGAGCGTCTTGCGGGTGGACTCCCGGATCCCGTCCTCGTAGACCCGCCGGTTGGTCCACGGCGAGCCGGCGGAGAAGAAGTACCAGCGCAGGGCGTCGGCGCCGAAGGTGTCGAAGACGTGCCACGGGTCGAGGACGTTGCCCTTCGACTTCGACATCTTGGCCCCGGACTCGTCGACCACGTGGGCCAGGCACACCACGTTGCGGTAGGGCGTGGTGCCGAAGACCAGCGTGTTGACGGCCAGCAGCGAGTAGAACCAGCCCCGCGTCTGGTCGATTGCCTCGCAGATGAAGTCGGCGGGGAAGGCCTTCTGGAACCCGGCCCTTCCATCGAGTGATCCGTCCCCGAACGGGTAGTGGTGCTGGGCCGAGGGCATCGCGCCCGAGTCGAACCAGGCGTCGAGCACCGGCGCCACCCGCGAGCAGGTCGCTTCGCACCCCGCCGCCGGGCACGGGAACACGACGTCGTCGACCGCCGGCCGGTGGAGATCGAGGCCGGCGAGGTCGCGGCCCGCCAGCTTCGACAGTTCCTCCACCGACCCCACGCACGTGTCGTGGCCCCCGCCCGGGGCCGGATCGTCGCAGCGCCAGATGGGCAGCGGGGTGCCCCAGTACCGGTCGCGCGACAGGGCCCAGTCGACGTTGTTCTCCAGCCAGTCGCCAAAGCGGCCGTGCTTGATGTGGTCGGGGTACCAGTTGATGTGCTCGTTCTCGCGCAGCAGGTCGGAGCGGTGGTGCGACGTCCGCACGAACCACGACGTCTTGGCCCAGTAGATGAGCGGCGTCCCGCACCGCCAGCAGTGGGGATAGGAGTGGGTGTACGGCTCCCGCCGCACCAGCAGACCGCGGGCCGCCAGGTCGTCGATGATCGACGGGTCGGCGTCCTTGACCCACACCCCGGCCCACGGCCCGACGTCCGCATCGAAGGTGCCGTCGGGCCCCACCGGGTTGAGCACGGGGAGGTCGTCGGACTTGGCCGCGTCCATGTCGTCGGCGCCGAACGCGGGGGCCAGGTGGACGATGCCCGACCCGTCGTCGGTGCTCACGAACGCGGCCGACACCACCCGCTGGCCCCGGTCGTCGATGGGCAGGAGGTCGAAGGGGCGCCGGTACCGCCACCCGACGAGCTCGGAGCCTCGCCACCGCCCGACGATGTCCGCGTCCTCCGGCGCCCGGGCTTCCGCCATCACCAGGTCACGGCCACCGGAGAGCGGGAACCGCACCCGCACGTAGTCGAAGTCGGCCCCGACGGCGGCGGCCACGTTGGAGATCAGCGTCCACGGCGTGGTGGTCCACACCAGCAGGTCGAAGTCCTGGTCGACCACCGGGAAGCGCACGTACACCGACGGGTCGGTGACGTCGCGGTAGGCGCCGGGCTGGCCCAGCTCGTGGGACGACAGGGCGGTTCCGCACCGGGAGCAGTAGGGGATGACCCGGTGGCCCTCGTACAGGAGCTCCCGCTCGAAGAGCTGCTTGAGCAGCCACCACACCGACTCGACGTAGTCGTTGGACAGGGTCCAGTAGGCGTCCTTGGTGTCGATCCACACGCCGGCCCGCTCGGTGAGGGCCTCCCATTCGTCGACGTTGCGCTGGACCGACTCCCGGCACCGGGCGTTGAACTTCTCGATCCCGTAGGCCTCGATCTGGGACTTGCTGGTGAAGCCCAGCTCCTTCTCCACCTCGATCTCCACCGGGAGCCCGTGGCAGTCCCAACCGCCCTTGCGGGGGACGTCGCGGCCCCGCATGGTCTGGAACCGGGGGAAGAGATCCTTGAACGCCCGGGCCCACACGTGGTGCAGCCCCGGACGCCCGTTGGCCGTCGGCGGGCCCTCGTAGAACACCCACGGCGGGGCGCCGTCGCGCAGGTGCAGCACCATCTCGGCCAGGTCGAGCTCCCGCCAGCGGCTCAGCACCCGCCCCTCCAACGCGACGAGATCGAGCTGGGGGTCGACGGGACCGAAGGGCATGCTCCAGATTGGCCTGTGCGCCGACGCCGACCAAACCGGTTTCGCAATGCAGGGTCGGATGGCCGCCGGGGGAGCCCTACAGTACGGACGGATGAACGTCGACGATCTCTTCACCACCAAGGGCGACGACACCGTCGTGCTCCAGGTGCACGTGCAGCCCGGTTCCGGGCGCTCGGCCGTCGTCGGCCGGCACGGCTCTTCGCTCAAGGTGCGGGTGGCGGCGCCGCCGGTCGACGGCCGGGCCAACACCGCCTGCGCCGAGGTCCTGGCCGAGGAGTTCGGCCTGAAGACGGCCCAGGTGTCACTGGTCGGGGGCGAGACCAGCCGGTCGAAGACCTTCACCCTGGCGGGGCTCGACATCGACGATTTCCGCCGCCACCTCGAGCTGGTGGTCGGCGCCGGGCAGTCCCGTGCCGGACAGTCCCGGCCCGGCCCGGAGAACCCCGGCGCCGGGCGCCTGTAGTTTTCCCACCATTGGTACACTCCGCTTCCGTCATCCTCCTGGAAGCCACCAACATGCCCAAGACCGCACCGAAGCCCGCCGAAGCCGTAGACGACCACGGGCCCGCCGACAAGTTCCTCGCCGAGCAGCGCAAGCTGCTGCTGAGCGAGCGCGAGACCTACGTGCACCAGGCCGATGCCCTCAAGGCCGAGGCCCGGGCCCTGGCCGAGGACATGGAGCCGGGCGACATCCAGTTCGACGAGGAGTCGGGCGAGGGCGACACGATGGCCATCGAGCGCGAGCGCGACCTCACGTTGTCGGCGCAGGCCCGGGCCGCGGTCGACGAGATCGACCAGGCCCTCCACAAGATCGACATCGGCACCTACGGCATCTGCGAGAAGTGCGCCACCCCGATCCCCAAGGCCCGACTCAAGGCCCTGCCGTATGCTGCGCTGTGCGTGGCGTGCAAGAGCGGAGGATTGTCGCGTCGCTGAGGTCGCCCAAGCGCAGGGCTGACGAGGTCGGCCGGCAGCCGGATGCACCGGCCGCCCCCCGGCCTACCGACGCCGATCCCGGTGCCAGGCTGCGGCTGGTGCTCGGCCTCGCCGTGGCCGTGGTCGTGCTCGACCAGCTGACCAAGACGTGGGCCCTGTCCGCCCTCGCCGACGGCCCCGTCGACCTGGTGGGAAGCCTGCGCCTCTTCCTCACCTACAACACCGCGGGCGCCTTCGGCCTCGGTGGGGGACTGGTGCCGCTGCTCGCCCTGGGCGCCCTCGGCGTGGTCGTCTACCTCATCGCGTCGGGCGCCGCCGCCTCCCGCCTTCCGGTCGCCATCGCCATGGGCCTTCTCCTCGGGGGCGCGGTCGGCAACCTGGCCGACCGGGTGTTCCGTGCCCCCGGCCTGCTGCGGGGCGCCGTGGTCGACTTCATCGACCTCCAGTTCTGGCCCGTGTTCAACGTCGCCGATATGGGAATCACCTGTGGTTGCGTGATGCTTTTCCTCTGGTCCGGCCGTTCCTCCCGTACGCCGGCCGACTCCGCCGGTCGGGGAGACGTGGCGTAGTGGTCATCCCCGGCGCCCTCGACGGTGAGCGGCTCGACCGTGTGGTCAGCCTGCTCTGCGACCTGACCCGCAGGGAGGCGGCCGCCCTGGTGGCGGCGGGCGGCGTGCGCGTCGCCGGGCGCCCCGTCACCCTGCGCTCCAGCCGGGTGGCCCAGGGCGACGACCTCGACATCGACCGACCGCCGCCCAAGATGCCCTTCCGGCCCTGGCCCCAGGACGACGTCGAGGTCCCCGTCATCCACGTCGACGAGCACGTGATCGTGGTCGACAAGCCGGCCGGCCTGGTGGTCCACCCCGGCGCCGGCCAGACCGCGGGCACCCTGGTCAACGGGCTGCTGGCCCAGTTCCCCGAGATCTGCCGGGTGGGGGCCCAGGAGCGGCCCGGCATCGTCCACCGGCTCGACAAGGGCACCTCCGGCCTGCTGATGGTCGCCCGCACCCAGTTCGCATACGACTCCCTCGTCGAGCAGCTCGCGGCCCGCTCCGTCGAGCGCCGCTACCTGGCCCTGGTGTGGGGCCGGTTCGAGAGCGCGGCGGGAGCCGTCGACGCCCCGGTCGGACGGGGCTCGGGCAATCCCACCCGCATGGCGGTGTCGGCCGGCGGCCGCCCGGCCCGCACCAGTTACCGAGTCCTGCAGCTGTTCACCCAGCCGGCCAAGGCCACCCTGGTCGCCTGCCGGCTGGAGACCGGACGTACCCACCAGGTCCGGGTGCACCTGGCCGCCATCGGCCACCCGGTGGTGGGCGACGACCGCTACGGCGGCGCCCGCCCGTCGATCGACCCCGGACGCCCGTTCCTCCACGCCAGCCAGCTCGGCTTCGACCACCCCGACACCGGCGAGCGGCTCCGCTTCACGTCCACCCTGCCCGACCAGCTGGAAAAGGTCCTTGGGTCTCTTCGCTAAGGAGTACCAGGGCCCGCCGGCCTCGCTCTTGCCCCCGAACGAAAGGTCCGCCCACGACGCCCTGGCGGCCCGGCGCGTCCTCCGCCTCTTCGCGGTGGCCGTCTTCGTCGTGGTGGTGGGGGCCGTGTTCGCCTTCACCGCCACCCGCGGACGCGACGACCCTCCGCAGGCCTCGTCGCCGTCGGGCCGTACCACCGCCACCGATCCGGCGAGCGGAGCCTCCTCCGACGGGTCGATCGGCCCCCTCGTCGGCGCCGACGTCGGGGCCTACATCGAAGCCCGCCGGCAGGCCCTCACCGCCGCCGCGCCGGGCGAGGGCGTGGCGGTCGTGTCGCTCGAGGGCTACAAGTCGGAGGCCGAGGCCCGGGCCGCCGTCGGGTCGGTGAAGGTGGAGGCCCTGCTGGCGGCCGCCCCCGGCGCCCACCCGTCCGTCGTCACCGACGGGCTGGAGGCGTGGACCAAGCGCCAGCGCCAGGCCGACGAGAGCGAGCGGGCCGAGATCCGCAAGCTGCTCCCCACCGTCGACGACCCCGTCTTCAAGGAGTTCTACGAGTCCGAGGTGGTCCGCCTCGACACCGCCATCGCCAGCGTGTCGCCCACCAGCGAGATCGTCTTCGGGCTGGTGGTACGCGGTCCGACGGATGCGCTCAAGGCGCTCGGCGACGCTCCCGGCGTCCGGCTGGTCGACGTCGGGTTGCCGGTCGCGGCCGGCTCGGGGGCGCTCTTCCAGGGCCTGCGCCCGGAGGAGACCACAAAAGTCGGCCAGCCCGCCACCCGCCCGGTGTAGCCCCACCGCAGACCCCCCGGGCCGTCTCCGGCCGTGGATTTCTGGATTCCCGAGCCCGCTCCCGGGGAAGGAAACCGTCGACATCCACCGATGGTTGGGGGAGCCACCATGAGATTTCGGGTTGGAATCGTCGCGGTCGCGATGACCGTGGTCACAATGGCGGGGCAGTCCGCCGCCGTCGCCGACGACGATGACGGC
Organism: uncultured Acidimicrobiia bacterium; assembly: GCA_963773275.1. GTDB lineage: Bacteria > Actinomycetota > Acidimicrobiia > Acidimicrobiales > AC-14 > JAXDMK01. The sequence continues at coordinate 138,223 of CAVZAH010000005.1, read as the reverse complement.
TACTACGGCGCCGACAACATCGTGGAGGTGCGCAACACCCGTGACAACTCCCTGCGGGCCCGCTCGCGGGCGGTCGTCACCCACACCAGCGACCGCACGGTCGACAACACCAACGTGGCTTCCGCCTGGGCCACGTGCTTCAACTGCCGCACGGCGGCGGCCGCCGTCCAGGTGGTGATCGTGGAGGGCCCCTACGACCCCCCCCTCGTCCCGGAGAACGGGGCCGTGGCCATCAACGACGTCTGTGACACGTGCGTGACCTTCGCCTACGCCCGCCAGACGGTGTTCGTGGTGGGCCACCTGGTTCGCATCCGAGACAGGGCCGAGGACCGCATCGAGGACATAAACGAGGACATGTCCGATCTGATCCGTTCGGGGCTTCCCCTCCCGACACTGGAAGTGCGGCTCGACGCCCTCAACCAGGAGTTGGTCGACGTCGTCCAGGGCGAGATCGACCGCTCGGGCCGCTCCGGAGGGAAGCACGACCGCCGCCAGGTCGACGACGACTGACCGCAACCGTCGCACCTACCCGTCGGTGCGCCGGGTGCAACCCGGGCGGCGACGGGTAACGAATCCGCAATCCCAAGAGCAAAGGAGATCGCATGCGGGACGACAACCAGGAGCTGACACCCGAGGAGCTCGACGCCCAGTCGGTGGAGGAGCTGCCCGACCGCGAGGCCATGTCGCTCATCAACGCCAACGTGGCCGCCCCGGTGAACCTGGCCGCGGCTCTGAACGTCGCCAGCGACGACTCGGTGGCCTACGCCAACGCGACCCAGACCGGCACGATCGACCAGAGCAACTGAGGAGCACGATGACCCAGGACCTTTCCCCCCAGCTGACCGACGAGGAGCTCGACGCCGAGGGCGCCGAGGAGCTTCCCGACCGCGAGGCGATGTCGCTCATCAACGCCAACATCGCCGTCCCCGTCAATGCCGCGGTGGCGGCCAACGTCCTGTCCGACGGAGCCGTTGCCTGGGCCGACGCGACCCAGACCGCTCCCATCGACCAGAGCACCTGAGGAGTCCGAACATGACAGCAGACCGCACCCCCGAGCTGACCGCCGAGGAGCTGGACGCACAGTCGGTGGAGGAGCTCCCCGACCGTGAGGCCATGTCGCTCATCAATGCCAACCTGGCCGCCCCGGTGAACGCCGCCGTGGCCGCCAACATCCTGAGCGACAACTCGGTGGCCTACGCCAACGCCGAGCAGAGCGTGATCATCGACCAGTCCAACTGACGGACGGTCCGCAGAACTGCAGCCGACCGCCGAGGGCGGCTCCCGCCGGGTGACCGACGGGAGCCGCCCTTCGACACCTCGGCCGCCGAGCAGCCGAAGAGGAGGACCATGCGCAAGATCGTCAACCGCCGCATCCGCCGTCAGGGCCAGGCCGGCAACGTCGTGGCCGACGTCACCGCCGTGGTGGCCGGTAACACCGGCGGCACCGCCCGGGTGACCGCCCAGTCCGGGGGCAAGAAGATAGAGATCGTCCAGCGCGACGGCCGGACGGAGGTCACCGAGAGCTGACCCCCGCGAGGGCCGCCCTACGTGGCGACCGGTGCCAGGGCGTCCGGGGGGCCGGGGGTGGCCGGCCCGTCTGCTGAGCCCCGGGCCCGGGTGACCATGTCGGCGAGGGTGAAGGAATCGAGGTGGTGGCGCATGTGGCCGCCCACCTCGGCCCACACCGACAGCAGCACGCACTGGCCCTCATGGTCGCAGGCGCCGTTCTGATGGGGCTGGCCGAAGTCGCCGGCCACGATCGGACCGTCGACCGCGCTCACGATCTGACCCAGGGTGATCTCCGACGGGTGACGGGCCAGCACGTAGCCCCCGCCCACGCCCCGCTTGGAGCGCACCAGGCCGGCGCCCTTCAGGGCGAGCAGGATCTGCTCGAGGTAGGGCTGGGGAAGCCCGGTGCGCTCGGCCACGTCGCGGACCGACGTGGGCCGGCTCCCGTCGGCGTGGAGAGCCAGGGAGAGCAGCGCCCGGCTGGCGTAGTCGCCACGCGTGGACACCTTCACGCCCCCATCGTAGGGCCTATCGTGCACCTGACACCGGCTCTGGCCCCTGCCGGAGCGCCGTGGGGGTCGTCCACAGGACCGATTGGGAAGGGATTCCGCCATGGCAGACGAACGATCCGACGGTGACGGCAGCGATCCTCCCGACGCGACTCCCCAGGTGGTCGTCGAGGACGCCGAGGGCGGCGACCCCGAGGACGAGTCGTCCACCGAGACCATCTCCCAGCCGGCCAAGGTGATCCGCATCGCGGCCATGACCAAGGAGCTGCTCGAGGAGGTGCGCCGGGCGGAGCTCGACGAGGCCAGCCGCACCCGGCTGAAGGAAATCTTCGAGACGTCGGTGCGGGAGCTGGCCGACGGCATCTCCGCCGACCTGCGCGACGAGCTGTCCCGCCTCACCCTGCCGTTCGACAGCGGCATTCCCAGCGACGCCGAGCTGCGGGTGGCGCAGGCCCAGCTGGTCGGGTGGCTGGAGGGGCTCTTCCACGGCATCCAGGCCGCCATGTTCACGCAGCAGGCGGCCGCGGCCCAGATGGAGGAGGCCCGCCGGCGGGGCCTGCCCATGGGTCCCCAGGGCCCGGGCCACCCCGGCCCCGACATGACCCGTCCCGGGAACTACCTCTGATCCCGACCCCGGCCCCGGCCGGCGACGAGGTGGGCGACGACCGTCGCGGTGGCCGAGGCCGAGGCGTGGACGATACCGGGGGCGGCCAGCCCGCCCGTCACCAGGCGGAGCCAGGAGAACCCGGCGCCGACGAGGCCGGTCGCGACGGCCACCCCGCCGACGACCGCCGGTCGGGCCGGCAGCCGGTTGGTACGAAGCGTCGCCCGCACGGGTACCACGTGCCACAGGCCGAAGAGCACGCACGACCCGGCCACGGCCCATCCCACCGGTACCAGCCGTCCGAGGAAGGCAGGCAGCACGCCGCGGAAGGCGATCTCCTCGAGGATCACCGTCCCCAGGGGGATGCGGAGCAGCGCCCGGTAGCCGGTGCCGAGCGGGCCGACCCCGGCCATCCGCCGGTCGGCGAAGAGGGGGCGGGTGACCGGGAGTACACCGGCCCCCACGACCAGCAGGGCCGTCGCCGCGCCCACCGGGAGGCCGAGGCCCAGCCCCGACGCCGAGAGTCCGATCTCGCCGATGCCGACCCCGGCCCATCCGGCCAGTCCGACGAGGACGGAGGCCGAGCCCAGGCACGCGGGCACGTAAAGCGCCGCCGGCAGCCGCTCCACGCCCAGGTTGTGGACGGCGAGCACGCCGAGCACGCCGACCAGGCCCGCGCCGACCGGGAGGGCCCCGACCAGGCCCGCACCGACCGGGAGGGCCCCGACCAGGTCGGGCGTCACACCCTGGCGGCGGGGCGGGCTGCCACGAGCCACCAGCCGGTGCCCAGCAGGCCGAGGGCCACCAGCGGCAGGCCGGCTGGCATCCAGGCGACAGCGAACCCCCGCCGGGCCAGGAGGCCCATGGCGACGGTGATGGCGGCGGCCGCCGCCACCGCCCGCCAACCGGACACCTCCGCAGGACGCATCCTGGCCGACTCCACCCGGGCGAAAACGGCGACCAGGGGCACCAGGGCGACGGCCAGCAGCGCGATCCAGACCGGCCTCCACGCCCACCAAGCGGCGGAGCCGGCCTCCGGCGAGGGAAGCAGCCCCGACGGCAGAACGGCGGCGGTGACGATGACCAGGGCCGTCAGGTGCCAGAGGAAGAGGGTCATGGCCATCCCGTTGGCGGCGACCACCGTCCTCCACACCCGGGGCCGGGACAGCCACCGGTCGACCAGCGGCCGGATGGCGAGGACGGCGCCGAACTGCCACACGGCCAGTGCGACGATTGCGAACGACGGCGGGAAGGTGTTCGACCGGCCCGCCTCGAGGCCGCCCACCATCGACCCCGGGTAGCCGAACGTCGACGTCAGCACCACCAGGGCGCCCATGCCGGCCGCGGCGACGACCGCCAGCCGGGAGCGCGACCAGGTGCCCACCGACCCCGTCCGCCAGGCCACGCCGAGCTGGTGGGCGAACAGCCACACCACGCCCAGGTTGAGCCATCCGACCATCGGGACGCCGTAGCCCCACCGGGCGACGTCGACCGCCAGCACCGTGGCGCCGAGGCCGACCGTGGCCCGCCAGCCCCATCGCTGCTGGGCCGCCACCATGGTCGGCGCAACGGCCACGACCACCACGTAGACGGCCAGGAACCACAGCGGCTGGGCGATCGAGCCGGCCCGCAGGTCCCGGGGGTGGAGGCCGGCGGCGACCATCGCCGCGGCCACGGCCGTCCACACCATGGCGAATGCGAGAACGGGGCGCACCAGGCGCCGCAGCCGGCTTCCGAGCCATGTGCCATAGGTGACGCCGTCCCGGCGGGCGGCCGCCAGCGATGCCGCATTCGAGAACCCGCCCACGATGAAGAAGACGGGCATCACCTGGAAGAGCCAGGTCAGCCAGCGGGCGGACGGGGTGACCTCCAGGATGTTGGAGGTCTGCAGGCGCCCGTCGGCCCACACCACTACCGCCATTAGCCAGTGGCCGAGCATGACCACGGCGAGGGAGGCCACCCGGAGGAAGTCGACATAGCGGTCCCGGCTCTTGGGGGTGGCCGCGGCCAGCGCCCCCGCGTCGAGGGCGGGGCGGGCGGGGAGTCCGGGTGGGGTGGTACGGGTCATGGTCATGGCTTCATGGTCGGCCCCCGGCCCGCCCGGCCCCAGCGGGGTATGCCCCCAACCTCCCTGGGGCCCGGCCCCAGGCAGTTTGGGGGCGGCGCCTCGTGGTGGCGACGGCGGGTAGGGCCGACAGTCGTATCCATGACAACCACCCCGACCCTGGCCACCCTGAACCCCGCGACCGTGAACCCCGCAACCGTGAACGTCGCCACCGTGCTCGCCGACTCCGCCGCCCGCCACCCCGATCGCCCTGCCCTCGTCCTGGGCGACACCACCGTCGACTACTCCGGTCTCGACACCTTCGCCCGCATGTTCGCCGGCGCTCTCGCCAACCTGGGCGTCCGGCCCGGCGAGCACGTCGCCCTCCTCCTCCCGAACGTCCCCCAGTTCAGCGTCGCCTACTTCGGCGCCCACTACGCCGGCACGCCCGTCGTCCCCCTCAACGTGCTGCTCACCGCCGACGAGCTGGCCTACCACCTGGAGGACTCCGAGGCCTCGGTGGTCGTGGCCTGGGAGTCGTTCCTCGGACCCCTGCAGGAGGCGGTGGCCCGGGTCGGCACCGTCCGCCACGTCATCGTGGCTCGGGCCGACCTGGCCGACCCGTCGGTCCCCGACGGGTGCCCCTCCGGGTGGCACAACCTGGTTGCCCTTATCGCGCGGGCCGCACCCGTCGCCGCCCCCCACCCGACCACCGCCGACGACACCGCCGTGGTGCTCTACACCTCCGGCACCACCGGCCGCCCCAAGGGCGCCGAGCTCACCCACGCCAACCTGCTGTCGAACACCCGGGCCGCGGCCGGACTGGTCGACCTGGGGCCGGACACCGTCGCCCTCGTCACCCTGCCCATGTTCCACGCCTTCGGGATGACCGTCATGCACAACGCCGTGCTGTCGGTCGGCGGGTCGCTGGTCCTGTTACCCCGCTTCCACCCCGCCACCGCCATCCAGCTCATGCACCGCCACCGGGTGACGTTCCTGGGGGGCGTGCCCACGATGTTCATGGCGCTCCTGGACGCGGACTCGTCGCAGTGCGACCTGTCGGCCCTGCGGTGGTGCGTCTCGGGTGGCGCCCCCATGCCGGCGCCGGTGATGACGGAGTTCGAGGCCCGCTTCGGTGTGACGTTGCTCGAGGGCTACGGGCTGTCGGAGACCTCCCCGGCCGTGAGCTTCACCGTCCCCGACCGACCCCGCACGCCCGGCTCGATCGGCTACCCGCTGCCCGGAGTCGACGTCCGCCTGGTCGACGAGCGGGGGTGGGTCGTGACCAGGCCGGACACGCCCGGTGAGATCCAGGTCCAGGGGCCCAACGTGATGAAGGGCTATTGGCGCAACCCGCAGGCCACGGCCGAGGCGATCGTCGACGGATGGTTCCACACCGGCGACATCGGGATGACCGACGCCGACGGCGCGCTGCGCATCGTCGACCGCAAGAAGGACCTCATCATCCGGTCGGGCTTCAACGTCTACCCCCGGGAGGTCGAGGGTGTGCTCCACCTCCACCCGGCCGTCGCCCTGGCCGCCGTGGTGGGTGTCCCCGACGCCCTCCGGGGCGAGGAGGTCAAGGCGGTCGTCACCCTCAAGCCGGGGGCGACGGCCACCCCCCAGGAGATCGTCGCCTTCTGCCGAATCCACCTGGCCGCGTACAAGTACCCCCGGGTGGTTGAGGTGCGCGACAGCCTGCCCCTCGGCCCCACCGGCAAGGTGCTCAAGTCCGCCCTAAGGGCCCCGGCGGAGGAGATGTCGATCTCGGCCTGACCCTCTGGGCCGGCGGCCGGCGAGCCGGCGCCGGACAGCGTACGGGGGTTGTGGTGTCCCGGTCGCGGGTAGGGTCCGACCACCGACCAACACAAGGAGCCCTACATGGGAGACGCGGCCGATTTGACGCACACCGAAGGCACCACGAAGGGCGAGGACCTGGAGCCGCCCGCGGACGAGACCCAAGGTCCCACCGGCCGTCCCGTCGGGCAGGTCGAAGGCGACCTCATGGAGCCGAACAACTCGGGCTCCGGCACCTCCGACGTCGACTGAGGACTTCTAGGTCATCCGCCGGGCCGCTTCCGGCCAGGCACTGAGCCACCCCTCGAACGCACCGCTGCCGAACAGCGGTGCGTTCGACGCGTAACGGCCCGGCCGGGTTCAGGAGGCGGAGGAACCCATCTCCACCAGGCGGACGGCGAGGCCCTCGAGCCGGGTGCCCGGGGGCTGCGGGGATCGGGCCCGATGGACGTGGGCGGACAGGTTCCGCTCGAGGTTGCGCCGTATCTCGAGGACGGTCCGCTCGACCTCACCCACCCGCGCACGGGTCCGGTCGGCCAGCCCGTCGGTGTCTGTTCGGAGGCGTCCCACGGTGGTGGGGAGGGTCTCCAGCTTCGGGCGGATGTGGTCGGCGGCATGCGGCGAGCCGGCTGCGATGCCTTCGAGGCCCGGGGCTGTCACCTGGAGGTCGGCGTGGCCGGAGGGTGCCGTGTGGGCCAGGGGCGGGTCGGGGTCGGGGGCGGGGGTGCCGAAAGCGTCGAGGCGACGGTCGAGGCCGCCGAGCCGGTCGGCGAGGCAGGCCAGCGCCCGGGCGCAGTCCTGGATCCCGCGTGCCAGCCGGGCGAGGGAAGGGTCGTCCGCCAAGCCGGACCGCAGGTCGACCACCGAAGGTTGAGCGGAGGGGGCCTGGAGGACGGCCGGACCGGGCTGCCGCTCGGCGACCACCGGAGGTTGAGCGGAGGGGGCCTGGAGGGCGGCCGGACCGGGCTGCCGCTCGGCGACCGGAGGCTGGACGTGGGGCTGCATGACGGCCGGACCGGAGGGCGGCTCGGCGACCGGAGGCTGGACGTCGGCGGACGGCGGTGCCACCCGGACGTCGGGGGCCGTGGCCTCAGGGGTGGGCGTCGGGACGATCGCCGGCGGTGGTGTCGCGGCGGTGGGGCCCGGCTCCGGGGGCCGGACGACCGTCGGGCGCGTCGCGCCGACCTTGACGGGGGACGCCGGCCGGTTTGCGGGCGGGACCGCCGCCACCATGGCCCGACCAGGGGAGGGCATCGTGTCGGGCTCGACCAACCGCCCACGGCCGCCGCCTACTGCGGCCGCGTCCCACGCCGCCATCGGGATCGTGTCGGGGCCGACCGGCGGTCGGACATTCCGTCGTGGCATCAGCCGGGGCCGAACGACGGGCGTCCGGACGGCCGCGGGCGCCGGCCGGCGGGTCGCGATCTCGGGTTGGGCGGCGTCCTTCGCCGTCGGGGCCCGGACCAGGGACTGGCCCCAGCGGCGGTCGACAACGTCGGTCATATCGTCCTGTGGGAACTGATTGCCGGACGATATCGAAGCAGCCCGCTGACTACAATGACCCTCCCTCCTACCCCCCGGTTATCCCCAAGGCCGCAGGTCATCCTTGTGGAAAACCGGGTGTTGCCTCGGGGGCCGGGCCCGGCGCCCCGCCACCGTCGGGGCGAGGCGAGCGCGGCGCCGATGGCTCGATCGTCGGCAAGTTGAACGGCGGGGCCCCGTCGGCCTGAGGGTCGTCGCCGTCGGTGGCTCGGTCGACCGGGCGGCGCGGCCACGACCACCGCGCCGGTCGACGGTCGCGGAAGCCGCCGGCGTTTCCGCCGGCCGGATCGGCGCTGCTCCGTAGGCACCGGGACACCCGTCACGGAACATGCAGCGGTCCTTCGGCCGGTTCCCTGGGTGCGGCGGTCGGCTTGGCCCCGTCCAGCGACCTGACTTACACCTCGCGCCCATTCCGTTCCCTTGTGAGCCGACGATTCGCCATTCCTTTTGCGTGTCACCGGGACATGCCCCGAGCTGCCCGAACCGGAATGCTCCGGCATCAGGGTGACATTTCGGGGGTCACAGACTGGATACCGGCCCTCACGTGACTTGCGACGGGCATGAGGGCTCGCCAATGTCGATAGTCTGCAATCAGCCCCATACTCGAGACTTCGTGGTCCGGCGGCCGGGGATGGAGCGAGTTGGGCTCCTGGGAGGCTGCACCGCTGCCGCTCGCAGCCGGGTCAGCAGCAGGTCCGCCGCGAAGAGACACGACCACCGGGCGATGGGCCGATACGTAGCAGCTACGGGACATCGCTGTAGCATCATGAATCGACCTTGGCATTCGGGCGACATGCGCGTTGAGCTGCGGTGTTTCGGCGTAAAGCCCGTGATAGCCGGCAGGCTCGTGCGCTGTCCCGTGACAGCCGTACGTACGATGTTACGTCCCTTGCGATGGGACGGGGACTCGGGTGTGCCCGCCGGTTGGCAACGGGGTGGAGCTTCCGACCGGGTGGCGGAGCGGCGCCGACGGCCCAGCCGATCGAGGGACCACTGGAGTCCGGCCGCCCGAATGCCGTCCGCCTGACCCGTGACACGTGGTTCGATCACAAGGCAGGACTTCGGGCTAATCGGCGCCCCAGGTTATGACCGAATTGGGTCCTTGACTGTCGGCCGTTGGGACACAAGGATGGTTGCTTCGGGCAATGGTCCGGCCGAGCGCCGCTGGGGGCACTACGTGAAGAAGAGCAGAGGGAAGGCCGGCCCGCATGCGTCCTGCCCGTGACCGGGGAGCGCCGGCTCTGGCGCGGGCGCTGCTCATGGTGCTCGTACTGCTGGCGATTCCGGCCGGCGTCCTCGCCCTGCAGGGGCCCGGCACGGGCTTCGTCGAAGTGTGCAAGGTGGCCGACGGCCCTTCGGTGACGGGGATGTTCCGTTTCACCGTCGCCGGCGTGGTGATCGACGTTCCCGTGGGCGCCTGCTCCCCGGTGATCGAGGTTCCGGCGGGGACGGTCACGGTGTCGGAGGCGGAGCGGGCGGGAATCTCGGTGTCCGAGGTTTCGGCGCTGCCGGCGTCCCATCTGCTCAGCCGCGACCTGCTCAACCGATCGGCGCAGGTGCGGGTGGTGGCCGGCGACGAGTCGACCCAGACCACCGTCACATTCACGAACAAGTCCGAGGTGTCACTCGTCAAGATCTGCAAGGTCGCGGGCGACGGCGTGGCGGTTGGCACCAACTACGCATTCACCGTCGGGACGGTGAGCGTGGCGGTTCCGGCCGGTCCGCCGCCGGGCGGCACCTGCACCGTCGTGGGGTGGTTCCCGGTGGCAACCAACCTGACCGTCAGCGAGTCGATCCCGTCCGGGATCGAGGTGTCGGCCATCACCGTTGCGCCGGCGAATCGGATGGTGGGGTCGGCCAACCTCTCGGGCGGCAGCGTGGTGGTGCGGGTCGGTTCGGGCGTCACCGAGGCCACGTTCACCAATCGCGTTCCGCCGTCGCTTGTCACGACCACCACCACCGGCCCGGTCACGTCGACGACGGCACCGGGCGAGGCGACCACCACCCTGCCCGGGCCGGCCACGACCACGACCTCGCCGGGCGCCACGACAACCGTGCCCGGCGGAGGCCCGACCACGACGGTGCCGGCCGGGGTTACCACAACGACCCCTCGTTCCGCCGGCACCACGACCACGACCCCCGTCGGGCCCACGACGACCACCCTTCCCGGTGGCGCAACGACCACCGCCCCCACAGGCGCAACGACCACCACCAATGCGGGCGTGGCCGCGACATCCACGACCGTCGGCGGGGCGGGCGTCACCACCACCGTGGCCGGGCCGGGCGCGACGACGACCACCGCGCCCGGGAGGATTGCACCGAGCTCCACCGCGATCGGGGCGTCGACCACCGTCGCCCCCGGCGGGCCCACGTCTTCCACGACTCCGCCGGCCGGCAACACCACTACGACCATCTGCGTCGGGCCGTCGACAACCGTGCCGTCCGGCGGATCCGGGGCCACGACCACCACCGTCCCGTCCGGCGGATCCGGGGCCACGACCACGACTCCCGGCGGATCCGGGGCCACGACCACCACCGTCCCGTCCGGCGGATCCGGGGCCACGACCACGACTCCCGGCGGATCCGGGGCCACGACCACGACCGTCCCGTCCGGCGGATCCGGGGCCACGACCACGACTCTCCGGCGGATCCGGCGTGACGTCGACGACCGCGACTCCCGGCGGATCCGGCGTGACGTCGACGACCACGACTCCCGGCGGATCCGGCGTCACGTCCACCACCGCGCCATCCGTCCCCACCGGCTCGATGACGCCGGTGTGCGCCCCGGCGCCGAGGGCACTCCCGACCGTCGGGGCGGTCCCGAGCGGTCCGCCGATCAACGTCACCGCGTTCCTGGCGCAGACCGGGAAGGGCACCGGCCCCCTCGTGCTCGCCGGCCTCTTCGCGGTGTTGTGCGGGATTTTCCTCACTCGCTGCGAGCCGGATGCCGTATGGGCCGCCGTCGGGCCTCGGGTCACCACCATGTCCGGACGGCTACTGCGGCTCATGCCCGACGTTCAGCCGTCCGACGGGGAGGGGGCATGGGTCGACGAAGCCCCTGACGAGCCCGATCCGTTCCCCGCCCTGAGCTTCGTACCGGTGGTGGTCGAGGAGGGCGACACCGAGGCGCCGATGCTGGTACGAGGAATGGTTGCGCCCGACACCCACCCCCGCCGGCCCCCGCCGGCTGAGGGCTTGTTCAACCCCTCGGACGCACCACCTGCGGCGCGGCCCGCACATCCAGGCCGGCCCGGGCCAGGGCCTGGGTGAGTGCTCCCCGGCGCTCGAGGGAGAGGGGCTCGCCGGCACGGAGGCCGGTGGCGATCGACAGGGCGGAGCAGGCTCGCAGCAGGACCGTGTCGTAGTCGCCGAGGTCGCGCGCCCGCTGGCGCTCCCGGGCGGGCGAGATCGTGGGCTGGCGCCGGTAGTCGTCGAGCTGGGCGTAGAGGCGCCGCAGCTCGGACGCCAACGTGTCGATCTTGTCCGGCTCCGGGACCGGGGCCGGACGAGGAGTTTGCAGACGGTTCACCGCCGGGGCCACGGTCGGGCTCTGGGAGCGGTGGCGGGCGAAGGCGGGATCCTCGGACCGCGGGGGCGCCGGCACCGGCGCCGGGCGGAGCACGGCGCGGGAGGGAGCGGGCGGGTCAGGCGGCGGCCGGGACATCGGCTGGGACATCGATGGGGACATCGATGGGGACATCGGCCGGGACATCGGCTGGGACATCGATGGGGACATCGGCTGGGACATCGATGGGGACATCGATGGGGACATCGGCTGGGACATCGGCGGTGATGGTGACGCCCCGGCCGGGACCTCTCCGTCCGGGGACGACGGCTCCGAACCGGATCGCGGGGATGCGCTCAGGTAGCGCAGCGCAACCGGGACCGGCGGGGAGCGGTCGACAGGCGGCGTGGCCGCAGGCCGCGACGAACGCTCGGCCGGGCCCGGCGGGGGGGAGGCGGCGGGCGCCGATCGACGCTCGGCCCCGGCGGGAACCCCAGGCGCGGCGCGGGTGACAGCGGCGGGCTGGACCTGGCGCCGGAGCTCGGCGAGCTGGCCGGACATGAAACGGGCCTCGACCCCTGCCTCCTGCAGCCGGGCCTCCGCCTCTTCGGCGCGGCGCTCGGCGCTGCTGACACGCTGGAAGAGCGCCTCCAGGTCGGCGATGGAGATGGTGGCGCTGCCGGCCGGGGGCGCCGGCTCCAGGCTCGCGGCGGGACGCGACCGCTCGGGCTGCTCCGCCACCCGGGCCTCGACGTCCTCCAGGCGGACCTCCACCCGCTCCACGCCGGTGGCCGTCGCCTTCTTGCGATCGGCGACCACCCCGGCCCGGCGCCACTTGCGGATGGCACTGACCGAGAAGCCCGTCCGGGCCGCCGCCTCCGCCTGCAGGACCCAGGTTCCGGTCACCGGCTCCGGCGAAAGCTCCGAAGCCGCCTCCGGTGCGCGTCGCGTGCTCACCGCGTCCCGGCGGCCGGCTGCCCGCACGGCCGGAGCTTTTGCCGTGGCTCCCCCCGTGACCATGGCCGGCGAGTCGACGGAGGGCGGGTCCACGGGCTGCGTATCCGGTGCCTTCCGCTTCACGGTCGTCGGCCGCTTCACGGTCGTCGGCCGCTTCACGGTCGACTGCCCGTTCAGGCTCCGCGGCTTCACTGTGGACTGCCCGTCCAGGCTCCGCTGTTTCCCGCCCCGGGGCTTCACCGGCTTCGCCGCCGGAGACGCCGACCTGGCGGAGGCTGTCTTCGCGTCCTGCGCCCTCGCCGCCTCGTCCACCGGCGCCGACGCGGCTGCGGGGGGGCTCAAGTCATCGGTCCGCGGTACCGGGGGCGGTCGGCGGGAGGTCGGTCGGGGAGATGAACCGCCGGGCCGGCCAGCGGGACAGGGAGGGCGGGCGAGGGGTGCGACGGGCCGGCGGACCGCGCCCCGGTCGTGGGCGCCGGCCGCCGGTCGTTGCCGGACAGGCCGGCGAAGGGCCGGCGGGAGGCGGGTGCGACCGGCGCGGGCGACGCATCGGCTGCACCATTGGTCGGGGCGGCCGGAGGGAGGCGTCGTGTCGGCCGCTCGTCGGCCGGCCTGGGCCGTCCCTCGAGGCTGACGATCCGGGACTCCAGGTCGGCCAGCGCCCGGAGGGGGGCCGCCGGCCTCGGGGCCGGGACGGCCGTCGTCCGGGCCACCGAGCGCTCGACGCTGCGCCGAAGCTCCAGGACGGCCCACTCGAGGGCCTTGACCCGGGCCAGGCCCTGGGTGGCGGCGGCGTGACCGTCGGCGACGACCTCGGCCACGGAGTCGAGCTCGCGGTACACGCCGGCGAGGTCGTCGGGCAGCGTGGTCATCTCCTCCGCCAGGCGCTGCACCTGACGGGCGACGGCGTCGGCGACGTGGGCGGCCATGGCGTCGCGAGGCACGACCTCCCGGCGCAGGAGGGCCACTTCCGTGGGCAGCGCCTCGAGCCGGCCCAGCCGTTGCTCCAGAGCCCGCAGACGCGCCTCCGCCGACTCGCCCGCACGGTCGCCGGCGTCGACCTTGCCGGTCGACCGGGCCTCGAGGGCCCGGACCCGAGCATCGAGCCCCGCCGACTGCTCGGCCAGGGCTCCCAGCGGCGCGGTCACGTCCCACGCCTTGCGGGAGCCGATCTCCTCGAGGCGCTCCTCGATGGTCCTGACCTGATCGGAGATGGACGTGAGGGCGCGGGCACAGTCGAGCACCCCACGGGCGACCCGGCCCAGGCCGGCCGACTCGTCCTGAGGCTCGTAGTCCCCAGCGCCGGCACCCGCGTCGGCTACGGGCGCCGCCGCCGCCATCGCCTCGGCTGTCGCTTCCGGGTCAGGGAGGTCGGCAGCCGCGTGCGCCGGCGGACTCGCCGGATCGGGGCGTGCCGGGGCAGGAGCGGCCGGCGCCGGCATCCTCACCTGGGGCTCGGGCGGATGAGGTGCCCTGGCCACGGCGGCGCGGACGCTGGCCACCCCCCACCGGCGGTCGACGACGTCGGTCATCGGCCGGGCCGGAACTTCCCTGCAAACCGGCCAATGCCGTTCACGGCCGGCATCTCCGTGCGGCCGGACTCACGCCGCGTATTACCGGCCATCAGGTTCACTCCGGCCGGCGCTTACCCCCCCACGGTCGCGCCCGGCCAACCCGAGAGTCCACGGGTCATCCGGCCAAACTGTGGGAGAAATGTGGATAACATGAGGATGGGTGGTGGGTAACCCCGCAACCCGGCCAATCCCGACCGTGATCGGCCTTGTACAAAGCCCCGTACCGGAAGAATGCGCCTGCTCGTCCGGCGTGGGATGGGGCCCGGGAAACGAATCGTCCCACCGAAAAGAGGTCACCCGGCCGCCACCTCGGGCTCGACATAGGTCGGGTGGTCAACTGCCGGTCTCGTCGCCGGGGGACTGGCGGAATGGCCGGAAGTCCGGCTCCCTCCGGACCAGTCGAAGACGCCCGTCCGTCCCTCCGGCGCGCCCCCGAGCGCGAGCGGCCGGAGCCGTTGGACGCCTCGGCGCGTGGTGCATCCCCCGCGTCGGGACGCGCCGGGCGGGCGCGGGCGGGACGGGGCGCCTCCGGGCGCGCCGCAGCCAGTGGCGGGGACGCCTCGGCGGCGGACGTCAGGCCGGCGCGGGCGTCGGCCAGAGCCCTCGCCACCTGCTCATATGCCTGCTCGAGCCGCTGCCGGTGCTCGTAGAGGCCGTGTCGCTCCTGCTCCGCCCGGGAGGCCCGATCGTCGAGATCGGCCAGGATCTGGCTGCGCTCGGCATGGGCCGCCCGCAGGAGCTCGTTGCCCCGGGCGCGGGCCGCGGCCACGTGGGCCTGGGACTCCTCCATCGTGCCCCGGACGATCCGAGCCACCTCCGCCTTGGCGCTGTCGACGATCTGGGCCGCGGCCTGATCGGCATCCAGCCGGATCAACATGGCGTCGTTCCTTGCCCGCTCGATGATGTCTTCGGCGACCTCTTGGGCAGCGGCCAGATTCCGGCTCATTCGCTGCGGAAGCTCGGCCGCCAGCTCGTCGTCGGTGAGGCCGGCGACGCCTCGGAGCCGGCGCTGCATGGCATCGAGCTCGTCGGCCATATCCGCGTTGCGGGCGAGGAGGCTCTCGATCTCCGCGTTCGCCTCCCGGAGTCGCTCCCAGAGCTCCTCCGCGCCCTCGAGCCCGGTCAGCTTGAACCTCGGCGTCCTCCTGCGAGGCGCTTCCGGCATCACGGTCCTCCCCAGAGGTCCCCATCATTGCGCCCGAACCCTTGGCTGGAATCCGGCGCGCGCCGGGATGATAGACCAAACGAGGGCGCCCCGACCCGGAGCGGTCGCCGCCGGCCCATTTCGCGTCTCGAGCGCGTCGGCGAGAGTGGCCGGTGCGTTGTCACGGCGCTAGATTACAGGGTTGTAACTTGTTCCCCAAGTTATCCGGAGGAGGGTCCCGCCGTTGGGGAAGAGCTTCACCCATCTCCATGTCCACACCGAGTTCTCGATGCTCGACGGTGCGGCGCGGATCGACGACGTCATCGCGGCGGCGGTCGCCGACGGCCAGCCCGCGATCGGCATCACCGACCACGGGAACATGTACGGCGTCCTCGACTTCTACCGGGCCGCCCGCAAGGCGGGCATCGTGCCCGTCCTCGGCATCGAGGCCTACATGGCCGGCGAGAGCCGGTTCGAGCGTCCGCAACGGCGGGGGCGGGTCGACGACGGGGGCGGCGAGGGGGAGCGGGGCGAGAAGCTCTACTACCACCTGACCCTGCTGGCCGAGTCCACCAAGGGCTACAAGAACCTCATCAAGTTGTCGTCGGCCGCCTACCTCGAGGGCTACTACATGAAGCCCCGGCTCGACTGGGAGCTGCTCGAGCGTTACCGGGAGGGGGTCATCGCCACCACCGGCTGCCTGGGTGGGGTGGTGTGCCAGGCGCTGCTGCGCGACGACGTGGAGGGGGCCGTCCGCAACGCCGCCCGCCTGCGCGACATCTTCGGCCCCGACCACCTCTACGTCGAGCTCCAGGATCACGGGATCGCCGACCAGCACAAGGCCAACATCCACCTGCTCGACATCGCCAAGAAGCTGCAGCTCCCCCTGCTGGCCACCAACGACAGCCACTACACCCATCAGTCCGACGCGGTCGCCCACGACGCCCTGCTGTGCGTGCAGACCGGGGCCCAGGTCGACGACCCCAAGCGGTTCAAGTTCGAGGGCGACCAGCACTACCTGAAGACGGCGGCCGAGATGCGCTCGTTGTTCGCCGAGGTGCCCGAGTCCTGCGACAACACCCTGGGCGTGGCCGAGCGGGTCGACGTCGAGATCGAGTTCGGCAAGCCGGAGCTGCCCCATTTCGAGCTGCCCCCGGGGTTCGATTCGGAGGACGAGTACCTCCGCCACCTCACGGTCGAGGGCGCCGTCGGTCGCTACGGCGCTCCGGTGCCGGCCGACGCCATGGCCCGCATCGACCACGAGCTGGGCGTCATCAGCCGCATGGGCCTGTCCGCCTACTTCCTCGTGGTCTGGGACCTCATCCACCACGCCCGCCAGAAGGGCATCCGGGTCGGCCCCGGCCGGGGGTCGGCCGCCGGGTGTTGCGTCGCCTACTGCCTGCGCATCGTCGACCTCGACCCCATCCGCTACGGGCTGATCTTCGAGCGCTTCCTCAACGAGGGCCGCCGGGAGATGCCCGACATCGACATGGACTTCGACGAGCGCTTCCGGGGCGAGATGATCCGCTACGCGGCCGAGCGCTACGGGGCCGACCACGTGGCCCAGATCGTGACGTTCTCCACGATCAAGGCCCGGGCCGCCGTCCGGGACGCGGCCCGGGTGCTGGGCCTGCCCTACGCCGTCGGCGACCGCATCGCCAAGACCATGCCCCCCCTCGTCATGGGCCGCGACACCCCCCTCAACGCCTGCCTCGAGCTCACGCCCGGCCACGAGGAGGGCTACAAGATGGCGGCCGAGCTGCGGGCCCTGTGCGACAGCGACGGCGACGCCCGCAAGGTCGTCGAGGTGGCCAAGGGCCTGGCCGGGCTGCGCCGCCAGGACGGCATCCACGCCGCGGCCGTGGTCATCACCCGGGAGCCGCTCACCGAGTACCTGCCCGTCCAGCGCAAGCCGGAGCCGGGGGGCGACCCCCGCGACGCCCCCATCGTCACCCAGTACGAGATGCACGGCGTGGCCGACCTCGGGCTGCTCAAGATGGACTTCCTGGGCCTGCGCAACCTCACCGTGATCGAGCGGGCCCTCCACCTCATCCAGGCCACCACCGGCCACCGGCCCGACATCGACAACCCCGACCTCGAGGACCAGCGCACGTTCGAGATGCTGCGCCGGGGTGACTCGGTGGGGGTGTTCCAGCTGGAGGGCGGTCCCATGCGGGCCCTCATCCGGTCCCTGGCGCCCACCACGTTCGACGACGTGGCCGCCCTCGTCGCCCTCTACCGGCCGGGGCCGATGGCGGCCAACATGCACAACGACTTCGCCGACCGCAAGAACGGCCGCAAGCCGGTCACGTGTCTCCACCCCGACCTGGGCGACGAGCTGTCCGACACCTACGGGCTGATGATCTACCAGGAGTCGATGATGCGGGTGGCCACCCGCTTCGCCGGCTACTCACTGCTCGAGGCCGACAACCTCCGGAAAGCCTGCGGGAAGAAGGACCGCGTCCTCATCGGCATGGAGCGGGAGAAGTTCGTGGCCGGCACGGAGGCCACCGGCTACGGGTCCGACCTCGGCACCAAGCTCTTCGACATCATCGAGCCCTTCGCCGACTACGCCTTCAACAAGAGCCACGCCTTCGCCTACGGCATGGTCGCCTACCAGACGGCCTGGCTCAAGGCCAACCATCCCGTGGAGTACCTGGCCGCCCTGCTCACCTCGGTGAAGGACGACAAGGACAAGACCGCGGTCTACCTGGCCGAGTGCCGCACCATGGGCGTCGAGGTCCTGGTCCCCGACGTCAACCTGTCGATCTCCGAGTTCGGGGCCATCGACGGTCGCATCCCGTTCGGGATGGCCGCCATCCGCAACGTGGGGGAGGGCCTGGTCGGCCTCATCGTGGCCGAGCGGGAGAAGAACGGCCCGTTCGCCGACTTCTACGACTTCTGCCGGCGGGTCGACCCGGGGGTGCTCAACAAGCGGTCGATCGAGTCGCTGGTCAAGGCGGGCGCCTTCGACTCGATGGGCCACACCCGCAAGGGCCTGCTGGCGGTGTTCGAGCAGATCATCGACCGCACCATGGCCCGGCGCCGCGACGAGGACCTGGGGATCATGAGCCTGTTCGGCCCGTTTTCGGGAGTGGAGGAGGTCGCCACGGCCGAACCGTTCCACGACGAGCGGACGCCGATCGGTGACGACGAGTTCGACCAGGCCCAGAAGCTCGCCTTCGAGAAGGAGATGCTGGGCCTCTACGTGAGCAGCCACCCCCTGTTCGGGGTGGAGTCCATGCTGCGCCGCCACGCCGACTGCACCATCGCCGAGCTGCGGGAATGCCGCGACGGCGAGACCCGGTGGATCGGCGGGGTGGTCACCGCCCTGAGCCGCAAGTACACCAAGCGGGGCGACCTGATGGCGGTGTTCACCCTCGAGGACCTGCAGTCGGCGGTCGAGGTGATGGTGTTCCCCCGCACCATGCTCGAGTACGGCGTGCTGCTGTCCGACGACGCCATCGTGTGCGTGAAGGGCCGCCTCGACCTGCGGGAGGAGCCGCCCAAGATCATCTGCCTGGAGCTCAAGCGACCCGACCTCTCGCCCGAGGGAACCGCCCCCGTCCGCATCAAGCTGTCGCCCTCCTCGCTCACCCACGGCCTGCTCGACCGGCTCAAGTCGGTGCTGCGCGACCACCCCGGGCAGCAGCCCGTCCACGTCCACCTCGACCCCCACGTGCTGCGCCTGCCGGACGAGTTCCGGGTCGACTCGGGCAACGGCCTGGTGTCCGAGTTGCGGGTCCTATTAGGACCCAATGGACTGGTGACCTAGAATCGAGGCCAGGGGAGGTCACGGGCATCGATGGCACTTGAGGTCGAAACCACGGACTGCACTGCTCTGAGCGACTCCGATGTCTCGGAGATGGCAGACATCTGCGCCGACGGCACCGCCGGCTACGACGTCGGCATACTCTCCAAGCACTCGGGTGAGTGGGTGCTGATCACACGGGTCCACGAGAGCAACAAGCTGGCCGGCTTCGCGTTCTGCACGCTCGAACGCATCGGGGGAACGCCCTGCGTGCTCATCGGGCTGGCGTCGGTGAAGCGGGCGCCCCGGCGCGACGCGGTGCTGCGGCTGCTCATCGGCGACCAGTTGCGGCGGGCCGTGCTGGCCTTCCCCGACGAGGACGTGCTGGTGGGCACCCGGCTGCTCGACGCCGGCGGTTTCGCCGCGTTCGAGGGCCTGGCCGACATCGTGCCGCGACCGGGCCACAAGGCGTCGGGTGAGGAGCGGGCCTGGGGCCGGCGGCTGGCCAAGCGCTTCGGAGCCGAGGGTCGCATCAACGACCGCACCTTCGTCATCTCGGGCACCGGCGACGCCCCGGGTGCCCTCGACCACGAGGCCCTCGACCCGGCGGCCAACAACCCCGAGGTTGTCACCTTCGTCGCCGCCCTCGACCGCACCCAGGGCGACGCCCTCATCGCATTCGGCTGGGCCATGGCCGAGGACCTCGCCGCCCGCGCCTCCCGCTAGAGGCTGCGTTCCACGGACGTTTCGATCGTCCGGAGGGACGCGGATCGGGCCCGATCCGGCCGGATCACGTCCCTTGGGACGCAGGAGACCTGATCCGGGCCGGCCGCGGTCCAGAGCGGCGGTTTCGATCGTCCGGAGGGACGTGGATCGGGCCCGATCCGGCCGGAATCACGTCTCTCGCGACGCACGAAGCACGATCCGGGCCGGATCCACGATCGGACGGCGGCGGGCCTGCTCCGCCAGCTCTGCCAACCGGCGCCCGGTCGACGTCGGCAGGCGGGCTACCTCGAACCAGGTGAACCGGCCGCACAGCCATCCGGTCGCGGCGACGACGGCCGTCTCCCGCCGGGCGTCGTAGAGTGGCTGGCCGAGATGCTGCTGGCCGTCGAGCTCGACGAACAGGCCGAGGTCGGGCCACGCCAGGTCGACCCGGGCCGATCCGATGGTCATCTGTCGGACGGGGTCGGGCAGACCGGGGACCGTCCGCACCAGCTGCACCATGAGCGTCTCCAGGAGGCTCTCGGTGGGCGGCGCACCCTCCGGCCGCAGGTCGAGCACCCGGCGGATGCGGGCCGTGCCCGGCACCCGGGCCCGACTCAGCGCCGGCAGCGAGCGCTCGAGGGCGGCGATCGACACCCGTGCCGTGCGCAGTGCGGACTCGAGCGCCTGCTCCCACCTGAGGTCGTCGAGCGTGGCGGCGAGGTCGACGACCGTCTGCCAGGCGTCCGTACACCTGACGCCCTCGACCTCGACGACCCGGTCGTCGGGCAGCGATCGTCGGCGGACAGGGTGCCCGTCGAGGTCGACGCCGTCCAAGCCGTGCAGCACGCCCGCCAGCCCGCCGCTCGCCACGGCGCCCCTGGCCATCACCTCGGCCACGGCGTGGTCGAGCGCCGTCGGCTCCTCCGGCCCCTCGGCGTAGACCCCCCGACGCACCCGCCGCCACCGCCCGCGCGCCTGCCCCCACTTGAGCGCGCTCAGTGTCAGCCCGCCGGCCACTGCGTCGGCCGTCGTGAACAGCCTGCGCATCCTGTCCTCCACGCCTCGCCCCACCAGGAAGGACGAAGAGGTCCCTGCTGATGGCCGAAAATCACCCAGGGGGAAGCGAGGACGGAGCCCGTGCGGGCCTATTGAACCACCCGTTCGTGTTCCGCCCGCCAGCGGCAGGTTTGTCGCACTCGGAGGGACGTGGATCCGGACGTCCGAGGCCGAATCACGGCCCTCAGGAGGATCGAAACCCGTCCTGACGGGCGGGTTTACGAACCGGGCAGGAGGGCGGCGACTTCTTTCCAGCAGTAGCCGTCGTGGGGCTCGCTGAGGACGACCAGCACGCGGCCGGGGCGGTAGCCGAGGACCCGGGCCATGTCGTGGGCGCCCATGTGGCGGCGCTCGAGTTGGGCGAGGGTCTGCAGGAGGTAGGCGTCGACCAGGGGGTACTGGTGGGTGGCGCCCTGCCAGCCGAACGTGCACTCGTAGCCGCTGGGACCGAGGCGGATCTCGGCCGCCGACGAGGGCACCACGACGGCCAGGGACGGCCGGTCGCCGATGAGGGTCCAGTACGGCACCCGGGAGCCGGCGAAGCCCAGCAGCTGGCCCTGGGGCGGGTGGTGGAGGGGAGTGAGCCAGCGCCCGATCCGCTTCGCCCCGGCCCGTCCGACGCGCCGGGGGACGTTGCTCAGCTGGACGGCCTCGGGCCGGGAGGGGTCGGGGGGATCGATGGGGCCGCCCAGTGCGCCGGACACGAGGTCGAGGGGGGCGAACGGTTCCTCGACGGGCGCCGGGAACGCGGCCCGGACGAAGGCGCCGGAGTCGAGGTCGACGCCGATGCACGCCGTCGGTTGGGAGGCCAGGACCAACATCCGCAGTTCCGCCCCTGCCACCGCTACCCGGAAGCGCACATCGGCTCGCATGACGAGATGATTGCCGCTCCCGTCGGCGAAATGGTGGATGCTCGCGACCATGGAGTTTCAAGACGTCGTGCGCCGCCGCCGGATGATCCGCAACTTCGATTCCCGGCCGCTGTCGGCCGAATTGGTGGACCGCGTACTGGCCAATGCCCTGCGTGGTCCCTCGGCCGGTTTCACCCAGGGCGTGGAGCTGCTGGTGCTGGAGGGACCGGACCAGACGGGCAGGTACTGGGATGCGTGCTTTCCCGCCCACCGGCGGTCCGGGTTCCGTTGGCCGGGCGTCCTGCGGGCGCCGCTCTTGATCGTCCCCCTCGCCTCCCGGGCTGCGTACCTCGAGCGCTACGCGGAGGACGACAAGGGGTGGATTGACCGCGAGCCGTCCCGTTGGACGGTGCCCTATTGGGACGTCGACGCCGCCTTCGCCACCATGTTGGCCCTGCTGACCGCGGTCGATGCCGGCCTGGGTGCGCTGTTCTTCCGCGTTCACGAGCCCGACGCCCTGCGGGCCGAGTTCGCGGTCCCCGACCGGCTCGTGCCGCTGGGCACCATCGCCGTCGGTCACCCCCTGGCCGACGAGCCGTCGCCCTCGCTGGCCCGGGGCCGGCGCCCGGTGGCGGAGGTTGTGCACCGCGGCGGCTGGGGACGGGACTCAGAGCTGGGTGACGGCCCTCAGGCTGAGCACGGCGCCTCCGATCAGGACCAGGGCGGAGGTGAGCAAGGGCAGGACCCGGGCGGCGGCGGCGAAGCGGCCCCTGCCACCGGTCGGGGCCCGGCGGTCGAGGGCGGCGCGGAAACGCACCAGGAGGAGCCCGGCGGCGGTGAGCACCGCAGCCATCCCGGCGCCGTAGCCGACCACCAGGGCCACCCCGAACCACGCCCGGCCCAGGGCGATGGCGCCGAGCAGCACCACGAGGGCGGACGGGCTCGGGACCATGCCACCCGCCAACCCGAGGGCCACCAGGCCCCGCCAGCTCACCTCGACCGCCGCGCCGGCCAGGGGATCGGGCCCGTGGGAGTGCCGGTGCCCGCGGCCGCGGCCGCGCTCGTGGCCGTGAAGGCGGTGCCCGCGCGGGGAATCGCGGCCCTGCCCAGGGTCGTGCCCGTGGCCGTGGCCGTGCCCGTGCGGGGCATCGTGGCCGGGCCCGTGCGGGGCATCGTGGCCGTGGCCGTGGCCGGGCCCGTGCGGGGAATCGTGGCCGTGCCGGTGCCCGTGGGGGGGATCGTCCGGAAGGGCGGGCACCCACCCGGCGGGGACCAGCGCCCGGGGCGAGAGGACGCCGACGCGGCGCGGGGCGAGGTCGTAGGCGGCGCGGCGGCGAAGGGCGGCCCGGAGCAGTCCGGCGCCGATTCCGGCCAGGAGCAATCCACTGGCCAGGGCCAACCAGGGATAGAGGTCCTCCGGGGCCAGGGTGGTGACGGTCGACAGGACGATCCCGAGGACGAGGACGCCGGCGGTGTGGGTGGCCGTCACCGTCAGCCCGATCAGCGCCACCTGGCGGGAGGATCCCCGCTGGCCCACCAGGTAGGCGGCCATGACGGTCTTGCCGTGCCCGGGCGCGAGGGCGTGCAGCGCCCCGAGGACCACAGACAGCGCGAGGGCCAGGATCCCGAAGCCGACGGTGAGGTCCTGGCGGCCGACCAGCTCGGTGAACGAGCGGGTGAGGCCGTCGACGCCCCTGGTCGCCGGCGGAGCCGGGTTGTCCCCCGGACCGGTGTCCGCGGGGCCGAACGCGGCCGGCGCCGGGGGCCCACCGGGCCGGGCCCGGAGGGTGGCCGAGCGCTGGTCGGGCGGGGACGTGAGCAGGTCGTCGGGATAGCCGGCGAGGCGCTCGCTGATGCTGGCCCGGCCGACGTCGCTCGAAACCAGCGTCGCCCCGTCGCCCACCGCTGCGAGCTCCCGCCACCCCACGCGGTCGTCGTAGTTGCGGTTGCGGAGGACGACCTCCCGGCTCTCCGCCAGCGCCCCGGTGTCCGCCACCAGGCCGCACGTCAGGCGGAGGGTGAGGAGGCCGGCGGTGCCCGGGGGAAAGGTCACCCCGGCCCCGACCGGGCGCACCGGCACCGCGCTGCCGCCCACCGCCACGTCGATGCGGGCGGCCGCCTCCAGGCAGGCCGAGGTGGCGTAGCTGCGGCTCTCGGCATCGCTCACCCGGTCGTCACCGTCGCCGTCGACGGTGCGGCGGGCCTGGAAGGTGGGGATCTCGGCCATGTCGACGACCAGGTCGAGGGCGAGCCGCTCGGGCTGCACCCGGATGCCGGTGTACACGTTGACGGTGAAATTCCCCAGCGGGTGCGCCCCGGCCGGGGCGGCCCCGATCAGCGCGGTGAGGACCACGAACCCGAACCCGGCGAGGACGGCGGCGGGCGTCCGCTTCACGTGACGGGTGCGGGTACAGGGGCGGGTGCAGCGGCGAGGCGGTCGGCCAGCGCCCGGGCCGGGGGGAGGTCGCGAATGGTGAGGTGGGGGGTCGTCGCCAGGGCCCGGGCCAGGTGCTCCCGGGCCTGGTCGAACAGGCCCAGGTCGGCCTCGATCGCGGCCAGGTGGTACCAGAGCAGCCCGTCGGCAGTGCCGAGACGCACCGCCGCCTCGGCGTGGGGCAGGGCCTCGTCCGGCCGGCCGGCCTGGTGGAGCGACCACGCCAGCGCGTCGGACGCGAACACCGTGGGACGGGCCTCGAAGGCGGCCCGGGCCATGTCCACCGCCAGCTCCGGCTGCGACCCGGGGTCGCGGGCGTGGTCGGCCTCGAATCGGGCCAGCTCCAGGTCGACGGCCACCCCGTTGGCCCGGTTGAGGGCCTCGATCCGGCGGACGAGGTCGTACTGGGCGGTGGCGTCGCCCGACCGGCCGGCCGCCGCGTAGGCGTCGCCCAGAAGGGCCACCGCGGCCGGCTGCGGGAGCCGGTTCACGACCGCCTCGAGCCGGGCGATGGCTGCGTCGAGATCGCCTCGGGCCGCGGAAACCCGGGCCAGGCCCACTTCGGCCGGTCCGAACCTCTCGACGCCGGCCGTGGATCGGAGGTAGGCCGCTTCCGCCTTGTCGAGGTCGCCCCGGCCGAGGTGCAGGTCGCCCAGCAGGCCTTCGACGTAGGCCGCGTCGGAGGCCGAGCCCGCGCCCGCCAGAACCGCCTGGGTCATGGCGGTGATGGCGCCCGGGACGTCGCCGTTGAGCTCGCGCAGGTACGACACCCGCGACAGGCTGGCCAGGTTCGGCCGGCGGTCGACCATCTCCTGGGCCGCGGCGGCCGCCTCGTCGTAGTGGCCCAGCTCGACGTGGGCGTCGACGACGACCCCCAGGGGGTCGGGCGACGCCGGGTCGAGCCGGTGGGCCCGGTCGCCCAGCTCGAGGGCGGCGGAGAAGTCGTGGCGGGCGAGGGCCAACAGGCCCAGCCCGGTGAGCGTCGCCGGGCGGTCGGCGTCGAGCGCCCGGCTGCGGCCCAATGCCTCGCCGGCCCGGGTGAAGTAGCTCGGGTCGGCGGTCTCCCGGGCCCGGGTGAGGTAGGTGATCCCCAACCGGGTGAGGAGCTCGGGACTGTCCGGGTTCGACACCAGTTGCGCCTCGAGGGCGGCCGCGCCGGCTGCCGCGCCACGGCCCCGGACGGCGTCCAACGCGGGAGTGGGGACGGCGTCGTTCCCGGCCAGGACGAACCGGGCCAGGAGCGCACCGACCACCGCGGCCAGGGCCAGGGTGGTCAGGGCGCGGCGAGGGGACCCGGTGACCCGGGCCCCCTCGTGGACGCTCAGACGTACGTGCAACCGGGCGGCAGGCTGGGCAGTGGGAAGCCGGGGGGAACCGTCGGCTTCGGGACCTGGCAGCCCGCGACCGGAGGCGCGGTGGTCGTCGACGTCGGCCCGGGCGTGGTGGTCGGCGGCGCGGTGGTCGGCGCCGGACCGGGCTGGGCGTTCAGCGAGCCGACCTGGTGGTGCGGGTGCTCGTAGCCCGGCCACGGCGTGGACAGGTACGGGAACGTCGTCCGGTAGGGCTTGTCGTTGCCGTTCACGCCGTCGCCCAGCACGTTGTTGGGTGACTTGTTGAACGCCGGCGTGAAGGGCGTGGCCCCGGCCAGGGCCCGGATCTCGATGTCGACGACGTCGTCCTCGACCCGGCGACCGTTGGGGAACCCGGCGTTGTCGCCGCCGAGGACGCCCATCTTGTTCCCCGCCCCGGCGGGGGCGGAGGGGGCGATGGTGGTGTTGAGCCGGAGCATCTCCGACGGCTTCACGGTGGGCGGCTTGTTCAGTCCCGGCAGGCCGGTGAGGAAGATGGCGGCCAGGTCGTTGCGGGGCGCCGGCGGCACGCCGACCACCGGGTACAGGAGGTCGATCAGCCGCGCCGGCTCGGGGTCGAGCACGAAGGGCAGGAACTGGGCGTCGTCGCGCGGCTCGGAGGCGTTGAACAGATCCTTCTTGCCGAGCGGGATGACCACCTCGTTCACCAGCGGGTTGCCCAGGCGGGACACGTTGACGAAGTTGCCCTGGTTGATCGGCGCCGGGTTCCCGGGCACCGCACCGAGCACCCGGGTCTGGCGGCGCTTGGTCTGGGAGTACACGCCGATGATCCCGCTGCCGTCGCCACCCTGGGTGAGGAGGGCCTTGGGCACCTGGAGGGCGACGCTGTGGACGTTGAAGCCGCCGGTGCTGTCGACACCCGGCGCCGCGGGCAGGGCGACGGCGTGGGCGCCGTTGAACGGCCGCAGCCCGAGGAGGTCGAAGGCCGAGGCCACGTCGACGTAGAAGCCCTCGTCACGCTGGCCGGCGAAGCTCTTGATGCCGCCGGGGAGGTCGACGATGCCCTGGGCCGCGACGGCCTCGTAGTTGGGCGTCGAGCGGGGACCGATGTTGTTGGGGGGGACGGGGATGCCGCTGCGCAGCTCGGTGCGGACGCCGTCCTTCACGACCGACAGTGTGTAGAACTGGCGGAAGTTGAAGTCGGCGTCGCCGATCGAGGTGATCGGGCCGGTGTTGTACAGGAACGTGTTCGGGTTCTGGATCTGGGTGTCGAAGCGCCACTCGTAGGTGACGTCGGGCTCGGCGTCCCCGTCGTTGTCCACGTGGACCTGGTAGTTGACGTCCTCCCCGAAGTTGTAGAAGTTGGGTCCGCCGGCCGGCTCCTCGAAGGGGATCCAGTTGGCGATCAGGGTCACCGAGTCCGGCCGATCGGGGCTGACGAAGGCGTAGACGTCGGTGTTGTCCGCCACCGGGTCCTCCGTGATCAGGGGTGCCTCCCGGTGGCTGGATGCGCCGGTGGGCACCACGCTGGCCAGCGCCGCCGCCACCCCCAGCACGCCCAGAGTCCGCAGCGTTCGTAGTTTTTGCACTTCACTCCTTGGTCGGTCGGTCATTTCGTGTGTCTCACGTGCGGTCGGCAACGCCGACCACCTGCCAGGCGTCGCCCATGGGGGCCACCACCGCCAGGAACCGGATCCCCGGGCCCTCCACCGGCACCGCACGGGCCCAGGTCCCCACGGCCGGCCCGAAGGCGGCCACGAAGTCCCTCGGGTCGCCGGTCGCGTCGAGGCCTGCCGGATCGCCCACCGTCCACGACCCCTGCTGGCGGCAGGGAGCGCTGACGAACGCGGCCGGCCCGTAGAGGTAGTCGTCCACCTGGAGCGATGCCGCCCCCGGCGGGTCACACGCCCGCAGGCGGTCCACCCAGGCGGTGACGGTCGTCGTGGCGCCGCGGTCGTCCGGCAGGATCGGCACCACGCTCACCGGTTCGGCCCCGACCCGCCACCGTTCGCCCTGGCGGTCGACTGACCAGAGGTTGCGGCTGCGGGCCGGGACCAGTCCCCGGGCAGGATCGAGAGAGGGCGTCTGCGACGACGTGACCTCGATCTCCACCCGATCGCCGCCGCTGAACGCGGCGCGGGAGAGGCCGATCTCGAACGCGGTGGGTGGCGCGAGATCGGCCTGGGCCCGGAGCCAGGACGAGACCGATGGGAAGCGCTGGCGACTGGGCGGGTCGAGGAACGCGTAGGCGTCCTGGGGCCGGCCGTCGACCAGCGACTGCAGGAACGAGGCGAGCGCGGCCTCGGCGGTTGCGGGCTCCTCGGCCGGCGCCAGTTCGCGCTCGACCGGGGCCGCCGCGTCGGCGGTGACCGTAGGGAGCGCCCCCTCGACGAAGGAGAACCGGGTCACGGACGGGCCCTGCTCGGCCCGGACGGCAGGATCCGTCCCGCCTCGACCGACGGAGACGGCGAAGGCGACGCCGGCGCCGATGGCCAACCCGGCCACGACGATCGCCGCCTGGCGCATGCGGCGACCTCCCGCCTTCTCATCGCTCAACCCGATACCTCCCCGTGGTTGTCAGTACGGGGCCGCACGCGGTCCGGGATGACGAGCGGGACGGTTTCGCCAGCCGGTTTCGGGGGATGGGAGGCCGGGTAGCGCCCCGGCAGACGGAGGTGGCCCATGGCTCCACGAGCGCTCGAGCAGATCGTCGACCGCATCGCCCGCACCGAATGCCTCGACAAGGTGGCCGGACCGGTCTCGGACAAGGTGACCGAGGTGATCCCCCAGGGTCCGGTGAAGGACCTCCTCAGCGGCACCTGGATGGGTCATCCCCTCCACCCGATGCTCACCGACCTGCCCATCGGCTTCTGGACGAGCGCCATGGCCGTCGACTTCCTCGGCGGTCGCCGGGGACAGAAGGCGGCCGACCGGCTGGTGGCCCTGGGGGTGCTGAGCGCCCTGCCCACCGCCGCCGCCGGCCTGTCCGACTGGTCGGACACGATCGGGGACGACCGCCGGGTGGGCCTGGCCCACGCCGCCGGCAACGTCGTCGCGGTGGGGCTGTACGGGTGGTCGTGGGTGGCCCGCAAGCGGGGGAAGCGCCTGAAGGGCGTCACCCTCGGCGTGCTGGGTGCCACGGCGGCCACGGCCGGCGCCTACCTGGGCGGACACCTCGTCTGGCGCAAGGGCGTCAACATCGACCGCCACGCGTGGGACCACCAGCCGGACGACTGGGTCGGCACGACGCTGGCCTCGCCCCTGGAGGACGGTGTCCCGGTGACGGTTGCCGTCGGCGACGATCGCGTGCTCGTTGTCCGCCGGGGAGAGACCATCCACGCCATCTCCGACGTGTGCGGCCACATGGGTGGCCCGCTGCACGAGGGCGAGTCGAGCGCCGGGTGCGTGAGTTGCCCGTGGCACGGGAGCAGGTTCCGGGTGGAGGACGGGGCCGTCGTCCGGGGCCCCGCCACCGGACCCCAACCGGCCTACGACGTGCGCCTGGAGGGTGACCGCCTGGCCCTCCGCCGCCGCCCGACGCTGGCGCCGGCCACTCTCGCACCGGCCACCGCGTCCACCCTGGCCCACGAGGGCAACGGCCACGACAGCGGGGCGGGCCACCACCAGCCCGCGTAGGCCCTCGCCCCGAGGGCCGGCCTACCCGGCGGTTCGCAGCCGAAGCTGTTCGGTGAAGCGGTCGGTCAGGGCCAGCGCGCCGGTCACCGAGAGATGCGTCCTGTCCCGGTAGATCCACACCCGCCCGACGTTGGTCCGGCACGACTCGGGCGAGCACAGGTCGTCGAAGAGGTCGAGCCCACGCACGCCGGCCAGGCCGGCCATCGCCGCCCGTTCCGCCCCGACGGCCCGCCGGCGATAACTCTCCGCGACGGGCCGGCTGCGGGAGTCGCCGCAGTCCCGGACGTCGGTCAGCAGGCGAAAGGCGGGGCACAGGCCGAGGTCCCACGCCGCGAAGTACGGAATCGGATGCACGACCAGGGTGGGGACCCCCGCCCGGTCCAGGCGTTCGAGCACCGACCGCAGCCCCCGGGCCCAGATCTCCGCCTTGGCGTCCCGGTCCTCGACGAACCGTCCGGTTCCCGGGTCCCGCAGCGACAGGCTCTCGTGCTCGATGTACTCGGGCGACGCGGCGGCCACGACGAGCAGATCGGGCGGGCGTCGCTCGAGTTCGCCGAGGACGTCGTCGCGGTACTGCTGACAGGCGGTGAAGACGCGAGCGTCGCTTTGGATCTCGACCTCGGCGATCGGGCACCCGGGAGAGGTCGCGACCACGAAATCGAGGCTCAGGCCGGTGGCGGCTCGCTCCAGTGGCTCGGTGAACTGGCCGGCGTTCGAGTCGCCGACCAGCACCACGGTGCCGCGCGCCTCGCCCGGCGGGTGCCAGGAGCACGTGGCGTCCCCGGCGCCGGACCCCAGGCTGTTGCACCGGTGCACGAAGTCGAAGTGGAGGTTTCGATACTCGCGGGTGATGTCGCCGACGACACCGTCGCCCGACCGGGCCGCCCGGGCGCCGAACAGCAGCGCCGCGGAACAGGCGAGAGGGATGACGACGCAGGCCGCGGTGAGGGCGAGAAGGCGACGTCCGACCACAGCCGGGTTGACGCGAATCGGGTTCTCGACGATGCGGTACGACAGCCACGCCGGGGCGAGGGACGCGATGCCGGCCAGGGGCAGCACCCACGCCGCGCTCGGCCACACCACGCGGGCGAAGACGATGACGGGCCAGTGCCACAGGTACCACCCATAGGACAGGTCGCCTATCCGGACGGCCGGCCGGGTGGCCAGGACGGCGCCGACCCAGGTCGTCGACGCGGTCCCGGCGGCGATCACCAGCAATGCCCCGACGACAGGAAGGAGAGCGGCCGTCCCGGGGAACGGTGTCGCCGGCGTGAGGCGCCACGCGGCGACGGCGATCAACCCGATGCCGCAGATCGCGAGGACCGATGCGGTGGTCCTCCCGACGCGACCGACGGCCGGGGCCGCCACGGCGAGCAGGGCCCCCGCTGCGAACTCCCACGCCCGCTCGGGCGACCCGTAGAAGGCCAACCTGGGATAGGCGCCGGTCAGCCACAACGACAGGGCGAAGGACACCGCCGTCACGACCAGGAGCGATCCGCCAACCGTCGCGCCCGGTGACCAGCGGGGCAGGCGCCTCCGGCCTATCCGCCAGGCGACGAGGACGAACGGGGGAAAGAACAGGTAGAACTGCTCCTCCACGGCCAGGGTCCACGTGTGGATGAGGGCGTTTCTCGTGGTTGTCGAAATAGCTCTCCGTCACCAGGTACAGCTCGGCGTTCGACGCGAACACCGCTGTCGCCCCCCCGGTGCTCGCCGTCCGTACCTGCGAGGTGCTCACCGGGCTCAGCACCAGGGCCGACACCGCCGCCACCACGACCAGCAGCAACGCCAGGGCGGGCAGGAGCCGGCGGGCGCGGCGGGCGTAGAAGGTCCGCAGGCTCAGCCGGTCCGTGGTGTGCAGCTCCCGTAGCAGCATCCCGGTGACCACGAACCCGGATATGACGAAGAAGACGTCGACGCCGGCGAACCCGCCCGGGACGGGCAGACCGCTGTGGAAGAGCACGACGAGCACCACCGCGACGGCGCGCAGCCCCTGGACGTCCCGCCGGTGAACGGTCGGCCCGACCTGGTTCGGCTCGTCCTGGTTCGGCTCGTCCTGGGTCGGCCCGTCATGGGTCGGCCCGTCCGGGGTCGGCCCGTCCCGGGTCGGCCCGTCCGGGGTCGGCCCGTCCGGGGTCGGCCCGTCCCGGGTCGGCCCGTCCGGGGTCGGCCCGTCCGGGGTCGGCCCGTCCTGGGTCGGCCCGTCCTGGTTCGGCGTGTCCGGGGTCGGCTTGTCCGGGTTCGGTGTGTCGGCGCCCGGCTCACCCTGGTCGAGCCCTCTCGCCGGAATGTCCCGCACGGGGCCATCCTGCACCCTGGGCCGCCCCGGCCCGAGTATCAGCCCGGGGAGGATCAGCGCAGTTGGGCCAGCAAACCCTCGACGCTGTCGACCGGCGCCTGGCAGGCGTAGTTCTCGCACACGTAGGCCAGGCCGGCGGTGCGGGCCTCGAACAGTGGCGAGGGGTAGGGCTCGCCCCAGGCCAGCACCGCGTTGGGCAGGTAGCGGGAGTGCACGGCCCGCACCAGGTCGGGCCGGTCGCCGATCACGGCCACCTCGGTCACCGGCCTCGATGCGAGATCCATGGCCGCCACCGTCCGGGTGAGCGCCGACGGGTGCTGCTCGGCCAGCGGCGCCAGCAGCCGGAGGATGGCCTCGGCCCGGTCGCGGTACCGGTCGTTTCCGTTCCTGTCAGGGCCGGTGAGGGCGGCCAGGCGCAGGAGGGCGACGGCGGCGGTGCCGTTGGCCGACGGGACGGCGTTGTCGACCAGGTCCTTCGACCGGGTGATGAGCCGCTCGGCGTCGGAACCGGTCGTGAACAGGCCACCGGCCTCGTCGTCCCAGAAGAGACGGATCATGCCGTCGGCCGTGTCCTCGGCCCACGCGATCCACCGGGCCTCGCCGGTGGCCTCGGCCAGCCGGGTGAAACCGTCGACGAGGGCGGCGTAGTCGGCGGCCAGGGCCAGGTGGCGGCCGGGCCGCCCGCCCTGCCAGGCCCGCAGCCACCGCCCGTCCGAACGGCGCAGCTCGTGGAGAAGGAACTCGGCGTTGGTCCGGGCGTCGGCCAGCCAGTCGGCGCGGCCGGTGGCGGCCGCGGCCTCGGCCAGGGCCGACAGGAACAGCCCGTTCCACTCGGCCAGGACCTTGTCGTCGAGGCCGGGCCGGACCCGCTTCTCCCGGGCCTCGAACAGCGTCCGGCGGGCCCGCTCGATCGCCTCCGGGCGCACCAGGTCACCCCGGACCGGCCGGTTGAGGATGTTCTTGCCCTCGAAGTTGCCGGGACGGCTGACGCCCCACCAGTCGATGGCGGCGTCGGCGTCGTCGCCCAGGAGCGAGCGCAGCTCCTCCACGCTCCACACGTAGAAGGTGCCCTCGTGGCCCTCGGAGTCGGCGTCCTCCGAGGAGTAGAAGCCGCCGCCGGGGTCGCGGAGGTCGCGCCGCACGTAGTCGACCGTCTCGGTGAGGACCTGGAGGAAGCGCTCCTCGCCCGTGACCTGCCAGGCGTGGAGGTAGGCACGCGCCAGGAGGGCCTCGTCGTAGAGCATCTTCTCGAAATGGGGGACGAGCCACTGGCCGTCGACCGAGTAGCGGGCGAAGCCGCCTCCCAGGTGGTCGTACATGCCGCCCGAGGCCATGGCGTCGAGGGTGGTGACCACCATGGCCAGCGCTTCGGCGTCGTCGGGCCGGCGGGCGTGGGCCCGCAGGAGGAGCTCGAGGGTGTCGGGCTGGGGGAACTTGGGGGCGGGCCCGAACCCGCCCCAGTGGGGGTCGAACCGGCGGGCGAGAGCGTCGCGGGCCCGGGTGAGCAGGGCGTCGCCGTCGGGGAGGGCGGAGTCCGGGGCCGGGATCGGCAGGTCGGACATCTTGCCCAGGGCCGACGTCAGCCGCTCGGCCTGCTGTCCCACATCGGCCCGCCGCTCGCGCCACCCGTCGTCGACCGCCCGCAGGACCTGCTCGAAGGCCGGCATCCCGTGGCGGGGCTTGTTCGGGAAGTAGGTGCCGCCGTAGAACGGGCGGCCGTCGGGCATCAGGAAGACGGTCATGGGCCAGCCGCCGTGGCCGGTCATGGCCTGCACCGCCTCCATGTACACGGCGTCGACGTCGGGCCGCTCCTCGCGGTCGACCTTCACGTTGACGAACAGCTCGTTCATCACCGCCGCGATGTCGGGGTCCTCGAAGGACTCGTGGGCCATCACGTGGCACCAGTGGCAGGCGGCGTAGCCGATCGACAGCAGGACGGGCCGGTCCTCGGCCCTGGCCCGGGCGAAGGCCTCGTCGCCCCAGGGGTACCAGTCGACGGGGTTGTCCTTGTGCTGCTGCAGGTAGGGACTCGACTCTTCGGCCAACCGGTTCACGCTCGTCTCGCCTTCATGGGGACGACCCTACAAACTGGCCGGGTGCAGATCGCGCTCGACGTCCTCCTGGTGGTGGCGGTGGGGGGGATGCTGTGGTCGGCCGTGGCCCGCATCCGCCGGGGACGGGTGGTGGTGCCCCGCTGCCCGTCGTGCGACCGGGCGGTCTCGCGGGCGAACCCCCGCTGCCCGCACTGCGACGCCGTACTGTCCTGACTGGTGGACGAATCGGAGCCGGCCGGGGACGCGGCGTTTCGGGTGGCGGCGCGGGCCTGGCTGGCCGACCACGCCGGTCCGTACCGCGCTGCGGGCGGGCCGTCCGTGGTGTTCGCCGACGTCGACGACGCCGACGGCGGGCGGGTCGAGCGAGGCAGGGCGTGGCAGCGGGAGCTCCACGACGGCGGGTGGGCGGGGCTGGGGTGGCCGGCCGAGCACGGGGGCCGGGGCCTGCCGATGAGCCGGCGGATGATCTGGGCCCGGGAGGTGGCGGCGGCGGGCGTCCCGCCCGGGCTGAACCTCCTGGGCGAGGCCATGGTCGGGCCCACCCTCGTGGCCCACGGCACCGACGAGCAGAAGGGCCGCTACCTGCCGCCGATCCTGCGGGGCGACGAGGTCTGGTGCCAGCTGTTCAGCGAGCCCGACGCCGGCACCGACCTGGCCGCGGTATCGACGACCGCGGTCGCCGGTGAGGACGGGTGGGAGGTGACCGGCCACAAGACGTGGACGTCCGGCGCCCACTACGCCGATTGGGGCATCCTGCTGTCCCGCACCGACTGGGACGTCCCCAAGCACGACGGTTGCACCTGCTTCGTCCTCGACATGCGGGCGCCGGGGGTCACCGTCCGCCCGGTGCGGCAGATGACCGGTGGTTCCGCGTACAGCGACGTGCTGCTCGACGCCGTGCGGGTGCCCGATGCGGCCCGGATCGGGCCGGTGGGCGGTGGATGGTCGGTGGCCGTCACCGCCCTGCAGGCGGAACGGCTCAACCTGGGCCTGGGCCTGGGGATCGCCCGGGGGGCGGGTGACGTGGCTCGCATGCTGGCCGAGCTGCGGCCGCGAGGGGTGGCCGACGATCCCGGCGTGCGCCAGGTCGCGGCCCAGGTCTGGATCGACGCCAAGGTGCTGGAGGTGCTGGGGGAGCGGGTCGTCGCCCGAATCGACCGGGGCGAGGCCCCGTCCGCCGAGGGGGCGGTGACGAGGTTGGCCGCCACCCGGCTGTCGCGTCGCACCGACGAGCTCCTCGATGCCCTCCGGGGGGCGGGCGCCATGCTGGTCGACGAGTGGACCCCGCTCCAACTGTGGATCCCGGCCACCCGCATCGGCGGGGGAACCGACGAGGCCCTGCGCAGCATCCTGGCCGAGCGCGTCCTCGGCCTTCCCAAGGCCCCCCGCCCCGACGCCGGCATCCCGTTCCGCGACGTGGCCGGCCGTCCGTGACCCCCCGCCCCCGCCGCCGCCCCCGCCCCCGCCGCCGAACCGGTGACGAATCTGGTCGCCAGGAGGGCCAAAATCGTCACCGGTTGGCGGACCGTCCACGAACCGGTGACGAATCCGGTCGCCAGGACGACGAAAACCGTCACCGGTTGGAGTCACGGTGAGCTCCATCCTCCTCGTGGAGGACGACGCCTCGGTGCGCGAGGCGGTGACGATGGCGTTGGAGGGCGACGGTCACCGGGTGAGCACCGCCGCCGCGGGGGACGAGGCCATCGAGCGGTGGCGGCAGGTGCGGCCCGACCTTGTCCTGCTCGACGTGATGCTCCCGGTGATGGACGGCTTCGAGGTGTGCCGGCGGATCCGGGCGACCGACCAGGTGCCGATCATCCTGCTCACCGCCCGGTCCGATCCCATCGACGTGGTGGTGGGGTTGGAGTCGGGGGCCGACGATTACGTCACCAAGCCGTTCGAGACCCGGGTGCTGCTCGCCCGGGTCAAGGCCGTCCTCCGCCGCCAGGCCCGTCCCCCCGAGGAGCGGACCATGCGCTTCGGCGAGCTGGCGATCGACCCCCTCGGGATGGCGGTCGTCCACCGTGGCCAGGAGGTGAAGCTCAGCCCGACCGAGCTGAAGCTGCTGCTCGAACTGGCCCGGCGGCCGGGGCAGGTGTTCACCCGGGCCCTCCTCCTCGAGCGGGTGTGGGAGTACACCTACCTGGGCGACTCCCGCCTGGTCGACGTCTGCGTCCAGCGGCTGCGGTCGAAGGTGGAGGACGACCCCGCCGTTCCGACCCTGATCCAGACCGTGCGGGGCGTCGGCTACAAGCTCGTGGATCCCGGCGGATGACCGAGCGCCGGGCCCTGGCCGTCGCCCGCCTGCGGCCCCGGCTGATCGTCACCTTCGCCCTGGTGGCGGCGATGACGGCGGTGGCGGTGGCGGTGACCTCGTTCGTCCTGGTCCGCAAGGCGGTGCTCGACCGGGCGGCGGACGATGCCGAGCGGGCGACCCGCTCGGCCCTGAACGAGGCCGTCGACGACCTCCCGCCCGACGCGTCGAGGGCGGACGTGACGGCGTTCGTGAACCGGCTCGTCGCCCGCACCGGCGGCGCCTTCGAGGTGGTCACGGTGATGCCCGACGGGTCGGCCGACACCACCTCGATATCGGCGTCGGTCGCGTCGGTGCCGGCGGGCCTGGTGGCGCCGGTCGCCTCGGGCCGGATCGCGACCGTCCGCACCGACGTCGCCGGCCGGCCCCGGATCGTGGTGGGCGGCCAGGTGCCGGGTACCGCCACCCTGTACCTGTTCTTCCCGCTGGACGAGATCGACCGCGACCTCGGCACCCTGCGGACGGTCCTGGCGGGGGTGGCGGTGGCCTTGATGGTGCTGTCGGGGTTGGTGGGCGCCCTGGCCGCCAGGGGCCTGCTCGCCCCCCTCCGCCGGGCCCGGCGGGCGGTTCACCGGCTGGAGGTGGGGCTGCTCGAGACCCGCCTCCCCGTCGCCGGAAGCGACGAGTTCGCCGACCTGGCCCAGTCGTTCAACCGGATGGCCGAGGCCCTCGAGCGCACGGTGGCCGACCTGCGGGCGCTCGAGGCCAGCCAGCGCCGGTTCGTGGCCGACGTCAGCCACGAGCTGCGCACGCCGCTCACCGCCCTCACCACCGCGGCCGACGTGCTGGAGGCGCACCGCGCCGGATTGGACGACACCGGGATGCGGGCCGCCCGCCTGCTCGTCGTCGAATCCCGGCGCATGGCCGGCCTGGTGGCCGACCTCATGGAGATCTCCCGCCTCGACGCGGGGGTGGCGGCCATGGCCTGGGAGGACGTCGACGTCGCCGCGCTGGTTGCGGGCGCCCTGGGCAGCCGGGGCTGGGCGGCGCGGGTGGAGACCAGGATGGAGCCGGGCGTGGTCATCGTCGCCGACCCCCGCCGCCTCGACGCGGTGGTCGGGAACCTGGTGGGCAACGCCATCGAGCACGGCGGTCCGCCGGTGCGGGTTCGGCTGTCGGCCGACGACGCCACGGTCCGCCTGGAGGTGGCCGACGGCGGCGCCGGCATCGCCCCCGAGCATCTCGGGTCGGTGTTCGAACGCTTCTACAAGGCCGCCCCGTCCCGGCCCCGCAGCGCCGGGAGCGGCCTGGGACTGGCCATCGCCCGGGAGAACGCCCGCCTCCACGGGGGCGACGTGACCGTCGCCAACGGACCCGGCGGGGGGGCGGTGTTCACCGTCGTGCTACCTCGGCGGACCTCGATCCCGGCCGCGGGGGCCGCGCCACCTGTTGCCGACCTGTTACCTGGCGGCGACGGAACGGTGACCACCGTCCGCCACGATGGCCTGGTGGACGCGCTGAAGCGACGGTCGCGAGGGAGGCACTGAGATGAGGATCGCCATGGGACACCGCAGGACCGGCCTGGCGCTGGGACTGGGGCTGCTGATGACGGCGGCCGCGTGCGGTGCGTCCGGCGGCGGTTCGGTCGACGCCGGCCCCACGCCCACCCGGCCCTCGACCACCGCGGTCGCCGGGGGGGGCACGGCCACGACGGCCCCCGGCCCGGGGGGGACGACCGATACGACCCCGCCCGCGGGCACGTCCCAGGTCGTGGTCTTCCTCACCCGGGGGGAGAAGATCGTGGCCGTGAAGCGGGCCGTCCCCCGGGTGGCGGGCATCGGGGCGGAGACGGTGAAGTCCCTGGTCGGGGGCCCGACCTCGGCCGAGAGGGCCGACGGGCTGGGTACCGCCATCCCCGCCGAGACCCGGTTCCGTGATCTCGACATCGCGGACGGCGTCGCCAGGGTCGACCTTTCCAAGGACTTCGAGTCGGGCGGGGGAAGCCTCTCGCTCAGCCTCCGCCTGGCCCAGGTGACCTGCACCCTCGACCAGTTCGACAGTGTCACGGGCGTGCGGTTCCTGCTCGACGGCGACCTGGTCAACGTCTTCTCGGGGAACGGGATCGTGCTCGACAAGCCCGTGAGCTGCGCCGACTACGCCGAGTTCCGGGGCGACGACGCCCCCCCGGCGACCGGGACGTTCCCCGGCATCTGGCCCTTCACGACGCAAGCCGAGATGGACACGTTCTTCAGCCCCAACGGCCCCCGCGACCAGACCTTCACCAACCCGGTCGAGACGGCCAAGGCATTCGCCGACCGGTACCTGGGGATGGTGGGTCCGGTCACGTTCGGTCCGCCGGCGGCGGTGGCGGGCGGCCGCGTCGAGGTCAAGGTCGGGTTCGGCACCGGGGAGGGCGGGGTCCCGATCGCCGACCCGCAACCGACGATGAGCGTGATCCTGCTCGGCGGCGGGGCCGACGCCGACCAGGGCCCGTGGACCGTGGTGGGCGCGACATCGCCCAACATCGTGGTGAACCAACCGGTGGCCCTCGCCCGGATCTCGTCGCCGGTGACGGTGCGGGGCGCGGCCGCCACGTTCGAGGGCAACGTCGTGGTCCAGGTGCGGGAGGACGGGATGCTGAAGGACCGCCGCCTCGGACAGGGCTTCGTCACCGGGAGGGGCGACGGTGTCCTCGGCGACTTCGGCGGCGAGATCCCCTTCGACGCCCCCTCCAAGTCCGCCGGGGCCGTCGTTTTCCTCGCCCCCTCCGCCGCCGACGGCCAAGGCACCATCGCGGCCGCCGTCGTCAAGGTGTCGTTCGGGCCGAGGTAGGTCGCGGGGCCGATCCCGAGGAGCGCGGGCGCCGGCAGGATCGAGTCCAGCGGGCCGAGGCTGCGTTCGATCCACTCCCGTTCGACACCGATGCGGCCCGCGCTTACGGCCGGATCTTCGCCGCCGCCATGGTCACGGGACGCGAGGCCCGAGGCGCCCGAGCCGTCGACCTGCTGATCGCGGCAACTGCCCTCGCCGCCGGCCTGCCGCTCTACACACGCAACGGCGACGACTTCCTGGCGCTCGACCACCTCGTCGAAGTCGTTGTCCTGTAGGTCTCGCTAGGAGAGCCGAAGCGGGTATCCGGGGAGCACGCCTGAGCTCCGTGCGAGGCAGCGAGGCTTGCCCAACTGCTCCGTGACTACGGCGACCGGGCGCTGCGCGGCGACGAGACGATCCTCGACGAGGCGATGGCCTTGCGTCGCGTGTACACGAAGTCGTTCACCCGTCCACCACCACCGGACGAGCCGATGGGCACGGAACAGTGACGATGCGAGGAGCGGACGACACCGAACGAGGTCGCCGAAGGCGGTCGAGTCGAGGTCGGTCGGGCGCCCTACAGTGTCTGTCGAGATGTCGAACCCGGCCGCCGAGCCTGTCCCGTCGGAGAGCATCGAGCTCCCCGTTGACGAGCTCCTCCGTCGTGCCCGGCCACATCCACCCTACGGGGAGATGGTGATCGACGATCTCGACGCCGAGGAGGCCGACGCCTTCCGTGCCGCCGTCCTGAGCTGACCTCGCCGATGGCGCGCGGGCCGGTGGTCGTCGACACTGACGTCTACAGCGCCCGCCTGTTGCCCGACTCGCCGCTCGCGGTGCGGTACGAGCCCCTGCTCGTCGGCCGGCTGGAGCTCCTGTCGTTCCAGACCGTCGCCGAACTTCGATACGGCGCCCTCCTGCGATGCTGGGGAACCGCCCGGCTCCGACGATTGGATACGGCCATCGCCAGCGCCGAGATCGTCCAGACCGGCCCCGATCTCATCCGCGTCTACGCGGAGCTTCGTGTCGCATGTGAACGGGTCGGTCACGCCCTCTGCCAGCGCGAGCATGACGCTGACCGCTGGGTCGCTGCGACCGCGATTCGCCTGGGTATCTCGCTGGTATCGAACGACCGCATCTTCGAAGGCACGCCGGGACTCGTGCTCGAAGCGGTCAGGAGCTGAGCCCGGCGGACTCCCGGGCCCCCCCCGACCGGCGGCTACTTGAACCAGATGCGCTGGTAGTCGCGGGATTGGGGGTGGAGCAGGAGGGCGACCAGGGCGATGTCGAACATGAGCCCGATGATGTCGACGCCGGTGAAGGGGTTGCGCCCGAAGAGGAGGGGAACGACGAAGGGGACGAGGGCCATGGCGATTCCCAGGCCGTACCCCCACTTCCGCTCGTTGGCGATGCCGTACCCGGCCGTGATCTGGCCCAGGATGATCCCCATCGTGAGCAGGGTGAGGGCGTAGCCGAGGAACACGTAGAGCAGGAGCAGCGCCGAGTTGATGTAGAGCAGGAAGACGGCGATCTGGAGGGTCTGCGGTTGGGAGGGGTTCGTCCACCGGCGCTGTTGCATGCCGACATTCTGGCAGGACCCGACCACCTGGCCGGGGTCGTCCTGGCCGCCGGCGCCGGGGCCCGGCTGCGTCCGCTCACCCTCGTCCGGCCCAAGGCCCTCTGCCCGGTGGGCGGCGTCGCTCTGGTCGACCTCGCGGTGCGCCGGGCGAGCGCCCTCACAGCCTCGGTGGCGGTGAACTGCCACCGCTCCCAGCCCTTGCTCGCGGCCCACCTCGAGTCCCTCGGCGTCCGGCGCTCGGTGGAGGACGGCGAGGTCCTGGGCACGGCCGGCGCCCTCGGCCGGCTGCGGTCGTGGATCGACGGCCGCCCGACCCTGGTCCTCAACGCCGACACGTGGGGGGTGTCCGACCTGCGGGTCCTCGTCGACGGGTGGGACGGCGTCCGTCCCCGTCTCCTGTGCGGCCCGGCCCGGCCGGGAGCGCCGGCCACGTGGGGCGAGCTGGCCTACGGCGGGGCCGCCCTCCTGCCGTGGTCGTCGGTGCGAACGCTCCCCGACGAGCCGGCCGGCCTGTGGGAGGCGTCGTGGCGCCACCTCCACCCCGGGCCCGACCTCGACCTGGTGGTCGACGGAGCCCCCTTCGCCGACTGCGGCACGCCCGCCCGCTACCTCGAGGTGAACCTGGCCTGCTCGGGCGGCGCGGCGGTGATCGGCGACGGGGCGGTCGTCGAGGGGGAGGTGGAGCGCTCGGTGGTCTGGGACGGGGCGCGGGTGAGTCCCGGCGAGCGCCTGGTGGACGCGATCAGGGCGTCGGACCAGGTGACGGTGCTGGTCCGACACCCTCCGCGGCACCGGGCGCCGGCGCCGGCCTGACGGCTGGCGGCTGACGGCCGGCGGGATGACGGGAGGCGGGGGGACCAACGGCGGGTCGACGGGCGGGGGCGTGACGTCGACCGCCTCGATGGATACCAGCGCCTCGTCGGTGAGGTCGGCCTCCGGGCGGGACACCACCCGGCCGGCCTGGCGGGCGACCACCGCCTCGAACAGGTTGCGCACCAGGCGGGCGTTGCCGAATCCCCGGTCGCGGTCCTGGGCCGCCAGGAAGATCGTCACCGCCGCCCGGGCCTCCTCGGTGGGGACGTAGTGGCTCTTCTTGCACAGGCCGTCGAAGATGAGCGCCAGCTCGGCGTCGGTGTAGTCGGGGAAGAAGATGGTTTTCGGGAACCGGGATCGCAGGCCAGGGTTGGCGTCGAGGAAGACGGCCATCTCGTCGGGGTAGCCGGCCACGACGACGACCACGTCGTCGCGGTGGTCCTCCATGAGCTTGACGATCATGTCGATGGCCTCGTGGCCGAAGTCGGTGCCGACGCCCCGCGCCAGGGCGTGGGCCTCGTCGATCAGCAGCACGCCCCCGAGCGCGGCCTGGAAGACCTCTTTCACCTTCAGCGCGGTCTGCCCGACGTAGCCGGCCACCAGCCCGGCCCGGTCGGTCTCGACCAGGTGGCCCTTCTCGACCACCCCCAGGGTGCGGTAGATCTGGGCCAATAGCCGGGCCACCGTCGTCTTTCCGGTACCCGGGTTGCCGGTGAACACCAGATGGCGGCTGTGCTCGACCACCGGGAGCCCCCGGTCCTCCCGTAGCTTCTCCACCCGCAGCAGGTCGCTCACCAGCTTGACCTCGGCCTTCACCGGCGCCAG
Organism: uncultured Acidimicrobiia bacterium; assembly: GCA_963773275.1. Taxonomy (GTDB): domain Bacteria; phylum Actinomycetota; class Acidimicrobiia; order Acidimicrobiales; family AC-14; genus JAXDMK01. The sequence continues at coordinate 96,657 of CAVZAH010000005.1, read as the reverse complement.
CCCCACCAGCCCGTCCAGCTCGGCCAGCAGCTCCTCGATCGGCCGGGGCGGACCGGTCGGCTCGACCGGCGGCGCGGGCGCAGGGGGACCGGATGCCGCTTCGAGGGGTCGTCCGGGACGGGCCGCCTGCGGCTGCGGACCGCCTGGGCGGCGGACGCCGGCCGTGTCCATGTCGCGCAGCAGGGTGGACCGGAATCGCTCGATGGCGGACAGCTCGGCGTGGGCCGGGAAGGCGTCGAGGGCCAGCACGGTGTGCCCGATGGCGAGGGCGGCGGTGTAGTAGGCCCAGGCCCGGTGGCCACCGTCGCGCCCGTCGGCGTCCACGAGGAGGGCGAACAGCGTCGACGGGGCGTCGAGGAAGATCCGGGCGCCGGCGAGCAGGCCCGCGGCGCGCATGGCGCCGGGGCTGGCCGCCCGGGCCACAGTGTCGAACCGGGGACCGAAGACGTCGATGAAGGCGTCCAGCTCGTCGTCGGTGTGGCGGCCGTCGGCGTCGACGAAGGCGGCGGTGAGGTTGAACGCCTCCAGCTCGACGTCGCCCGCCAGCTTGTCGCTGCCTGGGATGCGGGAGTCCCCGGCCAGGCGGGTCAACACCGGCGCCACGGCCAGGACGAACGCCTCGACCGCCCGCCGCAGCGGCCGGGTGCCGCTCACCGCGGTCGCCCCCCGCCTGGCGGGCTCGCGGAGATAGTCACCGGGTGTGGATCCGCCGCGTCCACGGCGGCGGCCCGGGCCGCGAGCTGGCCGCAGGCGGCGTCGATGTCGGTGCCCTTGTTGCGGCGGACGGTGGCGTTGACGCCGGCCGCCTTCAGCCGGTCGCGGAAGGCCCGGACGGCGGCCGCCGACGGGCCTCGCACCAGGTATCCGGGCGTGGGATTGAGAGGGATGAGGTTGACGTGGGCGGCCAGGGGACGGGCGACCTCGGCCAGCTCGGCGGCGTCTGACGGCCGGTCGTTGACCCCGTCGATGAGGGCCCACTCGAAGGACAGGCGCCGGCCCTTGGCGTCGACGTAGTCCCGGCAGGCGGAAAGGAGCTCGGCCAGCGGCCAGCGCCGGTTGACGGGGACCAGCTCGTCACGGAGGGCATCGTTGGCCGCGTGGAGGGAGACGGCCAGGTTCACGGGCAGGGCCTCGGCCGTCAGCCGGCGGATCCCGGGCACCAGGCCCACGGTGGACACGGTGAGGTGGCGGGCGGACAGTCCCAGGTCGTGGTGCAGGCGCTCGACCGCGGCCCACACCGGTCCGTAGTTGGCCAGCGGCTCGCCCATGCCCATGAACACCACGTTCGACAGCCGCCGGGGGAGGGCCGACCGCCGGGCCCGCACCACCTGTTCCACGATCTCGCCGGTGGTGAGGTGGCGGGTGAAGCCGGCCTGGCCGGTGGCGCAGAACGAGCAGGCCATGGCGCAGCCGGCCTGGGTCGACACGCACACCGTGGCCCGGTCGGGATAGCGCATCAAGACGGTCTCCACCGCCGCCCCGTCGGACAGCCGCCACAGCCACTTGTCGGTGTCACCGCCGTCCGACGTCGACTCCCGCTCGAGGCGCAGGGCGGCCGGTAGTTCGGTCGCGACCCGGGAACGGAGAGCGGCCGGCAGCTCCGTCATCTCCTCCGGCTCCCGCCCGGCGTGGATGGCGGCCCACACCTGCCGGGCCCGGAAGGCAGGCACGTCGCCCAGTGCGTCCGCCACCTCGGCCGGGCCGACGTCGAAGCGGGTGACGGGTCGTCCGGGCACGCCCACGATCATGGCGCAGCCTCGCCGGGCCTGGTGCGGGTCGAGACCTCGTCCGGGGGGGGGCGTCCACGAAGGTTCGTGGAGGTGCGGGACAACCGGTTGATCGTCCCGCCCGCTGAGCGCTCTCGGTCTCTGGCGGAATATGTACCTCTGAGGTACATATTCCGCCAAAGAGCCGCCCGCCCGGTCCTGGGCCGGTCGAATCCACCTCCGGCGACAAGGACGTGGTGATCGGCACGACGATCACCGGCCGAGCGGCCAGGCGCCTTTCTCGGGACCACGAGGTCCGGCCGCGTGCCGCCCTGTTCGCCGGGGCCCCGGGTCGAGCGCAGGCGTCCCCCTGGCCGGCCTCGGCGGCTGGGTGTTCCCGGTTGACGACCCGGCTACGACCGCGGCCCAACTCCCGCCGATCTACCTCCATGCCCGGTAACTCGTCGAGTCGAACGGGACGGCACACACCGCCTCGGTTCCTTTCGAGTGGACCGCCAACCCGTTGCGATCGCTTGTCGGGACGGACCCCGGGGGTACCCTCGCGGGGTGAGCACGCCTGCGCCCGACGGGATGGAGGGCGCCGCCACCACCGATCCGGCCCCGGCCGATCCGGGCCCAAGCGATCCGGTCACGACCGATCCGGCCCGGACGCCATCCGACGCTTCCGACCCTGCCCCCGCAGTGCCCGAGAAGCACCATCGCAACGTCCAGGGCGGGGCGGCCCGGGCCGCGGTGTTCGGCGTGAGCGACGGGCTGGTGTCGAACATCGCCATCGTCCTGGGCTTCGCCGGCGCCAGCCCCGTCCCCTCGCTCGTGCGGCTGGCGGGTCTGGTCGGCCTCATCGGCGGGGCGGTGTCGATGGCGGCCGGCGAGTACGTCTCGATGAAGGCCCAGGGCGAGCTGCTCGAGCGGGAGCTGGATATGGAGCGCATCGAGCTCCGCCGCAGCCCCGAGGGCGAGCAGGCCGAGCTGGCCGCCATCTACATCGCCCGGGGGGTCGACCGGCAGACGGCGGAGGAGATGTCGAGCCAGCTCATGCGCAACCCCGAGCTGGCCCTCGAGACCCACGCCCGGGAGGAGCTGGGGATCGACCCCGGCGAGCTCGGGTCCCCGATCGCGGCGTCGGTGTCGTCGTTCGTCAGCTTCTCGGTGGGCGCCATCGTGCCCCTGGCCCCGTGGTTCTTCGGCGGGGGGACGGCGGCCGTGGTGGCCTCCATCGTCCTGGGTGCCATCGCCGCCATCCTCGTCGGCGGCCTGCTCGGACGCTTCACCGGCCGCCGGGTCTTCCGATCGGCCTCCCGCCAGCTGCTTTTCACGGCCGTCCCGGCGGTGATCACCTTCGCCCTGGGGTCGGCCGCGGGGGTCGGCGCCCTGGCGTAACTCAAAGAGGGCCCTGGATCAGGAGGGCCCTGGCTCAGGAGGACACGGCCCCCGCCGGCTCCACGTCGCCCACGTAGGCCCGGTCGACGTGATCGAGGGTGAAGCCCATCGACTCGTACAGGCGCAGCGCCCCGTCGTTGCCAGCGTCGACGTAGAGCATGGCCCGGTGGATGCCCCGCCCGGCGAGGTGGTCGAGTCCGGCCAGCACCATCTGCCGCCCCAGCCCCAACCGCTGGTGGGCGGGGTCGACGGCGACCACGTAGATCTCACCCAGCGGCACGGCGTGGTCGTCGTGGACCTTGGTCCAGCAGAAGGCGGCCAGCTTCCCCTCCCGCTCGTGGAGGAGGAACCCGGCCGGGTCGAACCACGGCTGCTCCTCCCGGTGGAGGAGGGTCTCCCGGTCCCATTCCCCCTGCTCCGGGTGGCCGGCGAAGGCCCGGTTGTTGACCTCCAGCCAGGCGTCCTCGTCGCGGCCCGGCACGAACGGCCGGACGCCGACCGTCGCCCGCTCGTGCACGGGAAGGGCCCGGCGGAGCTGGCGCAGCTCGCGGCCCCGGATCAGCCCGACCTCCTCCGCCAGACGGTCGTGGGCGGCGGTCGGCTTCGGGACCCACATGCGGACCTGGCCGCCGCCCTCCTGGCGGACGATGTCGAGCGCGGTGCCCACGAGGGTCTCGCCGATACCGTCACCGGCCATGCGGTGGTGGGGGTCGACGACGTACTCCAGGGCCCACGCCGCCGGGTGGGCCCCGTTGCCTCCGGTCCCCCCGGGGGCCGGCCCGTCCTCCCTGGTGAGCTGGGCGTAGCCGACGGGGTGGTCGTGGCCCGGCTCCCACGCCACCAGCCCGGCGAAGCCTTCCCGGTTCCCGTGGACCAGGTCGAGCCACTGGTGCTCGCCCAGCGGGTAGTGGCCGTCGACGGCCGTGGCCACGTCGAGCAGCTCGGACACCGCCGCGATGTCGAGTTTTCCCATCTGGCGCTTGATCTCCAGCCGGGCCATGTGCTCCCAACGTACCGCCGGCATCTACGGTCTCCGGCCATGGCCCGGCCGCGGACGCCCAGGGGCCGGGCCCGCGAAACGGTCGCCCGCCTGGCCGAGGAGTACCCGGGTGACGAGCGCGATCTGTGCGCCCTGGTCCACGAGAACCCCTTCCAGCTCCTCGCCGCGACCATCCTCTCGGCCCAGACCACCGACGAGAACGTCAACAAGGCCACGCCCGCCCTCTTCGCCCGGTATCCCACGCCGGCCGACCTGGCCTCCGCCGATCCCGGGGAGCTGGAGCGGATCGTCCACTCCACCGGCTTCTTCCGTTCGAAGTCCCGGGCCCTGATGGGCATGGCCGCCGCCCTGGAGGACCGGTTCGGCGGCCGGGTCCCGTCCGCCATGGCCGACCTGGTGACCCTGCCCGGCGTCGGCCGCAAGACGGCGAACGTGGTGCGCAGCGTGGGCTTCGGGCTCCCCGGACTGCCCGTCGACACCCACGTCGGCCGCCTCTCCCGGCGGCTCGGGCTGACGACCGAGCTCGATCCGGTGAAGGTGGAGGAGGAACTGAACGGCCTGGTCCCCTCCCGGGAGCGGGGCCGCCTCAGCCTGCGCCTGATCCTCCACGGGCGACGGGTCTGCCAGGCCCGGACGCCCCGCTGCGGCGAGTGCCTTTTGGCCGATTTCTGCCCGTCTGCGTCACTTCGGACGGGGGCGGTGGAGAGACCGGACAGTTGACGAAACGTTGTGCCGGCGGAGCGTTCGTGCTGCCCTGGAACGGTTCCAGCACGTGGTAACTTCGTATGTCAGGGATCAGGTTCCCGCCACCTGGATCCCTATGGCGGTTTACGGGTCCCGCCGCCCGGGCCGCCCCACTGACGGCGCCCTCCGGGGCGCCGTCAGTCGCGATTGCGCAAGGCCGTCGTGGCCGACGACAACCGGCGGGTGGCGTCGATCAGCGACCGTTCCACGTCGAAGAGGGTCGACGACAGCCAGTCGAGGTCGGTGCCCTGCGACCGCTCGGCGATGGTTGTCACCCGCCGGGTGATCTCGCCCAGGGCGGTGGTGATCGAGGAGAGCTCGGGGCCCGGCGATGCGGCTGATTGGGCGGCCATGGGCCCCTTCCTATCCCACTCGCCCTTGCCGACCAACACGGGGCCGGCCGCGGGAATGGGACCGGGGACGGTCCTCCACCGCCGGTACGATCGCTCCCATGCTGTCCCGCCTCGACCTGCGCGGCGCCACCGGGCCCGGACTCCGGTCCCGCCTGCCCCGGCCCGACCAGGCTGGAGCCGCGCCCGTGGAGGCGGTCCGGGAGATCCTGGCCGAGGTGCGCAAGCGGGGCGACGCCGCGGTGCGGGAGTACACCGGGCGCTTCGACCGGGTCGTGCTCGACGACCTGCGGGTGCCGGCCGCCGAGCTGGCCGCGGCGCTGGCCGCCATCCCGCGGGAGCTGCGCTCGGCCCTGGAGGAGGCGGCCGCCTCGGTCGAGGCCTACCACCGCCACCAGGTTCGTCCCGAGACCCGGTACGAGCGGGGCGGGGTGGTCGTACGGGAGCTGCGGCGGGCGGTCGACCGGGCCGGTGCCTACGTGCCGGGGGGACTGGCCGGCTACCCGTCGACGGTGCTCATGACGGCCATCCCGGCCCGGGTGGCAGGGGTGGCCGAGGTCGTGCTGTGCGTGCCCCCGGGTCCCGACGGCCGGGTCTTCGGACCGACGCTCGCCGCGGCCGCGGTGGCCGGCGTCGACGAGGTGTACCGGATCGGTGGGGCGCAGGCGGTGGGGGCCATGGCGTACGGGACGGAGTCGGTGGCGGCGGTCGACGTCATCGTCGGGCCGGGCAACGTCTACGTGGCCATCGCCAAGCGGCAGGTCGCGGCCGAGGGGGTGGTCGGCGTGCCGGCGGCCTTCGCCGGCCCGTCGGAGGTGGTCGTGGTGGCCGACGACAGCGTGGCGCCGTCGTGGGCCGCGGTCGACGTGGTGGTGCAGGCCGAGCACGGTCCCGACGGCCTGGCCTGGCTGGTGACCTGGGACGAGGCCGTGGCCGACGCCGTCACCGAGGCCGTCGCCCGGCTGGTCTCCGAGTCGCCCCGGCGGTCGGCCATCGAGTCCACCCTCGACGGGGGCGGGTACGTGGTCCTGGTCGACGGTCCGGCGGAGGCGCTGGAGGTGGCCAACGCCATCGCCCCCGAGCACCTGCAGCTGATGTGCGAAGGGGCCGAGTCGATGCTGGCCGGCGTGCGCCACGCGGGGGCGGTGTTCACCGGCCCGTGGGCGCCGGCGTCGGTGGGCGACTACCTGGCCGGGCCCAGCCACGTGCTGCCCACATTCGGCTCGGCCCGCTTCGCCGGCGGGCTGCAGGTGTCCGACTTCGTGCGGACGATCCACGCCGTCACCCTCGACCAGGAGGCGCTCACCGCCGTGGCCCCGGCGGTGGCCACCCTCGCCCTGGCCGAGGGCCTCGACGCCCACGCCCTCTCGGTCCAAATGCGGTTGGGCCAGGTGCCGGCGGGACGAGGCGGCGGCTGATGGCCCTGACCGAGCGCCCCGTCAAGGTGCGGGACGACCTGTCCGACCTGGAGGGATACCACTCGGCCCAGGTGACGGTAGACGTGCGCCTCAACACCAACGAGTCGCCCTACCCGCCGCCACCGGCGTGGCGCGACGCGTTCCTCGAGGAGCTGGCGGAGGTGCCGTTCAACCGGTACCCCGACCGCCAGGCCGTCGCCCTGCGCGCCGCCATCGGCGAGCTGCACGGGGTCGGCCCCGACCAGGTCCTGGTGGGCAAGGGCTCCAACGAGGTCCTCCAGGCCACCTGTCTGGCCTACGGGGGCCACGGCCGGCAGGTGGCGGTGTTCGAGCCCACCTACGCCCTCCACTCCCACATCGCCCGCATCACCGGCACCGGCGTGGCCGTGGGCGAGCGGGCGCCCGACTTCACCCTCGACCTCGACGAGGTCCGCCGGGTGCTCGACGGCGCCCGACCGGCGGTCACCTTCCTCACCTCGCCCAACAACCCCACCGGCCTCGTCGAGCCCCGGGAGGCGGTGGAGGCCGTCCTCGACATGGCGCCCGGCCTGGTTGTGGTCGACGAGGCCTACGCCCAGTTCGCCCCCTGGACATCGCTCTCGCTCCTGGCCGACGATCGGCCGCTGGTGGTCACCCGCACCTTCTCCAAGACGTGGTCGATGGCCGCCTGCCGCATGGGCTACCTGGTGGGACCGGCCGACGTCGTGGGCCAGCTCGAGCGGGTCGTGCTCCCGTACCACCTCGATGCCGCCAGCCAGATCGCGGGCCGCCTGGCCCTGCGCTTCCAGGCCGAGATGGAGGCCCGGGTAGCGGCGGTGGTGGCCGAGCGCGAGCGCCTGCACGCCGGCCTCGCCCTCCTCCCGGTGGAGCTCTGGACGTCGGCCGCCAACTTCGTGCTTTTCCGCCCCCTTTCCGTCGACGGCGCCACCGTCTGGCAGGGCCTGGTGGAACGGTCCGTCCTGGTGCGCGACTGCTCGTCCTGGCCTCGGCTGGCGGGCTGCCTGCGGGTCACCGTGGGCACCCCCGACGAGGACGACGCCTTCCTGTCCGCCCTCGAGGAGATCCTGTGACGAAGCCGCGCGCCCCACGCGGTCGAGTGTGCAGTTGCGTGGGATATAGCCACTTTTCTGCACACTCGACCGCTGCCCGACAAGGAGTGTGATGTCTCGAGTCGCCACCCGGTCGCGGATCACCAAGGAGACGTCGATCGAGATCCGCCTCGACCTCGACGGGTCGGGGCAGACCAACGTCGCCACCGGGGTGCCGTTCTTCGACCACATGATCTCCCAGCTCGGCCGGCACGGCGGCTTCGACCTCGACCTCAAGGCGGAGGGCGACCTCGACGTCGACACCCACCACACGGTGGAGGACGTGGGCATCGCCCTGGGGGAGTGCCTGCGGGAGGCGCTGGGCGACAAGGCCGGCGTGCGCCGGTTCGCGTCCATCGCCGTGCCCCTCGACGAGGCCCTGATCGAGGTGGCCGTCGACCTGTCGGGCCGGCCCTACCTGCTCTACGAGGTCGAGCCGGGGGGCGACGCCCTGGGCGTGCCGCCCTTCGACCCCCAGCTGGCCGAGGAGTTCTGGAGGGCGTTCGTCACCACCGCCGGCATCACCCTCCACCTGCGCATGCGCAGCGGGAAGAACAACCACCACATCCTGGAGGCCTCGTTCAAGGGCGTGGCCCGGGCCCTGCGCGACGCGGTCCGCATCGAGGGCGTCGGGATCCCGTCCACCAAGGGTCAGCTTTGACCCAAGCCGAACCGGTGACACGAAAGGGCGCCAGGGCGCCGTTTTCCGTCACCGGTTGCCGGTGTGGGGCCTGATGATCGCGGTTCTCGACTACGGCATCGGCAACCTGCGGTCGGCCCAAAAGGCCCTCCAGCGGGTGGGGGCCGACGCCGTGCTCACCGACGACGTGGCCCTGGTGCGGGCGGCCGAGGCGGTCGTGCTCCCCGGCGTCGGCCATTTCGGTCGGTGCATGGAGGCGCTGCGGGCGGCGGGGCTGGAGGACGTGGCCCGGGAGGTGATCGAGGCCGGCATGCCGTTCCTCGGCATCTGCGTCGGCATGCAGATGCTCTACGAGGGGTCGGAGGAGGACCCCGACGTCAAGGGGATGGGCGTCCTGCCGGGGACGGTGCGGCGGCTGGCCCGCGGGGTCAAGCACCCCCAGATGCAGTGGAACATCCTCGACCGCCACGCTCACGCAGGGTCGCCGCTGTTCGCCGGCCTCGACGACCCGGTCTGGGTGTACTTCGTCCACTCGTTCGCGCCGGAGCCGACGCCCGACGTGGTCGCCACCTGCGACTACGGAGGACCGGTCACGGCTGCGATCGAGCGGCGACGCCTGTGGGCCACCCAGTTCCATCCCGAGAAGTCGGGAGCGGCCGGGCTGCGGATCCTGGCCAATTTCGTGGCCTCCAGCCGCACCCCCTGATGGACCTCTATCCCGCCATCGACCTCCGCGGCGGTCGCACCGTCCGGCTCTACCAGGGTGACTTCTCCCGGGAGACGGCCTACGGCACCGACCCCGTCACGGTCGCCCAGGGCTTCGCCGCCGCCGGCGCCCGGTGGGTCCACCTGGTCGACCTCGACGCGGCCCGCACCGGCACTCCCGAGAACCGCCCCGTCATCGCCGCGATCGCGGCCGCCACGGGCGCTGCGGTCCACGTCCAGGCCGGCGGGGGCGTGCGGGACCAGGCGTCGGCCGAGGCGCTGCTGGAGGCGGGGGTCGACCGGGTGGTGATCGGCACCGCCGCCGTGGAGAACCCGCAACTCGTGCGCGACGTGGCCGCGCACCACCAGGTGGCCGTCGGCATCGACGTCCGGGGCCGGGAGGCGGCCGTGCGGGGTTGGCAGGAGGGCTCGGGAATCGACCTGTACGAGCTCCTGGCCCGGTTCGAGGACTGCGGGGTGGCCGCCTTCGTGATCACCGAGATCGCGCGTGGACGGCACCTTCGCCGGCCCCGACCTCGAGGGCCTGGCGGGGGTCCTGGAAGCCACCGCGGTCGACGTCATCGCCTCGGGCGGCGTGGGGTCCGCCGCCGACCTGTCCGCCCTGGCCACCCTGGAGGTGGGGGGACGTCGCCTGGCCGGGGCGATCGTCGGCAAGGCCCTCCACGACGGCCGGTTCACCATGGAGGAGGCGATGGCCGCGTGCGCAGCGTCCGGGTGATCCCCTGCCTAGACGTCGACGCCGGCCGGGTGGTCAAGGGCGTCAATTTCGTCAACCTGGTCGACGCCGGCGACCCGGCCGAGCTGGCCCTGCGCTACGACGCCGAGGGCGCCGACGAGATCGTCTTCCTCGACATCACCGCCAGCTCCGACGCCCGCCACACGATGGTCGAAGTCGCCCGGCGCACGGCGGAGACGGTGTTCATCCCCTTCACCGTGGGCGGCGGCATCCGCACGCCCGACGACGCCCGGGCCCTGTTGCGGGCCGGCGCCGACAAGGTGGGCGTCAACACCGCCGCCGTCAGCCGGCCCGAGCTGGTGACGGAGCTGGCCGCCGAGTTCGGGAGCCAGTGCGTGGTGGTCGCCATCGACGCCCGCCGCCGATCCGCCCGAGACGGCGAGGGCGACGACTCCGGTTGGGAGGTGTTCACCCACGGCGGGCGCACCCCGACCGGCCTCGACGCCGTCGAGTGGGCCGGGGAGTGCGTGGCGCGGGGCGCGGGCGAGATCCTCCTCACGTCGATGGACCGCGACGGCACCCGCGACGGCTACGACCTGGAGCTGACCCGCACCGTCTCCGACGCCTGCAGCGTGCCCGTGATCGCCAGCGGCGGCGTCGGCACCCTCGACCACCTGGCCGAAGGCGCCCTCGCCGGCGGCGCCGACGCCGTCCTGGCCGCGTCGATCTTCCACTTCGCCGAGCACACCGTCCGGGAGGCCAAGGACCATCTCCGGTCGAGAGGCGTCACCGTCCGCCCGGCGTAGGCCCCTCCTCGGCCGCTCCTCCCGGGCCGGCCCTCGATGCCCGCCGCCAAGGGCCGGGCCCGGGCCGAGGAGATCGCGGCGAAGGTCGCCCCAGGTTGCCGAAGGACTGGGCCGGCCTCCTCCCCGGAGCGCCGGCGACACCGCCGACCTCAAGGTGGGCTGGTGACCGGTCGATACGCAGGGGTGACCCACATACGACGTCCTCGCCCGGCCGGGGGAGGAACCGGTGGTGTCTCGGCTCCGGTCACCTCCGGGCTCGGCTCTCTGCGCCTCGTCGGCGTTTGCCTGGTCGTCTGTCTGGCCCCGCTGGCGCTCCTGACCTATTTCACCATCCACCTCGCCGATCAGGCGGTCGTGAAGGAGGTGAACGCCCGGGTGCGGACCACCTCGGCGGTGACCGCGGTGCTGCTCAACACCCAGATGCAGTCGATCGTCGGCTTCGCCTCCTCCTACGCCAGCCGGCCGCTCCTGATCAAGGCCCTGGCCGACGGCAACCCTGCCAACTTCGACACCGAAGTGGTCGACGGGCAGCTCTCCCAGCTGAGCCCGCCCGGAAGCGGAGGCGCGTTCCTCACCGATATGAGTTGCCGCCTGACCCATGTCCGGCCGCCCGCCCCGGAGCTCATCGGCCAGGACCTCACCTTCCAGGACTGGTGTCGGGGGATGAAGACCGCCAAGGGCTCGTACGTGTCCGAAGCCCACCTGTCGACCATGGTCGGTCATCCCTACGTGGTGTCGGTTGCCGTCATGGTGCGGGCCGGCGGTACGGAGAAAGGCGCGCCGCTCGGCATGCTCGGGGTCGTCTACCCCGTCGCCGCCGTCCGGGCCTTTGCGGACGACCTCGCCCGGGCCCAGGGGATCCGCCTCACGATCACCGACCAGCATGGGACGTTGCTGGCCGGTAGGTCGGCCAGCGATGGGGCCGACGGCCTGGCATCGGCCCTCTCCGACCCGCGGGTGAGCGAAGCGCTGGCCGGCCGCTCCGGTGTCACCCGGTCCGTCGAGGCCGACGGCGACGCCATCTCCGGCTTCGCGCCGGTCGCCGGGGTCGGCTGGACGGTGACGGCCGAGGTTCCTGCCCGCCAGGCCCTGGCCGGAGTCGCCCAGCTGCGCGAAACCGTGCTGATCGTCGCCGGTCTCCTCGGCCTGGTGATACTGGCGGCGGTCGTTCTGCTGGCCCGGGCCCTGCGGCAGCGCCGGCAGGCCGAACACGCCCGCCACGAGAAGGAAGCAAACACCCGGGCCATCCTCGCCGCCGCCACCGACGCCTTCATCGCGATGGATGCCACCGGCACGATCATCGCCTGGAACAGGCAGGCGGAGGTCGTGTTCGGCTGGACGGAAGCCGAGGCCCTCGGGCGCCGGTTGTTCGAGACGATACTGCCGCCGGAGATGCGGGAGGCGAGTAGCCGAGGACTGGCCGAGTTCGTGGCCACCGGCAAGGGTTTCGCCGTTCCTCTCAACGTGCGGTTCGAATCCTTCGGGCTGCACCGCGACGGACACCGGTTCATGGTCGAGCTGGGCGTCTGGCCGGTCAGAACGAGCGGCTCGTGGGTCTTCAACGCGTTCCTGCAGGACATCACCGAGCGCAAGCTGGCCGAGGCCGCCCTGGCGACGGCCCGGGACGAGGCGCTGGCCGCGTCGCAGCTGAAGTCGGAGTTCCTGGCCAACATGAGCCACGAGATCCGGACACCGATGAACGGCGTGCTGGGCATGACGTCGCTGCTGCTCGACACCGACCTCGGGGTCCACCAGCGGGAGTTCGCGGAGACGGTGCAGGCGTCCGGCGAAGCGCTGCTCACCATCCTCAACGACATCCTCGACTTCTCCAAGATCGAGGCCGGCCGCCTCGACCTGGAGTGCATCGACTTCGACCTCCGGGGACTGGTGGAGGACGTGGCCGGCATGTTCTCCCAGCCGGCCCACGCCAAGGGCCTGGAGCTGGCGTGCAGCGTGCCGATCGACATGCCCGCGGTGGTGCGGGGCGACCCCGGCCGCGTGCGCCAGATCGTGACCAACCTGGTCGGCAACGCAGTGAAGTTCACACCGTCGGGTGAGGTCGTCCTGGAGCTGACCATGGCGGGGAGCGACGCCACGTCGTCCGCGATGCGCTTCCAGGTGGCCGACACGGGGATCGGCATCGCCGAGGGTGACCAGACGACTGTGTTCGAGTCCTTTTCCCAGGCCGACGCCGGCACCACCCGCCGCTACGGCGGCACCGGCCTGGGCCTCGCCATCTCCCGCCAGCTGGTGGAGCTCATGGGCGGCCAGATCGGCGTCACCAGCGAGGTGGGTCACGGCAGCACCTTCTGGTTCACCATCCCCCTCCAGCTGGCTGGTTCGCTGGCGCCCCCCGCGCCCCGGTCCGGCTTGCCCGGCCTGCGCATCCTCGTCGTAGACGACAACGCCACCAACCGGGAGATCCTGACCCGCTTCCTCCAGTCGTGGGGCGTGCGCTCGGACGCGGCCGACGGCGCCGTCGCCGCCCTGCGGGCGCTCGCCGCCGCCACCGTCGGCGGCGACCCGTTCGACGCCGCCCTGCTCGACCTGAACATGCCCGAAATCGACGGCATCGAGCTGGGCCGGGTCATCGCGAGCGACACCACCCTGCGGCCCATCAAGCTCGTGCTGCTCACGTCGTCGGGCCAGGCGGGGGAAGCCGAGCGGGCGCGGGAGGCGGGAATCGCGAGCTATCTGACCAAGCCCGTGCGCCAGTCCCAGCTCCACGACTGCCTGGCCACGCTCCTGGCCGCCCCACCCTCCGCCGAGCCGGAGGTCCAAGTCCCGTCCGGACCTCGGGCGGCACGGGACGGGACGCACGGTCGGATCCTCCTGGCGGAGGACAACCTGGTCAACCAGCGGGTGGCCTCGGCCATGCTCGTGAACCTCGGCTTCGAGGTCGACATCGCAGCGGACGGTGCGCAAGCGGTGGCCGCGGCGACCACGACCCGGTACCGGGCCATCCTCATGGACTGCCAGATGCCGGTGATGGACGGTTTCGAGGCGACCGCCCAGATCCGCAGCCTGCACGGTGAGTCGAGCCGCACGCCCATCGTGGCGGTGACCGCCTCGGCCATGAAGTCGGACGTGCAGCGGTGCCTCGACGCGGGTATGGACGACTACCTCTCCAAGCCTGTCAGGCTGAAGGCACTGGCTGCCGTCATGGCCCGCTGGGCCCCGGACGAATCCGTCCCCGTGCCCGCCCTCGTGGGAGCGGATGCGGCGACGCCCGACGAGGCATGAGAGGTCACCCCATGGAAGCCCCGCGCCCCGCCCCCGAAGAGCTCCGAGTTGACGAGTACGAGCACGAGGAAGGCAACGACGTCGACGACGAGCTTCTCTCCGAGTTGTTCGTCCTCCTCGACGACGGTACGCCCGACGGCCTGATCCAGGCGTGCGACCTGTTCCTGGTGGGCGTGCCGACGGCTCTGGCCGACGTCCGCAGCGCCCTCGCCGAGCGCCGCCTGGCCGAGGTCCGGAGGGTGGCCCACACCCTGCGGGGGACGGCCGGCGCCTTCGGCGCGATACGCCTGGGACGGCTCGCGACGCGCCTGGAGGAGCGTTGCGGGCCGGATGCGACATCGGCGGACGTGGCCGCGGCAGGGATCGTCATCGACCAGATGGAGGCCGACTTCGTAGCCTTCCGTGCCATCCTGATGGCCCGGCTGGTGGCCCCGACTCCCGGCTGACGCCTGGTCGGGGTCGCGTCAAGTTGCTACGAGGCTCGGGCTGACTCGAGGTCGGTCCCGGATGCCAGGGCGTCGGCCGCCAGGCCCGCCGACGGACCGCCGTCCTGCACGATCTGGGTCAGGACCTGGCCACCGAAGGCACCGGTGGCCAGCAGGGCGAGGGCGGCCGCCTCCGCCATCTGGTGGGCCCCTTCCAACAGGATGAGCCGGAGGGCGGGCACCGTATCGTCGGCGCCGATCTCGCCCAGGGCCCAGATGGCCTGGATGCGGACGGCGACCGGACCGGCGTCGAGGCAGGCGAGCAGGGGCCCGACGGTGCCGGGCGTCCCAATACGGCCGAGGCACCGGGCGGCCCGGGCCCGCACCTCCACCGAAGGGTCGTGCTGGAGGAGGTCGAGCACGTCGTCCGCCGCGGCCAGAGCCTGGAAGCGTCCCAGCAGCTCCACGGTCACCGCCCGGGTGGCGACCGACCGGCTCTTCAGGCCCTGGCGCAGGACCGAGACGGGGCAGGTGCGGATCGCGAAGATTGCGTCGGCGACCACGTCGACCGGGAGGGGTCGCGCCCCTTCCAGCGAGGCCAACAGCGGGGAGAGGGCGTTCGGGTCACCCAGGCGGCCCAGGCCCCTCGCCGCCGACCAGCGGACCTGGGGGTTCGGGTCGTGGAGCAGCTCGAGCAGTTCGTGGATCGCCGTGTCGGATCCGGTGTCGGCCAGGAAGCCGCCGGCCCGGAGGCGAACCGAGGGCCGCGAGCTCCGACTGTTGCGCCGGGCGGTTTCGACCGCGCCCTGCCTGTCGAGCAACCCGACCAACATCTCCCGGTCCGGGCCCCGCACGCTGGGCAGCAGGTCGCGGGCGAGGGCATCGAGGGCACGCCGCCGGGACGGCTTGAGCCGGTCGAGGATCCGGGCGTCGATGGCGTCCCCGTCGAGCGCCTCGAAGAGGATGGGGCGGACCTCGGCGACGGCCCGGGCCCGGGCCCGCGCCCGGGGGCCGTTCATGCCCGGGCCTCGGCCCGGGCCAGCACCGCCCGCACCCGGCCGAGCAGTTCCCGGGGGTTGAAGGGCTTCAGGACGTAGTCGTCGACGCCGACCTCGAAGCCCCGCTCGACCTCGGCGTCGAGGCGGTTGGACGTGAGCAGGATGATCGGGATGGGGGCGGTGACGGGATTGTCGCGCAGCGCCTGGCACACCTGGATGCCGGTCATACCGGGCATCATCCAGTCGACCAGGATGAGGTCGGGAGCGTGTCCTTCGGAATCGCCCGCGGTCGCGGCGGCCAGCCCGGCCGCGCCGTCCGGCGCCGACAGGGTGGCGTAACCGGCCTTGGTGAGCTTCCAGAGGACCAATTCGCGGAGCGCGTGGTCGTCGTCGACGACGAGAACGGTCTTCATGGCTGCGATTCCTCTCGAGAGCCTCGCTGAAGAACGCTCCGGTGGCTTGGGGGTTCCCCTCCGGTATGCCTCGGCATCCCGGGTTGGTTACTGAAGGGCGGATATCGCCTTCCCCTGGGGTCGGCATCCACTGGGTCGCCATCCTCAAGGTTGGCCGGCCGATGGTCGATCATCCTTTCCAGAGAGCAGCGACCGGTCTTCGTCCGAAGGCCCCCGGTGCGGATAGGGGAGCACCGTGCCGGGACGTCGAGACGATCGAGGAGCAGCCGTGGTCGAGTTCGCCCTCGTCCTTCCCGTCCTGGTGATCTTCGTCTTCGGGATCATCGAGTTCGGGCGGGCCTACAACGCCCGCATCGAGCTGACCTCGGCGGTACGGGAGGGCGCCCGGGCCGTCGCCCTGGGCGGCGACGGCGCGACGGCAACGGCAGCCGTCAAGACCGGGGCCCCGGGCCTGAACGCCAACCTGATCACGGTCACCGTCCTCACGCCCTGCCCGGCCGGCCCCAACGGCACGGTTCAGGCGACCTACCCGTTCTCGCACGCCATCCCGTTCCTGCCCACGGGCACCTGGACGCTGACCGCCAAGGGGGTCATGCGATGCGGCGGTTGAAGCCTCCCCGGGGCGGGCCCGAAGAGCAGGGCGCCATCCTCATCCTGGTCGTATTCCTCACGGTGACCCTGGTCGCCATGGCGGCCATGGTCGTCGACGTAGGAGCCATCCTCGACGAGCGCCGCCAGCTGCAGAACGGGGCCGACGCCGGGGCCCTGGCCGTGGCCCGCAGCTGCGCCCTCGGCGCCTGCAACGCCGGACTGGCCGCCAGCCTGGCCGACCTCAACTCCCGCGACGGCGCCAGCACGGTGGACCTCGTCTCCTATCCCGCGCCCCAACGGGTGCGGGTGACCACGAGCACCCGCGGCGGGAGCGGGGCGATCCTGCCCTACTTCTTCGGCCAGGTGCTCAGTGGGCAGAAGGGCAGGACCGTGCGGGCGACGGCCAACGCATCCTGGGCCACGGGCGTACCGGCCACGGCGACCGCGGTCCCCATCGCCGTCTCCGAGTGCGAGGCGGAAAAGCTGGTGGTCGGCTCCTACGCGGTGATCCTGTTCGCCAAGCCCATCGGGACGTGCCTCCTCGAGTACCCGTCCGGCAACTTCGGCTGGCTCGACGCCGGCTGCCCGGACACCTACACCGTCGGCGTGGCGGTCGGCGGCGACCCGGGCAAGTCGGGTCCCAAGAAGTGCCTGGACCCGATGATCAACACCGACGTCACGTTCCCCGTGTTCGACACCGTCACCGGGAAGGGCAGCAAGGCCGACTACGGCATCGCCGGGTTCGTGGTCCTGCGCCTCACCGGGTGGCGCTTCCCCGGCGACTCCAGCCCGGTCGCCCCCTGCACCTCGTCCAACTCGTGTGTCGCGGGCACGGTCATCCGTTACACCACGACCGGCGCAGCCGGCGTCACACTCGTCAGCTAGGAGCAGAGTCAATGATCAAGCGACAGAAGCTGATCGGAATCGTCGCCGCGGTGGTGCTGGCCGGGGTGGGAACCGTCCTGCTCACGACCTATGTCCGCGGTGCCGAGCAGCGGGCCACCAGCGGCGAGGAGGCGGTAGGGGTCCTGGTGGTGGCCGACGGCATTCCCAAGGGAACCCGGGCAGAGGAGATCGGGGCCCTTGTCCGGACCGAATCGGTGCCGGCCAAGGTGGCGGCCCAGGGGGCCGTCGCCGACCTGGCCTCGCTGGCCGGCCTGATCGCCGCCGTCGACCTGCTGCCGGGCGAGCAGGTGGTGCAGGGCCGGTTCGCCACCGCCGCCGCGGCCGGGAGGGTGGTGGTGCCGCCGGACTCGCTCGAGGTCACCGTTCTCCTCGAGTCCGTTCGCGCTGCCGGAGGCAAGGTGAGGGCGGGGGACAGCGTCGGCGTCCTGGTGTCGTTCGAGGGCCCGCTGACCACGCATCTGTTCCTGCAGAAGGTGCCGGTGACCGACGTCCGCACCGATGCGGGGGTGCCGGTGACCACCGAGGCCGGGGCGGCCGGTCCGGCCGGCGACCTGCTGGTGACCCTTGCCCTCGACGCGCCGTCGGTCGAGAGGGTCGTGTTCGCCGCCGAGCACGGCACACTCTGGTTGGCGCACCAGCCGGCCGACTCCGACGAGGGTGGCACCCAGGTGCAGACCAGGGCGGAGTTGGACCTGTGAGACACCCCACCCTTCTGGTCACGCCCGACACGGAGTTCGAGGACCAGGTGAAGCGGGCCTTCGACGGCGAGCTCGAAGCCGAGCGGTGGTGGGACGAGCGGCTGTCCCACCTGCCGGCCGAGGCGGTGGCCCGGGAGGTCGCCCGCAACCAGCCGGAGGTCGCCGTCATCGGCCCGGGGGTGTCCCCGCCGGTGGCCCTGGGCCTGGCCGAGGCCCTCGACCACCTCTTCCCCGAGATCTGTGTGGTCCTAGTGGTGAAGCCATCGACGAAGGTGTGGGAGCAGGCGCTTCGGGCCGGCGTGCGGGAGATAATCCCCCCGGGAGCCGCCGACGGCGACGTGGAACAGGCCATCACCCGGGCCGGCTCGGCGGCCGCCCGGCGCCAGGCCTCCAGCGGACCCGGCGTCGCGGCCGTCGCCCCCAAGGAGCAGGTCCCCCGGGGACGGATCATCACCGTGATGTCACCCAAGGGCGGTGCCGGCAAGACCACCGTCGCCACCAACCTCGCCACCCAGCTGGCCGCCCTGGCACCCGGCCGGGTCGCCATCGTCGACCTCGACCTCCAGTTCGGCGACGTGGCCAGCGCCCTCGGGCTCGGTCCCCAGTCGACGATGGCCGACGCCGCCCGGGCCGAGGGCAAGCTGGACAGCACGGCCGTCAAGGTGTTCCTGGACCCGCACCCATCCGGCCTGTACGCCCTGGTCGCGCCCCATTTCCCGGCCGAGGCCGACGAGATCTCGGCCGCCAGCGCGGGCCACGTGGTCGACATCCTGGCCGGAGAGTTCTCCTACGTGGTGGTCGACACGGGCGCCGGCCTGGATGAGTACACCCTGGCCGCCATCGAGCGGTCCGACGACCTCGTCCTGGTGTGCGTGACCGATGTGCCCAGCGTCCGCGGCATGCGCAAGGCGCTCGACGCCATCGACCTGCTGGGGATGACCAGGCCCCGCCGCCACCTCGTCCTCAACCGGTCCGACGACAAGGTCGGGCTGACGGCCAAGGATGTCGAGGCCACCATCGGCGTGCCCGTGGAGGCGTCCGTCCCGACCTCCCGGTCGATCCAGATCTCGGTCAACCAGGGGGAGCCCATCGTGCAGTCGGACCCCCGCTCGGCCGCGGCCCGGGCGCTCGCCGGGCTGGCCGCCCGCTTCGTCGAGGAGTCGCCGAGGGCTGGGGCGACCCGCCGGCTCTCGCGGAGGGACGGCCGATGAAGCTCAACCAGCGCCTGAAGCAGGCTGCCGCGTTGCCCCCGTCGTCACCCACCGGCCCACCGGACGACCTCCGGCCGCCCGTCGCGCCCGCGCCCGCAGCCCGGCCCCGCACCCCCGCGGTTCCCGCCACCGCGACCGAGGCGAGGGTTGCGACCGATCCCTTCGTCGCCATCAAGCAGCGGGCCCAGGAGGCGCTCTTCGCCCGCCTGGGCGCCCGGATGTTCCGCTCCGAGATCACCGAGGAGCAGCTGCACCGGCTGGTGGCCGACGAGCTGGGCTCGGTGCTGCAGGCCGACCGCGCGCCGTTGTCGGCCGACCAGCGCCAGCGACTGCTGGAGGAGGTCACCGGGGACGTCCTCGGCTACGGGCCCCTGGAGTCGTTCCTGAACGATCCCGAGGTGACCGAGATCATGGTCACCGGCACCCGCCCGATCTACGTCGAACGGTCCGGGCGGCTCTTCGCCACCGAGTCCCGCTTCCTGGTCGAGGACCACCTCCGGCGGGTCATCGAGCGCATCGTCGGCCAGGTGGGCCGCCGCGTCGACGAGTCCTCGCCCATGGTCGACGCCCGGCTGCCCGACGGCTCCCGGGTCAACGCCGTCCTGCCACCACTCGCCCTCGACGGCCCCACCCTCACCATCCGCAAGTTCTCCAAGATCCCGCTGACCGTCGACGACATGATCCGGCTCCGGACGCTGACCCCCCGCCTGGCCGAGCTGGCCAGCCTGTGCGTGCTGGGCAAGCTCAACATCCTGGTGACGGGCGGCACCGGCACCGGCAAGACCACCCTGCTGAACGTCCTCTCCTCGTTCATCCCGGAGTCGGAGCGCATCGTCACCATCGAGGACTCCGCCGAGCTGCAGCTGGTGCAGGACCACCTGGTGCGCCTCGAGAGCCGTCCGGCCAACATCGAGGAGCGGGGCGAGGTAACCATCCGGGACCTCGTCCGCAACTCGCTGCGGATGCGCCCCGACCGGATCATCGTCGGCGAGGTGCGCGGCGGCGAGGCCCTCGACATGCTCCAGGCCATGAACACCGGCCACGAGGGTTCGATGTCGACCCTGCACGCCAACACCCCCCGGGACGCGGTGGCCCGGCTGGAGACCATGGTGCTCATGGCCGGCCTCGACCTCCCCTCCCGGGCCATCCGGGACCAGATCGCGTCCGCCATCCACCTCATCGTCCACCTCAGCCGGCTGCGGGACGGCACCCGGCGGGTCACCCACCTCACGGAGATCACCGGGATGGAGGGCGGCGTCATCACCCTCCAGGACATCTTCGTGCTGGAGCACGGCGCCGATCTCGGCGACGACGGCCTCCTGCACGCGTCGCTCGTCCCCACGGGCATCCGGCCCGCCTTCGCCGACCGTCTCAAGGCCCAGGGCCTGGCCATCCCGGCCCGGCTGCTGGGATCGGCCGACCCCGTCCGGACGTTCCGGTCCCGATGACGGGCGCCCGATGAACCCTTCCTCGCCCCTCGGCGACTGGGCGCCGATGGTGGGCGCCGGACTGTGCGGCGCGGCCGTCCTCATCTTCGTGCTGGGAACGGTTCTCTCCCGTGCGCCCCGGGCGGTGGGGCTCGCCCCCCGCCGACGGGGGCTCGGGCTGGCCGTTGCCGCAGGACGGGCGGAGGCGATGGGCGACAGCCTGCTGCAGCGCAAGGACCGGGCCGCGTCGCTCACCAAGGCCCTGGACGCGGCCGGCGTCGACGCCCGTCCCGGTGAGCTCCTGGTGGCGGTGGCGGTCGGGGCGCTCGTGGTATCGGTCGGCGGGTGGATGCTGCGCGTGCCCGTCACGGGGGTGGTGCTGGGACTGGCCGTCCCCCTGCTAGCCCGCATGGCCCTCAACTTCCTCGCCGGGCGGCGGCGGCGGAAGTTCTGCGACCAGATGCCCGACACCCTCCAGGTCCTGTCCGGCACCCTCCGGGCCGGGCACGGGCTGGCCCAGGGCCTTCAGACCGTCGGCCAGGAGGCGGAGTCGCCCACCGCCGAGGAGTTCCGCCGGCTCACGATCGAGACCCGTCTCGGCCGCGACCTGGTCGACGCACTCAACGGGGTGGCCGACAGGGTCGGCGGCGAGGACTTCCGGTGGGTGGTCCAGGCCATCCAGATCCAACGCGACGTCGGTGGCGATCTGGCCGAGGTGTTCGACAGCGTGGCCGCCACCATCCGGGACCGCACCCGCATCCGCCGCCAGGTCTCGGCCCTCAGCGCCGAGGGCCGGATGTCGGCCTGGGTGCTGATGCTGCTGCCCTTCGGCCTGGTGGGCATGATGTACGTCACCAACCCGGACTACCTCGGTCCGCTGTTCAGCTCGGGCGTCGGCCAGAAGCTCCTCGCGCTGGCCGCCGTCCTGCTCATCGCCGGCGGGCTCTGGCTCCGCCGCATCGTCCGGCCCACCTTCTGATGTCGCCCCGCTGAGAGGACGATCCCGTGTCTTCTACGCCCCTGTACGTCTGGGCCGCCGCCCTGGCGGTCACCGTGTCCGTTCCGATCCTCGTGTACGCCCTGGCTGCCGACCGGGCGCCGGGGCGTCGGGTCAGTCGCAACCTCACCGCCCACCTGACCCCGGGTGACGTCCGGGGCCTGGTGCTGGCCCGGTCGCCCTTCGTCCGCCTCCTCCGACCGCTCCTCGGCGCGGTCGCCGCAATCGCCCGCCGGCTGACCCCGGGGGGGATGCTCTCCTCGGTCGAGCGCCGGGTGGAGCTGGCCGGGGTCGCGTGGTCGGTGGAGCGGGTGCTCGTGGTGAAGCTCGTGATGGGCGGGGGCCTGCTGGCCGGTGGCCTGTTCTGGGCCGCCGGCTCCGGTTCGTCGATGGGCCTGGCGGTGGCTCTGGCCGGGGGGATGGCCGGCTACCTCGGGCCCGACTCCGTGCTCGCCCGCCGGTCGGCCACCCGTCAGCTGAAGATCAGCAACGAGCTGCCCGACATGCTCGACCAGCTGACCATCTGCGTGGAGGCCGGGTTGGGATTCGATTCCGCTCTGGCCCGCATCTCCCGGTCGGGCGACGGCCCCCTCGCGATGGAGCTGGCCCGCCTCCTCCAGGACCTGCGGATCGGCGTGCCCCGGTCCGACGCCCTCGGCAACCTCCTCGGGCGCACCGACGTGCCCGAGCTCCGTCAGTTCGTGCACGCCATCCTGCAGGCCGAGACCTTCGGCCTGCCGATCTCCCGGGTTCTGCGGTCCCAGTCCGTCGAGCAACGCGAGAAGCGGCGCTTCCGGGCCGAGGAGCGGGCCATGAAGCTCCCGGTCAAGGTCATCTTCCCGCTCGTGTTCTGCATCCTGCCGGTGGTGTTCATCGTCGTCCTGGGCCCGGCGTACGTCCACCTGACGACCGGCCTGAAGTAGGCCACCTCCGGTTCCGTCCGATCAGCTTGCCGGCGTGGTGCACACCGAGTTGCGGGCCTCGACGGCGGCATCGCGGGCGCCGTTGAACGACCACCAGGGGCGGGTGGCCCGGCCGGCGGAGCCCATCTCGCACACCCGGCCCAACACGACGGCCCGGGCGTCGGGGGCGAGGCGGGGGAGGGCGTCGACGAGGGCGGGGACTGCGTCGTCCGACAGCTCGGCGAGGTAGTCGGGATCGAACCGCCCGCTGCTCTCCGCGAACTCGACGTTGTGGCGGACGACGAACGCCTCCGGGTTGGCCACGTTCAGAGCGAAGAGGGCGACGAGGCCGGCGGCCACTGCGGCCGGCGGCAGCCAGGAACGACCCTTTCCGACGCCGGCCAGGTCGAGGGCCAGGAGGACGAAGGCCACCCCGATCCAGACGGCGAACACCTTGCTGTACAGGCGCAGCATGGTGAGCCCGAAGGCGTCCTCGTAGAGGCCGAGGCGGGCGAGGGCCACCCCCACGATCACCAGGGTCAGCCCCACCGTCGCCTCGGCCAGCAGGGTGAACCGGCGGCGGTCGGCGGGCTCGGTCAGGTCGGTGGCGGCCCGCAGCCCCAACAGCACGGCCAGGGTGACGGCCGCCACCGCCAGCAGCTGGAAGAAGCCGGTCCGGGCGTACTCGGCGTAGGTCAGGCCGGCCGTCTCGATGACGTGGCGCCCCCCTTCCGACGCGGCCACCGCCTGGGCCACTGCGAAGCCGGCGAACAGGACCACCACGGAACCCAGCACGATGGTGGCCTCGGTGCGGCCCAGGCGGTAACCGACCCGTCCCAACGTGGGTGCGGGCGACGCGGAGGCAAGTCGCAGCAGCCCGGCCATCCCCCACGCGCCGACCACCAGCAGGATCCCGTGCTCGATGGGTGTGAGCACGTCCCAGCCGCTGAAGAAGCCGGCGAACACGGCATCGGCCGACGCCAGCAGCAGGCCCAGCACCACGAGGACGGGGACTGCGAGCAGGAAGCCCCGGGCGGCGGCGGCGGCCCGTCGAGAGGAGATGCGCCCGCCCCGGCCGGCGACGAGGAAGGCGGGTGCGGTCAGCCCGTGGACGGCGGCGTGCAGGGCTCGCGTCACGGCTGCGGGCACCGTGAGATCGAGGACGCTCCCGCCGGCGGCGAACGAGGCGGCCAGCACCAGGAGGCCGCCGGCGGCCAGGATGTCGAACGGGAGCAGCCAGGGGCTGGTCCGGGCGGCCAGGCAGACACCGAAGACGGCTGCTCCCGCGGCCAGGGCCCGGGCCTGGGGATTCTGCACCCGGCCGCTCAGCAGGAGGCCGCCGGCCACCAGCGCCACCAGGAGCGCCCCGGCCAGCCCGTCGGGTCCCGACCGCACGGCGACGTCGGTCATCACAGCCGCCACCGCGACGAAGGCCAACACGGTCCCGTCCGCCGGCCGGCGGACGGCCAGGCTGTCCTGCAGCTCCTCGAGCGTGTTCACGGCGAGTCCTCCGTCAGGTGGATGTATCGATGGGTGGCCGGGGGGCGGCTCACGGGCGGCCGGCGGGGAGGACGACGACCATGCGGCACCCGGTGGGCTGGGCCCGCTCGGCCCGGATCTCGCCTCCGTGGAGGTCGACGATCCACCGGGCGATGGCCAGGCCCAGGCCGGCCCCGCCGTGGCCCGACGACCGGGACGGGTCGGCCCGGTAGAAGCGCTCGAACACCCGGGTGGAGTCCTCGTCGCTGATCCCCGGACCGTGGTCGCGGACCTCGATGGTGACGGTGCCCTTGCCCCGGCGAGCCGACAGCTCGACGGTGCCGCCCGCGGGCGAGTAGCGCACCGCGTTGTCGAGGAGGTTGGCCACCACCTGGTGGACGCGTGCCGGGTCGCCGTCGGCCACCGGCCCGGGGGAGTCGACCGTCACCGACACCTCCACCCCCGGCGACTGCAGGCGGGACTCGCCGGCCGCGTCCTCCAGCACCTCCTCGACGGCGAAGGTCCGCCGCTGCAGGGGCACCGTCCCCGCCTCCAGCCGGGAGAGGTCGAGGAGCTGGGCCACCAGGGCGCCGAGGCGCTCGGTCTGGCGGAGCATGGTGCGCAGGGTCTCCGCGTCGGGCTGCTCCACCCCGTCGACGAGGTTCTCGAGGTTGGCCCGCAGGGCGGTGATCGGTGTCCGCAGCTCGTGCGAAACGTTGGCCACCAGGTCGCGCCGGACCCGGTCGATCTCGGCCAGCTGCACGGCCATGGCGTTGAAGGCCCGGGCCAGCTCGCCCACCTCGTCCCGCGAGGTGGCCGTCACCCGCCGGCCGTAGTCGCCCCGGGCCATCGCCCCGGCCACGTCGGCCATGTCCCGCAGCGGCGACGTCATCCCCCGGGCCAGGATCTGCACCAGGCCGAGGGCCAGGGCCCCGGCCAGGAGGGCGCTGGCCACGGCCGACATCCCCGCCCCCCGGCCCACCGACACGACGAGCACCGTCACCAGCACGGCGGCGACGATCACCGCCCCCAACTTCATCTTGATGGACTTCAACGGGTCGAGCGGACGCACGGTCACCCGACCCACCCGGCGCGTCTCATGAGACACGGTCCTCCAGCCCGTAGCCCACGCCGTGGACGGTGCGGACGACCTCGGGGCCGAGCTTGCGCCGCAGGGCCCGCACGTGGGAGTCGACGGTGCGGGCGCCGGAGCCGTCGCGGTAGCCCCACACCTGGGCCAGCAGCTGGTCGCGGGTGTGGACGGTGCCCCGGTGCGACGCCATCCATGCCAGCAGGTCGAACTCGGTGGGGGTGAGGTGGATCTCCTCGGCGCCCTTGCGCACCCGCCGCGACGCGGGGTCGATCTCGAGGTCGCCGACCCGGACGATGGTGCCCGGGTACACCAGGGCCCGCTCGGCCCGGCGGAGGACGGAATGCACGCGGGCCACCAGCTCGCGGGGCGAGAACGGCTTGGTGACGTAGTCGTCGGCGCCCACCGCCAGTCCCACGAGGATGTCGGTCTCGGAGTCGCGCGCCGTCAGCATGACGACGGGCACCGGGCGATCGCGCTGCACCTGGCGGCACACCTCGAGCCCGTCGAGTCCGGGGAGCATGAGGTCGAGCACCACCAGGTCGGGCCGGAGCTGGTCGCACAGGGCCACACCCGACGGACCGTCGGCCGCCACCTCCACCCGGAAGCCCTCGCTGCGCAGCCGGGCCGCCACCGCCGACGCGATGGATGCCTCGTCCTCGATGACGACCACGGTCCGCTGTTGTTGCACCTACCGAAGGATAGGGACGGGATGTGGGGGAGTCCCGCACAGCCTATGGAGATCCGGTGCAGGTGGGGCCGCCGGTACGATGGCCCCATGTCCCGTGGCCTAGCGCCCACCGCCACACCTACCGCCACGCCCATCGGGATCGCCGACGGCGATCTGGCCGCCGTGGCCTTCAACGCCGACGGCCTGGTGCCCGCCATCGTGCAGGAGGAGGGCACCGGCGCCGTCCTCATGATGGCGTGGATGAACGAGGAGTCCCTCCGGCGCACGCTCGAGACGGGGCGGACGTGGTTCTGGAGCCGGTCCCGCCGGGAGTTCTGGTGCAAGGGGGAGACGTCCGGCGACCGCCAGTTCGTGCGGGAGGCCTTCTACGACTGCGACGGCGACACCCTGTTGCTGGTCGTCGAGCAGGAGGGACGGGGCGCCTGCCACACGGGGCAGCGCTCGTGCTTCTACCGGCGGTTCGGCGCCGACCCCGGCCCCGGCCCCGGCCCGAAGACCACCTAGTGGATCTCAGCCGGGACGACTTCCGGGCGCTCGCCGCCGGCCACACCGTCGTGCCCGTGTGGCGGGAGGTGGTGTCCGACCTGGAGACGCCCGTGGCGGCCTACCTCAAGCTCGCCGGCGACGGGCCCGACGCCCGGCCCAGCTTCCTCCTCGAGTCGGTGGAGCACGGCGAGTCGTGGGGTCGGTTCTCCTTCGTGGGACGCGACCCGTCCCTCACCCTGGTGGCTCGCGACGGCCGGATCGAGGCCGACGGGGCGGTGCCGGACGGCGTCGCCCTCGACCGCGGCGTGCTGGCCGCCGTCGACGGACTGCTCCAGGTCTACCGCTCGCCGGTGCTGCCCCACCTGCCCCCCCTCCACGGAGGTGTGGTCGGCTACCTGGGCTACGACGTGGTGCGCGAGGTCGAGCACCTCCCGTCCCCGCCCCCCGACGACCTCGGCCACCCCGACGCGGTGCTGTCCGTGATCGGCCACGTGGCCGCCTTCGACCACTGGCGCCAGCGGGTGGTGCTCATCGACAACGTCCGGGTCGGGGATGGCCCCGAGATCCTCGGTGTCGACACGCTCGGCGTCGAGGCGCTCGACCGGTTGTACGACGAGGCCCAGGTCCGCCTCCAGATGATGGCCGACGACCTCGGCCGCCCCTTGCCCTACACGCCGGCGCCCCCGCCCGACCCGGCCGACCCCCTCCCCGAGGTGCGGTCGGTGGTCGGGCGCCGGGCCTACACCGACGCCGTCGAGGTGGCCAAGGAGCACATCCTGGCCGGGGACATCTTCCAGGTGGTGCTCTCGCAGCGCTTCGACCTCGACCTGGGCGCCGATCCGTTCGACGTCTACCGGGTGCTGCGCCTGGTCAATCCCAGTCCCTACATGTACTTCCTCCGCCACCCCGCCATCACCGTCGTGGGCTCGTCCCCCGAGCCCATGGTGCAGCTGCGCGACGGGGTGGTCGTCTCCCGCCCCATCGCCGGCACCCGCCGCCGGGGGGCCACGCCGGAGGAGGACCGCCGTCTCGGCGGCGAGCTGCGCGAGCACCCCAAGGAGGTGGCCGAGCACATCATGCTGGTCGACCTGGCCCGCAACGACGTGGGCCGGGTGGTCACGTTCGGCTCCGAGAAGGTCGACGAGCTGATGACGCTCGAGCGCTACAGCCACGTCATGCACCTCACCTCCCAGGTGTCGGGGCGGTTGGCGCCGGGCCGGGGGCCGATCGACGTGCTGCGGGCCACCCTGCCCGCGGGCACCGTCTCGGGCGCCCCCAAGGTGCGGGCCATGGAGATCATCGACGCCCTCGAGCCGACCAAGCGCGGTCCCTACGCGGGGGTGGTCGGCTACCTCGACTTCTCTGGCAACCTCGACACCGCCATCTCCATCCGGACCATGTTCGTGGGGGCCGACGGGCGGGCGTCGGTGCAGGCCGGGGCGGGCATCGTGGCCGACAGCGACCCCGGCGCCGAGGACGACGAGTGCCACAACAAGGCGGCCGCCCTCCTGGCCGCCGTCCCCGCCGCCCGCCGCATGCGGGCCTCCCGACAGGTGGTCGCCGGTGCCTGACCGACATGACCCTGACCTGCATGAGGAGGTTGGCGTCGTCGACCTGCCCCGGGACTTCGTCCGGGTGGCCGGACCGGACGCCCTGAAGTTCCTCCAGGGGCAGCTCTCGCAGCAGGTCGACATACCGGTCGGGGACTCGGCCTGGACCCTGCTCCTCCAGCCCCAGGGCAAGGTCGTGGCCCTCCTGCGCCTCACCCGCAACGGAGACGAGGAGTACCTCCTCGACACCGACGCCGGATGGGCCCCGGCCGTGGTCGAGCGGCTCGGCCGGTTCAAGATCCGGGTGAAGGCCGACATCGAGATCCTCGAGGGGTGGAAGTGCCTGGCCGTCAGGGGTCCCGGCGCCCACGAAGCGGTGCCCACGGGCGGCCTGCCCGCCGACTGGCCGGGGCTGCCGGGGGTCGACCTGGTCGGCCCGGCGGCGGAGGTGGTGGCGCCCCCGGGCGTGCGCACCGTCTCCCTCGACGACTACGAGGTGGCCCGCATCGAGGCCGGGGTGCCGGTGATGGGCCGGGAGCTCGACGAGTCCACCATCCCCGCCGAGGCGGGCGTCGTCGACCGCTCGGTGAGCTTCACCAAGGGCTGTTACACCGGCCAGGAGCTGGTGGCCCGCATCGACTCCCGGGGGGGCAACGTCCCCCGCCGGCTGCGGGGTGTCGTGGTGGCGGGCGACTCGCGGCCTCCCGTGGGGGCCGTGATCCACGCCGACGGGAAGGACGTGGGCCTGCTCACCAGCGTCGCCCTCTCCGTTCGGCTGGGCGGGCCGGTTGCCCTGGCGTACGTCCGGCGGGCGGTCGAGCCGCCGGCGGAGGTCGAGCTGCGCTGGGACGGCGTGACCGCCGCGGCGCGGGTTGTCGTCCTCCCCCTCGTATCCTGACCCCGGTGCGCAGGCTCCTCGTGTCGTTGGTGGCCGTCGTGCTGGCCACGTCGTGCAGTGGCGGGTCCGACGACGAGACCGCGCCCACCTCGACGTCGCCCGACACGACCGCCGTCGTCGTCGAGGCGACCGTCCCGCCCACCACGGCCGCCCCCGAGACCACCGTGAAGGGAACGCCCCGCACCGTGACCACCCTGGCCACCACCATGGGCCCGGGCACGGCCCGCATCACGGGCGTCGTCACCGGGCCCGAAGGCCCCGTCACGGGGGCGATCGTCAAGATCGAGCGCTTCGTGGGGTCGGCGGTGGCCACCGCCGACGTGCGCACCCAGGCGGGCAACTGGTCGCTGGAGTCGGTGCTCGGCGGTTCCTACCGGGTCACGGTCTTCCGGCCGCCCGACCTGGCCCAGGTCGCGGCCGAGGTGTTCTTCCTGGGGGCGGACGAGACCAAGTCGATCATCACGTCCCTGACCCGGTTCGGCGAGAACAGCATCACCGCCACCATCGACCCCAGCCCGCCGCTGCTCGGTCAGGCGGCCGTCCTCGTCGTCCGGTTCGGCGCCGGTGGTGTCGACGGCGAGGGCCGGGTGATCGTGACGCCCCGGCCCGGGGTTCGGGTGCAGCTCAACGTGGGGCCGGGGGTGGCCCTGGAGACGCTGCCGAACGTCGTGTCCGACGGCGCCGGCGTCGCGTCGTGGCAGGTCCGGTGCCTGGTCCCGGGCCAGTTCGCGGCCGCCATCCTCGTCGGCAACGCGTCCTCCGCCCTCGTCCTACCGCCGTGCACGCCGGCCGCCCCCGCCCCACCCCCCAGCGCGCCCCGGTAGGAGCCGGCGGGGCGGCTTCGGGCCCCCGCCCCGCCCCGGCTTACGACGGCCCGCCCGGCCGGGCGGGCCGTCAGCGGATCGGGCTCGGAGTGGCCGGCTGCCACGCTCGGAGGGACACGAGGACGCGCGTCCCGCCGCCCGGGAGGGCCTCGGCTCGGACCGAGCCGCCCATGGCCGCCGCCAGCTCGGCCACGATGGCCAGCCCGAGTCCCGACCCCACCTGGCGGGCGGGGGCCCGGCCCGACTGGTAGAAGCGCTCGAACACGTGGTCGAGGTCGGCGGCGGGGATGCCCGGGCCATCGTCGTCGACCGCGATCGTGATCCGACCACCGCCGGCCGCATCCGCATCCACCGCCACCGCCACCGAGATCCGGGCGGTGGCGAAGTTGAGGGCGTTCTCCACCAGGTTGGCCACCACCTGGGCCAGCCGGTCGGGGTCGGCGGCGGCCATCGTCCGGGGCGCCACGGCCCGGCCGCCGAGGTCGACGTCGAGGGCGACGCCGGCATTCCCGGCGGCGGGCCGGAACCCCTCGGTGGTGTCGGACACCACCTCGGCCACGTCGGTCGCCCGCACGTCGAGCGTGAATCGCCGGGCGTCGAGCTTGGCCAGCTCGAGCAGGTCGCCCACCAGCCGCTCCAGGCGCCGGGCCTCGGCCGTGATGATCGAGCCGGCGTGGGCCGGGTCGGGCGCCCGCCCCTCGGACAGGGCCTCGCCGAAGCCCCGTATGGAGGTGAGCGGGGTGCGCAGGTCGTGCGACACCGACAGGAGGAACTGGCGCTCCAGGCCCCTCGACCGCTCCAGGCTCTCGGCCATGGCGTTGATCGACCGGGCCAGCCCGGCCAGCTCCGAGCCGTCGCCGTCCTCCTCCGGCACCCGCACGGCCAGATCGCCCGACGCGATCCGCCGGGTGGCCTCCTGCGCCTCCCGGAGGGGGCGGGTGAGCCGGCGGGCCAGGTTGACCGCAACCGCTGCAGCCACGGCCATGGCGACCACGACCACCACCAGGAACCAGGGCCCGAGCACGCCCCGGCCGCTGTCGAGCTCACGGGTGAGGACGACGACCAGCGTCGAGGCGCCGCGCTCGGCGGGAGCGGCGGCGAAGGCCAGGCCGCCCGCTCCCACCCCTGTCACCGGCCGTCCCGCCGCCAGCCGCCCCGCATCGAGATCGGCCAGCGTGACTCCTCGGGGACTGGTGCCCCGCAGCCGCCCCTGAGCATCGAGCCGCAACACGACGGCCCCTTCCAACCGCAGGGCCCGGGTCACGGCCGGCAGGGCCCCCGGCGCCTGCACCGTCTCCACCCGCGACGCCAACCGCACCGCCTGGTCGCGCAGCTCGGTGCGGGCCCCGGCCCTGGCCTCCAAGCGCAGGATGGCTGCCGTTCCGATGCTGGCCACGGCCAGGGCGGCGGCGACGACCCCGACGATGGTGACGATGAGCCTCCGGGTCACGTCCTCACCGGATCAGCCGAGGCGATAGCCCACGCCCCACACCGTGGTCAGGGGGAACCCGGCACCGAGCTTCTTGCGCAGCTGGCCCACGTGGACGTCGATCGTCCGCTCGTCGCCGTACCACCCCGCACCCCAGACGGCATCGAGGATCTGCTGAC
Organism: uncultured Acidimicrobiia bacterium; assembly: GCA_963773275.1. GTDB lineage: Bacteria > Actinomycetota > Acidimicrobiia > Acidimicrobiales > AC-14 > JAXDMK01. The sequence continues at coordinate 65,665 of CAVZAH010000005.1, read as the reverse complement.
GGGACAGGGCCAGGCCGGGGTTCTCGGTGAAGTACCGGAGCAGGTCGAACTCGCGGGTGGCGAGGGCGACGACGGCGCCGTCCACCCGGGCCTCCCGCCGCCCGATGTCGACCTCGACGGTGCCGGCCAGCCGCACGCCCGGCGCCTCCCGACCCATCGCCCCGTCCGCCCGGCGCAGGATGGCCCGCACCCGGGCGACCAGCTCGCGGGGGGAGAACGGCTTGGTGACGTAGTCGTCGGCGCCCATCTCCAGGCCCAGCACCCGGTCGATCTCGCCGTCTCGGGCGGTGAGCATGAGGATGGGGACGTCACCCTCGGCCCGCAGCCGCCGGCACACCTCCAGCCCGTCGAGCGCCGGCAGCCCGACGTCGAGGATCACCATCCGGGGACGCTGGTTGCGCACCGCCTCCAGGCCCCGCTCGCCGTCCGCCGCCTGCACGACCCGGAACCCCTCCTGCCGCAGGTAGAGCTCCACCAGGTCGGCGATGTGGCGGTCGTCCTCGACGACAACGATGGTGCCGGAGTCGGCGGGAGCGGACATGGCTCCCGTTATGGTCGCGCAGTCCCTTGTGAGGGTTCTGTGAGGTCGGTCGCCACCGCGGGGGTGTCCCGGACGATCACGTCCCGCAGGCCGACCACGGTGCCGGGCAGCAGGAGGACGGCGACGGCGGCCAGTGCAAGGCGGCCGGCGACCAGCGCCGCCCGGCTGCGCACGGCCCGGACGAGGGGGCCGACCTGCGACCCGGCCAGGGTGACCACCAGCCCGATCGTGAGGAGGATGAGCAGGAAGGCCCCGGGCACCAGGATGAGGGCGGGGAGGACGAGGGGCCCGATGGCGCGCACCCGCCCGGCCCGCGTCGCCGGCCGGGGCGGCGGCAGTCGGGTGCTGTAGCGGTTGGCGATGGCGACGACGGCCATCCCGTGGAGGATGGCGGCCAGGGCGAAGGTGGCCACCGAGAGCCAGCCCGGGCCCACGATGTCGAAGTCGGGATTGTCGGGCCGGAGGGGATCGACCCGGGTGGCGGCCACCACCAGGTGGAGGGCGCCGAAGGCGAGGCCTCCCAGGCGGCCGCTCGGCAGCCACCGCCGGAACACCACGTAGAGGGCGCCGCTGAGCAGTCCGGGCAGGATGCCGCCGAAGAGGGGGTTCCGGTAGTAACGGCGCAATAAACAACGTTTAGGGCCGATGTGCTGCTGGGGCGCCGGTGACGTTCGCCGCGGACAGTCGGTTCCGCGGCTGTAGGTGTCGGTAGATGGTGGGACGGGTGACGCCGAACTCCTCGGCGATCTGCTGGACCGTGTGCGCTCGACGACCGTCGGGGCCGAGCTCTTCGTACATGTCCTGGGCGATCTTCGCCTGCCTGGCGGTGAGCTTGGGCTTCTGGCCGCCGGTGCGTCCGCGGGCTCGGGCTGCTTCCAGGCCGTCCCGAGTGCGCTCGGACATGAGGGCGTGTTCGAACTCGGCGATCGCTCCCAGGATCTGGAAGAACATGCGTCCCACTGCAGTGGAGGTGTCGATGCCCTGGTCCAACACGACCAGGTCGACGTCGCGAGCCTGAAGGTCCTTCGAGAGCGTGATCAGGTGCTCCAGCGAGCGGCCGAGGCGGTCGAGCTTGGTGATCACCAGCTGGTCGCCGGCACGGGTCACGAGGAGCGCCTTGTCCAGTGCAGGCCGGCGGGCCAGCTTGCCACTCGCCGTGTCTACGAGGATCTCCTCGCAGCCGGCAGCGGCAAGAGCGTCTCGCTGGCCGTCTGGGTTCTGGTCCCGGGTCGAGACCCTGCCGTAGCCAACCCGCATTCGGAGAAATGTATCGCAAACGGGGAAGAGCGTTGCGTAGGCGAGTACACGGCTCGCGTGACAAGCGCCACCTGCGGCGATCCGCTCTGCCGTCGACGTGTATGTGAGAGATCGACTTCCGGGAACCCTCACACTCAGGCCTTGACAAACGACCGGACAAGTAGTTTCCTTATCGTTAAGTACTTCTACTGAGGGGATGTTTACGGCGATGGAAACGACGAAGCAGGACGCTGAAGCCATGTTGAAGGAAGCAGGAGGGATCGAGCTCGCCGTGCGGGCCCGGACCCCTCAGGAGCACTTGCCGTTCTTCGCGTGGGGCCTCGTGCTCGCGCTCACCGCGCCGCTTCGTGATCTCGGCGACGACAGCGTCATAGGAGGGGTTCTCCACTGGGTCGCCCTCGTCGTTCCGGCGGCCATTCTTGCCTCCTACATGCGTCAGTCCCGGCAGGTGCGGGTGAGGCCGCGCTCCCCGAAGTGGCTGCCGGCGGCGCTCTGCGCCTGGGCCATAGCTGCCGGGTTCGTCCTCCCGCGCCTACTCGACGGCACCATCGGGTTCGCCTACACCCTGGGGGGCGGCCTGGCCGCAGTGCCCCTTCTCCTGTGGGCCGAGCGGCTTCGGCGAAGCGCATGACGGCGCACCCTCGGGCGCGGCTCGACGACCTGGTCCATCAGCCCGTGCGCTTCTCCCTGCTCGCCGGCCTGGCCCAGGCCGACTGGCTTGAGTTCCGGTTCCTCCGGGACACCCTGGAGATCAGCGACTCGCTCCTGTCCCGTCAGGCGTCGATTCTCGAACAGGCCGGGTACGTCGACATACGCAAGGGTCACGTCGGCAAGTGGCCCCGTACCTGGCTCAAGCTCACTCCGGAGGGTCGCACCGCCTTCACCGACCACCTCAACACGCTGCGGGAGATTGTGGAAGCGCCGACCGGCGCGTCAATGTGATCAGGGCCATGGTCAGTGGGATGTCCGCGGCGACGGCCGCGCCCACGTCGCATTCCCATGAAACTCGTTCAGGATTCTGCACGGATCCTCGTCACGGGCCTGAAAGGCGGTCCTGCAGTCGAGCACGGGCCGGCGATTGTGAGCGCCGACACCCGGCTGGCCCCGGGTTCAGTGAACTGCGCTAGGCCAACCCGGGTCGTCTCACCGATCACCTCGACCCAGGGGGTGATCGGCACGACCATCACCTCTAGGCAGGCCTGGGCCGCGGGCTCAAGCCCGAGACGCGGCCCGGCACAGGTCGCGCGCGTCGATGACCTCCTCGCACCAGTGGCGGGCCACGACCACGTCGTGGGTGATGAGAAGCACCCCCAGTGACGAGCGAGCCTGCTGGTCTGCCACCGCCGCCAGCAACGACGCCTGGGTCGACACGTCGAGCATCGAGGTGGGCTCGTCGCAGAGCAGGAACCCGGGCTCGACGGCCAGGGCGCGAGCCAGGCACGCCCGCTGCAACTGCCCGTCGGACACCTCGTGCGGGTGGCGGAGGAGGAGGTCGGGGGTCAGCCCCACCACCTCGGCCCACTTCACGGTGACGTCCCACCGCTCGGCGGCGGTGGCGGGAAGGCCGCCGTCGATGGCCAGCGGCTCGACGACGATCTCCTGCAGGCTCATCCGGGGATTGGTCGCCTGCCGGGGCGACTGCCACACCAGTTGCACCCGCCGGCGCACGGCTCGGGGGACCCCCAACCCCCAGCCGGCCACCGGCCTGCCGTCCAAGACCACCCGCCCGCCGTCCGGCCGCAGCAGGAGGGCGAGGACGGCGGCCAACGTCGACTTCCCGCAGCCGCTGGGCCCGACCAGCCCGATCCTCGCGCCGGGGGCGATCGACAGATCGGCGCCGTCGAGCACGGTCAGGCGGCCGTGGGGGCCGTCGAAGCGCTTGACGATCCGGTCAGCGGTCAGCATGGAGCACGCACCTGGCCCAGCCCCCTTCCACCGCCTGCTCGGCGGGCAACGACGTGCGGCACTCGTCCCGGGCGGACGGGCAGCGGGGCTCGAACTGGCATCCGGGAGGCAGGGCGGTCAGCTCGGGGGACAGGCCGGGGATCGGCACCCCGCCCCGCTCGATGAGGGCGCCCAAGAGCCCCTGACCGTAGGGGTGGGCGGGGGCGGCGAAGAAGGCGGCCGACGCCCGCAGCTCCACCAGCGTGCTGGCGTAGAGCAGGGCCAGCCGCCCGCCGAGCTTCTCGGCCAGGCGCAGGTCGTGGGTGATCACCAGTAGGGCCGAGCCCTCGGCCACGACCGCCAGCAGGTGCTCGGCGGTGACGTCGACCAGGTCCGAATCGAGCCCGTGGGTCGGTTCGTCGGCCAGCACCAGGTCGGGCGTGTTCACCAGCGACCCGGCGTTGACGACCCGCTGCTGCATGCCGCCCGAGAGCTGGTGGACGTAGCGGTCGGCGACGGCGTCGTACGACAGCCCGAGGCCACCCAGGCGACGATCGAGGCGCTGGCGGGCCTCGGCGTCGGCCACGCCCCGCAGGCGGGCCCACTCCCGCAGTTGGCTGCCGATCTTGCGCACCGGGTCGAGGGCGGTGCTCGCGCTCTGGGGGATGAGGGCGATGCGCCGGCCCCGCACGGCCCGCATGTCCCGGTCGGAGAGGGTGAGCAGGTCGCGCCCGCCGAAGCCGACGGTGCCCGTGACCTCGGCGTTCATCGGCAGGAGGCGGAGGATGGCGTGGGCCAGGACCGTCTTGCCGCTCCCGCTCTCCCCCACCAGCACCACCACGTCCCCCGGCCAGATGCGCAGGTCGACCTCCGAGAGCGCACGGACCACGCCGTGGGTGGTCCGGAACCGCACCGACAGCCGGCTGATGTCGAGCAGCGGCTCGGCCGCGGCTTCGCTGACCACCTCCCGGCCCGGAGCGGCGACGAGGTCGGTCAAAGCTCCAGCTCCGACCGCCATCGGGGATTGCGGCGATCGCGCCACCACTCGCCCAGGGTGCCGACGGCCATCGAGCCGGCGAGGATCACCGCTCCGGGGAAGAAGCTCGCCCACCACCCCCCGCTGAGCAGCGTGGCCTGGCTTTCGGCCAGCAGGTTGCCCAACGAAGGCGACGTGGCCGGCATGCCCAGGCCGAGGAACGAGTACCCGGCCTCGTGGAAGATGGCGTGGGGCACCAGCAGGACGAACCCCAGTCCTACCGCCGGGAGCACGTGGGGAAGGTAGTGGCGGCGGGCCAGGTGGCGGCGGCCGGCGCCGGCGTTGACGGAGGCGGCCACGAACTTCTGCTCCTTCAGGACGAGCACCTCGGCCCGCACGATGCGGGCGACCGACGTCCAGTGGGTCAGACCCACCGACAGGAAGATGGCGCCCGCCGGACCCAGCCACGGCCTGGTCATGACCAGGATCAGGATCCCGAACAGGAAGTGGCTCTGCGACGACGAGATGTCGATGAAGCGCATCAGCAGCGAGTCGACCCGCCGCCCGACGGAGCCGGCGACCACGCCGATGGACGCGCCGATGGCGGCGGCGCAGACCGCGGCCAGGATGCTCACCCCGAACGACACCCGCATCCCGTGCAGGACTCGGGCGAGGAGGTCACGACCCACCGTGTCGGTGCCCATGGGGTGGGCCAGCGTCGGGGACTGCAAGGCCTGGTCGAAGTGCACCGAACGACTGTCGAAGGGCAGGAAGATCATCGCCCCCACCGCCAGGAGAGCCAGGAGGCCGATGACGGCCACCGAGATCGCAGCCGAGGCCGGCAGCCGCCGGATCCGGCCCATCGCGGCCCGTGTTCCCGCCAGCGTGCGGTCGGCGATGACCGGGGGATTGAGGGTCGAGGTCATGCCCGCGCCTCCCGCACCCGGGGGTCGACGACCCGGTACAGGAGGTCGGCGACGAGGTTGCCGACCACCACCAGCACGGCTCCGGCCAGCACGATCGCCAGCAGCAAGGGCATGTCGACGGCCCGGGCCGCGGCCACGGTCAGGCTGCCCAGCCCGGGCCAGGCGAAAACGGTCTCGATGAGCACGGACCCCCCGATCAGCTCCGGGATGTGGGTTCCGAGCAGGGTGACGTAGGGGACGAGGGCGTTGGGCAGGGCGTGGCGGAACAGCACCGAGCTCTCGGTGGCGCCCTGGGCCCGGGCGAAGCGGACGTGGTCGTCGCGCATAACCTCCAGGACCGTGGACCGGACGTAGAGGGTGAACACCCCGTGCTGGGTGAGGGCCAGGGTGACGGCGGGCAGGATCAGGTGGCGCAGGTCGACGCTGCCACCGCCGGCCGAGCGCAGGTCGGCCGCCCCGGTCGCCGGCAGCCACCCGAGCCACACCGAGAACACGTAGATGGCGAGCAGGGCCACCCAGAACGACGGGGCGAAGGCGTTGGTGTACGACGAGGTGCGCACCAGCCAGTCGAACCACGAGTCCCGGAAGCGGGCCGCCACCACGCCCATGACGAGCGAGCCCACCAGCACCAGGGCCAGGGCCGAGAGCACCAGCACTGCCGACGCCCCCAGCCGGGTGGAGATGACGGTGGACACCCTCTCCCCCGGGATGAGCCGGGACACGCCCAGGTCGCCGGTGGCGACGTTGCCCACCCAGCGGGCGAACTGCGTGGGCATGGGCGCGTCGAGGCCCCAGTCCCTCTCGTAGGCCGTCCGCAGCTCGGGTGTGACGGCCGCGCCGCCGCCCGGTCCGGCGATGCTGTTGACGTAGCTCTCGGTCGGGTCGTAGGGCGACGCCCAGGCCAGCCCCCACGTCATCGCCGCGATCAACAGGAGCATCGGCGGCAGCGCCAGGAGGCGCTTCCCGGTGAGCTTCAGGACGCTCACGTGGTGACGAAGTGCCAGCGCTCCAGGGTCCAGGAGATGCCCCGGGCGAAGTTGTGGGCCCCGCCCTGGGCCTGGATCTCGAGGCCCCGGATGTCGGACGGCACCACGACGGTGTGGTCGCCCACCCCGAGGTAGACGTAGGCGCCGTCGTCGAGGAGGGCCTTCTGCAGGTCGTGGTAGGCCGTGGTCCGCTGCTCCCTCGGGACCGAGCCGCGCCCGGCCTCGAGGGCGGCGTCGACGGCGGGGTTCCTCATCGCCGCCGGGTTGGTGCCCGGATCGCTGTCGGCGGCGAACTTCGAGTGGTAGGTGCCGTAGAAGATGGCGTCGGGGTCGTAGGGGTTGCCCAGGTTGTGCAGCCAGGCGTCGGTCGCCAGGCGGTCCTTGTAGAGCGAGCTCTCCACGGTGTCGACGGTGAGGTCGATCCCGACCTTGGCCAGATCCGACCGAAGGGCGAGGGCCAGCTCTCGGTGAGTGGTGATGTTGGGCAGGATCATCACCTTGAAGGCCAGGCGGGCGCCGTCCTTGGCGCGGAAGCCGTCGCCGCCCATGGCCCAGCCGGCGTCGTCGAGGAGCTTGCCGGCGGCGGCCTGGTCGTAGCGGACGGCGGCGGTCGGGTCGAAGGCCCACGCGCTCTCGATGAAGGGCGACGACGCGGCCGACCCCTTGCCGGCGTAGACGGCCGTGGCCGCCGTGTCACGGTCGAAGGCGAGGGCGATGGCCCGCCGGACCTTGGGGTCGGCCACCACCGGGTTGGCGGTCGGCAGGGCCATCTGGTCGACGGCCGCGCTGGGGATGGTGAGGACCTGCAGGCGGGAATCGGTCTCGAACCCCCGCGCCAGTCGGGGTGGGAGCCGGGCCACGTCGATCGAGCCCTGCTCGAGAGCCGCCGCCCGGGCGTTCTCGTCAGGGATGAACGTGTAGACGATCCGCTTGAGCATGGGGGCGCCGCCGTAGTAGCCGTCGAACGCCTCGAGGACCATGCGCTCGCCCGGCCGGCGCTCGCCCATCGTGTAGGGGCCGGTGCCGATCGGGTTGCGATTGAAGTCGGTCTTGGCCAGGTCCTGGCCGGCCAGGACGTGCTCGGGGACGATGCCGACGTAGAGCTTGTCCAGGAAGGCGGGGTCGAGCCGACCGAGCCGGAACCGCACCGTGTGGTCGTCGAGCACCTCCACCGACTGCACCAGGCCTTCGAGGTCCCACGTGCGGTACAGCGGCGACGCCAGCGCGGGGTTGGTCAGGGCCTTCCAGGTGAACACCACGTCGGCCGGGGTCAGCGGCTGCCCGTCGTGGAACTTCACGTCGGTCCGGAGCTTGACCGTGACGGTTCGCCCTCCGTCGGTGAAGGCGGGAAGCTCACTGGCCAGGTCTGGGACGAGGGCGAGGTCCTTGTCGTACTGCACCAGGCCGCTGAACACCTTCCAGTTGCCGGTGTTGATGTCGAGGAACAGCGGGCTCAGGTTGGCCGGGTCGGTGTTGATGGCAACGACCAGGGTGTCCTTGCTGGGGTCGACCACCTCCTTGCCGGCCGTCGACGGCGTGCCCGACCCGCCGCTTCCCCCGCCGCAGGCACCCGCCAGCAGCGCCACCACCAGCCCGCCGGCCGGTGCCCACCTTCGACCACGCCTGCTCGCCATGTCGTTCTCTCCCCGTTCTGTGGACCGGTGGGGAACGTAATGCGAACTGGCCGCATATACAAGCCTGGCCGCTGACGCCTCTCTGCGTGCACGTGGCGACGCACCTGATCGAGGACGTGGCCGCACTCATGGACGAGGGCGGCCTGATCTCCAGGGCGTCGCGCCGTCGCCGCCGCAGAGGGACAGCGACACCCGGCGACAGTCCCGCGTCCGCCGGCGACGGGCTCCCGAACTGAACCTGGCGACAGTAAGCGACCTGTTCGACGGGACGACAAGGCCTCTACGGCCCGCCTAGCGCCGGATCCTGTTCCGATGTTCCTCACGGGCCTGTTCGCGTTCCTCCTCACCGTGCCCTTCACGGAGCGCTTCCAGGACCTGAGCCGGTTTCAGGAGAACCTCTACTTCGCCACCCTGCTCTCGACCGCCCTCGCCACCGCCTTGCTGGTCGCCCCCAGCGCGAACCACCGGCTGTTGTTCCGCAAGCGGGACAAGGAGCATCTGGTCATCGTGGCCAACCGGCTCGCAGTGGCGGGACTGGCGTCGTTGGCGTTGTCGATGTGCGGCGTGATCCTGCTGATCAGCGACGTGATCTTCGATTCCGCCGCTCCCGCCCTTGCCGCCGGGGCCTCGGCGGTCGACTTTGCCGTCCTGTGGTTCGGGCTGCCCCTGGGCCGCCGTGCTCGCCTCGACCGACCGAGGGATCCCGGGTTGTCGTCGAGAACCTTCGCCCGCAGGACCAACCCCCCTCAGTCCGCCTGAGGTGTAGCGCGCTGCGGTCGAGCGGATCCGGTGGCTGCGCCGCCAACCGAAAGTTGGTCCGACCTAAGCATGATGGAAGCGCTACGGGCAGCTCGAACTGAGCTACGCCAGCGCCCCTCCGGCGCGTTACGACGAGATTCCTACCCGGCGCCGCACAGCGGCCGACGCCAGGCCGGCCAGGACGGCCACCGAGGCGATCCCTCCCAGCTCCCTGCGATGGAGGCTGGCATCCAGCTGCATGCTGCGCTCGTGGGCCTGGTCGTCGAAGGTGCCGTGGGCCCCCTGCCGACCGGGCGCCGGCGTCCAGAGGTTGTCATGGCGGTCAGGCTCGACCGGCTCGTCGGCCTGCTGAGAATCGAACCCGGTCCGGGCCAGGTAGCGGTCGAGGAGGCCGGGGAGCAGCTTGTTGCCCAGGATGGTCGCCACCGTGGGGGCGCCGACCCACACCTCCCGCCGGGTGTGAGTCGAGGCCCAGACGATGGCCCGGGCCGCGACCTCGGGCTGGTAGATCGGGGGGACCGGCTGGGGGTGGCCGGGCAGGCGGGTGCGCACCCAGCCGAACTGCGGCGTGTTCAGGGCCGGGAGGTGCACCGAGGTGAGGCCCACGGCGCTGCCATCGTGCAGGAGCTCGGTCCGCAGGGCGTCGACGAATCCCCGGATGGCGAACTTAGCTGCGCAGTAGGAGGCCTGCAGGGGGATGGCTCTGTAGGCCAGGGCCGAGCCGACCTGCACGATCGTCCCCCGGTCGCGTGGCCCCATGCGCCGGAGGGCGCTGAGGATGCCGTGGACGCTGCCCAGGTAGGTCACCTCGCTCACCCGCCGCACCTCCTCGGCCGTCAGCTGCGAGACCGGGGAGAACACCGACGCCATGGCCGCGTTGACCCACACGTCGATCGGACCCAGCGTCACCTCGGTGAGCGACGCCGCCCGCTCGACGGCGTCGGGATCGGCGACGTCGGTGGGGATGGCCAGGCACGCGACCCCCAGGGCCTCGATCTCCCGCCGGGCGTCCTCCAACCGCTCGACGCCTCGCGCCAGCACCGCCACCGCCGCGCCCTGCCCGGCGAAGGCCAGCGCCGCCGCCCGTCCCACCCCCGCCGACCCCCCCGTGATGACCACCACCGGCCCTGCGCCCGTCGATCCGTTGCTGCCGTGACCGTGATGCTCGATCGACCTCTCATCGTTCCTCCAGTCGTCGGTCGGTCCGTCCCGCGTGGCGCAGCCGCAGGTAGCGGCCGATGCGCCAGGCCCAGAGGCCGGCGGGCCCGAACCGGTCCCGGAGGGTGGCCGCGTCGAGCACGTACATGGCCCGGGCCGCCTCCGCGTGCGACCACACCAGGGGGATGTTGCCGAGGCTCTCGCCGCTGACGGGATCGACCTCTTCGGGGAGCAGCCGGGGCAGGGCGGCGCAGAGGTCGTCAGCCCGGCGGCGGGCCTCGTCGACCCGGCCGACGGCGGCGAGGGCGTCGACCGCCCACCAGCACACAGGCAGGAAGGCACCCTCCCGACCGTGGAAGCCGTCGTCGCCACCCGGCGGGTAGCGGTACAGGTAGGGCCCCGCGTCGAGCTGGGCCAGGGTGGCCGCCACCAGCCGGCCGGCCCGGGGGTCGGGAGGGCGGAGCATCCCGAAGACCACCGCCATGAGCGCCGAGGCGTCGGGCGTCGTCCCGCCGTAGGACTGGGGCAGGCCGCCGTCGGGCAGCACCGCCGACAGCACACGTTCGCGGATCTCGTCCCGCGACCGCTTCCATGGCCCCCGGCGGGCGGTCGGCCGCCAACCCCGGGCGATCCAGATGGCCCGGTCCAGAGCCAGCCACCGCCCGATGTCGGCGCTGACCAGGTCTTGCGGCTCCCGCAGCTCCCAGATCCCGCTCGTGGGACCAGAATCCGCGCCCGCCGCCCGGTCGGCGACAGCCTCGACCAGCCGCCAGGTGTCGGCGTCGAGCGATCCCCCCGTCTGCAGGTAGACGGATATGCCCTCGAGCACGAGCCCCAGGGCGTCGTGCTGCACCTGGCCGGCGGCGTCGTTGCCCACCCGCACCGGCTGCGACTCCCCCCAGCCGGCGACCCCGTCGACCTCGCGCTCGACAGGGACGGGTCCGCCCCGGACGTCGGCCACGGGGTTGGCCGGCAGCCCACCGTCGGGGGCGAGCCGGCGCAGGAAGGCCAGGTATCCCTCGGCTGCATCCCGGCGGCCCAGAAGGGCGGCCACCGAGACGGCCAGGGAGGCGTCGCGCAGCCACGTGTAGCGGTAGTCGAACTGGCGGTCGGCGCCGGGGGCTTCGGGCAGTGACGTGGTCGGGGCGGCCACGACGGCCCCCGTCGGCCGGTAGGTGCAGGCCTCGAGGACGGCCAGCGCGTCGGCCGCCCGCTCGGGGTGGTGGCGTGGGAGCCGGGCTCGTGCCCGCCGCCGGCTGGCAGCGGCTTCGAGGTCGTCGAGGCGGGCCGACAAGACTTCGGCATCGGCCACCAGGTGGGTGTCGACGCCGACGACCAGGGCGCTCCAGCGGTCCGGGACGACCACCAGCCTCGTGCGCAGGACTCGCCCCTCCACCGTGGACCGGCCGCCGTCGACGACGACCTCGACTTCTCCACCCAGCCGGCAGCGGCCCGCCGTCCACGAACCCCACGGCCCGTCGAAACCCCCCGCAGTCAGCTCGTGGCTCAGCTCGACAGGCATTCGGTCGCTGCGCACCAGCCGGACGAGGACCACCCCGTCGCCGTCGGCCACCAGGGCGTCCCGGCACTCGAGACGGGCCCCGCCGCGGCGCAGGACGGCGCGAGCGACGGACGGAGCGGGATCGTCCGACCACCAGGCCGGTTCGACGTCGACCCACCGGGCCGCCGCCCCGTGGGCGTCGAGGAGGGACCACAGCACCGGGGTCGAATCCATGTCCGGGGCGCACCACCAATCCACCTCGCCACCGGGCCGGACGAGGGCGGTCGAGCGACCGTCGCTCAGGAGACGGTGAGCGCTGAGGGGCGGGCGGTGCAGGCATAGGGCCGTGGCCGTGGGCAGGGCCGGCGCCCGCCGGTCAGGCACGGCGACCGAGGAGATGGCGAGCTGCGGACCGGGCCTCCGGCACCACTTGGGGCACCATGGCCAGGCTGAGGGCGCTGGCGGCCAGGCACCAGGAGCAGAACGTTCGGTGCTTGGACGCCTGCTCGGCGGTGAGAAAGATGGCCCCGGCGGCGTCGAAGCCAACCTTGGCCGCCAGGGCCAGCGGGATCCACGGCCGCTCCTCGGCCCGGCGGGCCGTTCCCATGCCGGCCAGGAGCACGGTGGTGGCGTAGCTGATGAGCCCGAGGGCCCCGTCGGGCGCCTTCAGGTACTGGTAGGCCTCGCCGGATGCGTCCACGCCGTCGGCGTCGAAAATCGTCAGCGGCGGCTCGGGCAGGTGACGGAACAGGCCCATCTGGTAAGCCGTGACCACACCCAACGACGCCATGGCCGACAGGCCCATGGCGCCGACCCGCCGTCGTCGCCGGAGCTCGCCGCCACCCCCGGTCCGCAGGTCACGGCTCACCTGTTCTGCTGCCGGACTGGACGACCGGCCGATGCCGGCATGCTCGGACTGTTGGGCCATGGACCGAGACTTCCCGTTCGGGCGCCACGACAATCCGTCGATCAGTTGCGCGACCCCGGGGGGCCCCGAATGGCGCCCAACCCACTCCTCAAGTCTCAGGTGAGCGCCCTTTAGGCCTTCGCCCGCCCAGCCAGCGCCGGACCCGTCTTCCCGCCAGCTCGGGCCGAGGACACAGAGCCGGACATCGGCGTCGAGGTCACCGTCGAGTTCGTCCGGTGCGCTCGTGCACTCGACCACCTGCCCCGTGGGCGCCAGTCATGGCTTCCCCGGGCGCAGCGGCCGGTACCCGCCGACGAGCTGGGCCAGCTCCCGGTCCACCTCGATCGAGAACGTGCCGTAGAACGCGACGTACTCGTTGTGGGCCGGCGAGACGTGGGCCAGCAGCGCGTCGTCGATCTGGCGCCCGCCGGCCCTGAGCTCGACCACCGCCAGGCCCAGGTAATCGGTGGTCCAGGCCACGATGGCGTTGGTCACCACGGTGAGGCACAGGGTCTTCTCGCTCTGGGCCTCGTGGTGGCGGTGACGGAGCTTGCCCTCGTGGGCGTAGCAGAGGTCTCGGTGCAGGGCATGAAGGCTCTCGCCCTTGTTCAGCTGGCGGGTGATCCTCCGCCGGTAGGCGGGGTCGGAGAGGTACCGGGCGGCGTAGATGGTGCGCCGCACCAGCCCGTACTCCTTCAGCGCCGCCGCCAGCGTGTTCTGGGGCCCCGACGCCGACAGCTTGCCCACCACCAGCGAGGCGGTGGTGTGCCCGAACTTGAGCGACGCGGCCAGACGCAACAGGTCGTCCCACTGATCCGCGAATCAGCGCCTCGTTGGCCCGACGGCTGAGCAGGGGCCCGGCTCGGGGGTAGAGCGCCAGCGCCTCGGCCTTGGTGTCGGTGCGGCAGAGGGTGATCTTGCCCAGGTCGCGGATGCGGGGCGAGAACAGCAGGTCCACCAGATCGAAGAGGGCGAAGTTGACCAGGGTCGCCCCCGCCGTGTCGGTGGCGTGCTCGGCGATGGGCAGGTCGGTCTGGTTGCCCAGGATCTCGTCCAGCACCGAGGTCGCCTCGGGCTCGGTCACGACGATCACCTTGGTGCCGTAGGTGGAGAGCTGGTCGCTGACGTAGGTATAGGTCGAGACGCCCTCGTCGACGAAGTAGCGCGACATGGCCCTGGCCGTGATCGAGCGGCCCCTGGTCGGGAAGCGCTGGCCGTCGGAGGACGACAGCGTGCCACCGCCCTGGATGGCGGCCAGAGCAAGGCCGTGGTGGTAGTTGACGATGAGGGCGTTGGCCGCCCGCAGCGTGTCCTCCCGCAGGTACCACTCCGCGGTCCAGGCCAGGACCTCATAGGGGATGCCTGACGCCTCGGCCATCCCGTGGAGGCCGAGGTTGGTGGCCTGGGCGATCAGGCAGGCGTAGATGTTGCGCACCAGCTCGGGGCTGCGGGCGGTCTTGCCCCCCGCGTGCACCATTGCCTCGGTGAAGCCGATCCGGTTGTCCAACTCGATGAGCAACGACGCCAGCCGGGGCCGGGGCAGCAGCGCGACCAGCTCGTCGCGCAGCGTGTCCGCCTCGGTGGGGACGGACTCGGCCGACAGAGGGGGGATGACCAGCTCGCCGCCCTCGGACAGCCGGATGGGCCCGGCGCCGCTGGCCAGAGTGGCCTCCAGGTCGGCCAGGCGGCGGTGCAGCTCGGCTTCGGTGTCCGCCCACGCCCGGGCCGCGTCCGGAGACTTTCCGACGAGGGCGAAGAACTCGGCCCGCTTGGGCTCCCACTGCTCCGGGGTGAACAGCAGGCTGGCCGGGTCCGCGTAGCGCCGGGAGCCGGGCACGAACACGTCGCCGCAGCGCAGGCCGTCCCGCAAGGCGAGCAGGACGCACAGCTCCCAGTAGTGGCGGTAGGCTGTCACGTCCCCGGTGGCCGCCGCCCGCTCCAGGTACCCGCGCCAGCGGGTGGGGACGAACTCGTCGGGCGCGTCGTCGGGCACCATGCGGGCCCCGGTTGCGTTCAGCTCCACCAGCACCTTCACCGCCGACAGCAGGGGGCGAGCGGCTGTGGCCCCGTCGAAGGGGATGGCGGCGAGTACGGCCGGCGCGAACTCGCGCAGGTGGGCGTAGGAGCCCTCCACCATCTCCAGGTGCCCGTGGTCGGGCGGGAGGCGGCGGGGGGCAGCCTCTCGGGCCCGGCGCAGCCGCTCCATGCCGATGCCGCTGCGGAGCAAGGCTCCGACGGCTTCGTCGGCGATGTCGGGGTTGGTGAGCACCGACAGCACCTCGTCCAGGAGCCCCAGGCGATCCTCGGACGCCTTGGCCCTGGAAGCCAGCTTCTCCTCGAGCTTGCGCTCCGCCCGGTGGTCCGTCGCGGATACTGCCTGGTCATAGAGCTGCACGACCTCGTCGAGGACCTCGACGGCGCACTGGGCGAGCAAGGTCAACAGGATCGGGTAGCGCCGCTCAGGGTCCCGGCGGGACAGCGCCTGGGCAGTCGAGCGCCGACCGATGGTGGCCAGGAAGCGGCGGCGCTCCGTCGGTAGTCCGGGGCGGATCACCCGGGCCGAGCGCAGGTAGTCGCAGGCCAGGCGGAAGAGCAGGGTCGGCGAGTCGTGCTCCAGCGCCCGGGCGACGAGGAACTGATCCAGCTCCTTGAACTCCACGTCGCCCGCCGGGCGCCAGCCGAGCAGCTTTGCGACCTCCACCAGGTGGTCGGTTCGGGTCTGGTCCCGGGCCGCGTAGGAGGAGATGGCGCTCGGCGAGATGCGGAGGTGCTCGGCGACGCGCTGAATGGCGTGCGTCGGCGCAGACGCGATGTCGTCGGGCACGAAGCCCAGCCAGGGCAGGGTGCACAGCTGGACCGCCACGCCCAGGTGGTTGCTGGATCCCCGGTGCGATCGAACGAAGGCCTCGTCGCTCGGGGTCAGGGTGAAGAACCGGATCAGCTCGTCCGAGTCGAGCTCCGGGAACCCTCGCAGACGTTCAAGCTCCGCTTCTGAGAAGACCTGCGTCGCCACGCCAACCCCACCTCCACCGGCCGAGGACGATCAGCACCCTCCCACACCCGGCACGCTTCCATCCCGGGCGGGCGACGTCCGGGCCCAAACGTTGTTTATTGCGCCATTACTACCGGGACCCCAAGAGGTAGAGGCCGAGCGTCCCGCCGAAGTCGACGTCGCCCACCACCTCCTCCGCTTCGGTGGTCAGGCCCTGGGCCTCGTCTCCGGCGGTGGCCGCCAGCAGCCGCATGATCAGCCGCACCGCCGGCCCCGTCACCAGCGCACCGGCCCAGAACCCGCCGACGAGGGTGATGCCGACGCCCCGCAGGTAGCGCAGCGTCGCCAACCGGACCGACGAGAGCGGAGCGCCCGAGTCGCCGTTGCGCGTGCCGTCCCCGTCCCGGGCGGGCTCGGGCGCCCACGCCTGGTAGCCGGTGCCGCCCCACCGCACCGTGAGGACGAGGCCCACGACCAGCAGCAGACCGAGGATCCACATGAGGATCACCGGGGCCGTCCCGATCGAGGCGGGTCAGCCCGGGCACCGGCGGCAGGACCGAGACGTGGCACCGTTCCGCTCGACGTTGTCGTCACGGTTCTCCCTGTCGTCCGCCGCTGAGGTCAGCGGGTGGGCGGGTTGTGATCATAGGGACGCCCCACCGTGGGCCGCGGGTGACACCGCCCGCCGATGCTGCGCCCGTGTTCGCGGCCCTCGGCCGGTGCGCGACGGAGCACCCGTCCGATCTGTAACGGAGAGGGCCGGAAGGGTGACTCCCGTTGGTGGAACTGTCGTTCGGCAACTTGCTGGTGGTGGCCACGATCGCGGTGGCGGCCCCTCTCCTCGTCGGCCTCGTCCCTTCGCTCCGGGTACCGGCGGTGGTGATCGAGATCCTGGCCGGGATCGTGGTGGGGCCGGCCGGCTTCGGCTGGGTCGAGGTCGATGTCCCGGTCCAGGTGCTGGCTCTGATCGGGCTGGCCTTCCTCCTGTTCCTGGCCGGGCTGGAGATAGACGTGGCCAAGCTGCGGGGGCCGATCCTGAAGACGGCGGGCGCGGGCTTCGGGTTGACGCTCGCGCTCGGCGTCGCCGTGGGCTTGGCGTTCGGGGCGGTGGGCTGGGTCAAGTCCCCGTTGCTCATCGCCGTCGCGCTCTCGGCCACGTCGCTCGGGCTGGTGGTGCCGGTGTTGAAGGACGCCGGTCAGGTCGACCGACCGGTGGGGCAGCTGACGATCGCGGGCGCCTCGGTGGCCGACTTCGGGGCGGTGGTCCTGCTGTCCCTGCTGTTCTCCGAGAGTGAGGGCGGGTTGGGCGGCAAGCTGGTGCTGCTCGGGCTCTTCACGGTGCTGGCAGTCGTGACCGTGGTGGCCCTGGCCCGCCTGGAACGCATCGTGCGCCTCGACATGGTGGTCCTCCGGCTGCAGGACACCACCGCCGAGATCCGGGTGCGCTTCGCGGTGTTGCTCCTGTTGGCGTTCGTGGCGTTGGCCGGTCGGCTGGGGCTGGAGACGATCCTGGGCGCGTTCCTGGCCGGGGCCATCCTCAACATGGTCGACCGCGACACCGTGACCCATCCGAACTTCCGGATCAAGCTGGAGGCGATCGGCTACGGCTTCGTGGTTCCGGTGTTCTTCGTGTCGAGCGGGCTGCGATTCGACCTGGAGGCGCTGCTCGACTCACCGTCGGCGTTGGCGGGCGTGCCGGTGTTCCTGGTGGGACTTCTGCTGGTGCGCGGGCTGCCGGCGGCGTTGTACGCCAGAACAGTCGGCCGTCGGCACGCGATGGCGGCGGGGTTGTTGCAGGCAACGTCGCTGCCGTTCCTGGTGACCGCGGTCGAGATCGGGATCGCCCTGGGCGAGATCACGCCGGTCACGGGGGCGGCCCTGGTGTCCGCCGGGCTCCTGTCGGTGGTGCTCTTCCCCCTGCTGGCGGTGACACTCCTCCGGGAGAAGCCGGCTGTGGAACCGGCGGCCGGTCCGACGCCTTGAGCGGTCGGCTCGTTACCATCCTCAGCGATGTCCTCTCATTCCGGGTCCTCTCCTTCCGGGTCGGCTGACGACGGGTCCACCGTGCTCGACCGCATCATCGCCGCCCACCGCAAGGCGGCGGTGGCCGATGGGCGGTGGCTCGACGCCACCATGACCGCCGCCTTCGAGGCGCCCGACCCGCGGGACTTCCGGGGGCTGCTGCGGGTGGCGGCCGCCCGCACCGGTCGCCCGGCGGTGATCGCCGAGATCAAGCGTCGCTCGCCGTCGAAGGGCGACCTGGCCCCCGACCTCGACCCCGCCACCCTGGCCCGGGCCTACCAGTCGGCGGGGGCGTCCGCCCTGTCGGTGCTCACCGACGCCGAGTTCTTCGGCGGATCGCCCGCCGACGTGGCTGCGGCCCGGGCCGCGGCCCCCGACCTGCCCATCCTGCGCAAGGACTTCACCGTCGACGGGCGGGACGTGGCCGACGCCCGGGCCATGGGGGCGGACGCGGTCCTGCTCATCGTGGCCGCCGTCAGCCCCGCCGACCTGTCCCGGATGCGGGGCCTGGCCGAAGGCCTCGGCCTGGCCGCGGTGGTGGAGGTCCACGACGAGGACGAGCTACGGACCGCCCTCAAGGCGGGGGCGACCATCATCGGCGTCAACCAGCGCGACCTGCGCTCGTTCGAGGTCGACCCCGGCCGGGCCACCCGGCTGGCCTCCCTCATCCCCGACGGAGTCCTGAAGATCGCCGAGTCGGGCATCCATACGCCGGCCCAGGTCGACGCCCTGGCCGACGCCGGCTACGACGCCATCCTGGTGGGGGAGCAGCTGGTCACCGCCGCCGACCCCGCCCACGCCCTGCGTACCCTGCGAGGAGAGACCCCTTGAGTGATCCCGCGACGAGTGATCCCGCGACGACTGGTCCCGACCGGACGGCACGCTGGCTGCTGTCCCCCGACCGTGTGCCCCCGGCGTGGTTCAACGTCGTCCCCCACCTGACCACCCCGCTCGAGCCGCCACTGCACCCCGGCACCCGCCGGCCGATCGGCCCCGACGACCTGGCCCCCCTGTTCCCCATGTCGCTTATCGGCCAGGAGGTCACCGCCGAGCCTTGGATCGACGTGCCCGGCGAGGTCCTCGACGTCCTCCGGCTGTGGCGCCCGACCCCTCTCGTGCGGGCCCGCCGCCTGGAGGCCGCCCTCGGCACGCCGGCCCGGATCTACTACAAGGACGAGTCGGTGTCGCCGGCCGGGTCGCACAAGCCCAACACCGCCATCCCCCAGGCCTTCTACAACAAGCAGGACGGCATCGCCCGGGTGGCCACCGAGACCGGCGCCGGGCAGTGGGGGAGCGCCATGTCGCTCGCCTGCTCCCTCTTCGACCTCGAGTGCAAGGTCTACATGGTGCGGTCGTCGTTCCAGCAGAAGCCCTACCGCCGGGTGATGATCGAGACGTGGGGCGGTGAGGTGGTGCCGTCCCCGGTGGCCGACCCGTCGTCGCCCGGCTCTCTCGGCTCCGCCATCAGCGACGCGGTGGCCGACGCCGCCAGCCGCCCCGACACCCACTACGCGCTGGGATCGGTGCTCAACCACGTCCTCCTGCACCAGACCGTCATCGGCCTGGAGGCCAAGGAGCAGCTGGCCCTGGCCGGCGAGGAGAAGCCCGACGTCGTCATCGGCTCGTGCGGCGGGGGGTCGAACTTCGGCGGGATCGCATTCCCCTTCGTCCCCGACGAGGACGTGCGGCTGGTGGCGGTCGAGCCCTCGTCGTGCCCCACGCTCACCGGGGGACGGTTCGAGTACGACTTCGGCGACACCGCGGGGATGACCCCGCTGCTGGCCATGTACACCCTCGGCCACGACTTCATGCCCCCGGCGATCCACGCCGGAGGCCTTCGTTACCACGGCGACTCCCCGCTCGTCTCCAACCTGGTGCGGTCGGGCCGGATCGAGGCGGTGGCCTACCCCCAGTCGAAGGTGTTCGAGACGGCCGTGCAGTTCGCCCGGGTCCAGGGCTCCATCCCCGCCCCCGAGACGGCCCACGCCCTGCGGGCGGCCGTCGACGAGGCCCTCCTGGCCAAGGAGGAGGGCGTCGAACGGGTGATCCTCTTCTCCTACTCGGGCCACGGTCTCCTCGACCTCGGCGCCTATGACGACTACACCAACGACCGGTTGGACGCCTCGTAGCCAAGGGCTCCCCGGCTGACCATCTCACCCCACCGGCGGCGGGGCCGGTAGCGTCGCTCCTCGGTGTTCGTGAAGATCTGTGGGACGACGAGTGAGGAGGACGCCCTGCTCGCCGTCGCCCTCGGCGCCGACGCCATCGGGTTCATCTTCGCCCCGTCGCCCCGCATGGTCTCGCCCACCCGGGTGGCCGACATCGTCAAGCGCCTGCCGGGCGAGATCCTCACCGTCGGCGTCTTCCGCAACGAGGCCCCCGAGCGGGTCGTCGAGGTGGTGAACCGCACCGGCCTGGGGGGCGCCCAGCTCCACGGTCAGGAGTCGGTGGAGCAGGCCGAGTACGTGCGCAAGCGGGTCCGCTTCCTCGTCAAGGCCTTCCCCGCCGGCGACCCGCACGTGGCCCGGGCCGCCGACTACGGCGCCGACGTGATCATGATCGACTCCCCGACGCCCGGGTCGGGGAAGGTGTTCGACTGGGCTCTGGCCGAGGTCCCCGCCGGCCTGCGCCTGATGCTGGCCGGCGGGCTCGACGCGGCCAACGTGGGCGCGGCGGTGGCCCAGGTCCACCCGTGGGGGGTCGACGTGGCCAGCGGGGTGGAGGCGTCGCCCGGGCGCAAGGACCCCCGCAAGCTGCGGATGTTCGTCCTCGCCGCCCGGGCCGCCGAACACGCGGCCAACGACACCGACCCGTCCATCGACGACGCCGACGTCCTCGAGGACGAGTCCGAGCTCCCCTTCGACCAGGACGACCTGTAGCGGACGCGGCCCGGCGAGCCGACCCCAGCCGGTTGGCTCGCCCGTGACCCGGACCAGGCGCCCGCGTCCGGCGGGCCGACCCCAACGTCGGCCCACCGGTAGCGTTCGCAGTGGCGGTTACACATGGGCGTCGCTGGATGGGCGGAGCGCACCTCGTCGGTTCATGTGCAGCTGGCCTGGTTGCCGTCGACGTCGGTGATGACCACCGCCACCTGGGACGACTTGGTCTGGTCGGCCTTGAAGGCGGAGAAGCTGATGGGGGCGGTGCTGCCGGCGGTGAAGATGGGGATGCTCACCGGGATGGTGATGTTGACCGCGGTGGTCACGACCACGGTGGCCAGGCCGGCTCCGGCGTCGGCCACGGTGAAGTTGACCCGCCGGGGGCCGTTCTGAACGCTCCACGAGCAGGTGGGTGTGGTGGTCTCCCGGGAGCGCAGGCTCATGGCGTAGGTGGTCGAGTGGGACGGGCCGGCCGAGTCGGTCACCGTCACCGAGAAGGCGAAGGTTCCCCGGGTGCTCGGCGTGCCCGAGACCACGCCGGCGGAGGTCACCGAGACGCCGGCGGGCAGGGAGCCGCTGGCCAGGGCCCAGGTGTAGGGGCCGGTGCCCCCGGCGGCGGCGAGGCTCTGGCTGTAGGGGGTGCCCACCGTGGCCCCGGGCAGCGGGGTGGCCGTGGTCACCGTCACCACCGGCACGGCGGCGACGCCGATGGGCCCGGCCAGCAGCGTGGCCCCCCCGACCACGGTGTTGACCAGGGCGGTGCCGGCGAAGGAGGTGAGGGAGGCCCCGGAGAAGTTCGACACCACCACCCGGCCGCTGGCGTCGAGGGCGATGCCGGCGGGGAGGTTGAGCCCCGACCCCGAGATGGTGTCCACCAGGGCGCCGGCGAGGTTGTAGCGGGTGACGGTGTTGTTGTTCGTGTTGGTCACCCAGATGACCCCGGCGGTGTCGACCACCAGGCCTTGGGGGCCGGATAGGCCGGCCGAGATGGTGAGGGCCGGCACCGCCGCCCCGGTGGCCCCGGGGTTGAACACTCGCACGGTGCTGTCCCCGCCGTTGGAGACGTAGAGCTTGCCGGCGGCGTCGAGGGCCACGCCCAGGGGCGAGGACAGCCCGGTGATGGTGGCCACCGGCGCCGCGTTCCCGGAGGCGCCGGGGGCGTAGACGGTGACTGTGTTGCCGTCGAGGTTGGCCACGTACAGCCGACCGGTGGAGTCCAGGGCCAGGGATCGGGGCCGGACCAGGCCGGTGCCGGCCCCGGCGATGCTGAACAGCGGGGCGACGTTGCCGGTGGCGTTCGGTGCGTACACGGTCACACTGTGGGCGTTCTGATTGGCCACGTAGAGCCGGCCGCTACCGTCGACGGCCACCCCGGAGGGCTTGTTCAGCCCGGTGGCCGCCCCCTCGATCGAGGCTAGCGGGGCGGCGTTGCCGGCGGCGCCGGCCGCGTAGCGGGTCACCCGGTTGGCCGACTCGTTGGCCACCCAGACCTGGGACTCGGGGAGGATCAGTTCGTAGGCCCCGATGTCGCTCCCGTCGCCGGTGTTGGCCACGCCGGGGGTGTCGACCGGCCGGGCCAGGCCCCGCTGGTCGGTGGTCAGGCCGCCGGAGACACCTTTGTCCACCACCGGGCTGGAGATGCCCACGGCCATCGTCGCCGTGAAGCCCCCGTTGGAGGCCAAGGCTCCCAGGCCGGGGTCGGCGGTCAGGGGGAGGCCGGAGATCGTCCCGGCGCCCTGGAAGGCCCGAAACTCCACCAGGTTGTGGTCGGCGATGGACCCGCCGGCCGTGCCCAGGTTCGTCCCGCCGTCGGCGACGGTGACCGGCGCGCTGGAGGCCAGGTCGGAGATCCCGCCCGGGGCGCTGTCGGCCAGGATCGAGCTGACCAGGGTGACCGAGGCAGTGCGGGCGGTGAACTTGTCGTAGGCGAGGTTGTAGATGGCACCGCCATCCTGGGCCGCGGTGTTGGCCGCGACCGTGGCGCCGATGAGGGTGGCCGCGCCGTTGAGGTTGAAGATGGCCCCGCCCAGGCCCTGGCCGGGGTTGGCCCCGGTCCCGGCCACTACGGAGTTGGCGGCCAGGGTGCTGTTGGCGACGGTGAGCACGCCCTGGTGGTTGAAGATCGCCCCGCCCATGCCCGCCCCGCCGCCGCCGGACACGACGCCAGTCGACCCGGTGCCGCCGCCGAAGCCGCCGGTGCCGGGGAGGGACGGCTTGTTGAATTGACCCGAGCCCGCTGAACCGCCGCCGCCGCCGAACCCGCCGTACCCGCCGGCACCGGTGGAGTTCCCGAGCCCGCCGCCGCCGCCGAAGCCACCGCCTCCGGCCCCACCGCCGAAGTTGGCGGCGCCTCCGCCGCCACCTACCCCGCCCCCGCCGGCGCCTCCCGCGCCGGCGCTCCCGCCGACGGCGAAGCCTCCGCCCGCGCCACCGGTGCTGCCACTGCCGGAGTCGGTGAAGCCGCCTCCCCCGCCGGCGCCGTTGCCGCCAGGTGCGCCGGGGTTGGAACTTCCGTTGAATCCCCAGCCGCCAGCACCACCGGTACCGTTGGCCGGGCCGCCCCCTGCGCCGGGGCCCGAAACGCCCGCGGGGATGCCGTTGTCGGTCGGCCGGAAGCCAGCCCCGCCGCCCCCGGACCTGTCCGCGGGCGCGCCCCCGGCCGATCCGCCGAACGAGCCGGGTCCGAAACCGCCGCCGTTGCCGCCGCCGCCGCCCACGTCCGTGCCGATGCCACCCCCGCCGTAGCCGCCGGTGACGGCGCCGCTGCCGCCCTGGGCCGTGTTGGCGGTCATGGTCACGCCGGAGAGCGTCGTCCGGCCCTGGTTGAAGAGGGCGCCGCCCATGCCCGCCCCCCCGCCCCCGTAGCCACTGTCGCCGCCCTTGGCCAGCCCGCCCCGCACGGTCAGGTTACGCAGGGTGAGGTTTCCGGCACCGGGAGAGGTGTAGTCCTGGGTCTCGGCCCGGGTGGGGTCGGCGCCCACGTAGAACAAGCGGAACTTCGGTGTGCCTCCCGCCGGGGACCGCTCGATGGTGGCCCCGTTGCCCTCGAGGGTGACGGACGACGCGATGGCCGGTAGGGCGTTGGGCCCGTACCAGTGGTTGTTGGGAGCGGGGAAGGTGTAGGTGCAGCCCGCGGCGAGCGCGATGGTGTCAGCCCCGGCGCCGTTGGCGTTGGCCGCGTCGACCGCGGCCACCAGCTCGGTCACCCGGCTCGGGCCACAACCGACGGTGAAGGTGGCGGCCTGCGCCGGAACCGCGATGATCAGCGGCGCGCCGGCGCAGAGCAGGGCGGCAAGGACGGCGCGGATGGGGCGTCGGTTGGTCATGGCTCTCCCTCGTCGGTTCATGTGCAGCTGGCCTGGTTGCCGTCGACGTCGGTGATGACCACCGCCACCTGGGACGACTTGGTCTGGTCGGCCTTGAAGGCGGAGAAGCTGATGGGGGCGGTGCTGCCGGCGGTGAAGATGGGGATGCTCACCGGGATGGTGATGTTGACCGCGGTGGTCACGACCACGGTGGCCAGGCCGGCTCCGGCGTCGGCCACGGTGAAGTTGACCCGCCGGGGGCCGTTCTGAACGCTCCACGAGCAGGTGGGTGTGGTGGTCTCCCGGGAGCGCAGGCTCATGGCGTAGGTGGTCGAGTGGGACGGGCCGGCCGAGTCGGTCACCGTCACCGAGAAGGCGAAGGTTCCCCGGGTGCTCGGCGTGCCCGAGACCACGCCGGCGGAGGTCACCGAGACGCCGGCGGGCAGGGAGCCGCTGGCCAGGGCCCAGGTGTAGGGGCCGGTGCCCCCGGCGGCGGCGAGGCTCTGGCTGTAGGGGGTGCCCACCGTGGCCCCGGGCAGCGGGGTGGCCGTGGTCACCGTCACCACCGGCACGGCGGCGACGCCGATGGGCCCGGCCAGCAGCGTGGCCCCCCCGACCACGGTGTTGACCAGGGCGGTGCCGGCGAAGGAGGTCAGGGAGGCCCCGGAGAAGTTCGACACCACCACCCGGCCGCTGGCGTCGAGGGCGATGCCGGCGGGGAGGTTGAGCCCCGACCCCGAGATGGTGTCCACCAGGGCGCCGGCGGGGCTGTAGCGGGTGACGGTGTTGTTGTTCGTGTTGGTCACCCAGATGACCCCGGCGGTGTCGACCACCAGGCCCTGGGGGCCGGATAGGCCGGCCGAGATGGTGAGGGCCGGCACCGCCGCCCCGGTGGCCCCGGGGTTGAACACTCGCACGGTGCTGTCCCCGCCGTTGGAGACGTAGAGCTTGCCGGCGGCGTCGAGGGCCACGCCCAGGGGCGAGGACAGCCCGGTGATGGTGGCCACCGGCGCCGCGTTCCCGGAGGCGCCGGGGCCATAGACGGTCACCGTGTTGGCCGGGGCGTTGGCCACGTAGAGGCGCCCGGCATTGTCGACCACCAGGGTCCGGGGGCTGGACAGCCCGGTGCCGGCCCCGCTGATGGAATACAGCGGAGCGGCGTTGCCCGTGGCATTGGGGGCATGGACGGTGATGCTGTGGGCGTTCTGATTGGCCACGTAGAGCCGGCCGCTACCGTCGACGGCCACCCCGGAGGGCTTGTTCAGCCCGGTGGCCACCCCCTCGATCGAGGCCAGCGGGGCGGCGTTGCCGGTGGCGTCGGCCGCGTAGCGGGTGACGCGGTTGGCCGACTCGTTGGCCACCCAGACCTGGGACTCGGCTGGGGTCAGCTCGTAGGCCCCGATGTCGCTGCCGTCGCCGGTGTTGGCCACGCCGGGGATGTCGCCGGGCCGGGGCCGGCCCCGCTGGTCGGTGCTCAGGCCCCCGGTGACACCCTTGTCAACTGCCGGGCTGGAGATGCCCACGGCCATCGTCGCCGTGAGGCCCTCGTTGGAGGCCAGGGCTCCCAGGCCGGGGTCGGCGGTCAAGGGGAGGCCGGAGATCGTCCCGGCGCCCAGGGCGGCCATTGCCTCCACCAGGTCGTGGTCGGCGGCGGCCACGGTGGCCGTGCCCAGGTTCGTCGCTCCGTCGGCGACGGTGGCCGGAGTGTGGGAGACCAGGTCGGTGACCCCCGCCGGGGCGCTGTCGGCCAGGATCGAGCTGACCAGGGTGACCGAGGCGGCGCGGGCGGTGAACTTGTCGTAGACGAGGTTGTAGATGGCGCCGCCGCCCTGGGCCGCGGTGTTGGCGGCGACAGTGGCGCCGGTCAGTGACACGGTGCCGTTGAGGTTGAAGATGGCCCCGCCCAGGCCCTGGCCGGGGTTGACGCCGGTGCCCGCGAGCGCGGTGTTCGCGGCCACGGTGCTGTTGGTCACCGTGAGGACGCCCTGATGATTGAACACCGCTCCGCCCATGCCGGCCCCGCCGCCACCGTTGATACCTTGGTTTGGGCCCCCGCCGTTGCCGCCGCCGAAGCCACCAGATCTGTTGCTACCTGACCCCCCGCCGCCGCCGCCGGCGAAGCCCCCGGCGCCCGCGCTCACAAGGTTGGTCCCGGCACCGCCCCCGCCACCAAAGCCGCCCCCGCCACTGCTGCCGGTGCCGCCGGCCAGGGTGGCTCCGGCCCCGCCGCCAACGCCGCCGCCGCCGCCTCCGCCGTTGGTGCTGTTGCCGAAGCCGCCGCCGACGCCGAACGCCCCACCGTCGCCGCCGATCGCAGTGCTGCCGACCCCGTGGCCGCCACCGCCAGAGCCGTTGCCGGCCCCTGCGCCGCTGCCGCCACGACCGCCGGTGCCGGTGGTTGGCCCGCCACCGCCTCCGCCGGCACCAACCGCGGCGTCGACGCCGTTGTCGACCGCTCGTAGGCCACCACCGCCGCCGCCGCCCCGGCTCCCAGCGCCCCCGGCCGCGCCTCCGAACGCGCCCGCACCGAAGCCTCCACCGTTGCCACCGCTGCCATCGGTGCCGATGCCTCCACCACCTCTCTCCTCGCCGAGCACGCCGGCATGGCCCCCCTGGGCGGTGTTGGCGGTCATCGTGACGGACGCCAAGTTGAGCGTGCCCTGGCTGAAGGCTGCGCCGCCCAGTCCGGCGCCACCGCCTCCACGACCGCTGTCTCCGCCCTTGGCCAAGCCACCGCGCACGGTGAGATTCCGCAGGGTGAGGTTCCCGGCACCTGGAGAGGTGTAGTCCTGGGTCTCGGCCCGCATGGGGTCGGCGCCCACGAAGAACAGGCGGAAACTCGGGGTGCCGCTGGCCGACGAGCGCTCGATCGTGGCCCCGTTGCCCTCGACGGTGATCGTCGAGGCGATTGCGGGCAGGGCGTTCGGCCCGTACCAGGAGTTGTTTGGAGTGGCGAGGGTGTAGGTGCAACCCGCGGCCAAGGTGATGGTGTCGGCCCCGGCGCCGTTGGCGTTGGCCGCGTCGACCGCAGCCACCAGCTCGGCTACCCGGTCGGGGCCGCAGCCGACGGCGAAGTTGGCAGCCTGAGCAGGGGCCGCGGTGATCAGCGGCGCCCCGGCGCAGAGGAGGGCGGACAGGATGGCGCGGATGGGGCGTCGGTTGGTCATGGCTCTCTCCTCACGAGCAGCTGGGCTGGTTGCCGCCGACGTCAGTGACGGCGACCCCGACCGGAGACGACTTGGTCGGGTCGGCGTTGAGGGCCGAGAAAGTGATTTGGGGGCCGGTGTAGACGATGGTGGGGTCGAAGACCACGGAGGCCCATCCTGAAGAAACGGAGCGGGCGAAACATGGCCCATGTGGGCCATATCTCTGAGATTCCGGCCGTCAGGTGCGGGGCCGTCGGTTGTGGGGCCGGCGGTTGTGGGGCCGTCAGGGGCGGGGGCCGACGGCGACCCGGGCCAGCGCCTGGCGGGAGGAGAGGCCGAGCTTGAGCATGGAGTTGGCCAGGTGCCGCTTCACGGTGTGGCGGGAGAGGAACAGCCGGTCGGCCACCTCCGGGTTCGACAGCCCCTCCGCCACCAGCTCGACGACCGCCAGCTCCCCCCGGGTCAGGGCCCCCCAGCCGGTGGTCGCCCGCACATGGGGATGGCGGCTGCCCCGGCGGACGCCGAGACCCCGCATCCGGGCCCGGGCCCGGGCCACGTCCCAGGCCGCACCCAGCTGTTCGTAGTTCCCCAGGGCCTCGTCGAACAGGGGACGGGCCCGTGTCAGCTCGCCGGCCCGGCCCAGGGCGTCGGCCGCGTCCTCGATCGCCAGTGCCCGGTCCAGGGGACGGGGGCTGTCGCGGAAGGCGGCGACGGCGGCCAGCAACACCTCGACGTCGTCGTCAGCCAGCCCCCGGCAGCGGAGGCCCACGCCGGCGATCGAGGCCACGCCCGGATTGGCGGCCACCACCGCCTCGACCTGGCGGCAGGCGTCGAAGGCCCGGTCGAAGTCCCCGTGGGCCCGGGCCAGCCGCACCAGGTCGGGGCCGAGGGCGAGGCCGACCCACGCCACTTTGGCGCCGACCGCCTCGTCCCACCCGTCGGCGAGGATCCGCAGCGCGAGCGCGGGCGAACCGGCGGACTCGGCCAGCAGGGCCCGGGTGAGCACCAGGAGATGGCGGTCCTGGGGACCGCGGTCCGCGCCACCCTCCGCCGACGCCGACGCCGCCACCGCCTGGGCCGTCTCCGGCTCGCCCCGGTGCAACGCCACCAGGGCCCGGGGCCCGGCCCCCAACTGCGTGACGAAGTGGTCGTCGCCGATGTCCGCCATGAGGTCGACGAGGGCGTCGTACTCGGTCACGGCATCGTCCCAGTCGCCGACGATGAAGTTTCGGATCACGGCCAGGGCCTGGGCGGCGGCGATCAGGCCGCCGAAGCCCATGACCCGCACCGACTGGGCGGCGGTCGTCAGTGCCTGGTCGGCCCGGTCGACACGGTCGAGGCGCAGCCACGCCTGGCTGGCGAGGAGGCAGGACAGCTGGTTGAGGTGCCGCCAACCCAGGCCGAAGCGACTCTCGGGCCAGTTGTCCCGGTCGCAATGGGCCTTTGCGGCCCACTCCACCACCTCGGCGAAGCGACCCCGGTGCATGGCCACCGTCGCCAGGGTGTAGGCCGCGGTGGCCAGGGTGACCTGGTCCCCCTCGTCCGCCATCCGCTGCGCCCGCAAGGCCATGGCCTCGGCCTGCTCGGGACGGGGAGGGTAGAGCAGCAGGGTCGAGCTGTTGCCGGCGATGCGAGCCCGCTGGTCCCGGGAGAGCCCGGGCACGGCCTCCGCCTCGGCCGCCTCTGCCAGGGCCTGGTCGTGGAGGCCGGCACGGTTCGAGTGACGGGCGAGGAAGCTCCGGATCCGGGCCTCGGTCGCCGGCGGCTGCCGGCGGGTGAGCAGGTCGCGGGCCACGTCGTAGCCCTCCCGGTAGCGGGCCAGCCCCTCCAGGCAGGTCAGGTAGTCGGCCAGGAGGGCGTCCCGCCCCGGATCGCCCGCCTCGAACAGGTCGATCGCACCCTTCACCAGGTCGGCTCCCGTCGCCGGTGCCTTGTGCATCGCTTCGCCGGCGGCCCGCCGCAGCCAGTCGAGGGCCACCGTGTCCCCCTTCGCCGCGCCCCGCACGAAATGCCCGGCCACGTCCATCGGCGAGGCGCCGGCCGAGGCCAGGACACGGGCGACATGGAGGTGCATGCCCATCCGCAGCGACCGGGGGATGTCGGAGTACAGCGCCTCCCGGAGCAGGTCGTGGCGGAAGGCCATGCGGTCTCCGTCCTCCTGGAGGACGGCCGCCTGGGTGGCCTCCCGCAGGCGGGGGGCGAGCGCCACCGGGTTGGTCCCCTCGGCCAGGGCCAGGGCGTCGACGGTGAAGCTCGACCCGAGCACGGAGGCGGTGCGCAACATCGACTGGGCCGGCTCGGAGAGGAAGCTGAGCTCGAGCAGGACGGTGAGCTTGAGGGCGGTGGGTATGCCCTCGGAGTCGACCTCGGCCGCGGTGGTGGTCTCGCGGAGCGAGCCGCTGGCCCGCAAGGCCGCCACCAGCTCGCCGATGTAGAACGGGTTGCCCCCCGTCGTCGCCGCCTGTCGCACCAGTTTGGGACCGGGAGCCACACCGAGCACCGCGGCCAGCAGGTCGGTGGCCGCGGCCGGGACGAGGGGCGCGAGATCCAGGCTGGTCGCCCCCCGACCGGCCAGGCCCCGCACCAGCCGGGAGAGCTCGGGCGGCCGGGGCGCGGGGCGGAAGGCACCGCACAGCAGAAGAGGGCATCCGTCGACCAGGCGTCCCAGGCGGTGGAGGACGTGCAGCGTTCCGGGGTCGGCCCACTGCAGGTCGTCGACGGCCAGCACCATCGGGCCGTTGGCGCACAGGTCCTCGACGTGGGCGACGATGGCCTCTACCAGGCGAAACTCGGTCGGCATCTCAACCGGCGCCGGACCGGGAGGCTCGAACGGGTCTGTGTCCTCGGGGATGTCGCCGAAGAGCAGGCGGGCGACCTCGTCCCGGTGGGCCTGGGTCGGTCGGGGGGCGAAGCCGAGGCCGGCGGCGATGGCCCCGAACGGACGCAGGCTGTCGAGCTCCTCGGCCGCCGCCCGCCAGGTGGGGAGGCCCAGAGCGGCGGCCGCGGCCAGTGCCTCCTCGATGAGTCGGCTCTTGCCGATCCCCGCCTCGCCCTGGAGGAGCAGCACCCCGCCCCGTCCCGCCGCCGCCGACTCGACCAGCGCGATGACCTGCCGCAGCTCGGCGTCCCGGCCGAGGAGCGGTATCCGCGTTGGGTTCACCACAACGGTTGCCCTCTCGCCCAGCGCCGAGAACGAAGGCAGCCTACCGGGGGTCGGGCCGGTGCCCAGAAGTGTCACCAGTTCGTGGGGGTCGATCGAACCGGTGACGGATCGCGGCGTCGTGGCGCCCAGAAGTGTCACCAGTTCGTGGGGGCGATCGAACCGGTGACGGATCGCGGCGTCGTGGCGCCCAGAAGTGTCACCAGTTCGTGGGGGCGATCGAACCGGTGACGGATCGCGGCGTCGTGGCGCCCAGAAGTGTCACCAGTTCGTGGGGGCGATCGAACCGGTGACGGATCGCGGCGTCGTGGCGCCCAGAAGTGTCACCGGTTCGTGGGGGTCGATCGGGGTGGGGCCGCTTCGACAGTGCGACGGCACCTGGAGATCCAGGAGGGCCCGGGGTACAGATTCGGTAGATATGGCCCATGTGGGCCATGTTTCGGGCGGCCGGTCGGTGCGATAGTCACCCCGATGATCCGAATATGGGTCGACAGCACCCAACCGCCCATCGGGCGGGTCGTGACGGCCGAGGGCCAGCCCCCCCGGGTCTACTCCGGCTGGCTCGACCTGTTGGGCATCCTCGCCGACGCCATGGCCGGCGGCGCCGAGCCCGAGCCCGGCACCCCGCCGCCGCGAGCCTGACTGACGCGCCCGGGTCCATCGTCCTGGCGGGAGCCGGCGGCGACACCTGGTGGCTTAGAGCCCCGTGAGCCGGCGGAGCCAGTCATCGACCGTCGTCAGGGTCGAGTGTTCAGCGGCGCC
The DNA here is from genome assembly GCA_963773275.1 of uncultured Acidimicrobiia bacterium. Taxonomy (GTDB): domain Bacteria; phylum Actinomycetota; class Acidimicrobiia; order Acidimicrobiales; family AC-14; genus JAXDMK01. The sequence continues at coordinate 34,870 of CAVZAH010000005.1, read as the reverse complement.
GAGACGGCGTTGCAGCCGCCGTTGGGCGACTGACCGTACGTATTCGGGCATGGCGAACGATGGGCGGTCGAGTCCACCCCCGACGACAGGAACGTGGTGAGCGAACCCGTGGTCGCGCGTGGTGAGCGGAACGACGATCACCAGACCGACCGGCCAGGAGTTGAAGGCGTTGGTCGAGACCACGATGACCGGCCGGGTGCCGCCTTGTTCGCCGGGGACTGCGGGGTCGAGGACAGCGAGCCAGACCTCGCCGCGCTCAGGCGTCATATCGGCTCGATCGTTCCTTGTTCCCAGTGGCGACCTTCGGCGAGGTAGTCGTTCCAGGCGCCTGGGTCCGCCTCGCGCAGCTGCGACATCTGCCGACCAGCCTGTTCCATCAACGCCGAGTCGGCCACGTCCCGGGACAGTCGATCGAGCAACGCCCGCACCGTCACCCCGCGAGCCTTGGCGGCTGCGGCGAAGCGGTCTCGCACCTCAAGGGAGACTTTTAGGGATGTCAGATCAGACACCCCAATAGACTACCCATTTGAGGATCCAGGTCGTGGTGCCGGTTTGCCCCGGGCCTGCCTGGCCGCACCGGCTCCTGGGGGCGGCGCCGCCGAGCGTTTACGGCGCTGAGCCACCGGACCGTTCGTCGTGGGGGGGTGGGTGTAACACTTTGCCTGTGGTGTTACACTTCTTTCAGTGCCGACCGCTCGCCCCCGCCACCTGATAACCGAGACCGACCAGGTCGCCCGAGCCCTGGATGACGCGGCCCAGCGATGGCCCGCCGACAGTGACAACCGCGCCAAACTGCTCCTCCATCTCGTTGAGGAGGGGCATCGCGCGGTGGTAGGCCAGCACGAGAAGGTGGTCCGCGGACGTCGGAACGCGGTCACCCGCACGAGTGGGGCGCTCACCGGGCTCTACGGCGAGGGCTACCTCGACGAGTTGCGTCAGGACTGGCCCTCGTGATCGTGCTCGACGCAAGTATCCTCATCGCCCACTTCGACTCGACCGACGTCCACCATGAGCGCGCACGCGAACTGCTGCTCGATGTCGCGGACGAGCCCATTGGCGCAAGCCCGCTCACACTCGCCGAGGTGCTCGTCGGTCCGGCACGTGCCGGACAACTCGATCGCGGCACCGCCTCGCTGAATCAGCTCGAGGTGACGAGCCTGTTCCTCGCCGAGGACGCGCCGACACGCTTGGCGATGCTGAGGGCCGGAACCGGCCTGAAGCTGCCTGACTGCTGCGTGCTCCTGGCGGCCGAGCAGACGCACGGCACGGTCGCGACCTTCGATGATCGCCTGGCGAAGGCGGCCTCCGAGCACGGGATCGTCGTCCGGATCTCCTGAGCTGTCGACGCGGCAGCTCGGCCTCGACCGGCGGTCACCTGGTCACGGCGCGTAGCTGCAGGTGGGGGCCTGAATCCGACGCCATGCGCGAACGAGCATCTCGCCCTTGCCGCCGGGGATTACTCTTCCGCCCGACCTAGGCAGCCGGGTGGCCACACGCGAAGATGCGATCTGGCGGTCGGGGAACTCACAACGGGGCCGAAGGAGCGTTGGGGATGAGGAAGGACGCGTACCGGCGGTGGGTACTCGCCGCACTGGCATTCGCCCTGGTCGCAGGGGCCTGCTCCACCAGCACCGAGCCCCCGGCGACACCAGCTGAGGGCAGTGGCCGGGTCGAACGGGTGCGGGTGGCGGCCCGCCCGGGGAGCTACCCGACGCCGTTGGGACCGCGGCGGCAGGGGCAGCTCCAGAGCTCGTTCGTCTTCGACGCCCTGGTGTGGAAGGACTCGTCGGGCGACGTCATCCCCTGGCTGGCCAGCTCCTGGAACCGCTCGGCCGACGGCACCGAGACCACGTTCACCATCCGCGACGGCGTCCGGTGGCACGACGGTCAGCCGTTGACGATCGACGACGTCGTCTTCAGCTACCAGTACCTGATGAAGCCGCCGGGGATGGCCGCCGCCGGGATCCTCGGCGCCATCTTCGTCGGCAACCTCAACGAGGTCGTCGCCGTCGCCCCCAACCAGGTCGTCTTCCGGATGAAGCAACCGTGGGCGCCGTTCGTCCCCCAGATCGCAGGTCTCGTCCGCATCATCCCCCGGCACATCTGGGAGACGGTCACCGACCCGGCCGCGTTCGCCGGCCCGCAGGCGGTGATCGGCTCCGGCCCCTACAAGCTCGAGTCGTACGACCTGGCCACGTTCACCGCCGCCTTCGTGGCCAACGACGACTACTTCCTCGGGCCGCCGCACGTTCGGCGCATCGAGTTCGTCCCCGCGGCCGACCAGCTCCTCGCCCTCCAGCAGGGCGACATCGACGCGGCCGACGCCGGCACCGAGGACCAGCTTCCCGAGAACGCCCTCGATCCCTTCCTGAGCGACCCCCGGTTCGGCGCCGTCAGCGGGCCACCGGAGTGGAACCGGGCCCTCCACTTCAACCTGACCAAGGGCTTCCCCTTCGACGACAAGCGGTTCCGCCAGGCGGTCGCCTACGCCGTCGACCGTGACGACATGGTGAGGCGCATCCTGTTCGGCCAGGGGGTCGTCGGCAGCTCGGGCGGGCTCTCGCCCGCCAGCCCGTGGGTCGCCCCCGACCTCCCCGCCTACACCCGCGACGTGGCCAAGGCCAACGCCCTCCTCGACGAGGTCGGCCTGAAGGACGCCGACGGCGACGGCGTGCGCGACCTGCCCGACGGGAGCCCCTTCGTCCCTGAGCTGCAGACCAACGCCCAGTTCTCACCGAAGACGGCGGAGCTGATCTCCGAGTACCTGCGCCAGGTGGGCGTCTCCATCTCCATCCGCACCTTGGACGCCGCCGCGGCCGACGACTCCGCGTTGAACGGCACCTACGAGATGACCCTGCTCGGCTACGGCGCCCTGGGGGCCGATCCCGACCTGCTGCTGCGGATCCGCCACACGTCGGCGGCCATCAACCTCCCGTCCAAGTCCAAGGGCTACGACAACCCCGAGGTCGTGGCCCTCGGCCAGCAGCAGCTCTTCACCGCCGATGATGGTTCCCGCCTGGCCCTCGTCCAGCGGATACAGCGCATCGTCGCCGAGGATCTGCCCTCGCTCTCCCTCTACCTGCCGGAGCCGCAGGAGATCTTCGTCAAGGACGTCTTCGACGGCTGGTACTTCACTCCCGGGGGCTTCTCGCTCCAAGCCGGGGTCCTGAACAAGCACGCCCTGGTCACGGGCAAGAAGGTGGGGTTCTGATCCCCCGTCGGGTTGGGTCTCCTGCCGACCCCTAGCCGGCGGGCACTGCGGTCGCTGGCGCACTACGGACTCACGGTGGCGGCGGTGATCGTGCTCGTCTTCGCCCTGCCCCGGGCCATGCCGGGCGACCCCCTCGCCTTCCTCCGGGCCGACAACCCGGAGGCGGTCGACACCGCCGTCCTCGACGAGCTGCGGGCCTACTACGGGCTCGACCGGCCCCTCGTCGGCCAGCTCGGCCACTTCCTCGCCCGCCTGGGCCACGGGGACATGGGGGTCTCGATCGGCCGGCGGGTTCCGGTGAGCGACCTCCTCCGGGCCCACCTGCCGTGGACCCTGCTCCTCCTCGTTGCCTCGCTGGCCCTCTCGTCGGTCCTCAGCTACGTCCTGGGTTGTGCCGCCGGCTGGCGGAGGGGACGGCTCCTCGACCGCGTCGTCGTCACGGCCAGCAGTGCCGTCCGCCCCGTCCCGATCTACGCCCTGGCGTCGCTCCTGCTCCTCGGCGGCGCGGTGACGTGGCGCCTTCTACCCCTCGGGGGGCGCGCACGCCCTTCGCCCACTACGCCTCGCCCCTGGCCGAGATCGTCGACCTGGCCCGCCACCTGGTCCTGCCGGTGATCGCGCTGGCCTCGGCCCTGGTGGCGAGCCAGGTGCTGCTGGTGCGGAACACGATGGTGTCCACCCTGGGCCAGGACTACATGGTGCTGGCCCGGGCCAAGGGCCTGCCCCCGCGGCTGCTCAAGCACCGGCACGCGGGGCGCAACGCGCTCCTGCCCTTCGTCACGTCGATCGGCCTCCAGGCCGGGTTCCTGGTCGGGGGGGCCGTCTTCGTGGAGACCGTCTTCTCCTACCCGGGCATGGGCACCCTCGTCCTCCAGGCCGTCACCAGCCGCGACTACCCGGTGCTGGAGGCGACGTTCCTCGTCCTCGCCCTCGTTACCCTCACCCTCAACCTCGTGGTCGACCTGCTCTACGGCCGCCTCGACCCCCGGGCCCGCACCCGATGAGGCGGCTGGCGGATCGGCGGTTGGGGCCCGCCGGGTGGGTCGGGGTGGGTGTCGTGGCCGGGTTCGTGGTGCTGGCCGTGGCCGGGCCCGCGCTGGCGCCCTACCGGGTGACGGAGCTGGCCGGCGAACCGCTGGAGGGCCCCAGCCTGCACCACCTGTTCGGCACCAACTCGGTCGGCCAGGACCTCACCAGCCAGCTCCTCGCCGGCGCCCGGACCTCGCTCGTCATCGCCCTGCTGGCCGGCGGGGGGACGCTGCTGCTGGGCGCGCTGGCCGGCGCGGTGGCCGGCTGGCGAGGAGGGGCCACCGACTGCAGTGGTCATGCGGGTCGTCGACATCGTCCTCGTCCTGCCGCCGATCCCGCTGATGGTCGTCCTGGGCGCGTCCGTCGACCCTGACGTGGTCGGGCTGTCGGCGATCATCGTGCTCGTGTCGTGGCCGGTGTACGCCCGGCTGGTGCGGGCGGCCGTGCTTCCCCTCCGCCGGCGGGCCGACATCCGGGCCGCGGTCGGCTTCGGGGCGAGCACGGGCCAGGTGCTGCGGACCCACGTCCTGCCCGAGGTCGGGCTGGTCCTGATCGCGGGCCTGATCTCTGCTGTCGAGCGGGCCATCGCCATCGAGGCCGGGCTGGCCTTCCTCGGGCTGGTGAACCCGACCCGGGTCAGCTGGGGCTCCGTCATGCGCGACGCCCTCGACTTCCGGGGCCTGTTCCTCACCGACTCGTGGCGGTGGTGGCTGCTCCCGCCGGTGGCCGCCGTCGCCCTCCTCCTCGTCGGACTGGCTCTCGTGGGCACCTCGCTCGAGCGCCGCCTCGACCCCCGGCTGTCCCGCCATCAGCCGGTCGGCGTCGACGCGTGACGGACGAAACACCGGGCGCGCCGGCGCTGTCGATCGCCGGCCTGCGGGTCACCTACCCCGGTCCGACCCCCGTCCGGGCGCTCGACGGGATCTCCCTCGACGTGGCCGTGGGGGAGTGCGTCGGCGTGCTGGGTGAGTCGGGATCGGGCAAGTCCACCCTGGCCAAGGCCCTGCTGGGGCTGGCCACCGGGGCGGAGGTGGAGGGTGGCCTACGCCTGGGCGACCTCGACCTCGGCGCGTTGGACGAGGCCGGCTGGCAGGAGGTCCGGTGGCGACGGATCGCCCTCTCGGTGCAGTCGACGTCGTCGCTCAACCCGGTGCTCCGCGTCGGATTGCAGTTGGCCGAGCCCCAGATGGTGCACCTGGGACGGACCCGGGCGGCAGCCGACGAGCGTTCGTCGGCGGTGCTGGTCGACGTCGGCCTCGACCCCGAGGCCCTCGACCGGTACCCGAGCGAGCTGTCGGGCGGGCAGCGCCGGCTCGTCCTGCTGGCCATGGCCCTCGTCTGCGACCCGTCGGTGGTGGTGCTCGACGAGCCCACCGCCGGGCTCGACCCGTCCACCAGGGAGCGGGTGGTCGACACCCTGCGCCGGCTGCGGGACGAACGGCAGGTGGCGTTGGTGATCCTCGGCCACGACGTGGAGGCGATCGAGGCGGTGGCCGACCGGGTGGCGGTTCTCTACCGGGGGTGGCTGGCCGAGCTCGGCCCCGCCCGCCGGGTGCTCGACGAGCCCCGGGCGCCGTACACGTGGGCCCTCCTCAACGCCCGCCCGACGCTCGGGTCGGTGAAGGACCTGCGGGGCATCCGGGGCGACCCGCCCGACCCCACCGAGGTCGCCGCCGGCTGCCCGTTCGAGGCCCGCTGCACCCAGGCCGTCGACGTGTGCGCGGCCGGGCGGCCGCCGCTGATGGCGCCGCCGGGCGAGGACGGCGAGCGGCTGGTGGCGTGCGTGCGGGGCGGGGTCGTGACCCTTCTCGAGGCCCGTGACCTGCGGCTTTCCTACCGGCTGGCGGGCGCTGGCGCGGGCCTGGGCCGCCGGTCCACCGTCGTGGCCGTCGACGGCGTCTCCCTTGACGTACGGGAGGGCGAGGTGGTCGGTGTCGTCGGGCCGACCGGCGCCGGGAAGTCGACCCTCGGCCTGCTCCTCGTCCGCCTCCTCGAGCCCGACGCGGGTTCGGTGCGGTTCGAGGGCGCCGACCTCCTGGGCCTCCGGGGGGCGGAGCTGCGGGCCGTCCGCCGCCGGGTGCAGCTGCTCTTCCAGGACCCGTACGAGGCCCTTTCCCCCCGGCTGACCGTCGGCGCCGCCGTCCGGGAGCCGCTCGACGTGCAGGCCGTGGGCGAGCCGGAGTGGCGGGACAGCCGGGTGCGCGAGGAGCTGGCCGCGGTCCGCCTGCCCACCGACGCCGCCTTCCTCGCCCGCCACACCCACGAGCTGTCGGGCGGGCAGCTGCAACGGCTGGCCCTGGCCCGGGCCCTGATCCTCGAACCCAAGCTGCTGGTGGCCGACGAGCCGGTGTCGATGCTCGACCCGAGCGAGCAGGCCAAGATGCTCCAGCTCCTCAAGCAGCTCCAGGTGGAGCGGGGCATGGCCATGGTCTTCGTCTCCCACGATCTGGCCGTCGTCCTCCGGGTGGCCGACCGGGTGGTGGTGATGGACGCCGGCCGCATCGTGGAGCAGGCCCGGGGCGACGAGCTCCTCCGAGCCGCCCGTCACCCCGTCACCCAGACCCTCCTGGCCGCGTCCGGGCACGACGCCGGCCCGACCCCATGAGGGGCCGGGCCGCCGGGGCCTGGCGAGTTCGTCGTCCGTTCGGCCACGCCCGCCCGGGTGCCCGCTACGTGCACGAACCCGAGCCACGCGGCCGCCCGGGCGTCCCCGCGGCCCTGGTTGGTCACGAACGACACCGGTAGGCGCCCGAGGCGGGTGCGCGCCGCATCGGGGTGGCACCGCCGGGCGCGGGGGTGGCTGCAGGCGTCACCGCGGGCGGTGGGCCGAGGCCTCAGGGAGCACTGGCGGGCGGGGCGACCGGCGAGGCGTCGATCGAGTGTGCAGAAACCAAGCCATATCCATGCTTTTTGCACACTCGACCGGCGGAGGGATCCGACTGTGCAGAAAACAAGCCATATCCGGCGGAGGTCCGAGTCCCTGGAGACGATCAGGTAGCCCTGCTCGCCCGCCTCGGCCCACTATGCGGCGATCGGTGGCCGTGTCGAGCCCGAGCGCCAAGACGTGGACGCTGCTGGGGAACCACGGCGCGAGTTCGCTGACGAGCCGGCGGGACAGGTTTTGGTGGGGTAGGCGCCGGGAGCACGGAGGCCGGCGCGGCCGCCGTCGTGCATGCGGGGGCTCCGCTCAGGCCGTGGTGCCCAGCGTCTGGCCGAGGACGAACCCCGAGTAGGAGACGGTGAGGGCCGGGTTGGCCTGACCGGATGGGCGGGTGTGATCGTCGGCCCTGACGGTCAGCGGCGCCTTGGTGACCGTCATCGCTCCCGTTGCATAGGAGATGTCGTAGTGCCCGCGGTGGACTGGTGGGCTCGACGGGCGGGGCGACGACCTCGACCAGGAGGCGCAGGAGCTGGAGCCATCCGGCGAAGGGCTGGCGACCCCCGCCTTCGACCGCGACCTCGCCCTGGGGGGGCTGGGTCGAGGCCATGGTGATCTCGATCTCCACCGCCTCGCCGGCGCCCGCCCCGTTCATGGCCAGGACTCTGACGAAAAGGCGTCCGCCGAACACCCGACATCTGTCGGTATTTTCCCCCTTTTCTGGGCCTTCTCCGGCGTGGCCTACGCCGCCGGCCCGTCCCCCTGGCGGCGGGTGACCTCCCGGGCCAGCTCCGCCCGTGAGGTCAGGTTGAGCTTGGACAGGGCGCTGGAGACGTAGCCCCGCACCGTGTACCGGGAGGAACAGGCGCTCGGCGATCTCGGGGTTCGACAGGCCGGTGGCCACCAGCCCGGCCGCAGCCCTCTCCCCCTCGGTCAGCGCGTCCCAACCCTTCCCGCGAGGGCGGCGGGCGGTCCGGTGGCGGCGCAGGCCGAGGGCTCAGCAGGTGGGCTCGGCCGGGCGGTATCCGCCCTCGACCGTGACCTGGTCCTGTGGAGGCTGGGTCGACGCCCGTCACGCCGGCAGCCCCCGAAGGTGCGTTGCCGGTCGTGATCCGGCCGAATCGGGCCTTCTCACGACCGGCAATGCACAGTTCCGAGCTCGCCGTCAGCAGCCCATGGCCGCCTTGATGCGGGTGACCTCAGCGATCAGGCCCTCGCCGACGGCGGGGCTGAGCTGCTTGGGCATGTGGACGTTCACCTGGCGGATGTAGTCGTCAAGCTTCTTGCAGGCCTTGTCGATCCGGCCGCCCTCGCACGCGTCCCGGGCGGACTCGGCCTTGGACTGAAGGTCCTTGCCGGGGCCGGTGCCGGTCGAGCGGGCGATCAGGTCGGTGACGAGGCTGCACGGGCTGCGGACGGTCACGGTGAAGGTGCTCGTGCCGGTGTTGCCCGACCCGTCGGTGGCTTGGCAGGTCACGGTCGTCACGCCGACCGGAAACGTCGAGCCCGACGGTGGGACGCAGGTCACGGCCGGGCTGGGGTTGCGGCTGTCGTCGTCCGTGGCAGTAGGCCCGAAGGTGACCACCGCCCCGGACGGACGGACCGGGGCGACGGTGATGGGCGGAGGTACGGACACGACCGGCGCCACCACGTCGACCACGGTCACAGTGAAGGACGTCGTGGCGGTGTTGCCCGAGGCGTCCGTCGCCGTGCAGGTGACCGTTGTCACGCCGATGGGGAAGGTCGAGCCCGAGGGTGGCGTGCAGGTCACCGTCGCGTTGGGGTGCAACGGGTCGTCGTCGGTGGCGCTGGCCTGGTAGGTCACGACCGCTCCGCCCGACGTGCCGGTGGCGTTCACCGCGGTGGCGCCGGATGTCGTGATGACGGGCGGGACGGTGTCGGGTGCGGCGACCGGGGACCGCAGGGCCACGCTGTGATTGAAGCCGGCGGCCACCGCAGTGAACCCCGTCCCGGTCGGCGTGGCGCTCACCTGGCCGTAGCCGTCGTAGCCCCAGGACACGAGCGAGCCGTCGGCCCGCAGGGCCAGGCTGTGATATTCCCCGCCGGCCACCGCAGTGAACCCGGTCCCGGTCGGCGTGGCGCTCACCTGGCCGCAGCAGTTCAAGCCCCAGGACACGAGCGAGCCGTCGGCCCGCAGGGCCACGCTGTGATAGAGGCCGGCGGCCATGGCGGTGAACCCGGTCCCGGTCGGCGTGGCGCTCACCTGGCCGTAGTCGTCCCAGCCCCAGGACACGAGCGAGCCGTCGGCCCGCAGGGCCAGGCTGTGATACCCGCCGGCGGCCACGGCGGTGAACCCGGCCACGGTCGGCGTGGCGCTCACCTGGCCGGAGCCGTCGCTGCCCCAGGACACGAGCGAGCCGTCGGCCCGCAGGGCCAGGCTGTGAATCGCGCCGGCGGCCATGCGGTGAAGCCGGTCCCGGTCGGCGTGGCGCTCACCTGGCCGTAGCTGTCGCTGCCCCAGGACACGAGCGAGCCGTCGGCCCTCAGGGCCAGGCTGTGAGAGTAGCCGGCGGCGACGGCGGTGAACCCGGTCATGGCCGGCGTGGCGCTGACCTGGCCTTCGTTGTCCCGGCCCCAGCCCACGAGCGAGCCGTCGGCCCGCAGGGCCAGGTTGAAATACGCGCCGGCGGCCACGGCGGTGAACTCGGTTTCGGTCGGCGCCCCGCTGACCTGGCCGTAGTGGTCGTAGCCCCAGGCCGCGACGCTGCCGGGCGTCGCCGCGCTGGCCCGGCCCGCCAGAGGCGACAGCACCGCCGCCATGGCGCACAGTGACGCCACGAGAACGGTCCACACCCGGGCGCCCCGCGCCGCGGCACGCCCGCCCGCCCGTCGACACGCCCGCTGCTGGTCGGTGCTCATGACATTTCTCCTTGTGGACTTGATGAACTCGGTGGTGGGGGACTGGGCGGGGCGACGGCCTCGACGAGGATGCGCCTCCCCTTCCCGGGTCACTCGACGGCGCCCCAGCGCTGTCGAATGACCCAGGAAGGTCTCAGAGCAGCGTCACGCTCCCGGTCGCCGATGACGGCAGGTAGGCGGCGCTGCCGCCATAGGTGGCGCTGTAGGACCCGAGGTTCAAGAGCGCAGTCACGATCGAGACGGTGCAGCTGGCGTTCCCGGCCACGTCGGTCGTCCCGGAACACGACCGTGCGCCCAGGGTGAAGCCCACCGTTTCGCCCGCCACCGGCTGCCCGGTGGCCAGGGAGCGCAGGTTGGCGGTCATGGTGACGTTCAGGGAGAGCATTGACCGCACCACCCCGACCGGCTGCGCGCTCAATGCGGTCTGCGCCTTTTCGACCGTCAGCGTCGTCGAGCCGGTGACCGAGCCGCTGGTGGCCGAGACCGTGGTCGATCCCACCTCGCGCCCGGTGGCCAGGCCGGAGGCGTCGACCGTCGCCGCCGGCGCCGAGGACGCCCACGTCACCGACGCCGTCAGGTCCTGCTGGGACCCGTCGCCGAACGTGCCCGTGGCCGTGAACTGCTGGGTGGCGCCCCGGGCCACCGTGGCGTTGGCCGGGGTGACCAGGATCGACGTGAGCGCCGGGGACCGCAGGGCCACGCTGTGGTACCCGCCAGCGGCCACCGCGGTGAACCCGGTCCCCGCCGGCGTCCCGCTGACCTGGCCGCGGTGGTCGAGGCCCCACGAGACGAGCGAGCCGTCGGCCCGCAGTGCCAGGCTGTGGCTCTGACCGGCGGCCACGGCGGTGAACCCGGTCCCGGTCGGAGTCCCGCTGACCTGGCCCTGGAGGTCCCAGCCCCACGACACGAGCGAGCCGTCGGCCCGCAGGGCCAGGCTGTGATCCACGCCGGCGGCCACGGCGGTGAACCCGGCCCCGGTCGGCGTGGCGCTGACCTGGCCGTCGCCGTCTTCGCCCCAGGACACGAGCGAGCCGTCGGCCCGCAGGGCCACGCTGTGACGGAAGCCCGCGGCCACGGCGGTGAACCCGGTCCCGGTCGGCGTGGCGCTCACCTGGCCGTAGGCGTCGTAGCCCCAGGACACGAGCGAGCCGTCGGCCCGCAGGGCCAGGGTGTAGTAACCGCCGGCGGCTATGGCGGTGAACCCGGCCACGGTCGGCGTGGCGCTCACCTGGCCGTTGCTGTTGCTGCCCCAGGACACGAGCGAGCCGTCGGCCCGCAGGGCCAGGCTGTGGAGCCCGCCGGCGGCCACGGCGGTGAACCCGGTCCCGGCCGGCGTCCCGCTGACCTGCCCTTGGGCGTTGTAGCCCCAGGACACGAGCGAGCCGTCGGCCCGCAGGGCCACGCTGTGAGGCCCGCCGGCGGCCACCGCGGTGAACCCGGTCCCGGCCGGCGTCCCGCTGACCTGCCCTTGGGCGTTCTCGCCCCAGGACACGACGCTGCCCGGCGTGGCCGCGCTGGCCCGGCCGGACAGAGGCGACAGCACCGCCGCCATGGCGCACAGCGACGCCACGAGAACGGTCCACACCCGGGCACCCCGGGCCGCGGCACGCTCGCCCACCCGTCGATACACCCGCTGCTGGTCGGTGCTCATGACACTTCTCCTTGTGGTCTCGGTGTCTTCAGTGGTGAGGGACTGGTGGGCTCGGCGGGCGGGGCGACGGCCTCGACCAGGAGGCGCAGGAGCTGGAGCCAGCCGGCGAAGGGCTGGCGGTGCCCGCCCTCGACCGCGACCTCGCCCTGGGGGGGCCGGGTCGTGGCCATGGTGATCTCGATCCCAACCGCCTCGCCGGCGCCGGCCCCGTTCATAGCCAGGACTCTGACGAGAAGGCGGGCACCAAACACCCGACATCTGTCGGTATTTTGCCCTTTTCTGGGCCTTCTCCGGCGGGCCCTACGCCGCCGGCCAGTCCCGCTGGCGGCGGGTGACCTCCCGGGCCAGCTCCGCTCGTGAGGTCAGGCTGAGCTTGGACAGGGCGCTGGAGACATAGCCCCGCACCGTGTACCGGGACAGGAAGTCGAACAGGCCCCGGCAGCGCAGGCCGGCGGTCACCACCGTGGCCACGCCCTGGTTGACCTGGTTGATCGCGGCTTGCGCCTCGTCCTGAGCCTGTGAACACCGAGCCGCGGGGGCCGCACCGCACCGGACCCCCGCCGCCTGGATCGTACGCCCCCGGGCGGGCTTGCTAGCATTGCTAGCGACAGGGAGGTGCCGTCATGGCCGCGTTGAGCATCCGAGGTCTCGACGACGACGTGAGGGAGCGGCTGCGGGTCCGAGCGGCTCGCCACGGCCGGTCGATGGAGGCGGAGATCCGCGTCATCCTCACCGACGCAGTTCGGGGGCCGGTCCCGTCGCCAGACCTGTTCGGGGCGCTGCTGGACCGCTTCGGCGACCTGGGCGGGGTCGACCTCGAGCTGGCCCCCCGTACGAACCCGGTCCGGGCCCTCGACCTGTCCCCATGATCATCCTCGACACCAACGTCACATCGGAGCTGATGAAGCCTGCGCCCTCGCCGGCGGTGACCGCCTGGGTGGCACATCACGCCTCCGCCGGGCTGTGCACGACGTCGATCACGGTCGCCGAGATCGGCTACGGGATCGAACGGCTGGCCGAGGGCCGACGAAAGGAAGTGCTCAGAGCCGCGGCCGAGGAGGTGTTCAGCACGTTCTCCGAGCAGGTGTTGGCCTTCGACGCTTCAGCCGCTGCGCACTACGCCGCCGTCGTCAGCCGGCGGGAACGGGCCGGTGCTCCGATCGACGGCTTCGATGCCCTCATCGCCTCGATCTGCCGTGCGAACGATGCGGCTCTGGCGACGCGCAACGGCAAGGATTTCGAGAACACCGGGATCGACGTTATCGACCCGTGGGACCACCACTCCTGAGGGCCCTCCCCGGCTGCTCACCGGCTCCATCGCGTTGCGGGCCGGGGCAGGAGGTCACGCCGCCGGCCCGACCCCCTGAGGGGCCCGGGCCGGCGAACTTCTTGGGTGTCTCCTCCTTGCAGACATCTGTCGGTCTTTTGCGAGTTTCCGCCTTCCTTACGTGCACGAGCCCTGGTTGCCGGCCCGGTCGGTGATGACGAAGGCCACCTGAGAGGGAGCGGCCTGGTTGTCCTTGTAGGCGGTGATCACCACCGGATCGGTGGTGCCCTCGAGCCAGGGCGACGGTGACGTGGTCACCGGGGTGATGATGTTCACCGCGGTGGTGACGTCGATGCGGGTGATGCCCGACGCCGCGTCCTGAGCGCTCACCTCCACGAACTTGCGGCCCTCGCCGTCGACGTCCCTGCGGGTGATGGAACACACAGGGGCGGCGGTGTCGGCCACCACCGTGATGGTGAAGGCCTGGGGCGCCGAGGAGTCCACCCCGCCGGCCGCCGTGCCCCCGTCGTCGTGGGCGACAACGGTGACGGTGGCCGTCCCGCTGGCGCCGGCGGCGGAGGCGTAGGTGAGCGTCCCCGTCGGCGACACCGCGGGCGGGGCCGAGAACAGGGCGTCGTTGTCGGTGGTGACCACGAAGCTCAGAGCCTGGCCGGCATCGCCGGTGGAGAGGTCGCCGGCCCAACCCGTCACCGTTTGGGCCCCCTGGTCCTGGACCACCGACTGGTCGGGGCCCTTGGTGAAGCTGGGGGCGTCGTTGACGGGGTTGACGGTCAAGACGAACTCGTCGAAGCCGGTGGCCGCCCCGTCGCTGGCGGTGATCCGGATGGCGGCGCTGCCGTGCTGGTTGGCCGCCGGGGTGACGCTGACGGTGCGGTCGGCCCCCGAGCCCCCGAGGACGATGTTGGCCACCGGCACGAGGGCGGTGTCGGAGGAGGTGGCCGAGAGCGTGAGGCTCTCGACCGGCGTCTCCGCGTCGCCCACGGTGAAGGCGATGGCCCCGGTGGCGGTGTCCTCGTCGATGGCCCGGTCGGCTATGTCGGAGATGGTGGGCCCGTCGGTGACCGGGGCAACGTTGAGCACGAACTCCTCGAAGGCGCTGGCCACCCCGTCGCTCACCGTCAGGCGGATGGTGGCCGAGCCCGACTGGTTGGCCGCCGGGGTGACGGTGACGGTGCGGTCGGCCCCCGAGCCCTCGACGACGATGTTGGCCACCGGCACCAGAACGGTGTCCGACGACGTCGGAGTCAGCGTCAGGCTCCCGGCCGGCGTCTCCGCGTCGCCCACGGTGAAGGCGATGGCCCCCGTCGAGGCGTCCTCGTTGATGGCCCGGTCGACGATGGTGGAGATGGTGGGCAGGTCATTGACCGCGTTCACCGTGACGACGAACTCGTCGAAGGCGCTGAGGGTGCCGTCGCTCACGGTGACGCGGATGGTGGCGCTGCCCGACTGGTTGGCTGCCGGGGTGACGAGGACGGTGCGGGTTGCCCCCGAGCCCTCGAGGGCGACGTTGGCCACCGGCACCAGGGTGGTGTTCGACGACGTCCGGGTCAGCGTCAGGCTCCCCGCCGCGGTCTCCAGGTCGCCCACGGTGAAGGGCAATGCCCCCGTCGAGGTGTCCTCGACAAACGCCTGATCGGTGATGTCGGAGATGGTGGGGGCGTCGTTGGCCGGGGTGACGGTGAGGACGAACTCGTCGAAGGCGGTGGCCGTGCCGTCGCTGACGGTGATGCGCACGGTGGTCGAGCCCGACTGGTTGGGGGCGGGGGTGACGGTGACCGTGCGGGTGGCCCCCGAGCCCTCGACGACGATGTTGGCCACCGGCACCAGGGCGGTGTTCGATGACGTGGCGCTGAGGGTCAGGCTCCCCGCCGCGGTCTCGGCGTCGCCCACGGTGAAGGCGATGGCTCCGGTGGGGGTGTCCTCGGGAGTGGAGCGATCACCGATGTCGGAGATGGTCGGGGGGTTGTTCACTGCGGTGACGGTGAGGACGAAGCTGTCGGTGGCGCTCGCCGTGCCGTCGCTGACCGCCACGCCGATGGTGGCCGTGCCCGACTGGCCCGCCGCGGGGGTGACGGTGACCGTGCGGTCAGCCCCCGAGCCGGCGAAGACGACGCCGGCCACCGGCACCAGGGCGGTGTTCGACGACGTGGCGCTGAGGGTCAGGTCGCCGGCGGCGGTCTCGGTGTCGCCCACGGTGAAGGCGATGGCCTCGGTGGGGGTGCCCGCCGGCGTGGAGCGATCTCCGATGTCGGAGATGGTGGGCCCGTCGTTGACCGCCCTCACCGTGATGGTGAAGCTCTGGGGGGCCGAGGTGTCCGCCCCGCCGTTGGCCGTGCCCCCGCCGTCGCGGGCCACCGCGGTGATGGTGGCCACCCCGCTGGCGTTGGCGGCGGGGGTGTAGGTCAGCGTCCCGGCGGGGGAGATGGCGGGGCCGGCCGAGAACATCCCCGGGTTGGAGTTGGCGGTGACGATGTAGCTGACCGACTGGCCCGCCTCCACGGTGTCCACCGCTGCCACCCAGTTGGCCACGCTCTGGGCTCCCGGCGTCCTCGTCGACGGTCGGGTTGGGGCCGGGGGCGAAGGTGGGCACGTCGTTCACCGCGGGGAAGCCGAGGACGAACTCGTCGAAGGCGCTGGCCACCCCGTCGCTGACGGTGATGCGGATGGTGGTCGAGCCCGCCAGGTTGGCGGCCGGGGTGACGGTGACGGTGCGGGCCGCCCCCGATCCCCCGAAGTCGATGTTGGCCACCGGCACCAGGGCGGTGTTCGAGGACGTCCCGGTCAGCGTCAGGCTCCCGGGCGCGGTCTCCACGTCGCCCACGGTGAAGCCGATGGCCCCGGTGGAGGTGTCCTCGCTGAACGTTTGGCTGATGATGTTGGAGATGGTGGGGGCGTCGTTCACCGCGGGGAAGCCGAGGACGAACTCGTCGAAGGCGCTGGCCACCCCGTCGCTGACGGTGATGCGGATGGTGGTCGAGCCCGCCAGGTTGGCGGCCGGGGTGACGGTGACGGTGCGGGCCGCCCCCGATCCCCCGAAGTCGATGTTGGCCACCGGCACCAGGGCGGTGTTCGAGGACGTCCCGGTCAGCGTCAGGCTCCCGGGCGCGGTCTCCACGTCGCCCACGGTGAAGCCGATGGCCCCGGTGGAGGTGTCCTCGCTGAACGTTTGGCTGATGATGTTGGAGATGGTGGGGACGTCGTTCACCGCGGGGAAGCCGAGGACGAACTCGTCGAAGGCGCTGGCCACCCCGTCGCTGACGGTGATGCGGATGGTGGTCGAGCCCGCCAGGTTGGCGGCCGGGGTGACGGTGACGGTGCGGGCCGCCCCCGATCCCCCGAAGACGATGTTGGCCACCGGCACCAGGGCGGTGTTCGAGGACGTCCCGGTCAGCGTCAGGCTCCCGGGCGCGGTCTCCACGTCGCCCACGGTGAAGCCGATGGCCCCGGTGGAGGTGTCCTCGCTGAACGTTTGGCTGATGATGTTGGAGATGGTGGGCACGTCGTTCACCGCGGGGAAGCCGAGGACGAACTCGTCGAAGGCGCTGGCCACTCCGTCGCTGACGGTGATGCGGATGGTGGTCGAGCCCGCCAGGTTGGCGGCCGGGGTGACGGTGACGGTGCGGGCCGCCCCCGATCCCCCGAAGTCGATGTTGGCCACCGGCACCAGGGCGGTGTTCGAGGACGTCCCGGTCAGCGTCAGGCTCCCGGGCGCGGTCTCCACGTCGCCCACGGTGAAGCCGATGGCCCCGGTGGAGGTGTCCTCGCTGAACGTTTGGCTGATGATGTTGGAGATGGTGGGGGCGTCGTTCACCGCGGGGAAGCCGAGGACGAACTCGTCGAAGGCGCTGGCCACCCCGTCGCTGACGGTGATGCGGATGGTGGTCGAGCCCGCCAGGTTGGCGGCCGGGGTGACGGTGACGGTGCGGGCCGCCCCCGATCCCCCGAAGTCGATGTTGGCCACCGGCACCAGGGCGGTGTTCGAGGACGTCCCGGTCAGCGTCAGGCTCCCGGGCGCGCGTCTCCACGTCGCCCACGGTGAAGCCGATGGCCCCGGTGGAGGTGTCCTCGCTGAACGTTTGGCTGATGATGTTGGAGATGGTGGGGGCGTCGTTGACGCTGAGGACGGTGAGGACGAAGGTGTCGGAGTCGCTGGCGCCGTTGGCGTCGGTGACGGTGACGGTGACGGTGGCGGTGCCCGACTGGTTGGGGGCGGGGATGACGGTGACGGAGCGGGCCGCCCCCGAGCCCCCGAAGCCGATGCTGGCCACCGGCACCAGGGCGGTGTTGGAGGACGCCTTGGTCAGCGTCAGGCTCCCGGCCGGCGTCTCCACGTCGCCCACGGTGAAGGGAACCGCCCCCGTCGAGTTGTCCTCGTTGACGGTCCGGTTGGCGATGTCGGAGATGGTGGGGGCGTCGTTGACGCTGAGGACGGTGAGGACGAAGGTGTCGGAGTCGCTGGCGCCGTTGGCGTCGGTGACGGTGACGGTGACGGTGGCGGTGCCCGACTGGTTGGGGGCGGGGATGACGGTGACGGAGCGGGCCGCCCCCGAGCCCCCGAAGCCGATGCTGGCCACCGGCACCAGGGCGGTGTTGGAGGACGTCCGGGTCAGCGTCAGGCTCCCGGCCGGCGTCTCCACGTCGCCCACGGTGAAGGGAACCGCCCCCGTCGAGATGTCCTCGTTGACGGTCCGGTTGGCGATGTCGGAGATGGTGGGGGCGTCGTTGACGCTGAGGACGGTGAGGACGAAGGTGTCGGAGTCGCTGGCGCCGTTGGCGTCGGTGACGGTGACGGTGACGGTGGCGGTGCCCGACTGGTTGGGGGCGGGGATGACGGTGACGGAGCGGGCCGCCCCCGAGCCCCCGAAGCCGATGCTGGCCACCGGCACCAGGGCGGTGTTGGAGGACGCCTTGGTCAGCGTCAGGCTCCCGGCCGGCGTCTCCACGTCGCCCACGGTGAAGGGAACCGCCCCCGTCGAGTTGTCCTCGTTGACGGTCCGGTTGGCGATGTCGGAGATGGTGGGGGCGTCGTTGACGCTGAGGACGGTGAGGACGAAGGTGTCGGAGTCGCTGGCGCCGTTGGCGTCGGTGACGGTGACGGTGACGGTGGCGGTGCCCGACTGGTTGGGGGCGGGGATGACGGTGACGGAGCGGGCCGCCCCCGAGCCCCCGAAGCCGATGCTGGCCACCGGCACCAGGGCGGTGTTGGAGGACGTCCGGGTCAGCGTCAGGCTCCCGGCCGGCGTCTCCACGTCGCCCACGGTGAAGGGAACCGCCCCCGTCGAGATGTCCTCGTTGACGGTCCGGTTGGCGATGTCGGAGATGGTGGGGGCGTCGTTGACGCTGAGGACGGTGAGGACGAAGGTGTCGGAGTCGCTGGCGCCGTTGGCGTCGGTGACGGTGACGGTGACGGTGGCGGTGCCCGACTGGTTGGGGGCGGGGATGACGGTGACGGAGCGGGCCGCCCCCGAGCCCCCGAAGCCGATGCTGGCCACCGGCACCAGGGCGGTGTTGGAGGACGTCCGGGTCAGCGTCAGGCTCCCGGCCGGCGTCTCCACGTCGCCCACGGTGAAGGGAACCGCCCCGGTCGAGATGTCCTCGTTGACGGTCCGGTTGGCGATGTCGGAGATGGTGGGGGCGTCGTTGACGCTGAGGACGGTGAGGACGAAGGTGTCGGAGTCGCTGGCGCCGTTGGCGTCGGTGACGGTGACGGTGACGGTGGCGGTGCCCGACTGGTTGGGGGCGGGGATGACGGTGACGGAGCGGGCCGCCCCCGAGCCCCCGAAGCCGATGCTGGCCACCGGCACCAGGGCGGTGTTGGAGGACGTCCGGGTCAGCGTCAGGCTCCCGGCCGGCGTCTCCACGTCGCCCACGGTGAAGGGAACCGCCCCCGTCGAGATGTCCTCGTTGACGGTCCGGTTGGCGATGTCGGAGATGGTGGGGGCGTCGTTGACGCTGAGGACGGTGAGGACGAAGGTGTCGGAGTCGCTGGCGCCGTTGGCGTCGGTGACGGTGACGGTGACGGTGGCGGTGCCCGACTGGTTGGGGGCGGGGATGACGGTGACGGAGCGGGCCGCCCCCGAGCCCCCGAAGCCGATGCTGGCCACCGGCACCAGGGCGGTGTTGGACGACGTCCGGGTCAGCGTCAGGCTCCCGGCCGGCGTCTCCACGTCGCCCACGGTGAAGGGAACCGCCCCCGTCGAGATGTCCTCGTTGACGGTCCGGTTGGCGATGTCGGAGATGGTGGGGGCGTCGTTCACCCCGGTGACGGTGAGGTCGAACTCGTCGAAGGCGCTGGCAGTGCCGTCGCTGACGGTGATGCGCACGGTGGTCGTGCCCGACTGATTCGCAGCGGGGGTGAGGGTGACGGTGCGGTTGGCCCCCGAGCCCCCGAAGGCGATGTTGGCCTCCGGCATCAGGGCGGTGTTGGACGACGAGGCCGCCAGGGTCAGGCTCCCGGGGGCGGTCTCCGCGTCGCCCACGGTGAAGGGCACCGCCGGGGTGGAGGTGTCCTCGTCGATGGTCCCATTGGCGATGTTGGAGATGGTGGGCGGGTCGTTGACGAGCCGGATCGAGACGGTGCCCGAACCCTCATTGGCCACGGCCAGGTCTGGTTTGGCGTCGCCGTTGAAGTCGCCCACCGCCACCGAGCGCGGGCTCAATCCCACGCCCACGTTGGGGGCGGTGGTGAAGCCCCCGGTCCCGTTCCCCAGGCGCACCGAGAGGTTGCTCGAAGTAGAATTGGACACGGCCAGGTCGGGTTTGGCGTCGCCGTTGAAGTCGCCCACTGCCACCGAGATCGGGGTCGCTCTCACCACCACGTCGGGGGCGGCGGTGAAGCCCCCAGCCCCGTCCCCCAGGCGCACCGAGACGGTGTTCGTACTATAGTTGGCCACGGCCAGGTCGGGTTTGGAGTCGCCGTTGAAGTCGCCCACCGCCACCGAGGCCGGGTACGCTCCCACCACCGCGTCGGGGGCGGCGGTGAAGCCCCCGGCCCCGTTCCCCAGGCGCACCGAGACGGTGTTCGAGCCATAATTGGTCACGGCCAGGTCGGGTTTGGCGTCGCCGTTGAAGTCGCCCACCGCCACCAAGTACGGTTGCGATCCCACGGCCACGTTGGGGGCGTTGGTGAAGCCCCCGGTCCCGTCCCCCAGGCGCACCGAGAGGTTGTTCGAAGTAGAATTGGCTACGGCCATGTCGAGTTTGCCGTCGCCGTTGAAGTCGCCCACCGCCACCGAGGTCGGGTTCGCTCTCACCACCGCATTGGGGGCGGCGGTGAAGCCCCCGGTCCCGTTCCCCAGGCGCACCGAGACGGTGTTCGAGCCATAATTGGCCACGGCCAGGTCGGGTTTGGCGTCGCCGTTGAAGTCGCCCACCGCCACCGACCACGGGCCCCCTCCCCCGCCCACGTCGGGGGCGGCGGTGAAGCCCCCGGCCCCGTTCCCCAGGCGCACCGAGACGGTGTTCGAGCCATAATTGGCCACGGCCAGGTCGGGTTTGGCGTCGCCGTTGAAGTCCCCCACCGCCACCAAGTGCGGTTCCGATCCCACGCCCACGTCCGGGGCGGCGGTGAACGTCACCTCGGCCGACGCTGGCGCCGCCATGGCCCACAGCGCTCCGGCCAAGGACACCACGAACACCAACCCCCGCCAGGACGACCTGAGCCCGCGGCCCCGTGGCCGTCGCGCCCGCTGCTGGTCAGTGCTCATGACGTTGCTCCTTGTGGACTCGGTGCCTGCGGTGGTGTGGGGGCGGTGGCCTCGCCCGGCGGGGTGACGGCCTCGACGAGGATGTGCAGGAGCTGGAGCCAGCCGGCGAAGGACTGGCGGTGCCCGCCCTCGACCGTGACCTCGCCTTGGGGGGGCCGGGTCGAGGCCATGGTGATCTCGATCTCCACCGCCTCGCCGGCGCCCGCCCCGTTCATGGCCAGGACTCTGACGAAAAGGCGTCCACCGAACACCCGACATCTGTCGGTATTTTGCGAGTTTCTGGGCCTTCTCCGGCGTGGCCTACGCCGCCGGCCCGTCCCCCTGGCGGCGGGTGACCTCGCGGGCCAGCTCCGCCCGTGAGGTCAGGCTGAGCTTGGACAGGGCGCTGGAGACGTAGCCCCGCACCGTGTACCGGGACAGGAACAGGCGCTCGGCGATCTCGGGGTTCGACAGGCCGGTGGCCACCAGCTCGGCCGCAGCCCTCTCCCCCTCGGTCAGCGCGTCCCAACCCTTCCCGCGAGGGCGACGGGCGGTCCGGTG
Source organism: uncultured Acidimicrobiia bacterium (assembly GCA_963773275.1). GTDB lineage: Bacteria > Actinomycetota > Acidimicrobiia > Acidimicrobiales > AC-14 > JAXDMK01. The sequence continues at coordinate 13,687 of CAVZAH010000005.1, read as the reverse complement.
GCGGCGCAGGCCGAGGACCCGCGTGGAGGCGCCGACGCGGGCCAGGTCCCACGACGCCCCGAGTCGCTCGAAGCCGTGGGCGGCCTCGTCGAAGAGGCGCTGGGCCTCCTCCGGCTGGCCGCTCCGGCTGAAGGCGGCGCCGGCGTCCTCGGCGGCGTGGGCCGCCTCCAAGGGCCGGCCCGCGTCCCGGTAGGCGGCGGCCGCTCGAACGAGGACGTCGCCGTCGTCGTCGAACAGCCCCCGGCAGCGCAGGCCGGCGGCCACCACCGTGGCCACACCCTGGTTGACCGTCACCAGCGCCTCCACCGCCAGGCGCACCTCCTCGGCCAGCCCCTGGTCGAGCGCCACGTCCCCGGCGCCCCGGCCGAGGGCCAGGCGGACGACCGACGGGCCGATGTGCAGTCGCCGGACGACGACCCCCAGGGCCTCGGCCCTGCGCCACGCGGCGGCGAGCACCTCCAGGGCGGCCGCCGGACGGCCGTCGGCCTCGGCTCGCAGGCCCGCAGCCAGTGCCGGCCAGTCGCCGTCGTCGACATCCTCCGCCGGGAGGAGTGGAATGCGGTCGGCGGGCCCGGCGTCACCCCGGTGGATGGCGATCAGCACTCCCATGCCTCTCGCCGAAGCCAGCATCTCGGCGTCGAGCCGGCCCCCGTCGAACAGTCCTTCGACCTCCGCCAGCTGGCCCGCAGCATCGTCCCACCGGCCGGCGAGAAACGACCCGAGCGCCTGCAGCCAGCAGGCGCGGAGGTACATCTGCTTGTAGCCCCGCTTGTAGGTGAGCCGGCGACAGTGGGCCAGGGGTGCGTCGGCGAGGTCGGCCCGCCCGGCCTGGACCAGGGTGAGGACACCGAACATGTCGGCGAGGAGCCGGAGGTGCTGCCAACCGGCGACGATACGGCTGCCCGGGTCGTCGTCGCCGGTGATCCGGCACTGGTCGAACCACGCCAGGGCGTCGTCGAAGCGACCCTGGTAGTAGGCGACCCGCCCCAGGGTGTAGGCCGAGGTGGCCCGGGCCACTGTGCCCCCGACCTCCTCGGCGTCGCGCAGGCCGCGGGTGGCGAGGGCCAGCGCGACATCGAGCCGGAGCCCGGAGAGGGCCAGCACCGACGAGGTGCCGAGCAGCCGGGCCCGTTGGTTGGGGGACAGGCCGTCGACGGCCTCCGCCCGGGCCGCCTGCTCCAGCGCCCCGTCGAGCTCGCCCCGGGAGCCGGCCAGCCGGGCCAGGGCCATCCGGAGGCGGACCTCGGTGATCGGGGGTTGGGGTCGGGTGAGCAGGTCGAGGCACACCCGCTCGGCCTGTTCTCGCTGGCCTGAGACCTGCAGGACGACCACGAGCTCGGCCAGCAGCCGGTCACGGCCCGGGTCCTCCGCGTCGACGAGCTCGAGGGTGCGTTCGAGGAGCTCGGCCGCGGTCGCCGGCGAGCGGACGGTGGCCTCCTCCACCGCCCGGTGGAGCCAGTCAATGGCTACCGCGTCACCCCGACACTCGCCCCGGATGAAGTGCTCGGCCACCGCGGCCGTCGGCGCCCCGGCCGCGGCCAGGGCGTGGCCGATGTCGCGGTGCACCCCGATGCGCACCGAGCGGGGGATGTCCTCATAGAGGGCCTCCCGCAGCAGGTCGTGGCGGAAAGCGAGGTGATCGCCGTCCTCCCCGAGGACGCCGGCGTCCAACGCCTCCCGGACCGGGGGCAGGAGGTCGAGCGCCTCCCGGCCGAGCGCCAGCGACAGGGTGGGGACGGTGAAGGCCGAGCCCAGCACCGACGCCACCGACAGGACGTCGAGGGTGTCCCGGGACAGGAAGCTCATCCGGTGGAGCACGATCGGCTTGAGGGCGACGGGGAAGGCAACCTCGGCGATCTCGGCTGTCGCCCCCGCAGCCTGCACCGAACCGTCGGCCACCAGGGCGCCCACCAGCTCGGTGACGAAGAACGGGTTGCCGCCGGCGTCGGCCACCTGGCGAGCCAGACGGGGCCCGGGCTGGCTGCCCAGGAGGCCTCCGACCAGCTCGACCACCTCCTCCGCGGCGAGGGGAACCAGGCGCAGGGGCGCGGAGGCCCGTTCGGCCAGGCTCTGCAGGAGGCGGGCCAGCTCGGCTGAGCGGGGCGCTGGGCGGCAGGCCAGGATGACCAGGAGGGGAAGGGCGGGGGCGACCCGGGCCAGGCCGTGGGCCACCAGGAGGGTGGCCGGATCGGCCCACTGGATGTCGTCGAGGGCGACGACGACCGGCCCGTCGGAGCACAGGTCCTCGACCAGGGAGACCATGTCCTCCACCAGGCGGAACTCCGAGCCCGCGGTCGCCTCGTCGTCGGCGCCCCCGTAGAGCCGGCGGGCGATCTCCGCCCGGCGGGGGTCGGTCGAGGATCGGGTGACGCCGAGGCAATCGGCGACGGCGCCGAAGGGGCGCCGGCTCTCGAACTCCTCGGCGTGGGCCCGGAACACCTGCATTCCGAGGCCGCAGGCCCGGTCGAGGGCGGCGTCGAGCAGCCGGGTCTTGCCGATCCCGGCCTCGCCCTCCACCACCATCACCCGCCCGCGGCCGGCGGCGGCCGCGGTCAATGCCTCGCCGACCCACTCCAGTTCGGCCAGGCGACCGACCAACGGGACGTCAGCCCCGGTCCCGACCACTCCACCACCCCCCAGCTCCTCCGAGGAGAATGTACCGGGCAGGTCGAAAGTCCCCGAGGTTCGCCAGCTCGGTCACGGTCGAAACCGTGAAGCTGGCGTCGCCGGATCCCCAAGGGAAGCCTGCCGAAGCCGACTGGCCGCGGTAGCCCCGACCTCATCCCGGCCATCCTCCTGGCTCGTCTTGCCCTCGACCGCTCGCGGCATGGGCAGGGCCTCGGGGCGGAACGGTTATGGGACGCCCTCAGCCGTGCTGCTGCTGCGAACCGCCACTCAGCGGCCCGGCTGGTCGTTGTCGACGCCGTCGATGAACGTGCCTCGTCGTTCTACCGCCACTTCGGGTTTGAGCCGATGCCGGACCGCGATCATCGTCTGGTTCAGAAGATGAGCAGCATCGAGACGGCCCTTGGAGGCTGACTGCTGGTTTGCAGATGTCACGACAAAGCGGTTGGTCGGGCGATCCGTCCTTGCCGGGTCCCCGCTAGGAGCACGAGGCCTGGTTGCCGGCCCGGTCGGTGATCACGAAGGCCACCTGGGAGCCCAAGGCCTGGTCGGCCTTCGTGGCGGTGATGACGACGGGGTCGGTCGTGCCCTCGGTCCAGGGCGACGGTGACGTGGTCACCGGGAGGATGATGTTCACCGCGGTGACGACGTCGATGCGGGTGATGCCCGAGTCGGCGTCCTGGGCGCTCACCTCCACGAACTTGCGGCCCTCGCTGTCGACGGCGGTGCGGGTGATGGAACAGACGGGGGCGACGTTGTCGGCCACGACGGTGATGGTGAAGGACTGGGGCTCCGAGGAGTCCACCCCGCCGGCGGCCGTGCCCCCGTCGTCGTGGGCGACCACGGTGACGGTGGCCGTCCCGCTGGCGTGGGTGGCGGAGGTGTAGGTCAGCGTCCCCGTGGGCGACACCGCCGGCGGGGCCGAGAACAGGGCGTTGTTGTCGTTGGTGACCACGAAGCTCAGGGCTTGTGCCTCGTCGGCGCCGGTGGCCAGGTCGCCGGCCCAGCCGGTCACGGTCTGCGACCCCTGGTCCTGGACCACCGACTGGTCGGGCCCCTCGGTGAAGCTGGGGGCGTCGTTGACGGGGTTGACGGTCACGACGAACTCGTCGAAGCCGGTGGTCACGCCGTCGCTGACCGTGACCCGGATGGCGGCGCCCCCGTTCTGGTCGGCCGCCGGGTTGACGGTGACGGTGCGGTCGGCCCCCGAGCCCCCGAAGACGACGTTGGCCACCGGCACCAGGGTCGGGTCGGAGGAGGTGGCCGTCAGCGTCAGGTCCTCGACCGGCGTCTGCGCGTCGCCCACGGTGAAGGCGATGGCCCCGGTGGCGGTGTCCTCGTCGACGGTCGCGTCGGCGATGTCGGAGATGGTGGGCCCGTCGGTGACCGCCTCGACGGTGAGCACGAACTCGTCGGAGGCGCTGGCCACCCCGTCGCTCACCGTGATGCGGATGGTGGAGGCGCCGGTCTGGTTGGCGGCGGGGGTGACGGTGACGGTGCGGTCGGCCCCCGAGCCCCCGAACACGATGTTGGCTGCCGGCACCACCGCCTCGTCGGAGGAGGTGGCCGCCAGGAGGGTCAGGTCCCCGGCCGCCGTCTCCACGTCGCCCACGGTGAAGGCGATGGCCCCGGTGGAGGCGTCCTCGTTGATGGCCCTGTCGACCGTGTTCGAGATGGTGGGCGGGTCGTTCACCGCGTTGACGGTGAGCACGAGCTCGTCGAAGGCGCTGGCCACCCCGTCGCTGACGGTGATGCGCACGGTGGCCGTGCCCGACTGGTCGGGGGCGGGGGTGACGGTGACGGTGCGGTCGGCCCCCGAGCCCCCGAGGACGATGTTGGCCATCGGCACCACCGCCTCGTCGGAGGAGGTGGCCGCCAGGGTCAGGTCCTCGACCGGCGTCTCCGCGTCGCCCACGGTGAAGGCCACGGCCCCCGTGGGGGTGTCCTCGTCGACGCTGCGATCGGCCACGTCGGAGATGGTGGGCACGTCGTTGACGGCGTTGACGGTAAGCACGAACTCGTCGAAGGCGCTGGCCACCCCGTCGCTGACGGTGATGCGCACGGTGGCCGTGCCCGACTGGTCGGGGGCGGGGGTGACGGTGACGGTGCGGTCGGCCCCCGAGCCCCCGAGGACGATGTTGGCAACCGGCACCAGGGTCGGGTCCGAGGAGGTGGCCGTCAGCGTCAGGTCCTCGACCGGCGTCTGCGCGTCGCCCACGGTGAAGGCGATGGCCCCGGTCGGGGTGTCCTCGTCGACGGCGGCATCGGCGATGTCGGAGATGGTGGGCCCGTCGGTGACCGCCTCGACGGTGAGCACGAACTCGTCGAAGGCGCTGGCCGTGCCGTCGCTCACCGTGATGCGGATGGTGGAGGCGCCGGTCTGGTTGGCGGCGGGGGTGACGGTGACGGTGCGGTCGGCCCCCGAGCCCCCGAGGACGATGTTGGCCCCCGGCACCACCGCCTCGTCGGATGAGGTGGCCGACAGGGTCAGGCTCCCAACTGGCGTCTCCGCGTCGCCCACGGTGAAGGCGATGGCTCCGGTGGAGGTGCCCGTCGGAGTGGAGCGATCACCGATGTCGGAGATGGTCGGGGGGTCGTTCACCGCGGTGACGGTGAGCACGAAGCTGTCGGTGGCGCTGGTCGTCCCGTCGCTGACGGTGATGGTGATGGTGGCCGTGCCCGATTGGCCGGCGGCGGGGCTCACGGTGACCGTGCGGTCTGGCCCCGATCCGGCGAAGACGACGCCGGCCACCGGCACCAGGGCGGTGTTCGACGACGTGGCGCTGAGGGTCAGGCCGCCGGCAGCGGTCTCGGTGTCGCCCACGGTGAAGGTGATGGCCTCGGTGGGGGTGCCCGCCGGCGTGGAGTGATCTCCGATGTCGGAGATGGTGGGCCCGTCGTTTACCGCCCTCACCGTGATGGTGAAGCTCTGGGAGGCCGAGGTGTCCGCCCCGCCGTTGGCCGTGCCCCCGCCGTCGCGGGCCACCGCGGTGATGGTGGCCACCCCGCTGGCGTTGGCGGCGGGGGTGTAGGTCAGCGTCCCGGCGGTGGAGATGGCGGGGCCGGCCGAGAACATCCCCGGGTTGGAGTTGGCGGTGACGATGTAGCTGACCGACTGGCCCGCCTCCACGGTGTCCACCGCTACCACCCAGTTGGCCACGCTCTGGGGCCCGGCGTCCTCGTCGACTGTCGGGTTGGGGCCGGGGGCGAAGCTGGGGGCGTCGTTCACCGCAGCGACGGCGAGGACGAACTCGTCGAAGACGGTGGCGGTGCCGTCGCTCACCGTGATGCGCACGGTGGTCGTGCCCGACTGGTTGGGGGCGGGGGTGAGGGTGACGGTGCGGTTGGCCCCCGAGCCCCCGAAGACGACGTTGGCCACCGGCACCAGGGCGGCGTTGGTCGACGTCCGGCTCAGCGTCAGGCTCCCGGCCGCGGTCTCCGCGTCGCCCACGGTGAAGGCGACCGCCGGGGTGGGCGTGTCCTCGTTGACGGTCCGGTTGGCGATGTTGGAGATGGTGGGCACGTCGTTCACCGCGGTGACGGTGAGGACGAACTCGTCGAAGGCGCTGGCCGTGCCGTCGCTCACGGTGATGCGCACGGTGGTCGTTCCCGACTGGTTCGGCGCCGGCGTGAGGGTGACGGTGCGGTTGGCCCCCGATCCCCCGAAGACGACGTTGGCCACCGGCACCAGGGCGGTGTCCGACGACGTCCGGCTCAGCGTCAGGCTCCCGGCTGCGGTCTCGGTGTCGCCCACGGTGAAGGCGATGGCCCCGGTGGAGGCGTCCTCGTTGACGGTCCGGTTGGCGATGTTGGAGATGGTGGGGGCGTCGTTCACCGGCGGCGACGGTGAGGACGAACTCGTCGAAGGCGGTGGCGGTGCCGTCGCTCACGGTGATGCGCACGGTGGCCGTGCCCGACTGGTTGGGGGCGGGGGTGAGGGTGACGGTGCGGTTGGCCCCCGAGCCTCCGAAGACGATGTTGGCCACCGGCACCAGGGCGGCGTTCGACGACGTTCTCGAGTCAGCGTCAGGCTCCCGGCCGCCGTCTCCGCGTCGCCCACGGTGAAGGCGACCGCCGGGGTGGGGGTGTCCTCGTTGACGGTCCGGTTGGCGATGTTGGAGATGGTGGGCACGTCGTTCACCGCGGTGACGGTGAGCACGAACTCGTCGAAGGCGGTGGCCGTGCCGTCGCTGACGGTGATGCGGACGGTGGTCGTGCCCGACTGGTTCGGCGCCGGGGTGAGGGTGACGGTGCGGTTGGCCCCCGAGCCCCCGAAGACGATGTTGGCCACCGGCACCAGGGCGGTGTTGGACGACGTCCTGGTCAGCGTCAGGCTCCCGGCCGCGGTCTCCACGTCGCCCACGGTGAAGGGCACCGCCGGGGTGGGGGTGTCCTCGTTGACGGTCCGGTTGGCGATGTTGGAGATGGTGGGGGCGTCGTTCACCGCGGTGACGGTGAGGACGAACTCGTCGAAGGCGGTGGCGGTGCCGTCGCTGACGGTGATGCGGACGGTGGTCGTGCCCGACCGGTTGGCGGCGGGGGTGAGGGTGACGGTGCGGTTGGCCCCCGAGCCCCCGAAGACGATGTTGGCCACCGGCACCAGGGCGGTGTTGGACGACGTCCTGGTCAGCGTCAGGCTCCCGGCCGCGGTCTCCACGTCGCCCACGGTGAAGGGCACCGCCGGGGTGGAGGTGTCCTCGTTGACGGTCCGGTTGGCGATGTTGGAGATGGTGGGGGCGTCGTTCACCGCGGTGACGGTGAGGACGAACTCGTCGAAGGCGGTGACGGTGCCGTCGCTGACGGTGATGCGCACGGTGGTCGTGCCCGACCGGTTGGCGGCCGGGGTGAGGGTGACGGTGCGGTTGGCCCCCGAGCCACCGAAGACGATGTTGGCCACCGGCACCAGGGCGGCGTTGGACGACGTCCGGCTCGAAGCGTCAGGCTCCCGGCCGCCGTCTCCACGTCGCCCACGGTGAAGGGCACGGCCCGGGTGGAGGTGTCCTCGTTGACGGTCCGGTTGGCGATGTTGGAGATGGTGGGGGCGTCGTTCACCGCGGTGACGGTGAGGACGAACTCGTCGAAGGCGGTGGCCGTGCCGTCGCTGACGGTGATGCGGATGGTGGTCGTGCCCGACTGGTTGGCGGCGGGGGTGAGGGTGACGGTGCGGTTGGCCCCCGTGCCTCCGAGGACGATGTTGGCCACCGGCACCAGGGCGGTGTTGGACGACGTCCTGGTCAGCGTCAGGCTCCCGGCGGCGGTCTCGACGTCGCCCACGGTGAAGGGCACCGCCGGGGTGGGGGTGTCCTCGTTGACGGTCCGGTTGGCGATGTTGGAGATGGTGGGCACGTCGTTCACTGGGGTGACGGTGAGGACGAACTCGTCGAAGGCGCTGGCCGCGCCGTCGCTGACGGTGATGCGCACGGTGGTCGTGCCCGACTGGTTCGGCGGCGGGGTGAGGGTGACGGTGCGGTTGGCCCCCGAGCCCCCGAAGACGATGTTGGCCACCGGCACCAGGGCGGTGTTCGACGACGTCCGGGTCAGCGTCAGGCTCCCGGTGGCGTCTCGTCGTCGCCGACGGTGAAGGCGACCGCCCCGGTGGAGGCGTCCTCGTTGATCGTGCGGCTGGCGATGTTCGAGATGATGGGCACGCCGTTCACCATGGTGACCTTGGCCATGAAGGCGTCGGCGCCCCCGCCGTTGGTGGCCTGGAACACCCCGGTGGTCTCCGGGAAAGTGGCGGCGGTGGAGTCGGTGTCGCCGGTCACGTAGGCATTGCCGGCCCCATCCAGGGCAATGCCTCTGCCGTTTTCGGTGCCGCTGCCGCCCAGGAAGCCGAAGGCCAGGGACGAGCCGGCGGGGCCCACCTTGGCCACGAAGGCGTCGGTGCCCCCGGCGTTGGTGGCCTGGAACACCCCGGTGGTCTCCGGGAAGGTGGCGGCGGCGGAGTCGGTCCAGCCGGTCACGTAGGCGTTGCCGGCCCCGTCCACGGCGATGCCGCTGCCGACGTCGGTGCCGCTGCCGCCCAGGAAGCCGGCGTAGGTCAGGGCCGAGCCGGTGGGGCCCACCTTGGCCACGAAGGCGTCGCCCCCCCCGCCGTTGGTGGGCTGGAACACCCCGGTGGTCTCCGGGAAACTGGCCGCGGTGGAGTCGGTGTAGCCGGTCACGTAGGCGTTGCCGGCCCCGTCCACCGCGATGCTGTGGCCGGCGTCGTTGCCGCTGCCGCCCAGGAAGCCGGCGTAGGCCAGGGCCGAGCCGGTCGGGTTCACCTTGGCCACGAAGGCGTCGTTGCCCCCGCCGTTGGCGGCCTGGAACACCCCGGTGGTCTCCGGGAAGGTGTCGGCTGCGGAGGAGGTCTGGCCGGTCACGTAGGCGTTGCCGGCCCCGTCCACCGCGATGCCCCGGCCGTAGTCGTCGCCGCTGCCGCCCAGGAAGCCGGCGTAGACCAGGGCCGAGCCGGTGGGATTCACCTTGGCCACGAAGGCGTCAATGCTCCCCCGCCGTTGGTGGCCTGGAACACCCCGGTGGTGTGCGGGAAGGAATAACCGCTGGTATTGGAATCGGTCTCGCCGGTCACGTAGGCGTTGCCGGCCCCGTCCACTGCGATGGCGTAGCCGACGTCCGTCTAGCCTGCCGCGAAGGAGGCTGGCGTAGACCAGGGCCGAGCCGGTGGGGTTCACCTTGGCCACGAAGACGTCGTTGTTCGGCCGGAGGGGCCCGATATTGCGTTCACGAACCCGCCGGGGGTGACCGGAAAGCTGTGGAGGCCCTGGTGGTGCCGCCGGTCACATAGGCGTTGCCGGCCCCGTCCACGGCGATGCCGTGGCCGACTTCGGTGCCGCTGCCGCCCAGGAAGCTGGCGTAGACCAGGGCCGAGCCGGTGGGGTTCACCTTGGCCACGAAGGCGTCGGCTGTCGTTCGCCGTTGGCGGCCTGGAACACCCCGGGGGTCTCCGGGAAGGTGGCGGCTGTGGAGTCGGGTCTGAGCCCGTCACGTAGGCGTTGCCGGCCCCGTCCACGGCGATGCCGATGCCGACGTCGGTGCCGCTGCCGCCCAGGAAGCCGGCGTAGACCAGCACGGTGGGGTCGATGACCAGGGGCCGGGCCGGGTCGTAGGCGCCGAGGCGGAAGCCGTAGGTGCCGGCGCCGTCGAGGTCATAGGCCACCTCCACGGGGACCCGTTGCCCGTCGACGTCCTGGAAGGCCTTGGGCGCGTCCTCCTCGAAGCTGCGCACGGGGGTGGTGACCCCCAGGCGGCCCTCGGCGGTGACGGCCACCGACTCCGCCCCCCGCCACGCCACCCGGACCTGGGCCGGGTCGGCGCCCGGGGCCAGGTGGTAGGTGGCCTCGATGTGGCCCCCGGTGCCCGACCACACCACGTCGACCCCGGGCCAGGCCTGCTCCAGGGTGAGCTCGGTGGCGGTGGGCAGGCCGGCGTGGTGGGTCTCGCCCACGAAGTAGCTGACGATGCCGGGGGCGGTCACCGAGGCGGTGGGCGCCGCCTCCCGGGCGCCGACGAGCACCTGGTCGAGGACGAAGCCCTGCTCGTCGCCGGCCAGGGCCCCAGCGGCTCCCTGAGCGGGAAGCAGGGCCCGAGCGGCCCCCTGAGCGGGAAGCAGGGCCCAGCGCACGCCGCCGTCGAGGAAGTAGGCGGTGGCCTCGTTGCCCGAGGCCACCCACGCCGCCCGGGGGTCCCAGCGGCCCTGGTTGGCCACGAACGACACCGGCAGGCGCCCGAGGCCGGCCCGCACCGCATCGGTGGCGGCGGCATCGCCCGCCGTGGGGCTGGCTGCGGGCGGGGGGGCCGAGGCCTGCGGCAGCACCGGCGGGGCCGAGGTCTTCCCGGGGGCCGAGGCGCACCCCGCCACCAGCCCTGCCAGCATCGCTCCTGCGGCCAGGACCGCACGCGCCCGTGGTCGACGCGCCCGCTGCTGGGTCGGTGCTCATGACGTTGCTCCTTGTCGTCTCGATGCCGGCGGTGGCGTGGGTCGGGCGGGACCGCCCGGCGGGGCGACGGCCTCGACCAGGAGGCGCAGGAGCTGGAGCCAGCCGACGAAGGGCTGGCGGTGCCCGCCCTCGACCGCGACCTCGCCCTGTGGGGGCTGGGTCGAGGCCACGCTGATCTCGATCTCCATCGCCTCGCCGGCGCCGGCTCCGCTCATGGCCAGGACTCTGACGGAAAGGGGCTTCTCCGATACCTGACACCTGTCCGGTATTTAGCGATTTTCCGACGACTACGCCGCCGGCCCGTCCCCTTGGCGGCGCACCTCTTGGGCCAACTCCACCCGTGAGCTCAGGCTCAGCTTGGACAGGGCGCCGGAGACGTAGTTCCGCACCGTGTAGCGGGACAGGAACAGGCGCTCGGCGATCTGTGGGTTCGACAGGCCGGCGGCCACCAGCTCGGCCACCGCCCGCTCCGCCCGGGACAGCGCCTCCCACCCCACCCGGTGGGAGCGAGGGGCGGCCCGGCGGCGGCGGAGGCCGAGGGCCCGCATGGAGGCGCCGACGCGGGCCAGGTCCCACGACGCCTCGAGGCCCTCGTAGCCCTGGGTGGCCTCGTCGAAGAGGCGCTGGGCGGCGTCCACGTCTCCACTGCGCCCGAAGGCGGCGCCGGCGTCCTCCGCGGCCCGGGCCGCCTCCAGTGGGCGCCCGGCGTCCCGGTAGGAGGCGGCCGCTCGAACCAGGACGTCGCCGTCGTCGCCCATCAGGCCCCGGCAGCGCAGGGCGGCGGCCACCACGGTGGCGACGCCTTCGTTCCCAGCCACCAGCGCCTCCACCGCCAGGCACACCTCCTCGGCCAGCGTCCTGGTCGAGCACCATGTCCCCGGCGCCCCGGCCGAGGGCCAGGCGGACGATCTCGGGCCCGTTCCACAGTCGCCGGACGACGATCCCCAACGCCTCGGCCCTCCGCCACCCGGCGGCGAGTACCTCAAGGGCGGCCTCCGGGCGGCCGTCGGCCTCGGCTCGCAGGGCCGCAGCCAAGGCCGGCCAGTCGCTGTCGTCGACGTCCTCTGCGGGGAGGATCCGGATGCGCTCCGCGGTCCCGGCATCGCCCCGGTGAAGGGCGATCAGCGCGCCCATGCCCCGCGCCGAGGCCAGCATCTCGTCGCCCAGCCGGCCTCCGTCGAAGAGCCCTTCGACCTCCTCCAGCTGGCCGGCGGCATCGTCCCACCGACCGGCGAGGAAGGACCCGACCGCCTGTAGCCAGCAGATGCGGAGGTGCCGCCCCTTGTAGCCCCGCTCCAAGGCGAGCCGCGGGTGGTCGGCCAGGGACGGGACGGCGAGATCGGCCCTCCCGGCTTGGAGCAGGACGAGGGCCCGGAAGAGGTCCACGAGAGAACGGAGTTGCTGCCAACCGGCGAAGATACGGTCGCCCGGTTCGTCGTCGTCGCTGAGCCGGCACTGGTCGAACCACGACAGGGCGTCGTCGAACCGGCCCTGGTAGTGGGCGATCCGCCCCAGGGTGTAGGCGGAGGTGGCCCGGGCCACGGCGCCACCGACCTCCTCGGCGGAGCGCAGGCCGCGGGTGGCCATGGCCTCGGCGACGTCGAGCCGGGGCTCGGTGAGGGCCACCACCGACGCGGAGCCGAGCAGCCGGGCCCGCTGATGGGGGGAGAGGCCGGCGATGGCCTCCGCCCGGGCCGCCTGCTCCAGCCCCTCGTCGAGCTCGCCCCGGGAGGCGGCCAGCCGGGCCAGGGTCATGCGCAGCCGGGCTTCGGAGATCGGGGCTTGGGCCCGGGTGAGCAGGTCGAGGCACACCCGCTCGGCCTGTTCGCCCTGGCCGGAGACGACCAGGACGACCACGAGCTCGGCCAGCAGGCGGTCACGGCCCGGGTCCTCCGCGTCGACGAGCTCGAGGGTGCGCTCCAGGAGCTCGGCCGCCGTCGCCGGCGCCCGGACGGTGGCCTCCTCCACCGCCCGGTGGAGCCAGTCGAGGGCCACCGCGTCACCCCGGCACTCGCCCCGGATGAAGTGCTCGGCCACCGCGGCCGCCGGCGCCCCGGCCGCGGCCAGGGCGTGGCCGATGTCGCGGTGCACCCCGATGCGCACCGAGCGGGGGATGTCCTCATAGAGGGCCTCCCGCAGCAGGTCGTGGCGGAAGGCGAGGTGGTCGCCGTCCTCGCCGAGCACGGCGGCGCTCAGCGCCTCCCGGACCTGGGGCAGGAGGTCAAGGGCCGCCCGGCCGAGGGCCAGCGACAGGGTGGGGACGGTGAACGTCGAGCCCAGCACCGACGCCACCGACAGGACGTCGAGGGTGTCCCGGGACAGGAAGCTCATCCGGTGGAGCACGATCGGCTTGAGGGCGACGGGGAAGGCAACCGACTCGATCTCGGTCGTCGCCCCTGCGGTGTGCACCGAACCGTCGGCCACCAGCGCGCCCACCAGCTCGGTGACGAAGAACGGGTTGCCGCCGGCGTCGGCCACCTGGCGAGCCAGACGGGGCCCGGGTTGGCTGCCCAGGAGGCCTCCGACGAGCTCGACCACCTCCTCCGCGGCGAGGGGAACCAGGCGCAGGGGCGCGGAGCCCCGTTCGGTCAGGGTCTGCAGGAGGCGGGCCAGCTCCGCTGAGCGGGGCGCCGGGCGGCAGGCCAGGATGACCAGCAGGGGAAGGGCGGGGGCGGCCCGGGCCAGGCCGTGGGCCACCAGCAGGGTGGCCGGGTCGGCCCACTGGATGTCGTCGAGGGCGACGACCACCGGCCCGTCGGAGCAGAGGTCCTCGACGAGGGACACCATGTCTTCCACCAAGCGGAACTCCGAGCCGGCGTTCTCCTCGGTGTCGGCGCCCCCATAGAGCCGGTGGGCGATGTCGGCCCGGCGGGGGTCGGTCGAGGATCGGGTGACGCCGAGGCAGTCGGCGACGGCGCCGAAGGGGCGCCGGCTCTCGAACTCCTCGGCGTGGGCCCGGAACACTCCCATGCCGAGGCCGCGGGCACGGTCGAGGGCCGCGTCGAGCAGCCGGGTCTTGCCGATCCCGGCCTCGCCCTCGACCACCACCACCCGCCCGTGGCCGGCGGCGGCCGAGGCCAGCGCCTCGCCGATCCGGTCAAGCTCGGCCAGGCGGCCGA